>CAVVNY010000007.1:0-583939 GCA_963749625.1 uncultured Alphaproteobacteria bacterium | reverse complement strand
TCCCCGCCCGCCCGGAATGAGGCCAGCCCGGATGTGCTGCAGTGCTATTTCAGGATCTAGGCCTATTTCGCCGCCGGCCGTTTCGGCATGTTCTTGGCGAACACACCGAGCGTGATGGCGTGCGCGACATATTGCGCCAGGCAATTGTAGCCGGCCTCGTCGCGGGAGAATTCCTCGGCCACTGGCTCGGGCCCAGTATTTTGCGCCTGATTGATGATCTGCATCGCCTCGAAGAAACGGATGACGATCACGTTCTCCTGCGCCGCCACGCGGCGCAGCGTTTCGCGGATATCGACGTAATGCGGGTCGCGCACCATCTCCTTGGCGAATTGCAGGCCGACCAGCACCACATCCACTTTGTGCGCCTTCAGCCAATCGATCTGGTCCTTGACCGTCGCGGCGAATTCGTCCGTCGCCACGTCGGCGAGCGCGTCGTTGGTGCCGACCTGCCAGAGCACCAGATCGGGCTCCTCGAGCGCCACCTCGTTCTTCATGCGGATGGCGGCGCCGGCGGCGAGTTCGCCGGAGACGCCGCGATTGATCATCACCACGTCGACGCCCTTGAGCGCGTGCTCGAGCATGGTTTCGATCAAGGCGGTGTAGCCGCCGCCGCGCGCGCTGACGCGGCCGGGCGCCGCGCCAAACGCGAGGATGCGCAAAGTTTTGCGCTGCGCCAGCGCCACCGTCACATTGGGCAGTGGCGATTGATCGGCGTCCGCGCTGGCGCCGCGCTGGCAGGACTTCGAAAACGGCGGCGCCGCCGGCGGCGCTTGCGCGTGCGCAGCGCCGATCAGCACTCCGATGAGCGCCGCGCCGATCAAGCCGGCGAGGCTGCGCGGGTACGTTGTCGCGATTCGGCGAGCCATGCGGTGAACGCCATGACGATGATTCCGGAAATTACCACGGCGGTGTCGACGCCGACAGTGCCGCGATAGGCGAAACGGACGAATTGCGCCGTCAGAGAGAGCAGCGAGCCGATGCAGAATACGTAAAGCGAGTTGCGCCCGAGCATCGCGAACATGGCGATCAGGGGCGTCGCCAGATACCGCAGGTAGGCCACGTCCGCGCACCAGCGGATATAGCGGAAAGCCGCCGAAAACACCGCGATCAGCGAGAGAAACTGCAGCAGCCGGCCCGGCGTCGCGTAGGTCTTGTCGAGGATGAAGAACAGCTTGGGGTCGGGCACATGGGTCGGGTCCGGCCACCAGCCGAACCAGGGCACCAAGACGCCGAGAACCACCACCGGCACAGCCAGCACGCGCAAGGCCACGATATGGCGGCGCGCCCAGGCGCCGATGCCATAGTCGGCTCGGGCGATCGAAAAGCCGAGCACGAAGGTGAATTGCCAGGCCAGCGGATTGAAGAACCAGGTGCCGGACACCGGCCAGGTCGGCAGCGTCAGGCGGAAAGCGAGCGCGCAGAGATAGAGCGCGGCGGAAGCCGGCAGCAGCAGCGCCGGCACGGTGCGGTCGATCAGCGCGAAGAACGGCGCCATCAGCATCAGCACCACGTAAAGCGGCAGGATGTCGAAATAACCCAATTGATGGGTGAGCAAAGCGAGCCCGATATGCGTCGGCACCGGATCGTTGAATACGGCGGCGGCGTTGTGCCATTCCAGCAGCAGCGGGTTGTCGAGTTCGATCGAGGTGAGCGCCAGCATGGCGATCGCCAGCATGGTGATCAGCACCTGCGCCGCATAAAGCTCGAGCGCGCGGCCGAACAGGCGCAGCATCACGTCGCGCGTCGGCATATGGCGGCCGCCGCCGTCCGCCATCAGGCGCAGCGACCAGCCGGCCAGGAACACGAACAAGTCGGCCGCGTCCGAGATCGAGAAATTGACCAACGTATATTTGGCGTAGACCAGGCCGGGGACGTGGTCGAGGAAGATGGTGATGAGCGCAAAGCCGCGCCAGAAATCGACCGCATTGGGTTGACGCGTCATGTCCGGGCCCTGTTCGCGTCGCCGTACCGGCACTGTGCCGGGCGCGCGCGGCCAAGGTCAAGCAGGCGCCAGGCGCCGTTCCGGCTTACGCGGCGGGCCGGCGGGCGATGATGTTGACGACCTTCATCGTCATGACCGGCTCGTCGGCTTGATTGAAGACTTCGATGAAGGAGGTCACCGCGCCGCGGTCGGGCTTGGATCGCGACGGCGCGGCCTTGAGCACGGTCACGCGCACCGACAGCCGGTCGCCGGGACGCACCGGCTTGAGCCAGCGCAACTCGTCGAGGCCCGGCGAAGCGAGGCTGGCGACATGGGTGAGATAATACTCGGCATAGAGCCGCATCATCAGCCCGCAGGTGTGCCAGCCGCTGGCGATCAGCCCGCCGAATTGGTTCTGCTTGGCCGCCTCCGGATCGGTATGAATACTCTGCGGGTCGTAAAGCCTGGCGAAGGCGACGATCTCGTCCATCTCGACCGCGACGCTGCCGAAACTGTGCACGTCGCCTTCGACATAGTCCTCGAAGTAGCGGTCATCGATGGCGTGCGAAAACGGCATGCGGGCTGTTAAAATCCGGTGGCGAAGCGCGCCATCACGACGATGATGGCGATTTGCATCACGCCCTGCACGCCGACGACGCGCACGTAAGTGCGCATCCAGCGCTTGAGCCTTTCCGGGTCGGGTGCAGGCTTCTGGATCTCGAAATAGAGCTTGAGATTCATCGGCAGCAGATAGCCGAGGCCCTGCACGGTGAGCACACTGACGATGGCGAGCGCGGCGATCACCCACCAGAATTGCGGGTAGCCGAGATCGAGGAAGCCCAAGCGCGCGGCTAAGAACCAGCCGGCGGTGGAGGTGATGGCCGACAGCGTCGGCATCAGGATGAGCGTGCGCGGGATGATGCCGGCGATCATGGCGCGGCGGGTGTCGAGCGAGACGCGGCGCAGCACCGGCCCGATCACGAAGCCCATGAACAGGTCGATGCCGGTCCACAGGCTGCCGGCCATGACATGCACGAAATTAAGAAACCACAGGCTGCTGCCGAGGATCGCAACGAGCATCGCCGCCAGGGCGACTGCCGCGGCGGCGATATAGGCGGGCCGCAGTGGCGCGGTGACGCGCGCTTGCGGCGCTGCAATGCTCGTATCGGCCAAGCCGCGCTCCCGTTGTTGCAACGGCAACGACGCTAGCGGCGGCGAACCGGCCTGCCAAGGGCCGCGTTACGCGGCCCAGGCCTAGACGCTCAGCGGAACTCGGCGCTTTCCGCGGCCTGTTGCGCGACCGCACCGAACTCGCCGGCCGAGGCCTGCGCGCGCATCTGATTGAACACGAAGACGCGGATTGCCGAAGACAGGTTGTTGCCCTGGCGGCCCTGGTCGATCTGCCGCACGATGGTCGACAGCTTGGCTTTCTGCGCGTTGGCGATGGAGCGCAGGCCTTCCCAAAACTCATCCTCGAGCGAGACGCTGGTCTTTTGCCCGTTGCGGACGATGGAACGTTTGATATTTGCGGTGTTCATGTTTTCTCCAACGATTAACCGTGGCGGGCGAAACCGCCGTCTTTCAGATTGCGCCCGCACCATGACCGAGATTGCCGCGACGGTATTGAGCGAGATCAAAACGGCATACACGGCAACGGCTTCCCGCACGGCACCAATTGGGGCCAGGAACCGGCGCCGGGCCGCGTGACTGCGGTTTAGTGATTGTTTTTAATGAGTAATTTACGAGCGCCGCGAGCCGGCGCTGGCTAACTTGCCGCGGTCGTCGCAAGACCGGGGACCGCCATGAATTTTACCGTAGGCTTGATTCTCATCGCCGTCACAGTGGCGATGATCGTGCTGGGGCGGCCGGCTGACGGAGAATCGGCGCCGTTTTTGCGGGTGTGGATCGTCGGCCAGATCTACGCGCTGGGCGCCATGGTCAGCGCGGTCATCGGCGTCACCATAGTGATCTCTACCTGGCCGTTCTGAGTGCCGCCGTTTATTGACCCACGCCGCCCTTATCCGGGCTGGCTTTCAGGCTCCGTTCGCCGGCCGCCGCGCTTTGCTGGCGCGAACCGCCGTGTGGCAGCTCAGGCACGGAAAAGTGTCGAAATTATCCAATTCTTCCTGCAGCTTGCTCGCCTGCATGGCGGCGCCGCGGACCGGGCGGCGGCGAATAGGGAAGCCGTGACTTTCAGCCAATTTTTGATCCGGAAAATGTGGACGCACCGGCTAAGCGCCGCGAATTCCACCGCGCCGGAATTGATTTAGGTCAATGCGATTTCGCGCCGCCGCATTGCCGGCGCGCCGCGCACCGCGCGCCACGATTTAGATGATTTAGGTCAATGCGCCGCTTGGCTTTGCCGCCAAACTATTCAAATGTGGCAGCAAGTATCCACCGCGCCGTTCGACCGCGATCTTGAGTTGGCCGTCATCGATGACGACGGCCCGCACGCGCTTGTATTTCCGTGCCGCCGCATTCTCAACGGATGGATGAAGGTGGAGACCAAGGAGCGGCTCGACGTGCGGCCGACTCATTGGCGCGAATGGCAGTCCGCGCAAGCGAACCGGCCCGGCGCGTACAGTGCGAATCCGAATTCCGGCTAATATTTTCTCCGCGCAGATTCCGGATCAGGAAGCGCCCGGCGGCGCAGCGTTCAGCGCTGTTCTTTCGGCACCCTGAATGTCGTTTCCAGGGTTTCCGCCTTGTCGGCGAGTTCCTCGGCGATGGCGGTGAGCGCGTCGTGCGCCCGCGCGTCCGAGCAGGTGCGCGCGATCTTGTTGCAACGCACGGCGAGATTTCGAAGGTAGGCCGCAATTCCAATTTGCATCGCATCTCCCCCAACACCGACGCGACCACGCGCGTAGTTTTTTGTAGGCCGCCGGCCGCGACCCGCGGCCATCTGCGTTTATGAAAATTTTATACGGCACTCTGTGGCGGATTGCCAATGCTGAAGACAAAGCAAGATCGTCGCAGGGATTGAAGCCAGTAAGCGCTGCAATTGCCGCACTGCTGTGCCGGCATAAAAGAAGCCGCCAAGCGGGGCGGCCGCCATGTCCGGCGATTATGCCGGCGGCTGTAGAAATGCCGGCGCGATCGCCGGCGGGCGGTAAAAAAAGTCCAATTAAAAGTTTTTAGCGGGGCAGAGATCGGGGCGCCGTGCACCATGCTGAAAAATACGCGCCGGCGAAATTCAAATCTACCGGCGGCGCCAAACGAAAGAGGCCGCCCACCTGGGCGGCCTCAAGCCTTTGCCGCGGTTTTGCGCCTATGACGCATAGAACCACACGGCGATGATGCCGATCGCAATCATGGCCACGGCCGCGAGCATGGAATAGGCCAAGGCGTGATCATGCGTTTCTTGATGGGTGACGGTTGGCATTGGTTTTCTCCTCGGGTTCCCTAGTTGCGGAAGGCCGGAATTGCAGCGAATCCGCGTATAGACTTTAGTCGTACGCAGTTTTTCGCGGCCTTGACCCAGATCAAAAGCGCCAATCAAATTTTCAAAAAGGGGTCCCCAGTTGCCGGCACCCTTGCGTGCGTATTCGGCCAAATCAAAGAGCATCGCCGCCCGAACGAAAGAGGCCGCCAACTGCGGCGGCCTCGAATTCGATGCTGTGATTGATTGACGTCAGGCAGTTTGCAGCACGCCAACGTGGTCGTTTGAACGCACCACGGCCCACATCGCAATGGCCGCGTAAGTGGCCATGAAGGCGACGGTGCCGAAGCTGAAAACCATAGCGGACAGCTGGTAGTCGAAAATTGAACCGAATTCAGACATTGCGCCTCTCCCAAAGCCGTTTGTGTTGGGCGATATTGGGTTAAGGGCCATTAAATCCAGGTTCTGAAAGATGATTGCCAAATCCCTATTTTGCTCAAGATTTAGCCGCGCCGGTAAAAGAGGCCGCCGATTGAGGCGGCCTTAACGCGAAACGGACGCCGATGCGGCGCGCCGACCGCCAGGCGACGTGGCATTCCCGTTTGAGCTTGTCTTTGCTGACGACCAAGATGAAGTCGTTGGGAATGCCGACCGGACTGGCGACTTCGAGACAGGCGCCGTCGTCCGAAATATTGCGGACGGTGCAATCGATGCCGGCGGCGCGGTCGAACGCGATCGTGCCGGCTTTCAAGATACGCTGACGCGGGCTCTTTCTGTTTTCGCCCATGGCAAAAACGGAAAGGCTATTTGGGATTGCGGAAATACGACGCGCCTGGCGTGCGCACGTTGCGTGAGTAGAAATCGGCCCAAGCCAGCGGCACGGCAAAGAGCGCGAAGGCCGCAATGATTGCGGCGACGACGATGACGGTTTCGGCCGGCATGCTTAAGCGTCCTTCTTCGGTGTTGGCGCGATGGTGATGGTCAAACCGCAGCGCTGGCAGAGATGGACGACGCCATCCTCGATGCTCTTCGCCTGCATGGCGACGAGGCAGACCGGACAGGTCTTTGGCGGTTTGGGCTTGTATGACTGGCTCAAAGCAGGGGCCAGATACCACTCACAGCCGGTCTGGATGAATACGGACGTTTACGTAGTGCGTGAGCCATCAATCAAAACGCGCCGCCGGCCGAGGCGGACCGGGCCGTGGGGGCGAACAGGCGAGGGGCCGTTTGAAATGAAAAAGGCCGCCAATGACGGCGGCTCGTACAACCTTTTTTCGCCCAAAAGGAAGCCTAGCAGACAGGAGACCGCGTTCGTTGCGGAACGCGATCTCCTGCTAGCCATCTCCAAGATCCAGAACGTTGGGCGGTCCAAATCTCGGGGGACGACTCTTTAAACAACGGGCCGTCCCCTAAATTCCTGCGGTTCTGAGTGATTTTGACGCAGGCCAAGCCTAGTTTCGCAACAGACCGCGCGGGATCAAAGCCAGCCCGCCTTCGAAAGACACCGCCAACTGAAGCGGCGTTCGCGGGCGTTCTGTGGATCGGCGTGCCAGCCCGCGGGGGCTGACGTCTGCAGGCGGCAGCTCCCGCCCATCCGCGTCGACAATTCGCGTCGTGGCATAGGCGCAATTCGCGCATTCAATCGTTTGCGTTTCGCAGCCTTGGCGTAGGGGATGCGGCGTCCGGCGCCGAACGCGCATAATGCCCTTACATTTCGGACATACGACTTGAAAATCGGTACCAAAAGGCTTGCCCATCACGCCCCCGTCTAGGCGCAATGACGCTGGTCTTCACCCGAGCGAATGTCGAATAAAAGTTCCCTAAAAGGGGCTATCGGGCCGTAAATGGGGCGGAAACGGCCCAGCGGTGGAAATCAGGGGCTCGCGCCCGGAGGGACCAATTTGTTCAAGACCAATCGTGCGGTCAGCGCCAGGGCGCCGAGAACGGCAAAAAATCCGATCGCTAAAATCAACGGCATGATCGAACCAGCATCGTTTGCTTTTGCGCCTTACGAGCATAGCGAGAATTGTATTAACCATATGTCAATTGGCGATATTTTGGCTAAAGCCAATCGGCGGAAGCCAACAAACCAACCGACAGTTCCGATTCAAATGAGGGGATCGAAATGAAAAAGGCCGCCAACGAAGCGGCCTACCGTGTCATCCGGTTTATTCAGGCGGAAGAAACCTATGCAGCGCCGCTCTTGCTGCGAGCCAACAGACTGCCAGGAATACAGAAGCCCCCATTATGACCGCATACAGGGTACTCATGGCGCTCCCTCAGTAACGAACACTTCGATACCACTGCGGCTTCCATGAGCCAATAAGGCCTGTAGATAAAGCCAAGCCGGAATTGATTTAGGTCGCCGCCAATGGGCCATTAAGGCGGCGTGCCAAAGTTTGTTCCAGCGGTATTCCAATATTCTTAATTTAGGTTGTGCTAAATCCCGGTTGGTTTGTCAAGACCGGGGCCAGTTGTCCTAGTTACTCTCACGCGAACTCACACGCCGGGACCATGGCCGTATATGGTTATTATCCGATTAATCCGGCAGGCGATGTGTTTCGGGTGAGAGTAGTCAATGCAATAAAAAGCCCTGCCGCCGGGAAGGGGGGCAAGCAGGGCTACCGGCGTTGTAACAGCGGGGAGGCGATATCCACTGTGGAGATGGTGAAACGCCAGCAGAGCAAGTGGATACCGCTCATTGCTGCGCCGCAACTAAAGTTTCGGTAAAATCGTGCCGCTCGCTGACGTACCAATTAAGGCAGATCGCCAAAGTCTGTTCCCGGTAGTAGCCAGATGTTCTCAATCTAGGTTGTGCTAAATCAAACACCAACCTAGAGGCGGTAAAATCAAACTAGGCCACTAAGTATTTCAAACTAGGCCACTAAGGGTCTTAAACAGGCCAGTACCAATGCCCGTAAAAGAACATATTGCGAACGAAGAACAAATAGTGTACATTGTTTGCTCCAGTCAATTCCGGTGCCGCGGGCCAGAGGCCTGCGTTTGTCGGGGGATCGATTCTTAGGCCATAAGGAGCGCGAGATAAGTCAGCCTGCCCTGCGTATCGTCGAAGGATCGTCCATGGACAAGTCGAAAGCCCTGACCGCCGCGCTCAGCCAGATCGAGCGCCAGTTCGGCAAGGGCTCGATCATGCGGCTCGGCAAGAACGACAAGTCGATGGATATCGAGGTCATTTCATCGGGCTCGCTCGGGCTCGATATCGCGCTCGGCGTCGGCGGCCTGCCGCGCGGCCGGGTGGTGGAAATTTACGGGCCGGAATCGTCCGGCAAGACGACGCTGGCGCTGCACACCATTGCCGAGGCGCAGAAGCTCGGCGGCATCTGCGCCTTCGTCGACGCCGAGCACGCGCTCGATCCCGTTTATGCCCGCAAGCTCGGGGTCAATGTCGACGACCTGTTGATCTCGCAGCCGGACGCCGGCGAGCAGGCGCTGGAAATCGCCGACACGCTGGTGCGCTCCGGCGCGGTCGACGTGCTGGTGGTGGATTCGGTCGCGGCCTTGGTGCCGCGCGCGGAGCTCGAAGGCGAGATGGGCGACGTGCAGCCGGGCTCGCAGGCACGGCTGATGAGCCAGGCGCTGCGCAAGCTCACCGCCTCGATCTCGAAATCGCGCACCATGGTCATTTTCATCAACCAGATCCGCATGAAAATCGGCGTGATGTACGGCTCGCCGGAGACGACGAGCGGCGGCAATGCGCTGAAATTCTATGCCTCCGTGCGCCTCGACATCCGCCGCATCGGCGCCATCAAGGAGCGCGACGAGGTGGTCGGCAACCAGACCCGCGTCAAGGTCGTCAAGAACAAGCTGGCGCCGCCGTTCAAGCAGGTCGAATTCGACATCATGTACGGCGAGGGCGTTTCCAAGGTCGGCGAGCTGATCGATCTCGGCGTCAAAGCCGGCGTGGTGGAGAAGTCGGGCGCCTGGTTCTCCTATGACAGCCAGCGCATCGGCCAGGGGCGCGAGAACGCCAAGACCTTCCTGAAAGAAAACCCCGACATGGCCGCCAAGATCGAGGCGCAGGTGCGCCAGAATGCCGGCCCGATCGCCGAGGCGATCTTGGCTGGCGAGCCTGAGAAAGACGACGACGACGAGGCCGCCGAGGCTTGAAAGGGTGCGGGCACGCCGGCCGCTAGCGATCGAACGCTAGTACCCGGTGCCGGTCACGGCGACGAGGGTGACGCCTCGTTCCAAGGACCGGCGCAGCAGCAAGATCAAGCGCTCCCTGCACAGCCCAAGCCTGCCAAACTTGACAAGCCTGCCAAACTTGAAATGCCGACCAAATCTGAAAAGCCGGCCAAAGCTGAGCTTGCAATATCCGAAGACGGACCAAGGCTGGAGACAAGGAATCCGAAACAGGCTGAGATTATTGCCGTCAATTTTGAATCCGCCGGGGGTGTGACCGCCGGCCTCGTGACGGCACATCCTAAGCCTGCAAAACGCTTGAACGCCAAGCAAAGAGCCCAAGAAAATAAAAGAAAAGTACAAGGCCGACGCCAAGGACGGGATCACGCCGGATATGAAGGCAAAGGCGAAGTCCAAAGCGGAAGCCAAGGAACAATCAAAGGCGCAAGCAAAGGCCAAGCGCAAGAAGAGCAGGGCAGCCGGCTAAGTCCGTCATTGGCCGCCCGAGTTTTAGGGTACGCGTATCTTGAGTGCTGCGTGAAGCATTCGCCCCCGTCCGCACCCGGCTGCGTAAAGCGGCCGCCACCGAAGACGGGGGCGAAGGCGTTTTGGGAGCCCGGGTCATGGCCGGGCTTGGCTTGGCCATCCCGCTTAGGAAGGCACCGCGTCCCTTATCGGGATCGCCGGGACAAGCCCGGCCATGACGGTCCCCATTCCCTTCCTGGACTTCACCCACCCCCGTCGCTAAATAGGCCCCGAAACATCAAGCCGGACGCGGATTTAGCCCCGCGCGGGCAGGGGGGCTGATACAGCGTTTCCAATGAGTGGCGTCAACGATATCCGCAAGAGCTTCCTCGATTTCTTCGCCCGCAACGACCACCAGGTCGTGGCGTCCTCGGCGCTGGTGCCGCGCAACGACCCGACGCTGATGTTCACCAATGCCGGCATGGTGCAGTTCAAGAACGTCTTCACCGGCCTGGAAAAGCGCCCATATAGCCGCGCTGTCACCGCGCAGAAATGCGTGCGCGCCGGCGGCAAGCACAACGACCTCGACAATGTGGGCTATACCGCGCGCCACCACACCTTCTTCGAGATGCTGGGCAACTTCTCGTTCGGCGACTACTTCAAGGAGCGCGCCATCGCGCTCGCCTGGGAGCTGATCACCAAGGATTACGAGATTTCGCCGGAGAAGCTCCTCGTCACCGTCTATATCGACGACGACGACGCCTTCAATCTGTGGAAGAAGATCACCGGTCTGCCCGACCGCAAAATTTTGCGCATCGCCGGCAGCGATAATTTCTGGTCGATGGGCGACACCGGCCCCTGCGGCCCTTGCGCGGAAATCTTCTACGACCACGGCGATCACATTCCCGGCGGCCCGCCCGGCTCGGCCGAGGCCGACGGCGACCGTTTCATCGAGATCTGGAATCTCGTCTTCATGCAGTACGAGCAGCTCGAGGGCGGCAAGCGCGTCGACCTGCCGCGGCCCTCGATCGACACCGGCATGGGGCTCGAGCGCATCGCCGCCGTGCTGCAGGGCACGCACGACAATTACGCCATCGACCTGTTCGCCACGCTGATCCAGCACATCGCCGACCTCACCAAGGTCGGCGCGCACGGGCCGCATAAGGCCTCGCACCGGGTGATCGCCGATCACCTGCGCGCCTCCTCGTTCCTGATCGCCGACGGCGTGCTGCCGTCGAACGAAGGCCGCGGCTACGTGCTCCGCCGCATCATGCGGCGCGCCATGCGCCACGCCGAACTGCTCGGCGCCAAGGACCCGCTGATGTGGAAGCTCGTCCCCGCGCTCACGCGCGAGATGGGCCAGGCCTACCCGGAACTCACCCGCGCCGAGGCGCTGATCACCGAGACGCTCAAGCTGGAAGAGACGCGCTTCCGCGCCACGCTCGAGCGCGGCCTCGCCATTCTCGACGACAAGAGCGCCGGCCTCACGAAGGGCGCCATGCTCGACGGCGAGACCGCCTTCACGCTCTACGATACCTATGGCTTCCCGCTCGATCTGACGCAGGACGCGCTGCGCGCGCGCGGCATCGGCGTCGATATCGCCTCCTTCAACGACGCCATGGAGCGCCAGCGCGAAAAGGCGCGCGCCTCCTGGTCGGGCTCGGGCGAGGCGGCGCAGGAGACCGTCTGGTTCTCGTTGCGCGAAAAGGCCGGCGCGACCGAGTTCCTCGGCTACGAGACCGAGAGCGCCGAGGGCGTGGTGGCGGCGCTGGTGCAAGCGACGGCAAGGAAGTTTCCTCGCTTCAAGCCGGCGACAGCGGCGCGGTCATGATGAACCAGACGCCGTTCTACGGCGAGAGCGGCGGCCAAGTCGGCGATACCGGCGAGATGCGGCGCGAAGGCGTGCGTCTTGCCGTCACCGATACGCAGAAGAAGGCCGGCGATCTGTTCGTGCACATGGTCAAGGTGGAAGAGGGCGCGGTGAAGCTCGGCGACCCGCTGCTGCTCGAAGTCGATCACGCGCGGCGCGCGGCGATCCGGCAGAACCATTCCGCCACCCATCTCTTGCATGAAGCTTTGCGCCAGGTGCTCGGCGATCACGTGGCGCAGAAGGGCTCGCTGGTCGCGCCCGACCGGCTGCGCTTCGACTTCTCGCATCCCGAAGCCGATCACGCCGGCCGAACTCGAGCGCGTCGAAGACATCGCCAACGACATCGTGCTGCAGAACGCGCCGGTGACGACGCGGCTGATGGCGCTCGACGACGCGCGGACCTCCGGCGCGCGCGCGCTGTTCGGCGAGAAATACGGCGACGAAGTCCGCGTGGTGGCGATGGGCGAGGGTTCGGGCAACACGCTCGGCTGGTCGGTCGAATTGTGCGGCGGCACCCACGTCAAGCGCACCGGCGATATCGGCTTGATCAACGGCCTTAGCGACTCCGGCGTTGCCGCCGGCGTGCGGCGCCTCGAAGCGCTCACCGGCAAAGTCGCGCGCAAATCCGCCGACCATCAGGTGCAGATCGCCAAGGCCGCGGCCGCCGAACTCAAGACCCCGCTCGAGGAGATGCCGGCGCGCATTACGTCGCTGCTCGACGAGCGCAAGAAGCTCGAGCGCGAGCTCACCGATGCCCGCAAGAAACTCGCCATGGGCGGCGGCGGCGGCGCCAAGAGCGCCGACGACGGCGTGCGCGAGATCAACGGCGTCAAGCTGATCGCACGCGCGATCACCGGCATCAGCCCGAAGGAACTGCCGAGCCTGATCGACGAGGCCAAGAAGCAGATCGGCTCAGGCGTCATCGCTATCGTCGCGGTGAGCGACGAAGGCCGGGCGGGGATTTCGGTCGGCGTCACCGAGGATCTCACCAAGCGTTTCAATGCCGTGGACCTGGTGAAGGCAGGCGCGGCCGTGCTTGGCGGCAAGGGCGGCGGCGGCCGTCCCGACATGGCACAGGCCGGCGGCCCGGACGGTTCCAAGGCCGAAGAAGCGCTGAACGCCATCGTGCAGGCTCTGGGCGGCTAGCTGAGGCCATCGTCCCCGCTTTCGCGGAAACGATGGCCGAATTAGTCTTCGGCCCATGGCCGAACTTCATTTCACATCCTGGCTGCGGGAACTCGTGCCGGACGGTCCTTTGACCGCCGGCGGCGATACCGTCGGCGCCGCGCTCGGCGAGGTGTTCACCGAATTGCCGCACGTGCGCGGTTATGTGCTCGACGAGCGCGGGCAATTGCGTAAGCACGTCTGCATCTTCGCCGACGGCAGACGGCTGCCGCGCGAGGCGGCGCTCGGCCAAAGCATCCGCCCGGACTCCAAGCTCTACGTCATGCAGGCTCTTTCCGGAGGCTGAACCATGAGCGAGCGAATGTTGGTGGCGACGCGCAAGGGTTTGCTGCAGCTCGCCCGCGACAACGGCAGTTGGTCGCTGGTGCGCTCCAGTTTCCCCGGCGTTGCGGTCACCGCCGCGCTCAAGGACGCGCGCGACGGCACGCTCTACGCCATGCTCAAGCACGGCCATTTCGGCAGCAAGCTGCATCGCTCGGACGACGACGGCCGCTCGTGGCAGGAGCTGACCGCGCCTGCTTTTCCAGCCGATGCCGCGGGCAGCCCGACGCTGTTTCAGATCTGGACGCTCGAGGCCGGCGGCGCCGGTGAGCCGGGCCGGCTGTGGGCCGGCGCGCTGCCGGCCGGCTTGTTCCGCTCGGACGACCGTGGCGAACATTGGCAACTGGTGAGCGCGCTGTGGAACGTGCCGGAGCGCGAGAAATGGTTCGGCGGCGGCTATGACGACGCCGGTATCCATTCGATCTCGCCCGATCCGCGCGATGCCAAGCGGGTGGTCGTTGCCATCTCCTGCGGCGGCGTGTGGGATTCGGCCAACTCCGGCAAAAGCTGGACGCTGCGCGGGGACGGCCTGGTCGCCGCCTATATGCCGCCGGAACTGGCCGGGCAGAAGGAGACGCAGGACCCGCACCGCGTGGTGCGCTGCGCGGCCGCGCCCGATACGATGTGGATGCAGCACCACTGCGGCATCTTTCGCTCGACCGACGCGGGCGTCAGTTGGACGCCGCTCAAATTGCCGGTGGACGATTTCGGCTTTGCCGTCGCCGCGCATCCCAAAGACCCGCTCACCGCCTGGTTCGTGCCCGCCATCAAGGACGAGTTGCGGGTGCCGCGCGACGGCGCGCTTAGCGTGACGCGCACGCGCGACGGCGGCCGAACTTTCGAGAGCTTGCGTGATGGCCTGCCGCAACGCGATGCCTTCGACCTGATTTACCGCCACGGGCTCGACGTCGACGGCACCGGCGCTCGCCTCGCCATGGGCTCGACCACCGGCAGCCTGTGGGTGAGCGACAATGCCGGCGAGGCCTGGCAACTGGTCAACGCCCATCTGCCGCCGGTCTATGCGGTAAGGCTTTATTAGGGGCTGTTGATCGAGCGCAAAGCGGCGGGTGGCCCGGAATGGTCTAATATCGCCTCGATTCCAGCGAGGCCTTGCTGCCATGCCACGCGCCAAGCTTCACGAACTGCGCCGGCGCATCTATCTGGTCCTCGAGCAGGGCCCGGTGGGCGACGCGCTCGGCATTCTCGTCGACCGGCTGCTGGTCGCGCTCATCCTGATCAATTTGATCGCGGTCGCGCTCGAATCGGTGCCCGAGTATCACGCGCATTACGCGCTCGCCTTCAATCTGATCGAGCTTTTCTCGCTGGTCGTGTTTTCGGTCGAATACGCCTTGCGGCTGTGGGTCGCCGTCGAGCACGGCCCGCACCGCCATCTCGCCGCCGTGCGCGCGCGGCTCAAATACGCGCTCAGCCCAGCCGGCCTCATCGACCTCATCGTCGTGCTGCCGTTCTGGTTCGCGCTGGTGCTGCCCGACGATTTGCGGGTGCTGCTGGTGTTCCGCATCGTGCGCTTCTTCAAGATCGCGCGCTATTCGCCGGCCATGCGCTCGCTGCTCGACGTGCTCTACCGCGAGCGCCGCGCGCTGTTCGGCTGCCTGGTCATCACACTGGGCACCGCGCTGGTCGCCGCCGCCCTGATGCATCTCGCCGAGGCGCACGCCCAGCCGGACAAGCTCGGCACCATTCCCGACGCACTGTGGTGGGCGATCGTCACCATCGGCACCATCGGTTACGGCGACGTGGTGCCGATCACCGCGCTCGGCAAGTTCGTCGCCACCGGCACTATCTTCGCCGGCCTGATCATGATGGCGCTGCCGATCGGCATCATCGCCACCGCCTTCGCCGAGCAGATCCACCGCCGCGATTTCATCGTCACCTGGGGCATGATCGCGCGTGTGCCGCTGTTCGGCGAACTCGATGCCGCCGCGATCTCCGACATCATGGAGTTGCTGCGGGCGCAGGTGGTGGAGTCGGGCGAGGTCATCGTGCGCGCCGGCGATCCCGCCCATTCGATGTATTTCATCGCCGCCGGCGAGGTCGAGGTGGCGCTCAAGAAGGAACGCCTGCGGCTCGGCGTCGGCCAGTTCTTCGGCGAGGTGGCGGTGCTGCGCCGCGCCCGCCGCTCGGCGACCGCCATCGCACTCACGCGCACGAATCTGCTGGTGCTGGCCGCACAGGATCTGCACGCGCTGATGCAGCGCGATTCGCGCATCGCCAAGCACATCAACGACGTGGTGGAAAAACGCGTCGGCCGCGAATTGGTCAGCCCCAAGGGCGATATCGTGACCGAGGAGATAGAAGAAGCAGGCACGGAGAAATAGCGGCCCGCGCAGCGCCGCGTCGAAATTCTTTGCCGAATCACGGTGGAAATATAAGGTATTGATCTGCCGCCGAGGCTGGAGACGCGCGCCTGTGAATACGACCGCGAGCCCGGCGCCAAGCCACACGCTGGCGGAAGACATTCTGGCGATCTTGATCGGCACGCTGGTGGTGTCGTTCGGGATCGCGATGTTCAAGCAGGCCGGATTGCTGACCGGCAGCACCGCGGGCCTCGCCTTTCTCATCCACTACATCACGGGGCTGCCGTTCGGCGGGCTGTTTTTCGTTATCAATCTTCCGTTCTACTACTTTGCCTACCGGCGCATGGGTTGGCGATTCACGGCGAAGAGCTTCTGCTCCGTCGCGCTGGTTTCGGTGTTTTCCGAGCTGCACCGCTATTTCATCGACCTGGCGGGCGTCGACCGGTTCTATGCGGCCATCTTCGGCGGGCTGCTGATGGGCGTCGGATTCATCGTCCTGTTCCGCCACCAGGCGAGCCTCGGCGGGGTGAACATTCTCGCGCTTTATCTGCAGGACAAGCACGGCATCCGCGCCGGCAAGCTGCAAATGGCGGTCGACGTCTGCATCCTGCTGGCGTCGTATTTCGTCGTCAGTCCGTTGGCGCTGCTGGCGTCGGTGATCGGCGCCGTCGCACTCAATCTCGTGATCTGGATGAACCATCGCCACGACCGCTATGTCGGCTGGTCGGCGCCATAAAAAGCGGCGCGGGCTTTCGCCCGCGCCGGAATTTTTAGAGGCGTGACGGCGTGGCTTAGGCCATCGCCTTCTTCAGGTTCTCGTCGACCTTGTCGCCGCCGCCGGACTTAAGCGTCAGAGCGCGGCGATCGCGGCGTTCAGCGTGGCGCTCGGCCGCATTGCGGCCGATGCCTTGGCATCGTCGGGCAGATAGTAACCGCCGACGTCGACCGGCTTGCCTTGCGCGCCGATCAGTTCGGCATTGATCTTGGCCTCGTTCTTGGCGAGCGTCTCGGCCAGCGGCTTGAAGCGGGCTTGCAGCGCTGCGTCCTTGGTCTGCGCGGCCAGCGCCTGAGCCCAGTACAGGGCGAGGTAGAAATGGCTGCCGCGATTGTCGATTTCGCCGACTCTGCGCGCAGGATTACGGTTGTTTTCGAGGAACTTGCCGATGGCCGTGTCGAGCGTCTCGGCGAGAACCTGCGCCTTGGCGTTCTTGTAAGTCTGCGCCAGATGTTCGAGCGACGCGCCAAGGGCGAGGAACTCGCCGAGCGAATCCCAGCGCAGATAGCCCTCTTCCTGGAACTGCTGCACGTGCTTGGGCGCCGAGCCGCCGGCACCGGTCTCGAACATGCCGCCGCCCGCCAACAGCGGAACGATCGACAACATCTTGGACGAGGTGCCGAGCTCCATGATCGGGAAAAGATCCGTCAGATAATCCCGCAGAATGTTGCCGGTGACGGAAATTGTGTCCTGGCCCTTGCGGATGCGCTCGAGTGAAAATTTCATCGCGTCGACCGGGGCCAAAATGCGGATGTCGAGCCCCTTGGTGTCTTGATCCTTCAAGTACGTCTCGACCTTGGCGATGAGCTGGGCGTCGTGCGCGCGGTTCTTGTCGAGCCAGAACACCGCCGGCGTGTTGGTGAGGCGCGCGCGGCGCACACCGAGCTTCACCCAATCCCGCACGGCTGCGTCCTTGAGCTCGCACATGCGGAAGATGTCACCGGCCTCGACGGGTCGCTCCAGCAGCACCTTGCCGTCGTCGGCGACGACGCGGACCGTGCCGCTAGCCGGCACTTCGAAGGTCTTGTCATGCGAGCCGTATTCCTCGGCCTGCTGCGCCATCAGCCCCACGTTCGGAACTGAGCCCATGGTCTTGGGATCGAACGCGCCGTGGGCCTTGCAGTCCTCGATGGCCGTCTGAAACAGCCTCGCGTAGGCGCGATCCGGGATCACGGCCATGGTGTCGTGCAGCTTGCCGTCGGGCCCCCACATGCGGCCGCCTTCGCGGATCATCGCCGGCATCGTCGCGTCGATGATGAAGTCGCTGGGGACATGCAGGCCGGTGATCCCCTTGTCCGAATTCGCCATGGCGAGAGCCGGACGCTTCGCGTATTCGGCCGCGATGTCGTCCTTGATCGCTTTCTTCTCGGCTTCCGGCAGCGTCTCGATCTTCGACAACAGATCGCCGAAGCCGTTGTTGAGATTGACGCCGAGCTTCTTCAACGTGGCGGCGTGCTTGTCGATAACATCCTTGAAGAATACGGAAACGGCGTGGCCGAAAATGATGGGATCGGCGATCTTCATCATCGTCGCCTTGACGTGCAGGGAGAACAGCACGCCTTCCTTCTTGGCGGCCTCGATCTGCTCGGCAAAGAAGGCGCGCAGCGCCTTGGCGCTCATCACGGAGGCGTCGATGATCTCGCCGGCGTGAATCGCCGTCTTCGCCTTCAGCACGGTGACGGCGCCGTCGGCGGCGGCCAATTCGATGCGAACGTTGGTCGCCGACGGGACGGTGGTCGCAATTTCCGAGCCGAAGTAATCGCCATTCGACATGTACGCGACATGCGATTTGGAGTCAGGACTCCAGGCGGCCATCTTGTGCGGGTTTTTGCGGGCGTATTGCTTGACGGCGCCGGCGGCGCGGCGGTCGGAATTGCCCTCGCGCAATACCGGATTGACGACGCTGCCGAACACCTTGCCATAGCGAGCCTTGATGTCCTTCTCGGCGTCCGTCGTGGCGTTGTCCGGATAGTCCGGGACGTTGTAGCCCTTGCCTTGCAGTTCCTTGATCGCGGCCTTGAGCTGCGGAATCGAGGCGGAGATGTTGGGCAGCTTGATGATGTTGGCCTCGGGCCTCAGCGTGAGCGCGCCGAGTTCAGCGAGTTCGTCGTTGATCCGTTGTGCAGGGGTGAGCTTCTCGGGGAAAGTGGCGAGGATGCGGCCGGCCAGCGAGATGTCCTTCAGCTTCACGGACACACCTGCCGCGCCCACGAAGGCTTTGACGATCGGCAGCAGGGAATAGGTCGCGAGCGCCGGGGCTTCATCGACCTTTGTCCACATGATTTCGAGATCTGGCATGCTTGCACCTCTGGTCGCCGTGTTTGTTTGGGCCGACCGGAAACTGAACATTGGCGGGCGCGGTGGAATGACTTTTCCCTCGAGCCCTCAAATGAATTGTTCTCGGCGCGGACGTCGCCAACCGGGAATTCGACTGACGGGAGTTCGGCGCGCGCCCTATAGCATCCGCCCTGCGCTGATGAAAGCCTTGTTAGCAGATGCGAGATAACCGCCGGCGGGCCAAAATGCGGCTGGCGCATGAGCGGAAAGGCGCGAAAATACCGCGTGTTGGCGATCTGCGGTGGCGGGTGAAGGGCATTTCGCGGAAACCGGCGCACGCGGCTACCTAGCCGCCAAAACGAAAGTCCCGGCGGAAGCCGCCGGTTGTTTTAGCCGGATACCGTGCCGCCGCTTGACGAGCGCGGCTGGCTTAGGCACGGGCTGCATCTTCGGGCAACCGCCCTCAGGAGCACCGTATGCCGGGCGCCGGCACCGACAAGACCAAACGCTGGATCGAACGGCCGGCGCCGATCGTCGTCCTGGTCGAGCCGCAGATGGGCGAGAACATCGGCGCGGCGGCGCGCGCCATGGCGAATTTCGGGCTCTCTCGCTTAAGGCTGGTCAAGCCGGTGCAGGGCTGGCCAAACGAGAGGGCGCGCGTGATGGCGGCGGGCGCCGACCGGGTGCTCGAGGGCGCCGAGCTTTACGACAGCCTCGCCGACGCCGTCGGCGATTGTACTTTCGTCGTGGCGGCGACCGCGCGCAATCACGACCAGGCCAAGCCGGTGATCGGGGCTTCGGCGGCGGCGGCGGAAATGGCGCCGCGCGTGGCCGCGGCCGAGAACGTCGCCGTCGTGTTCGGGCGCGAGCGCAACGGGCTGGAGATCCACGAGGTGGCGCGCGCCGACCGCATCCTGACGCTGCCGGTCAATCCGGCCTTCGCCTCGCTCAATCTGGCGCAGGCGGTGGTGATCGTCGGCTACGAATGGTTCAAGCAGCAGGGCGGCGAGCTGCCGTTCGTCGCGCCGAATAGATCGCCGCCGGTGGCCAAGCAGCAGCTCGATGCGTTCTTTGCCGACCTCGAGCGCGAACTCGACAAGGTCGAATTTTTCCGCCCGGCCGAAAAGCGCGGCACCATGGCGGTGAACCTGCGCAATATTTTCCAGCGCATCGAGCCGACGCAGCAGGACATCCGCACCTTGCACGGCGTGATCACGGCGATCGCGCAGGGGCGCAAAGGTCCGGCGCGCGGCGGCGTGCTCGACAGCGCCGGCGCCGAGCGGCTGCGCTCGCTGCTCGACGAACACCGTGCCGGCCGCGCGCCGTCCGAGCGCACGCCCTTGCGCGGCCTGCCGCGGCTGTTGCGCCGCAATCCGACCGACGCCGAGCGCATTTTCTGGCAAGCGCTGGTCAACGACCGCCGTTTCGCCGGCCGCGGTTTCAAGCGGCAGGTGCCGATCGGTCCGCACATCGTCGACTTCGTGTCGTTTCCGCTCAAATGCGTCATCGATTTGCTGTCGGAAGCGGAGGACGCGGCGGCGGTGGCGCTGCGCGCCGAGCAGCGGGCCTGGTTGCAGGCGCACGATTACCGGGTGGTCGAGGTGCGGGCGGCGGACGTGGAGCGCGACGTCGCGCAAGTGCTCGACGCGCTGGCGGCGTCAGCCCTTTAGCGTCTTCAACTGCGCCGCGATGCCGTCGCGCAAATAGCCGGTATCGCCGCCGGCGGTGATGAAGCGGAAACCGCGTTTGGCCATGGCGAGCGCGCGCTCGGCGCCGTTGCAGTAAATGCCGGGAATCTTGCCGGCTTTAACCGCCGCGGCGCAGATCTGGTCGATGGCGCGCTCGACCTGCGGCGCCTGCACGTCCTGCGCCGCGCCGGCGGAGAGCGAAGTCGACAGATCGTAGGGCCCGATGAACAGCGCATCGATGCCGGGCGTGGCCGCGATCGCGTCGACATTGGCGAGCGCCGTCGGCGTTTCGATCATCGCCAGCGTCAGCGTGCCCTCATTGGCCTCGCGCAGGTAGTCGACGGTGGCGGTCTTGCCCTGCAGCGCCATGGCGCGCTGCGGACCCCAGCTGCGCTCGCCGAGCGGGGGATATTTGGCCACCGCCGCAAATTGGCGGGCATCGGCGACGCTGTTGATCATGGGCGCGATGATCGCCTCGGCGCCGAAGTCGAGCGCGCGCGACACGAAGGCGAAATCGTTGAGCGGCACCCGCACTACCGGTGCGGCTTTGGCATGATCGAGCGCGGAAATGCCGGCGATGACCGAAGAGGTATCCCACAGCCCGTGCTGCATATCGAGCACCGCGGCGGAAAACCCTTCGCGCGCAACGGTCTCGGCCACCATGGGGGCTGCGAGCGAGCACCAGGCGGCGTACACGGTTTCGCCGGCGCGCAGGCGCCGGGCGAGGGAAAAGGCCGGCACTTCAGCCGCTCGCTTTGACCTGGGCGATCGCCTGCGCCATCAGCTCGTCCATGGTGCGGCGGAGGTCCTGGTCGGAAATGGCTACCTTCTTGGCGTCGAAGTCCTGGCGGATTTTCTTAAAAACGTCGTTGTCGCCGGCTTCCTCGAAATCCGCCACCACGACCGCTTTGGCGTAGGCCTCGGCGTCGGCTCCGGTGAGGCCCATTTTCTCGGCCGCCCAGATTCCGAGCAGCTTGTTGCGCCGGGCGCTCGCTTTGAAGCGGAGCTCCTCGTCGTGCGCGAATTTCTTCTCGAAGCCTTCCTCGCGCTTGTCGAAAGTCGTGGTCATGACGCCCTCGCTTGCGACCGGTCAGGATCGCGTGCACATATACTCTCTACTGCCGCCTTGCATATCGCTGTGGCAGCGTCAAGGCAACATGCGTCAGTGTTGATGACGCGGAATTACCAAGTGGAAAACGCCATGCACACGCGATTGTGCTGCCCCGACCGATCGGCTAGGTTGACCTCGTGCCCGGAGCGTTTTAGCGCATTCGCAAATGTCCGGTCCCGCCGCCGCGGATCTCGAGACGTCACGAACAGGAGCCACGGCATCCCATGGACTTTCAAAAACCACGGTACACCCCGATGAGTCGCCGCCGCCGCATCTATGAAGGCAAGGCGAAGATCCTTTACGAAGGCCCGGAACCGGGCACGCTGATTCAGCACTTCAAGGACGACGCGACCGCCTTCAACGCCAAAAAGCACGAGGTGATCGAAGGCAAAGGCGTGCTCAACAATCGGATCTCCGAATACGTATTCCAGCACCTCAACGATATCGGGGTTCCCACCCATTTCATCCGCCGGCTCAACATGCGCGAGCAGTTGATTCGCGAGGTGGAAATCATTCCGCTCGAAGTCGTGGTGCGCAATGTCGCCGCCGGCTCGCTGGCGACGCGTTTGGGCATCGACGAGGGCACCCAGCTGCCGCGCTCGATCATCGAATTCTATTACAAGAACGACGCGCTCAACGACCCGATGGTCTCGGAAGAGCACATCACCGCCTTCGGCTGGGCCAGCCCGCAGGAAATCGACGACATCATGGCGCTGGCCATTCGCGTCAACGATTTCCTCTCCGGCCTGTTCCTCGGCGTCGGTATCCGCCTGGTCGACTTCAAGATGGAAGCCGGCCGGCTGTGGGAGAACGACGTCATGCGCATCGTCGTGGCGGACGAGATCTCGCCCGATAGCTGCCGGTTGTGGGACATCAAGACCAACAACAAACTCGACAAAGACCGCTTCCGCCGCGATCTCGGCGGGCTCTTGGAGGCCTATACCGAGGTCGCCAAGCGGCTGGGCATCATGAACGAGGGCGAGCCGCCGCGCGGCGCCGGCCCGGTTCTGGTGAAAGGCTAGGCAGCCGCCCGATTTCGGTATTTTTGGCCGTGAATTAACCGAAGCCCGGTCTTGTGCCGGGCTTCGGCGTCTCTAGTTTAGGTGTGGACGGCCCGAACAAGCGCAAGCGGGCCGCCGATTCATGCGATAAGCCGTCACTCATGAAAGCCCGTGTCACCGTCACCCTGAAATCCGGCATTCTCGACCCGCAAGGCAAGGCGATCGAGGGCGCGTTGCGCTCGCTCGGCGTCGCCGGCGTCGCCAGCGTGCGTCAGGGCAAGGTTTTCGACATCGAAATCGAGGGCACCGACCGCGCCCAGGCCGAGGCCCTGCTCAAACAGGCGGCCGACAAGCTCTTGGCCAATACCGTGATCGAGAATTACCGGGTCGAGGTGGTGGGATGAAAGCCGCCGTCGTCGTTTTCCCGGGCATCAACCGCGAGCGCGACATGGCGCGCACGCTGGCGTTGGTCTCGGGCACGGCGCCGGCGATGGTCTGGCATGCCGACACCGCATTGCCGCCGGGCACCGACCTGGTGGTCATCCCGGGCGGCTTCTCCTATGGCGACTATCTGCGCTGCGGGGCGATCGCCGCGCGCGCGCCGATCATGGACGCGGTCCGCGCGCACGCCGCGAACGGCGGGCTCACGCTCGGCGTCTGCAACGGCTTCCAGATTCTGTGCGAGGCGGGGCTGTTGCCCGGCGTGCTGATGCGCAACGCACGGCTGCGGTTCATCTGCCGCGACGTCTATCTGCGGGTGGAGCATTCCGATTCGCCGTTCACGCGCGGCTACAATGCGGGCCAGGTGATCCGCGTGCCGGTGGCGCATGGCGAGGGCAACTATATCGCCGACGCCGACACCATCGCGCGGCTGGAAGGCGAGGGGCGGGTGCTGTTTCGCTACAGCTCGCCCGAGGGTGAGCTCGACGCGGCCTGGAACGTCAACGGCGCCATCAACGCCATCGCCGGCATCGTCAACGAGCGCGGCAACGTGCTCGGCATGATGCCGCATCCGGAGAACCACGTGGAAGCGGCCCTCGGCGTCACCGACGGGCGCGGGCTGTTCGCGGGGCTGGTCGAGGCTCTGAAGCAGGCAGCCTAGAGTGATCCCCAACGCACCCAAAATCACCCCCGAACTGGTCGCCGAACACGGGCTCAAGCCCGACGAATACCAGCGCGTGCTCGACCTGATCGGCCGCGAGCCGTCGCTCACCGAGCTCGGCATCTTCTCGGCCATGTGGAACGAGCACTGCTCGTACAAGTCGTCCAAGGTGCATTTGCGCTCGCTGCCGACCAAGGGGCCCATTGTCATCCAGGGCCCGGGCGAAAATGCCGGCGTCATCGACATCGGCGACGGCTTGGCTTGCGTGTTCAAGATGGAGAGCCACAACCACCCGAGCTATATCGAGCCCTATCAGGGCGCGGCCACCGGCGTCGGCGGAATTCTACGCGACGTGTTCACCATGGGCGCGCGGCCGATCGCCTGCCTCAACGCGCTGTCCTTCGGCGATCCCAAGCATGCCAAGACGCGGCATCTGGTGTCCGGCGTGGTCGCCGGCATCGGCGGCTACGGCAATTCCTTCGGTGTGCCGACCGTGGGCGGCTCGGTACGTTTTCACGCGCGCTATGACGGCAACAATCTGGTCAACGCCATGGCGGTCGGCATCGCGCAGAAGGACAAGATCTTCTACGCCGCCGCTTCCGGCGTCGGCATGCCGATCGTCTATCTCGGCTCGAAGACCGGGCGCGACGGCATCCACGGCGCCTCCATGGCCTCGGCGGAATTCGGCGAGGACTCGGAGGCCAAGCGCCCGACCGTGCAGGTCGGCGACCCGTTCGCGGAAAAGCTGCTGCTCGAGGCCTGCCTCGAGATCATGGCCAAAGGCTGCGTCATCGCCATCCAGGACATGGGGGCTGCGGGCCTCACTTGTTCGGCGGTTGAAATGGGCGCCAAGGGCGATCTCGGCGTGACGCTCGACCTCGACAAGGTGCCGTGCCGCGAAGAGGGCATGAGCGCCTACGAGATGATGCTGTCGGAGAGCCAGGAGCGCATGCTCATGGTGCTCAAACCGGAAAAAGAAAAAGAGGCCGAGGCGATCTTCCGCAAATGGGGGCTCGACTTCGCGATCGTCGGCGAGACCACGCCGGGCCTGCGCTTCATCGTGCGCCACCAGGGCGACGTGATGGCCGATCTGCCGATCAAGGAACTCGGCGACCAGGCGCCGGAATACAAGCGGCCTTTCGTCAGCGCGGCAAAACCCGCCGTCATCGACGCCGACGACGTCAAGGCGCCGATGGCCATCGCCGACGCGCTGGAAAAGCTGCTCGGCACGCCCGATCTGTGCTCCAAGCGCTGGGTCTGGGAGCAATACGACCACATCATTCAGGGCAACACCGTGCAGCGGCCGGGCGGCGACGCCGCGGTGGTGCGGGTCGAGGAAGGGCCGAAGGGGCTCGCGCTCACCACCGACGTGACGCCGCGCTATTGCGAGGCCGATCCGTTCGAAGGCGGCAAGCAGGCGGTGGCCGAATGCTGGCGCAATCTGACCGCCGTCGGCGCGAAGCCGCTCGCCGTCACCGACAATCTCAATTTCGGCAATCCGGAGCGGCCCGAGATCATGGGCCAGTTCGTCGGCTGCATCCGCGGCATTGCGGAAGCCTGCAAGGCGCTCGACTTCCCGGTCGTGTCCGGCAATGTGTCGCTCTACAACGAGACCAACGGCAAAGCGATTTTGCCGACGCCCTCAATCGGCGGTGTCGGTCTCATCGACGATTTCACCAAATCGGCGTCGCTCGCCTTCAAGCGCGCGGACGAGACGATCCTGCTCATCGGCGAGACCACCGGCTGGCTCGGCCAGTCGATGTATCTGCGCGAACTGTGCGGCCGCGAGGAGGGCGCCCCGCCGCCGGTCGACCTGATCGAGGAGCGCGAGAACGGCGACTTCGTGCGCGCGCTGATCCTCGACGGCACGGCGAGCGCCGCGCACGATTTGTCCGACGGCGGCCTGGCGGTGGCGCTGGCCGAAATGGCGATGGTCCACGGCATCGGCGCCAAGCTCGATGCCGCCCCTGACGATATTCCGGCGCATGCCTATTGGTTCGGCGAGGACCAGGCGCGCTACGTCGTCACCGTGCCGGCGGCCAGGGCCAAGGCGGTGCTGGAGCGGGCGCGCGAAGCGAGCGTGCCGGTGTGGGCGATTGGGACAACCGGCGGCGATGCATTGACGCTTGCCGGCGAGGGCCCCATCCTGGTCACGATTTTGCGCGAGCGTTTCGAAAATTGGCTGCCGGCCTATATGGCCGGCGAATTGCCGCAAGCCTGAGCGCTGAGGGAGTAGCTACCCATGGCCATGGATGCCGGTGAGATCGAACGGCTGATCAAGGCGCGTATTCCGGACGCCCAGGTGACGATCCGCGACTTGGCCGGCGACGGCGACCATTACGCGGCGACCGTCATCTCCGCCTCGTTCAAGGGCAAGTCGCGGGTGCAGCAGCACCAACTGGTCTATGAGGCGCTCAAAGCCGAGATGGGCGGCGTGCTGCACGCGCTCGCGCTGCAGACCGCCACGCCGGACGCGTGATGGCCAGCGCATGATCCCGAAACGCGGGGGCCGGTTTTCGGATCAGATCATGCGCAAGCGAAAACGCTAATGGACGGCGGAGTGCGCATCCTTTCGCCGCCAGGCGCCATCAAACCGACCGGCCCCTGGAGCCTGGGCGCGCGCGCCGGCGATTTCGTCTTCGTTGCCGGGATGCGGGGCATCGATCCTTCGAGCAACACCATCCTCGGCACCGAGGAAGAGCGTATTCGGACCGCTTTTACGAACATGAAGGCGATCGCCGAATCCGAAGGTGCGAACCTCGCCTCCTGCGTGCGCCTGACGGTTTTTGTGACCGATATGAACCGCTTACGGCCCCTGGTGAACAAGGTGCAAGAGGAACTCTGGGGCGGCGGACCGTACCCGCCGCGCACCATCGTCGAGGTCGCAAAACTCAATCAGGACGACATTTTCGAGGTTGAGGGCACGTTTTTCGCCCCGAAATAGCCTGACGGATAAGGCATTTCCCCACTTGGGCTGGCGCTGGAATCTGCGCTACATATATCGGCAGCGAAGCGGGCGCGGCGCCGCTCAAAAGGATTGAAATCTCATGGGCATCGAGCAATTCATCGACAATGAAGTGAAGGCAAACGACGTGGTGCTGTTCATGAAGGGCACGCCGCAGTTTCCGCAATGTGGCTTCTCCGGTCAGGTGGTGCAGATTCTCGACCACCTGGGCGTCACCTACAAAGGCCTCAACGTGCTGGATTCCACCGACCTGCGCGACGGCATCAAGGCTTATTCGAACTGGCCGACCATTCCGCAGCTCTACGTGAAGGGCGAGTTCGTCGGCGGTTGCGACATCGTGCGCGAGATGTTCCAGGCCGGCGAATTACAGCAGACGCTCAAGGAAAAAGGCGTCGCGGTGAAGGCCTCGGCCTGAGTGCGACCGCGCCGCCACGGCGGCGCGCCGGGGGCCCCGTGATCCTTGCTGTCTTGATCCTCGCGACGATCGTCGATCTCGCGCTCGCCGCGCTGCTGATCGCCGTCTCCGGATTCATGTTCGGCTCGGGTCCGGAGAGCACGCATAGCGGCACCTTGCTACAGGTCGCCTATGCGGGCTTTGTCATTGCCTGCGTGGCGCTGCCTATCGCCGGGTTTATCCTCCATCGGCGCGGAAAAACCGCTCTCGGCATCGTGCTCGCCTGGCTGCCGCCGGCGGGCGCGCTGTTGGCGCTGACGATTCCGACGCCGTATTGAGACCGTCCCAAAAGCAAAGCCCCCGCTTTTTCGGGCGGGGGCTTTCGATTTTGGCAGCGCCTGTCGGGCGAAACGCCCAATCAGCGCGAATAATATTCCACCACCAGATGCGGCTCCATCTGCACCGGGTAGGGCACGTCGGTGATCACCGGGATGCGTGACATCTTGGCGGTCATTTTGCCGGTATCGACGTCGATGTAGTCGGGCACGTCGCGCTCGGACAATGCCTGCGCTTCCAGCACCAGATTCATCTGCTTCGACTTTTCCTTGATCTCGACCACGTCGCCGACCTTGACGCGGTAGCTGGCGATATTCACGCGCTTGCCGTTGACCAGGACATGACCGTGGTTCACGAATTGGCGCGCGGCGAACACCGTGGGCACGAACTTGGCGCGGTAGACGACGGCGTCGAGCCGGCGCTCCAGCAGGCCGATCATGTGGGCGCCCGAGTCGCCCTTCATGCGGATCGCCTCGTCATAGATGCCGCGGAACTGCTTCTCGGAAATGTTGCCGTAATAGCCGCGCAGCTTCTGCTTGGCCTTGAGCTGCACGCCGTAGTCGGAGAGCTTGCTCTTGCGGCGCTGGCCGTGCTGGCCGGGGCCGTATTCGCGCCGGTTGACCGGGCTTTTCGGCCGGCCCCAGATGTTCTGGCCCATCCGGCGGTCGAGTTTGTACTTGGATTCCATGCGCTTGGTCATCGCGTCCTCGAAGTTTTGCTGTTGTTGGTTGAGGATCGCGCCCTCCTTTGCCCCGGAAGACCCCGGGACCGACAGGAAAAGCCTCGTAAGCGCAAGGCCTTACCACGGGTCGCGAAACGCCCGACGGATCCGAAAACCCGCCTGGAGCCGGGTATTTAGGGGGTAGCGGCGCGGGTGTCAAACCGGCCGGCCGATGCTATCGAGGCCGCATGAGCGGGCTGTTCGCGCAGGCTTCGTTTGCCGCCTTCCTCCAGGTCATCATGATCGACCTGGTGCTGGCCGGCGACAATGCGGTGGTCATCGGGCTGGCGGCGGCCGGGCTGGCGCCCGAGCGCCGTGCGCGCGCCATCCTGGTCGGCATCATCGCCGCGACCGTGCTGCGCATCCTGTTCGCGAGCATCGCCATCAAGCTATTGGCGATCGTCGGCCTGCTGCTCGCCGGCGGTGTGTTGCTATTGTGGGTGTGCCTGGAAGATGTGGCGCGAATTGCGCGGGCCCAACCAGCACGACACCGAGGCGGCGCTTGCCGGCGGAAGTGCCCGTGTCCCGCGCAAGACCTTCGCCCAGGCGGCGTGGCAGATCGTGGTGGCCGACATCTCGATGTCGCTCGACAACGTGCTGGCGGTGGCGGGCGCCGCGCGCGACCATCCGGTCGCGTTGGTGTTCGGCCTCGGCCTGTCGATCGTGCTGATGGGGGTTGCCGCGAGCCTCGTTGCGCGGCTGCTCAACCGGCACCGCTGGATCGCCTATCTCGGCTTGGCGATCATCCTTTACGTCGCCTGCGACATGATCTGGCGCGGCGCCCACGAAGTGTGGCCGCATCTGTTTGGCTAAAAGCCGTAATGCGACAGGGCCGCGGCCAAGGCCGGCGAGGGCGCGCGGCCGGAGGTGAAGACGATTTTCGGCGGTGCCGGCGGCGGGTCCGGGCGGCCGGTCGCGCAACAGATCGGCGACGCGGCGGGCAATCGCCGGCGCCGGATCGAGCCAGTCGACAGGCCAGGGCGCATTCACCTTGAAACGATCGGTCAGCAGCGGGTAATGGGTGCAGGCCAGCACCACCGTGTCGGTGCGGCGGCCTTGCATCTCGACGAAGCAGCCGGCGATTTCGGCTTGGATCGCGGCATCGGCGACCGGCTGCCCGGCAAGCTCTGCCTCGGCATAGGCGGCGAGATGCGACGAGCCGACCAGGTCGACGGCGCAGCCTGAGGCGAATTCGCGGATCAGCGCGCGGGTATATTCTCGGCTGACGGTCGCCTGCGTTCCCAATACGGCGATGCGTTTGCTCTGCGACTGTGCGCAGGCCGGCTTGATTGCCGGCACGGTGCCGACGAAGGGCACCGCAAAGCGCGCGCGCAAATCTTTCAGCGCCAGCGTCGAGGCGGTGTTGCAGGCCACCACCACCAGATCCGGTTTGTGCTCGGCAATCGCCTGGCCGACCACGTCGATGATGCGCGCAATCAATACCGTTTCCGGCTGGTTGCCGTATGGGAAGCCGGCGTCATCCGCGACATAGACATAACTGGCGTCGGGCCGCGCGGCGGCCACTTCGCGATAGACGGTCAGGCCGCCGACGCCGGAATCGAAGACCAGGATCGTCGGGCGAGCGTTCACGTCAACTCTTGATGCGTTCGATCA
Organism: uncultured Alphaproteobacteria bacterium; assembly: GCA_963749625.1. Taxonomy (GTDB): domain Bacteria; phylum Pseudomonadota; class Alphaproteobacteria; order Rhizobiales; family Xanthobacteraceae; genus Pseudolabrys. The sequence goes on along the minus strand of CAVVNY010000007.1, from coordinate 554,353 downwards.
GCCGCCCAAGCAGCAGGAGGCCTTGCGGCCACAGACCGAGCCGCGAAACAGTATTGATGTGGCCGAGCTCGGGCAATTCGCAATAGTCGGCTCCCCAGCTTTGCGCGAATTGACGGGCACGCACTGGGGTCACATAGGCGTCGTCGGTGGAGGCGACGACCAGCGCCGGCACCGGGAATGGGCGCAGGGGCACCGGCAGGAAATTACGTGTGCCCGGCGGCGCGTCGGGCCGTTCGAGATCGGAAGGCGCGACCAGAAAAACGGCTCTTACGCGACCAGCTTTGCCGCGCGCCGCCCAATGCGCGGCGAGCGAGCAGGAGAGGCTGTGGCAGACGAGGATCGCGGGGCGGGTGCCGCCGGCGATCGCCGCGTCGAGCCGCGTCAGCCACGCACCAAGCTGCGGTGCGTCCCAGTCGTCCTGCAACACGCGCGTGGCATTGCGAAATGCCATGCACCAATAGCTCTGCCAATGCTCAACCCCGGAATTGCCTAGGCCGGGCAGAACGAGAAAGTCGTAATCGCCGGTGACGTCTTGCACGGCGTCATGCGCTCCCGAACACCCGCTTGAAGATGGTGTCGACGTGCTTGAAATGGTGGTCGAGGTCGAAATTGGCCTCGAGTTCCTTGTCGCTCAATTTCGCGCGCACGTCCTTGTCGGCCTTGAGCAGCGACAGAAAATCCTTCTCGCCGCCCCACACCTGCATGGCGTTGCGCTGCACGAGGCGATAGGCATCGTCGCGCGGCACGCCTTTTTGCGTCAGCGCGATCAGCACCCGCTGCGAATGGATCAGGCCGCCGAGCTTGTCGAGATTCTTCTGCATGGCGGCTGGATAGACCACGAGCTTGTCGATGATGCCGGCAAGCCGCGCCAGCGCGAAGTCGAGCGTTACGGTGGCGTCCGGCCCGATCATGCGCTCGACGCTTGAATGCGAAATGTCGCGCTCGTGCCAGAGCGCGACGTTTTCCATGGCGGGCAGGGCATAGCCGCGCACCATGCGCGCCAGGCCGGTGAGATTTTCCGACAGCACCGGATTGCGCTTGTGCGGCATGGCCGAGGAGCCCTTCTGCTTTTCGGAGAAGAACTCTTCCGCCTCCAGCACCTCGGTGCGCTGCAGATGGCGGATTTCGGTCGACAGCCGCTCGATGGAGGAGGCGACCACGGCCAGCGTCGCGAAATACATGGCGTGGCGGTCGCGCGGGATGATCTGGGTCGAGACCGGCTCGACGCTCAAGCCCATCGCTTTGGCGACATGCGCTTCGACGCGCGGATCGACCTGGGCGAAGGTGCCGACCGCACCGGAAATCGCGCAGGTGGCGACTTCCTTGCGCGCGGCAACGAGCCGCTCGCGGGCGCGCGAAAACTCGGCGTAGGCATAAGCGAGCTTGAGCCCGAAGGTGGTCGGCTCGGCATGGATGCCGTGCGAGCGGCCAACGGTCGGCGTCAATTTGTGCTCGAAGGCGCGGCGCTTGAGCGCAGCGAGCAGCGCATCGGTGTCGGCGATCAGGATGTCGGCGGCGCGCACCAGTTGCACATTGAAACAGGTGTCGAGCACGTCCGACGAGGTCATGCCGGAGTGCACGAAGCGCGCCTCCGGCCCGACGATTTCGGAAAGATGCGTCAGGAAGGCGATGACATCGTGCTTGACCTCGGCCTCGATGGCGTCGATGCGGGCGACGTCGAACTTGGCGGCCTTGCCTTTTTCCCAGATCTTTTTGGCGGCAGCCTTGGGGATGATGCCAAGCTCGGCCATGGCTTCGGCGGCATGCGCCTCGATCTCGAACCAGATACGAAATTTGGTTTCCGGCGACCAGATCGACCGGCGACACCATTCGTCCGGGTGCAGCGCGAGGAACGGATACACTGCGCGCGTCCCGGATGACAATACCTCACGCCGCTTCCCCGCGCGCCAGGGCCGCTGCGTTACGGATCGCCGCGATATTGGCTTTGTAATTGCCACCCTTGAACGCCGCGTTGCCGGCGACCAGCACATTGGCGCCGGCCTGCACCACGCGCGCCGCGTTGTCGGCGGTGACGCCGCCGTCGACCTCAATGTCGATCGGCCGCGCGCCGACCAGCGTGCGCACGGCGGCGATCTTGTCGAGCGCCGCGGGAATGAAGGCCTGACCGCCAAAGCCGGGATTGACCGACATGACCAGAACGAGATCGACCAGGTCGATGACGTGCTCGATGCTCGACACCGGCGTGCCGGGGTTCATGGTGACGCCGGCTTTCTTGCCGAGCGCGCGGATCGCCTGCAGCGAGCGGTGCACATGGGGCCCGGCCTCCACATGCACGGTGATGATGTCGGAGCCGGCCTTGGCGAAGGCCTCCAGATAGGGATCGCAAGGGCTGATCATCAGGTGAACGTCGAGCGTCTTTTTGGTGACCGGGCGGATCGCCTGCACCACCGCGGGGCCGATGGTGATATTGGGCACGAAGTGGCCGTCCATCACGTCGACGTGGATCCAGTCGGCGCCGGCGGTCTCGACCGCGCGGATTTCATCGCCCAGTCTGGCGAAATCGGCCGAAAGAATTGACGGCGCGATGAGTAGCGGACGCATGACGGCCTCCAAACGCCGTTCGCCTAACACGGCGGCGGCCGGGGAGCAACGCGCGGTGCGCGCGGGCTGCGACCCGGCAGTTTCATCTAACAATCCGGCAAGAATTGCCCAGGCGCGGCCTTATGCGTAGCCGCCGCGCGCCGGAAACTGTGGACAACCTCAATAGCGGCGCAGGTTTTAAACCGCCAAGCGATTGGCGCGGCTTTTGCGTCGGCGCCCACAGGGCGACGACCATCGGGCTAGCCGATGGAGTTATGGAGTTTGCGTTATGTCCATGTCAGTTGGCGCATCGTCCAATGCGCTGTCCTATCTACAGTCGCTAATGCAGGGCGCCCTCGGCGCCGGCAATTCGGCGGCCTCCAGCGATGCTACGGCGGCCAGCAATCCTTTGTCACCGCTGCTGCAAGCCCTATCCGGCTTTGGCGCAGCCACCGAGCAGCCGACGCCCGCTACGGCACCGGCCAATGCCAACGGCACAACCGGTTCGGGCGGTCCGGCCGTTCGATCCTGGTACGATGGCCGCGCTGCTTTCGCTGCAAGACCAATCGGCAACCGGAGCCACGGCGCAAACGCCGTCATCGTTGTTCTCAAAACTCGATACCGACGGCGACGGCCAGGTCAGCAAGTCTGAATTCGAGACCGCGCTCACCGGCGCCGGTGCCAGTACCTCGACCGCCGACGCATTGTTCGCCAAGCTCGACGCCAATGGCGACGGCTCGATCAGCCAAAGCGAACTGGCGAAAGCCAGCCATGGCCACCACCATCACATGCACGGCGGTGGTGATTCGAATGCCAGCAGCGCGTCCGGACAAAGCGTCATCGACTCGCTGTTGTCATCGACGGACGCGGCCGGCGCAACCACACAGACCGCCGCCAATGCGGACGGCTCGACCACCACGACGATTTCCTATGCCGATGGCAGCACGGTCGCGATGACGACGCCGGCGGCGTCGACGAATAGCAGTGGGACGGCGGCGTCCGGCGCGAGCGGTCAGAATACCAACAACTTGCTCGAGCAATTGATCCAGCTGCAGTCGCAACTGCTCGGCTCGGTAACCCCGACGTTGTCGGCGGTCGCGTAATTTCTAGCCGCTCTGCTGCAGCCGCGTTGCGAGCGGCTTCAGCAGATGCGGCAAGAGATAGATCGGAAACTGCGCCAGCGCGAAATAGAGCCAGGCGACATCCGGCACCGCAAAGCCGGTCGCCGCCAGCATCAAGCCGATATTGCGGTTGCCTGCGATCAGACCGATCGCCAGCGCGCGGCCGCGTCCGGCGCGCAAAAATACCAGCGCGGTGATCGCGATCAGCCCGAGCGCCAGCGCGAAGGCGAGCGCCATCAGCTTGGCGACCAGCAGTGGATCGGCGCGCAGATGACCGGTGACGCCGTCCATGGCGGCGACCGCGAACATGAACATCGCGAGCACGCTCAAGCCGTCGATGCGCTCGCGCTGCGCCTCGACCCAGGCGCGCCCGGCGATGCGGCGGATCACTGCCGCGGCGAAGGCCGAGCCGACGATGATCGCAAGCAGCTTGAGGCCGAAGGCGTAAGGCGAGGCGAGCGCGCTGCCGAGAAAGACGTGGCTGAACAGGCTCGCGGTCAACGGCGTGATCGCGGTGCACACGACGAGGCTCGCCAGCGTGAGCGCAACGTCGAGCCCCATCAGCGCGGCCAAAGCCGGCGACGACATTAGTCCGGGCGCAGACATCTGTAGTACCAGCATGAAGAACAGGCCCGGCATCGCCTTGTCGAGGCCGGCGGTCAAAAACAGCGTGCCGAGCCCGGCCGGCACCACCAGCATCACCCACACGGTGGCGGCGGCGATCAGGCCGGGCTGGGTGAAATGGTGGCGCAGTTCGGTCGGATCGACGCGCAGGAACGCCAGCGCCAGCATGACGACGATGGCTTCGCCGAGGAACGGCTTGCAGGCGGCGGCCAGCCCCGGCACGGCCAGGCCGACGAACAGCGAGGCGGCCACCACCAGCGTGCCCTTGCGGCCGACCCAGGCAAGCGCGGCCGCGGGCAGGGCGAACACATTCATTGTCGGGAAACTCCGGCCGCCCGGCTGGGCTTATGGGCCTTGATAGCGCCTTCAATGGCGATGATCCATATAGGAGAGGCAATGGGAGACGGAATGGCACGCACGGACGCCATCGTGCTGGGCGCCGGCATTGTCGGCACCTCGATCGCGCTGCATCTCGCCAAGCGTGGCGCGAGCGTGGCGCTGATCGACCGCGCCGGCCTAGGCGAGCAGACCTCCTACGGCAATGCGGGGATTATCGAGGGCAACACGGTATTCCCGCCGGCGTTTCCGTCCGATCTCGGTGCGCTGGCGCGCATCGCGCTCAAGCGCGCCGGCGAGGCCAATTACCATCTCTCGTTTTTGCCGCAGATCGCGCCTTGGCTGCTGGCGTTCCGTGCAGCATCGCGCCCGCAGCGGCTGGTCGAGAATGCACGGCTGATCCGCCCGCTGTTTGCACGCGCGGTGGCCGAGCATGAGGCGCTGATGGCGGAGGCGGGCGCTACGCATTATTTGCGCAAGACCGGCTGGCTGAAAGTCTATCGCAGCGAACGCGCCTTCGCCGCGCTCAAGCCGGAATTCGATCTCGCCGCGCAGTTCGGCCTGCCCTTGCAAGCCTTGGACACCGCGGGCGCGCAGGCGCTGGAACCGTCGTTAAACCCGGTGTTTGCGCAGGCGGTGTTCTGGCCGCAGGCGGCGAGCGTGAGCAATCCACTGGGCGTCACGCGCGCCTATGCCGCGCGCTTTGCCGCGCTCGGCGGGATCACCTTGCAGGGCGACGCGCGCTCCTTGCATCGCGCCGGCAACCGCTGGCGGGTAGAGACCAACGAGGGCGGCATCGACGCGCCCGAGGTCGTGGTCGCGCTCGGTCCCTGGGCACTCGATTTGCTGGCGCCGCTTGGATTGAAACTGCCGCTGATGGTCAAGCGCGGCTATCACCGCCACTTCAAAGCGCTCGGCAACGCCACGCTGGCGCGGCCGGTGCTCGACGCCGGCGTCGGCTATGTGATCACGCCGATGGAACAGGGCATCCGCATGACCACCGGCGTCGAATTTGCCGCCGCGCGATGCGGCGCCGTCGCCGGTGCAGTTCGACCGCATTCTGCCAAAGGCGCGCGAACTGTTTCCGCTCGGCGAACGCGCCGACGACAAAACCTGGCTGGGCAGCCGACCGGCTTTTCCGGATTCGCGCCCGGTGATCGGGCCAGCGCCGCGGCTTGCCGGACTCTGGCTCGCCATCGGCCACGCCCATTGGGGCCTCACGCTCGGGCCGGCCACCGGACGCATGATTGCCGAGATGATGGCGGGTGATGACGCCCTTCTGCGACCCGGCGCCGTACCGGGCGGAACGCTTCCTTTAAAGTTCGTCGGCTCAGCATTCACCCGCGCGTCGCCGCGAAAGCGGGGATCCAGTGCTGGATTTCCGCTTTCGCGGAATTGAGCGGAAGTATTAGCGCGCGAATTTGTCCTTCCAACTCGGCAGCGCGCCGGCGAAGGGCAGTGCCGCCGCCTCGTAGACGCCGCGCGCGATGGCGCGCGCCATGACATTGGCGGCGATCATGCCGAGTTCGGCCAGGCCGTAGACTGGATCGGCGAGCGGCTTCGCGCCGGTCGCGGCCGAGAACACCACATCGCCGTCGAGCGGCGTATGCACCGGATAAATGGCGCGGGCGAGACCGTCCTGCGCCATGACGGCAAGGCGATTGCATTGCGCCTTGCTCAGTTTTGCGTCTGTGGCGATCACGGCAAGGTGGTGTTTTCGTGCGCGCCGCCTTTGGCGCGGATCGCGAGGTCGGCGGGCGTGCTCTTAGCGGGCATGCCGCGGCCGCCGAATTCGCCGTTCTGCTCGAAGGCCGCCGCCCAGAAATGCGGACCGTCGCCAACCACCGTGGTGCCGACGGCGTTGACCACCGCCAGCGCGCCGACTGTGATGCCGTCGCGGGTTATGGCCGAGGCCGAGCCGACGCCGCCTTTCAGATTGGCCGTGGTGGCGCCGAGCCCGGCGCCGGCGCTGCCGAGCGCAAAGTCGGCGCCCGCGGTTTTGGCGGCCTCGTAGCCAAGTTCGCGGTAGGGCGGATAGCGGCCCCAATTCTTGTCGCCGCCATTGAGCAGGTCGAACATGATCGCCGCCGGAACGATCGGCACCAGCGCGTCGCGGATCCTGAAGCCGCGCCCCTGTTCACGCAGCCACGCCTGCACGCCGGAAGCGGCATCGAGGCCGAAGGCCGAACCGCCGGACAGCACGATGGCGTCGATGCCTTCCACGGTCTGCGCCGGATCGAGCAGGGCAGTCTCGCGCGTGCCCGGCCCGCCGCCGCGCACGTCGACGCTCGCCACAACGGCCGCGTCGAACACGACCGCTGTGACGCCCGAGCCGAGCTTGGCGTCGCCCGCCTGGCCCACCCGCAGGCCGGGAATATCGGTAATGAGGTTGCGTAAGGTCATGGGCGGTATTCTATCACGACCGATCACACATAAGTCAGGAGCGGGGCAGCCGACTTGCCATTGCCATAGTTGCCGGGGCATCTAGGGCGCCATGAACGGAAATGTCCCCATCCTGACCGCCCTGATCGCCGGGCTGATCAGTTTCCTCTCGCCTTGCGTCCTGCCTTTGGTGCCACCCTATCTGGTCTTCCTGACCGGCACGTCGCTGGAACGCTTCGAAAACGCCGAGCCGGAACGCCGCGTCCGGCGTGAGACCGTGCTGGCGGCCGCACTGTTCGTGCTCGGCTTCTCGACCGTGTTCGTGGCGCTCGGCGCCAGCGCCAGCGTCATCGGTTCCTTGATCCGCGTCTATTCGGGGCCACTGTCGACTATTGCCGGCGTTGTGATCATCATCATGGGCCTGCACTTCCTCGGCATCACGCCGATCGCGCTGCTGCACCGGCAGAAGCGGCTGGAGGTCGCCGAGCCGGTGGGCTTGTGGGGCGCCTATGTGATCGGCCTCGCCTTTGCTTTCGGCTGGACGCCCTGCATCGGGCCGATCCTCGCCGCCATTCTGGCGGTGGCGGCCTCCGAGCATACGGTGACTAAAGGCGCCGGTCTGTTGGCGGTCTATTCGCTCGGCCTCGGCATTCCGTTCATGATCGCTGCTTTCGCCGTCGAGCCGTTCGCGGCATTCCTGGCGCGCTTCAAGAATTACCTGCACCGCGTCGAGCAGGCGATGGGTGCGCTCTTGGTGCTCACCGGCATCGCCTTCCTCACCGGCAGCATCAACTGGATGAGCGTCTGGCTGCTGGAAACATTTCCGGCCCTGGGCAAGATCGGCTAGCACGCGTCGCGCATTATAAAAAAAGGCCCCGGCATCGCTGCGGCGGGGCCGCTTTTGCCTTTTCCGGCGTCCGCCGCCTATTTCATCTTGCTGCAGTCGGAGCCGGGGCACTCGACGTAAGTGATCTTGCCGCTGGCGTCCTTCTTCCAGAGGTACATCACGTAGTCGAGCTTGGTGATGTCGCCCTTCTTGTCGAAGGAGAGATCGCCGAGCACGGTCTTGAACTTCATGCCCGAATGCATCTTTTCGGCCACCTTCTTGGGGTCGAGCGATTTCGCCGCTTCGGCCGCCTGCTTGATCACCTGCACGCCGGCATAAGAGTAGAGCGTGTAGGCCTCCGGTTCGAACTTCTTGGCGCGGAATTCGGCCACCACTTTCTTGGCTTCCGGCTTGTTGCGCGGATCGGGGCCGTAGGTCATCAGCGTGCCTTCGACGCCGGGGCCGCCGACCGAGGCGAACTCATCCGAGGTGATGCCGTCGCCGCCCATCAGCGGCGCCTTGACGCCTTGGTCGCGCATCTGCCGCACGATCAGGCCGCCTTCGGTGTAGAGCCCGCCGAAATAGACCAGATCGGCGCCCGACTGCTTGATCTTGGAGACTAGCGCCGAATAGTCCTTCTCGCCGGTATTGATGCCTTCGTAGAGCACTTCCTTCATGCCGCCTTTGTTGATCGCCTTCTTGGTTTCGTCGGCAAGACCTTTGCCATAGGTGGTCTTGTCGTGGACGACGGCGATCTTCTTGCCCTTGAAGTGCTTGAGGATATAGGCGCCGGCGACTTTGCCTTGCTGATCGTCGCGGCCGCAGACGCGGAAGATGTTCCACATCTTGCGCTCGGTGACGGTCGGGTTGGTCGAGGCCGGGCTGATCTCCAGGATGCCGTTTTCCTGGTAGACCTCGGAGGAGGGGATGGTGACGCCGGAATTGTAATTGCCGATCACGAACTTGACGCCGTCACCGGCGAATTTGTTGGCGACCGAGACGCCCTGCTTGGGGTCGGAAACGTCGTCGCCGTATTCGACGGTAATCTTCTGGCCGAGAATGCCGCCAGTCTTGTTGATGTCTTCGGCGGCCTGATCGACGCCGTTCTTCATCTGCGCGCCGGTGGCCGCGCTCGGCCCGGTGATCGGGCCGGCCATGCCGAATTTGACTTGCGCCGAGGCGGTTCCCGCCAGTGCAAACCCAAGACCCAGCGCCAAGCCGAGCGTGGTGATTCTTTTCATCGTCTTTTCCCCTCCAGGTGAAGCCGGCAGCCGCAATTTCGGCGAATATTACGTCACTGCGGCTTGCGACGCCAGCGCAGTGGGCCGTCCGGCTCGTTGATCCAGCGATATTGCGTGACCATCTGCGCGGCGCGGGCGGCCCGGAACCCAATGAGAGCGAACGCCATGCAGACCGCGCTGTCGACCAGATAATAGTGCAGCGACAACAGGGTGCCGCCGAACAGGCTGAAATGGATGAAGCGGACGGAGCCGCCCAAAATCAGCGCATAAACCACCACTTGCCAGAGCGGCCGCCAGGTCTGCGCGATGGCGCGGCCGGCGAGCGCGGCCGCCCCGCCGCCGAGCACGACGGTGACCAGCACGAACACGCCGAACGAGCCTTCCTCGTGGATGAAGCCTTGCATTACGGCTCCACCTGCTGCCGGCCGCCTTCGAGGTAGGCGGCTTGGATCTCGGGCCGCTCCAACAGCTCGCGCCCGGTGCCGCTCATCGTAATCAAGCCGTTGACCATGACATAGCCGCGGTGCGCGAGTTTGAGCGCGTGGAAGGCGTTCTGCTCGACCAGGAACACCGTAAGTCCGTCCTGCGCATTGAGCGTTTTGATGGCGTCGAATATCTGCCGCACGATCAGCGGCGCGAGACCCAGCGACGGCTCGTCGAGCAACAGCAGCCGCGGCCGCGCCATCAGCGCGCGCGCGATCGCCAGCATCTGCTGCTCGCCGCCCGACAGCGTGCCGCCGCGCTGGGAAAGGCGCTGCTGCAGGCGCGGAAACAAGGCGAGCACGCGCTCGAGATCGCGGTCGAATTCGGCCGGGTCGGCGGTGGTCGCGCCCATCTGCAGATTTTCCAGCACCGTCATGCGCGAGAAGATGCGGCGGCCTTCCGGCGCCTGCGCCAGATTGAGGCGCGCGATCTCGTGCGTCGGCATCTGCGTGATGTCGCGGCCGGCGAAAGTGATCGTGCCTTCGCGCGCGCGCGGATTGCCGCAAATGGTCATCATCAGCGTGGACTTGCCGGCGCCGTTGGCGCCGATCAAAGTGACGATCTCGCCGTCGTTGACGTCGAGATCGACGCCCTTGAGCGCCATCACGCGGCCGTAGAAGGTCTTCGCGCCGCGCACGGAGAGGAGCGGGGAGGTCATAGCCCGATCTCCGCTTCGACCTTGGCCACGTCCTCGTCGGCGACGCCGAGATAGGCGGCGATCACCTTGGGGTCGTTGCGCACCGCTTCCGGCTCGCCGTCGGCGATCTTGACGCCGTAGTCGAGCACGATGACGTGGTCGGAAATTTCCATCACCACCGACATGTCGTGCTCGATCAGCAAGATCGAAATGGCGTGTTCGTCGCGGATGGCGGTCAGCAGTTCGTTGAGCTCGGCGCTCTCGCGCGGATTGAGGCCGGCCGCCGGCTCGTCGAGGCAGAGCAGCAGCGGATCGGTGCACATGGCGCGCGCGATCTCCAGCCGGCGCTGGGCGCCATAGGGCAGGTCGCCGGCCGGATCGTCGGCGCGCGCCAGCAATCCGACGCGCTCCAGCCACATGCGCGCCTTCTCGATCGCCGCGCGTTCGGCAACCGCATAAGAAGGGAAGCCGAGAATCCCCAACAGCGTGTAGCCCGACGCCAGCATCAGCCGGTTGTGCTGGGCGACCAGCAGGTTTTCCAGCGCGGTCATGCCGGGAAACAGCCGGATATTCTGGAAGGTGCGGGCGACGCGTGCCTGCTGCGTGACAAGGTACTCCGGCATGCGCTCGAGCTGATAGAGCGTGCCGTGCGCGCGCGACAGGCGGCGCTGGCCGCTGTCGGTCAGCGTTTCCAGTTCGCTCCACACCGCCGCATCGCCGTGACGCAGCCCGATGCGCCCCTCGCTCGGCTTGTAAAAGCCGGTGATGCAATTGAACACGGTGGTCTTGCCGGCGCCGTTCGGCCCGATCAGCGCGGTGATGTTGCCCTGCCGCGCGGCGAACGACAGGTCGTCGACCGCCACCAGCCCGCCGAAGCGCATGGTCAGATGCTCGACATTGAGCAGAATGTCGCCGGCCGCTGCTCATCAACCGTGACCTTCCCTGGTCAAGTCGGCGGCAATGCTCTTGCGCTCCTTCAGGAACACCGAGGGCTCGCGCGTCGAGATCAGGCCGCGCGGCCGCCAGATCATAATCATCACCATGGCGAAGCCGAACAGCAGCATGCGGTATTGGGTCGGATCGAAGGTGGGACCGAAAATCTGCTTGAGGAAGTCGAGCTCACGCATGATTTCGGTGCCGCCGATCATCACGATGGCGGCGATCGCCACGCCGACCTGGCTGCCCATGCCGCCAAGCACCACGATCGACAAAATGGTGGCCGATTCCAGGAAGGTGAAGGATTCCGGCGAGATGAAGCCCTGGCGCGTCGCGAAGAACGAGCCGGCAAAGCCGGCGAACATCGCGCCCATGGCGAAGGCGGTGAGCTTGGTGTTGGTGGTGTTGATGCCGAGCGAGCGGCAGGCGATTTCGTCCTCGCGCAGCGCCTCCCAGGCGCGGCCGACCGGCAGCCGGCGCAGCCGCAAGGTAACGAAGGCGGTGAGGAAGGCCAGCGCTAGGATCAGATAATAGAGAAAGATGGTGCGGTAGATCGGCGAAAACTCCAGCCCGAATACGGCGGCAAAACCGTCGTCGTCGGCGTTGAACGGAATGCCGAAGAAGGTCGGGCGCGGGATGCCGGTGATGCCGGCATAGCCGTTGGTCAGGTCGACCCAGTTGATCAGGACGAGGCGGACGATTTCGCCGAACGCCAGCGTGACGATGGCGAGATAGTCGCCGCGCAGCCGCAGCACCGGGAAGCCGAGCAGGATGCCCCAGAACGAGGAGAGAATGCCGGCGAGCGGCAACAGCAGCCAGAACGAGAAGCCGAACTCCTTGGCCAGCAGCGCATAGGAATAGGCGCCGACCGCGTAGAACGCGACATAGCCGAGGTCGAGCAGGCCGGCCAAACCCACCACGATATTGAGCCCCCAGCCGAGCATCACGTAGATCAGAATCTGGATGCCGAAATTGTCGATCCATTTCAGCGCGCCGCGGAAGCCGGTGGCGCCAATGACGATCGCCGGGTAGACGATGACGAAACCGATGGCGAACGGCACGAACCATTTGCCGACCAAAGCGCGCCAGCGCGGCGGCGCAGTGGCGACCGGCCGCAACGCGCGCTGCTTGAGCCACGGCTCGGCCACCAGCGAATAAGCCAGCCGTCCGCCGCCGACCAAGGCGACGATGGCGAACAGCAGCGGCCAGCGCGTGGTCAGGACAAGATTGTTGCGGAAGTCGACGATCGTCTGGAAGCCGATCAGCGGCAGGAACAGCCCGAAAGCGATGAGCGCGGTGATGCCGGCGTCGCGCAACGCGCGGGCCACTTCGACGCGCTTAGCTGGCGCGCCGGCGGCCATGTCAGACCTTCTCGACATCCGGCCGCCCGAACAGGCCCTGCGGCAGGAAGATCAGGGTGATCGCGAGCACGGAAAAAGCCGCGACGTCCTTGTAGTCGATGGAAAAATAGGCCGACCACATGGTCTCGATCAGGCCGATGAGGAGGCCGCCGATCACCGCGCCAGGCAGCGAGCCGATGCCGCCCAAGACCGCCGCGGTGAACGCCTTCACGCCAGGCACGAAACCATCGGAGAAGGTCACCACGCCGTAATACATCAGATACATGGTGCCGGCGACGGCGGCGAGCGCGGCGGCGATGACGAAGGTCATCGAAATCGTCTGATCGACATTGACGCCGACCAGCGCCGCCATCTTCTGATCCTGCTCGCAGGCGCGCTGCGCGCGGCCGAGCCTGGTCTTGGCCACCAGATACCAGAACGCCGCCAACAACACCGCGGTGACGCCCCAGATGATGAGCTGCTTGTACGACAGCGTGACCGCATAGCCGTGCCCGTTCAGGACGACGAATTCGCCCTGCACCATGGGCGGGATCGGCTTGTTGCGCGGGCCTTGGCTCACCTGCACGAAGTTGGACAGAAATATCGACATGCCGATCGCCGAAATCAGCGGCGCCAGACGGAACGAGCCGCGCAAGGGGCGGTAGGCGACGCGTTCGATCACCCAGTTGACCAGCGAGGTGAACACCATGGCCACGATCAGCACGATGAACAGCGCCAGCGCGATCGAGGTGATGCCGAGCCAAGTGGTCAGGATCAAAAAGGCGATCAGCGCGATGAAGGCCGAGACCATGAACACGTCGCCATGGGCGAAGTTCACCATGCCGATGATGCCGAACACCATGGTGTAGCCGATGGCGATCAGGCCGTAGATCGAGCCGAGGGTGATGCCGTTAATGAGCTGCTGGAGAAAGACTTCCATGCGCTGCGCTCAGGCCTTTCGCGTTTGGCTGCCCGGCTGACGGCCATTGCCTCGATTCTATAAGGCTTAACAGGGCGTGGCCGGAGCGGCAACGCTGGCCGCGCGATGTGTTATTAAGTCGGATCGCCGCCGCACAGGCCTAAACGAAAGCCGAATGTCCCCCAGCCTCGAAATTGCCGTCCGGGTCGGTTGCTATGCCGTGGTTTTCGCAGGCATGGCGCTGTGGGAATGGCTCGCCCCGCGCCGACGCCTGACGGTCGGCCGGCGGCCGCGCTGGCCGGCCAATCTCGGCATCCTGGCCATCGACATCCTAGCCGTGCGGCTGCTGGTGCCGACGGCAGCGGTCGGCGTGGCGCTAATTGCGGCCGCGCGAGGCTGGGGCCTGTTCAATGTGCTGGGGCTGCCGGCCTGGGCGGCGATCCCCGTCGGCGTTATAGCGCTCGATCTGGTGATCTACACCCAGCATGTCGTCTTCCATTACGTGCCGGTGCTGTGGCGGCTGCACCGCATGCATCATGCCGATCTCGACATCGACGTGACCACCGGCGTGCGCTTTCATCCGTTGGAGATCCTGTTATCTCTGGCGATCAAGATGGCGGCGGTGCTGGCGCTCGGCGTACCGGCGCCCGCCGTTCTGATCTTCGAGGTGCTGCTCAACGCCACCTCGATGTTCAATCACAGCAACGTGGCGCTGCCGCCGCGGCTCGACACCATCGCGCGTTGGATCGTGGTGACGCCGCAGATGCACCAGGTGCATCACTCGGTTCTGCGCGCCGAAACCGACAGCAATTTCGGATTCAATCTGCCGTGGTGGGATCGCTTATTCGGCACCTATCGCGCCAAGCCTGCGGCCGGCGAGCCGGGCATGACGATCGGCCTGCCGATTTTCCGCGATGTGACGGAATTGCGCATTATGCGTCTCCTGACGCAGCCGTTTAGGAAAGCCCGCTAGTGCAATCCGCCGAATATCCAGATCAAAAACAGAATCGGCAGCGGAATTCCCAACAGCCAAAGCAGCAGATAGCGTCCCATGATGCGTTCCTCACTCGTTGCGGGTCTTAATGGGAACTCGCATGGCGGCGCTGGGTTCCTACGATCTTACCGGCGGCGGCGAGGCGGAACCGGAATGGCGTTCATGCGTTTTCTTAGCGCTCGGGCGGGGAGCGTCGAACGACCAACGTTGGAAGGAAACAGAATGAGTCAGAACCAAAATCCCAACCAGAACCCCGGCCAGCAACAGCAGGGTAATCAGCCCGGTCACCAGGGTGGTCAGCAGCAGGGTGGCGGGCAGCAGAAGCCCGGCCAGCAGCAGCAACAGCAGCCGGGCCGGCCGGGTCAGCAGGGCCAGCAGAACCGCTGACGCGCCGCAACACGAGCAACCGGAGCCCCGCCGCAAGGCGGGGCTTTTCGTTGGAGCGCCGTACGATTGCGTTGGCCCGGCGCGCAACCTCGCATATGCTCAAGCCATGGCATCGTCCACGCTCCCGCTGTTTCATCTATACGGCGATCCGCCGGACGACAGCGCATTCGACTTCATCCATATCGAGACCATCGCCTCGCGCTCCTCGGTGCACGACTGGACCATCCGCGCTCACCGCCACCGCAACCTGTTCCAGATCCTGTTGATCGAGAAGGGCGGCGGCGAAATGAGTTTCGAGACCGCGACCGTGTCCTTTGCCGCGCCGGCGGCAATCCTGGTGCCGGCCACGACCGCGCACGGTTTCCGTTTTACGCCGAAAGTCACCGACGGCTGGGTGGTGAGCTTCACCGAGGACGTCGCCGATGCGCTCGGCGACCAATCCGGCGAAGCGCTGGCGCGGCTCAAGGCGGTGGCGGCCGATCCGCTGGTGCCGCTCGCCGGGGCGACCGAGGCCAAGCGTCTGGCCACGCTCTGCGCCGACCTCAACGAGGAAGCCTCGCTCGCGCGCGAGGGCTATCGCCTTGCCATGCGCGGGCTGCTGGCCTTGATCGCCATCGAGGTGGTGCGGCTGGCGGTTAGCCGCGCGCGCTCGGGCACCGTGACGCTCACGCGCGCGGATGCGCGGGTGGAGGAGCTGCGCCGGCTGTTGGACGAGCATTTCCGTAAAGAACGGTTGATCAGCTTTTATGCCGAGAAGCTGGCGATGACGGCCGACCGCCTCAACGACCACGTCAAGCGCGCGACTGGCGTGACCGCGGGTCATCTGATCCGCCAGCGCGTGTTAACCGAAGCCAAGCGCCAGTTGGTGTTCACCAGCCAGCCGATCCACGAGATCTCCTACGATCTGGCGTTTTCCGATCCGTCGCATTTCACCCGGTTCTTCCGTAAGCAGACCGGCATGACGCCGCAGGCCTTCCGCGAGGGGCGTGGCGGTTAACATTAAGCGATACGCTTAAGCGGTAAGGTAAAGTTTTGGTTTCTTTTGAAATTGGCTTTTGAAGCGCTTACGCGTGATGGGCAGTCTCAGGAGGACGCCATGCGTAAGCTGTCCAGCGCGGCCGTGTTTATCATCGTCGGCGTAACGCTCTATTTCGCCCTGGCATGGGGATACGATGGACTGCGGGTGCTCAACTCGGAGAGCTACGGTCTGGACGATGTCTGGCGCGCGCAGTTCGTGTTCGCCTTAGGCAGCCTGTTCGGCTTGGGCCCGATCGGGCTCATCAAGCTTTCGGCTTTCTTCGGTGGATTGAAGCTGGCGGTCGCCGGCGTCTGCGCCGCGCATATCTTCGACCGCTTGCGTGCCTTCATCGGCGGCAAGGCGGACTCCGAAATCCTCGAAGGCGGCCTGATCCTGGTGGTGTTGGTCAGCATTGTGTCGGTCGGTCCGGCGGTATTGTCGCAGAACGCCGACCTGGTGCGCGAAACGACGATCCAGTTGGTCCTCGCCGCTATCGCCACCGCGCTATGTCTGGTCGAGCGCAGCTACAGCCATCAAGCGGACAACGCCGAGCGTCCCCTGGTGACCGAGCTCGCGGCCACGCCGCGCGGCGCGCCCTGGTACTCGCCGTTCCGCTAGCTACCGGCTACTTCGGCCGCGCTTCGTGTAGGCCGCGATCGGGCGGCTGCAATCTTCCGCTACGCCGATCCTTCACCGCCTGCACCAGCGCGAGCGCCGCGTTGCGCACGTCCTGCTGAAAATCCGTGTCGCGGTCGAGGTCGTCGTGCGAGGTGGCGTAGGGGGTCAGATACCCGACATAGCGGTCGATCTGACCGAGGTGGCCCGACGGGATGAGGCCAATATCCTGCAGCCAGTCGGACAGGATACGGCGCAAATTTTCGGTGCCGGCAGCATCGCCATGCACGACCACCGAGAATACGCGGCCTTCGAGATGGCGCGGATAAGGCCAGCCGGCGAGTTCGAGCTTCTTGGCTTTTTCCGGGTCTTTGCCGCCGGTCGAGGTGAAATCCGGATTGCCGCCGTCGGCGCAGACCAGCCGGTCGATCATCAGCTTGAGCGATGAGGGCGCCTGGTACCAATTGACCGGGCAGATGATCATGACGCCGTGCGCCGCCACCCATTTCGGATAGATCTCCGCCATCCAGTCGCCGGTTTGGCCGAGCGCATGGTTGGGGTAGCAGCTGCACGGCCAGTGGCAGAGCGGCTGCGCGGTGGAAACGCAGGCCTTGCAAGGATAGATCACCTTGCCGTATTCGGCCGTGAGGCGCGACAGATCGAGGATGTCGACCTCGAAGCCGCGGGATTTTTGGATCGCCTCTTTCGCCAGCGTTACCATCCGCCAAGTCTTCGACATTTCGCCTGGGCAGGTCTGGTCGTTGCGCGAAGAACCGTTGACGATCAGGATGCGTGACGGCGATTTGCGGTTCTTCTGTTTACGCTCGGCGGCGCGGACTTTCGCGCGTGTCTCGAACCACTCGACCGGCAGATCGAAGTTGGGATCGGCAAACTCCTTGCCGGCTTTCTGGGTGCGCGGCGACTTGTGGTACTGGTCGTAGGTCACCCACGCCGCGTCGACGAGCTTTTCGAGTTCGGGCATCAGCGGGTCATAATCGGGGTCGTAAAAGCGCGCGAGAAATCGCTTCTTGAATTCCGGCTTGTCGAGCTGGACGCTCGGCATGCCCTTGCGCACGTTGATCTTGGTCGTTTTGGCCATGGCGTTTCCCCTGCAATAGGGCGCATGGCTACATTGAAGGCCTTTCAACCGGAAATGACGAGATCGCGAACGCCGCGTGACAGCCTTTATTTCTTCGCCAACTCCGCCATCACCTCGGCCGCTTCCTTGAAGGCGTGGTTGGCAGCGGGCACGCCGCAATAGATCGCCTGCTGCAGAATGATTTCCTTGATGTCGGCCTCGGTGAAACCGCCTTCGGCCAAGGCCGCGCGCACGTGCAGGCGGAATTCGTCCCATTGGCCGAGGGCGATCATGGTGCCGAGCACCAGCACGCGGCGGGTGCGCTCGTCGTAATGCGGCCGTGTCCAGACTTCGCCCCAGGCGTAACGGGTGATGAGTTCCTGGAATTCCGCGTTGAACGAGGTCTTTTTCGCATTGGCGCGATCGACCCAGTCGTTGCCTAGCACCTTGCGGCGCTTGGCCATGCCTTGCTCGTGGCGTTCTTTCTCGTCCATGGCTAATTCATCAGGAAGTTGAGCGCCGCGTCGGTGAAGGCCTTTGGCTGCTCGACATTGGAGATATGTGCGGCATCGAGCGCCGCCAGCTTGGCGCCCTTGATGGTCTTGGCAATGGTTTCGCCGGCGACGGGCGGGGTGGCGGGGTCCTGCTTGCCAACGATCACAAGCGTCGGCGTCGTGATGCGTGGATTGGATTCCCGGAAGTCCATGTCGCGCACGGCTTCGACGCAGGCGATGTAGCCGTCGAGATTGCTGGCGACGAACATCTCCGTCATGCGCGCGATCGTCTGCGGCGAGCGCTCTAGGAAACCCTTGGTGAACCAGCGTTCCATGTTCGGGCCGACGATGTGCTTAAGGCCGTTTTCCCGCACGATCTTGATGCGATCGGCCCACGGTGCCTTGTCGGCATAATAGAAATTGGTGTTGGCGAGGATGAGCTTCTCGACGCGGTCCGGCGCGTTGGCGCCCAGCCACTGGCCGTCCATGCCGCCCATCGACAGCCCGCACCAGTTCACCTTCTTGATGCCGAGCGTATCGATGATCTTGATGATATCGCGGCCGAAGAGTCCGAAGCTGTAAGGGCCCTTGGTGGTGCCCGACTTGCCATGGCCGCGGCGGTCCCAACGGATGAGGCGGAAGTGCTTCTCGAATTCGGGTGCCTGATCGTCCCACATGTGCAGGTCGGTGCCGAGCGAATTTGACAGCATCAGCGCCGGCGCGCCTTCGCGCCCGCTGACTTCGACGTTGATCGGGCAGCCGTCATCGGTGGTGATCGTGGGCATTCGGGTAACCCCCATTTCGGATTTTGGCCGTTCGGCGTGGCGTTAGGCGACACACTTAAAGCTGTCCGCGCCCGCTGCAAAGCTCTTTTCAGCGGGCCCGCGAGGGCTTAAGCCGTGACCCAAGGTTTGTATAGGTGCGCGAAAAGGAGACACCGATGGCGATGGTCATGACTGGGGAGGTTCAACTCCCGGCCAGCCGCGAGGTTGTATATGCGAAGCTCAACGACGCCGAGGTGCTGAAAGCCTGTATCCCGGGCTGCGAAGAGCTCAACAAGATTTCCGATACCGAATTGCAGGCGGTCGCCGTCACCAAGATCGGGCCGGTGAAGGCGCGCTTCAAAGGCAAGGTGCACCTGACCGATCTCGACCCGCCCAACGGCTACAAGATTTCGGGCGAAGGCGACGGCGGTGTCGCCGGCTTCGCCAAGGGCGGCGCCACGGTCGCTTTGACCGAAAAGGACGGCGGCACCTTGCTCACCTACAACGTCGAGGCGCAGATCGGCGGCAAGCTCGCCCAACTCGGCCAGCGCCTGGTCAATGGCGCGGCCAAGAAGGTTGCCGACGACTTTTTCAAGAATTTTGCCGCCACCGTGTCGGCCGGCGAGGGCCCTATCACCTCAGTTTGAGCAATTTCCGGCTTTGGAATCCCTTGACCCGGCGGGCGTCCGGGGTTCAGACTTATTCTTGTTCTAGGTCGCATTCGGGCCGAAATCGGCAATATTTCGAACCCGAGCCGCTGCCGCCCCAGCCGGGCGAAGCGAAAAGAGGGCTTTTGGCCCCGAATTTGGGAGGAAGGCTATGCCTGCGGTGTCCATGACGGTGAACGGCAAAGCCGTCACCGGCGAAGTCGAAGCGCGCACCTTGCTGGTGCAATTCCTGCGCGAAAATCTCCGGCTTACAGGCACACATGTCGGCTGCGACACCTCGCAATGCGGCGCTTGCGTCGTCCATGTCGACGGCATCGCGGCGAAATCCTGCACGCTGCTCGCTTTGCAATGCGAGGGCGCCAAGATCACCACCATCGAGGGCCTGGCCGAGCCGGGCGGCGCGCTGCATCCCATGCAGGAAGCCTTCCGCGAAAATCATGGCCTGCAATGCGGTTACTGCACGCCCGGCATGATCATGGCGGCGCTCGATATCGTCCGCCGCAACGGCAACGATCTGGACGAACACACGATCCGCGAACAGCTCGACGGCAACATCTGCCGCTGCACCGGCTATCACAACATCGTCAAGGCGATCGCTGCGGGAGCGAAAGCGATGCCCAAGAGCGGCACACGTCAAGCGCTGAATAGAATAATCGCCGCCGAGTAGCTTAAAAAACGACTACGGGAGGAGACCGCCATGAGCGCGACCGGGATCGGCGCGGCGGTGCGCCGCAAGGAAGACTTCCGCTTTATCACGGGCGCCGGCCAATACACCGACGACGTGGTGCGGCCGGGCGAAACCCGTGCCGTATTCGTGCGCTCGCCGCACGCGCACGCCAAAATCCGGAGCATCGATATCAGCGCGGCCAAGAAAATGCCGGGCGTGATTGACGTGCTCACCGGCGCGGATCTCGCGACCGACAAGATCGGCAATCTGATTTGCGGCTGGATGATCCATTCGAAAGACGGCTCGCCGATGAAGATGGCGCCGCATCCGGCGCTCGCCGCCGGCAAGGTCAATTGCGTCGGCGATGCGGTGGCGGTGGTGATCGCCGAGACGCAGGCGCAAGGGCGCGATGCCGCCGAGAAGGTCAAGGTCGACTACGAAGTGCTGCCCGCCGTGGTCGATCCGGCCAAGGCGCAGGCGGCCGGCGCGCCGCAGATCCACACCGACATCGCCAAGAACACGATCTATCAGTGGCACCTCGGCGACGCCAAGGCGACGGAAGCGGCCTTTGCCGCCGCCAAGCACGTCACCAAGCTCGATATTGTCAACAACCGCCTGGTGCCGAATGCGATCGAGCCGCGCGCGGCGCTGGCCGAATACGACACGGGCACCGACAACCTCACTTTATGGAATACGTCGCAGAATCCGCATGTGGCGCGCCTGGTCATCGCCGCCTTCGTCGGCATGGCGCCGGAGCACAAATTGCGGGTGATTGCGCCCGACGTCGGCGGCGGCTTCGGTTCCAAGATCTTCATCTATCCGGAAGAGGTCGTCTGCCTGTGGGCAGCGCGCAAAGTGCGGCGCCCGGTGAAGTGGACGGCGGACCGGTCGGAATCTTTCCTCACCGACGCGCATGGCCGCGATCACGTCACGCATGCGGAATTGGCGCTCGACGCCAATGGGAAAATCCTGGCGCTGCGTGCCAAAACCATCGCCAATCTCGGCGCCTATATGTCTACCTTCTCGTCGTCGGTGCCGACCTATCTCTACGGCACGTTGCTGTCGGGCCAATACGACATCCCGTCGATCTATTGCGAGGTGGACGCGGTCTACACCAACACCGCGCCGGTCGACGCCTATCGCGGCGCCGGGCGCCCCGAGGCGACCTTCGTGGTCGAGCGGCTGGTCGAGGTGGCGGCGCGCCAGATGGGCATCGAGCCCGCGGAAATCCGCAGGCGCAATTTCATCAAATCGTTCCCGCACCAGACGCCAGTGATCATGTCCTACGACGCCGGCGACTATCTCGCCTCGCTCAAGAAGGCGGTTGAGACCGCCGACGTGAAGGGCTTCGGCAAGCGCAAGCGCGAAGCGGCGCGGCACGGCAAGCTGCGCGGTCTAGGCTACTCGACCTATATCGAGGCCTGCGGCATCGCGCCAAGCCAAGCGGTCGGCTCGCTCGGCGCCGGCGTCGGTTTGTGGGAATCCGCCGAAGTGCGGGTCAACCCGACCGGTTCGGTGGAAGTGCTCACCGGCTGTCATGCGCACGGGCAGGGACACGAAACGACGTTCGCGCAATTGGTGTCGGAGCGGCTCGGCATTCCGTTCGAGAACGTTTCCATCGTGCACGGCGACACCGACAAGGTGCAGTTCGGCATGGGCACCTACGGCTCGCGCTCGGGCGCGGTCGGCATGTCGGCAATCGTCAAAGCGCTCGACAAGATCGAGACAAAGGCCAAGAAGGTCGCGGCCTTCATGCTGGAAGCGGCGGAAGGCGATATCGAGTTCAAGGACGGCAAGTTCACCGTCGCCGGCACCGACAAGTCGGCGGCCTTCGGCGACGTGGCGCTCAATGCCTATATCGCGCATAAATTCACCGGCGCCGAACTGGAGCCGGGCTTGAAGGAAACTTCGTTCTACGACCCGACGAATTTCACTTTCCCGGCCGGCTGCCACATCTGCGAGGTCGAGGTCGACGCCGACACCGGCAAGACCGAGATCGTCAATTGGACCGCGGTCGACGACTTCGGCACCGTGATCAATCCGATGATCGTCGAGGGCCAGGTGCACGGCGGCATCGCGCAAGGTGTCGGCCAGGCGCTATTGGAAGGCGCGGTCTACAGCAAAGAAGGCCAGCTCGTGACCGGCTCGATGATGGATTACACCATGCCGCGCGCGCACGATCTGCCGTCGTTCCACGTCGGGCTGACCGAAACCAAGTCGCCGTCGAACCCGCTCGGCATCAAAGGCTGCGGCGAGGCCGGCGCGATCGCGGCGCCCGCCGCGGTGATCAACGCCATCACCGACGCGATCGGAACCGAAAATCTGGCCATGCCGGCGACCGCCAATGCGGTCTGGACGGCACTACAAGGCGCCAAACCGCGCCAGGCCGCGTAATCACGGGAGAACACGATGTACAACTTCACCTTCCATCGTCCGACCACGGTCCGCCAGGCGGCCGGCCTGTTGGCGCGCAATCCGGACGCCAAACTGTTGGCCGGCGGCCATTCGCTCATCCCGGTGATGAAGCAGCGGCTGGCGCAGCCGTCGGCGCTGATCGATCTGTCGCTGGTCGAGGGGCTTGCCGGCGTCGAGCAGAAGGGCCGCTCGATCGTGATCGGCGCCATGACGCGCCATGCCGACGCCGCCAATTCGCCGGTGCTGCAGCAGGCGCTGCCGGGTCTCGCCTCGGTGCCGGCGGCGGTCGGCGATCCGCAGGTGCGCAACCGCGGCACCATTGGCGGCTCGGTCGCCAACAACGACCCGAATGCGGATTATCCGGCGGCTTGCCTGGGGCTTGGCGCCACCATCATCACCAACAAGCGGCGCATCACGGCCGACGATTTCTTCACCGGCATGTTCTCGACCGCGCTCGAAGACGGCGAGATCATTACCAAGATCAGCTTTCCGATCGCCAAGAAGGCCGCTTATGAGAAGTTCAAGCACCCGGCCTCGGGCTTCGCGCTGGTCGGCGTGTTCGTCTCCAAGCGCGGCTCGGATATCCGCGTGGCGGTGACTGGCGCCGGCTCAAATGGTGTGTTCCGTGTGAAGTCGTTCGAAGAAGCGCTCAAGAAGCGTTTCGCGGCGAAATCGCTCGATGGGCTGAGCATCCCGGCGACGGGCATGAACAGCGACATTCACGCCAGCGCCGAATATCGCGCGCATCTGGTCGGCGTGCTGGCGCGCCGCGCGGTGGCGAAGGCGACGGCGTAGCTCCAACCGTTCAGTCCCGCGTAAGCGGGAATCCAAGGTCAGATCTGCGAAGCCGAGATTTTCGCTCTGGGTCCCCACTTTCGCGGGAACGAGCGGGAGAATGACGTTGAGCAAATTTTTTCTTGCCCCATAAACCCATCATCTCCAGTGCCGCGCTGGTGCTGGCGGCCGGCTTCCTGGTGCTGTTCATTAGCGGCGGGTCGCGCTTCGCCGTCGGGCTGACGCTGAAGCCGATCGTCGACGACTTCGGCTGGGGGCGCAGCGAACTCGGCCTCGCTGTTGCGTTGTTCCAGGTCGTGTCGGCGGGGGCGATGTTCGCCGCCGGCCACCTCGCTGACCGCACCGGCCCACGCTTGGTGCTGGGCGGCGGCCTTCTCGTCAGCGGCATAGGCATCGGTCTGATGAGCGTGATAACGGCGCCCTGGCAGGCGCTTGCGCTGTACGGCGTGGTCTACGCGCTGGGCAATGGTGCGGCGTCGATGATCCCGGTCGGCGTGATGGTGACGCGCGCCTTTCCAGGGCGTGCCGGCATCGCCAATGCGCTTGCCATGTCGGGCATGAGCGTCGGCCAGCTCGTGATGATCGCCATGCTGGCGGCGGTTCTGGTGACGGTGAGCTGGCACTCGGTCTACCTGTGGCTCGGCGCCGCCTATCTGGCGTTGGTGCCGCTGCTGATCTGGGTGATCCCGAAAACCACGCCGACACAGGCGAAGGCGGCGCGGCCGGACGACGGCATCGGCGTACTCGCGGCCGCCCGCACGCGGCAGTTCTGGCTGCTGATCGCGATCTACGCCATCTGCGGCTTCGACGACTTTTTCGTTACCACCCATGTCGTCGCCTTCGCGCAGGACCGCGGTGTCGATGCCTTTCTGGCGGGCAATCTGCTGGCACTGATGGGCCTCACCGGCCTGATCGGCGTGGTTGCCGGCGGCGCCATCAGCGACCGCGCCGGCCCGGTTTGGCCGACCGCGCTCGCCTTCGCCGCCCGCGTCGCGGTTTTCGCGCTGGTGATGGTGGACCAGTCGACGATCTCGGTGGCGGTGTTTGCTCTCGTGTTCGGCGCCACCTTCCTGGTGACGGCGCCGCTCACCGTCGTGTTCGTGTCGGAAAGTTTCGGCACGCGCCATCTCGGGGCGCTCACCGGCCTGATTACCATGGTGCATCAGATCTGCGGCGGCGGCGGCGCCTATCTTGGCGCCGCTGTGTTCGATGCTACCGGCACCTACGACGCCGCCTTTTCGGTGATGTTCGCGGTGTCGCTGCTCGCCATGCTGCTGACGCTGCTGTTACGCCAACCGCGCCGCGCGGCGGCGAAGGCGTAAATGATTGTTCGGCGCGCCGGCGTAGCGGCGCGCTCACTTGGTTTGACGGACGTTGACCGTGCGGCCCATGTCGGCACAGTCGGCGTCCGTTTTGAATCCAACGGCTCGAATTCCGAACGCCGCTAGCTCTTCGTCCTGCTCCTCGGTATCGCCGGTCACGCCGACTGCGCCGACCACCTCGCCGGATGGCGCGCGGATCAGCATGCCGCCGCCTTCCGGAAAGATCCTGTGGTCGGTGGCATCGAAGAGAAACTGCATGAAGGCCGGCTTCTCCTGGTTGCGGATGCGGACCAGGCTCGAGGAGCGGCCGAGCGCCAGCGCGGCATAGGCTTTGCCGACGGCCATCTCGAACCGCACCATCGAAGAACCGTCTTCCTTTTGGAAAGCCTTCACGATGCATCCCGGTTCGACGACCACCACGCTCAACGGCCGGCAGCCTAGCTCGGCTCCGCGCTTGAGGATGGTTTCTATCATCCGGTTGGCTTGATCCAGGGCGATGCCAGTCATGATGCTCCTATTGCGGCTTCAAGCCGGCCGCTTTGATGATCGGCAACAGATGTTCTCGCTCGGCCGCAAAGAATTTTCGTGCGGCCGCGGGGCTGGCGTCCGACTGGGCCTCGAGGCCGGCGGCCCCAAGGATACGATTGAAGTCCGGGTCCTTGAGAACGTTTGCCGTCACGGTGGAAATTTTCTCCACGACCGGTTGCGGCGTGCCCGCCGGGCCGAACACGGCCGACGTGAGCTGTGCGACCATGCCGGGAAGCGTCTCGACCGCCGCCGGAATCTCGGGCGCGGCCTTGAGCCGGGCAGGGGCGCAGACGGCGAGTATCCGCAGCTTGCCGGCGCGATGGAAGCCGAGTACCTGGCTGGTCACGTTCGGCGTCATCATCGGCAGCACGCCGCCGACGAGGTCGATGAGGCCGGGGCCGGCGCCGCGATAGGGGACATGGGTTATCTTCGGCGTATTGGTCAGTTGTTTGAACAGCTCGCCGGCGAGGTGGGTCACCGTGCCGGTGCCGGCCGATCCGTAGGAGAGCTTGGCCTGGTTTTCTTTGGCGTAGGCGATGAATTCCGCGAGATTTTTCGCCGGCACGCTGGGATGGATGACGATCGAGGTCGAGGACGTCGCGATCAGGGAAATCGGCGTGAAATCCTTTGTCGCATCGTAAAGCGGGTGCAGCATCAAATACGGCGCGATAATTTCGCAACTCGTGTCGCCGAACAGTAGCGAATAGCCGTCAGGCGTCGCATGCGCGACCGCGTTGGCGCCGATCGTGCCGCCGCCGCCGCCCTGGTTTTCGACGACGATGGTGCCGAGCGGCGCGCGCATTCTTTCCGCCCAGTTGCGGGCGACCGCATCCACCACGCCGCCTGGCGCATAAGGGACAACGAGGCGGATCGGGCGCTCCGGGTACTTCGATTGCGCATAGGCGGCGATGCCCGACCATAACGGCGTGGCGGCGGCCGCCCCGGCCAATCCGATGAACTTGCGGCGATCCATGTTGTCTCCTCCCCGATCTGACTTTTTGTATCTTTTTGATGGGCGGTCTCCGATGCGGACCTTGCCCGTGCGATGCGCCGGCATGCTAATGGGGCACAACACGAAGAGTCGAGCGTTAATCTCGGCGCACACAACATGCATTCCTGCGAAGCCGGATTGAGTGTTGACACCAAGCGCGCGATAACGGCATCAGCGCGTTCTGCGGTGGCGGCCGTGTTGTCACGCTCTTGGCTTGTACCCGGCTGGACGACAACTTTTCAGACTGCGGTCCGATGTCTTGAACATCGCGATCGCTCGAGAGGACAGACGAATGTCAATATCAACTCCTAACGCACCTGGATTTGCCTGGCCGAATGGTGCGCGCGTCGCGGTCGTGGTGACCTGTCTCATGGAGAACTGGTCGGGCGACAAGGGGCCGCCGTTCTCGGTTCAAACGACATCCCTGAAGCCGGGCACGCACGATCGGGCGGCGATGACCTGGGGCACCTATGGCAGCCGCAATGGCGTATGGCGCCTGCTGAAGATTCTGAACGAGCATCAGACGCCGGCGACGTTCGTCGCCAATGCGCATTCGATGGAGATCGCGCCGAGGGCCGTCGAATGGATGCTCAAGTCAGGGCACGAAATCGCGGCCCATTCCTACACGCAAGATGCTCTCATGGCCTATCTGTCGCCCGACGAAGAACGGGCCCTCATCGAGAAATGCGTCGGCGTCTTCAAAAAAATGACAGGCTCGCCGCCGAAAGGCTGGCTCAGTCCGGTGCTTGCTCCGACGGCTCACACCGAAGAGCTAATCGCCGAAGCCGGGTTCCTCTGGTACGGCGACTACAACCACATCGACCTGCCGTTCTGCGTCAAGACGAAGAGCGGGGTTCTGGTCGCGGTGCCGCATTCCGACTTTGCCGACCACCGCGTGCTGCGCGGCAATCCGCGCGACTGGTACGACGTCTACAAGGATACGTTCGATTACCTGTATGCGAATGAGCCGACCTCGTTGCTCAATATCACCATGCATTGCCATTTTGGCGGCCGCCCGTTGATGGCCGCGCAAGTCGCCCAGATCCTAAAATATATTCGCGGCTTTCCCGGTGCCTGGCTCGTGCGTCACGACGAGTTGGCTGAATGGATCAAGGCTAACAACATCGCGGAGTGGACGAACGAGCAACGCTTCTTTGGACAATCGATTTGACAATCGTTCAGCCGCCTGCGCAGCGGCGAAAGCGACGGCGTAGGCCGTGCTTCAAGCGCAGGGCACCAATATCACCAGCTTGTAGTCGGGCCGATCGGCTGGGCTGAAACTGTGCTGCATATAGGTGAGGGCTCCCTCGACCGGGTGCATGAAGTGGCGCAGGCCGCCCTCGCGGCCGCGCACGCTTTGCGCGTTCCATTCACGGTTGAACAGAGCGCTGTCGCGGCGCAGGCCGTCGACCATCGCGCGCAGTCGCGGATCGTTGAGGCCACGGCTGTAATCGGCGCGGAATTCCGCTAGCAGGCGGCGGGCGCGGTCCTGCCAGTGTGGGATGAGCGTGCGCGCCGCCGGCTCGACAAAGACGAAGCGCAGCAGATTGCGCTGGCAATCCGCGCTCAGCCAGCCGGTGAACAGGCCGGCGGCCGCCACGTTCCAGCAGCAGGCGTTCCACAGCCGGTCGAGGCCGTAAGCCGGATAGGCGAGGGCGGCGACCGCCTCACGCAGCGAAGCGGGCGCTTCGGCGGTCTCGTCGGGCGCCGTCGCTTGCGGGTCGCGGCGGTCGGCCAACTCGAACAAGTAAGCGCGCTCAGCGCGAGTGAGTGCGAGCGCCTGCGCCAGCCGGGCCAGCGCCTGCGGCGAGACCTGCACATCGCGGCCCTGCTCGATCCAGGCGCACCAGGTGGCGCTGATACCAGCGCGGTCGGCGAGCTCCTCGCGACGCAAGCCGGGCGTGCGACGCCGCCCGGCGGAGGGCTCGGGCGCGAGGCTCTCGCGGTGGGCGCGGATGAAGGCGCCGAGCTGGGTCTTTCGGTCTGCTTCGCTGGCGGGCGGAGTTCTGGACATGGCAGAGAATATACCAGGATAATTTGTATCTTGTACCAGGGTAATTGCGGCGGCATGCAGAGCCCATCGGCCCGGTTAGGCGGGAGAAAATGGGAGAAAGCGAATGTCGCGCATGCATGAAATAGTGGTGGGGGAGCAATTCGGCCCCCGCGCCAAAGCCTATGTGGAGAGCGCGGTGCATGCCGCCGGTGCCGATCTCGATGCGCTGGAAAGTCTGGCGCGCGAGGTCAAGCCGCGCCGCGCGCTCGATCTCGGTACCGGTGGCGGCCATGTCGCCTATCGGTTGGCCCGCCATGCCGAGCGGGTGATCGCGTCCGATTTGTCGGTCGACATGTTGGCGGCGGTCGCGGCCAAGGCCAAAGCCGACGGCATGAGCAATATCGAGACCGTGCAATCACCGGCGGAACACTTGGCGTTGCCCGACGCCTCGGTCGATTTCGTCGCCTGCCGCTATTCGGCGCATCACTGGCGCGATGTTCATGCCGGCTTGCGCGAGGCGCGCCGCGTAGCGACGGCACAGGCGCCGGCGGTGTTCATCGACGCCTATGCACCCGGCACTCCTTTGCTCGACACCCACATCCAGGCGGTCGAGCTGTTGCGCGATACCTCGCATGTGCGCGACTACACGCTGGCGGAATGGACGGCCGCGCTCGAGCGGGCTGGCTTTGCCCTGCGTGGCTTACGCACCTGGCAATTGCGCATGGATTATCCGGTGTGGATCGCCCGCATGCGCACGCCGGATGAGAACGCGCGTGCCATCCGCGCTTTGCAACGCGCGGCCTCGGCGGAAGTGCGCGCGCATTTCGCCATCGAGCCGGACGGTTCGTTCATGCTCGACATCATGATGATCGAGGCGGTCGCCGTCTAAGCCGGTGCCTGCTCGGCCGGCGCCTCGGCCGCGCGCCGGCGAAGGCGTAAGAGCGAGCGTTTGTGCTCCGCCGCCGCGCGCCGATGTCTTAACCGCTACGCGACCGGGGCGTCGGCGTTTTTTGCCGCCGCCGCACCCTTTCGAATGCTGCTCTCTATGCGGCGTTCGTCCGCGACATAGGCTTTGGCCGCATCGTTGCTGAACATGGCGTGGGTTTCGACCTCGTCATCGACCACGGGCATGATCGCGAGATCGCTATATTCGTACCGTTTGGGATCGTGCTTGATGCGCAGATAAATCCTGCGCAGCCTGAGGTAAATCGAAATCCAGCCAACCGTCTTGCGCGCGAGCTCGGCGAAATATTTCGGATAGAAGCGCCAGACCGGTTCGAGCGGCATGGTCGGCCGGCGATCGCGGCGGGACTTCAGCCGCAACAGGCCGCTCTCGACCGGATGGCAGTTTTCCAGTTCGAACGACGCCTTGAACCACGTCATCGTGATCAAGACGTTTGCAAATGAGCGAAGCGCGGCGGCGCGCCGCATGACTGTTTCGCAGTGTTCGTAAGAGTAATATCGCTTCCACGACTCGCGGTAAGCGTAGGCCCATTCCTGCTTCGACATGCGCGGATGTTCGCAGGTGATGTGATGGAGGTCGTATTTGTTGAGGTCCGGGTCCATCCAGGCGCCGGCGCGGTAAAGCTTCTGGTGGTCTTCCGAACCCGGCAGCGGGGTCAAATAATGGACTTCGAGGACGTCGATCGGCAATTCTTTCATGATGACGTCGAGATCTTTAAGGACCGACTCCGCCGTGTCGAAGGGGAATCCGGTGATGTAGCCGGCATAGACCAGGATGCCGGCCTTCTGCCATTCGAGCAGCATCTTGCGGTATTCGGTGATCTTGTTCTGCTTTTTCTTCGCGGCCATGAGATTTGCCGGATTGATATTTTCGAGGCCGATATAGGTCTTCTTGACCCCCGCTCGCCAGCATTTGGCGATGAAGTTCGGCAACTTGTGGCATAACGTGTCCACTTGGATGATGAGGCTGAGCGGAATTTTTTCGACTTCGCGCAGATGAATCAGGCGATCGAGAATGGCTTCCCAGTCCTTGTTACGCGCGAAGTTGTCGTCCGTGATGAAGAATCGATAGACGCCTTGCGCCGCATTGCGGCGAACGATGTCTTCGATGTCGTCCACGGTACGGCGGCGTGATTTGTGCCCCTGCACGTTGATGATCGTGCAGAACGAGCATTGATAGGGACAGCCGCGCCCGGCATCGAAGCTCGTCGTCGATCCGACCGTGCGCTTGACCCGATCCCGCTCGAGCAGCGGCAACGGCGCGGCGTTGATGCCCGGAGCATCGTCCATATAATTGTAAAGCGGCTTGAGCCGGTCTGCATAAGCATCCCGCAACACTTCGTCGAGACGCCCTTCGGCTTCGCCGGCGAAGACCGAGAGGCCCATCGCCTGTGCCTCGCGCAGCGCCGGATCGTCGCCATTGATCATCGCGATCACGCCCGACATGTGGAAGCCGCCGATGCCGACTTTGATGCCTGCCTGGCGCAGGGGCCGCGCGATGTCGAGGGCGCGCGGCGTCTGGTTTGACTGTACGCCCACCAGAAAAACCATGCCGTCGTCCGCGCCCTTAATCAGGGCGGCGATACGGTCCGGCCGGATGCGGGTGTTGAATTCGTCGATCGCATGAATATCGATTTCGACGTCGTCGCCGAGGACGCGACGCTCGTTGCAATCTTTGGCAATGCCGTAGACGCAGGCGAGCGAATTCGACGGGATTGTGGAACGGAACCAGCGGATGGGATAACCGTCATCGCAGTAATGCGTCGGCTTTACCAGCACGAGGCAAAAACGGCGCTTGGCGCCAGTGGCAGCTAAGTTCGACGGCATGATACGCCCCACACGTGACCGACAGACTTACCCGTCATCAAATCAGATTTCGGCGGAGCGTGGGAGGAAAATTCGACGTGAGCGGGTAATCTCGATCCGCCTCAATTTGCAGCAACAAAATTGCGCGCGAATGCTTCCCCCAAGCTAAGCGTTGGAAATGGCGGGGAGAAAATGGTCAGGCCGGCTTATCCAATTCCGCCAACAGATCGTGCAGGTCGAGCGGATTGGTGTACATGCGCAGGGAGCCGTCCGGCTTTTGCGGCCACATCTCCTTGGGCCGGTCCCAATAAAGCTCGACGCCATTGTCGTCGGGGTCGCGCAGATAGAGCGCCTCGGACACGCCGTGGTCGCTGGCGCCCTCGAGCGGGATCTTGGCGACGATCAGCCGGCGCAGCGCGTCGGCCAAGAGCCTTCGGGTCGGGTAGAGAATGGCGGTATGGTAAAGGCCGGTGGCGCCGGGAGGCGGCGGCGAGCCGCCCAGGCTTTCCCAAGTGTTCAGGCCGAGATGGTGGTGGTAGCCGCCGGCCGAGATGAAGGCGGCGCCGGGCCGGCTGGTGGTCAGCGTAAAACCCAGTACGCCGCAATAGAAATCCAGGGCGCGGTTGAGATCGGCGACCTTCAGATGGACGTGCCCGATCCGTACCCCGGGGTCGATGGTGGGCAGGCGCAGGGCCTCTTTCTCGATTTGGATCGGCTCGCTCATGGCGCTGTCCTTGGCGGCAATGCCCGGCTGGCCGGGCTGGCCTTCGATACCCACATGTAAGACGCCCGCGCGGTAGGATAAAGTCCCGCCAAAGGACCACCAAGATGACGCTGACGCCGCTTCCGACCTCCATCGATGCCACCCTCGACCTGCTGGCCAAGGCCGACTATGTCGCCGACCGCTCGCTGGCGACGGTGCTCTATCTCGCGCTCAAGATGGGCCGGCCGTTGTTCCTGGAGGGCGAGGCCGGGACCGGCAAGACCGAGATCGCCAAGGTGCTGAGCCAGGCGCTCGGCCGCCGGCTGATCCGGCTGCAATGCTACGAGGGGCTGGATATTTCGTCCGCCGTCTATGAGTGGAACTACGGCGCGCAGATGATCGCCATTCGTCTGGCCGAGGCCGAACATGAGGGCGATCGCGCGCGCGTCGAGCACGATGTGTTCTCCGAACGCTTCCTGATCAAGCGGCCTCTGTTGCAGGCGCTCGAGCCCGACACCAACGGGCCGCCGGTGCTGCTGATCGACGAGATCGACCGCACCGACGAAGCCTTCGAGGCTTTTTTGTTGGAGGTGCTGGCCGATTTCCAGATCACCGTGCCCGAACTCGGCACCGTCAAGGCGGCGCAGCCGCCGATCGTGCTGGTCACCTCCAACCGCACGCGCGAGGTGCACGACGCGCTCAAGCGGCGCTGCCTCTATCACTGGGTCGGTTATCCGAATGCCGAACGTGAATTGAAAATCCTGCGCACCAAGGTGCCGGGCATTTCCAAGAAACTGTCGGCGCAGGTGGTCGCCTTCGTGCAGGGCCTGCGCAAGGAGGACCTGTTCAAGTCGCCCGGCGTCGCCGAGACGCTGGACTGGGCCGGCGCGCTCACCGAACTCGACGTGGTCGCGCTCGATCCCGCGACGGTGTCGGACACGCTCGGCGCGCTGCTGAAATATCAGGACGACATCGCCCGGCTCGACGGCAGCAAAGTCAAGGCGCTGCTCGACGAGGTGAAGTCGGAGTTGCGGGCGGCGGAGTAGCTTCTATGGCCGACGGTCGTCTCGCCGAAAATATTCTCTACTTTGCGCGCGCGCTGCGCGCCGCCGGCCTTCCAGTCGGGCCCGGCGCGGTACTCGATGCGCTGGAAGCGCTCGACGTCGCAAAGGTCGGCGACCGCGAGGATTTCTACTGGACGCTGCACGCTGTGTTCGTGAAGCGGCATGAGCACACGATCTTGTTCGACCAGGCGTTCCGCATCTTCTTCCGCAAGCGCGGCTATATCGAAAAGCTGATCGCCTCCATGCTGCCGGGCACGCCGACAACAGCGCCCAAACCACCGCCGCCGGGCGCCCAGCGCATCCAGGAAGCGCTGTTCGGCGGCATCAACGAGCGTGAGGACAAATCCGAGGTTGAGGTCGACGCGCGGCTGACCGTCTCCGACCGTGAAATCCTGCAAAAAAAAGATTTCGCGCAGATGACCGCGGCCGAGATCGCCAAGGCCAAAGCAGGCGATCGCGCGCCTCTCGCTGCCGCTCGACCTGTTGCGCACGCGCCGGCTGGCGGCGAGCCGGCGCGGGCATCTGATCGACATCCGCCGCACTTTGCGCGCCAGCATGAAGGCGGGCGGGGCGGTCATCGACCTCAAATATCTTGGGCCGCGCGAGAAGGAGCCGCCGATCGTGGCGCTCTTGGATATTTCCGGCTCCATGAGCCAGTACACGCGGCTGTTCCTGCATTTCCTGCACGCGATTACGGAACGCGAGAAGCGCGTGACGACCTTTCTGTTCGGCACGCGGCTGACCAACGTTACCCGCGCCATCCGCCAGCGCGATCCGGATGAGGCGCTCGCCGCCTGCTCGGCGCATGTGGTCGACTGGTCGGGCGGCACGCGCATCGCCTCGTCGCTGCGCGAGTTCAACAAGCGCTGGTCGCGCCGCGTGCTGACGCAAGGAGCGGTGGTGCTGCTGATCACCGACGGGCTTGAGCGCGATGCCGACGATACGCTATCCTTCGAGATGGACCGGCTGCACCGCTCGTGCCGCCGGCTGGTTTGGCTCAATCCCCTGCTTCGCTTTGAGGGGTTTGAAGCCCGCGCCAAGGGCGTGCGAACCATGTTGCCGCATGTTGACGAACTGCGGCCGATCCACAATCTGGACTCGATGGCTGAGTTGGTGCGCGCGCTGTCCGGCGCGCCGGCGAAGAACTACGATCCGAAGGCGATGCTTCGGCAGGTTGCTTGATGGAGGTTCAAATGCTCTCGCGCGATGAAGACATTCTCAAAGCCGCCGAGGACTGGCGCAAAGCCGGGCGCGGCGTGGCGCTGGCGACCGTGGTGGAGACCTGGGGCTCGGCGCCGCGGCCGGTCGGCTCCAATCTGGTGATCGACAACGAGGGCAATTTCCTCGGGAGCGTTTCGGGCGGCTGCGTCGAGGGCGCGGTGGTGACCGAAGCCATCGACGTGATCGGCAGCGGCAAGCCGAAAATGCTGGAATTCGGGGTCGCCGACGAGACCGCTTGGAACGTCGGGCTGTCCTGCGGCGGCACCATCCGGGTTTATGTGGAGAAAGTCAGTTGAAAATCGACATCCTACACGCGCTCAACGCGGAACGCGCGGCGCGGCGCGCGGTCGTGGTTGTCACCGACGTGGCGAGCGGCGAGCAGCGGCTGGTCAGGGCGGCGGATATCGCCAAGGATCCGCTGCGCGATCTGATCGAAAAGCATGTCCGTATGGCGAAAAGCGGCATGGAGGAAACGCCGCAAGGCCGCGTCTTCCTG
The DNA here is from genome assembly GCA_963749625.1 of uncultured Alphaproteobacteria bacterium. Classification (GTDB taxonomy): domain Bacteria; phylum Pseudomonadota; class Alphaproteobacteria; order Rhizobiales; family Xanthobacteraceae; genus Pseudolabrys. Next base: position 519,985 of record CAVVNY010000007.1, on the reverse strand, counting down.
ACCGTGCACGTACCGTCGCCGCAATTGGTGATTACCGGCGCGGTGCATATCAGCCAGACGCTGGCGCCGGTCGGGCAATTGCTCGGCTATGACGTAACCATCGTTGACCCGCGCACTGCCTTTGCCTCAATCGAGCGTTTCCCCGACGTCAAGGTGATCGCGGAATGGCCGGACATCGCGCTGCCGCCGCTCAATGTCGATCGCTACACGGCCTTCGTTGCGCTCACGCACGATCCGAAGATCGACGACCCGGCGCTCAAGCACGCGCTGGCGCGCGATTGTTTTTATATCGGCGCGCTCGGCTCCAAGAAGACGCACGCTAAGCGCGTGCAGCGGCTGAAGGAAGCCGGATTGAGCGATGCCGACATCGCGCGCATCCATGCGCCGATCGGGCTCGCCATCGGCGCGGTGTCGCCGGCCGAAATCGCCATCTCCATCATCGCGGAGATCACCGCGCGGCTGCGGTTGAAGGCGGAACAGGCGGAGGCGGCATGAAATTTGGCCCGGTCGCCCCGGACGATGCGCTCGGTGCCACTGCCGTGCATTCGATCCGCCAGGGCAATCTCGTGCTCAAGAAGGGCACGCTGATCGGGCCGCCGGAAGTGGCTGCGCTCAAGGCTGCGGCCGTCAAGGAGCTCGTGGTCGCGCGGCTTGAGCCGGGCGACGTCTCGGAGGATCAGGCCGCCGCCGATATCGCATTGGCCGTGAAAGGCGAGGGCGTGCGTGCCGACCGCGCCTTCACCGGCCGCTGCAATCTGTTTGCGGAATCCTCCGGCGTGCTGGTGCTCGACAAGGATGCCATCGACCGGCTCAACCGTATCGATGAGGCGGTGACGCTGGCGACGCTGCCGGCCTACAAGAGCGTGGTTGAAGGCGAGATGATCGCGACCGTGAAAATTATTCCGTTCGCGGTCACTGGCGCAGCGCGCGACCGGGCGGTCGCCGAGGCGGCGAAAGCGAAGCCCGTCATCCGCGTGGCGCCCTACAAGGTGCGCAAGATCGGCATCGTCTCGACTTTGCTGCCGGGGCTGTCGCCGAAAGTCATCGAGAAGACCCTCAAAATCACCGCGACGCGCATTGCGCCCGCCGGCGCTACGATCATTGCCGAGAAGCGCGTGCCGCACGAGCAGCAGGCGCTGGCGCTTGCCATCGACGAGGTGCTCAAAGCCGGCGCTGAACTGGTGATCGTGTTCGGCGCTTCTGCGATCGCCGACCGGCGCGACGTCATTCCGGCGGCGGTCGAGGCCATCGGCGGCGAAATCGAGCATTTCGGCATGCCGGTCGATCCCGGCAATCTGATGCTGATCGGCCGGGCGCGCGGGCAGGCGGTGATCGGCGCGCCGGGCTGTGCGCGCTCGCCGAAAGAGAACGGTTTCGATTGGGTGCTGATGCGAATGCTGGCGGGCTTACCGGTCAGTCGCGCGGACATCACCGGCATGGGCGTCGGCGGCCTGCTGATGGAAATCGTGACACGGCCGCAGCCGCGCACCGAACCGGCGCCGGAAAAAGGCCGCAACATCGCCGCGCTAGTGCTGGCGGCCGGCCGCTCCACCCGCATGGGCGCCATTAACAAACTGATCGCCGAGATCGGCGGCAAGCCGCTGGTGCGCATCGCCGCCGAGCAGGCGCTGGCCTCGCGCGCCAAGCCGGTGATCGTCGTCACCGGCCACGAGCGCGAGCGCGTGGAAGCGGCGCTCGCCGGGCTGCCGGTGCGGTTTGTGCACAATCCGGACTATGCCGATGGGCTCGGCACCTCGCTGAAGACCGGCATCGCCGCCGTGCCGGCGGACGCCGACGGCGTCGTCGTCTGCCTCGGCGACATGCCGCAGGTCGACGCCGGGCTGATCGACAGACTGATTGCTGCTTTCGATCCCGAACGCGGCGCGCTGGTGGTGGTGCCCACGTTCGACGGCCGGCGCGGCAATCCGGTGGTGTGGTCGCGCCGTTTCTTTCCCGATCTGATGGGAATTTCCGGCGACATCGGCGCCCGCCACCTGATCGGCAGCTATGCCGAGGCGGTCGCCGAAATTCCGGTCGCCGGCGAGGCGGCGCTCACCGACGTCGACACGCCCGAGTCGTTTTCCGCCGTCAAGGCCGAAATCGAACGCGCGTAAGACTCAAATCGTTGATCGGCGCCGCGACTCAGCCCTTATCTAAAACTGTGCTTGGGTAAGGGAAGGGCGATGACGGATCGCTTCACGCCGGTTATGCGCGCGCTCGTGGCCGCGTCGCTGTTGCTCGCGACCGCGACGCTGATGCTGGTCGCCGTTAACACCGCGCGCGCGGCCGGCGCCTTGGCGATCGGCGCCTGCGGGGCGTTCGGCGAGGCTTACGATTTCCGCACCGTCGACGAAGCGCGCAAGAGCGCGCTGGCGAAATGCCAGGGCGACACCTGCCGGGTGGTGGCTATCACCAAGCGCGGCTGCGCCGCCTTCGCGGTCGATTTCGGCAATGCCTGCGGCGCCCATGGCTGGGGCAAGGGACCCAAGCTGGGCGCGAGCCAGAACGCGGCCTTGCGCTCCTGCTACAAGGACGGCGGTAAGGAGTGCGTCATCCGCACGTTCTTCTGCGACGCCAAGGGCTGAGCGGGTCGGCCAATCCGCAGGCGCGAGCCAACCCACTGATTATTTTCAAACTATTTCTGCTTGCCCGGCGTGCCGCATTGCGCTAAAAAATGACTGACCAGTCAGTCATTATCTGGTAACCGCCATGGCCAAAACCCATCCTCGGCCGGTCCGCAAAGCGCCACGCCGCCGGCGCGCGGCCGCGCTGCAAAGCCGCGGCGGTCCGCAGCCGCGCAGCGACGCCCGCAAAGAGCGCAGCGCCGCCCGCCGCGAGGCGATCCTGGCGGCGGCGCTCGACGAATTCTCGTCATGCGGTTTCGAGGCGGCGCGGCTCGACGACGTGGCCAAGCGCGCCGGCGTCGCCAAGGGCACCATCTATCTCTACTTCCGCGACAAGGAGAGCCTGTTCCAGGAACTGATCCGCGCCATGCTCACGCCGATCGTCGGCAGCATCGAGGCGCTGGGGGCGGCCGACGTGCCGATCAGCGTGCTGACCGAGCAGATCGTCGAACTGTTCGTGCGCGAAGTCTACGAGACGCGGCGCAAGGATGTGATCCGCCTAATGATCTCGGAAGGCCGCCGCTTCCCCAAGCTCGCCGAATTTTATTACCGCGAAGTCCTTTCGCGCATCATCGCCGCGGTGCGCGCGCTGCTGCGCCGCGCCGCCGCGCGCGGCGAGGTGCCCGCCGCGCTCGCCGAGTTCCCGCAGATCATCGCAGCTCCAGGCCTGGTTGCCATCGTCTGGAGCGGCTTGTTTGAACGATTCGAGCCGCTCGATGTTCGCAAGATGATGAAGACCTATATCGAGCTGCTGCTCGCGCCGAGGAGAGCGCCATGAGAATGAAACTAGTCGCATTGGCGGCGGTGGCGCTCGCCGGTCTCGCGCTCGCCGGCTGCGACAAGCACAACGACCGCCAGATGCAGGGCTGGGTCGAAGCCGAACTGATCTTCGTTTCGCCCGACGAGCAAGGCCGCGTGGAAACCTTGAAGGTGCGCGAAGGCGACCGGGTCAAGAAGGGCGACCTGCTGTTCACCGTCGACGACGACCTGCAAAAGGCCGACGTGGTGGTGAAGAAGGCTGCGGTAACCAATGCGCAACAGAGCTTTTGATCGCGCCAAGGAACTGCTGAAAAGCGCGGCCGGCACGCAAAAGACCTATGACGACGCCGAAGCGGCGCTGCGCCAGGCCAAGGCCAATCTGGCCTGGTCGGAAACGCGCCTGGCGCGCCGCAGCGCCTATAGTCCGGCCGACGGCACCATCGAGCAGGTCTATTACCGCACCGGCGAAACCGTGCCGGCCAGCAAGCCGGTGGTGGCGCTGCTGCCGCCGCAAAATCTCAAATTCCGCTTCTTCGCGCCCGAGCCGCTGCTGCCGGACATCAAATACGGCGGGATCGTCGCGGTCTCCTGCGACGGCTGCGAGACGGGGCTGACCGCGAAAGTGAGCTTCATCGCCCGCAGCGCCGAATACACGCCGCCGGTGATCTACAGCCTGGATGAGCGCGCCAAGCTCGTCTACCTGATCGAGGCGCGGCCCGAGCACCCGGAGAAATTCCGGGTCGGCCAGCCGGTGACCGTCACGCTGCCGCAAGAGGCGCCGAAATGAGCGCGCAAACCGGCATTCAAAACGGCGCGCAAGACGTCGTCATCGACGTCCATCACCTGACCAAGAAGTTCGATGGCAAGGCGGTCGTGCGCGACCTGTCGATGCAGGTCAAGCGTGGCACGATTTACGGCTTCCTGGGGCCGAACGGTTCCGGCAAGACCACGACGATCCGCATGTTATGCGGGCTGCTTACGCCGGACGAGGGCGACGGCACCTGCCTCGGCTACGACATCCGCACCGAGACCGACAAGATCAAGCGCCAGGTCGGCTACATGACTCAGCGCTTCAGCCTCTACCAGGATCTCTCGGTGCGGGAGAACCTGGAATTCGTCGCCCGCATCTACGGCATCGACAAGCCGGTCGCCGCCGCGCGCGCGGCGATCGAACGGCTCGGCCTTGCCGGCCGCGAGGAGCAGATTGCCGGCGAATTGTCCGGTGGCTGGAAGCAACGGCTGGCGCTCGGCGCCTGCACGCTGCCGAGCCCGCAACTGCTGCTGCTCGACGAGCCGACCGCCGGCGTCGACCCCAAGGCGCGGCGTGAATTCTGGAACGAGATTCATGCGCTCGCCGCCAACGGCCTCACCGTGCTGGTCTCCACCCATTACATGGATGAGGCCGAGCGCTGCCACGAGATCGCTTACATCGCCTATGGCGATCTGTTGGTGCACGGCACCGTCGAGCACGTCATCGAGTCCGCGCATCTGAGCACCTATGTCGTGAGCACCGCCGACGGCGTCGGGCTTAGCCACTTGTCCGAAGAACTCACCGGCAAGCCGGGCGTGGCCATGGTGGCGCCGTTTGGCACCAGTCTGCATGTGTCGGGGCGCGATGCCGCCGCGCTGGAGGCGGCGATCGCGCCCTATCGCGAACGCAAGGACCTTGACTGGAAGCGCTCCGAGCCCTCGCTCGAGGATGTGTTCATCGACCTGATGGGCAAGGCACGGGACAACTTTCAATGACGCACGTGCTCCCCACCCAAGCGCCGCGCCGCCTTCCGGGCGCCGGGTTCTGGCGCAAAACCTGGGCGATGTTGGTGAAGGAATTCATCCAGCTCAAGCGCGACCGCGTTTCTTTCGCCATGATCATCATGATCCCGCTCGTGCAGCTCATGCTGTTCGGCTTCGCCATCAACACCAACCCGCGGCATTTGCCGACCGCGGTGCTGATGCAGGAGCATAGCGATCTCGGCCGCTCTATCTTGGCGGCGCTGCGCAACACCGACTATTTCAAGGTCACTCAATTGCCGCGCACCGAGGCCGAGCTCGACGAATTGCTGGCGTCGGGCAAGGTGCTGTTCGCCATCGAGATCCCTGCCGATTTTGAACGGAAAGTGCGCCGCGGCGACAAGCCGGCCATGTTGGTCGCGGCCGACGCCACCGATCCGGTGGCCGCAGGCACGGCGCTCGGTGCGCTCAACCAGGTGCTGCAGACCGCGCTGTCGCACGATCGCGACGTACCAGAGCCCCCGGTCCTGCCGTTCGAAATCCGCACCCACGCGCGCTACAACCCGGCGGGCGTGACCCAGCTCAATATCGTGCCGGGCCTGGTCGGCACCATCCTGACCATGACCATGCTGATCTTCACGGCGCTGTCGGTGACGCGCGAGATCGAGCGCGGCACCATGGAGAGCCTGCTGGCGATGCCGATCACGCCGGTCGAGATCATGCTCGGCAAGATCATTCCCTATATCATGGTCGGCTTCGTGCAGGCGTCATTGATCATCGGCATCGGGGTGACGCTGTTCGGCGTGCCGGTCATCGGCAATCTGGGCTTGCTGGCCGCGCTCAGCACGTTGTTTATCGCCGCCAATCTGTCGATAGGCTACACCTTCTCGACGGTGGCGCAGAACCAGCTGCAGGCGATGCAGATGTCGATGATGTTCTTCCTGCCTAACATCCTTTTGTCCGGCTTCATGTTCCCCTTCGCCGGCATGCCGGTGTGGGCGCAATATGTCGGCGAGGCGCTGCCGCTCACGCACTATCTGCGCATCGTGCGCGCGATCATGCTGAAGGGCTCCTCGCTCGGCGACCTCCGCTACGACGGCATTGCGCTGTTCATCCTGATGCTGATCGCCATGACGATCGCGGTGACGCGCTTCCGCCGCACGCTCGATTAGCCTATCGGCGGGTTAATACGCCGAGACGCAGGTAGGGGCTGGAGCGATGGTCGCTGTCGGCGGCCCAGCCGGCCGCCGCCGACCATTCCCATCCGGCGGTCTTCAATCCGGTCAGGTGAACGCCGAAGCGCAACTGGCTGTAGCCGGTGCAGGCGAAAGTCTGCGCCTCCGGGCCGACATAGAACCACTCCTGCATCCGCCAGCCATAGGCTAAGCGCGCCGAATAGCTGGTGGCGATCGAGGACAGCGATGCGTCGGCGGCGAGCATGGTCGAGGGCGTCGGTTCGAACCACAGATTGACCGCGGTGCGAATCCCCACGGACGTGCCGTGCAATCGATTGGTCGGATCGTAGGGGCTGGTGAAATCGTTCTTGATGTCGAGCCCGGCGAAGACCTTGAGCTCAAGCCGGTCGCGCTTGAACCGCCAACCGGGCAGTAATTGAGCTTCCTCCTCGGCGCCGGTCACCCAGGCGTCGTTGAGCGCGCCCGAGCGATAGCGGTAGGTGCCGCCCGAAAGCATCGCCTTCAGCGTGAAGCCTTCGCGTTCGGTTCCGCCGGGCGACCAGAGCAAGCCGCCATGCAGGAAGCGGCCGTCGCGCCAGAAGTCTGCGCCGGAAAACAAAAGGAACTGCGCGCCGTCGTCACCGGCCCGGGCAGGGCCGGCGGACACGCAAACGCAACAAACAACGAAGGCCGCGGCGACGAGCATCGCCGCGCTTACGCGCCTCCCGCAACGCATTGAGGCCCCCGAGCCCCAGAACAGCCCGGCAAAAACGCACCGAGCTACCATTCTCAACTTAAGCGTGTTATGCGGTTGTAGTCGAGGGCGATCTTGCAAAATCCGCATAGGACAAAGGTCCCGTAGCGGGGTATATGCATGCGAACATCGTTGCCGGGGCCCAAATGACCGTTGCAACTGCCAGCCAGACCCCTGAGGAAAGCGCCCGATTGCGGTCGATTGCCTTCCTCAATTGGGCGCATGCGCTCGATCATTTCGTGCTGCTGATCTATCCGACCGTCGTGATCGGGCTGGAGGTCATCTACAAGCGGCCCTATAGCGAACTGATAGCGCTTTCGAGCGCCGCGTTTATCGCTTTCGGCATTTTCTCGCTGCCGGCCGGCTGGCTCGCCGATCGCTGGAGCCGCCGCAATATGATGGTGGCATTCTATCTTGGCTGCGGAGTCTCGCTGGCGCTGACGGCCTTCGCGCCGAATTTGGCGATACTGGCGGTCGGGATGTTCATCCTCGGCATGTTCGCCGCCATCTACCATCCGGTCGGCATGGCCATGCTGATCGAGGCCTCCGGCGCGCGCGGTCGTACACTCGCCTTCAACGGCGTGTGCGGCAATCTCGGCGTTTCGCTGGCGGCCGGCATCAGCGCGGCGCTCGCGACATGGTTGGGCTGGCGCGCCGCCTTTCTGGCTCCGGCGGCCCTCTGCATTATCACGGGCGTCATCTACCTTTGGGTGACGCCGGATGACCGCCATCACGCCAAGTTGCGCCAATCGAAACCAGCGGTGCCGTTGACGCCCAAGATCGCAACGATGTTGTTCGGCTTATTTCTGATAATCGCAATCAGCTCTGGGCTCGTTTTCAACGTGTTGACCATAGCGTTGCCGAAGATCGTCGATGAGGGTGTTGCCGCGTCCGTGCCGCTGGTGCTGGTCGGGGGCATCGCCACCGCCGTGCTCGTTTGCGGCGCGATGGCGCAGCTTACCGTCGGGCGGCTGGTCGAATGGGTGCCGCCGCACGTGATCTTTGCAGCGGTGACCGCGCTCGGCTTCGGCGGAAATCTTTGGGCAACGTATGCCACCGGCATCCCGCTGATGATCGCGCTCGCGCTGGCGATTGCGGCGATTTACGGCCAGGTAACGGTCAACGACATGATCCTGGCGCGCTACACGGCCGACGCGTGGCGCGGCCGCGTCTATGCCGTGCGGTATTTCACGCTGTTCATCAGCGCCGGCGCTGCGGTTGCCGTAATTTCTCTGCTGCATAATAGCGGCGGGTTCAGCCTCGTGCTCGGCGTCAATTCGATTATCGCTCTGGTGATGTTTTTGGCGACGCTCGGCCTCGTGGCGCTGATCGCAAGTATCGAGTTGCGGCACGCGGCCGTGCAGCCCGCCGAATAAAATTCAGAACAACGCCGGGATCAGGTCCTCGACCTTTACGCGCGTGCGCTTCTTCACCAGCGCGGCGATGCGGCTGCGGTGGCATTCGTTTGGATCGCGCTCGTAGCACAGCAGGCAGACGCGCTTGCCGGACTTGATCAGCGCCAGCAATTCGCCGAGCGCTTCCTGCGCGTCTGCCGTCTTGATGTGCTTGTCGTAGATACGCCAAAGCGTGTTGAAGTCGCCGGCGCGGGCGGCCGCGCGGCCCTCCGCCGGCGTGCCGAGCTTTTGCAAATGGATATAGGCGATGCCGGCCTCGTCGAGTGAAGCCGCGAGCTGGCGCTTGGAAAAACCGGGGCGGCGCGAGGCGGCGACCGCGCGGGTATCGATCAGCAGATCGATCTTGGCGCGCTTGAGTTCGCCCAAAACCGCCTCGGGCTTGGCCTTCTCGTAACCAATCGTAAACAAAGTCCGCATGGCGCCGTCACAAGAATGACACAAGCTACCATTATATAGGACCCAAGTTGGCGAACGGAAACTGTTGCGTACCGATCGCCCTGACGGCCACGATGAGAACTAGGCGACGGCGGATGTACCCGCGCCTCTCATTTGTGGTCGTTTTCATTTTTGGCGCCCCCGTCATCTCTTGAGCCGTTCGATTAGCGCCATCGCGGCGGCCGGCGCGCGCAACTTCGCCTCGTGGATGAAATAGAGGAAGACGTCGCGCGGTTGCTTCGCCGCGGATGTCTTGTCGACCTTCGGCAGGTCGTTCGGCTCGCCGCCTTGCGCCCAAGTCAGCGCGCGCTTTGCCCATTGATCGAGCGCTTTCGGCGGATAGCCGGCCTTGAGCTTTTCGTTGCCCTTCTGCAGCCGCGCATAGACGAAATCGCCGGTGATGTCGGCAATGGCCGGATAAGTCGCGTGTTCGGCAAAGACGACGGGCATGTCGAACTTGCGCAGCAAAGCGATAAAAGCCGGCGTTTTGAAGCTGTCATGACGCACCTCGACGACATGCCGCAGTCTTCGCCCGCCGCACGTTTTCGGCAGCAGTTCGAGGAACCCGCCGAAATCGGCTTCGTCGAATTTTTTCGTCGGCGCAAATTGCCATAGCAGGGGGCCGAGCTTGTCACCCAATTCGGTGATGCCGGACGCGAGAAAGCGATTGATCGAGTCGCCGGCGCCTTTGAGTTCGCGGCGATTGACCGCGTAACGCGGTCCTTTCAGCGAAAATACGAATTCATCCGGCACCTCGGAAGCCCATTTGCGGAAAGTCTTTGGCGATTGCGTGCTGTAAAACGTGCCGTTGACCTCGATCGAGGTCAGGTGCTCGGCCGCGTAAGTAAGCTCCCGTGCGTGCGGCAGTCCCTTCGGGTAGAACACGCCGCGCCACGGCTCGTAGGTCCAGCCGCCGATGCCGACGTGGATGTCTGTCTTTGCCATGGCCCAAGGATATATCGCCGGCGCCGTTTGGCGACACCCGAAAAGCAGAAGGCCCGGGATTACTCCCGGGCCTTCTTTATTTTTAGCTGGAGCGAAGGACTTAGAAGTCCATTCCGCCGCCGCCCATGCCGCCCGGCATTCCGCCCGGCATGCCGCCGGCGCCCTTTTTCTGCGGAAGCTCGGCCACCATCGCTTCGGTGGTGATCAAGAGACCGGCGACCGACGCCGCGCCCTGGATCGCCGAACGCACGACCTTGGTCGGGTCGATCACGCCCTTGGAAACGAGATTGCCGTATTCGCCGGCCTGCGCGTCGAAGCCCCAGTTGTACTGGTCCTTCTCGAGGATCTTGCCGACGATGACCGAGCCGTCTTCACCGGCATTGGTCGCGATCTGACGCGCCGGTGCCTGGATCGCCTTGCGGACGATGTCGACGCCGTGCTTCTGGTCTTCGTTGGCAACCTTGACCTTCTTGAGCGATTCGGTGGCGCGCAACAGCGCGACGCCGCCGCCCGGCAGGATGCCTTCCTCGACCGCGGCGCGGGTCGCATGCATCGCGTCGTCGACGCGATCCTTGCGCTCCTTCACCTCGATCTCGGTGGCGCCGCCGACGCGGATCACCGCAACGCCGCCCGCCAGCTTGGCGAGACGTTCCTGCAGCTTCTCCTTGTCGTAGTCCGAGGTGGTCTCCTCGATCTGCGCCTTGATCTGCGATACGCGTGCCTCGATGTCGGCTTTCTTGCCGGCGCCGTTGATGATCGTGGTGTTTTCCTTGTCGATCATCACCTTCTTGGTGCGGCCGAGCATGGCGAGGGTGACGTTCTCGAGCTTGATGCCGAGATCTTCACTGATCGCCTGGCCGCCGGTCAGGATCGCGATGTCCTGCAGCATGGCCTTGCGGCGATCGCCGAAGCCCGGCGCCTTGACGGCAGCGACCTTCAGACCACCACGCAGCTTGTTGACGACGAGCGTGGCAAGCGCCTCGCCTTCGATGTCCTCAGCCACGATCAGCAGCGGCTTGCCGGTCTGCACCACTGCTTCGAGCAGCGGCAGCAGTTCCTGCAGGCCGGACAGCTTCTTTTCGTAGATCAGGATGTAGGGGTCTTCCATCTCAACGCGCATCTTGTCGGCGTTGGTGATGAAATAGGGCGAGATGTAGCCGCGATCGAACTGCATGCCCTCGACCACGTCAAGTTCGGTCTCCAGGCTCTTGGCCTCTTCGACCGTGATGACGCCCTCGTTGCCGACCTTTTGCATGGCCTTGGCAAGGAAGTCGCCGATTTCGCGATCGCCGTTGGCCGAGATGGTGCCGACCTGGGCGATTTCTTCGTTCGAGGTGACCTTCTTGGAGTTGGCCTTGAGGTGCTCGACGATGGCTTCGACGGCGAGGTCGACGCCGCGCTTGAGGTCCATCGGGTTCATGCCGGCGGCGACTGCTTTACAGCCTTCGCGCACGATGGCCGCGGCCAGCACGGTCGCGGTGGTGGTGCCGTCGCCGGCCTGATCGGAGGTGCGCGATGCGACTTCACGCACCATCTGCGCGCCCATGTTCTCGAACTTGTCTTCGAGTTCGATTTCCTTCGCCACCGTCACGCCGTCCTTGGTGATGCGTGGGGCGCCGAACGACTTGTCGAGTACGACGTTGCGGCCTTTCGGGCCGAGCGTGACCTTCACCGCGTTGGCGAGGATGTCGACACCGTGCAACATGCGGTCGCGCGCATCGACGGCGAATTTGACGTCTTTAGCAGCCATAGTTCGAATTCCTTTGGTTTCTGATGTCGGTTAGCGCTTAGGCGGCTTTTTTCTTGGCGGCAGCGCCGCCTTCGATCACGCCCATGATGTCGCTTTCCTTCATGATCAGGAGATCCTGACCGTCGATTTTCACTTCGGTGCCCGACCATTTGCCGAACAGCACGGTGTCGCCGACCTTCAGATCGATCGGGATCAGCTTGCCGGATTCGTCGCGGCCACCGGGGCCGACGGCGACGATTTCGCCCTGCGAGGGCTTCTCTTTGGCGGTGTCGGGAATGATGATGCCACCGGCAGTCTTTTCCTCGGCATCGATGCGCTTGACGACGACGCGGTCGTGAAGCGGGCGGAACTTCATGGCAGTCCTCCTAAGTTATTGGACAATTTTGCGTTTTTGGTAGCCGACTGGTCCCCCTGCCAGCACCTGGTGCGGAGATGGGGGAGAGCGATTTGGCCCGCAAGGGGCTTGGTAAAATTTATTAGCACTCAATCGCATCGAGTGCCAAGAGCGCCCGAAATCTCAGCGCAATCAATGGTTAACGGCGGCGCGCCCGGAACGGCGTTTGCATGGCTCGCGTTAGGTAAGGCGGTCGGCAAAAGCGCCGCCGCCAAGGCTGTTAGCAGGCTGGCGTGGTTGCTGCTAACGCCTTGATTATAAACAGTTTGTTTACCTTTTCGGCTTGCAATGCCTAGAGCCGGAATTGGAGACTTGTGTCCGACCAGATGGAGGGCGCGATGATTTCTGAAGACTTCCGCAAACAGGTCAACGGTTTTGGCCTGACGACCGCACATATCCTGTATCGGCGTCCCGATCATAAATGGCTGCTGCAGTCCTATATCTGGCAGGCCTACGACCTGTTTCCGAAATTTCCCGAGCTGCAGAAATTCTTGGACTTCTGGCAGGAGAAGCTGGAAGGCCCGCTGCACTCGGTGCATGTCGCGCATTGCAAGCTGATCAAGCCGGCCGAGTTGAAGACGATCAACGGCGAGTTCAGGCTGCATTAGACGGCGGACGCGCCTTGAAGCAGGTGGCGCCAAAGCTCCCGGCACATTAGTTGTCACGCCTGAAATGCGCGGCATCCCGCCGGCGCATGCCGGCTGGTGACAGGCTGCCTCATGCGACGGTACCTCCCGCGCGTCGCCCTGATGCTCGGCAATTTCGTCACCGGACTTTCCATTCTGACGCCGGCGGGGATGCTCACCGTACTGGCGGACGGGCTGGGGGTCGGCATCCGTCAAACCGGACTGCTGGTCACGTTCGGCGCCATGATCCTGTGCGTCGGCTCGCCGCTGGTGGCGTGGCTGACGACGCGGATCGACCGCCGGCTGCTGCTCACCACGACGCTCGCCGTGCTGGTCGTTGGCCAAGCCGCCTCGGCCTTTGCGCCGAATTATACCGTGCTGCTGGCGCTGCGGCTGGCGATGCTGGCGGTCGCCGCGATCTACACGCCGCAAGCGGCCAGCACCGCGGCCTTGATCGTGCCGGAAAAAGAGCGGCCGGGCGTCATCGCCTTCGTCTTTCTCGGCTGGTCGCTGGCGGTGGCCGGCGGCCTGCCGCTGGTTACTTTCGTTGCCGCGCATTTCGGCTGGCGCGCGGTGTTCGGCGTGGCGGCGGCGATCGCGGTGATCCCTTGCGTGCTGCTGGGCCTGACCCTGCCGCGCGGATTGCGCGGCAAACCGCTTTCGCTCGAAAGCTTCGGCGTGATCGCGCGGCACCGCCGGATCCTGCTGCTGCTGCTCATCACGGTCTTGCAGACCTCCGGCCAGTTCACCGTGTTCGTCTATCTCTCGCCGTTGCTGCAGCGGCTCTCGGGAGCGGGGCCGCAGATCATCGGCAGTCTGTTTGCGATTTACGGCGTCGCCGGCTTTGCCGGTAACGTCATCGCCACCCGTATCGTGACGAGGCTGGGGACCTGGGCGACGTCGGGCATTTTTCTGTCGTCGACGTTTTCCGGAATGCTGCTGTGGACGCTCGGCGCCGGCTGGCTGCCGGTGATCGGCGTCGGCATTCTGCTCTGGGGCCTCGGCTTTGCCGCCACCAATTCCATGCAGCAGGCGCGGCTGGTGGAAGCCGCGCCCGATCTGTCGAGTGCGACGGTCGGGCTGAATACCTCGGCGCTCTATACCGGACAGGCGATCGGCTCGGCGATCGGCGGCGTTCTTGTTCAGCTACGGTCATTTGCAGGCGATCGGCGCCGTCGGCGCGACATTTGTGTTGCTCGGCATCGCGGTGTGGCTGATGACGCGGGACGCTCCGATCCGCCCGCGCCCGGCAGCCGCCGCGCAGCGGGCCGCCAAGGCGGCTTAGCGGACGAGCGGCATCGCCCGTATTCTTTGCGGCGCCGGGTACGCCGTCTTCCATTTCCTTCCCCCCGAAAAATCGAGGGGATGGCGCGCCAAGCGGCGCGTCATGCAGTCAAGTCACGTGCCGTTGCCGGCACGTGGCGCCTCTCGGCGCGCCATACGCGGCGTCTTTGCGGCGCCGGGCCGCGCTTTCTGGCTCAGCTCTTGGCGTGCCTTTCGGTTTTTCGACGCCATTCGCCCCTTGCTTGTCGCGCCTTCTGACAGCCTCGGGCCGGCCGCGCGGCCCGCCGTCAGCGAGCTCCTCGCAGGGGCCCTCGGCCCCGGGCGGTGCCCCGGCGCCGCCCGGGAGGGGGAGGAGCGTTCGTCTCCCCGCGCGGGCGCCGCATCCGGCTCCATCATCAAGACGCCTCTAGATGACGCCCTCGAATGAGCCGGATGCGCACATAATAAATCCGCGCCGATGAGCGGGGATAAGTTTTCAGTCGAGTTTTGTTTGGCTGTGTCGCCGCCGCCACAGCGGGGATAAGTCATTTGTGCGCGGCGCGCGCGATCAGTATCTCGATCTGCGGCAGCATGCGCGCGACCACGATTGCATAGCCTTGCGCGTTGTAATGCGCGTGATCGCGCGCGCGATATTTGCCGGGCGGCAGATTCCATTGCGCATAGGCGACGTTTTCGCGCGCGCGCGACGTCGTCGAGCTTGAGGCTGCCGAGGCCGATCACCAGCACCTCGATCTTGCGCGCGCGCAGCGTGCGGACGATCTCGGTCAGGCGCGACCGCACGGTTTTCATCGGAACGCGCTGGCGCAGATCATTGGTGCCGAATTCGACGATGGCGATGTCCGTGCCGGGCGCGATCGCCTCGTCGAAATGCAACAGCGCATCGAGAAACGTGCCGCCATTGATGCCGGCATTGTCGACCGCGACGTCGTAGCCCTTCTTTTGCAACGCCGCCTGCAACTGCGCCGGATAGGCGTCCTTGCGTGGCACGAGCCAGCCGGCGGTCATGCTGTCGCCGAAGGCGACGATGTGAACTGTGGCTGCGGCGGCAGAAAAATTTGCCGCGATCAGCAATGCCAGCACTGTTATCAGGCGGAACATCTAATTCAATACCCCCACAATCGCGCCCAGCAAACAGGTCGTCAGCGTGCCCGAGACGATCGATTTGCCGCCGAGCGAGATGATGTCGGCGCGCCGCTCCGGCGCCATCACGCTTAAGCCCGCGATCATGATGCCGAGCGAGCCGAAATTGGCGAAGCCGCACATGGCGTAGAGCATGATCAGGCGCGAGCGCGGATCGAGCGTCTCGGCCGGCAGCTTGGCGAGTTCGAGATAGGCGATCAGCTCATTGAGCACGGTCTTGATGCCCATCAGGGAACCAGCGGTGACCGCCTGGCTCCAGGGCACGCCCATCAGCCAGCACACCGGCGCCATGGCGAGCCCAAGCAGGCGCTGCAACGTGACGGCGGAACCGGCAACGTCCGGCAGCAGGCCGAGGATGGCATTGGCGAGATGCACCAGCGCCACCAGCACGATCAGCATGGCGACGATGTTCAATAACAATTCGAGCCCGGCCGCGGTGCCGCGCACGATCGCATCCATGGTGCCGTCGGCGACGCGGCCGATCTCGACCGTGCCGATGTCGGTCTGCTCGCCGGGCGGGTCGGGCACCATCAACATGCTGATCAACAGCGCCGCCGGCGCGCCCAGGATCGAGGCGACCAGAATGTGGCCGGCGACGTCGGGAATGGCTTTGCTCAGAATCGTGGCGTAGAGCACGAACACGGTGCCGGCGATGCCGGCCATGCCGCCGGTCATCACCATGAACAATTCGCCGCGCGTCAGGCGCGCGAGGTAGGGCCGGATAAACAGCGGCGATTCCACCATGCCGAGGAAGATATTGGCCGCGGTCGACAGGCCGACCGCGCCGCCGACGCCCATGGTGCGCTCGAGCGCCCAGGAGAAGCCGCGCACCACCGGCGGCAGGATGCGCCAATGGAACAGCAGCGTGGTCAAAACGCTCATCACCAGCACGATCGGCAGCGCCTGGAAGGCGAGCACGAATTCCGCGCCCGGCGTGGTCAGCGCGAAGGGCAGCGGGCCGCCGCCGATATAACCGAACGCGAACGAAGTGCCGGCCTGCGTCGCCTCGGCGATGGCGCCGACCGCGCGGTTGACCAGCGCGAAGGCGGTTTTGATCTGCGGCACTTCGAGCAGCAGCAGAGCGGTGACGAATGTCACGGCCAGCGCCGCGCCGGCGCTGCGCCAGTTCACCGCGCCGCGCCGTTCGCGGATCGCCCAGGCGAAGGCGAGCAGGGCGACGACGCCGAGCGCGGATTGCAGATGCTGCATGTCGCAATTCCCCCACACGGCGGTGGTTAAGTGGCGCTTGCCGCCTTGCCATCGCCAACCCGGTCATCAAAATGCGCAATTGCCGGGGCCAAAGCAATCGAGATTGGGGAAACGCTCATGGCCCGTATCCGCTTCGATTTCGGCGCGCTCACGCTCGAGGCCGAACTGCTTGACACGCCCACCGCCAAGGCGATCGCGGCGGCGCTGCCGATCGCCTCGTCGGTGCTGACCTGGGGCGAGGAGGTCTATTTCGACGTGCCGGTGGACGTGGCCCGCGAGCCGGACGCGCGCGCGGTGATCACGCCGGGCGAGATCGCCTATTGGCCGCAGGGACCGGCGATCGCCATCGGCTTCGGCCGCACACCGATCTCCAAAGGCGACGAGACGCGGCTCGCCAGTCCCTGCAACGTGTTCGCCAAGGCGCTCGGCAGCGTGAAAAGCCTAAGCAAGGTCAAAACCGGCGAGAGGGTGGCAGTCACGGCCATCAAATAGTATGGAGGTTCGGTGGCGGGTTGATCCGCCGCTTCAGCGTTAGGAAAGTCGATGGCCAAGGACGACAAGAAAACCAAAGCGGGCCCGCCGCCAAAAACCGAGATCGCCGCCAAGAAAAAAGACGAGGCCGCGCCGAAGGACAAGGCCGCTTCCGGCGCAGAGCCGGCCAAGGCTGAATTGGGCGACGCCGCTGCCGCTGCGCCCAAGAACTACAGCCGCGGTGAAGGCCAGAAACCGGTGACCCAAGCTTACAAAGATAACTGGAACGCGATTTACGGAAAGAAAAAGAAGAAGAAACGATAATCGCCGACAAGATGCGCCGCCGCGCGGGGCTTGTTGCGATTGCGGCGATTTGCTTGACTTTCGGCGCGGTGACCCGGGCGTTGAGGGTGCCATGGCCAGATCGACGATCATGGCGTTTGCCGTTGCGTTGCCGGCTTTGCTGAGCGCGCCGCAGGGCGCTTTGGCCATCGACGTCGGCAGCGACGCCTGCAAGCGCGAATTGCGCGCGACCCAGCAGATGATGCAGCAATCCGTCGCGCTGGTGGACCGCGGCATGAAGGCGTCGGGCGCCGAGCGGTGCAAGGCGCTTTCGGATCATATCGATCTCGCCGAGAAGATTCGCGAAAGTTTCGCGCGCTGCGAGGAGCCCAAAGAGCGCGTGAGCGCCGTGCGCGATGCCGACGAGGTGATCGAGGCGTCGTACAAGGCCTTCAATAAATGGTGCCCACCGCGGCCGGGCCTGGTGCGCGTGCGCATGACCATGGTCGAACGCGTCACGCGCGACAAACTGACCAAGGCGCTCGCCGCCGTGCACCGTTGCACCGAAGACGGCGTGGCGATGTTTTCGACCAACCAGCGCTTCGATCTCGGCCGCCTGGTCGTGCTCGGCTGCCCCGGCAATCCGCAGCCGACGGCCGAGCAAATGAAGGCGCGCAACGGCAGCGCCGACATGCTGCGCAAGGAGCAGGCTTACGTCTATCTCACGCGCGACCGCGACGGCGACGATCCGCAACGGCTGGTTTTTCCGATCCTCAACGCGGAGGGGCACGCGGCTACGACCGACATGCTGATCGCCGAGCGCGTCTTCATCGGCGACAAGCCCGACCTGATTTCGATGTTTTGGGATCCGGCCAAGCCGGGCATCTGCCGCGTGCATGCGGTCTGGCGGGTGACCGATGGCAAGGCCACGTTGGTGTTCTGGGGCGAAGCGGCGGACTGTTCGAGCAACAAGCCCGAGTTCAAGACCGTGCTCGACAGCCGGTGAGCGGGTCAGTGCCTTCCGCTCTGGCGTGGCGCACCATCGACAGCGTGAGATCCCACGTGTTGCGGATATTGATCGATCAGCAGCAGAAGCAGCGAGCCGGCCAGCACGTCGAACGCGAGATCGTTTCCCGACCAGACCATCGCCGCGCGCGAACAACAGCGCCACATAGGCGATCGTCGGCAAGAGGCGTAAGCGAGATGGTCGCTGCTTGTATTCGGTCCAGTCGTGACGCAACAGCTGGATTGTCACGAAGCAGAGAAACGCCGAGCCCGACCGCGGCGCAGTCGCGCCGATCATCGCGGCGAAGAAAAGGATCCGGTGCGCAGGCACCGAGCGCGATGGCCGCAGATGAAAAACACGGCACTGAAATGCACGACCATCGGGCTGTAGAAGGCGCGCGTCGCGGCCGCCCGTTTCTCGGTCAGAAAACCGGTGCCGAGCGACACAGCAACGAATAACAGACGCAACCAGCGTCGCGCCGGCGGTGCCGACCAGGACGTAGAAATCGTGCCAATGCTCGAGTTCGGCGGCCATTGATCAGCGCTTAGCCCCGCCCGACGAACGGCATCTTGTTGGCCATCACCGTCATGAACAGCACGTTGGTGTCGAGCGGCAGACCCGCCATGTAGACCACCGCGTTGCCGACATGCTCGGCCTCCATGCGCGGCTCGATCATCTTGTGGCCGTCCGGCTGCAGCACGCCTTCGCCGGTCACCATGCGGTCGGTGAGCGGCGTCGCGGCGTTGCCGATGTCGACCTGGCCGCAGCAGATGTCGTATGGCCGGCAATCGAGCGAAGTGGATTTGGTCAGCCCGGTGACTGCGTGCTTGGTCGACGTATAGGCGACCGAATAGGGTCGCGGCGCGTGCGCCGAGATCGAGCCGTTGTTGACGATGCGGCCGCCGCGCGGGTTCTGCGCCTTCATGATCTTGATGGCTTCCTGCGTGCACAGGAACATGCCGGTCAGGTTGGTGGCGACGACGTTCTGCCAGGTCTCGAACGGCAGGTCCTCGAGCGGCACGGCCGGCGCGCCGATGCCGGCATTGTTGAACAGGACGTCGAGCCGGCCGAAGCTCGATTTCACGGTGGCGAACAGGGCGAGGATCGAGTCGCGCTTCGACACGTCGGTCGGCACGGCCAGCGCCTGGGCGCCGATCGCGTTGATCTCGCCGGCGACCTTGTCGAGCATCTCTTTGCGGCGGCCGGCCAGCACGAGGTTGTAGCCGGCCTTGGCCAGCGCGATCGCCACCGCCCGGCCGACCCCGGTGCCGGCACCGGTCACCAGCGCTATTTTTGCGGATGCACTCATCGGCTTTCCTTCCCTGACGCGATTTTCGGAAAGACCGCCATATCACAAAAGCGCGGGTACGCCATCAGCGGCCGCGCTGGCGCGGAGAGCTCAGCCGGCCAGGGCTTGCGGCACGTCGATCGGCGTGAAGGCCTCGGGCGCTTCCAGCCGGGCGCTGATTTCGGCGGCGCTCACCGCCCGGCCGAAGCGGTAGCCTTGCATGAAATGTACGCCGGCCGCGCGCAGGAACAGCTGCTGGTCGGCAGTCTCCACGCCTTCCGCCGTCACTTTCATGCCGAGGCCGCGGCCGAGGCTGACCACCGCGTGCACGATCGCCGCGGCGTCGGCGGCTTTTTCGATGCTCAAGACGAAGCTGCGGTCGATCTTGAGCTTGTCGAAGGGCAGACGGCGCAAATAGAGCAGGCTGGAATAGCCGGTGCCGAAATCGTCGAGCGCCAGCCGCACGCCGATTTCCTTCAGCCGCACCATGCCGGCTTCGGCGGTGTCCACATTGCCGAGCAGCACGCTTTCGGTAAGTTCGATTTCGAGCCGGGCCGGGTCGAACGCGGTTTCGCCCAAGGTGCGTTGCACGGTGTCGAAGAAATCGGTGCGGCGGAATTGCAGCGGCGACACGTTGACCGAGACGGTGAGGCCCGGCCACGCCTTGCCGTCGAGGCAGGCGCGGCGCATCACCCAGGCGCCGAGATCGATGATCAGTCCTGAGTGCTCGGCGACGGCGATGAATTCGCTCGGCGGAATTTCGCCGCGGGTAGGATGGGTCCAGCGGCAGAGCGCCTCGACGCCGACCACGATCTCGCCGCTCTTGTTGACGATCGGCTGATACAGCACCCGCAACTGGTCATTCTCGATCGCCTCGCGCAGATCGCCTTCCAGCAATTTGCGCTTCGACAGATCCGCATCCATCGCCGCATCGTAGATGCAAGCGCGGTTGCGGCCCTCGTTCTTGGCGCGGTAGAGCGCCATGTCGGCATAGCGCATGATGTCGGCGGCGGCGCCGCAATTTTGGTCGATCACCGCGATGCCGATCGAGGCGCCGATCACGATATTCTGGCGGTTGATCGCGTAAGGCGAGCAGAGCGCGGCGATGAGGCGCTGGGCGACCGCCATCATCTTTGCGCTGTCGTCGCCGACCGACGAAATTACCGCGAATTCGTCGCCGCCGAGCCGCGCCACCAGGTCGTCGCCGCGCAGCGCGTGCGACAGCCGCAGCGTGACGTTGCGGATCAGCTCGTCGCCGACCGGATGGCCGAGCGTGTCGTTGACGTCCTTGAAATGGTCGAGGTCGATATAGAACACGGCGGCCGGCGTCGAGCCGGCGTGCACCTCGTCGATCACCGCTTCGAGCCGCTCGCCGAAGAAGATGCGGTTGGGCAGGCCGCAGAGCGGATCGTGCATGGCCAAATGACGCAGCCGCGATTCGCCGGCGGCAATCGCGGCCGCGGTGCGGCGCATGTAGCGCAGCACGAAGGCGGCGAGCAACGTAAAGCCGGCGAGGGCGACGGCGATGAACGGAACGACACTTGAGACGATCTCGGCGCCGGGTTGTTTCGGCGTCCAGGCGAAACGCGCAATCGGATTGCCTTGCGGCCCGTCGAGCTCGTAGGCCAAATCGCCGGGCGGCGCCGGCTCCCGGCCGAGCATGCGCAGGTTGGTCAGTTGCAGTTGTCCGGCGATGCCGGCGAGCGCGTCGTTGTCGACGAATTTCACCGACATGACAATCGGCGCCGCGTGGTCGCCGGCGCCGAGCAATCCGCCGAGCGGCCCCACCGCAGCCGCGGCGATGACCGCGGGCCGGCCGGCCAGCGTGCGGAGCACCGCTGCCTGCGCGTGCGGGCCGTCGTCCGCCACGCTCGGTGCGGTCAGACGGAGTGTGCCATGCAAGGCCGGATTGCGCCCGCGCATATAAGCGAGCACTGCCTCGAGATCGGCCAGCGCGGCGTCAGACCAGGCTGCATTGAGCGCCTCGCGGCCGAACTGGGAAAAGACCGGCTTGTCGTGGCCGTCGAAAATGAAGACGTAGTTGTGATCGAAGTAGGTTTTTAGCCAAAGCCCGACATTGCGGTTCGCCCAAGCCGGATCGTATTTGACGCGGATATTCTGCAGCGCCTGTTCGGAGGCGGCGACGCTTCTGACTTCGCGCAGCACGCGCTCGCCGTAGCTGCTCAACGCGCGCGAGAACAACAGCCTCTCGTGCTGGACGGCGACTTCGTCAGCGCGCTGGGCGGACGATAAGACCGCGACGACGATGCAGACGATAGCCACGGCGACGATGACGCCGATCGGGACCACGACGCTCAAACGCGCGCGATCCCAACTTGTATATTTTTCCTCGGATGCGCGCGGACGAGCGACAGCCGTCAAGGTCGAGCCCCTTAAACTATCCTAAGGATTGGACTTTTCGGGGCGGAACCTAGGGCAGAAAGCTTGCTTTTAGCTTTCCTTTTGCCCATTCCGCAGGCGCTTAGCCGCCGAATTTCTTAATTCTTATGGCGCTATTAACCGGAGGTAAAAGCCGTAAAGGGAACTTTCAAGCCGGGTTGCGGTAAGGCGGGCGCGGAATCGCAATATGGGCGGCGCGTAGCGCGGTCGACCAGCGCTCCCGCAAGTCCTGGAAATAGGGCTCGCCCGGCTCAATACGGTAATTCAGCTCAGGGTTGCATGTGTCGCGGCGAACTACCAGAATGTCGATCGGCAGCCCGACCCCGAGGTTCGAGCGCATGGTCGAATCCATGGAAATCAGTCCGCTCTTGAGGGCGTCATAAAGGTCGGTGTCGAAGCCGATGGCGCGGTCGAGCACCGGTTTGCCGTATTTATGTTCGCCGATCTGCAAATACGGTGTGTCGACGGTGCACTCGATGAAATTGCCGGCCGAATAGATCATGAACAGCCGCAAGCGGCCGCCTTTGATCTGGCCGCCGAACAGGAAGGCGACGTCGTGGTCGATCGCGGTCGCCTCCAGCACTTTGCCTTCGGTGGATTGGATATTGCGGATGGTGCGCCCGATGCGCTGCGCGGCCTGAAACATGGTCGGCGAATTCATCAAGGTTTCGCGCTCGCCGGTCTCCGGATTGTCGACGCCCTCGGTGAGGATCGAGCGTACCGACTGGCTGAGCGACAAATTGCCGGAGGAGGCGAGCGCCATGATGCGTTCGCCCGGCTCGGTGTAGACGTGCAGTTTGCGGAAGGTGGACACGTTGTCGAGGCCGGCATTGGTGCGGGTGTCCGCGATCATCACCAGTCCGTCACGCACCAGAATTCCGCAGCAATATGTCATGGGGTCCGACTTTATCTTCTATGGCCTCGCCGCAGGGTTATAACGAAGCGGCCCCATGCTCGGCAATGTTACAGGGCGTGACGCGCGGCCGCCGGTTACCAAAGAAGGTCATGGCCTTCGCTAATTCTGTGACTGCTGGCGCGCCTGGGCGACGTGGACCGCAACTTTGAGGGTTTCGCCGCTGCCGCCGAAACGCGTGCCGCGCACCGGCGACGCACCGAGATAGTCGAGGCCGATCGCCACGCGCACATGGGCTTCGGTGGTGCAGATTCCGTTGGTCGGATCGAAGCCGACCCATCCGAGGTGTTCGACATAGGCTTCGACCCAGGCGTGGCCGGCGGTCTGCTCGGTCACCCCGTCGGCGCGGTAGAAGTGACCGCCGACATAACGCGCCGGGACGCCGAGCTGGCGCGCCGCCGCGATGAAAATGTGGGTGAGGTCCTGGCAGACGCCGCGGCGCAGCGCGAAGGATTCCGCCGCCGTGGTCGCAGAATGGGTCGGATCGGTGTCGAATTTTATCTCGCGATGGAGCGCCATCATCAGCCCGTGCAGCAGCGGCAGCGTTTCGCTTCCCGCGTCGGCGCGCGTGCTGTCGGCGAAGTCGATGATGGCGGGGTCGGGTTGCGTGAGCGCGGTCTCGCGCAGGTACAGCCCGGGCGGAAAACGTTCGACCGCGCCGTTGACCACACTTTTGGTGTCATGCGTGTCGACCTCGCCTTCGACCGCGATCGCCAATTCGTTAAACGGCCCCTCGGCGGTGAAGAAATGGCTGATATTGCCGAAGGCGTCCTCGTGCTGGTGCAGCAGACAATCTTCCGACAGATCGACGCGCCAATTCACGACATATTGCCCGTCGTGATTGCGCGGAGTGAGGCGCAGCATCTGGATCACGCTGTTGGGCGGCGTGTCGTAGTGATAGGTCGTCGCGTGGGAGATATGAATTCGCATGCGTTTGTACGGGCCGGCGTTACCAGAGGGACGTTTCTAGCATAGGCGCAACGCGCCGGCTCATAGCAGGAACTGCTCGGTGATGGCGGCGCCCATCCGGTTGTTCTCGGAGATGAATTCGCTGATGAATTCGTGCAAGCCGCGCTGGAAGATGCCGTCCATGCGGCTGTTCTGCAAGCGGGCGCGCATGCCGCGGGCCTGGCGCTGGGCCGGGCCTTGGCGGCCATAGGCGCCGCTGATCGAGTCGAGATTGCGCACGATCGCCTCGTAGCAGGAGGCGAGCGAGCGCGGCATTTCCTCCTTCAGGATCAACAGGTCGGCCACCAGCCAGGGCTTCAGGCTCTCGCGATAGACCCAATGATAAGAGGTGTGCGCCGACACCGAGCGCAGGATCGCCGCCCACTGGAAATAGTCGAGCGGACCGCCGACGCGTTCGTTGTCGGGCAGGAGCAGATGGTACTTCACGTCGAGGATGCGCGCGGTGTTGTCGGCGCGCTCGAGATAGACGCCGAGGCGGGAGAACCAGTAGGCGTCGTTGCGCAACATGGTGCGGTAGGCGGAACCGTCGTAGCGCAGCGAGGATTCCTGCACCCAGCGCAGGAAGCGCGAGAACTCCTCGCGCGAGGTCGGACCGTTGCCGTAGCGTTTGAGCTCGAGCCAGGTGCCGTTGATGGCGTCCCACATTTCCATGGTCAGCGCGGTGCGCACGGCGCGCGCATTGCTGCGCGCGAGTTCGAAGCAGGAGCGGATCGAAGAGGCGTTGGCGGTGGAGAAGGCGAGGAAGTCGGTGACGTTTTCCTCGTTGGCTTCGTCGTATTGCTTGAAGAAAGCGTTGGCGCACCCGGCGGTGAGCACCGCCGATTCCCATTCGTTGGTGGTGCCGACATAGGCGAGCGGCAGCGCCGACAGCCGCTGGGTGGCGTCGAGAATGCGCGCAAGATATTCCGCGCGCTCGACGTAGCGCGAAAGCCAATACAGGTTATCGGCGGTGCGCGAGAGCATGCCTATCCGTCCAGTACCCAGGTGTCTTTGGTGCCGCCGCCCTGGCTGGAATTCACCACCAGCGAACCCTCTTTCATGGCGACGCGCGTCAAGCCGCCAGGCACGATGCGGGTGCCGTTGCTGCCGGTAAGCACGAACGGGCGCAGGTCGACGTGGCGCGGCGCCACGCCTTGCTCGACGCAAGTCGGGCAGGTCGATAGCGCCAGCGTCGGCTGGGCGATGAAATTCTTCGGCGTGGTCTTGAGCTTGGCGCGGAACTGCTCGATCGCGATCTTGCTCGCCGCCGGTCCGATCAGCATGCCGTAGCCGCCGGAACCGTGCACTTCCTTGACCACGAGCTCGGGCAGATGATCGAGCACATAGGCGAGATGCTCTTCCTCGCGGCAGCGCCAGGTCGGCACGTTCTTCAACAGCGGCTCTTCGCCGAGATAGAACTTCACGATCGCCGGCATGAAGCTGTAGACGGCCTTGTCGTCGGCGATGCCGGTGCCGACGGCATTGGCGAGCGTCACATTGCCGGCCTGGTATGCCGACATCAGACCGGCCACGCCGAGCGCCGAGTTCGGGACGGAAGGTGAGCGGATCGATGAAATCGTCGTCGATGCGGCGATAGATGACGTCGACCTGGCGCGGCCCTTGCGTGGTGCGCATGTAGACGATCTCTTCCTTGACGAACAGGTCGCGGCCTTCGACCAGTTCGACGCCGAGCTTGTCGGCCAGAAACGAATGCTCGTAATAAGCCGAATTGTAGACGCCGGGCGTCAGCAGCACGACCGTTGGGTCGCGCGCGATGCGCGAAGGCGCGACCGATTTGAGCGTGGCCAAGAGGACATCCGGATAGTCCTCTACCGGCGCGATGCGGTGGCGTGCGAACAGTTCCGGGAACAGCCGCATCATGATCTCGCGGTTCTCCAGCATGTAGGAGACGCCGGACGGCGTGCGCGCATTGTCCTCGAGCACGTAGAAGGTTTCGGCGTCCACCCGCACGATGTCGATGCCGGCGATGTGGACGTAGATGTCGTGCGGCACGTTCTGGCCGCTCATCTCGGGACGGAACGCCGGATTGCGGAACACCAGGTCGTCGGGCACCACGCCGGCGCGCAGAATCTCGCGCGCGCCGTAGATGTCCTTGAGGAACAGATTGAGCGCCTTGACGCGCTGGGTCAGGCCTTTTTCCAGGAGCCGCCATTCGGCGCCGGCCATGATGCGCGGGATGACGTCGAACGGGATCAGCCGTTCGGTGGCGTCGGCTTCGCCGTAGACCGCGAAGGTGATGCCGATGCGGCGGAACAGGAGCTCGGCCTCGCGCCGCCGATAATCGAGGACGTCGGGCGGCACTTCTTCGAGCCAGCGCGACAGCTCGCCATAGGCCGGGCGTATGCCACCGTCGGCTCGCGTCATCTCATCGAAGGCGGCAACCATTTTGGACCCCCAGCGCGTGGCCGCTTACGGGAACGCTCGACCGCACGACTTTGTGCCCTTTCCTTCACGGGTGGCGGGCAGCCGTCGTCCCCGGCCATTGAACTGCAAGCTTCAGGCCAAGAAATACCTAGGAAAAACACCTATTTGTACAGCTTCCGCCGATCGTCGCCGCCGCTCGCTGCCTAATTTATAGGCGAGGTGTGACTAGACAGCGAGACGGCCGGTGAACTCTCTGACGCCGCGTAGAGTAAGAAAATACTCGCAAAAGTTGTTATATCCCGGCCGTGTTGGTAGCATTGCCGGGTTCGCGTCTTGGGGGCGCAAGGGAGGGCAGTTCGATGCTGACACGCGCGATCGGAATTGCGGTGACGGCGGCTTGGTTGCTGGGCGCGGCCTCGGCGCCGGCACAGGCGCAGGCGAGATTTACGGCGGGGTCTTCGTGGGTGAACGAACTCGGCTCGGTGCTGACCATCAACACCATCGCTCCGAGCGGGCTGATGACCGGCAGCTACGTGACCGCGACGGGTTGTAGCGCCGGCACGCCGCAGCCGATGACGGGCTGGTATTACGGAGGCAATGGCGGCGGAGCCATCACCTTTTCGGTGTCTTGGGCCGGCTGCAACAGCGTCACGTCCTGGTCGGGTCAGTTCAATACCAACACCGGCAATTTCAAAGCGCTCTGGTATTTGACGCTGGCCGCGGCCCCGGCCTGGAACGGCATCAACGCCGGCAGCGACACCTTCGTCCCGCAAACGTCGGCGATGAAAAAGTAACGGCGGGACTTTCGCGCCGCCGCCGCCCTGTGCCGCCGGGCATGGGCTTGCGGCGGCTTCCGGCCGCGCCCGGATCATGCTTTAAAGCGTCCTGAATTTGACCGGCCGGGCCGAGCCCGAAAGCCTTGAAAGGAGCCGCATGACCGCCGCGCCAGCCAGCAATGAGGTCGTGACCGCGGCGGTGCTGGTCATCGGCGACGAGATCCTGTCGGGCCGCACCAAGGACAAGAATATCGGCTTCATCGCCGATTATCTCACCGCCATCGGCATCGATCTCAAGGAAGTGCGGGTGATCTCCGACGACGAGGCGGCGATCGTCGAGGCGGTCAATATTTTGCGCGCGCGCTACACCTACGTGTTCACCACCGGCGGCATCGGGCCGACCCATGACGACATCACCGCCGAGTGCATCGCCAAAGCGTTCGGCGTCGCCGATCAGTCATCACCCGGAAGCGGTCGCCATCCTGAAGGAGCGCATGGCCAAGATCGGCGGCGAGCTCAACGAGGCGCGCCTGCGCATGGCGCGCATTCCGCACGGCGCCGCGCTGGTGAAGAACAAAGTGTCGGGCGCGCCCGGCTTCTGGATCGGCAACGTCATCGTGATGGCGGGCGTGCCCTCGATCATGCAGGCGATGGTCGACGAGGTGGCGCCGAAACTCAAAACCGGCGCCAAGCTGCTGTCGGAAACCATCCGCGCCGACGCCAAGGAAGGCGACGTCGGCACCGAACTGGGCGCCATCGCCAAGGCCAATCCGGACACCATTATCGGCAGCTATCCGTTCTTCGACGAGACGCTCGGACCCAATACCAATATCGTGGTGCGCTCCCGCGATCCGCAAAAATTGCAGGCCGCGAAAAGCGCGGTGGAGGACATGCTCAAAAACGTCAAGTCGCAGCTGGCGGCCGCGGCGCGCTAACGGACGATCCTTCATGGCAAAGCCGCAGGCCGATACCCCGCCGCATCCGGAAAAAATCTTCCCCGTGTCGTGGGATCAGTTTCACCGCGACTCGCGTGCGCTGGCCTGGCGGCTGCACGCGGCCGGGCCGTTCGACGCCGTCGTCGCCATCACCCGCGGCGGCCTGGTGCCGGCGGCGATCGTGGCGCGCGAATTGAACGTGCGCATCATCGAGACCGTCTGCGTGGTGAGCTACCAGAACTATCAGAACCAGGGCGAGCTGAAGGTGCTCAAGGGCGTCGCGCCGGAGATCACTTCGATGCGCGGGCAGGGCAAGGGCGTGCTGATCGTCGACGACCTGGTCGACACCGGCAAGACCGCGCGCGTGGTGCGCGACCTGCTCCCCGCCGCGCATTTCGCCACCGTCTACGCCAAGCCGATGGGGCGGCCGCTGGTCGACACCTTCATCACCGAAGTGTCGCAGGACACCTGGATCTATTTCCCCTGGGACACCGGGCTCGCCTTCCAGCCGCCGATCCGCGAGGGCGGCGATTGAACGCGTATCATCCACGGCGCATAATCCAAAAAACAATGAGAAAATCGAGGGAGAAACCCATGCTGAGCCGACGCAGTTTCCTTGCCACCGGCGCGTCGATCGCCTTTGCCGGCGCGCTGCCAACCGCGGCGCTGGCGGCCTATCCGGATCATCCGATCCACATTCTGGTCGGATATCCGCCCGGTGGCGGTGTTGATTTCGTCGCGCGTCTGTTGGGCGAGTCGATAAAGGCGGCGCTCGGGCAAACGATCATCGTCGAGAACCACAGCGGCGCCAGCGCGATGATCGCCAGCAACGACGTCGCCAAAGCCAAGCCCGACGGCTACACCTTGCTGATGGCAGCTTCGGGCGAGATCGCCATCAATCAATTCCTGTTCAAGGAAAAGATGAATTACGATGCGAGCCGCGAGCTCACGCCGATCGCATTGGTCGGGATCGTGCCCTGCGTGGTGACCGTGGCAACGACCACGCCGGTGCACAATCCGAAGGAACTGATCGCCTATGCCAAGGCCAACAGCGGCAAATTGTCGTTCTCGTCGTCCGGCGTCGGCAATCCGCAGCAATTGGCCGGCGAGCTCATGAACACGATGGCCGGCACCAATGTATTGCATGTGCCCTACCGCGGCGCGGCGCCCGCGGCGCTCGGTGTCGCGACCGGCGACGTCACCATGGGTTTCACCAGCCTCGCGGCAACGCTGCCGCTGATCAAATCCGGCAAGGTGCGCGCGGTCGCCGTCACCTCGAAGGACCGCATGCCGCAATTGCCGGACGTGGCGCCGCTGAGCGAAGGCGCGCCTGGGCTTGCCGGCTACGAACTGCTCAACTGGTTCGGCTTGTTCGCGACCGCCGGCACGCCGGACGAGATCGTCGACCGCCTCAACGACATCGTCAACACGGCGCTCATAACTCCCTCGATTTCCGACAAGATGATCGTGCAGGGAATCGTGCCGCGGCTGATGACGGTCGCGGAATACAAAAGCTTCGTGGCGTCGGAGACGGAAAAATTCGGCATGATCGTGCAGAAGGCCAATATCAAGTTGAGCAACTAGCCGGTGTTTCGCTTTAGCATGCTGGGCCTATAGGCAAGCCGCCGGGGAGGGATGTAATGAACGTCAAGCCGAATACCCAAGCCGCCAAGCCGGTCGATGACCTACGTTCGCGCCATCTGCGCCCGGGCGACGTGCCTTGGCAGAAGACGCGCTTTGCCGGCTGTGAAATGAAGCCGCTGCTGGTCGATGCCAAGAGCGGGCTCGCCACCTTGCTGTTCCGGATGGCGCCCGGCGCGGTGCTGCCCGACCACGAGCATGTGCTGATCGAGCAGACTTACGTGCTGGAAGGCTCGCTGGTGGACAAGGAAGGCCCCGATGCCGGCATCGAGGTCGGCCCCGGCGAATTCGTCTGGCGCCCGGCCGGCAGCCGGCACGCCGCCTGGGCGCCGAAGGGCGGCACCTTCATCGCCATGTTCCAGATCCCCAACAAGTTCTTCGAGAAGGACGGCCGGGTGCTCGATTCGACCGGCAAGGATTGGGAAGAAACCTGGGGCGGCTTATTACCGGATTGATGTGACGCGCCGACCGCGTGGCTTTGCCCCGCGCGTGCGGCGCGGGTGACGAGGTTTGTACCGCGGACGTGGCGAAATGGTAGACGCAAGGGACTTAAAATCCCTTGGGAGTAATCCCGTGCCGGTTCGAGTTCCGGCCGTCCGCACCACAATAAAAGCCTACAATGCCTCATGCCTGAAAATCAGGTCAGCATCGCTGCACTATTTAGCGGCGGCGGCGATGTATCCTCAGCTTTCAGCTTGCACACGTGGGAACGCAGGCGAAGCGAAGAGGGGGCATCCTTGAAACAACTGGTCGCGATCCGTCACGAGTTCAGCACACAATCCATGGTTCTGGCCGCGATCTTCGCGGCCGTTCTTGCCGCCGCCGTCCTGATCGATATCGCCGCGCTGCTGCAATTCGCCGG
This sequence comes from uncultured Alphaproteobacteria bacterium, assembly GCA_963749625.1. Taxonomy (GTDB): domain Bacteria; phylum Pseudomonadota; class Alphaproteobacteria; order Rhizobiales; family Xanthobacteraceae; genus Pseudolabrys. The sequence goes on along the minus strand of CAVVNY010000007.1, from coordinate 489,837 downwards.
CCTGATCAGCGGCCTGCCGGCGAGCATCCAGGAGATCGGCGGAGCAGTCACCGCGATTGCGATTTTCCCGCTGATTGCGATGGGCTTGTCCATCGCTCACGATCTCAATCGCAAGACCGAGTAGCTGCCGGCGCGGCGGGGGCGGCGGCCGGAATAGGCTACGGCGTCAGCACGATGAAATCCGTGTCCGCGTCGGTCTCGTCGCTCAGCGGATTGTCCGAGACGATCAGCGACGAGCCGGGCGAGATCAGCGCGGAAATCTTTTCGATCGCTTCCGGCGGCAGCGTGATGCGGTCGAGCGCCTCGGCGGCGGTCGAAGCCGCCGGCGGCTCCGGCTCGACGTCCGCGTTCTTGCCGCGGCGCTTCGCCGTGACATGGCGATAGGCGCTCGGAATCGAAATCACCGTCCAGCGCATCGCCTTGCCATCGTCCTTGAGCGCCATGGCGGTATAGACGTGCGTGCCGAGCGCACGGCCGGGATCGGCGATGGTCACCGGCATGTCGAACAGTTCGGTGACGCCCTGGCGCACGAAGACCTTGTTCTGCTTGCGGCTGACGAACACCGAGATCGGGCGCGGCGGGCCGGCCGGCTTCTGCTCGGCCGGTGCCGCGCTCTTTTCGGCCGCGTCGGCCATGACGATGGCGGCGCCCGGCTGGGCGGCAGCGGAGGGCGCGGCCGGAGCGCTCATCGCCATTTTGGTTGTGCCGCCGGCTAGCTTCGGCGGCACGAACAGCTTCGGGCTGGCGATGTCGGCCGGCGGCGCCGGCTCGCGCGTCACGATCACCCGCGCGCCGACCTTGGTCGCGTGAAACAGCCAGATGGCGAAATCCTCCGGCAGGCGGATGCAGCCGTGCGACGCCGGATAGCCGGGGCGGGGGCCGGCATGCATGGCGATGCCGGACCAGGTGATGCGCTGCATATAGGGCATCGGCGCGCCGCTGTAGATGTTCGATTGATGCCACTTGGCTTTCGAAAGCACGGTGAAGACGCCGAGCGGCGTCGGGTGGCCCGGCATGCCGGTGGAAATGGGCGCGCGCGCGATGAAGCCATTCTGGCCGTAGAGTTCGACTTGCTGCCTGCCGATCTCGACGACGATCTGGAAGGGACCTTGCGGGTGCTCTTCGCGCGCGGGTTCGCGTTCGGGACGCGCGGCCTCGCGATGCCGCTTGTGCGGTGGTTTGGCAATTCGCGGTGGCCAGCCGTTCGAGTAGGAGCGCGGCGGGTCGGGAAAGCCGAAGAAGTCGGCGCCGGCCGGCGCGGTGGCGGCGAGCCAGAGCCCGCAAGCCAGCGCCAGTTGGACTCGCAGGTGGTGCCGTGATCGCGCCACACCATTGCTCCCTGCAGGCCGAATCATAAGAGAACCTTATCTCCGAATCCTGCCTCCAAATTCTTAATCTCCGCGCTGCGGAGGGCCGGCAGCGCCGGGAGACGGCCGCACGCGCCGAAAATTGCCACGCAAAATCAATACTTTTGCTATAATCTTGCGATTATGTTCGAACACGCTCCGAAGCCATCGCGTGGGTTCGCGGTCGCGGCTTTTCTCGTGAAATTGACAGGCCTAGTGCGGATCGATGCCGAGTCCGAAACCTAAAGCCATGCGCCACGGGCGCGCACTCGCCGCGGCGGCACTTGCGGCGCTCGCGCTTTCCGGCTGCGCCATGTCGGACGACAGTGTGTCGTCGTTCCTGGTCGCGCCGGGCCACTACGTGCTCTACAGCTGCGAGGATTTGGCGCTGGCCGCCAAGACGCTGACGACGCGCCAAAAAGAACTGGAACATTTGATCGCAAAATCCGGCACCGATACCGGCGGGCGTCTGATCGGCGACGCCACTTACGGGCCGGAATACGCCCAGACGCGCGGTCAGCTGAATGATTTGCGGCAGACCGCCGCCGATAAGCACTGCAATTTCGTGCCGGGCGCCGACACCGCCGCAGCACCTGCGGGCAATGCCACGATCCGCTGAAGCCTAAGGCGCGCTGCGGTCTATGGCGCGCGGCGGATCACGACCAGCGAACCGTCGGCGAGGCCGACCGCGACCGCCGGCGGGCCCGCGGCCTCCGCGACCAGACCGAGATTGGTGACCGCCTTGGCCGGCAGCGGCACGTTTGCGATCTCGCGCGCAGCCGGCGCGAAGCTGACGATGCGCAGATGGCTGCGGTCGAGCGAAGGCGCGGCGATGTCGGCGACGCCGTCGCCGTCGAAGTCGGCGACCGCCGCCATGTCGATCGCGCGCGTGCCGGCGATGTGATTGGCGATGCCGGCGAACTCGGCGGACTTGTGCAGGCCGCCGTCGCGCCAGATCCACAATTCGAGCGACCCGATCACATGCGGCTGGCGCACCAGCGCGATGGCGGTTTTGCCGTCGCCGGTGAAATCGGCGATGCCGGCGGGATCGAGCCAGCGATGCGCCGCGCCGAGCGGCGGCGTCTCGGCGATGATGTCGTATTTGCCCTTGCGCAAGCCAATCACCGCCAGCGCCGAGCCGCGCTTGAGATAGGATTTCACCACGACGATCTCATCGTGGCCGTCGCGGTCGAGATCGGCGAGCCGCGGTTCGAGATCTTCGAACACGGCGTCGTCCTTGAGCCGCACGGTCTGGTGTTTGCCGTCGCGGGTCTCGATCACGAGGCTGCCCGACTCGATCTTGTCGCCGAGGATGCCGTGGTCGTAGCGGGTCACCGGCTCGGCCAGCCAGGCGCGGGCGATATCGCCGGTGCCGGTGGCGACCTTGCCGTCGGGCAGGGCGCCGTCCGGCGGCTTCGGCCGCGCCGGCGTGTCGACGAAGACCAGCGACACGCGCTCGCCTTTGAGTTCGATTTTGTACCAGAGGCCCGCCGGCGTTGACCTGCGCCTGTCCGGCGACGGTCTCGATCGCGCTCACGCGCGCGGGCGTGTTGACGTGACTGACGCGCCATTCGGCGGCTTGCGCGGTTTGGCCGGCGCCTGCGCAGGCCGCGACGGTCAACGCGAGAAGGAAACGCTGCATCTCCAAGTCCCTACAACGCCGCTCTAAGTCCTACAACGCCGCGCGGCGCAGCCGCAACGCATTGCCGACGACGCTGACGGAAGAAAGCGCCATCGCCGCCGCCGCAATAATGGGAGAAAGCAGCAATCCGAAGGCAGGGTAGAGCACGCCGGCCGCGATCGGCACGCCGGCGGAATTGTAGATGAAGGCGAAGAACAGGTTCTGCCGGATATTGCCCATGACCGCTTTCGACAGCGCGCGCGCCTTGACGATGCCGGTGAGGTCGCCCTTGAGCAGCGTGATGCCGGCGCTTTCGATGGCGACGTCGGTGCCGGTGCCCATGGCGATGCCGACCTGGGCGGCGGCGAGCGCCGGCGCGTCGTTGACGCCGTCGCCGGCCATGGCGACGACGCGGCCCTCGCGGGCGAGCTTCTCGATCACAGCGCCTTTTTGATCGGGCAGCACTTCGGCTTCGACTTCGGTAATGCCGAGCTTCTTGGCGACCGCGAGCGCGGTGGTGCGGTTGTCGCCGGTGAGCATCACCACGCGCACGCCGTCGGCAGTAAGCGCCTTCAGCGCGTCCCGGGTGGTGGCCTTGATCGGGTCGGCGATGGCGATGGCGCCGGCGGGCTTGCCGTTGACGGCGAGAAAGATCGCGGTAGCGCCGTCCTGGCGCAGGCGCTCGGCCTCGTCGCTCAGCGCCGCGCTATCGATATTGAGTTCGGCGAGGAACTTCGCGCTGCCGAGCGCGAGCCGCTTGCCCTCGACCATGCCGACGACGCCTTTGCCGGTGCTCGCATTGAACCCGCGTGCGGGCGCCAGCGCGATGATCGCGCTCGGCGGCGGCTTTGACGATCGCCGCCGCCAGCGGATGCTCGCTGCCGCGCTCGACGCTGGCCGCAAAACGCAGCACTTGCGTCTCGTCGAAACCGGGCAGCGCCACCACCGCCACCACTTTCGGCTTGCCTTCGGTGAGCGTGCCGGTCTTGTCGACCACCAGCGTATCGATCTTCTCCATGCGCTCGAGCGCCTCGGCGTTCTTGATCAGCACGCCTTCCTGCGCGCCGCGGCCGACGCCGACCATGATCGACATCGGCGTGGCGAGACCGAGCGCGCAGGGGCAGGCGATGATCAGCACGCTCACCGCGGCCACCAGCCCGAAAGCAAAGCGCGGTTCGGGACCGAACATGGCCCAGGCGGCGAAGGCAATGAGCGCAACGGCGATCACCGTCGGCACGAACCAGCCGGCGACCTGATCGGCCAGCCGCTGGATCGGCGCGCGGCTGCGTTGCGCGTTCGCCACCATCTGCACGATTTGCGCCAGCAGCGTGTCGCGGCCGATTTTATCGGCGCGCATGACGAAGCTGCCGCTGGCATTGATGGTGCCGCCGATCACGCGCGCATCCTTTTCCTTGCTCACCGGCATCGATTCGCCGGTCACCATGGATTCGTCGAGCGAGGAGTGGCCCTCGAGCACGGTGCCGTCGACCGGCACCTTGTCGCCGGGCTTGACGCGCAACTTGTCGCCGACCGCGATCGCCTCGAGCGAAACCTCCTCGTCGCTGCCGTCATCCTTGACGCGGCGCGCGGTCTTGGGCGCGAGATTGAGCAGCGCCTTGATCGCGCCGGAGGTGGCCTCGCGCGCGCGCAGTTCGAGCACCTGGCCGATCAGCACCAGCACGGTGATCATGCTGGCGGCTTCGAAATAGACCGCGGCGCGCCGCCGTGGCCGCGGAAGGCGTCCGGGAAAATGCCGGGCGCGAAAGTAGCGATCAGGCTGTAGACGTAAGCGACGCCGACGCCCATGCCGATCAGCGTGAACATGTTGAGGTTGCGCGTGACCAGCGATTGCGCGCCGCGCACGAAGAACGGCCAGCCGGCCCACAGCACCACCGGCGTGGCGAAGGCGAACTGGATGTAATTCGACATGCGTCGGCGTCGAGCCAATTATGCGCGCCGACGAAGTGCCCGCCCATTTCCAGCACCATCACCGGCAGCGCGCAGGACGAGGCCGATCCAGAACCGGCGCGTCATGTCGGCGAGCTCGGGATTGGGGCCTGAGTCGGCGGTGGCGATTTCGGGCTCCAGCGCCATGCCGCAGATCGGGCAGGGACCGGGACCGACTTGCCGGATTTCGGGATGCATCGGGCAGGTGTAGATGGCGCCTTCGACCACCGGCTCGGGTTCGCGCTTGCCCAGATATTTCTGCGGGTCGGCGGTGAACTTGGTTTTGCAGCCGGCGGCGCAGAAAAAATAAGTGTGGCCGCTGTAGTCGGCGCGATGTTTGGCGGTTTGCGGATCGACCGTCATGCCGCAGACCGGATCGATCTCGCCAGCAGCCTTTGGTTCGGGCGCGCGCTTGGCCAGATATTTCTGCGGATCGGCGAGGAACTTGGTGCGGCAGCCGTTGCAGCAGAAATGATAGGTCTCGCCCTGGTAATCGGCGTGCGGCTTGCCGGCATTGGGGTCGACCGTCATGCCGCAGACCGGATCGATGACGCCGCCTTTGGCCGGCGCGTCGTGATGATGGTGATTGTGGCCGGCGGTCATGCTCATGGCGGAAAACTTTCGCTCGTTTTGGCTCGGTGGTATTCGGAGGCTCTTGTCTTTGATACCCCCAGGGGGTATATAGAGCCTATGGCGAAGAACAGCAAGACAGCGACGCTGCGGCGGCTCAATCGCATCGAGGGCCAGGTGCGCGGCCTCGCGCGCATGGTCGAGGACGAGCGCTATTGCATCGACATCGTCACGCAGATCGGCGCGGTGCGCGCGGCGCTGCGCCGGGTGGAGGAGGAAATCTTGCGCGACCACGTCGCGCATTGCGTCAACCACGCGATCATGAGCGGCGACAAGGCCGATCAGCGGCGCAAGGTCGCCGAATTGATGGACGTCATGGGCCGGGCGGGGCGGTAATTCGGCGCGACTCTATCGCGTCGAGCAGCCCAGCATGCTGTAGGCCGGACAGGTTCCGAACACGGCGGTGAGGATCGGCAGCACGCCGATCCAGCCGACCCAGTTCCAGCCAGTGCCCGGAGCGAGATAGCCGAGCGCGAACGCGATCAGCGCCAGCCCAACGACGATGCGCGCGATGCGGTCGAATGTTCCGACATTGCCGGACATGAAATCCTCCCTTTCGACCATGGTTTACGAGAGAGGATAGGACGCGCGGGCAATCGCGGTGTTGATCGAGATCAAGCGCGGATATTAGGCGAAGCGCTCCCGTGCCAACTTCGCCCCCGCGCCGAGCGCGATCAATTTGGCCTCGGCGATGTCGCGCCGCATCGGCGCCATGCCGCAATTGGTACAGGCGACGATGCGCTCCTTCGGCACGAACTTCGTCACGTCGCCGATCACCTGCGCCACCCGTTTGGGCGTCTCGATCTCGTCGGTGGCGACATCGATGACGCCGACCAGCACGTCCTTGCCGTCGAGCAGCGACAATAATTTCAAAGGCACGCGCGAATTGATTGCCTCGAGCGAGACCTGCTGGATGCGGCTTTTGGCCAGCGCCGGGAAAATCTTCTCGTATTGCGTCCACTCGGCGCCGAGCGCGTTCTTCCATTCGATATTGGCCTTGATGCCGTAGCCGTAGCAGATGTGCACGGCGGTCAAGCAGGTGAGCCCGTCGATGGCGCGGTGCAGCGCCTCGATGCCCCAGCCCGGTACCTCATCCATGAACACGTTGAAGGCCGGCTCGTCGAACTGGATGACGTCGACGCCGTCGGATTGCAGCGCGCGCGCTTCTTGATTGAGCAGATCGGCGAAGGCAAACGCCATTTTCACTTTGTCGCCGTAATGCGCGTCGGCGATGGTGTCGGATATCGTCATCGGGCCGGGCAGGGTGATCTTCAACTGGCGCTTGGTATGGGCGCGGGCGTGGCGCGTTTCGGCCTGGTGCACGCGGCCCTTGAGCGTGAGCGCACCACGCACCACCGGCACCATGGCTTTGTAGCGGTCGGCGCGGATGCCCATCTCGACCTTGTGGGCGGTGTCGATGCCGTCGACGAATTCCAAAAAGCCGTGCACGAAATGCTGGCGCGACATTTCGCCGTCGCCGACGATGTCGATGCCGGCGTCCTCCTGCAGTTTGATCGCCAGGAGCGTGGCGTCGAGCTTGCCTTGCGCGAGATCGTCGCCTTGCAGCCGCCATTGCGGCCACAGCTTGTTCGGCTCGGCGAGCCAGGACGGTTTCGGCAGACTGCCGGCGATGGTGGCGGGAAACAACATCTTTGTCAGCTCGCGTTCTGGAACCGTTCGGGCGGTTTCCAAGTATAGAGCCAGTCATAGCGGCTGAGCAGTTTTTCTCCGCCCATCGCGCGCATGGCGAGATTGCGGACCAAGGCCCGCGGGCCGCTCAGCCCGTAGATGCGGCTCTGGCGGCGGGAAGCCTGTTGGGCACGGAAGGCGCGGTGCCAGCGCGCGCCCTCGTAGGCGCGCAGCGCGTCGGCCGGATCGTCGCGATATTTTCCAAGCATGTCGGCGACCACCGCGGCATCCTCGATCGCCATGCCGGCGCCTTGCGCGAGAAACGGCAGCATCGGGTGGGCGGCATCCCCGATCAGCGTTACCGGACCTGCTCCGCTGCGAAACGGCTCGTTGCTGTCGTAGAGCGCCCATTTCAGCCATTGGTCGGGGATCGCGAGCAGCGCGCGCGCCTTATCGGCCCAGGCAAAGCGCGCGAAATGACGCAGGATTTCCTCACGCGCGCCGGCGGCCGACCAGCCGGTCTCCCGCCACTCGTCGTGCACGATGCCGACGATATTGATGAGGCGGCCGGCCTTCACCGGATAATGCACAAGATGCGCGTCGATACCGAGCCACAGATGCACCAGCGGCGCGCGGAATTCCTCGGGCACCGCGTCGGCCGGCACCAGGGCGCGCCAGGCGGTGCGGTGGCGGAACGTTGCCGAACTTCGGCTGCGGATGCGCCCGCGCAGTGCCGACCAAACGCCGTCGGCGCCGATCAATGCGAGGCCGCGCTCTTCCACCACGCGCTGATCGTTGTGTGCCTGCACGGTGAGACCATTGGCGTGGATCGCGAAATCCTCGACGCGGGTGGCGAGCTTGATCGCGATGTCTTGCGTATTCGCCGCGGCATCGACGAGCGCCGCTTGCAGGTCGCCGCGATGGATCGTCCAATAGGGCGCGCCATAGCGGCGCTCGGCGTCCGCTCCGAGCGGAATGCGCACGATCTCGTGACCCGAGCCGCCCGCCATCACGCGGATCGCCTGCGGCGTAACCACCGAGGGCGCGAGGCGCTCGCGCAAGCCGAGCGCGATCAGAACGCGGGCGGCATTGGGACCGAGTTGAATTCCGGCGCCGGTCTCTTCGAGCTTGGCGGCCTGTTCGAGCACGGTTGTGCGCAGGCCGGCGCGGGCCAGCGCCAGCGCCGCCGTCAGCCCCGCGATGCCTGCGCCGGCGACGATGACGTGACGCGCGGACGCCAAGGCTCAGAGCTCCGATTTTTGGATCAGGCGGCGGCGCTAACCTGCAAGGCGCATTCCGCCGGCCGCGCCGCGTGCGGATCGAGCGCGGGATCGTGCCGGTAAAGGGTCGAGCAATAGGGGCAGATGATCTCGTTGGCCTCGCCCATGTCGAGGAACACGTGTGGATGATCGTAAGGGGGCGTGGCGCCCACGCACATGAATTCCCTGGCGCCGATCTCGATCACCGGCACGCCGGGATCGTTGTGAAAATGCGGGACGACGTGCTCTGCCATAGCTCGGACCTCGAAAAACGCCTGGAGTTCGACGCAACATAGCGGGGTCGTGGCGCCGTGTCACCGTCGGCTGGGGACGCCGCCGAATTGCCAAGTTCGTTCGGCAAAGATGCACACCGGCATACCGCACAGGCGGCCGGGAAGGGTTTGCGACGTGGACGGGGCGGTGGAAAAGGTGGGAGCGAGTCGCCTGCGGCTGGCGCCGGTCCTGGCTGCGCTTGGCCTTTTTGCCGCACTGGCTGCCTTTATGACGCCACGCGGGTTCGACGCGCTGGCGCTGTTCGCCATCCAAGACGACCCCGCGGCGATCGCCTCGCGCGCGCTCGATGAAAGATTCGACAGCGCCGCCGCCAACCGCGAGATCGCCGCGGCGCTGACTGCCAAAGATGCCGATCTCGCACAAAGCTTCGTCGATCTGGCGGCAGAGCGTCATGTGGCGATCGATCCGCAGCTCGCCGCCGACGTGACCGCCGCGAGAGCGCAATCGGCATCCGTCCGCGGCCAGGCGGCGAGTTTCACGCACGGGCTTATCACAGGCGAGCCGAGCGACGGCGCGGCGCTCGCCGGTACCGCGCTCGGCGACCTCTTCGTGTTCGGCGATGTTCGCGACCTGACGCGCGAGGGAATTCACGCCGGGCGCGGCGAAGCGGTCGACAAACTGGTGGTAGGTTTGGCGGCGGCCGGCGTGGCGATTACCGCCGGCACCTACCTTACGCTCGGCGTCGCCGCGCCTTTGCGCGCCGGGCTCACATTGATCAAGGCGGCGGTCCGCACTGGGCGCTTGAGCGTCGAACTTGCCGCATCGCTCGGGCGACTGCTGCGGCGCGCCGTCGCCGGTGGAGCGGAACCGCTCGCGGCGGTGCGCGCCACGCGCGAATTGGTGAAAGTCGAACGCGCCGGCGGGCTGATGCGCTTCATCGGCGACGTCGGCCGCGTCGAAAGCAAAGCCGGAACGCAAGCCGCGCTCGATGGTCTCAAAATCGCGGAAAGCCCGGCTGAAATGTCACGCCTGGCCAAGCTTGCCGAAAAAGAAGGCAGCAAGACGCGCGCCATCCTCAAGCTGCTCGGGCGCGACGCCATCGCGCTCGCGGCGGCGACCATCGATCTTGCGATGTGGATGCTCGGCGCGCTGATCGGCGTATTGTCCTTTGTCGCCGCGCTCAAGGGCGCGACCGAGCGCGTCACGTCGTACATCTTGCGCCACCGCAAAGCCGTCCGCCGACGCCAAGCGTCAAGCGGCAGCGCGCGCGGCGATTTCGGCACTATGAAAATCGCCGGCGCCGTTTGGCGGATCACGGCGCGGCTAATGCGCCGCGGCGCTGTTTCCCGCATTGCCCTTGCCGGATCGAGCCGATAGGCTGGACGGCGCGATAACAAGAAAAAATAGCAAGACCGTGGGGGCTTTGCTGACCGGCGCAGGATGATCGCGCGCCGGTCGATTGGGAGGAGCAGGCCAGCCGTTGCGATCCGTTGGGGTCGCCGCGGTCAAGGCGCGGCATCAAAGCGATGGATAATTCCGCAGCAGCACGGCTGGTGGTCGAGAACGCGGGTCTGCGTTATGGGCAGCTCGATGTGCTCGCCGATATCAGCCTCAGCGTCGGCAGTTCGGAGATCGTCAGCATCGTCGGCCCTTCCGGCTGCGGCAAGACCACGTTGCTGCGCTGCGTCGGCGGCCTGAACCAGCTCAATCGCGGCGAGATCCGCATCGACGGGCAGCGGGTGGAGAAGCCGCTGCCGATCGTGTCGATGGTGTTCCAGCATTTCGGGCTGTTCCCGTGGAAGAACCTGTGGAGCAACATTGCCTATGGGCTCAAGCTTCGCCACACGCCCAAGGAAGAGATCGAGCGGCGCGTCGCCGACGCCATCGAGCTGGTGGGCCTGAAGGGTTTCGAGAATTCTTATCCGCATCAGCTCTCCGGCGGCATGCAGCAGCGCGCCGGCCTGGCGCGCGCGCTGGTGATGGAACCCAAGTTATTGTTGATGGACGAGCCGTTCAGCGCGATCGACGCGCAGACGCGCGAACAGCTTCAGTTCGAACTGTTGCGCATCTGGGACAGCCGGCCGACCGCGATGATGTTCGTCACCCATGCCATCGACGAGGCGGTGCTGATGGGCGACCGCGTCATCGTGCTGGCGGGCCGGCCGTCGCACATCCGGGCAGTGCGCCAAGTGGATCTGCCGCGGCCGCGCGACCGCAGCGTGGTGTCGAGCCCGGCATTCATCAATCTGCGCGAACAGGTCTGGCATGACCTGTTTGACCAGCCGGGAGCAAACGGCGCGCGCGTGCAATAGGAGTTCGACAAGAAACGTTCGAAGAAGACGTCACGATCAAACAAACCAGGGAGGAGACCGACCATGAGTAAAGTGACTGGCTTCGTACCGAAGACGTCGCTGTTGAGCGCCATGTTCGCGCTTTCGGCGATGACGTTCTGCCTGCCCACGGGCGCAAATGCCGCGGACATCAAGCTCGCGTCTTCGGCGATCGGGCGTCCCCCGATCTTCTCGAACACCTTCGCCGATGTCGGCGACGCGCTCGGTTATTGGAAGAAGGCCGGCCTCGACATGAGCTTCCGCTGGTTCCAGCGCGGCACCGACACGGCCAAGGCGGTTATCACCGGCGACGTGCAGGTCGGCTACACGGCGACGCCGGTCGCGGTGAACCTGATCGCTGCGGGCGCGCCCATCGTCATCGTCGCCGGCATGCCGAACCAGGACTGGATCATCGGCTCCGATCTGCCAAACGTGAAGGACTGCAAGGACCTAAAAGGTCAGACGGTGGCCGCCGACGGCATCAACAACGCCCGCTGGCTGTTCCTCAAATCGGAGGCCGAATTGTGCGGCCTCAAGCTCACCGAAATGACGCCGATCGACCTCGCCAATGCGCCGCTGGTGAAGGCGGGTATCGCCGGTCAAGTCCACACCGCCGTGTTCCACGTCGACGAACTGGCGCAGATCGAGTTCAACACCAAGAAGAAATGGCACCTGATCCCGGTGCCGGCCTCGATCAAGGCAGGGCTGCACTACGGCTCGGTGCTGGCCAGCAAAAAGGCCATCGCGGAAAACCGCGAGGGCGTCGTGCGCTTCCTCGAAGGCTGGATCATGACGCAGAAGCTGATGAGCAGCAGCAAGCCGGCCGACATGGAGGAGTTCGCCAAGATCGCGGCCAAGGCCGGCTCGTTCGACGTCGGCGTGGCCAAGGGCGCCATCGAGTCGTTTCATAAGATCAATTACTGGGTGAACAACGACGGCCTCGACGAAAAGCAGATGATGGGTCAGGCCAACGAAATGGTGAAGGACGGCCTGCTCAAGCCCGAGGCCAAGCCGACCTACGCCAAGCTGGTCGATAAGTCGCTTTATGCCGAAGCGATGAAGCGGGTCGAGAAAATGGACGGCATGAAGAAGTAGCCAGGCGATGACGGCCGCGAGCGCGCGGGGGAATGAAATGACAACGGCGCCAAGGACCGAGTCCTTCGAGAGCCGGCTCGCGCGCTTCCGCATCGTCAATGCGTGGTGGATAAGGCTTGCCTGCTACGCGCTGAGCATCCTGCTTTTGCTCGGCACGTGGCAGGCGCTCGGCCACAGCTTCGGCGTCCTGTTCGTGCCCTTCACCACCACCATGAGCCGGCTGTGGGACATGCTGCAAAGCGGTCCCTTGCTGCCGGGGCTGTTGGTGTCGGGCAAACTTTACGGCGTCACGCTCGTCATTAATATCGTGCTCGGCGTCGCCATTGGGCTGGCGCTGGCGCGGATAAAATTGGTGGCGGCCGCCTTTGAGCCCTACATCTATATCCTATACGCGACGCCGACGATTTCGCTGGTGCCGTTCGTGTCGGTGATGTTCGGCTTCGAGTTCGGCTCACGCGTGCTGGTGTCGGTGCTCATCTCGATTTTCCCGATCCTGATCGGGGTGACGGAAGGCGCGCGCAGCATCCCGCGCCAGCATCTCGACGTGGCGGCGATTTTCGGCTCGACCGAGGGGCAGCTTTGGCGCGACGTGATCGTGCCTTATGTCATGCCCTACGCGATGTCGGGCATCAAACAGTCGATCGCGCTGTCGATGGTCGGCACGCTGGTCGCCGAGTTCTTTCTCAACCCCGACGGCGTGGCGGCGGTTCTGCTGCAAGGAACCACGGTCGTCGATTCGGGCTGGGTGCTCGCCGTCACGATATTCATCTGCGCAATCGCGGTGCTGCTGGTCGGCGTCGGCGAACTGATCGAACGATATTTGGTGCGATGGCGACATACAGCAGTCGGATAGAAGCGCCCGCGGCGCGCTGGACCTGGGGCAGCGGCTTCATCACGCGCGAGCGCATCGCGCCGGTGGCGGCCGGCGTTGTGCTGCTGGTTATCTGGGAAATATGGGTGCGCAACGCGCTGCCCGATTTCGTCGCGCGGCCGAGCGGGATCATCCTGGCGATCCCGTCCACCGTCGCGACCGCGGAATTCTGGTCCGACGTCGGGGCGACGCTGGGCGCGATCCTGGAGGGCGTGGCGATCGGCAGTGCGGCGGGCGTGTTGATCGGCGTCGCCATGGGCCGGGTACGCGAGATCGACTGGTTTCTCTCCACCTATATCCGCGCGCTCTACGCGTTGCCGCTGATCGCGCTGGTGCCGATCGTCATCCTTTGGGTCGGCTACCAGCCGGCCGCGCGTCTGGTGATCGTGATCATTTCGGTGTTCCTGCCGGTCGCCGTCACCACCGCGGACGGCACGCGCGCAATCTCCAAGGACTATCTCGACGTCGGCAAGATGTTCGGCGCGCGCACGCACAATGTCTGGTTCGGCATCGCGCTGCCGTCCGCCACGCCGTTTATCGTCGCCGGCATCGAACTCGGCTTCGCCCGCGGCATCACCAACGCCATCGCCGTCGAGATTCTGGCGAGCGTCAACGGCATGGGCATGTCGGTGTTCACCAAATCGAACGAGCTCAACGAGAACGCTTCGCTCGTCTACGTGTTGTGCCTGGCGATCTTCGCGGTTGGCGTGCGCACGCTGATGATCCGCTTCCGCCATTGGCTGGCGCCGTGGTACCACCGCTAGCTGGGTCCCGCTTGCGCGAGTTTTCCAATCAATGCCGAGTTTCCATAACGGTGCGGTCGAGATCGCCTATCTCGACGAAGGTGCAGGCGAGCCGGTCGTGCTGGTGCACGGCTTCGCCTCCAACAAGGAAGTGAACTGGGTCAATCCGGGCTGGCTGCGCACGCTGACGGGGGCCGGACGGCGGGCGATCGCGCTCGACAATCGCGGCCATGGGCAATCGAGCAAACTGCACGATCCCGCCGCCTATCACAGCGCCACCATGGCCGACGACGTGCGCGCGCTGCTCGATCATCTCGCCATCGAACGCGCCGACGTGATGGGCTACTCGATGGGTGCGCGCATTGCGGCGTTTCTCGCGGTCGATCATCCGGCGCGCGTACGTTCGCTCATTATCGGCGGGCTCGGCTTTCGCCTGGTGGAGGGTGTCGGTCTGTCGGAGGACATCGCCGAAGCCTTGGAAGCCCCGTCGCTTGCCGGGATCAGCGACCCGGTCGGCCGCGTGTTCCGGTCCTTCGCCGAGCAGACCAAATCGGACCTCCAGGCGCTCGCCGCCTGCATCCGCGGCTCGCGCCAGACGCTCTCGCGCCAGCAGATCGCCGGTATGCGTGTGCCGACCCTGGTCGCAGTCGGAACCAATGACGAGGTCGCCGGCAGCGCGCAAGCCTTGGCGGCATTGATACCCGGCGCCACTGCGCTGGATATTCCCGGCCGCGACCACATGCTGGCGGTCGGCGACAAGGTGTTCAAAGCCGGCGTGCTCGATTTCCTTAACCAACGCGCATGAGCCAAGTGCCTTAAACCTTGCGCCTTAGTCTTTTGGCGGCCCTCTGGACGGCTCGAAATTTGTGGTAAAAGACCTATCTGAGGGGTTCGAGAGGCGCTGGAGAATATAATTCCATGGCTCAGTTTCAAACGCGGCCGGGCAAGGGCCTCGACAAGGTCGATCCGGTTTGGGCGCGTCTGCGCACGGAAGCCGAGGATATCGCGCGGCGCGAGCCGGAACTCGCCACCTTCATCTATGAGAATGTCCTGCATCACGACACGCTCGAGGCTGCGGTCATCCACCGCGTCAGCGAGCGGCTCGGCAACGGCGACATCTCGGGTGATCTGATCCGGCAGGCCTATGGCGACGCGCTGGACGACCAGCCGGTGCTCGGCGAAATCTTCCGCGCTGACATCGTCGCGATTTTCGACCGCGATCCGGCTACCACGCGTTTCGTCGAGCCGGTGCTTTATTACAAAGGCTTCCATGCCATCCAGACGCACCGGCTGGCGCATTGGATGCTGGGCAAAGGCCGCAAGGACTTCGCGCTCTATCTGCAAAGCCGCTCCTCGGCCGTGTTCCAGTGCGACATCAATCCGGCGGCCAAGATCGGACGCGGCATCTTCCTCGACCATGCCACCGGTCTGGTGGTGGGCGAGACCGCGGTGATTGAGGACGACGTCTCGATCCTGCACGACGTCACGCTCGGCGGCACCGGCAAGGAGCATGAAGACCGCCATCCGAAAATCCGCCACGGCGTAATGATCGGCGCCGGCGCCAAGATCCTCGGCAATATCGAGATCGGCCATTGCGCGCGTATCGCCGCGGGCTCCGTCGTCATCAAAGCGGTGCCGAACAACGTCACCGTCGCCGGCGTGCCGGCCAAGGTGGTAGGCGAGGCTGGCTGCCCCGAGCCTTCGCGCGTCATGGACCAGATGCTTTACGGCGTCATGCTAGACGGCTGATTCTTTCGATGGCGCATGATGTTGTGCGAAAACCGGTCGCCGCTTTTCGGGATCGTGCGCTAGCGCGCTTGCACCGGCGCTTGGGATGGGGCAACTAGGCCCCGCCCACAACAAGGAGCGGCCCGGTGGACGTATCGGAAGTCAGAAAACTCGACGCCTATCTCAAGAAGCTGTTCGGCAACGCGACCATTCGCGTGGTGCCGAAGGCGGGCGATACCGCCGAGGTCTTTGTCGGCGAGGACGATCTCGGCGAATTGACCCTCGACGACGAGGACGGCGACCGCTCGTTCAATTTCCGCATGGTCATCCAGGTCGGCAGCGATCCCTCGATCCAGCCGGTACCGACGCTCAATGCCTATCTGCGGCGAAAATTCGATAACGAAAATCTCCGCGTGGTGACGCGGCCGAAGAAAACGGATTCGCTGGAAGTCTATCTCGGCGAGGATTTTCTCGGCGTGCTGTTCGTCGAGAACGAAAAAGGCCGCAAGTCGTATATTTTGGAATTGCCGATTTTGGACGTCGATCTGGTCGATTCAGGCATCTAGCTGTCGTTCCGGGGTGCGCCGAAGGCGCGAAGCCGGAATGACGCCTATTGTGGATGCAATCTCGCCATCAACTTGTCGATGCCGGCGGCGACGGGTTTCCAATCGCTCAGCCAGTCGCGCGGAAAACGCAGCGTGACGTCGGCATTGCCGATGCGCCGCTCGAGCAGACACTCGCCGGAATTGACCACGCCCTGGCGCGAGCAGCGCGCCAGGAAATGTTCCGGCGCGGCCGATTCGAACACCAGTTCCTCGCCCTTGTACGGCGTGTCGTCGCGGAAGCCGCGCAGCGTGAGCCCGTCCGGTCCGGCGGTCGGCTCCGGCACCAGATAGCGCGGATAGATGGTCTGCACGCGTTCGATCAGCGGCAGCGTGCCATCGCCCGACGCGATGGTCACGAACAGCCGCGCGTTCGGATCGACCGGTGTGCCCAGCGTCGGCTTCAGCGCCGGATCGGGTGGCGTCAGCGACGGCCACAGATAGGCGAGGTCGACGCGCTCCTGCGTACCGGGGCGGCGCTGCACCGGCATGCGGATCGCCGCCGGCTCGATATTGAAAGCAACGCCCGCCACGACGATCGGCAGCGCCGGGGCATTCACGGTGACGGCAGCGTCCGGCCAGCGCGGCCAGAGCACATAGGCGACATAGGCCGCCGCGATCAGCGTCGTTATGCCGAACAGCCAAAGCGGCGCCGCCAACGGGCTGCGGCCGGCCTGGCGCCGGTGGCGGCGCTTTGGCGATTTGCCGGGCGCGTGCGTGATTGTGACCATTCCAGATCCTGAATTCGAATCAAACGGGATTATGCCACGGCGGCCGCGCCGGCTCCGGAATCCGGCGTTTACCATTTGTTAAGGATTGTCTGGCGCGCGCCGGCCGCCTTTGCGAAATATGGCCTCCTGTATTGCGTTGAGGCCGAAATGACGCCGGAATCCGTCCATAACCTGCTGGCCCTTGTCCTTGGCTTCGCCGTCGCGGGTCTGTGCAGTTCGGCCTACCAGCTCTTCACCAGCCGCCTGCCGACCTTCGGCCTGCTCAGCGCCGGTCCGAGCCCCTCGACCTTTGCGGCGGTGCCGCTCTTGATGCTGGCGGCGCCGTTCCTGATCATGCGCAACACGCTTCTCGGCCGCCGGCAGGAAGGCCGCCGCTTCGAATTCGTGTTCCTGGCGACCCTCATCGCCGGCTTCTGGAGCCTGATGTCGGGCCTGGTGCTGGTGACGACATTGCAGGCCTGCGGCCTGTTGCACGCCTAGGTACTTCCAATTTTCCGCTTTCGTTGCTTAGGTCGCTCCTAACAGGAGAGACGCGAATGCCAATCTATGAACTCGACGGACAGGCGCCGGAATTTCCCGGCGAGGGAGAATACTGGGTCGCGGAAACCGCGACGCTGATCGGCCGCGTGCGGCTCAAGCGCTCGACCAGCGTCTGGTTCGGCGCCGTGCTGCGCGGCGACAACGAATGGATCGAACTGGGCGAACGCTCGCAAATCCAGGACAATTCCACGCTGCACACCGATCCCGGATTTCCCATGGTGATCGGCAGCAATTGCGTGATCGGCCACAACGTCATCATGCACGGCTGTACCGTCGGCGATAACAGCCTAATCGGCATGGGCGCGATCATGATGAACGGCGTCAAGATCGGCAAGAACTCGCTGGTCGGCGCCGGCAGCATGGTGCCCGAGGGCAAGAGCTTTCCCGACAACTCGCTGATCGTGGGTTCGCCCGCGCGGGCGATCCGCACGATCGACGACCGGCTGATCGAAATGATCCGCGGCGGCGCCGACATCTATGTGCGGCGCTCGCAAGCATACGCCAAGGGCTTGAAGCGCATCGGGTAGTTCGATCCGCTCGTTCACGCACGAAAATTTGGCTTGCCAAAAAAGGGTGCGGCCGGCCCTTGGGGGAGGGCCGGCCGCTCGCGAACCCGGTCTGGGGACGGGGAGGGGTGGGGACGTGACCGGGAGCGCGAATTCCTTCTTGCGGTTTGCTCAGATCAGCTTGTGGTCGCTCAGCTCAGCTTAGGTTTGCTCAGGTCAGCCGTTTGCCGTGATCGCGGATTAGCGTGCGGATACCGTGACAGGTGCCCGCGGTTCGCCGAGCGCGACCCAGACATTCGGATCGGTTTGCGACTGCCGCTTGACGAAGCGGTAGCCGGTCTTGTTCCAGGCCAGGATTTCGGATTCCTGGTTGTCGAGAATGAATTCGCCGCGATTGGTCTTCACGGTGAGCACGGCATGGCCTTCGCCTTTCTTGTCGCGCACCACGGTGATCAGCAGCGCCTCGCGCGGCCAGCCGGCCTGCATCAACATGCGCCGCTTGAGCAGCACATAGTCCTCGCAGTCGCCGTAACCGTCACTCGGGTAATCCCATTGCTCGACCACGCCCCAATGCTCGAGGTCGGTGACCGGCTTGATGTTGTCGTTGGCCCAGGAATTGACCTTGACCAGGTCGGACCAGGCCTGCGGCGTGAGCACCACGTCGCGTGCCGTCGACGGCTTGGTCTCGCATTCGGGTTTGTAGCGGATGCAGAATTCGACCCAGCCGATCGGCGGCCGTGCCGCTTCGCCGACCGCGATGTAGGGAGCCCGCTCGTGCGACGCCGCCGGCCCGCCATAAGCCAGCCGCTCGCCGGCCGCTGCGCCGCCAGCCGTTGCGGCCATTGCCGCCGCGCAGGCGATGACCAGCAAACTGCCGGCCGTAACTCGTTTGAAACACCCACCCATCGTCGTGGCCCCTTGCCGTCTTGACGGGGCCACAATTCGCACAGAGTTTTTGCATCGCCGCTAAGTCAAGCAAGTAACTTTGAAGCTAACCAGAATAAAGAAAGAGACGAATACAGTAAAACTTGGAGTAAACTTCGATTAAAATCTTACATAATACGATTTGTCTAAAATTTTATACATTAATGCGGTAAACGCAGCAACGGCGCGCCCGCCCGCATCGCGGCACGCGCAGCGTTTACCGTAAGCGGTTCTCGGGATTCGGCTGTCGGATACCGGCAAATTTGCGCCGCGGCCGCGATTTCGCCGCCGCTTTTGCGCGCAATTTTACGCGCTTCGTTTACCGACGGCTGACGCTACTCGCCGGTGACGTTTTCTTCGATGAAATCGTGATGCTGAAGGCGGGTGAATTCGATGGCGAACCCGTCCTCGATATGCCGGACTACCCGGCCCTGCGCTTTTCCGACGGTAACCATGGCGCCGACGGCGGGGCGCAGTTCCGGCGAAATGGCGATGGCGGCACCCAACTCCGACAAGTCGATGACGCGGCAGGTGACGTTGTTGCCGTTCGGCAGGATCATCCGCGCCATCGCCTTGCGCGGGATGAAGCGGCCGTGGCGGCGGTCTTCCGGCAGGTTGAGAATGTGCCGGTTGGCGAGCCAAGTGAGCTGGGCGGCGAGCTTGTCGCGCTTGCGCAAGGTCGCCTCGATGGTCATGGCGAAGCCGTTGTCGAGCAGGCGCGCGATTTTGCCCTCGAGCCGGCCGAGATGATCGACATAAGCGATCACCCGTTCGCCGGGATTGCCGGCGACCGGCGCGACAATCGCGATGCCGCCCGGCGACATGTTGACGACCTGGCACGGGAACTCGCGCCGGTCGGCCAGCATGTAGCGTCCGAGCAGGTTGACCTTGACGCGCTGATGGCGCCGGCGCTCCTCGGAAAGCGGTAGCGATCTCGGCTTGGGTGCGGGCAGGGCCATCGTTTGGTCTAAGGCTTTGGGGGCAAATTCCCCTGGCCCATGACCCTAGGAGTTTATCGTTAACGGGGCGTTAGCCGGTGCGGTCCCCGGACGGAGTTTCCCGGCCGCCGCTATAGACCACGAAGCCGTGCTGGACCCGGCTGCCGGGCGCGGCCGGAACCAAACGCGGTGCAATGCTGACGTCTACATCGGCCCCGGTATGGCGCAGCGTACCGAGCGTGAGTTCGGTGACCGCCTTGGCGCCTAGCCAATAGGGCGGGTTCGTCGGCGCCAGCACGCCGATGGCGCGGATGCGGGCCTGTCCGGCGTGATGCAGCGGCAGCAGCAGAAGCTCGAGATCGGTCACTTCGCCGTCCTCGGTGCGCGCGGTGAGCCCGGCGACCGCGCCGGTCGCCTCATTGGTGACGATGGCGAGCAACTCGTCGATCGCTTTGCGGCTGCTCTCGTTCCACAGCGCATTAAACGCCTCGCCCTTGATCTCGCGGCCGAACAGCGCGCAGACGCGCGTGCCGGCAAGCCGGAACCGGAGTTGATCGACGAAGTCGGCAGCCAGCATGAAAGTGTCGCCGAGCGCATGGCGGATCTCGGTCGGATCGATGTCGTCGCGCACCGGGACGAGCCGAGTTCCCCGTTTCGCGTTCCAATAATCGAACACCGTACGCGTGGATGGATGTTTCACGGACGCCACCTGTTCCGTCGCGAGACGGCGCCGGCATCTATTGTCCCCGAGCGGGACAGCCGCGCCGGCTTTTCGCCGCGACATCGTTGCTGGAGCAGGCGCCGTGCCGTGGACGCGTCCGCCGGCCGGCTCATGCGCGTTAGCGTTAAGACCTAAATCGAATAGGCAGCGCGCGGACGCTTGTTTATGGTCGCCGGCGATCCACAAAGAGCGCGCCGGCTTAAGACCAGCTCCAGCGTTCGGCGCGCCGACTGAAAGAGCCTCGGGAGGCGAGGGGATGTGACAAGCGCCAAAAAGGCGCGAAGACCCCGCAAAGCGCGGCTGACAGGAGGGCGTAAGCCCTCCTTTTTTCTACCGATTTTCGTACCAATTTTGTGTTCCGCGCTTGCGGTCAGGCGGCCAAGCGGCGTAACTCAAGCTTCTCAGGAAGCGCTTGGACCGTTGTGAAACGCGAACCTCTTTTCAACATTCCTCCCGTCATCGTCGCGCTGCTGGCCGTGCTCGCGCTCGTGCACGCCGTGCGCGCTTACGTGCTCACGGAACAGCAGGACATGGAGTTCCTGCTCACTTTCGCGTTCATTCCATCGCGTTACGACACCTCGGTCGTGCTCGGCGGCGTGCTGCCGGGCGGCTTCGGCGCGGAACTGTGGACCTTCGTGACCTATGCGCTGATCCACGCCGACTGGATGCATTACGGCGTCAATGCGGTGTGGCTGCTGCCGTTCGGCAGCGCGGTGGCGCGGCGGTTCGGTACGCTGCGGTTCCTTTTATTCTTCGCGGCAACGGCGGCAGCGGGCGCGGCGATGTTTCTCGCCACCCACGCCGGCGAGGAGGTGCCCGTCATCGGCGCGTCGGCGGCGATTTCCGGCACCATGGCGGCGGCGATGCGATTTGCATTTCAGCGCGGCGGTCCGCTCAACTTCCGGCGCAACGGCGACATCACCGATTATTACGTGCCGGCGATTCCGCTCAGCGGCGTGCTGCGCGATCCGCGCGTGCTCGCCTTCCTGGTGGTGTGGTTCGGAATCAATATTCTATTCGGGTTGAGTTCGCTGCCGATGCCCGGCGTCGGATCAAACCAGGTGGTCGCTTGGGAGGCGCATATCGGCGGCTTTCTCGCCGGCCTTTTGTTGTTTTCCTGGTTCGATCCCGCGCCGCAACATCCGCACGGCGACGACATTGGTGCAATGCCGCATTAATTCGGCTGCAACGCGATGTTAAGCAATGTGATCGCGCGGCGCAGGCTGCGCCCGGAATGTCCTTGACGGAACCAGGAGAACGGCAGGATCGTTTGGCATGACCCGGAGTTCGCGGGTCTCCGCGCAGCCGGGCATTTTCACTGCGCATGATCTGATCCGAAAATCGCTTCGCATCCCCGATCGGGGTCGTGGACAGGCTTTTCGGGATCATGCGCGAGGGAGACTGCCATGAACGTCAAAGCGATCTTGGCTACCAAGGGCGGCGACATCGTTAGCATCGAGCCGACGGCCGATCTTGCCGCGGCGGCGCGCCTGCTCGGCGCAAACCGCATCGGCGCAGTCGTAATCCGTGGCGCCGGAGGGCGCCTCGCCGGAATATTGTCGGAGCGCGATATCGTGCGCGCCATCTCCGAAAATGGCGCGGCCGCGCTCACGTTGCCGGTCGGCCAAGTGATGACGCGCAACGTCGCGACCTGCGGCGAGGACGACACCATCGCCAGCATCATGGAGCAGATGACGGAAGGAAAATTCCGCCACATGCCGGTGCTGGCCAAGGGCGAGTTGATCGGCCTGGTGTCGATCGGCGACGTGGTCAAGCAACGTGTCGGGGAGATCGAGCAGGAGTCCGAGGCGATGCGGGATTACATCCGCACCGCGTAGCTCGGATCACTTTGCGACGACTCCATTGCCGTCATAGGGCTGCGACAAAGCGGTGACCGCCTCGGTCACCGCCTCGATGGCTTTTTCCGCCGCCTCGCTGCCGATGGCGATGGCATCGGCGGCGCGATGGAAATCGAACCAGCCGACGCTGCCCAGCCGCGGGCTGATCAGAACGTCGGGCGGATCGCCAGCCAGCCGCGCGCGGGTAATGCGGTCCTGCATGACGTTGAACGCTTCGACCATCACGGTCGGAATGCCAGGGCGGCCGCGCCGCCCGAGGAATTGCCGCCGCAGCGAGCGGTCGCCGCCGAACAGGCCGCGCAGCCCATTCGCCTTGGGCGCATCGCTGGCGGCGTCGTCGCTGTCGTCGGAGCCGTGATCGGCAATGATGGTGCCGCGCCCGAACAGATCGGAATTGAGGTTGACCGCGATCACCAGCCGGGCGCCGAGCGCGCGCGCTGCCGACACCGGCACCGGGTTGACCAGGGCGCCGTCCACCAGCCAGCGTCCGCCGATCAGCACCGGCGGGAAAATTCCCGGCAGCGCATAGGAAGCGCGCAACGCCTCTACCAGCCGGCCGCGGGTGAGCCAGATTTCATGGCCGGTATTGAATTCGGTGGCGATGGCGGCAAAGCGGATCGGCAGATCGTCGATGCGGCTGTCGGCAAGCGCCTTTTCCAGCTGGGTCGCGAGGTGGCCGCCGCGAATAAGCCCGGAGCCGGACAGGCTGATGTCGAGATAGCTCAAGATGCCACGCACCGTCAGCGTGCGCGCCCACTCCTCGAGACCATCGAGATGGCGGGCGGCGTAGCAGCCGCCGACCACCGCGCCGATCGAGGTGCCGACGATGACGTCCGGCACGATGCCGTGCGCGGCCAGCGTGCGCATCACGCCGATATGGGCGAAGCCGCGCGCGGCGCCGCCGCCGAGCGCAAGCCCGATGGACGGGCGCGTAGCGGCCGGCCGCAATGGCGTCGTGGTGGCTTCGGCCGAACGATCGCCGTTGCGCACGCGCGCGAATAATCCTTCGAACACCAAAATCTACTCCCGTCCCCGATTTTCGGATCGGGCCAGCCACCGGGCAAGCGGATCACCCCGATATGGTGAAAAACGCTGGCGGAGTCTTGTGACCGAAACGTGACAGGGAGCGTGCGCTTGCGGGATTACATAAAGGTTAAATGCGGCGGCGCGGGGTCACTTCAGCGGCCGCTGCATCGCAAACAGGCTTTCGACCACGGCATATTGGTCGTAGCCGCAACGGGCGATCGGCTTCATGGCCGCGGTGTCGAGCCGGCCGCCGACGATGAAGCGGTCGTCGATGTGCACGCCGACGACCTGGCCGAACACCACGTGGCAGCCGACCGGTTTGCCGTCGATATCCTCCATGGTCACGATCTTGAGGAGTTTGCATTCGAGCGCGCAAGGCGAGGCCTTTACCCGCGGCGGCTTGACCAGCCGCGACGGCGCGGGCTCAAGACCGGCGTGTTGCATCTCATTGATTCCGCGCGGCAATGGCGCCGAGGTTAGGTTCATCGCCTCGCGCAAATCCCAGGTGGCGAGGTTGCAGACGAATTCGCCGGTTTCCTCGATGAAGCTGACCGAATCCTTTTGCCCCTCGCTGGCGAACATCACCAGATTAGGCTTGCTATTGATGCCGTTGAAGTACGAGTAGGGCGCGCAATTCACTTCGCCTTTCAAGCTGATGGACGTGATCCAGCCGATCGGACGCGGCGCCACGATGGCCTTGAACGGGTCGTGCGGCAGCACGCGCGCATCGCGCTTGTCGGGCTCGTAGAACATCAAGGATTTTCCACTTGGCGCATGATCTTTTCCGAAAACCGGTTTCCACTTTTCGGGATCATGCGCTCCTCGGCCCCGAATAATGCGTGACGATGGTCTCGAGCGGCGGCCGCTCGCGATCCTCGGGCGGCTTGGTCGGCCGGCCGATATGCACGAAGCCGGCGACGCGTTCGCCGGCGCCGATGCCGAGTTTATCCAGCACGCGGCGGTCGTAGGCGTACCATTCGGTGATCCAGCTCGCCGCATAGCCCATGGCGTGGGCGGCGATGACCAGATTCATGGCCGCGGCGCCGGCGGACAATTGCTGCTCCCACTCCGGAATTTTCACATGCGGTCCGGCGCGGCTGACCACCGCGATCACCAAGGGCGCGCGCGCCAGCCGCTTGCGTTCGAAGTCGAGCTGGTCGGGCGTGGCGTCGGCGCGGTCGGCGGCAAAGGCTGCGGCGATCGCTTCACCGGCGGCGATGCGGGCGTCGCCTTCGAACACGATGAACCGCCAGGGTGCGAGCTTGCCGTGGTCGGGCACGCGAGAGGCGATGGCGAGGAGGGTGTCGATTTCGGCCTTGGTCGGGCCGGGGCCGGTCAATTCCATCGGCTTTACCGAACGGCGGGTCTTGAGCAGGTGCAGGGCGTCTGGCATCACGGCCTCATTAAAAATCGATTGTTGCGACTAGCATGGGGCTACCTGGGTGACAAACGTGCCTAGTGGCTTGAAATCGCCGCGATTTGGGCCGAAAACGACCGCGCCATGAGCGATGCAACCGCATTTGCCGCCCGCCGCCGGTTGTGGCCGGCGCTCGCGCTGATCCTGCCTTTGCTCCTTCCGCAAACGGCATCGGCGCAGACGGCCGACCAGAATTCGTTGTTCTCGAGCGCGCCCTCGGCTGGAATGCTGGCGCCGGGACCGGTTACGCGCAGCGAGCCGTTCGGCGCGCCCGGCGTGGCGGCGCCCCAATCGGAATGGCCGTTGGGCGCGCAACGCGCGACCGCGCCGCTGTCGGTGCCGATGGTGCCGGCCGGCAAGGTCGCGCTCGCGCTCTCCGCGCGCTTCGGCAAGGGCGCGCCGCTGATCGACGGCGGCCTGACCTGGCGCGTCTATGCCGCAAAACGTGACACCACCGGAAATTTCCAGCTGGTCAAGGAAGACAAGACCCCGGCACCGACAATCGTGCTGCCGGCCGGCGCCTATATCGTGCATGTCGGCTTCGGGCTCGCCACGGCGGTCAAGCCGGTGACGCTGAGCGGACAGACCGTGCATGAGGATTTCGATCTTCCAGCCGGTGCGCTGCGCATGGAAGGCCGCGTCGGCGACGTGCGCATTCCGGCCGGCCAGGTTTCCTTCGACGTCTACAAAGGCAGTCAGTTCGAACCCGGCGACCGGCGGCCGATCGCCGAACACGTGATGACCGGCAGCGTCGTGGTGGTCCCGGAAGGCACCTATTACATCGTATCGAACTACGGCGACGCCAATTCGGTGGTGCGCTCCGACATCCGCGTGCAGGCCGGCAAGCTCACCGACGTCACCGTTACGCATCGCGCCGCCGCCATCACGCTCAAACTGGTGGCCGACAAAGGCGGTGAGGCGCTCGCCAATACCGCTTGGTCGGTACTGACGCCCGGCGGCGACGTGATCAAGGAATTGATCGGCGCCTTTCCGCGCGTGATCCTGGCGGAGGGTGAATATCGCGCAATCGCCCGCAACGAGGGCAAACTCTACGAGCGCGAATTCAAGGTCGTCACCGGCGTGGACGGCGACGTCGAGGTATTGGCGCAATAGCGTATGATCCCGAAAACACGTTTCGGTTTTCGGACGAGATCATGCACAATCGAGCCCGAATGCGGGAACGAAACCGCAAATCCGGCCGTTGGAATGGATTATGGTGACGCAAACGATTGCGAACGACGCGGCCATGGATGTTTTCGCCGAACTCGATGTCAAGTCGGTCGCGCTGCTGCTCGACGTCGACGGCACGCTGATCGATATCGGGCCGTCGCCGAATGAAGTGCATGTCGCCGACGATTTGCGCGATTCGCTGGCGCGTCTGTCGCGGCTGACCGGCGGCGCGCTGGCGCTGGTGAGCGGCCGTCCGATCGCCGACCTCGATGTGTTGTTCGCCCCACTCAAGCTGCCGGCCATCGGCGGCCATGGCGCCGAGATGCGCGTGCATGCAGGCGATGCCGTGACGTCGGCGGCACCGCTGCCGCCGGATCTGCGGCGGCACCTCGCCGAAGCGGCGGCGCCCGGCTCCGGCATCATCGTCGAGGACAAGGGCTATTCGCTCGCGCTGCACTACCGCAAGGCGCCGCAATACGAAGACCGCCTGCGTTCGCATATTGCGGCCGGGCTCGCGGCGTTTCCCGCCGAGGCGACGGAAGTGCTGCCGGGCAAGGCGATGCTCGAAGTGAAGCGGCCGAACGTCAGCAAAGGTGACGGCGTGCGCGATTTGATGCGCTGTCCGCCGTTCGCCGGCCGCGTGCCCGTGTTCATCGGCGACGATGTCACCGATGAATCGGTTTTTGCCGCGCTGCCGGACCTCGGCGGCAAAGGCTTTTCCGTCAGCCGGAATTTTGCCGGCCTCGCGGGGATATTCGACTCGCCTTTGAACGTGCGCCGCGCCTTGCAGCGGCTGGCGTCCAACGGACAGGCGCGCCGGTCATGAGCGACTCGACGCTCGATCTGGCGGTCATCGGCAACGGCCGTACCGCGGCGCTGGTCGAGCCGACCGGACGCATCGTGTGGTGGTGCCTGCCGCGCTACGACGGCGACCCGGTATTCTGCCGGCTGCTGGCCGACAAAGAGGAAAAAGGCTTCACCGACGTGGTGCTCGACGGCCAGGTCGAGAACCGTTCGGACTACCTGCGCAACACCGCCATCGTGGTGACCGAGCTTAGTGACGGCCATGGCGGGGCGGTGCGCATCACCGATTTCGCGCCGCGCTTCCACCATTATGGCCGCACGTTCCGCCCGCCCCAGCTCGTGCGCATCATCGAGCCGATCTCCGGCATGCCGCGCGTCACGATCCGCTTCCGCACCACGCATCGCTATGGCGTGCCGGTGGCCTCGCACTCTTCCAGCAGCAACAGTATCCGCTACTGGCGCGACGACGTGCCGGTGCGGCTGACCACCGATGCGCCGCTCTCGTATATCGAGAACGAGGCCTCCTTCGTTCTGACGCGTCCGGTGCACATGGTGATGGGCGTGGACGAGCCGTTCGAAGGCGGGCTGGAGAGCACCTGCCGGGAATTCTGCGATCGCACCCGCGACTACTGGATGGATTGGGTGCGCCGGCTCGCTTTCTCGATCGAATGGCAGGATGAGATCATCCGCGCCGGGATTACGCTCAAGCTGTGCAATTTCGAGGAGACCGGCGCGATCGTGGCCGCGCTCACCACATCGATACCGGAGGGACCGGGCTCGGGGCGCAATTGGGACTACCGTTACTGCTGGATGCGCGACGCCTTCTTCGTGGTGCGCGCGCTCAACCGCATCGGCGCGACGCGCACGATGGAGGACTTCATCTCCTATATCCTGAGCATCGCGGCGGGCCGCGCGGACCAGGTCAAGCCGCTCTACGGCGTGGTGCATACCGACAGGCTTGAGGAGCACACTGCGGACGCGCTCGCCGGCTTCAACGGCGACGGGCCGGTGCGCATCGGCAATGCCGCGGTCGATCAAGATCAGCACGACGTCTATGGCAGCATCATCATGGCGGCGGCGCCGATGTTCTTCGACCGCCGGCTGCCAAAGCCGGGCGACGCCGCGCTGTTCCGGGTGATCGAGCCGCTCGGCGAGCATGCGGCGCGGCTCGCGCTCGAGCCGGATGCCGGCATTTGGGAATATCGCGGCCGCAAGCGCGTGCACACTTATTCGGCAGCGATGTGCTGGGCCGGCTGTCAGCGGCTGGAGGCGATCGCGGCCCATCTCGGGTTGCCGGAGCGCGCCGCCTATTGGGGCGAAACCGCCAAACGCATCGGCGAGGAGGTGCTGCAGCGCGCCTGGAATCCCAAGCTCAAGGCGTTTTCGGCGGCTTTCGGCAGCGACGACCTCGACGCCAGCTGCCTGCTGCTCGCCGAACTCGGCCTGATCGCGCCCGACGATCCGCGCTTTGTCTCCACCGTGGAGGCGATCAACCGTGAACTTCGGCGCGGCCCAAACGTTATGCGGTATGTCGCCGCAGACGATTTTGGCCTGCCGGAAACGGCTTTTTTGATTTGCCGATTTTGGCTGATCGATGCAATGTGGGAAATTGGGCGGCGCGACGAAGCCCGCGAAATGTTCGTCGACGCTTTGAAATTACGCAATCGTTACGGATTGCTGTCGGAAGACGTGCACCCGGTGACCGGAAAACTGTGGGGCAATTTTCCGCAGACCTATTCGATGTCAGGATTGATTTTGACCGCGATCAAATTGTCGCGGAGCTGGGGAGACAGGTATTGGCGCGGCTCGTCGTAGTATCGAACAGAGTTGGCATCCCCGATCGCAACGCGCGCGCCGGCGGGCTCGAAGTCGCGATCCGGCCGACGCTGCGGCGGCGCGGCGGCCTTTGGTTCGGCTGGAGCGGGCGTGCGACGGATAACGATCCTGGTCCGACCAGGATTGTCGAACACGACAACGTCACTTACGCCACCATCGATCTGCGCAAGGACGACTACCAGGAATTCTACAACGGCTTCGCCAACCGCGTGCTGTGGCCGATTCTGCACTACCGGCTCGACCTTGCCGAGTTTACGCGCCGCGATCTCGGCGGTTATTCCCGCGTCAACGAATTCTTCGCCAAGAATCTCGAGAAGCTGCTGCGTCCCGACGATATCATCTGGGTGCATGACTATCATTTGATGCCGCTCGCCAAAGCGCTGCGCGATCGCGGACACGTCAACAAGATCGGATTTTTCATCCATGTCCCGTTTCCGCCGCCGGAAATCATCACCGCGTTGCCGAACCACGACCACCTGATTCCGGCGCTGTGTCACTACGATCTCATCGGCTTTCAAACCGAGGTCGATGCCGCCAACTTCTCGCGCTACATTGCGAACGAATGCGGCCTGCCGTGGGGCGGCGGCAACAGCTTCCACTTCGGCAATCGCGTCGTGCACATCGGCGCGTTCCCGGTCGGCGTCGAGACGGAAGCCTTCACTCGGCTGGCGCGCCGCGCCATCGGTTCGGATTTCGTGCGCGAGGTGCTCGACAGTCTGTCCGGCCGCGCCATGATCATCGGCGTCGACCGGCTCGACTATTCGAAGGGACTGCCGGAGCGGATGAACGCGTTCGAGCGCTTCCTGATCAATTTCCCCGACTGGCGCGGCAAGGTCACTTACCTGCAGATCACGCCGCGCAGCCGCACCGGCATCCAGGAATATGCCGATATCGGGCGGCTGGTGGGCGAAGCGGTCGGGCGCATCAACGGCACCTTCGGCGAGGCGTCCTGGACGCCGCTGCGCTATGTCAACAAGGCGCACAGCCGTACCGCGCTCGCCGGGCTTTACCGCGCCGCGCGCGCGGGGCTGGTGACGCCGTTGCGCGACGGCATGAACCTGGTGGCCAAGGAATTCGTCGCGGCGCAGAACCCGGACGACCCGGGCGTGCTGATCCTGTCGCGCTTTGCCGGCGCGGCGCACGAATGCACCGCCGCGCTGCTGGTCAATCCCTACGATCCGGAAGGCGTCGCCATTGCCATCAACCGCGCGCTGGCGATGCCGCTGGAGGAGCGCCGCCAGCGCCACACAGCCAATTACAAGGTGCTGATGGCGAACGATCTCTCCCACTGGGGCGAGCGCTTTATGGCCGTGCTCGAACGGCCGCCGCATTCCGGCAACGACTGGACGCAGGTACGCGCCGCGGGCGGGCGCTGACGTTCGCACTTGATCTAGGTCACATCGGCGCTACCTTTGCTTCGCTAAGATGCGTATCCATCAAAGAGGCCCTCGCTCATGACTCGCATTGGTTCCGGACTGTTGTTGCTCATCGCCGCCATGACGCTGCCGCAGGCGGCGCTTGCGGCCGATACCGCGAACGGCGAGAAGCTTGCCAAGCGCTGGTGCGCGGCTTGTCATGTGGTCGCGACCGACCAGAAAAGCGGCAGCACCCAGGTGGCGCCGTTCTCGGCCATCGCCAAGGTGCCGGGATTCGACGCGGCCAAGCTCGCGCTGTTCTTGCTGACGCCGCATCCGAAAATGCCGGACATGAATCTTTCGCGCGCCGAGGCTGCCGATCTCGCGGCCTTTATCGTGAGCCAGGGCCGCTAACCCGCTACCGCATTGCGCCTGCGCGCCGGCGTTGACGGAGATCAATGCGTCCGTGTGCGGAACGGGCACGGTCACCCGTCAAAAGGCTCGGCTAAAAAATTCCGGGTGAGGATGCGCCGCTTGTAGCGGCCGATCGACAATCGGCCGGAGGCTCGACGACTCGTGTTCAACCGAGACGGAGCAAGCCATGCGCGCTATCCATTGGCGGAAAATCATCACACTTGTATTTGCTGTCGCGGCTTTCGCGTTGCTGAGCGGCGCGAACGGCTGGTCCGAGGAGAGCGGCGAGGCGGGTATCCGGCTCGAATTTTGGAAGGGGCACTTCGACCGCAACGCCGAGGCCTTCCACGACTGGGACAAGGTGAAGGAAGTCCCGGCGGTCTGCGCGCGCTGCCATAGCGCCAACGGCCTTCCCGAATATATCAAGGAGGGCAAGAACACGCCGGCGCCGCATGTCAAGAACGGCTTTGCCTGCACCAATTGCCACGCCGACCTGCTGACGTATGCGCGGCACACCGTCGCCAAGGTCACGTTCCCGAGCGGCGTTGTCGTCGATACCGGCCACAATGACTCCAATCTGTGCATGACCTGCCATCAGGGCCGCGAATCGACCGCGAGCGTGAACAAGGCGATCGCCGGCATGGCGGCCGATACGCCCAATGCCAAGCTCGCCTTCCTGCACGTGCACTATTACCCGGCCGGCGCGACCATCTACGGTACCGAGGCGAAAGTGGGCTACGAGTATGACGGCAAGAAATACGCCGGCCGCTTCGCTCATATGCCGAACGTGAGCAAGTGCACCGATTGTCACCTGCCGCACGGCGGCGAGGTCAAGATCGATCGTTGCGGCGGCTGCCACACCGGCATCAAGACGGTCGCCGATCTCGCCAACATCCGCATGTCGACCAAGGGCGACTTCGACGGCAACGGCAAGGAGGAAGGTCTCGCGCGCGAGATCGCCGGGCTGCAAAGCCAGCTCTATGCCGCGATCCTGACCTACTCGAAGAACGTCGGCGGCACGCCGATCGCCTTCACCAAGGTGGCGTTCCCCTATTGGTACGCCGACACGAATGGCAATGGCCGCATCGATCCGGAAGAGGTGAAGATGGCCAACAAGTACGTGGCCTATACGCCGCGCCTGTTACAGGCGGTGTACAACTACACCTACTCGGTGCGCGACCCTGGCGGCGCCTACCACAACGGCCGTTACGTCCTGCAACTGCTGTACGATTCGCTCGACAGCCTGGCGCAGAGCGGCAAGGCGGGCGTCACGATGGCTGGAAAGGCGCGGCCGTAGCGCCGCAGAAGGCGCGAAAGCCTAGAAAACAGGGGCATGATCCGATTCCATTCGGTCGGATCATGCTCTATTAATTGGCGCGCCGCTCGCCGGGGCTGAAATCCGTCAAATTGAATAAGGATCGCTGGAAATGTTTCGCTTTCTTGAATCGACGGCCGCGCAATACATGACGCCCAAGGTGAAGACCGTGACGCGCCAATGCACCATGGGCGAACTGGAAACGTTGTTCGCGCAGCACGATTTCGATGCCTATCCGGTCGTGGACAACGGCCACATGCTCGGCATCGTCACCAAGTTCGATTTCCTGCGCGCCTTCGCCTTCACGACCGGCCAGTTGATGCCGAGTTACGATGCCATCATGAAACGCACGGTCGGCGACGTGATGACCGAGGGTGTCGTGCACGTCGAGCCGGCGACGCCATTGACCCGCGTGCTGCAATTGATGGTCAGCCTCAAAATCCGCAGCTTCCCGGTTTTGGGCCCCGACCGCGAATTGCTCGGCATGATCTCGCGCGGCGACGTCATGCGCGCACTCAAAGAGGCGACGGACGGCAAGTAAGCCTCAGCCGGCCGCCTTCGCCCGCTGCACGTCCGGCGGCACCGCCTCGTCGGCGAGCGCCTTGAAGCGCAGCATCGAGCGGCATCACTTCCTGCTTTTCCTGGCCGAGGCGGCGGACCGACACCAGCCGTTCGGCCGCTTCCTTCTTGCCGACGACGAGCTGGGCAGGGACCTTGGCGAGCGAGTGCTCGCGCACCTTGTAATTGATCTTCTCGTTGCGCAGGTCGGGCTCGACGCGCAGGCCGAGCTTGCGCGCGGCGGCGACCACGTCGCGCGCGTAGTCGTCGGCGTCCGAGGTGATGGTGGCGACCACCGCCTGCACCGGCGACAGCCAGAGCGGCAGATGGCCGGCATAGTGCTCGATCAAAATGCCGGTGAAGCGCTCCATCGAGCCGAACATCGCGCGGTGCAGCATCACCGGCGTCACCTTGTTGGAATTTTCGTCGATGTAGAAGGCGCCGAGCCGGCCGGGCAGATTGAGATCGACCTGCACGGTGCCGCATTGCCATTCGCGGCCGATGGCGTCGCGCAGCACGTATTCGAGCTTCGGCCCGTAGAAGGCGCCTTCGCCTTTGTTGAGCGTCCACGGCCGGCCGGAGGCCTTCAGCGCCGCCATTAGCGCGGCTTCCGCCTTGTCCCACACCGCGTCGTCGCCGATGCGCTTGTCCGGGCGGTCGGAGAACTTGATGCGCACGTCGTCGAAACCGAAATCCTGATAGATCGACAGGATCTGGTTGTTGACCTTGAGCACTTCCTCGGCGATCTGGCTTTCCATGATGAAAATGTGCGCGTCGTCCTGGGTGAAGGCGCGCACGCGCATCAGCCCGTGCAGCGCGCCCGACGGCTCGAAGCGGTGCACCTTGCCGAACTCGGCGATCTTCAGCGGCAGGTCGCGATACGATTTCAGGCCGTTCTTGAAGATCTGCACGTGGCCGGGGCAGTTCATCGGCTTGATCGCGTAGACGCGCTCGTCCTCCTCGCGCTTGGCGGTCAAGAACATCATGTCGTTGTAGGTCGGGATGTGGCCGGTGGTGACCCACATCTCGCGGTCCATCAACTGCGGCGAATTCACCTCGATGAAGCCCGTGTCCTGCTGGCGGCGGCGGATGTAGTTCTCCAGCGCCTGGAACAGCGTCCAGCCCTTGGAATGCCAGAACACCGAGCCGGGCGCTTCCTCCTGGAAATGGAACAGGTCCATCTCGCGGCCGAGCCGGCGATGGTCGCGCTTCTCGGCTTCCTCGATCTGCTTGAGGTAGGCGTCGAGCTCTTCCTGCTTGGCGAAGGCGGTGCCGTAGATGCGGGTCAGCATCGGGTTGTTGCTGTCGCCGCGCCAATAGGCGCCGGCCACCTTCATCAGCTTGAAGGCGTTGCCGATCTTGCCGGTCGAGGTCATGTGCGGACCGCGGCAGAGGTCGAACCAGTCGCCCTGCTTGTAGATCTTGAGCGACTGATCCTCCGGAATGGCGTCGATCAGTTCGACTTTGAAATTTTCACCCTTGTCGGCGAACACCTTCTTGGCCTGATCGCGCGACCACACTTCCTTGGTGAACGGCTTATCGCGCGCGATGATCTCCTTCATCTTCTTTTCGATGACGGGCAGGTCTTCCAGCGTGAACGGCTGGTTGCGCGCGAAGTCGTAATAGAATCCGTTCTCGATCACCGGACCGATGGTAACCTGCGTGCCCGGCCAAAGGCTCTGCACGGCTTCCGCGAGCACGTGGGCGGCGTCATGCCGGATCAATTCCAGCGCGCGCGGGTCCTCGCGGTTGAGAAATTCGATTTTGGCGTCGTGCTCGATCGGGTCGGCGAGATCGGTGACCGTGCCGTCGAGCGCCATGGCCACGGTGCGCTTGGCCAGCGAGGGCGAAATGCCCTTGGCGATATCGAGCCCGGTGGTGCCTTGGGGGTAGTCCCGACTCGCGCCATCGGGAAAGGTCAGCGCGACCATGTCTTTGTCTCCTTGCTCACTCGCTGCCTACGAACGCAGGTAAGCGTGATTTGAATTGGGCACGGATATAGCAGCCGATTGCGGCCTTGCAACTGGTTTTAGCTTGGCGTCGACAGCTTCAACCCCGCGCGATAGGCGCTCGCTACCACCAGCACGCCGAGCGCGATAACGAGCCCGCTTAGGTTGCCGAGGAACTGGCTGGCGGCGTCGATATTGCCGCCGATGCCGTAACCGAGACCGAGATAGGCGGCGGTCCAGATCAGCCGCCCGAACAGGGCGAAACCCAGAAAGCGCGAAAAGCGGTAGCGGCTCACGCCGGCGAAGATGCTGACGACCGAGCTCAACGACGACGTCAGCGTGCGCGAAACGATCACCGTGACGCCGCCCCAGCGCTGCAGCAGCGCCTGGATGTTGTCGCGGCGCTGCGGGCTGTAGCCGATCCAGCGGCCATGGCGCGCCAGGAAGCCGTCGCTGACGGCGCGGCCGATAGCCATAGGCGATCATGTCGCCGGCAAACGAAGAGGCGACGGCGATCAGCCCGGCCCACTGCCACTGCAAT
Organism: uncultured Alphaproteobacteria bacterium; assembly: GCA_963749625.1. Taxonomy (GTDB): domain Bacteria; phylum Pseudomonadota; class Alphaproteobacteria; order Rhizobiales; family Xanthobacteraceae; genus Pseudolabrys. Next base: position 455,198 of record CAVVNY010000007.1, on the reverse strand, counting down.
TTGCCGAGCGCGGCGAGCGAGCCGGCGAGCACCGCCGCGACGCCGATCGGCAACGGCAGGCCGATCGCTCCGAGCAGCAAGGTCAGCGCCAATGCCGGATAGCCGTAGATCAGCAGCGCCGACAGGATGCGATCGGTGAGGCCGCCCGAACCCTGGCTGCTCTCGGGCGGCGGCGTCGATTGCCCGAGCGCGCGCTGGACTTGCTGGACGAACTCGAAGCGGCCGACGCCGCGTTGGTCGGCAATCTCCTTGAGGCTTTCATTGCCGCCGGTGTCCGGCGCCAGGCCGAGGCGCGGCAGCAACTCGTTCATCGGCACGCGATAAGTCGCCGACACATGGTCGAGCGTCATCCAGGCGCGCAGGCTCGAGACCTGCGGCCGGCCGGCCTCATAGGCCGAGCGCAACAACAGGAACGAACTGGAACTGCGCAGCGCGAAAAATAGCGAAGCGAGCGCGCTCAGCACGATCACCGCGATAAGAATTTGGCCGCGGCGCGCGCTCATCGCGGCGGCACTTCGTTGGTCCCGCGCCAGCGTCCATAGCGCCAGGGCAGCCACCATTTTGCGCCGGGCGGCAACGCGGCGGGCACGAAGTCGAGCCCGTGCGTACCCCACGGCTGGCAGCGCAGGATGCGCGCCAGCGCCATCCATGAGCCCGCCCACAGCCCGAAGCGGGTAACCGCTTCGTCGGCATATTCGGAGCAGCCGGGCAGGTGCCGGCAGCGCGGGCCGATGAGCGGCGCCAGCGTATAGCGATAAAGCGCAATCAGACCGCGCCCAAACAGTCGCGGCAGGCGCGCCAAACCGGAGGATGGTGGTCGTTGTCCGCTCATTTCCGCCATAAAGTTCCCGGATACAAAGTTCCATCGCGCGGAACCGCCGGGTTTGATCCAAGGCAATGTCGATAGCGACTTTTTTACACTAGACCCGACTCCGCCGGCTGACTAAAACTGACCTTACCGGGGGTCTTGATAGCCGCCGAATCCCGATACGAACGCGGACTACCGCGCCACAACAAACGGGCCCGGCGGCGAAAAGGGGAAGAATGGCTCGCTCCCTTGCGTTCGCACTTGCGCTTGCTTCGGCGGCGTTGGTCAAGCCGTTGCCGGCATCGGCGACGGTAGTCGACCGCACGCTGCCGATGCGCTTCGATCTGCGCATGCAGGGGCCGGCCGACGCTTGCGCGGCCAAGTGCCAAGTCTGGATTTCCGCCAGCGGCGCCATCACAGCAGACACGCCGCGCGACTTCGAAGCCTTCGCGCAAAGCCACGATCTCACCGGCGCCACGCTGGTGCTCGATTCCGATGGCGGTTCGGTGCTCGGCGCCATCGCGCTCGGGCGCGACATTCGCCGTCTCGGGCTCGACACCACGGTCGGCCGCGTCATCGATATTACCGCTACGGGAGAGAATCCGCCGCGCGCCAAATTCTTTCCACGCGCCGATTGCGAATCCATGTGCGGCTTCGTGTTGCTCGGCGGCGTGCACCGCGCGGTGCCGGCGGAAGCGCGCGTGATGGTGCATCAGATATGGCTCGGCGACCGCCGCGACGATCCGACCGCGGCGAATTATACCGCCGAGGACCTCGTGCTGGTGCAGCGCGATATCGGACGGTTGGCGCGCTACACCATCGACATGGGCGGCTCGATCGAATTGCTCAATCTCGCGCTGCGCATCCCGCCCTGGGAACCGATGCACGCTTTGACGCCGGATGAGGCCCGCCGCACGCACCTCGCGACCGTCGAGCCGGCAGCGCCCGAGGCGGCCGCCACGGTGGCGGCGTCTCCGGCGCCTGCCGTGAAGCAGGCGGTTCCGCGCGTGACCGATGGCATCCATGCGACCGAGATCAGCGAGCGGCGCTGGGCGATGATCGATCGCGAGGGTGGGGCGGCGCTGGCGCGGCGTCAGCCGCTCACCGTCGAAGGCGAGGATATCGGCAGCTTCGACCTCGTCGTCGCCTGCGGCACCGGCGACAGCTACGACGTGCGCTATATCGAGCGGCGCCATGACGGCGGCCGCATCCAGTTGCCGGCCGCGCTCGCTGCGGTGACCATGAAAGTCGGCAGTAGGTCGGCCGCGCTCAAGGTGGTGTCGTCCGAGCGCCGGACGCAGCCCGATGAGCTCGTCAGCTATGCCGCGGGCAGCGTGCCGGCGGCGCTGATCGGCGCCTTCGCCGCCGCCGGCAACCATTCGATGCTGATCGAAACCAGGAGCGCCGGTATCGTCACCGGCATCCGCTTCGGCAATACCGGTGCGCAACAGAATCTGCCGCGGCTGACCGCAAGCTGCTTGCGGGCGCTCGGCGACCGCGCCGACCTCGCCGAACCCAAGACGCGCGGACTGGCGGCGGCGAAGTAACCTATTCCGCGGCCTGCTTTTGGCTTTTCTTGGCCTCGATCTGATCGAGCGCCGATACCACCGCATCGAAGGTGAGCATGGTCGAGGCGTGGCGCGCCTTGTAGTCGCGCACCGGCTCGAGCACCGCGATGTCGGCCCATTTGCCGGAGGGCGGCCGGCCGTTTTCCTTCAGCATTTTACGCACGGTCTCGCGCAGTTCGCGCAGTTCCGCCGGCTTGGAGCCGACGATATAGCGCGCCATGATCGAGGACGAGGCTTGGCCGAGGGCGCAGGCCTTCACGTCATGGGCGAAATCGCCGACCACCGGGCCGTTCATCTTGAGATCGACGGTAACCGTGGAACCGCACAACTTGGAATGGGCGGTGGCGCTGGCATCGGGCGAGTCGAGCCGTCCCAGGCGGGGTATATTGCCCGCCAAGTCGAGGATTTTCGCGTTGTAAACCTCGTTAAGCATTGAAGTTTTGCCGATTTGCCTGTTGCCGCGGATTGCCTATGCCGCGCAAACGAATATATAGATGCTGACCCGCTGGCGCGAGAAGGGGTTCTCGGCGCCGGGGCATGGTTTAGGAGCCATGCTGAATGGGAATGCGGCGTCCAGGCGCCCCGCATTGGACCTTAAGCGGTCCGATCGGGTTACTGACGCGGCCACCCCGGTGACACTCCCGGTGCTGCTCGTCGAGCGAGCGCCGGTCGAACGGAGAGACCGTTATGGACGCCAAGAATACGATCATCAAGCCGTGGCCGAAGCAGGGCTTGTCCGACCATGTGCGGGCGGCGCCGACGCCTCCCGCTCCGCGCCCGTCGCGCGCCGAGGCCGAGGCTGCGGTGCGCACGCTCATCGCCTATACCGGCGACGACCCGCAGCGCGAAGGCGTGCTGGAGACGCCGAAGCGCGTCATCGACGCCTACGAGGAAGTCTATCAGGGCTACCGCGAATGTCCGGCCGAAGTGCTCGACCGCACGTTCAGCGAGACCGGCGGCTATGACGACTTCGTGCTGGTCAAGGACATCGGCTTCAATTCGCATTGCGAACACCACATGATGCCGTTCTTCGGCAAGGCGCACATCGCCTATATGCCGACCGAGCGCGTGGTGGGACTGTCGAAGCTGGCGCGCCTGCTCGACGTCTATGCGCTGCGCCTGCAGACTCAGGAGCATCTCACCTCGCAGGTGGCGACCGCGATCGAGGAGATCCTCAAGCCGCGCGGCGTTGCGGTGATGATCGAGGCCGAGCATATGTGCATGTCGCTGCGCGGGGTGGAAAAGCCCGGCGCGCTGACGGTGACGACGCATTTCACCGGCACGTTCCGCACGGATGCCAACGAGCAAGTCCGATTCATGACCATGCTGCGTGGGGCGCAACGTTAAGCCCCGCGTCACGACGCGAGGCCTCCCTTGACCGACACACCGTTATTTGCGCCGCCCGGCTCGACCGCAGAGGTCGAGGAGGGCTTGAGCTTTACGCCCAAATTCGACGCCGACGGGCTGATCACCGCGGTCGCCACCGACGCCAAGTCGGGCGACGTGCTGATGGTCGCGCATATGAACGCGCAAGCCCTCGCCAAGACGGTTGCCAGCGGCGAGGCCTGGTATTTCAGCCGCTCGCGCCGCAAGCTTTGGAAAAAGGGCGAGAGTTCCGGCCATGTCCAGCGCGTGGTCGAACTGCGCGTCGACTGCGACCAGGATGCGCTCTGGCTCAAGGTCGAGCAGGAGGGCCCGGGCGCCTGCCACACCGGGCGGCGTTCCTGTTTCTACCGCGCGGTTCCGCTCGGCCAAAGCGGCGCGGTCACGCTGGAATTCCGTAATGCCGACAAGGCGTTCGACCCGACATCGGTCTATGGCGGAAGCAGCGGCAAGCCGCAGCGCTAGCCGCCAAAATCGATTTCGCTAAGCGAAAACCGCATGTTATGGATACATGCGGGTTTCGCATGGGTTAGGCGTGGGGCGCCGGTCGATATGGGAGCATTAGCGGCAGCGCAAAGCGGGGCACGGCGGCGGTTTTGTCTGCTGCTGGTCAAGCCGTCGCATTACGACGATGACGGCTACGTCATCCAATGGATGCGCTCGCCGGTGCCGTCGAATTCGCTCGCCGCGCTCTACGGTCTCGCCAAGGACTGCGCCGAGCGCCGGGTGCTCGGCGATGACGTCGACATCGAGATCGACGCCTTCGACGAAATCAACACGCGCATCAATCCCGAACGTCTGGCGGCGATGATCGAGGCGGCCGGCGGCGGCATGGTGATGCTCGCTGGCGTGCAATCGAACCAGTTTCCGCGCGCGCTCGACATCGCCAAGCCGTTGCGCGAACGCGGCATCCAGGTCGGCATCGGCGGCTTCCACGTTTCGGGCGTGTTGTCGATGCTGGGCGGTGTCGACGCCGATCTCGACCGCGCCAGGGCGATGGGCCTGTCGCTGTTCGCCGGTGAGGCCGAAGGCAGGCTCGAACTGGTGCTGCGCGATGCCGACGCGGGCGCGCTCAAGCCGCTCTATAATTACATGGACGACCTGCCGGGGATCGAGGGCACGCCGGTGCCGCTATTGCGGGTCGACCGCGCGCAACGCACCATCGCCGGCACCACCAGCTTCGACGCCGGCCGCGGCTGTCCCTACCAATGTTCGTTCTGCACCATCATCAACGTGCAAGGGCGCAAGTCGCGCCGCCGCTCGCCCGACGACATCGAGCGCATCGTACGGCTGAACTACGCGCAAGGCCTGCGCGCGTTTTTCATCACCGACGACAATTTCGCCCGCAACAAGGACTGGGAGATCATCCTCGACCGGCTGATTCAATTGCGCGAGGTGGAGAAGTTCAACACCAGCTTCATTATCCAGGTCGATACGCTCTGCTACAAGCTGCCGAACTTCATCGACAAATGCCGGCGCGCCGGCGTCAAGCGCGTATTCATCGGGCTGGAGAACATCAACCCGGACAATCTGCTCGGCGCCAAGAAGCGGCAGAACAAGATCACCGAATACCGTGAGATGCTGCTCGCCTGGAAGGACGCCGGCGTTATCACCTATGCCGGTTACATCCTCGGCTTCCCGAACGACACCGTCGAATCGATCATGCACGACATCGACGTGATCAAGCGCGAACTGCCGGTCGACCTGCTGGAGTTCTTCTATCTGACGCCGCTGCCGGGCTCGGAGGACCATCTCAAGCTGCACCAGGCCGGCGCGCCGCTCGATCCCGACATGAACAAATACGATCTCAATCACATCTGCACGACGCATCCGAAAATGTCGCGCGAGGATTGGGACCGCGCCTACAAAATGGCGTGGCAGCGCTATTACACCATCGAGCACGTCGAGACCGTGCTGCGGCGGGTGGCAAAGACGCGGGCCAATGCCAGCAACGCGCTGTTCCTCATCACCTGGTTCATGGGCTCGATCAATATCGAGCACATCCATCCGCTCGAGAGCGGCCTGCTGCGGCTGAAATACCGGCGCGACCGCCGGCCCGGCTTCGCCATCGAACCGGCGTGGCGGTTCTATCCGAAATTTGCCGCCGAAATGCTGAGCAAGCTGGTGCGCTGGACCGCGCTCTATTTCAAGCTGCGCCGCATCTACTTGCGCATCAAGCACGATCCGAACCGCTACGCGTACACCGACCTTGCCATGACGCCGGTCGCCGCCGACGAGGCCGAGACGCACGAATTGTTCGGTACCGACGCGGCGCGCGCCTTTGTGGCGCGAACGCAGCGGGTGAAACAGGCGCAGGAAGGCCACGCGCATGAAGCGGCGCCGGCCGAGGCCGCCGAATAAGATTCAGCCGATGCGCGTCAGCAAGGCCTGCGCCCGCAGCAAATGCGGGCGGTCGAACATCTTGCCGTCGATGGCCACCGCGCCGGCGCCGGGCTTGGCCGCGAAAGCGGCGACCACCGCCTTTGCCTTGGCGATCTGCTCGGGCGTCGGCGTGAACACTTCGTTGATCACCGCCACCTGCGCCGGATGAATGGCGAGCCGCCCGGTAAAGCCGTCGCGGCGCGCCAGTTCGGTGTCGCGGCGCAGGACTTCCGGGTCGCGGAAATTGACGTGGATGGTCTCGATCGCCGGCACTTTCGCCGCCGCCGCGCCGAACAGACAGAACGAACGCGCCAGCCGGTAGGGCTCGGTGAGCGAGCCGTCCGCTTCGCGGTTGGCTTCGGCACCGAGCTCGGCCGACAGATCCTCCGGGCCCCAGGTCATGCCGATCAGCCGCGCGCTCGAGCCGCGATAGGTCCCGGCCGTGAACAGTCCCGCCGCCGACTCGACCGTCTGCGCCAGAATCTTGATGGCGCCCTCCGGCAGGCCGGCGATGGCCTCGCGCGCGGTCAGCTTGGCGTCGAGATGGGTGACGGTCGCGCCGCCTTCGGCTTTGGGGAACAGAATGGCGTCGGGCTTGCCCGGCACCACGGCGTCGAGATCGGCATCGGTCAGGCCGGTGTCGAGGCCGTTGATGCGCACCAAGAGGCGAGGGCGTTCTGTGTTCGCTTGCACGGCCTTGAGGAATTCCAACGCGGCCGCGCGCGCCTGCGCCTTGCGTTCCGGCGTGATCGAATCCTCGAGATCGATGATCACGGCGTCGGCGCCGCTCGCCATGGCCTTGTCGAGCTTGGAGCCGCCGTCGGCGGGGACGAAGAGAAGAGAGCGCATCAGGTCACTTTCGCCGATTTATTTGGGCCGCATATTGATGAAAACCTGGCGGTGGCATTCCGCCACCAGCGTGCCGTCCTGCTTGAACGCCTTGTGATGGAATTCGAGGATGCCGGCGCCGGTGCGCGACTTCGATTCGCGCTTGGAGACGACCACGGTCGAGCAATGCACGGTGTCGCCCTCGAACAGCGGGTTGGGGAATTTCACGTCGCTCATGCCGAGATTGGCGATGGTGGTGCCGACCGTCATGTCGGAAACCTGGATGCCGATCATCAGGCCGAGCGTGAACAGCGAATTCATCAGCGGCTGGCCCCACTCGGTTTCCTGCTCGCAGAAATGCCGGTCGATGTGCAGCGGCTGCGGATTGAGCGTCATATTGGAGAACAACATGTTGTCCATCTGGGTGACGGTGCGCGTTAAGGGGTGCTCGTAGGTCTTGCCGATTTCGAAATCCTCGAAATAGAGCCCGCCGCGCTTGTGCCGTTGGATCGCTTCAACCATCGCTATTCTCCGCGTTGTGACCGGGGCGGGCCGTCAAAGCCGCCGTTAATCATTCGTTTACCATAATTATCCAGGATCGACAGAGCTCGCGAATGTCTGAGTCCGCTTTGGCCATACGTTCGGCCCGCGACCCCGAGGCCCGTCTTTCTAAGGCCAGACCGTTTAAGGCCAGACTTTTTAAGGCCAGACTTTTTAAGGCCAGACATGGCGATCGATTCCATCATAGCCAACGCGTCCGCGCGGGTCGCCGGCGTTATACGCGACGCGGCGCGTTCGACCGGCGCCAGCTTCGAATATCTGCTGACCGCCGCGCGCATGGAATCCAACCTCAATCCGGGCGCGCAGGCAACGACGTCGTCGGCCACCGGGCTCTACCAGTTCATCGATCAGACCTGGCTCGCAACCCTCAAGAACGCCGGGCCGGCGCATGGCTACGGACAATATGCCGCCGCCATCACGCAGACGCCCGATGGCCGTTACGAAGTGGCAGACCCGGACCAGCGGGCGGCGATCATGCGCCTGCGCAACGATCCGGCGGTGAGCGCCGTCATGGCGGGCGCTTTCACCCAGACCAACGCCGCGCAGCTCGCTGCTGGAATCGGCCGGCAGCCGTCCGAAGGCGAACTTTACATCGCGCATTTCCTCGGCTCCGACGGTGCGACGAAATTGATCAACGCCACGGCGAGCCAGCCGCAAGCCAATGCCGTCGACATGTTTCCGCAAGCGGCGGCGGCCAATGCCAGCATATTCGTGAACCGTTCCGGTCAGCCGCGCAGCGTGAGCGAAGTCTATGCCGCGCTGACCGGCCGCTTCGCGGTCGCGCGCGCGATTGCTTTTGCGCCAGGCCTGCGCGGCAGCGTCAACGCGCCAACCGCTGCGCCGGACACCGCCGGCGTTACGCAGGCCTTCGCGCAAGCCAACAACATGCCGCTGGCGGTGCCGGTGCCGGTCCCGGCGGTGGCGCCGGATGCGCGGCCATTGTTCCAGAGCATGTTCTCCGACCGCGGCAGCCAGGCGGTGGCGCAAACCGTGACCAACCTGTGGACGCCGCCCGGTTCGCAAACGCCGGCCGCCGCCGACCGGCCGCTCACGCTGAACTTGTTCAGCGATCCGCCGGCCACGGTCCGCAAGGCGCCCGGCGGCAAGATCTGAAGCGGCGCGCAGCTTACCGTATCGTTAACGCTGGCATAATTTCTATGGTGAACGCTTTGTTAAGCGTATTCCGCTACGCTTAGCGGTGCCGTCGATATGCGCGATGGCTGTCGGTCGCGTCAGGTAGTGCCAATGATAGTCCGTCAGTTTCTGCAGTGGATTCGTCACGCTCCGCCCGGCGAAAGGGCCGAGGCCACATCAGCGCTCGCGCGCGCTTACCTCCATTCCGATCTGTCGCCGGACGATATCGCCGCCGCTGAAGGCGCGATGATCATGCTGCTCGACGATCCGTCGCCGCTGGTACGGCGCGCGCTGGCGGACGTGTTCGCCACGGCGCAAGAGGCGCCGCTGGTGGTGGTGCACGCGCTCGCCAACGATCAGCCGGAAATCGCGATGTCGATCCTCGCGCTTTCGCCGCTGTTGCAGGAATCCGATCTGGTCGATCTGGTTGCCACCGCGCAGCCGGCCGCGCAGGCCGCCATCGCCAGCCGGGCGATGCTGCCGCGCTCGCTCGCCGCGGCCATTGCCGAAGTCGGCTGCGCGCCGGCTTGTCTTGCACTCCTGGAAAATTCCAGCGCCGATATCGCGTCCTTCTCCATCGATCGCATCGTCGACCGCTTCGGCCATCTCGCGGCGATCCGCGAACCGCTGATGGCACGCGCCGATCTGCCGATGGCGACCCGCCAGGCGCTGCTCGCCAAGCTGTCGCGCACGCTCGCGACCTTCGTCGCCGGGCGGCAATGGCTCGGTCCCGAACACGCCGAAGACGCCACGCGCGAAGCCTGCGAGAAGGCGACCGTCGCGCTCGCCGCCGACACGCCCTACGAGGAGTTAGGCCATCTGGTGCAGCATTTGCGCCAGAGCGGACAGCTCACCGCCGGCATGATCCTGCGTGCGCTGCTATCCGGCAATGTGGTGCTCTTCGAGGAAGCGCTGGCCGAATTGTCCGACGTGCCGATCGACCGCGTCACCAGTTACATCCACGACAGAAACATATCCGGCCTCAACGCGCTCTATCGCAAAGCCGGGCTGCCGGATCAGGCCTATCCGGCGTTCCGCGAGGCGATTGCCGCCATGCGCGAGGGCGTGCTGGTCGGCGAGCAGGGCGACGTGGCGCGGCTCAAGCGGCGCATGGTCGAGCGCGTGCTGACGGCTTGCATGGCCGAGCGCGGCCGCGATCTCACCTCGCTGCTGGCGTTGCTGCGGCGGTTCGCGGTCGAAGCCGCGCGCGAGGAAGCGCGCATGTTCTGCGACGATCTGGTCGCCAACGATCATGCGATCGACACCAGCCGGCTCATCGACGAGACGCGGCTGGTGGCGTAAGCCATAGCCGCTCGTCCCCGCGGAAGCGGGGAGCCAGCATTTAGCTAGTTGGTTTGGCCCTGGATGCCCGCGTTCGCGGGCATGAGCGGAAAAATGGACAGCCCCAGCGCAGGAGGCGTCTTTCTCATTCCGGCGCGATCGACGGGCCCATGATCTGCTCGAGCACATCCGGCCGGCCGCGGTTTTCACTGATGAGGAACTCGTCGGTCACCGCGCGCAATCGTTTGTTCAGCGTAGTGGCCAGTTCCTTGGCGTCGGAGCGGGAATATTCGCGGTGGATCGCGCGCACCGCGTCGACATGTTGATCCACCAGCTTGAGCGGGATGCGGGTCGCGTCGGGCGCGTGCTCGATCAGCCGGCACAGGCTGTCGGCGGCCAATGCCACCTGCGGATAGCCGAAGGTCGCGGCTTCGCCCTTGATGTCGTGGGCGGCGTGAAAGATGGCTTCCTTGTTCGCGGCGGTGAAACCGCCGGCGGCGATATTGCGGCGGGCCGTCTCCAGCCGCGCGCATTCTGAATCCATCCAGGTGGAGAATTCCGTCGACAGCCCGGCCAGCGCCTTTTCCGCGCGCGCCACGGGATTATCCTCGCCGGCCGGCAGCGGCTTGACGCTGACGGCCTTGCGCAGCTTGTTTTCCGGTGTGATGACCTCATGATCGCCGTAAGTCGCGACCGCGTTTGAGTTTCTTTTGGAGGGGGCCATGGTGCGTTGCCTTGTCAGCCGGAAGAACGGACTTTTTCGAACAAGGGAGGTTGCTTGATGACGTCGGCCTTGCCGCCCTTGCGGCGCTCGGTGCCGACATAATTCGGATTGACGTTGCGGCGGCGATCCGGTCCGAAATAGGTCTTGGTCTTGATGAAAGGGCGCGGATTGGCCACCACGTTGACGATGCGCTGATAGAGGCCCTTGGCCGAGATCGGCTTGGCGAGGAATTCGGTGACGCCGGCATCGCGCGCCGAGACCACGCGTTTCTTTTCCGAATGCCCGGTGAGCATGATGATCGACACGTAAGGATTGGCGTTGGCGCCCGGCTGGCGAATCATCTGGGTGAGTTCGAGCCCGTCGAAGATCGGCATCGCCCAGTCGGTGATCACGATATCGGGCATGTGATGGGTGAACGCTTCCAGGCCCGCCGCGCCGTCTTCCGCCTCATGCACTTCGCGCGCGCCGAAGCCGTGCAGAAGGGTGCGCAGCATCCGGCGCATATGGGCGTTGTCGTCGATGACGAGGAAACGCAGGCGGTTGAATTCGATGCGGACCATGATGCCCCAGGCTTCGGGCCTTGAGCCCGATACCGTCGGGGAAAAGCTACTGGGGTGCCGTTAAGGAAGGGTTTAGGATAACGGCTGGACTCGACCCGACAAGGACCGCCATTGTTGGGGACAGCGCTGTTCTCACATGGGCCCCGGAATGAAGACCATTTTGATACCGACCGAGGATCACGACGCCATGCCGGGGGTTCTCGAGGCTGCCCGGCTGGTTGCCCGTCAATTCGACAGCTACATGGAGGGCTTCGCCGTCCGTCCCTCGGCCGGCACCTACGTGACCGTCGAGCCGGTCAGCAGTCTGGCGATCTCCGGGGCATTCGAAGGCGACACCGCCAATCAGGCGCGGGCCGAGTTTGAAACCTTCATGAAGAACCATGGCGTGCCACAAGCCGACCAGGAGCCGGCCGTTTTTTCTTACGGCTGGCCGCGGGCGGAGGCGGCGGAAGACGCGTTCATCGGCAGCCACGGCCGCAGTTTCGATCTGATCGTGCTCGGCCGTCCGGGGCCCGACCCGCAAAATCCCAGAATGCCGCCGTTGGAAGCCGCGCTATTCGACAGCGGCCGGCCCGTCCTGGTTGTCCCGAAGGCCGCGCCGCAAACTCTTGCGCGCAACGTGCTGGTCGCCTGGAACCGCAGCACGCAACAGGCGCGCACCAATGCCTTTGCGCTGCCGCTGCTGCGTCTTGCCGAAAAGGTGACGGTGTTGACGGTGGAGGGCGGCACGGTGGCGGGGCCATCGGGCGATGACGCTGCACGCCACCTGCGCCGGAACGGCATCAAAGCGACGGCGTTGACGGTCAAGCGCGGGTCGCGCACGCCTGGAGAGATCATTCTCGATCACGCGGCGTCGCTCGGCTGCGACCTGCTGGTGAAGACTGCGTATACCCAGAGCCGTCTGCGCCAGATGATCTTCGGCGGCGCGACGCGTCACATTCTCGCCAATGCGGCCTTGCCGGTCCTGATGGCGCACTGATAAGCCAGTCGGCCGCACGAGAGCAGGACTCAGCCATTTGTCGAACGGGCCCGATCAGAGCAAAAGCCCCACCGGGCCCGTGGCAGTGAAATCCCCGGCGTTCCTGACCGTATTCCCCTCCATCATGCTGCCGATGTTCCTGGCGGTGGTGGATCAGACCATTGTCGCCACCGCCTTGCCGGCGATTGCCGCCTCCACCGGCCAATTCGAGCGCGCGTCGTGGATCGTCGTCGCTTACCTGATCGCATCGACAGTCGCGGCGCCGATCTACGGCCGGCTGGGCGACTCCTTCGGCCGCCGCCGGGTCATGTTCGCGGCGCTCGCCGTGTTTATCGTGGCGTCGCTGCTGTGCGCCGTAAGTCCAACGATCGAGCTGTTGACGCTGGCCCGCCTGCTGCAAGGACTTGGCGGTGGCGGCCTGATGACGTTGTCACAGGCACTCGTCGGCGAAGCGATCCCGCCGCGCGAGCGGGCGCGCTATCAAGGCTACCTTGCCGCGGTCGCGGTCTGCGCCAACACCTTTGGGCCGGTCGCCGGCGGTTATCTGACCGAGCATTTCGGCTGGCAGTCGATCTTCCTGGTCAATCTGCCGATCGGGCTCGGCGCGGTCGCGCTGACCTGGCGGCTGCCAAGCCCGAAAGTGGAGCGGCTTCCGTGGCGGGCCGACCCGGGCGGCCTCATTCTGTTCGCAATATTCGTGGCAACGACGTTGCTCTCGCTCGAGCAGGTGCAGCGCGTCAATCTCGACATCGTTCCGCTGGCCGGTGGCTTGCTGGCCTTGGGCCTGTTCGCGCTGGTGCTGCTGGTCCGGCATGAGAACCGGACGCCGGCGCCGCTCATTCCGCTTGGGCTGCTGCGCCAGCCGGCGATCTGGCACAGCGACGCCTTGGCGGCGTGCCATGGCGGCGCGCTGGTGTCGCTGATTACGTTCCTGCCGGTCTACATGCAGGTGGTGCGGGGGGCGTCTCCGTCGGAAACAGGCTTCCTGCTCGTTCCGCTCACCATCGGCATCGGCACGGGATCGCTGGTGACCGGCCGGCTGGTCAACAAGACCGGGTTGACCACGATCTACCCGGTGGTCGGACTGGCAGCGGTCACCGCGATTTTCGTGGTGCTCGCCTTTTGGGCGTCCGCGCTCGGCACGGTGGCCTTGGCCGGTCTGCTGCTGTGCGTCGGGCTATGCATGGGAACAGTGATGGGGGTCGTGCAGGTCAGCGTGCAAGCCGCCGCGGGCATTGTGCGCCTCGGCGAAGCGGCGGCCTCGGTGCAATTCTCGCGTTCGATCGGCGCCGCCTTCGGGACCGCGCTGGTAGCGACCGTTTTGTTTGCGTTCCTCGCCATCCGGAATCCGGATGCGGCCCGCATATTTGCGATCATGGCCAAGCACGCGCCGATTGGACCCGCGCTGCCCGCCGCCCAGATGGCCGCCATTCAAATCGACATCCAGGAAGCGTTTCGCGCCGCGTTTCTGACCATGGCGGTATTCACAACCGGCGGCTTTTTCCTCGCGCTCACCAATCCGATGCGGAGAATCTAGCGCATGATCCCGAAAAGTGGGAACCGGTTTTCGGACAAGATCATGCGCGAACGAAAAGATTATTCCTTGAGCAGGCTCGCCATGATGCGCTCGCGCGTCAGCGGCAGATCGCGGATGCGCGCGCCGAGTGCGTGCGACACCGCATTGCCGATGGCCGCGGCGGTGGGGCCGGCGGTCACTTCGCCGACGCCGAGGGGGACTTCGTCCTTGGTGTTGATCAACTCGATGTCGATCTCCGGCACCTCGCTGAATTTCAACACCGGATAGGTTTCCCAATCGATCGAGCTGACGCCGACATTCTTGTCGTTGACGTCGAAGCGGACCTGTTCCTTGAGCACCCAGCTCGCCGACTGGATAATGCCGCCTTCGAGCTGGTTGATGACGCCGTCCGGGTTGACGACGAGACCCGCGTCGGTCGCGCACCACACATGCGCTAGGCGGATTTCTTCGGCGACGTCGAGTTCGACGATGACGGCGGCGTAGGCCGCGCGGTTCTTGTAACGCGCGAAGGCAATGCCGCGGCCATGGCCGGTGCCGCCAGGCGCCTTGGCATCCCAATGCGCCATGGCGGCGACCTTCTCGATGACCGCGCGTGCGCGTTTATCGGCGATGATCGAGAGCCGGTATTGCACGGGATCCTGGCCGGCGCGCTCGGCCAATTCGTCGACGCAGCATTCGAGCGCGAACACGTTTGGCATGGCGCCGAGACCGCGCAGCGCCGAGGTGCGCACCGGCGTTTCCGTCACCAAATGATGGATGATGCGCTTGGCGGCGATGTCGTAGAGCGGCTCACCGTTGCGGGTGGCGCCGCCGCCATTGGATTCCGGCACGTCGTTCGGCGGCGGGTCGGGCAGCGGATTGGGCAGCGCGACCGCGCCGAGCAACACGCCGCCGGCGCCGGGGCGGTTGTTGTGGGTCGGGCTCCAGATTTCCTGCGTCCAGTCGGAAGGCTTGCCGGCGTCGTCGAGCAGCGCGCGCACTTTCACGACCATCGGCGGGGTCTTCGGCTCGTAGATGAACTCTTCCTCGCGCCGCCAGCGCACGCGGACCGGCTTGCCGGGCATCTGCATGGCGATGATGGCGGCATCGGCCGCGGCGTCGTCAGCGCCGTTGTGGCCGTAGCAGCCCGAGCCCTGCACGTGGTGCACGGTGATGGCGGAAGCCTCGAGGCCGAGCGTCTTCACCAGCGCTGCGCGCAATGGGAAGACGCCTTGGCAATGCGTCCACACCGTCAGATGACCGTCGCGATATTCCGCCAAGCCGCACGAGGGCGATATCGAGGCATGCGCCAGATAGCCGCGGCTATAGGTCGCCTCGAAGCGCTGACGGCCTTGCGGGTCGTCCGGCTCGGGCGCGCCGAACACGCGGTCGATCCAGGGCTGTTGCAGGACCCAGGAGGCCTCGGCCTGCTGCGGGGTCGGCGTCTCGACATGTTGCCAGGTCACCGCATTGACCGCGGCCGCGCCGGCGAGATCGACGGCGGTCTCATTGTTGCCGACGATGGCGAGGAAATTGCCGTGCCGCACCAGTTCGACCGGCGCCTTTGCGGCGCGCAGAATCGCTTTCTCGTCGACTTTATCGATGGTGGCGCCGCGGTTGGGCTGACGTACCACGCGAGCATGCACCATGCCCGGAAGCTGCATATCGTGGATGAACGCCGCCTTGCCGAAAACCTTGTCCGGTAGATCGAGGCGTTCGGTGCTGTCGCCGATGTGTTTGAGATCGGCGACCGCTTTGCGTCGCCCGTTGCCGGTCGCCTTGACGGCGAGGTTCACCGCGCCGGCGAGCGTCCAGTAATCCTGTCCGGTCGGCGCACCGTTGCGCAGGATGCTGCCGTCGCGGATCGTGAGCTCGCTTGGCGCGCCGCCGACGATTTTGGCGGCCTGGTCGAGAAACAGCGCGCGCACATCGGCGCAGGCCTGCCGCATGGCGACGCCGCCGAATTGAATCGATTGACTGCCGGCGGTGTAGCCTTCGTTCGGTGTGAGATCGGTGTCGCCGGAGCGGATGATGATGCGCCCCATGTCGACGTCGAGTTCGTCGGCGGCGATCTGCGCCATGGCGGTGAGCACACCCTGGCCGATTTCGACGCGGCCGGTATTGACGATGATCTTGCCGGGCGCCGGAAACGCAAGCCAGCGGTCGAGGCTCGGATTGTCGGCGAGCGGGCCGGGCAGGGGGGCATTCATGCGGCGCCTCCCGCACGAATTTGCGCCGCGGCTTTTTCGACCGCGCGCAGGATGCGGTTATGCGAGCCGCAGCGGCAGATATTGTCGTCGAGC
Source organism: uncultured Alphaproteobacteria bacterium (assembly GCA_963749625.1). GTDB lineage: Bacteria > Pseudomonadota > Alphaproteobacteria > Rhizobiales > Xanthobacteraceae > Pseudolabrys. The sequence goes on along the minus strand of CAVVNY010000007.1, from coordinate 439,171 downwards.
GCGGCGGCGATCTGCGCACGCGTCGGCGATGGGTTTTTATCGAGCAACGCCTTGGCGCTGACAATGATGCCGGCGAGGCAATAGCCGCACTGGCCGGCCTGCTCGTCGAGGAAGGCCTGTTGCAGCGGATGCGGGCGTTCGGGCGTGCCCAGTCCCTCGATGGTGGTGATGTTCTTGCCGGCGATGCTCCATACCGGCTTGGCGCAGCACTTCTCCGGCTCGCCGTCGATCAGCACGGTGCAGCAGCCGCATTGTTCGAGCCCGCAGCCGAAGCGCGTGCCCATCAGGCCGAGCTCGTTACGCAACACGTTGAGCAGCGGCGTTTCCTCGTTGTCGAGCGAAACGCTGACCGGCTTGCCGTTGACGGAAAAATCGAATTTTTGAGTCATTCGCGGCTCATATCCTTTGACAGGACCAGATCAGAATCCGAATTGCTCGCGCAAGATGCGTTCGTCGAGGCTGTGGCCGGGATCGAACAGCATGTTGAGCGACACGAGCGCGGTCCATCTCGATATCGACGCTGCGCACCGAGCGCACCTCGTCGGAATCGGCGACGGCGGCGACCGGGCGTTTGTCGGCGTCCATCACCTCGATGGTGACCTTGGCCTTGTCGGGCAGCAAAGCGCCGCGCCAGCGGCGCGGGCGGAACGGGCTGATCGCGGTCAGCGCGAGCAGCGAGGCGTTGATCGGAATGATCGGGCCCTGCACCGACAGATTATAGGCGGTGGAGCCGGCGGGCGTCGACAGCAGCACGCCGTCGGCGACCAATTCGGCGAGCCGCTCCTGGCCGTCGATAAGGATGCGCAGATGCGCCGCCTGCGCGGTCTGGCGGAACAGCGACACCTCGTTGATGGCGCGATGTTCGTGCAGGCGCCCGGCGGAATCGCGGGCGCGCATCAGCAGCGGGTGGATGATCGTGTTGTGCGCGGCGGTAAGCCGCTCGACCAGGTTGTCGATGGCGAAGTCGTTCATCAGGAAACCGACGGTGCCGCGGTGCATGCCGTAGATTGGCTTGCCGGATTTCATGAATTTATGCAGGGTTTGCAGCATCAAGCCGTCGCCGCCGAGCGCCACGATGACGTCGGCATCCTTCGGCTCGGCATTGCCGTAGCGCTCCTGCAGCCGCACATAGGCCTCGCGCGCCTCCGGCGTCGCCGCGGCGACGAAGGCGATATGCTTGAAACGCGGGGGCGGGCGGTTCATTGACGAAGCTCTAGGGGCTAAAATCGGGGTCTGACGATGGAACGCGCGGTGCTCGTCTATACGACTTGGCCCTCGATTGTCGAGGCGGAGGCCGCGGGCCGTCAAATCGTCGAAAAACGGCTGGCGGCCTGCGTCAATATCCTGCCGGGCATGATTTCGCATTACTGGTGGCAGGGCAAAATCGAGCGGGCCGAGGAAGTGGTGATGATCGTCAAGACGCGTGCCTCGTTAGCGGACGAGGTCGCTGCGGCGGTGAAGGAATTGCACAGCTATACGACCCCGGCGGTCATGGTTTTGCCGGTGGAAAGCCTCGACCCGGCCTATCACGCGTGGATCGTGGCGGAGACCTCCGCATAAAAAGAAATCGCCGGGCATAAAGCCCGGCGATGAGGCGTTTTCAGACAGCGGGGGTAGTCGCTCAGTAGCTCGCTTTGCCGTCGATCACGGCCTTGAGCTGACGGTACTCCTCGCAGCCGGTGTTGCCGCACAACAGCTTCACCTTCTGCAGATCGTCCAGCGCTTTCAGCCGGTTGCCCTGTTCCATCTGCCACATGCCGTAATAGGACCAGGTGCGGGTGTGGTTCGGATCGGCCCTGAGCGCGGCCTCGTACCAGATCTTTGACTGTTCGTAGTTGCCCATCTTGCGGTTGGCGTAACCGATATAGTTGGCGACGTCCGGATGTTCGTCGCGGCCGAGCGCGTGCATGGCGGCGATGCCGGCCTGGTAGTGCCCGGCCAGGATCAACTCGCGCGCGGCGCGATAGTCGCGCAGGAATTTCGCATCGGCCTGCTGTTGCTGCTGCTGCTCGATGGCGCTGCCGTCTTTTTTCTTCTTTTTGCTGCCGTCGTCGGTCGGCGGATTGTCGGTGCCCATGGCGTAGACCGCCACGGGCTTGAGGCTCACGGCGGTCACGAGCAGGCCGGCGGCGGCGAAAATGCCGATCGCGCGAAGCGTCCGGGTCAGGGTCATGTGGAACCTCTCCTCTACAGGGGCTTGGGGCTCAGAATAGGGCGAATCGTTCGCGTACGGAAAAAACACTTCGTGATTGGTGCCTAGTCCCGCCTACGCCAAAAGATTTACGCCGCCACGATCCGGCCGCGGTTCCGCCACCGGCCGGACGGGTGTTTGAACGCGCGATAACGGCGTCCCTCAGAGCGGGTTCAGTGGGCCGGGCGCAGTCTGATGGCAACGATCGGCGCCGATGCCGGTCGGCCGATCACCCCCGGGTTTGCGGCAACCCGATCGAAATGAGGATAACGTCCATGTTCAACAAACTCGCTGCCGCCGTCATTGCGGTGAGCCTGATCGCCGGCCCGGCGCTGGCGCAGGGCAGCTACCGCGCCGCCCGCCAGCACCAGCCAGCCGGCGGCGAAAGCCGATACGGCCAAGACCACCACGACGGCGAGCGTGAAACACGCCGGCAAGACGCACAGGCACGCGGCCAAGGCGGTGAAACATCGCAAACATGTCGCGCATGCCAAGCACGGCAAGGCGATGAAACACGTGAAGCGTCACGCCAAGAGCAAGACGTTCGGCTGATCCATCGATTCGATGGTTGCACGACGGGCAGGCGTCGCCGATGGCGACGCTTGACTCGTTCGTCCATTCAAGGGAACATTTTGCCGTGCTGGTTCCCCGGGTAACGCCGGGGACGAAAGAGGGAACACGGAATTTGCCGGTTCGGTCTTTGCGAATTTGCAGAAATCCGTGGCTGCCCCCGCAACTGTCAGCGGCGAGCCCGCGTCCATATGGCCACTGGGAAACCGGGAAGGCCGGGCGCAACTGAGCGACGACCCGCGAGCCAGGAGACCTGCCAGCGCGGTCACCCAACCGGTGGACGGGGAGTCCATACGGAGCGGTCTTTCGCAGCGGTGACGACAATGCCGGTGCGAAGCCGTGAGAGAAGTTCTCCCACGATATTGCACACGTAAGCATCGCGCGTCGTCTGAATGCGTGCCGCTGAACGTGTCCTTCGCACCGGGTTTGATCTCACCCGATGCGCCGCCATTCGCGCGCGCAAACGAAGGAACGTTGTGTCATGGGAATGAAGAGAAGGATCTGCGGCGCGCTGGTCGCGCTCACTGGTTTTGCGGCAACCGCCGCGCAGGCGCAAACCACCACCGAGGTGTTGCCCGCCATCGATGTCTGGGCGAGCCGCACCGACACCGGAATCGCCGGCGCATCCACCAGCATCATCACCGCCGAGGATATAGCGCGCTCGCCCGGCACGACGCTGCAGGAATTGCTGTCGCAAGAGGTGGGCATCCAGACCATCAGCACGGCGGACGGCAAGAACGGCGCCGGCACGACGGTCGATCTGCGCGGCTTCGGCGCGACCGCGAGTTCGAATACGCTCGTTCTGCTCAACGGCCGCCGGCTGACCGACATCGACCAGTCCGGCATCGATTTCAGCACGATCCCGCGCAACAGCATCGCGCGCATCGAAATCACCCGCGGCAACAGCGGCGCGGTGCTGTACGGCGACGGCGCCGTCGGCGGCGTGATCAACATCATCACCAAGACCGGCGTGGCGCAGCCGCCGTCCGGGCGCATCGAGGCTGGCTTCGGCTCGTTCAACCAGCACGAAATCAATGCGTCGGCCGCGGCATCGCACGGTCCTTTCGCGGCCTCGGCCTTCGCCAACGGCGTCAATTCGGACGGCTACCGGGTCAACGACTATGTGCGCCAGCGCAACGCCGTCGGCGATCTGCGCTACACCGGCGCCGACGGCAGCGCCTGGTTCAACATTTCCGGCGACGACCAGCATCTCGGTCTGCCGGGTGCGCGGCTGGTCGACATCAATGCCGGCATCAACCAACTGGTCACCGACCGGCGCGGCGCCACCACGCCGGACGCCTATTCGAGCAAGAACGGCGGCAGCCTGACATTCGGCGTATCGCGGAATTTAGGGCCCGGCGTCGAATTGATCGTAGACGGCAATCTGCGGCGCAAGGAACAGACGATCTTTTCCACGCTGTTCGGGTTCGATACGTCGGACATCCGGACGCTGACCACCGGTTCGGTGACGCCGCGGGCGAACATCAACACCCAGTGGTTCGGCGTGCCCAACAAGATCACGACCGGCATCGACTATTACAATTCCACGCTCGAGGCCAAGCGCAGCGTCGACGTCACCGATCCGCCGTATCATACGTACAATCTCAACCAGCAATCGGCTGCGGTCTACTGGCAGCAGACGGCCACCGTCCTGCCGACGACCGACATCTCCTTCGGCGCGCGGCTGCAGCAGACCCGCCTGTCGGCGCGTGACGTCTACGATCCGACCGCGCCGGGCGGCGCCTTCGACGCCCAGGCAATCCCGCTCGATTCCACCGAGCTGCAGCATGCTCTGCATCTCGGTTTCGAACATCGCTTCTCGGCGATGTTCACGGTGTTCGGGCGCGTCGCGCGCAGCTTCCGCACGCCGAACGTGGACGAGCGCATCGGCGTGAATGCCTTCCCCGTCGATTTCAACCTGAAAACTCAGACGTCGCGCGACATCGAGGGCGGCGTGCGCGGTCGATTCGGCCCGCTCGAATGGCAGTCGAGCGTGTATGAGATGCAGCTCAACAACGAGATCTTGTTCATTCCGTTCCCGCCGATCGGCGCCGACATCAATCTCGATCCGACGCGCCGCGTCGGCGTCGAAAACAGCGCGACGCTGCGGTTGTCCGACAGCGTGCGTTTGAAGGGCGGGGTGAGCTACACCCGCGCCACGTTCCGCGAGGGGATGTATGCCGGCAACGACATCCCGCTGGTGTCGCGCTGGACCGGCAATCTTGGGGTGACCTGGGATATCTACCAAAAACTTGCGGTATTCGACGCGGTGGTGCGCTACGTCGGCGCGCGGCGCATGGACAACGATCAGGCGAATTTCCAGCCGTTGATTCCGGCGCACACCACGCTCGATCTACGGCTCGGCGGGGAAATGAAAAACCTCTTCTGGTCGGCCGCCGTGCAGAATCTGTTCAACGTCGAATACTTCGACTACGCGGTCGCCAGTTCCGCGACCTATGGCCGATACAATGCCTACCCGCTGGCCGGCCGGACCTACATGGTGAAGGCCGGCGTCACCTTCTAGACGCGGGGCGGCCGACCCGTTGGGCCGGCCGCGCTGGTCCGGGCGAATTATGCTAGGTTTGGCCGGTCCAATTCCGGAGGGCCAACCATGGCGACGTTACGTATTCTGTTTGCCGGCGTTTTTCTCGCTGCGCTCGCGCTGCCCGCGCTTGCCGCCGACGATATTCTCGATGCCATCGACCAGGCGCGCAAAGCCTATCAAGCGGGCAACCTGGCGGCCGCCAAGCAGTCGCTCGATATGGCCTCGCAACTGGTCGGGCAAAAGAACGCCGAAAGCTTCGGCTCGCTGCTGCCGGCGGCCTTGCCCGGCTGGACGGCCGAGAAGGTCGAAACCACCGCCGTCGGCGCCGCCATGTTCGGCGCCTCGTCGGCCAGCCGCCGCTATCGCGGGCCCGATGGCCACGACGTGCACGTGCGGATCACCGGCAACTCCGCGATGGTCATGCAATTTGCCCAACTGTTTCTCAACCCGGCGATCGCCGGCGTCATGGGCAAGCTGATCCGCATCGGCGACCAGCGCGCGATCCAGACCGCCGACGGCACCATCAACATGGTCGTCGCCAACAAATTCCTGGTCACGGTGGAGGGTTCGGCCGGCGCGGACGCCAAGATCGCTTATGCCCAGGGCGTCGATTACGGCAAGCTCTCCAAGATGTAAGTGCGCTAGAGCGGCTGCCACATAGCCGGCACGAGCTCGTAGCCGCGGCCGTTCTTGACCATGTGGCCGCAGGCCGGGAATGGGAAGTGGTAGGCCTCGACCAGCATGCGGTCGGCCGCCGCGCGGTCGAGCATGGCGATGCGCGTCTTGGCGGCCAGCGGCCCGTCCATATCGTAGCTCGGCTGCCATTGCGGATGGCGGACGAACAGGAACGGCTCGCGCGCGGTGTCGCTCATCGCCAGCATCGATTGTCCGCCGGAATAAATCGCGAAGGCAGTATGGCCGGGCGTGTGGCCGAACGCCGGGACGGAGACGATGCCGGGCGCGACCTCGGCGCCGGGCTTGAAGCGCCGCACCTCTTTGGCGATGTCATTGAAAATGCGCCGCGCATTGAGGAAGTAGCGATGCACCGCGCCGGTCGCACGGCTCATTTGGCCGTCGTTCATCCAGAATGCCCATTCTGGCTCGGGCACCAGGATTTCGGCATTGGCGAAGACTTTGTCGCCGTCCTTGGTCTTGATGCCGTCGATGTGGTCGGGATGGAAGTGGGAAATGACGATGGTGTCGATGTCGCCCGGCTTGACGCCGGCGGCGGCGAGATTGGCGTTCATGAAACCGGCGCTGTCGGCGACCTGGCCGGCGGTGCCGGTGTCGATCAGCACCAGTCTGGCGTCGGTATTCACCAGCAGGGCGGTGAACGAAATCGGCAGCACGTTCGGGGCCAAGAAGGCGGCGGCAAGCGCCTCGTTCACTGCCGTGCCGCTGGCATTGCGCACGAACTTGCCGTCGATCGGCAGATTCCAGACGCCGTCATAGAGCGCGGTGAGCTGGTAGCCGCCGAGCTTGTAGCGGTAGACGCCGGGGCCTTGGGTCTTGGCCGCCGGCGCGGCGGCTTGTCCCGGCGCCGGCAGCGCGGCGCAGCCGGCAGCGAGCAGGGGGCCGGTCAGGAATGAGCGGCGCGATAGCTCTGGCATGATGTCCCGGTTCGCACGCGAGCAAGGCAAATCTTCGGCAGGTCGCCGACCCATCAACACCGCGCCCCCAGCGTTTATTCGCTAGTCGCTCTTGATGTTGTGATCCTTCACGACTTTGCCCCACACCCCCATCTGGCTGCTGACGAACTCGCGTAAGATCTGCGGGCCGCCGAGCGTCAGCGTCACCTGCTGGGTTTCGATCAACTGCTTCGAAATCCTTTCTTCGCGCAGGCATGCGGCCATTTCGCTGCCAAAACGCTCGACGATCGGCTTTGGCGTTTTGGCCGGCGCGAAAATACCCCACCACGCGTAGGCTTCGAATCCGGGATAGCCGCTTTCGCTCACGGTCGCCACGTTGGCGAGGAATGGATTGCGCGTCTTTCCGGTCTGCGCCAGCGCGCGCAGGTTTCCGGTCTTGACCTGCGGCATCGACAGCGCCGTGCTGCCGACGAGCAGATCGACATGGCCGCCGAGCGCGTCGGTCATTGCCGGTCCGCCGCCGCGATAGGGCACATGCACGAGTTTGACGCCGGCTCGGTCCGACAGCAGCACCATCGCCAGATGACCGACGCTGCCGCTGCCGACCGAGGCATAGCTGATGCTGCCGGGCTTTTGCTTGGCGGCGTCGAGCACGTCTTTGAGCGTCTGGAACGGTTTCGCCTTGGCGGTCGCGATCAAGTATGGCGCGGTGCCGATGAGCAGCACCGGTTCGAGATCCTTTTCGGTGTCGTAGGGCAGGCTGGGCAGGACGAACGGATTGGCCGCGTGGTTGTCGAATACGGCGAGCCAGGTATTGCCGTCCGGCGGCGACTTCGCGACCCAACCGGTGCCGACGCTGCCGGAAGCGCCCGCTCGGTTTTCGATGATGATCGTCGTCTTGAGCCGCTCCTGCAGCGGGTTCTGAACCAGCCGCATGATGGCGTCGGTCGAGCCGCCTGGCGGATAGGCAACGACAACCCTGATGTTATTCGGCGGCCAGGCTGCGGTTTGCGCGCGCGCCACGAATGGCGTGGCGACCGCGCCGAGCACGATCGCGCGACGTGAGATTTTCATTTCTGCCCCCCTAGGTGTCTTATTATGCCTGGCAGCATACAAGTATCGCGCGCATTGCGCACGGTATCCCTGGCCGATCCGGTGCAAGCCGCTATGATCGCGGGCAGCGGGGCGTCGGACGGAGAATGTGGAGACGGTGGATGCGGTGGTTGGCGTTGCTAGCGGTGCTCGTGGTCGGCGGCTGCGCGACCGAAGTCGGCGTCAGCCCGGCTGAAATGAAGGCGCAGTGGGAGGCGCAGAACGTCTTCCCGCAAAACTACAAAACCGACCTGCTGGCCTTCCTGCGTACCTATCTCAACGATCCGACCCAAGTTCGGAGTGCCGCGGTGTCGCAGCCGACGCTCAAGACCATAGGGCCGGGCGAGCGCTACGTCGCCTGCGTGCGTTACAACGCGCGCGCCGACGGCAAATATGCCGGCTCTAAGGATGGCGCCGCGATCTATGTGTCGGGCAAGCTCGACCGCTTCCTCGACGGGCCGAAAGACGTACACGAGCTGTGCAAGGACGCGGCCTACGCGCCGTTTCCCGAGTTGGAAAAACTCACGCGTTAGCGCGCGATCCTGGAAATCATGCCGGCGAATGGATCGGGGATGAAAATCGGCGCGCCGAAAGGATCACGCGCACGCGCGACTATTCGCACGCGCCAAATGCGTGCAACAACCGCCGGGCATAACCCGCTCGGCGGCGCCAGTCTCAGACAAAAAGGCCGAAAGCAGCCTCGGGCGACGAGGTCACTTAACCTTGAGGTTCTCTGCGGATGTCTTGCCGCGATTTTCGACGAGTTCAAACTGAACGGTCTGACCTTCGTTCAGTGTGCTTAGTCCGGCGCGCTCAACCGCCGAAATGTGCACGAACACATCCTTGCCGCCTTCTTGCGGCTGGATGAAGCCATAGCCCTTCGTCGGATTGAACCACTTTACGGTGCCCTGAGGCATGCTAGATCTCCGAGGTATTGCGAGTAACAAGTATAGTTTGGCACACTCGGTAACCACCGAACAAGGTCTTGTTCGGCCGCGGTCGCCTGACTTTCGAGGTATTGCCGGACCGGCCGAAGCCGCTCGTTTCCGGTGCACGGCGCTGGAACGCAAGCCCGATCGCTGCGGTTAGATTGCGCGCACTTGGTTGGAAACGCCAACCATATCATCGGGTTGCTCAACTATCGCGATTGCTAGAAGGCGTTTACCCGTAACCGCGTTTCGCGCACAAAACTTCGTCAAGACGGCAAAGACGTCATCCGCCTGTCGCCGTGCCCACGCCATCGGCCGGTGAAATTTTTTCTTCCACGACGGCGAGATTTGGCCGGACCACGGTCACGGTGCAGAGCGCCTCGGCGGCAACTTTGGCCGATACGCTGCCGAGCAGCTTGCGCAGCAGCGAGTTTTGCCGCGCGCCGATCAGAATGTGATCGATCTGGTTGGCTTGGGCGAATTCCAGTATCGCCGCCGCCGGATCGACGCCCTCGAGCACATGCGCGGTTAAGCGGCGTTCATCGAGCTTGATCGGCTCGGCCCAGTGTCTGAGCGCGACCAGGCGGTCGATCTGCTTGTTGTGGCCCTGCTCATCGAGGGTGAAATCGAGGGTGAGGCGGCCCTGCTTGAGGACATTGAGGCAGGCAAGTCGGGCCGATGGCAGCGTCGCAAGAATGCGCTCGGCGGTGACCCGCAGCGCCTCGTTGATCGATCGGGATTCCTCGCCGAGATCGATGGCAACCGCGATGATCGGAGACGAAGCAATCTGCACGGCTAGCGCGGACTTGAGCCGCGACCCCGTCAAGTCTTTGTTGAACCGCCGTCGCAGCACCGTGGTGAATGGATCGCGCTGCAAACGCTCGGACCGGGCGGTCAGCTTGACTTCGTTTTGGTGGGTCAGATCGAAGGCGAGCTGCGCCGCCGTCGGATAGCGGTAGCCCGGCTCGATCTCGAGGCAGCGCAACACGATTTCCTGCAGCCAGGGAGGATAATCGGGCCGCAAGCGGCGCGGCGGCACTGGATCGCGCCACAGCCGCTTTCGCATACCGCGCAGCGACTCGCTTTCGCCAAAGGGCCGTACGCCGGTCGAGAAAAAATAGAGCAGCACGCCCAAAGCAAACAGGTCGCTGCGCGGGTCGTTTCGAACGCCGCGCAACTGCTCGGGCGACATGTAAGGCGCGGTGCCGAACGGCAGGCGGAATTCTTCCTGCATCAGATCGGGAAGCTGGTCGTGATGGGAGAGGCCGAAGTCGAGCAGAACGGCTTCGCCGGTCGGGCGGAATATGATGTTGCTCGGCTTGATGTCGAGGTGGACCACGTGCTGGCGGTGCAGATCGTCCAGAGCCTGGGCGATTTTCACGCCGATCTCGGCCACTTCGGCGTAAGGCAGCGGGAGTTCGGGCAGCCGCGTGAACAGAGTCTTGCCGGGGATGCACTCGGTGACGACATAAGGCTGCGTTGCAAAATCGCCCACCGCGATGCATTTCGGAACGTGCACGCCGGTGAGCCGCGGCAGGATCATCTGCTCCATTTCGAAACTGACGATGGCCGCGGGGTCGGTGCCTTCGCCGATTCTCGGCACCTTCATCAGCATCGGCGTCGCCGTGCCGGGGCGCGTGACGCGCCAAAGACTCGCCATGCCGCCCGTGTGCGCCACTTCTTCGAGCCGGAAGTCGTCGACGATCACACCGGGCTCGTGCAATGGCTTAGCCATTGATTATTGGCCCACGAATAGACGGTCTGCCAGCCACCGCGGCAGGCCTTTCTTGCGGATCGCGCCAGCGGCCTGCTCGACGTCATAGGGCACGCGGCAATACGTGAGCTCGCGCTTGTCGGTATCGAACATGGCGTAGGCGGCGGCCGGATTGCCGTCGCGCGGTTGTCCCACCGAGCCGAGTACGGCGAGCCAACGCCGTCCTTGCAGCAGCGGCACGGGTGCGCCGGTGGTCGGTTTGAACGCCGTCATCTTCGCTGTCGGCGACATGCTGTAGATCGCGGGCTGGTGGATATGGCCGCAAAAGCTGATCTGCGCGGAGGTGGAGGTGATGCTGCGCGACGCCTCGAGCGTGCTGGTCACGTAGGTCCAGGCCGCGGGATTGCTCGCTTCCGAATGCACGTAGAGGCGGTCTTCATCGGTCAGCGTGAGCGGCAGCGCGGACAGGAATTGCCGTTGCGCGGCGTCCAGCTCGCCGCGCGTCCATTCGATGGCGATCTTGGCCTCCAGATTCATCTGTTCGCGCGGATTGGCAATCGCGCTGTCGTGATTGCCGAGCACGGCGAGGGCGCCCTTGTCGACCAGTTCCATGACGGTTGTCACGGTCCAGTCGGGATCGGCGCCATAGCCGACATAATCGCCGAGCAGGACGAAGCGTTGCGCGCCTTGCTCGCGCGCCTGCGCCAGGCAGGCGCTGAACGCCTGCCGGTTGGCGTGAATATCGGCAAACATAGCAATCAGCACGGCTTCGCCCTTTCGACTCAACGGTGGCCCGATTGCACCCTGGGGTGTTGATCTTGGTCAAATTCTACGCGCCGCAACGTCCCGGCGCTTCAACAGTCTACGCCCCGAACAAAAAAACTGCCGCCGCAAGCCGTGCGCCGGCCGGCCAAGGCCGGCGATAACAGGCTCGTTTTATTGGTTTTTCTGGTGCCGGGTGAGAGGATTGAACTCCCGACCTTCGGTTTACAAAACCGCTGCTCTACCGCTGAGCTAACCCGGCTCGACGGAGAGAGCTATCAGCGTCGCCGCGCCGCCACAAGCCGCGAGCCTGCGCCGGCTTGCCGACGAAAACGCCCCGCACGCGGTGTGCGGGGCGCAAAAGTCGAAGGGTGGGGCCAGCCGGCTCAAGCCGCCCCACCTTTTTTGCTACATCGTGGTGATGTCGCGATCCTTGGTCTCGGGCAGGAAGATCAGCCCGATGACGAAGCTCATCGCCGCGATCACGATCGGGTACCAGAGACCGGAGTAGATGTTGCCGGTCGCAGCCACGATGGCGAACACGGTGGCCGGCAGGAAGCCGCCGAACCAGCCGTTGCCGATGTGATACGGCAGCGACAGACCCGAATAACGAATGCGGGTCGGGAACAGTTCCACCAGCCAGGCGGCGATCGGCCCGTACACCATGGTCACGTAGACGACCAGGATGGCGAGCAGCAGCACCGTCATCGGATAGTTGATGTCCTTCGGATCGGCGCCGGCCGGATAGCCGTGGTTCTTCACCGCCGTTGTGATCGCGGCGGGCAGGTTCGGTGTGTCGGCATTGAGTTGCGTATCGCCGATCTTCACGCTCGCCTTGGTGCCGGCGGGCGCTTTGACGTTTTCGTAGTTCACCGACAGGTTGACCAGCGTCGACTTGATGATGTCGCAGGCGGTGGTGAACTTCTCGGTGCCGGTTGCCTTGAACTGGAACGAGCACTGGCTCGGATCGGCGGTGACGACCACCGGCGCCGCCGACAAGGCATGCTCCAGCTTCGGATTGGCGAAGTGGGTGAGCCCGCCGAAGATCGGGAAGTAGGTGATGACCGCCAGCGCGAAGCCGGCGAGCATGATCGGCTTGCGGCCGATCTTGTCCGACAACCAGCCGAACAGGATGAAACCCGGCGTACCGATTGCCAGCGAGACCGCGATCATGATCCAGGCGGTGACCGCCGGCACTTTCAGGGTCTGGGTCAGGAAGAACAGCGCGTAGAACTGTCCGCCGTACCACACGACCGCTTCGCCGGCGGTGGCGCCGAGCAGCGCCGCGATGGCGATCTTGGCATTCGACCATTCGCCGAAAGCCTCGCCGAGCGGGCGCTTGGACTGCTTTCCTTCTTCCACCATCTTCTTGAACAGCGGCGATTCATTCAGTTTCAGCCGGATCCAGACCGATACCGCGAGCAGGATCGCCGAGAGCAGGAATGGAATGCGCCAGCCCCAATCGCCGAAATCCTTATCGCCCATGGCGGTGCGGATACCGAGGATCAGCAGCAGCGCCATGAACAGGCCGAGCGTGGCGGTGGTCTGAATCCACGAGGTGTAGTAGCCGCGCTTGTTCGCCGGAGCATGCTCGGCGACGTAGATCGCCGCGCCGCCATATTCGCCGCCGAGCGCGAGGCCCTGCACGAGGCGAAGCGCAATCAGCACGATCGGCGCCGCGATGCCCCAACTCGCGTAGCCGGGCAGCACGCCGATGAAGAACGTGCCGACGCCCATCAGCGACATGGTGATGAGGAAGGTGTATTTGCGGCCGATCGTGTCGCCGAGCCGCCCGAATATCAGCGCGCCGAACGGACGCACGGCGAAGCCGGCGGCGAAGGCGAGCAGGGCGAAGATGAAGCCGACATTGGCCGGCACATTGGAGAAGAAGTATTTCGCCAGGAACGCGCCGAGCGTCCCGTAAATGTAGAAGTCGTACCACTCGAATATGGTGCCGAGCGAAGAAGCGAAAATGACCATTTTCTGCTCAGCGGTCATTCCGGCTGAGCGGTCACTGGTCGCGGTTATCGTTGTCATAGGCGTCGTCCCCGTCTTTGGTTTTTTCGTTCGATTTCTTGTTGGGGGAATGCCTCCCGCATTGTCGCCAAAAGCCAGCCCCCAGTGCGTAAGTATGTCGCACAAAGGGGCCGTGTCTGCGCGTCTCAGGTCGTAGAACTAAAGTATTGGGTACTGTGGATAAGCATAAGATTTTGCTGCAAGGCAGCAAAGCCAAAATCCCACGCCAGCCGCCGTGCAGCGCCCGCCGATCAGGTGATCGCGGTGAGCTTTTCCAGGATGTCGATCAGCCAGGCGGCCGCCTGCAATACCGCCAGGCGCTGCGGCAGCTTCGACTTGCGGAACGTGGCGTTGAGCAAAGTGAACGCGCGCCTGTAGGCGGGATGGCGCTGTCCGGCCTCGCTGAGCGACGTCAGCCGCGCAACCAAGGCGGAGCGATAGGATTCGATTTCGTCATATCGCTCGCGGAAGCCGGCGCGCCGGGTCGATGACGGTCTTTCGGGTGCGGTGGGTGGTCTGTGGTGTGGCACGGAGATTAACTTTAATGGCTGCGTTGTTCTATTCGAGCCTGGCGGTCGGCCGCAAGGTGGTGCCGCAATTCGGGCAGGTTCAAGGCGCCGCGGCAATTAATGTTACCCCGCGATTGCATGCGGCAACGTAAAGCCTTCGTATAAAATGCCCTTGGTTTTGTTGGAGACGGATCGGATGCGCGTTCTGCTCGCCATCGCTCTCATGGGTTTCGGCATCGCCGGCGCCGCGCGCGCGGCCGATCTTCCCGTTGGCTCTTCCGGGGGCTATTTCGCGCAGCCCCAACGCAGCGAAATGGCGTGGCTCTACGATGACGAGCCGGGCGTTGTGACGCGCGCCTATTGGAGCGCGCCGTGGCATTATCACCATTATTTCCCGGCCACCGGCATCAGGCCGCGGGTCGGCCGCTACGAAAATCTCTCGGCTGTCAGGCGGGCGCAGAAACCGGCGAAATCCTACCATCGGTCCTGGTCGAACAATTGGGCGATTGAGCACCTCTATGCCGTCAACGTGCAGCCGCTCGTGATCGAAGGCGATATCCAGGCCGACGTTCAACGCGGTACAAGATCCAGCGACCGCCGCAGACCGCATGCGCACGGCTTCCACGGAATCCCCGTGCGTTGAAACCTTGAAAGCAATTCCAGTCGGATGAAAATCATGATCAATCGCCCGCGCAAACTCCTGATGCTCGCCATCATCGCCGCCGGCGTGCTGCCGGCCGCGGCGGCGCAAGCGCATTGTTGCCGCTCGACTTATGCCGAGCCGCAGCCGCTTTATCATTATCATGGGACGCACCATCCTTATTATGTGGTGCACCAAGAGCCGGTCTATGACGTCGAGCTGACGCAGAACGTCTTTGCGCCGCCGTACCGCCTGCGCCGCTATCCTTACGCGCGCTGTATCGACGGTTGCGCAAGCCGTGCGCCTGTCGTAGTCGACCGGCGCGTCGTGGTCGAAGGCGGCAATACGCTGCCCGCCGGCGGCGACGAGCGGACGATCCGCGCCGACGCCGAAGTCACCATTCTCGGCCCGGACCGCATGAATATCCGGCTGTTCCGCAAGGGAAGCGGCAAGATTATCAACGTGCCTGCGGATTAAGGCGCCTGAAGAGATCGTGGGACGCGGGCGGCGGGCTTGGGGGCCCGCCGTTCGCATTTTATGTCCCGCCGGCCAAGCTCCGGCTCGCGACATAAAGGCCGAGCGCTGCCGCATTCGACACGTTCAGGCTCTTGATCTCGCCCGGCAGCGCGATGCGGGCGACGGCATCGCAGGTTTCCTTTGTGAGCTGGCGCAGGCCCTTGCCCTCGGCGCCGAGCACCAGCGCTAACGGCGCGCGCAAGGGCAGGGCGGCGAGATCGGCCTCGCCGCTCGAATCGAGCCCGACCACGAGAAAGCCGCTCTGCTTGAGCGCGGCCAGGCCGCGCGCCAGGTTCTGCACGCTGACCAGCGGCACATATTCGAGCGCGCCGGAGGCGGCCTTGGCCAGCGCGCCGGTGGCTTCCGGGCTGTGCCGTTGCGTGGTGACGATAGCCGTAGCCGCGAAGGCCGCGGCCGAGCGGAAGATGGCGCCGACATTGTGCGGATCGGTGATCTGGTCGAGCACCAGCACCACGCCGCGGGCCGGCAGATCTTCGACCGCGGGCGAGGGCAGCGGGTCGGTTTCGAGATAGAGGCCCTGGTGCACCGCGTCCGGCGTGAGCCGTTCCGCGATCGCGGAAGGCCGCACCAGTTCCGGCGAAATGGGCGATGTCACGCCTTCGTCGGCCAAGCGCCGCGCCGCGTTCTCGGTGGCGAGCAACTTGCGCAAGCGCCGCTCGGGGTTCCGCAGCGCCGCGGTCACGGTATGCCAGCCATACATAACGACCGGGCCATCGGCGGCCGGCCGCAGGCTGTCGCGGCGGGCACGCTCAAAACGCTCGCGCCGTTCGATCTGCTGGCGGGTGGCGCCCGGCTTGGCGCCGGAACGGGGCCGGCCGGTGGGCGGGTGTGTTGTCATTGCGGTGCCTTAACTGATCCTCCCCAAACAGCATAGCCTCCATTGACTTCGGGGGGGTGTCTGCCCATAAACCGCGCGATCCCGACCGGCCGGCCGAAGGGCCGTTTTTCTTATCGGATCAATATGGTGCGACGGCTTTCGGGGGGAGAGTGTCCCGAGCGGCAAAGGGGGCGGACTGTAAATCCGCTGGCTATGCCTTCGTAGGTTCGAGTCCTACCTCTCCCACCAGCCTTCGCTCCTTCGGAGCTACGGCCCGGCAAACGCGAAAGCTGCCGTGCCGAAGTTGCGAAGCAACGCGGGCGGGCCGGTTCCTGGTAAACTTGCGTCGCGTTCCGCGGGTGTAGCTCAATGGTAGAGCAACAGCCTTCCAAGCTGATGACGAGGGTTCGATTCCCTTCACCCGCTCCAGCCTTCGTTTGGGAAGCAAAAGAAGGCGGACTTTAGCCGCGAGCTACGGCTCGGCGAGCCGGCCAAAGGGCAACGTCAGGCAAAGCAACCAGCGAACTGCATGAGTTGTCGCAGGCCGGCGGCGTCGAGAACGTCGACGCGGCGGGCAAGCGCAATGATGCGTTCGGCCGCATCCGGCGCGAGCCGTGTCGCCAGACAGTCGCGGACCTTGACCAGATGCTCTGCCTCGCTGATCGGCGGCGTGCCCCATTTGCCGCGCGGGCCGTTGCAGCGCGTCTCCAGCACACGGCCGCCGTCGAGCTCGACGCGCAGCAGCACATGCATATCCTCGAAACGGCCGGGGATTGTGGGGTCGAGAACGACTTCGAACTTGCCGAGCAGGTCTTGCATGTCGGCTCTCGCCAGCCGCTCGTCGGTGAAGGTGCGAATGCCGGCCTTGCCGTCGAGCAGCGCGGCTGCAGCCGTATATTGCAGCGAGAACTTGCCCTCGAGACCCTTCTTGGGCAGCGGCCGGTTGACATAAGTCATCACCGGTGCGGTCAAGACGACGCGGCGGATGGCGTGTGCGTCGGGAATTTGCGGGTGCAGCTCGAGCCCGGCGGTGATGCCGAAATGGGTGCCGAACTGGCTTGGAAACATCTTGATCGCATAGCCGGGATCGACGAGGCGGAACGGGGGACGACCGTAGCCGAGCATCTCCTCGACCTTGAAGCCGTCGTCGTAAAACGCCGGCACGTAACCTTGCGCCGCTTCGAACACCGCGGCATTGGCGGCAAATCCGCGTGCGGCGAGCAATGCCGATTCGAGCCCGAGCGCCGCGGCGTGACCGCAATGCGTCGATTTGGTCATGGTGCCGGCATTGGCCAGCAGGCTGCCGGCGCGTGAGGCGGCAATGCCGATGGCGTTGGCGATCTGTCCGGGATCCAACTTGCAGCAGATGTCCCGCTGCCACCGCTGCGCCGAGCGGACCCGCCGCCCCGGGTGGATGAAAACGCAGCGTACTCGCCTCGAACTGTCCGGAGGCCTGGCGAATCCAGCCCTGCATCTCCACGCCTTTGACCAGCGCGGTCAGAACCTCGCGGCCGCTCGCGCCGCGATGTTCGGCCAGCGCCAGCACGCCGGCGAGCGTGGTCGACAGCGCGTGGTTGGCCGGGCTCCACATCGGCTCGAAGTCGAGCACGTGCATGGCGGCGCCGTTGAGCGCCGCGGCCGACACGGTGTTGAGACGGAAACCATTGCCGATCGCCGTCGCCTGCGGAGCGCCGCCTTGTTCCTTGTGGTGCGCCGCGAGGATGTGGATCGCTTCTTCTTCCGTTCCGGCGATCGCAATGGCGATGCCGTCGAGCACCAACCGCCGCGCGGCCTCGATCGCCGGCTGGCCGAGATCGGCATAATCGATCGCGGCGATCCGCTCGCAAAGCTGTGCCGTCACCGCCATAGCGGGCTTACCTTTCGCGTGTGCTGCTCGACAGTTTGCCGCCCATGCGCAACGGCTGCGGCTATCCGCAGGGGTTCCGCAACGGACGTTTCGGGCATTTCAAGCCGAGGATTGTCTGATCAATCCACTTTGAGATTTGCGAACTTCACCACCTTGCCCCACTTCTCGGCCTCGCTGGCGATGAATTTGGCGAACTCGGCTGGGGTGACGGACATCGGGACGCCGCCCAGATCCTCGAGCTTTTTCTTGAGCGCGGGATCGGCAAGGCCGGCGTTGATCGTGCTGTTGAGCTTGGCGACGATGTCCTTCGGCGTATTTTTAGGGGCGCCGATGCCGAACCATGCGGTTCCGTCATAGCCTGGCACGGATTCACTCACCGTCGGCACATCCGGCAACACCGGCTGACGCTTCGTCGCAGTGACAGCCAAAGCGCGCAGCTTGCCGTCTTTGATGAAAGCCATCGAGGACGGCAATGGATTGAACGTGACCTGCACCTGTCCGCTGAGCAGATCGGGGAATTGACTGCCCTTGTAGGGAACGTGGGTGAGCTTGGTGCCGGTCATCATCTGGAACAACTCGCCGAGCACATGGTTAGCGCTGCCAATACCGGGCGACGACATGTTGAGCTTGCCCGGATTGGCTTTGGCGTAGGCAATGAATTCCGCGACGGTCTTCGCCGGCACTTGCGGATTGACCATCATAACGGTCGGAACGGTGATGACGCCGGCGACCGGTTCGATGTCCTTGAGGAAGTTGAATTTGAGTGATCTGTAGAGTGTCGAGTTGATGGCGTTGGTCTGCGTGACCCACAGCAGCGAGTAGCCGTCCGGTGAGGCCTGCACGACGGTCTCGGCGGCGATATTGGTGCCGGCGCCCGGCCGGTTTTCGACGACGAACTGCTGGCCGAGTTTTTCCGACAGCCACTGGCCGATTAGCCGGGCGCAGATATCCGACGACGTGCCGGGCGGAAAGCCGACGACGATGCGCCCCGGCCGCGAAGGATAGGTATCGGCCCAGGCGAAACGCGAAAGCGCCGGCAGCGCGGCCGCGCCCGTTGCCAATTGAAGAAAATCTCGGCGGCGAAGTGTCATGGCGATCCTCCCTCATTTTCGTTTTGACGTTTTCAGCAAACTACAAGGTTCGACAATGCGGCGGAAGGGGCCCCACTATCGGCGCAAGTTCGGCGACGTCAGGACATCGGGATTGACGACGTTGACGGGATGGCCGCCCTGATAGGCGATGATCTGATCGAAGATCTCCACGAATTGTGTTTCGTATTCCTCGCGCGTCACATAACCGATATGCGGCGTGGCAACGACATTGGGCAACGCCAAGAGCGGGTGGTTGGTGTCGCGCACCGGCTCCTCTTCAAAGACATCGACCGCGGCCATTCCCGGACGCCCGGCCTTGAGCGCCGCGACCAGCGCGCCCGGTTCGATCAGCGGCGCGCGGCTGGTGTTGACGAGCACGGCCGTCGGCTTCATCCGCGCGAGATCGGCGGCGGTGACGATGCCGCGCGTCGCGTCGACCAGCCGCATGTGCAGGGTCAACACGTCGGACTCTTCGAAAAACGCCTGCTTGCTCTCGGCCGTCGCGTAACCCTCGCTGCGTGCTTGCGCCAGCGACGCCTGGCGCGCCCAGAACTTCACCGTCATGCCGAAGGCTTGGCCGTATGCGGCGACCGTGCGGCCGATCCGGCTATAGCCGAAAATTCCGAGCGTCTTGCCGCGCAGCGTCGAGCCGACGCCGATCTGCCAGGTGCCGGCTTTGAGCGAGGCGATCTGCTGGGGAATCTGCCGCACCGCCGCCAGCGCCAGGGCCCAGGTCAGTTCGGCTGCCGCGTAGCACGGCGAGCCGGGGTGCTGGCTTGAAGAGACGACGACGCCGAGATCGGTGCAGGTGCCGATGTCGATGTGCGGGTAGACGCTGCGCTGGCTGATGAGCTTGAGGCGGGGGAGCCGTTGCAGGAGGGGCGTGCGGATTTTCGTGCGCTCGCGGATCAGGACCAGGACATCCGTATCCTTGAGCCGCTCCGCTAGTTGGTCGACGTCCTGGACATGGTCGTTCCAGATTCTGACCTCATGGCCGTCAAGTTTGCGGAAACTGTCGAGGGTGCGGATCGTGTCGAAATAGTCGTCGAGGATAGAGATATTCATAAGCCGCACCTGCTCATTCTAACTGGAGTTGACCGGTCGCCCCGCGTTTCAAATGAATAGGCATTTTTTCGGCCGGCTGGAAGATCAAGGGAGAGGCGGGGGGCGTCACATCTCGTTTGCGGTCCTGCGCATCGCAGCGGCGCTACGCAGAAAACCGTTAGCCGCGGCTGTTATTGTAACCGGCAATATGATTATTGTTGGGGCGTTCTTGTTCGAGAGCGTGGGGGCGTCATCATGGAACACATTCGCGCAGCGATGCGGCTGGCCGCCATCGCGATCGTCATGGGCTGGGCCGGCGTGGCGACGGCCAAAAACATCCGCTATCCGGAAAAAGGTCCCGTCGCCTTCGTCCTGCATATTCCCGACACCTGGGCTGTCACGCCGGGCGACGGCTACTTGAACCTGGTTACGCCCGACCATTCCGCGGTCGTGTCGTTGGTCGTCGGCGCAGATGACGCAAAAACTGAGGCTCAGACAGCCGATGAGGTTTGCCAATGAAGCTTTGAAGATCGCGAAGGCCGAACCGTTCCACACCCACAAAACCATCGCGTTCGCCGGCGTCCAGGCCGAGGTCTATTTATAGCCGGATGGTGAATGACAAAAATGTTCATGCCGACATCAAAATGATCGTCGTGAAGTCTGTCCGTCAACACACCCTGTCGCAGTCGATCCTTAACCGTGGCGGGCATTCGCGCCGATCAGACAAAAGCTCTCAACGCCGGGCTGAACGGAATAACCGTGGTCGGCCTCAAATAGCCGGCGCCCGCCGTTGCCGCGGGTCGTTCGGGGCGGGCTTGGGCACTCGAAGGAGTCATTATTCGGCGATCCTGGGTCCGGAATCGGGGGCGCCTTGGTCGCCGAACCGGCGTTAACCGGGAAGGGGCGTCCGCCCGCTCTTTGGCCTCGACGGGGCAATTGCGGGCCGGAAATACCGCGAAACGGCGATTTTCCACCCTTGCAATGGCGCGCGCGATCATGCATGACATCGCGGCGGCGGACCCTTATGGTCCGCCGCATCCGCTTCCGGAGGAGTGTAGCTCAATTGGTAGAGCACCGGTCTCCAAAACCGGGGGTTGCAGGTTCGAGTCCTGCCACTCCTGCCAGGCGGAGAGCCGGGCAATCGCCGCCGGTCGTGACTAGATAATGTATCGTTGGATCAGAACTTGGGTAACCGGGCTTTGCAATCAGGACTGAATTGAATGGCGACGTCTCCGTTCAAGTTTCTGCAGGAGGTGCGCGAGGAGACCCGCAAGGTCACCTGGCCGTCCCGCAAGGAAACCATGATCACGACCGCCATGGTGTTCGTCATGGTGGCGATCGCCTCGATTTTCTTCCTGGTCGCGGATCAATTCATCCGCATCGCCGTTACCTTCGTGCTCGGCATTGGCACCTGAAAGCTAAAGAGCGATGAGCGACACCGCCGCCACCACGACGACCCGGCCCAAGCGCTGGTACATCGTCCACGCCTATTCGAACTTCGAGAAGAAGGTCGCGGAATCGATCCGTGAGCAAGCCAAGCAGCGCGGGCTTGAAGATCACTTCGATGAAATTCTTGTCCCCGTCGAGACGGTGGTCGAAGTGCGGCGCGGCCGCAAGGTCAACGCCGAGCGCAAGTTTTTCCCCGGCTATGTGCTGGTGAAGATGGACCTGACCGACGAGGTCTACCATCTGATCAAGAACACGCCGAAGGTCACCGGCTTCCTCGGCAGCGACAACAAGCCGATGCCGATTTCGGAAGTCGAAGCCAACCGCATCCTGCATCAGGTGCAGGAGGGCATCGAGCGGCCGAAGCCGTCGGTCTCGTTCGAGGTCGGCGAGCAGGTACGCGTGTCCGACGGACCGTTCGCCTCGTTCAACGGCGTGGTGGAAGAAGTCGACGAGGGGCGCTCGCGCGTGAAGGTGGCGGTGTCGATTTTCGGCCGCGCCACCCCGGTCGAGCTGGAGTTCGGGCAGGTAGAGAAGCTATAAGGCGATACCATATAAGTTGAGAGTTCATAGAGGCGTGGGAGGTGAGGCGGCCGCCAACCGTCAAGATCCGCACCACTAACAGGAGTGAGCGATGGCTAAAAAAGTCACTGGATTCCTCAAATTGCAAGTGCCGGCCGGCGCTGCCAACCCGTCGCCCCCGATCGGGCCGGCGCTGGGTCAGCGCGGTCTCAACATCATGGAGTTCTGCAAGGCGTTCAACGCGCAGACCCAGAAAATCGAAAAGAACACGCCGATCCCGGTGATCATCACCACCTATCAGGATCGTTCGTTCACCTTCGAGATGAAGACGCCGCCGGTGTCTTATTTCCTCAAAAAGGCGGCCAAGCTCGACAGCGGCTCCAAGACCCCCGGCCGCGAAGTGGTCGGCCAGGTGACCAAGAAGCAGCTGCGCGAGATCGCCGAGCAGAAGATGAAGGATTTGAACTGCGACACGATCGAAGCGGCGGTGAAGATGATCGAAGGTTCCGCCCGCTCGATGGGCCTCACGGTGGCGGAGTAACGGTCATGGCACTCGGAAAACGCACAACGGCCGCTCGTACCGGCATCGATCGCGACAAGTCCTATACCATCGCGGAAGCGGTCAAGCTGGTGAAGGAACGCGCCAAGGCGAAATTCGACGAGACCATCGAGATCGCGATGAATCTCGGCGTCGATCCCAAGCATGCCGACCAGATGGTACGCGGCGTGGTGAATCTGCCGAACGGCTCCGGCCGTACGGTGCGCGTCGGCGTGTTCGCGCGCGGCGCCAAGGCGGAAGAGGCCAAGGCGGCCGGCGCCGACGTGGTTGGCGCCGAAGACCTGGTCGAAAAGGTCAATGGCGGCAATATCGACTTCGACCGCTGCATCGCCACCCCGGACATGATGCCGCTGGTCGGTCGCCTGGGTAAGGTCCTTGGACCGCGCGGCATGATGCCGAACCCCAAGGTCGGCACCGTCACTATGGACATCACCAACGCGGTGAAGGCCTCCAAGGGCGGTTCGGTCGAGTTCCGCGTGGAAAAGGCCGGCATCGTCCAGGCCGGGGTCGGCAAGGCCTCGTTCTCGGAAGACAAGCTGGTCGAGAACATCAAGGCGTTCGCCGATGCGGTGCAGAAGGCCAAGCCCCCCGGGGCCAAGGGCCACTACATCAACCGGGTGGCGATCTCCTCCACCATGGGTCCGGGCGTAAAAGTTGAGCCGTCCTCGCTGTTCCCCAGCAGCGGCGGTCACTGAGCTGGTTTTTGCTTACCTTTTTCGCGGGGATTCCCGCAGAAAGGGGCTTGGCAAAGGGCTTTGGAAGCTCTAAATGTGGCCTATCGGGCGTGCCGGCCCAGTTTGTCGGCACGCCTTTGCGCGTCTCTAAAACAATGGTGATCGGAACTCATTTCTTTTGGATATCCCGCCGGGAACTCTGAAAGGAAGAACCGGAAGCCGTTGCAATAAAAAGGCGCGCAAGGCCGGTCCGGAAACGGGCCGACCGACCTGTCCAAGACTGCCGGTGCCGATGCCTTCGGGCTGACGCTTAATCCTGAAAAGGGCCAGCACAGACGGGGACACGACCCGAGTTTGCGCAGCCGCAAAGCTGCGCCAAGTTTGGTTCGAACCTCGGAGACCCGATTGCCGGCGTCGGCTGTATCGGGGGGCAGGCTTCTCGAACGTCGTCCTGCCCGGTTCGCTGCGCGTGAACTTTAAGGCGGGACGGCTGGTCTCAACCCGGCGGCTCCCGCGAGCTAGCGGCGAGCCGTCATAACCGGAAAGAGCTTGCAGTGGATCGAGCGGCAAAAGCGGAGTCCATCACCGAACTGAGCGGGGTCTTCAAGACCTCGAACGTTGTGGTGGTGGCTCACTATGCGGGCCTCACGGTCGCCCAAATGCAGACCCTGCGTCAGCAGATGAAGCAGGCGGGCGCCCAGGTGAAGGTCGCAAAAAACCGTCTCGCCAAGATTGCGCTCAAGGACACCGACGTTGCTTCCATTTCGGCCCTGCTGAAGGGGCCGACGGTGCTCGCCTACTCAGGCGATCCCGTGGCGGCGCCGAAGGTGGCCGTCGATTTCGCCAAGGCGAACGAGCAGTTCGTCATTCTCGGCGGGTCGATGGGCAAAACCGCTCTGGACCTCAACGGCGTCAAGGCGCTCGCCTCGCTGCCGTCTCTGGATGAATTGCGCGGCAAGATCGTCGGCCTCCTGGTGGCGCCGGCGACCAAGATCGCTCAACTCGTCAACGCTCCCGCGGCCAAGGTCGCGCGCGTGGTCCAGGCCTACGCTTCCAAAAGCGCTGCGGCCTGACGGCTCACAAGCATTCTCTGGTTCGAACCTATAGGAACTGAACAATGGCTGACCTGCAAAAGATCGTTGATGACTTGTCGAAGCTGACCGTCCTGGAAGCGGCCGACCTCGCCAAGATGTTGGAAGAAAAGTGGGGCGTCTCCGCCGCGGCCGCAGTTGCGGTGGCGGCCGGCCCGGCCGCTGCTGCCGCGGTCGAGG
Source organism: uncultured Alphaproteobacteria bacterium (assembly GCA_963749625.1). Lineage (GTDB taxonomy): Bacteria > Pseudomonadota > Alphaproteobacteria > Rhizobiales > Xanthobacteraceae > Pseudolabrys. Next base: position 414,786 of record CAVVNY010000007.1, on the reverse strand, counting down.
AAAAGACCGAGTTCACCGTGGTCCTCGTCGCTGCCGGCGACAAGAAGATCGAGGTGATCAAGGAAGTGCGTGCGCTCACCGGCCTCGGCCTCAAGGAAGCCAAGGACCTGGTCGAGGGCGCGCCCAAGCCGGTCAAGGAAGGCGTCAACAAGGAAGAAGCCGACAAGATCAAGGCCACCCTTGAGAAGGTCGGAGCCAAGGTTGAGCTCAAGTAAGCGAATGCTTATTTGACCGATATCCCCGGGGCTTGGCGCCCCGGGGGTTTCGAACAAAAGCTACGGCGGCCGGCATAGCGGTCGCTTTGGAAGGCGGTTGAACGGGCAAAGCCCGTTTACCCGGGATTGTGAAGAATGCGGCGGTTCGGGCGAGGCCCGAATCACATAGAAACGGGTAGCCCCGACGCCTGTCCTGATGGTCGCGATGGATTGCGACCGTTCGGAGAGGCGCCCGCGCTGGCCGCCAAAATCGAATCGAGAGAAAGAGACGATGGCGCAGACATTTACCGGTCGCAAGCGCGTAAGGAAGTTTTTCGGATCAATCAAAGAAGTAGCGGAGATGCCGAACCTCATCGAGGTTCAAAAGGCATCTTACGACCAGTTCTTGCTGGTCAAGGAACCCGTGGGCGGGCGTCCCGACGAGGGCCTGCAGGCGGTTTTCAAATCGGTGTTCCCGATTTCCGATTTCTCCAATTCGTCCATGCTCGAGTTCGTCAAATACGAATTCGAACCGCCGAAATATGACGTCGACGAGTGCCGCCAGCGCGGCATGACTTACGCCGCGCCGCTTAAGGTGACGCTGCGGCTGATCGTGTTCGACATCGACGAAGAGACCGCCGCGCGTTCGGTCAAGGACATCAAGGAGCAGGATGTCTACATGGGCGACATTCCGCTCATGACCAACAACGGCACGTTCATCGTCAACGGCACCGAGCGCGTCATCGTTTCGCAGATGCACCGTTCGCCCGGCGTGTTCTTCGATCACGACAAAGGCAAGTCGCATTCGAGCGGCAAGCTGTTGTTCGCCGCCCGCATCATCCCGTATCGCGGCTCCTGGCTCGATATCGAGTTCGACGCCAAGGATATCGTCTATGCGCGCATCGACCGCCGCCGCAAGATTCCGGTGACGTCGTTGATGTATGCGCTCGGCCTCGACGGCGAGGAAATCCTGCGCACCTTCTACAAGCACGTGATCTACAAGCGCGCCAAGGAAGGTTGGCGCGTGCCGTTCGATGCCAACCGGCTGAAAGGCTACAAGGCCGTCAACGATCTGGTCGACGCCGACACCGGCCGCGTGGTGGTGGAGGCGGGCAAGAAGCTCAGCGTCCGCCAGGCCCGTCAGTTGTCCGAGAAGGGCCTCAAGCACCTTCGCATGACCGACGAGGAATTGATCGGCCATTACATCGCCGAGGATCTCGTCAACGCCAAGACCGGCGAGATCTACTTGGAGGCCGGCTCGGAGATCGACGAGAAGAACCTCAAGGTTCTGATCGAGGCCGGCTACAAGGAGCTGCCGCTGCTCGACATCGACCACGTCAACGTCGGCGCCTATATCCGCAACACGCTCACCGTCGACAAGAACATGACGCGCGAAGACGCGCTGTTCGACATCTATCGCGTGATGCGTCCGGGCGAGCCGCCGACCGTCGACACCGCGGAAGCGATGTTCCGTTCGCTATTCTTCGACAGCGAGCGCTACGACCTGTCCGCCGTCGGCCGCGTCAAGATGAATATGCGTCTCGATCTCGATGCGCCCGACACCATGCGCGTGCTGCGCAAGGAAGACATCATCTCCGTCATTCGGACCCTGGTCGATCTGCGCGACGGCAAGGGCGAGATTGACGACATCGATCATCTCGGCAATCGCCGGGTGCGCTCGGTCGGCGAGTTGATGGAGAACCAGTACCGCATCGGCCTGTTGCGCATGGAACGCGCGATCAAGGAGCGTATGTCCTCGGTCGATATCGACACCGTGATGCCGCAGGACCTGATCAACGCCAAGCCTGCGGCCGCCGCGGTGCGCGAATTCTTCGGCTCCTCGCAGCTTTCGCAGTTCATGGATCAGACCAATCCGTTGTCCGAGATCACCCATAAGCGGCGTCTCTCGGCGCTCGGGCCGGGCGGTTTGACGCGTGAGCGCGCCGGCTTCGAGGTGCGCGACGTGCATCCGACGCACTACGGCCGCATCTGTCCGATCGAGACGCCGGAAGGTCCGAATATCGGTCTGATCAACTCGCTCGCGACCTTTGCGCGGGTGAACAAATACGGCTTCGTCGAAACGCCGTATCGCAAGGTGAAGGACGGCCGCGTCACCGACGAGGTCATCTATCTTTCGGCGATGGAAGAGGGCCGCTACACGGTGGCGCAAGCCAACGCGACGATGGACGCGCGCGGCCGCTTCACCGAGGACCTGATCATTTGCCGCCACGCCGGCGACGTGCATCTGGTTCCGCGTGAAAAGGTCGACTTCATGGACGTGTCGCCGAAGCAGCTCGTTTCGGTGGCTGCGGCGCTCATTCCGTTCCTGGAGAACGACGACGCCAACCGCGCGCTGATGGGCTCCAACATGCAGCGCCAGGCGGTGCCGCTGGTTCGCTCGGAAGCGCCGTTCGTCGGCACCGGCATGGAAGGCGTGGTCGCGCGCGATTCAGGCGCGTCGATCTCCGCCCGCCGCACAGGCGTGGTCGACCAGGTGGACGCCACCCGTATCGTGGTGCGCGCCACCGGTGAAACGGATCCGACCAAGCCCGGCGTCGATATCTACCGGCTGATGAAATATCAGCGCTCGAACCAGAACACCTGCATCAACCAGCGTCCGCTGGTGAAGGTGGGCGATTCCGTCGAGAAAGCCGACATCATCGCCGACGGTCCTTCGACCGATCTCGGTGAGCTCGCACTCGGCCGCAACGTGCTGGTCGCGTTCATGCCGTGGAACGGCTACAACTTCGAGGACTCGATCCTGCTCTCCGAGCGGATCGTGAAAGACGACGTGTTCACGTCCATCCACATCGAAGAATTCGAAGTGATGGCGCGCGACACCAAGCTCGGCCCCGAAGAAATCACCCGCGACATCCCGAACGTCTCGGAAGAGGCGCTCAAGAATCTCGACGAAGCGGGCATCGTCTATATCGGCGCCGAGGTGCATGCCGGCGATATTCTGGTCGGCAAGATCACGCCCAAGGGCGAAAGCCCGATGACGCCGGAAGAAAAGCTGCTGCGCGCCATCTTCGGCGAAAAGGCCTCTGACGTGCGCGATACCTCGTTGCGGGTGCCGCCGGGCGTGCAAGGCACCGTCGTCGAAGTGCGCGTGTTCAACCGGCACGGCGTCGAGAAGGACGAGCGCGCGCTCGCCATCGAGCGCGAGGAAATCGAGCGTCTCGCCAAGGACCGCGACGACGAGCAGGCGATCCTCGACCGCAACGTTTACGGCCGTCTGGCGGAGTTGCTGGAAGGCCGGCAGGGCATCGCCGGTCCGAAGGGCTTCAAGAAGGACTCGAAAATCACCAAGGCGATCCTGGATGAGTATCCGCGCTCGCAGTGGTGGCAGTTCGCTTCGCCCAACGACAAGCTGATGGCCGAGATCGAGGCGATCCGCAAACAGTACGACGAGTCGAAGAAACTGCTCGAGCAGCGCTTCCTCGACAAGGTCGAAAAGCTGCAGCGCGGCGACGAACTTCCGCCCGGCGTGATGAAGATGGTCAAGGTCTTCGTCGCGGTGAAGCGCAAGATCCAGCCCGGCGACAAGATGGCCGGCCGCCACGGCAACAAGGGCGTGGTGTCGAAGATCGTGCCGGCGGAGGACATGCCGTTCCTCGCCGACGGCCAGCCCGTCGACATCGTGCTCAATCCGCTCGGCGTGCCGAGCCGCATGAACGTCGGCCAGATTCTGGAAACCCATCTCGGCTGGGCTTGCGCCGGCCTCGGGCTCAAGATCGGGCAGGCGGTCGATCTCTACAACAGCAAGCATGACACCCGTCCGCTCAAGGACATCCTCAAGAAGGTCTATGGCGAAGACGAGACCATCAAGACCCTGGGCGAGGATGAACTTGTCGAGCTCGGCGGCAATCTGCGCCACGGCGTGCCGATCGCGACGCCGGTGTTCGACGGTGCCAAGGAAAAGGACATCGAGAACATGCTCGATCTCGCTGGCCTCGACCATTCTGGCCAGTCGTCGGTCTATGACGGCCGCACCGGCGAGAAGTTCGATCGTCAGGTGACGGTGGGCTACATCTATATGCTCAAGCTGCATCATCTGGTGGACGACAAGATCCACGCCCGTTCGATCGGCCCGTACTCGCTGGTCACCCAGCAGCCGCTCGGCGGCAAGGCGCAGTTCGGCGGCCAGCGCTTCGGCGAAATGGAAGTGTGGGCGCTGGAAGCTTACGGCGCTGCTTACACGTTGCAGGAAATGCTCACCGTGAAGTCGGACGACGTCGCCGGCCGTACCAAAGTGTACGAGGCGATCGTGCGCGGCGACGACACGTTCGAAGCGGGCATTCCGGAAAGCTTCAACGTGCTGGTCAAGGAAATGCGTTCGCTCGGCCTCAATGTCGATCTGCACAATTCCAAGCAGCAGCGGCAGGGCCCGGGCGGCGAGACGGCGGAAGCCGCCGAATAATATGCGGCACGGCCGGACCTTTAGGTCCGGCCGTCCTCGCGGCGTCAAGAATTATAGCGATTGCAGCCGGCGACGGTCGGCGTAGCGGAGATGGCAATGAATCAAGAGATGATGAATCTTTTCAGCCCGCAGGCTCCGGCTCAGGTCTTCGACCAGATCCGGATTTCGATCGCGAGCCCGGAAAAGATCCTCTCGTGGTCCTACGGCGAGATCAAGAAGCCGGAGACGATCAACTACCGTACCTTCAAGCCCGAGCGCGACGGTCTGTTCTGCGCGCGCATCTTCGGGCCGATCAAGGATTACGAATGCTTGTGCGGCAAGTACAAGCGCATGAAGTACAAGGGCATCATCTGCGAGAAGTGCTCGGTCGAAGTCACGCTGTCGCGCGTGCGGCGCGAGCGCATGGGCCATATCGAATTGGCCGCGCCGGTCGCCCACATCTGGTTCCTCAAGTCGCTGCCGAGCCGCATCGGTTTGCTGCTCGACATGACGCTGAAGGACCTCGAGCGCATTCTTTATTTCGAATACTACGTCGTGCTTGAGCCGGGCCTCACCCCGCTCAAGGACCGCCAGCTTTTGTCGGAGGACGAGTATCTCAAGGCGCAGGAAGAGTTCGGCGCCGACAGCTTCACCGCCACCATCGGCGCGGAAGCGATCCGCGAAATGCTGAAAGGGCTCGACCTCGACAAGATGCAGTCCGAACTGCGGGCCGGTATCCTGGAGACCGACAGCGACATCAAGAAGAAGAAGATCGCCAAGCGGCTTAAGCTGATCGAGGCCTTCATCGCCTCCGGCAACAAGCCGGAATGGATGATCCTCACGGTGGTGCCGGTGATTCCGCCCGACCTGCGGCCGCTAGTGCCGCTCGACGGCGGACGCTTCGCCACGTCCGATCTCAACGACCTCTACCGCCGCGTCATCAACCGCAACAACCGCTTGAAGCGGCTGATCGAGCTGCGCGCACCCGACATCATTATCCGCAACGAAAAGCGCATGCTGCAGGAGGCCGTCGACGCGCTGTTCGACAACGGCCGCCGTGGCCGCGTCATCACGGGCGCCAACAAGCGGCCGCTGAAGTCGCTGGCCGACATGCTCAAGGGCAAGCAGGGCCGCTTCCGCCAGAACCTGCTCGGCAAGCGCGTCGACTATTCCGGCCGCTCGGTGATCGTGGTCGGTCCGGAGCTCAAGCTGCACCAGTGCGGCCTGCCGAAGAAGATGGCACTCGAACTGTTCAAGCCGTTCATCTATTCGCGCCTCGACGCCAAGGGCCTGTCGACCACGGTCAAGCAGGCCAAGAAGCTGGTCGAAAAAGAAAAGCCGGAGGTTTGGGACATCCTCGACGAGGTGATCCGCGAGCATCCGGTTCTGCTCAACCGCGCGCCGACGCTGCATCGCCTGGGCATCCAGGCGTTCGAGCCGGTGCTGATTGAGGGCAAGGCGATCCAGCTGCATCCGCTGGTTTGCGCGGCGTTCAACGCCGACTTCGACGGCGACCAGATGGCCGTGCACGTTCCGCTGTCGCTGGAAGCGCAGCTGGAAGCGCGCGTGCTTATGATGTCGACCAACAACATCCTGCATCCGGCGAACGGCCAGCCAATCATCGTGCCGTCGCAAGACATCGTGCTCGGCCTCTATTACCTCACGCAAATGCGCGAGGGCGGACCGGGCGAGGGTAAGTCGTTCGGCGACATGGCTGCGATCGACCATGCGCTGCATGCCAAGGCCATCGGCCTGCACAGCAAGATCCGCTACCGCTGGGAAGGCGTCGACGAGAAGGGCAAGTCGTATCTGAAGTGGTACGACACCACGCCCGGCCGCGTCATCCTCGGCAACGTCCTGCCGCGCAGCGTGAAGGCGCCCTTCGACATCGTCAACAAGCTGATGACGAAGCGCGAAATTTCCGGAATGATCGATCAGGTCTATCGCCATTGCGGGCAGAAGGAGACGGTCATCTTCTGCGACCGCATTATGGCACTCGGCTTCTATCACGCCTTCAAGGCCGGCATTTCGTTCGGCAAGGACGACATGGTGGTGCCGGGCTCGAAGTGGAAGACGGTCGAGGACACGCGCCAACTCGCCAAGGAATTCGAGCAGCAATACAACGACGGCCTCATCACGCAGGGCGAGAAATACAACAAGGTGGTCGACGCCTGGTCGAAGTGCACCGAGGCGATCGCCGACGCGATGATGAAAGAGATCTCTTCGGTCAAGAAAGACGCGCAGGGACGCGACATGCAGGTCAACTCGATCTACATGATGGCGCATTCCGGCGCGCGCGGTTCGCCCGCGCAGATGCGCCAGCTCGCCGGCATGCGCGGCCTGATGGCCAAGCCGTCGGGCGAGATCATCGAGAGCCCGATCATCTCGAACTTCAAGGAAGGCCTCTCGGTGCTCGAGTACTTCAACTCGACGCACGGCGCCCGCAAGGGTCTCGCCGACACCGCCTTGAAGACCGCGAACTCGGGCTATCTGACGCGGCGTCTGGTCGACGTGGCGCAGGACTGCATCATCACGAGCGAAGATTGCGGCACCCATCAAGGCATCAAGGTGCGCGCCATCATCGATGCCGGCACCGTTGTGGCGTCACTGGCCATCCGGATTCTCGGCCGTACCACGGCAGACGACGTCAAGGATCCGGCCAGCAACAAGGTTGTCGTCAAGCGCGGCACCTTGCTGACGGAGCCGGAAGTCGAGGCGATCACCAACGCGGGCGTTCAGGAGATGAAAATCCGCTCGGTGCTCACCTGCGAGTCGAAGAACGGCGTCTGCGGGGCCTGCTACGGGCGCGATCTCGCCCGCGGCACACCGGTCAATATGGGCGAGGCGGTGGGCGTCATCGCCGCGCAGTCGATCGGCGAGCCGGGCACCCAGCTCACCATGCGCACGTTCCACATCGGCGGCGCGGCGCAGATCTCCGAGCAGTCGTTCATCGAGTCGAACTTCGACGGCAAGCTCAAGTTCAAGGGCAAGAACATCGCCAAGAATACCGACGGCGATGTGGTGGCGATGGTGCGCAACATGGTGGTGGCGGTGGTGGACCCCGACGGCACCGAACGCGCGCATCACCGCATCCCCTACGGCGCGCGTATGCGCGTCGAGGACGGCCAGCAGATCAAGCGTGGCCAGCGCATCGCCGAGTGGGACCCCTACACGCGGCCGATCCTCACCGAGGTCGAGGGCTCGATTGCCTTCGAGGACCTGGTCGACGGTCTGTCGATGTCGGAAGCGCTCGACGAATCGACCGGCATCGCCAAGCGCGTGGTGGTCGACTGGCGCACGGGCTCGTCCCGCAACCAGCAGGAACTGCGCCCGTCGATCGTGATCAAGTCGGGCAACAAGATCCTCAAGCTCGCCCGCGGCGGCGACGCCCGTTACGTGCTGGCGGTGGATGCGATCCTCTCGGTCGATCCCGGCGCCCACGTGAAGGCGGGCGACGTGATCGCGCGTATTCCGACCGAAGGCGCCAAGACGCGCGACATCACCGGCGGTCTGCCGCGGGTGGCGGAGCTGTTCGAGGCGCGCAAGCCGAAGGATGCGGCGGTCATCGCCGAGATCAGCGGTACGGTGCGCTTCGGCAAGGACTACAAGAACAAGCGCCGCCTGACGCTCGAGCCCACCGACAAGGGCGAGGAGCCGAAGGAGTACCTGATCCCGAAGGGCAAGCACATCCATCTGCAGGATGGCGACATCATCGAGAAGGGCGATTACATCGTCGAAGGCAATCCAGCCCCGCACGATATTCTCGCCATCAAGGGCGTCGAGGAGCTGGCCGCCTACCTGGTGAACGAAATCCAGGAGGTCTACCGGCTGCAAGGCGTCAACATCAACGACAAGCACATCGAGGTGATCGTTCGCCAGATGCTGCAGAAGGTTGAGATCGACGAAGCCGGCGAGACCGAGCTGTTGCAGAGCGAGCAGATCGACAAGACCGAGCTCGACGAGATCAACGCGCGCGCTATCGCCGACGGCAAGAAGCCGGCCAGCGGTCATCCCGTGCTGCTCGGCATCACCAAGGCGAGCCTGCAGACCCGCTCGTTCATCTCGGCGGCGTCGTTCCAGGAGACCACGCGTGTGCTCACCGAGGCCGCCGTCAACGGCAAGGCGGACACGCTCGACGGGCTCAAGGAAAACGTCATCGTCGGCCGCCTGATCCCGGCCGGCACCGGCGCCATGATGGACGAGTTGCGCGAGGTCGCCGTCAAACGCGACGCGCTCATTCTCGAGGAACGCGAAAAGGACGCCGCCAAGGCCGCGGCGAAAGCCGAGGCGGCGGAAGCTCCGGCGCTGCCAGCCGCCGAGTAAGGCGCGCTGCCATTACGACATTGAAAGGGCCGCCTTCGGGCGGCCCTTTTTGTTTTGCCGTGTCGTGACACTGTCACGGCGAGTCAGGTCTTTTAAGTCCATGGCCGACCCTTGGTGGAAATCCGCGGTCCTCTATCAAGTCTATCCGCGCTCGTTTCAGGACTCGGATGGCGACGGCGTCGGCGATCTGCGCGGGATCACCGCGCGGCTGCCTTATCTCGCCGAGCTCGGTGTCGATGCGCTGTGGCTGTCGCCGGTGTTCGTCTCGCCGATGGCGGATTTCGGCTACGACGTTTCCGATTACACCGCGATCGACCCGCTGTTCGGCAGCATGGCCGACTTCGACGCGCTGTTGCACGCGGCGCATGCGCGCGGCCTGAAAGTGCTGCTCGATTTCGTGCCCAATCACACCTCGGACCAGCACCCCTGGTTTCGCGAAAGCCGCGCCTCGCGCACCAACGCAAAACGCGACTGGTATATCTGGCGCGACGGCGCGCCCGGCGCTGGTCCGCCTAACAATTGGCTGTCGGAATTCGGCGGCCCGGCTTGGGAATACGACGAACTGACCGGCCAATATTATTACCACGCGTTTTTATCGGCGCAGCCGGACCTCAATTGGCGCAACCCGGCGGTGCGCGCGGCCATGCATGACGTCCTGCGCTTCTGGCTCGGCCGTGGCGTCGATGGCTTTCGCGTCGACGTGATTTGGCATCTGATCAAGGACGCGGCGTTCCGCGATAACCCGCCGAATCCGGATTTTCGCGCCGGCGATCCACCGCATCGCCGCCAATTGCCGCGCTATTCCGCCGACCGGCCCGAGGTGCACGAATTGATCCGCGAACTGCGCGGCGTCGTCGACGAATTCCCGGCGCGCCTCCTGATCGGCGAAATCTATCTGCCGCTCGACCGCCTGGTGACTTATTACGGACGCGAGCTTGGCGGCGTGCACCTGCCATTCAATTTCAGCCTGCTGGAGGCGCCGTGGAACGCCCGCGCGGTGGCTGATCTCATCGACCGCTACGAGGCGCTGCTGCCGCCGGGCGCCTGGCCCAATTGGGTGCTCGGCAATCACGACCGCCCGCGCGTCGCGAGCCGCATCGGGCCGGCGCAGGCGCGCATCGCCGCGATGTTGCTGCTCACGCTGCGGGGTACGCCCACGCTCTATTACGGCGACGAGACCGGTCTGCCGCAGGTGCCCATTCCGGCGGACCGCATCCGCGATCCGTTCGAGCGCAACGTGCCGGGCCTCGGGCGCGATGGCTGCCGCACGCCCATGCAATGGGACGCGTCGCCCGGCGCGGGATTTTCGTCGTCGGCGCCCTGGCTGCCGCTGAGCGAGGATTCAGCCTCGCGCAACGTGGCGAGCCACAGCGGTGATCCTGGCTCGCTTTATAACCTGTACCGCCGGCTCATCGGTCTGCGCCGGCAGTTCGCGGCGCTGGCGACCGGCCAATACCGCCCAATTCCTGCTGGCGGCGATGTCCTTGCTTACATTCGCGAGCAGGGTAGCGAGCGATTCCTGGTGGCGCTTAATTTTGGCCCCAGCCCTGCCTCGCTCATGTTGCCGCCGGAGTATCATGGTACGGTTGTGCTCTCGCTCGGGGCCGATCGCATGGGCGAAATGGTGCGGGAGCGGGTCGATTTGGCCGGGGATGACGGCGTGCTGGTCGCGCTTGATTGAATGGCGCGGTAGGCCGGCGTCCAAAGCTCGGGAATGGCCGCGATATCGCGTTTATTCCGCTGTTTGCGCCTTGACTTAGCGGAATCCGGCCGATACATACGCCAGACTTTACGGCAGGCGGTGAGCTTCGCTTGTTCGGAACGGCCGCCCGACTAACCCTTTGAGATCGCTTATTTTTCTCAAAGCTTGGTCGGCGCATCGCCTCGACGGATGAAGCTCAAACGCTGCCACTGACAGCCACTGTCAGACTTTGAAGTGAACGGCTGCGGCGCTTTAACCGCATCGTGGCCGTCCGGAACGGAAAAGCGCCCCCGCGTTTCATGCGGATGGCGCAATTTCGTTTTGCGCGTGGAAAAGACGCGCAAAGAGACGTGCGCGGACCTTTTTGCGCGCGGGAATGCCGGGGCGATAAGCCCAAAACGAATCGCGGGCGAGGGCGCCCGCGCGATCTTGCGAGGGGCGAAAGCCTTCAACGATTCCGGGCCGGCTGTGCCCAACCGAGAGTAACGATGCCGACGATCAACCAGTTGATTGCCAACCCGCGCAAGCCTCTCAAGGTGCGCGTCACGGCGCCGGCGCTGCAGGGTTCGCCGCAAAAGCGCGGCGTCTGCACCCGCGTCTATACGACCACGCCGAAGAAGCCGAACTCGGCGCTGCGCAAGGTCGCCAAGGTGCGTCTGACCAACGGCTTCGAGGTCATCGGCTATATCCCGGGCGAAGGCCACAATCTGCAGGAACATTCGGTGGTCATGATCCGCGGCGGCCGCGTGAAGGACTTGCCGGGCGTGCGCTACCACATCCTGCGCGGCGTGCTCGACACCCAGGGCGTCAAGAATCGCAAGCAGCGCCGTTCGAAGTACGGCGCCAAGCGTCCCAAATAATCGGAATCTGAGCCATGTCCCGCCGTCACGCCGCAGAAAAACGCGAAGTCATTCCGGACCCGAAGTTCGGCAACATCGTCGTCAGCAAATTCATGAATGCCGTGATGTATGCCGGCAAGAAATCAGTGGCCGAAACCATCGTCTACGGCGCGCTCGAGATGATCGAGAGCAAGACCAAGGCGAGCCCGCTTTCGGTGTTTCAGCAGGCGCTCGATAACGTGATGCCGTCGATCGAAGTGCGCTCGCGCCGCGTCGGCGGCGCCACCTACCAGGTGCCGGTGGAAGTTCGCACGTCGCGCCGCCAGGCGCTCGGCATTCGCTGGATCATCTCGGCCGCGCGCGACCGCAACGAAAAGACCATGACCGAGCGGCTCTCGGCCGAACTGCTCGACGCATCCAATAACCGGGGAAACGCCGTCAAGAAGCGCGAGGACACCCACAAGATGGCGGAAGCCAACCGGGCCTTCTCGCATTACCGCTGGTGATGGCGAACAACAGAATCAAGGACTCGAACTGCAATGCCCCGTAACCACCCGATCGAGGACTACCGCAATTTCGGCATCATGGCCCACATCGATGCCGGGAAAACTACGACCACGGAGCGGATCCTCTATTACACCGGCAAGAGCCATAAAATCGGCGAGGTGCACGAAGGCGCCGCGACGATGGATTGGATGGAGCAGGAGCAGGAACGCGGCATCACCATCACGTCGGCCGCGACCACCGCGTTCTGGAAAGAAAAGCGCCTCAACATCATCGATACGCCCGGCCACGTCGACTTCACCATCGAGGTGGAGCGTTCGCTGCGCGTGCTCGACGGCGCGGTTGTCGTGCTCGATTCCAACCAGGGCGTCGAGCCGCAGACCGAGACCGTCTGGCGCCAGGGCGACAAATACAAGGTTCCGCGGATCGTTTTCGCCAACAAGATGGACAAGATCGGCGCCGATTTCTTCAAATGCATGGAAGACATCGTGAGCCGCCTCGGCGCCAAGCCGGTGGCGATCCAGCTGCCGATCGGTTCGGAGCAGAATTTCAAGGGCCTCATCGATCTGGTGCGCATGAAGGGCGTCGTCTGGAACGACGAAAATCTCGGCGCCGATTATCACGACATCGACATTCCGGCCGACATGCTCGACCAGGCGCAGGAATACCGCGACAAGATGATCGAGGCGGCCTGCGAACTCGACGATGACGCAGCCACCGCTTATCTCGAAGGCAAGATGCCGGATGAGGCGACGCTGAAGTCGCTGATCCGCAAGGCCGTGATCACCGGCGCGTTCTTCCCGGTGCTGTGCGGCTCGGCGTTCAAGAACAAGGGCGTGCAGCCGCTGCTCGACGCCGTCGTCGACTACCTGCCGAGCCCGCTCGACGTGCCGCCGATCCACGGCATCAATCCGGACAACGGCGAAGACGTCGTGCGCGAGCCGAAGGATACGGCGCCGCTGGCGCTGCTCGCGTTCAAGATCATGGACGACCCCTTCGTCGGCACCATCACCTTCTGCCGCATCTATTCCGGCACGCTCATCAGCGGCACCGGCGTGATCAATTCGACCAAGGAACGCAAAGAACGCATTGGCCGCATGTTGCTGATGCATGCGAACAACCGCGAAGATATCAAGGAAGCCTATGCCGGCGACATCGTCGCCCTGGCCGGCCTCAAGGAAGTGCGCACCGGCGACACGCTGTGCGACCCCAAGCAGCCGGTGATTCTGGAAAAGATGGAATTCCCCGATCCGGTCATCGAGATCGCGATCGAGCCGAAGTCGAAGGCCGACCAGGAAAAGCTCGGCGTCGCGCTCGCCAAACTGGCGGCCGAAGATCCGTCGTTCCGCGTGTCCACCGACCAGGAGAGCGGCCAGACCATCCTCAAGGGGATGGGCGAACTGCATCTCGACATCAAGGTCGACATCCTCAAGCGCACCTACAAAGTCGACGCCAATATCGGCGCGCCGCAGGTGGCGTTCCGCGAGAAGATCACCCAGCGCGTCGAGCACGACTACACGCACAAGAAGCAGACCGGCGGTTCCGGCCAGTTCGCGGCGATCAAGATCGTCTGCGAGCCGACCGTGCCCGGCACGCCGTTCGAATTCGAAAACGAAGTGGTCGGCGGCACCGTGCCGAAGGAATACATACCGGGCGTCGAGAAGGGCCTGGAGTCGGTGCTCGGCTCCGGCGTGCTCGCCGGCTTCCCGGTGGTCGATCTCAAGGTGACGCTGATCGACGGCAAGTATCATGACGTCGACTCTTCGGCGCTCGCCTTCGAAATCTGCGCGCGTCAATGCCTGCGGGAAGCGCTGCAGCGGGCCCGTCCCGTCCTGCTCGAGCCGATCATGAAGGTCGAAGTGGTGACGCCGGAAGACTACTGCGGTTCTGTCATCGGCGACCTCAACTCGCGGCGCGGGCAAATCCAGGGCCAGGACATGCGCGGCAACGCCAACGTCATCAATGCGATGGTGCCGCTGATGAACATGTTCGGCTACGTCAACACGTTGCGGTCCATGTCTCAGGGCCGCGCCACATTCACCATGCAATTCGATCACTACGCAGAGCTGCCGGCGAACGTTTCGGCGGAAGTCCAGAAAAAATTCGCGTAACGATCGCAACCTGAAGGTTCTGAACGGAGAGTTCCATGGCAAAAGAGAAATTCCTTCGCAACAAGCCGCATTGCAATATCGGGACGATCGGTCACGTCGACCACGGCAAGACAACGCTGACGGCCGCGATCACCAAAGTGCTGTCCGAGACGGGCGGCGCCACATTCACCGCCTATGACCAGATCGACAAGGCGCCCGAGGAAAAGGCGCGCGGCATCACCATTTCGACGGCGCACGTCGAATACCAGACCGAGAAGCGCCACTACGCGCATGTCGACTGCCCCGGCCACGCCGACTATGTGAAGAACATGATCACCGGCGCCGCGCAGATGGACGGCGCCATCCTGGTCGTGTCGGCCGCCGACGGCCCGATGCCGCAGACCCGCGAACACATCCTGCTCGCCCGCCAGGTCGGCGTGCCGGCGCTCGTCGTCTACATGAACAAAGTCGACATGGTCGACGATCCGGAATTGCTCGAACTGGTCGAGCTCGAGGTTCGCGAGCTTTTGTCGAAGTACAATTTCCCCGGCGACAAGATCCCGATCGTCAAGGGCTCGGCGCTGATGGCGCTCGAAGGCAAGGACGAGAAGCTCGGCAAGGAATCGATCCTGGCGCTGATGAAGGCCGTGGACGAATACATCCCGCAGCCGGAGCGTCCGAAGGATCAACCGTTCCTGATGCCGGTGGAAGACGTGTTCTCGATCTCCGGCCGCGGCACCGTGTGCACCGGCCGCATCGAGCGCGGCATCATCAAGGTCGGCGAGGAAGTCGAAATCGTCGGCATCAAGCCGACGCAGAAGACCGTCGTCACCGGCGTCGAAATGTTCCGCAAGCTGCTCGATCAGGGCGAGGCAGGCGACAACGTCGGCTGCCTGCTGCGCGGCACCAAGCGCGAGGAAGTCGAGCGCGGCCAGGTGCTGTGCAAGCCCGGCTCCGTCAAGCCGCACACCAAGTTCAAGGCCGAAGCCTATATCCTCACCAAGGAAGAGGGCGGCCGTCATACCCCGTTCTTCACCAACTACCGTCCGCAGTTCTACTTCCGCACCACCGACGTGACCGGTGTGGTGCACCTGCCGGCCGGCACCGAAATGGTGATGCCGGGCGACAACGTGGCGATGGAAGTGCACCTGATCGTGCCGATCGCCATGGAAGAGAAACTCCGTTTCGCCATTCGCGAAGGCGGCCGCACGGTCGGCGCCGGCGTGGTGGCGAGCATCATCGAGTAAGTTTGCTGTCGTGCCCCGCGCAAGCGGGGCACCCAGTTTTTTGCAGGCCGTAAGGCAACTGTGACGTTAGCGAATGCTGGATCGTCCGCATATGCGGCCGATGACAGTCCAGAGAGAAACGACAATGAACGGCCAGAATATCCGGATCCGGCTCAAGGCGTTCGACCACCGCATCCTCGATGCGTCGACGCGCGAGATCGTGAACACGGCCAAGCGCACCGGCGCGCAGGTCCGTGGGCCCATCCCGCTGCCGACGCGTATCGAGAAGTTCACGGTGAACCGCTCGCCGTTTATCGACAAGAAGAGCCGCGAACAATTCGAGATGCGCACGCACAAGCGCCTCTTGGACATCGTCGACCCGACGCCGCAAACGGTGGACGCGCTGATGAAGCTCGACCTCGCCGCCGGCGTTGACGTCGAGATCAAACTCTAAAGGCCGGGTGAGGAATTAAGATGCGTTCCGGAGTGGTCGCGCAGAAGCTAGGAATGACCCGGTTGTTCACCGATGCCGGTGAACACGTGCCGGTCACGGTGCTGCGCCTGGCGCAGTGCCAGGTGGTCGCACATCGGACCAAGGACAAAAACGGTTATGTCGCGCTCCAGCTCGGCTCGGGCCCGCGCAGCGCCAACAACATGATCAAGGCCGACCGCGGCTATTTCGCCAAGGCCAAGGTCGAGCCCAAGCGCAAGCTGGCCGAGTTCCGGGTGACCGAGGATGCGTTGATCCCGGTCGGCGCCGAGATCACCGCCGATCATTTCGTCATCGGCCAGTTCGTCGATGTCTGCGGCACCTCGATCGGCAAAGGCTTTGCCGGCGGTATGAAGCGCTGGAATTTCGCAGGTCTTCGCGCCACGCACGGCGTCTCGATCTCGCACCGCTCGATCGGCGGTACCGGCGGCCGGCAAGATCCCGGCAAGACCTTCAAGAACAAGAAGATGCCCGGCCATCTGGGCGTCGATCGGGTGACCACGCTCAATCTCAAAGTGGTGCAGACCGATGTCGAGCGCGGCCTCATCATGATCGAAGGCGCGGTGCCCGGCGCCAAGGGCGGCTGGATCACCGTGCGCGACGCGGTGAAGAAGGCGCTGCCCAAGGATGCGCCCAAGCCCGGCAAGTTCCGCTTGGCGGAAGAGCCGAAGACTGAGGCTGCGCCGGCTACTGCAGCCGCGGCAGCGCCCGCCACCACGGAGGGCGCATAACATGGAACTCAAGATCACCACGCTCGAAGGCAAGGAAGCCGGTTCGGTCAATCTGCCGGATGCGATCTTCGGCCTCGAGCCGCGCTCCGATATCCTGCAGCGCTGCGTCAACTGGCAGCTCGCCAAGCGCCAGCGCGGCACCCATAAGACCAAGGATCGCTCGGAAATCTGGCGTACCGGCAAAAAGATGTATGCGCAGAAGGGCACCGGCGGCGCCCGCCACGGCTCGGCGCGCGTGCCGCAGTTCCGCGGCGGCGGACGTGCCTTCGGTCCGGTCGTGCGCAGTCACGCCATCGATCTGCCGAAGAAAGTACGCGCACTCGCGCTCAAGCACGCGCTCTCGTCCAAGGCCAAGGGCGGCGGGCTTATCGTCCTCGACAAGGCGACGGTGAAGGACGCCAAGACCAAGGGTCTGGCCAAGCAGTTCGGCAAGCTCGGACTGGAGAACGCGCTGATCATCGACGGCGCCGAGGTCGAGGCCGGGTTCTTCTCTGCCGCGCGCAACATTCCGAATATCGACGTGCTGCCGGTACAGGGCATCAACGTCTACGACATCATGCGGCGCAAGACTTTGGTGCTGACCAAGGCCGCGCTCGATGCGCTGGAGGCGCGCTTCAAATGAGCACCAGCGATCCCCGCCATTACGACGTCATCCTGTCGCCAGTGATCACCGAAAAGGCGACCATGGCGTCCGAGCACAACAAGGTCGTGTTCAAGGTGCGCAAGAACGCGACCAAGCCGCAGATCAAGGAAGCGGTCGAGAAGCTGTTCGACGTCAAGGTCAAGAACGTCAACACGCTGACCCGCAAGGGCAAGCTGAAGGTGTTCAAGAACAAGCTCGGGCGGCAGTCCGACGTGAAGCGCGCGGTTGTGACGCTCGAAGAGGGTCACCGCATCGACGTGACCACGGGATTGTAAGGGAAGCCTCCGATGGCCTTAAAATCATACAACCCGACCACGCCAAGCCAGCGCCAGCTGGTGAACATTGACCGTTCGTCGCTGTACAAGGGCGCGCCCGTGAAGGCGCTGACCGAAGGCCAGCACTCGACCGGCGGCCGCAATAATAACGGCCGCATCACTTCGCGCTTCCGCGGCGGCGGCCACAAGCAAGCCTATCGCAAGATCGATTTCCGGCGCCGCAAGTTCGATGTTCCGGCGACCGTCGAGCGGCTCGAATACGACCCCAATCGCACCGCCTTCATCGCGCTCATCAAGTACCAGGACGGCGAGCTCGCCTATATCCTGGCGCCGCAGCGCCTTGCCGCCGGCGACCAGGTGATCGCCGCCGAGCGTGCCGACGTGAAGCCGGGCAATGCCATGCCGATCGGCAATATTCCGGTCGGCACCATCGTGCACAATGTCGAGATCAAGATCGGCAAGGGCGGCCAGATCGCGCGCTCGGCCGGCACCTACGTCCAGATCGTCGGGCGCGACCAGGATTACGTCATCCTGCGGCTGTCGACGACCGAGCAGCGCCTGATCCATGGCCGCTGCATGGCCACCATCGGCGCGGTGTCGAACCCGGACAACATGAATACGACGATCGGCAAGGCCGGCCGCCAGCGCTGGAAGGGCCGCATGCCGCATAACCGCGGCATCACCATGAACCCGGTCGATCATCCGCACGGCGGACGCACCAAGGGCGGCGGTCACTGGACCACGCCGTGGGGCTTCCCGACCAAAGGCAAGAAGACGCGCAAGAACAAGCGCACCACCAAATTCATCGCCGTCAGCCGCCACGAGCGCAAGAAGCAGAAGTAGGGACAACGATTATGGCGCGTTCTTTATGGAAAGGCCCGTTTGTCGACGGCTACCTGCTGAAAAAGGCAGAAGCCGCGCGCTCTTCCGGCCGCCACGATATGATCAAGATCTGGAGCCGGCGCTCGACCATTCTGCCGCAGTTCGTCGGTCTGAATTTCGGCGTTTATAACGGGCAGAAGCATATCCCCGTGATGGTGACCGAGGAAATGGTCGGTCACAAGTTCGGCGAATTCGCGCCGGGCCGCATGTTCTACGGCCACACTTCCGACCGTAAAGCCAAGCGCACGTCGCCGCACCGGCCGCGCCGGCTGCCGCGCCGGCCGCGGCGCCGTCGGCGAGCTAAGGAATCGAGAGAGACGTCATGGGCAAAAGCGCACGCGAGCGAACGCTCCCCGATACGGACGCCAAGGCGGTGAGCCGCATGCTGCGGATCTCTCCGCAGAAGCTCAACCTTGTCGCGCAGATGATCCGCGGCAAGAAGGTCGCGAGCGCGCTCGCCGACCTCGAGTTTTCGCGCAAGCGGATCGCCGTGGATGTGCGCAAGTGCCTGGAATCGGCGATCGCCAATGCCGAGAACAATCACGACCTCGACGTCGACGAACTGGTCGTCGCCGAGGCGCATGTCGGCAAGGCGCTGGTGATCAAGCGCTTCAGCCCGCGCGGCCGTGGCCGCATGGGCCGCATTTTGAAACCGTTCTCCCACCTGACGATCATTGTTCGTCAGGTCGAGGCACAAGCCGCAGCGAAAGCCTGAGGGGTCGTCGATGGGTCAAAAAGTCAATCCGATTGGGCTGCGTCTCGGGATTAACCGCACCTGGGACTCGCGCTGGTACGCCGGCAAGGCCGAGTACGGCACGCTGCTGCACGAGGACATCAAGATCCGCGAAGAGCTAATGAAGCAGCTCAAGCAGGCGGCGGTGTCGAAGATCATCATCGAGCGGCCGCACAAGAAGTGCCGCGTCACCATCCACTCGGCGCGTCCGGGTGTTGTGATCGGCAAGAAGGGCGCCGACATCGAGAAGCTGCGCAAGTCGGTGGCCAAGCTCACCCAGAGCGACGTGGTCATCAACATCGTCGAAATCCGCAAGCCGGAACTCGACGCGCAACTGGTAGCCGAATCGATCTCGCAGCAGCTCGAGCGCCGCGTCGCGTTCCGCCGCGCCATGAAGCGCGCGGTGCAGTCGGCCATGCGTCTTGGCGCCGAAGGCATCCGCATCAACTGCTCCGGCCGTCTCGGCGGCGCCGAAATCGCGCGCATGGAGTGGTACCGCGAAGGGCGCGTGCCGCTGCACACGCTGCGCGCGGACGTCGACTACGGCGTGTCCACCGCGTTCACCACTTACGGAACCTGTGGCGTCAAGGTTTGGATCTTCAAGGGCGAAATCCTCGAACACGATCCGATGGCGCAGGACAAGAAGCTTGCCGAAGGCGACCAGGGTCGTCCGCGCCGCGATAGCGCGGCCTGAGAGGACGAAAGAGTTTAAGTCATGCTGCAACCAAAGCGCACCAAGTTCCGGAAAGCCTTCAAGGGCCGTATCCACGGCGTTGCCACCAGCGGCGCCACGCTCGCCTTCGGCCAATACGGCCTTAAGGCGCTGGAGCCGGAGCGCGTCACTGCGCGCCAGATCGAGGCTGCGCGCCGCGCGCTCACCCGCTTCATGAAGCGGTCGGGCCGGGTGTGGATCCGCGTCTATCCGGACGTGCCGGTGTCCAAGAAGCCGATCGAAATCCGCATGGGCAAAGGCAAGGGTACGCCCGAGCTTTGGGTTACCCGCGTCAAGCCGGGCCGCATTCTGTTCGAAGTCGACGGCGTTCCGATTGCCGTCGCCAAGGAAGCGCTGACGCTTGCGGCCGCCAAGTTGCCGGTCAAGACCCGATTCATCGAACGCATCGTCGAGTAGAGCCATGAAATCCGTAGACGTAAGAGCGATGACGCTCGACCAGATCGACGACGAAGTGCTCAAGCTCAAGAAGGAGCAGTTCAACCTGCGCTTTCAGCGCGCCACCGGGCAGCTCGAGAATACCTCGCGCGTGCGCGTCATCCGCCGCGATGTCGCGCGGCTGAAGACCATTGCCGCGCAGAAGCGCGCCGGTTCGATGCCGGAGATTGCGCCGAAGCCGAAAGCCGAGGCGAAGCCAAAGGTTGCCAAGCCCAAGGCGGAGAAGCCGAAATCAGATAAGCCGAAATCAAAGAAGCCGCAGTCCGCGAAGAGCCTCAAGGCTGGCGCGAAGAAGACTGCCGCGAAGAAGTCGAAGTAAGGGGTTCGAGATGCCGAAACGTACGCTCCAGGGCGTCGTCGTCAGCGACAAGCAGGACAAGACCGTCGTCGTGCGCGTCGACCGGCGTTTTTCGCATGCGACGATGAAGAAGGTTATTCGCCGTTCGAAGAAATATCACGCGCATGACGAGAAGAACGAGTTTTCCGTCGGCGACATGGTGTGGATCGAAGAGCGCCGCCCGATCTCCAAGCTCAAGTGCTGGGAAGTCGTGCGCGGCGATAAGAAGCAGAAAGTTCAATAGCGCCATGTTTGGCACGACAAAGAGAGCCGCATCATGATTCAGATGCAAACCAACCTCGACGTGGCGGACAATTCCGGCGCGCGCCGCGTCATGTGCATCAAGGTGCTGGGCGGCTCCAAGCGCAAATACGCCACCATCGGCGACGTCATCGTCGTCTCGGTGAAGGAAGCCATTCCGCGCGGACGCGTGAAGAAGGGCGAAGTGATGAAGGCCGTGGTGGTGCGCATCGCCAAGGACATCAAGCGCGCCGACGGTTCCGTCATCCGCTTCGACCGCAATGCGGCGGTGCTGATCACCGCGCAGATGGAGCCGGTCGGCACCCGCATCTTCGGACCGGTGCCGCGCGAACTGCGCGCCAAGAATCACATGAAGATCATCTCGCTCGCCCCGGAGGTGTTGTGATGGCCGCCAAAATCAAAAAAGGCGACAAGGTGATCGTGCTCGCCGGCCGCGACAAGGGCCGTACCGGCGAAGTGCTTGAGGTGCGTCCGGCCGAGGATCGCGCTTTGGTGCGCGGCATCAACATGGTCAAGCGCCACCAGCGCCAGACCGCGCAGCAGGAAGGCGGGATCATCTCCAAGGAAAGCACGATCCATCTTTCCAACCTGGCGATGGCCGATCCCAAGGACGGCAAGCCGACCCGCGTCGGTTTCAAGTTCGTCGGCGAGGGGCAAGACCGCAAAAAGGTGCGCATCGCTAAGCGTTCCGGAGTCGAGATCGATGGCTGATACGCAACAGAATACCGAACCGAAAAAGCCGAAGAAGCCGCAGGCCGCCAAAGAAAGCGATGCGCCGAAGGTGAAGAAGCCGCGCGAGCGCTCCGACTACGTGGCGCGGCTGCGGACCCACTTCGAGCAGGTCATTCGCGGCGAGCTGAGCAAGCAGTTCGGCTACACCAACCGCATGCAGGTGCCGGTGATCACCAAGGTGGTGCTCAACATGGGCATCGGCGAGGGCGTCGCCGACCGCAAGAAGGTGGACAACGCCGCCCAAGACCTGACGCTGATCGCCGGCCAGAAAGCCGTGATCACCAAGTCGCGCAAGTCGATCGCCACCTACAAGCTGCGCGACGGCCAGGCCATCGGCTGCAAGGTGACGCTGCGCAAGACGCGCATGTACGACTTCATCGACCGGCTGGTGAACATCGCGCTGCCGCGCATCCGCGACTTCCGCGGGCTCAATCCGAAGAGCTTCGACGGTCGCGGCAACTACAGCCTCGGCATCAAGGAACACATCGTGTTCCCCGAAATCGATTTCGACAAGGTCACCAACTCGTGGGGCCTCGACATCACCGTTTGCACCAGCGCGCGCACCGATGACGAGGCGCGCGCTCTATTGGCGGCATTCAACTTCCCGTTCCGGCAGTGAGGGCGCGATTCCGTTCCCTCAAACGCGGAAACGTAAGGAGCTAAAGTAATGGCGAAGAAGAGTATGGTCGAGAAGAACAACCGGCGGCGCAGGATGACGAAGTCATTCGCGCCCCGCCGCGCGAAGCTTAAGGCGATCGCCCGTGACAAGAGCTTGCCGATGGAGGAGCGTTTCGCCGCCACCCTCAAGCTCGCCGAAATGCCGCGTAACTCGTCGGCCACGCGCATTCGCAATCGTTGCGAACTCTCCGGCCGTCCGCGCGCCTATTACCGCAAGCATAAACTCAGCCGCATCGCGTTGCGCGACCTCGGTTCCAAGGGCCTGATTCCAGGCCTCGTGAAGTCGAGCTGGTAGGGGGATCGCGATGGCTGTCAACGATCCGATCGGCGACATGATTGCCCGCATCCGCAATGCGCAGATGCGAGCCAAGTCGAAGGTTTCCATGCCGGGCTCCAAGCAGCGCGAGCGCGTCTGCGAGGTGCTCAAGACCGAAGGCTATATCCGCGGCTACGCCAGCGTCGCGCATGCCGACGGCCGCAGCGAGCTCGAGATCGAGCTGAAATATTTTGAAGGCGAGCCGGTGATCCGTGAGATTTCGCGCGTCTCCAAGCCCGGCCGGCGCGTCTACGCCTCAGTCAAGGCGCTGCCGCGCATCAATAACGGCCTCGGCATCTCGATTTTGTCCACGCCCAAGGGCGTGATGGCCGATCACGCAGCTCGCGATGCCAATGTCGGCGGCGAAATCATCTGCACGGTGTTCTAATGTCGCGCATCGGCAAAAAAGCGGTCTCGATCCCGTCCGGCGTCACCGCCAACGTGGAAGGGCAGACCGTCAAGGTGAAGGGCCCGAAGGGCGCCATGCAGGTCGTGCTGCATGACGACGTGGCCGTCACCATGGACAAGACCGGGGTCAAGATCGAGCCGCGTAGCGAGAGCAAGCGCGCGCGTTCCATGTGGGGCACGTCGCGCACGCTGGTTTCCAATCTGGTTGCGGGCGTGACCAAGGGCTTCGAGGAGCGGCTGGAGATCACCGGCGTCGGCTACCGCGCCGCGGTGCAGGGCAAGTCCTTGAACCTGCAGCTCGGCTTTAGTCACGACGTGAACTTTCCGATCCCGGAAGGCATCACCATCGCGACGCCGAAACCGACCGAGATCGTGGTGACCGGCATGGACAAGCAGAAGGTCGGGCATGTTGCCGCCGACATTCGTGGCTTCCGCCCGCCGGAGCCGTACAAGGGCAAGGGCGTGAAATACGCCGGTGAATACATCTTCCGCAAGGAAGGCAAGAAGAAGTAGAGGGACGCGCGATGTCGAGACTAAGCGATCGGACTGCGCGACGAACGGCGACTGTGCGCCGCAACGTCAAGCTCGCCGCCGGCACCAGCGGGCGCGCGCGGCTGACGGTTTTTCGTTCGTCCAAGCATATCTATGCCCAGCTCATTGACGACAACAAAGGCGAGACGCTGGCTGCCGCCTCGTCGATCGAAAAGTCGCTGCGTGAGGGCGCCAAGACCGGCGCCAATATCGACGCGGCGAAATCGGTCGGCAAGCTGATCGCCGAGCGCGCCAAGGAGAAGGGCATCAAGGACGTCGTGTTCGACCGCGGCGGCTATCTTTATCACGGGCGCGTCAAAGCGCTGGCCGATGCCGCGCGCGAAGGCGGCCTCAATTTCTAACGGATTGAATACTCATGGCACATGAACCCCGACGAGAGCCGCGACGTGACCGTGCTGGTGGCGGCCGCGAGGAGCGCGACAGCGAATTCACCGACAAGCTTGTCCACATCAACCGTGTGGCCAAGGTGGTGAAGGGCGGCCGTCGTTTCGCCTTCGCCGCGCTGGTGATCGTCGGCGACCAAAAAGGCCGCGCCGGTTACGGTCACGGCAAGGCGCGCGAAGTGCCGGAAGCGATCCGCAAGGCCACCGACGCCGCCAAGCGCAGCCTGACGCGCGTTCCGCTGCGCGAAGGCCGCACGCTGCATCATGACGTGCTCGGCCGTCACGGCGCCGGCAAAGTGTTCCTGCGCGCGGCGCCTCCCGGAACCGGCATCATCGCCGGCGGTCCGATGCGCGCCGTATTCGAGACGCTCGGCATCCAGGACGTGGTGGCCAAGTCGCTCGGCTCGTCCAATCCCTACAACGTGGTGCGCGCGACCTTCGACGCGCTCAAGCACCAGGATTTGCCGCGTTCGGTCGCGGCCCGCCGCAACCTCAAGGTCTCCACGCTGCAGTCGCGCCGCCGCGAAGGCGACGCCGAACCGGCGGCTGATTAAGGAACAAGCGAATGGCTCAGGCACAAAAGACCATCAAGGTCGAACAGGTGGCGAGCCCGCTGCGGCGCCACCATGACCAGCGCGAGACCCTGATCGGGCTCGGGCTGAACAAGATTGGCCGCATCAAAGACGTGCCGGATACGGCGTCGACGCGCGGCATGATCTACAAGATCCGCCACCTGGTGCGTGTGGTCGGCGAAGCGAGCTAAAGGGACGACTGCCATGAAACTCAACGAGATCGCCGATCGGCCGGGCGCGCGCAAAAACCGTTTGCGCATCGGCCGTGGCATCGGCTCCGGCATGGGCAAGACCGGCGGCCGCGGCGGCAAGGGTCAGACCGCGCGCTCGGGCGTGCGCATCAAGGGCTTCGAAGGCGGCCAGATGCCGCTGCACCGTCGCCTGCCCAAGCGCGGCTTCCGCAACACCTCGTTCGCGGTCAAGCTCAACGAGACCAATATCGGCAAGGTGCAGGCGGCGATCGACGCGGGCCTGCTCGATGCCAGGAGCCCGATCGACGTCGCCGCCATGGTCAAGGCCGGCCTGATGCGTCGCGCCAAAGGCGGCGTGAAGCTATTGGGCGACGGCGAGTTCAAGGCCAAGGCCGAATTCCAGGTCCACGGTGCATCGAAGACGGCTATCGCGGCGGTCGAGAAGGCCGGCGGCAGCGTGAAAATCCTCGCTCCGGCGAAGGAAGCTGACGACGAGCCGAAGGGCAAGAACAAGCGCAAGGCGCAGGAGGCGGCCAAAGGCGGCGATAAGCCGAAGGGCGGCAAGGCCAAAGAGGCTAAGCCGGAAGCGGCCGCAGACGAGCAGAAGCCGGCCGAGTGATTTCGGCCGCACGGACGGCCGGTTCGCCGCCCGCTTAAAGTTTGCGATGCAGTGCCTATCTAGAGCTTTCTGAAGACGGCCCGCCTCGGCGGGTTGAGCGGGATGGGGCGCGGCGGCAGGAGCGACTGATGGTTTCGGCAGCGGAACAACTGGCGGCCAATCTCAACTTCTCGGCGCTCGCCAAAGCCGAAGAGCTCAAGAAGCGCATCTATTTCACGGTCGGCGCGCTGCTGGTCTATCGCCTGGGCACCTATATTCCGCTGCCCGGTATCGATCCGACCGCCTGGGAGCAGATTTTCAACACCCAGGCCGGCGGCATCCTCGGCATGTTCAACATGTTCTCCGGCGGTGGCATCCACCGGATGGCGATCTTCGCGCTCAACATCATGCCCTACATCTCGGCCTCGATCATCATTCAGCTGATGACGACGGTCTCGCCGACGCTCGAAGCGCTCAAGAAGGAAGGCGAGTCGGGCCGCAAGATCATGAATCAGTACACGCGGTATCTCACCGTGATACTGGCCGCATTCCAGGCCTACGGCATATCGATCGGCCTGGAAGGCGCCGGCAGCGTGGTCGCCGATCCCGGCTTTTTCTTCCGCATCTCCACCGTGATCACGCTCACCGGCGGCACCATGTTCCTGATGTGGCTGGGCGAGCAGATCACCTCGCGCGGCATCGGCAACGGCATCTCGCTGATCATTCTGGCCGGCATCGTGGCGCAATTGCCGTCGGCGGTCGCCGGCACGCTGGAACTCGGGCGGCAGGGCGCCTTGTCCACCGGCCTGATCCTCGCCGTCATCGTGATGGCGGTCGCGGTCATCGCCTTCATCGTGTTCATGGAGCGCGCGCAGCGCCGCTTGCTGATCCAATATCCCAAACGGCAGGTCGGCAACCGCATGTTCGAGGGCCAGTCCTCGCATCTGCCGCTCAAGCTCAACACTTCGGGCGTGATCCCGCCGATCTTCGCCTCGTCGCTGCTGCTATTGCCGACGACCGTCGCCAATTTCAACGCCGGCTCGGGACCTAGCTGGCTCACCACGGTCACCACGCTGCTCGGCCACGGCCGGCCGCTGTTCCTGCTGTTGTATATCGCGCTGATCGTGTTCTTCGCGTTCTTCTACACGGCGATCGTGTTCAATCCGACCGAGACCGCGGATAACCTAAAGAAGCACGGCGGTTTCATCCCCGGCATAAGGCCGGGCGAACGCACGGCGGAATACATCGACTACGTGCTGTCGCGCATCACCGTGATCGGCGCGCTTTACCTCGCCATCGTCTGTCTGATCCCGGAAATCCTGATCTCCTACGCTGCGGTCCCGTTCTATTTCGGCGGCACCTCGCTTCTGATCGTGGTCAGCGTCACCATGGACACGGTCGCGCAGATCCAGGGCTACCTGCTGGCGCACCAATATGAAGGCCTGATCAAACGTTCGAAATTGCGGGGGCGCAATCGATGAGACTGATCTTGCTCGGCCCGCCGGGGGCGGGGAAGGGCACGCAAGCGCAGCGGCTGGTCCAGAAGCACGGCATCGTCCAGCTTTCCACCGGCGACATGCTGCGCGCCGCGGTTGCGGCCGGTACGCCCATCGGCCTGCGCGCCAAAAGCATCATGGAAGCCGGGCAGTTGGTGCCCGACGAAGTGGTGGTAGCCATTATCGCCGACCGCATCGACCAGAAGGACTGCAAGCGCGGTTTCGTGCTCGACGGCTTCCCGCGCACCGTGCCACAGGCCCAGGCTCTCGATCGCCTGCTGGCCGAGCGTGGGCTCAAGCTCGACGGCGTAATTGAGCTCAAGGTGGACGAGGGCATCCTGCTCAAGCGCATCGAGACCCGGGTGGCCGAAATGACCGCGCGCGGCGAGAAGCTGCGCGCGGACGACAATCCGGAAGTGCTCAAGGGGCGGCTGGCGGCCTACCGGGCGCAGACCGCGCCGCTCGCCGACCATTACGCCGGCCTGGGCCAACTCAAGACCGTGGACGGCATGGCGCCGATCGATGCCGTCACCGCCGCCCTCGACCGAATCCTGGGCTCTGGCGCCGCCCGCAAGGGTGAACCGGCCCGCCGCAAGGCGAAGCCCGCCGCCCGCAAAGCCAAACCCGCCAAAAAGCGGGCTAAGCGGACTGCCGTCCGCCGGGCCCGCCCGGCAGGCTCCAAGGCTCGTAAAACCAAGCGAAAGGCGACCCGTCCGGCCCGCGCCAAAAACAAGGCTGGACAGCGCAAGGCGGGTAGCAGGCGGAGGTTGACGAAGGCGCGATGAATCCCCTAATAAGCTGTCTATTCAGGAGTTTGACGCGATGCCGGGCCCCACAATCCGGGGGACGGGCGTCGTGTTACGCTTTGGGCTATCCCCTTCCAGGGACACAAAAATTTGCCGCGGTGCGCGCGGCCGGACGTTAACAGGAGAGACCATCCGTGGCTCGTATCGCGGGCGTTAATCTGCCCACCAACAAGCGCGTTGTGATCGCGCTTCAATATATCCATGGCGTCGGGCCCAAAATCGCCCATGAAATCATGGAGAAGGTTAACCTGCCGCAAGAGCGGCGGGTGTCGCAATTGACCGACGCCGAAGTGCTGCAGATTCGCGAAATGATCGACCGCGACTACATGGTCGAAGGCGATCTGCGCCGCGAAGTGTCGATGAATATCAAGCGGCTGATGGATCTCGGCTGTTACCGGGGCCTGCGCCACCGCAAGGGCTTGCCGGTGCGCGGCCAGCGCACCCATACCAATGCTCGCACCCGCAAGGGCCCGGCCAAGACCATCGCCGGCAAGAAGAAGACAGCGACGTAATAACGACAGGAATTGCCCGCGCCTGACGGCGGCGGGCCGCGAAAGGATCGAGAATGGGTAAGGAAGCCACCCGCGTTCGCCGGCGCGAACGCAAGAACATCGCGTCGGGCGTCGCGCACGTCGCTGCGTCGTTCAACAACACCATGATCACCATCACCGACGCGCAGGGCAACACTATTGCCTGGTCGTCGTCGGGGACCATGGGGTTCAAGGGCTCGCGCAAATCGACGCCCTACGCCGCGCAGGTCGCCGCCGAGGACGCTGCCAAGAAGGCGCAGGAACACGGCATGAAGACCCTCGAAGTCGAGGTATCGGGCCCGGGCTCGGGCCGTGAGTTGGCGCTGCGTGCTTTGCAGGCGCAGGGTTTCACAATTACGTCGATCCGTGACGTGACCACGATCCCGCACAATGGTTGCCGGCCGCGTAAGCGTCGTCGCGTCTGATTTTTTGATTTCGGGCGGACGCGCCGCGTCCGCTGCCGCCGAACTTTTCCCCACACGGCGGGTGGGATGCGCGGGGAAAACCTCGCGCCGCTCAATAGGTGAAGACGTGATCCAGAAAAATTGGCAGGAATTGATCAGGCCGAACAAGCTGCAGGTGACTGCCGGCAACGACGCCGCGCGGGTCGCCACCGTCGTCGCCGAACCGCTCGAACGCGGCTTCGGCGTGACGTTGGGCAATGCGCTGCGCCGTATTCTGCTGTCCTCGCTGCAAGGTTCCGCGGTGCAGTCGGTGCATATCGACGGTGTGTTGCACGAGTTCTCCTCGATCGCCGGCGTGCGCGAGGACGTCACCGACATCGTGCTCAACATCAAGGACATCGCCATCAAGATGCAGGGCGAGGGCCCCAAGCGCATGGTGGTGAAGAAGCAAGGCCCCGGCACCGTGACCGCCGGCGACATTCAGACCGTCGGCGACGTGGTGGTGCTCAATCCAGACCTCGTGCTGTGCACGCTCGACGAGGGCGCCGAGATCCGCATGGAATTCACCGTCAATACCGGCAAGGGCTACGTGCCGGCCGAGCGCAACCGTCCCGAGGACGCGCCGATCGGCCTGATCCCGGTCGACAGCCTGTATTCGCCGGTGCGCAAGGTCTCCTACAAGGTCGAGAACACCCGCGAGGGCCAGATCCTCGACTACGACAAGCTCACCATGACCATCGAAACCAACGGCGCGGTGACGCCTGACGATTCGCTCGCTTACGCGGCGCGCATCCTGCAGGACCAGCTCAACGTGTTCGTGAATTTCGAAGAGCCGCGCAAAGAGCAGGCTGCCGAGAGCATTCCCGATCTCGCGTTCAACCCGGCCTTCCTCAAGAAGGTGGACGAACTCGAGCTGTCGGTGCGCTCCGCCAACTGTCTCAAGAACGACAACATCGTCTACATCGGCGACCTGGTGCAGAAGACCGAAGCCGAGATGCTGCGTACGCCGAACTTCGGCCGCAAGTCGCTCAACGAGATCAAGGAAGTGCTGGCGCAAATGGGCCTGCATCTCGGCATGGAAGTGCCGGGCTGGCCGCCGGAAAACATCGACGAGCTGGCCAAGCGTTTCGAAGATCATTACTGAGCCGCGCTGCGGCTGCGTCATAAGAGGCTAGGAGAGTTTAGCGATGCGTCACGGAAAAGTTCACCGCAAGCTCGGCAGGCATTCTGCGCATCGCACCTCCATGTTCGCCAACATGGCTGCGGCGCTGATCAAGCACGAGCAGGTCGTCACCACGTTGCCGAAGGCCAAGGAGCTTCGCCCGATCGTGGAGAAGCTGGTCACGCTCGGCAAGAAAGGCGGGCTCGCCGCTCGCCGCCAGGCGATCTCGGAACTGCGCGACGTCGCCATGGTCAAGAAATTGTTCGAGGTGATCAGCCCGCGCTACAAGGATCGCAAGGGCGGTTATACCCGCGTGCTGAAGGCTGGCTTCCGTTACGGCGACAGTGCGGCGCAGGCGGTGATCGAATTCGTCGACCGCGACCTCGAGGCCAAGGGCAAGGATTCAGGTCCCGTGCAGGCGAAGAAGGTCGACGAAGAGGCCAACGCGGCGGCCTGATCCGCTTCAAATTTTACGCAACTCCCAAGGGCGGCTTCGGCCGCCCTTTTCTATTATTCGGCGGTGGCGGGTAGTAGCGGGCTATGTATACTGCCGCCAACAAAATCAGGGGGAACATCATGGTCCGCTTTTTCACGACGATCCTTGTCGCTCTCGCCGCCACACTCGGTGTGGCCAATGCGCAGTCCGACCTGGTCAAGCGCGGCGACTATCTGGTCAACGGCATCCTCACCTGCGGCAATTGCCATCGCCCAAAGGCCCGAGCGGCGACATCATGGCAAGGCATTCTCCGGCGGGCTGTCCTGGGACGAGCCGCCGTTCAAAGTGACGGCGCCCAACATCACGCAGGACAAGGAAACCGGCATCGGCAAGTGGAGCGACGCCGACATCAAGAAGTTGCTGCGCACCGGCATTCGGCCGGATGGCGTGCACATCGCGATGGTGATGCCGACCGGCTTCTACCACATCATGACCGAGCGCGACCTCAATGCGATCGTCGCCTATCTGCGCACGCTCAAGCCGATCAAGCAACAAGGTGGCCGATCCGATCTACAAAATGCCGCAAGTCGAGCACGTGCTGCCCGGCGCCGAGAAGCCCTTCACCGAAGCGATGATGAAAGACAAGGTGAAGAAAGGCTTCTATCTCGCCACCATCGCGCATTGCATGGAATGCCACACGCCGATGGAGAAGGGCATGCGCCAGTGGGGCACGCGTCTCGGCGCCGGCGGTTTCGACTTCCCCGGACCCTGGGGCGTCTCGACCTCGCGCAACATCACCTCGAGCAAGACCAAGGGCATCGGCTCCTGGACCGACGCGCAGATCAAGACCGCGATCACGACGGGCGTCGACAAGGACGGCAATCACCTCAAGCCGCCGATGGGCTTCCATTATTACAGCACGCTGACGGCGGGCGACCTCGACGCGGTCGTCGCCTATCTGCGCACGGTGCCGGCGAAGGAGTAGGGCCTGCCATCACCGGGCCGGCGCGTAAGCGCCGAGTCCCGGTGATCCCGATCGGGTTGGCAGTGCCTTTCTAAGCGGGATGGCCGGGACATAGGCGAGCGAAGCGACGCCGTCCTTCGGACGGCTATGCCCGGCCACGACGCGGGAATGGCGGCTTACCGGCCTTCATTTAGCCCCGGCGGAGGCCTATATCTCGGCGTCTCGCCGGGAATCGCCAACATGCGCCTGAAACGACCCCTGACTGCCGCCTTGCTTGCCGCCATCGCCTTGGCCGGTATAGCCGTCGCTTCCGCTCAGGAGCGCCGGGTGCCGAACGCCGCCGAGTTGAGGCTGTCCTATGCGCCGGTGGTGCAGCGGGTGGCACCGGCGGTGGTCAATGTCTATGCCGCCAAGGTTATCCAGAACCGCAACCCGCTGTTCGACGACCCGATTTTCCGCCGCTTCTTCGGCGTGCCGGGCGACGGCGGTGGCCGCCAGATCCAGCGCTCGCTCGGCTCCGGCGTGATCGTCGATCCGAGCGGCCTCATCGTCACCAACGTGCACGTGATCGAGGGCGCCGACGAGGTCAAGGTGGCGCTCGCCGACAAGCGCGAGTTCGAGGCCGAGATCGTGCTCAAGGACAAGCGCAGCGATCTCGCGGTGCTGCGCATCAAGGATGCGCATGAGCGCTTTCCGGTGCTGGAATTCGCCAATTCGGACGCGCTCGAAGTCGGCGACGTGGTGCTCGCCATCGGCGATCCCTTCGGCGTCGGGCAGACCGTGACGCACGGCATCGTCTCGGCGCTGGCGCGCACGCAGGTCGGCATCACCGACTACCAGTTCTTCATCCAGACCGACGCCGCCATCAATCCGGGCAATTCCGGCGGCGCGCTGGTCGATCTCACCGGCCGGCTGGTCGGCATCAACACCGCCATCTTCTCGCGCTCGGGCGGCTCGCAGGGCATCGGCTTCGCCATTCCCGCCAACATGGTGCGGGTGGTGGTGGCCTCCGCCAAAGGCGGCAGCAGCGCGGTGCAGCGGCCCTGGCTCGGCGCCAAGCTGCAGCAGGTCACCGCCGACATCGCCGACAGCATGGGCCTCAAGCGCCCGGCCGGCGCGCTCGTCGCCAGCGTCGCGCGCGGCGGCCCGGCCGAGCATGCCGGCCTCAAGGCCGGCGACGTCATCGTTTCGGT
Organism: uncultured Alphaproteobacteria bacterium; assembly: GCA_963749625.1. Taxonomy (GTDB): domain Bacteria; phylum Pseudomonadota; class Alphaproteobacteria; order Rhizobiales; family Xanthobacteraceae; genus Pseudolabrys. The sequence goes on along the minus strand of CAVVNY010000007.1, from coordinate 382,568 downwards.
CGACGCGCAAGCCGGTCGACGACGTCAACGCCTTCGACTATCGCTTCGCCACCAAGCCGCTCGGCGGCACGGCCACGCTCGGCCTGTTGCGCGGCGGCCACGAGCTGAGCGTGAAAGTGGCGCTGCAGACCGCGCCGGCAACGCCGCGCGACGAGATCACCATCCGCTCGCGCTCGCCGTTCTCCGGCGCCAAGGTCGCCAATCTTTCGCCGGCGCTTGCCGACGAGCTGCAATTGCAGAATGCCGACGAGGGCGTCGTCGATCGTGGACGTCGACAACGGCTCCTATGCCAGCAATCTCGGTTTCCGGCGCGGCGACATCATCGTGTCGGTGAACGGCGAGCATATGGCCAAGACGCGCGATCTCGAGCGCGCCACGAGCAAGCCGAGCCGCTCCTGGCAAATCGTCATTCAGCGCGGCGGACAGCAGATTTCCGCGGTATTCAACGGATGACCCCGCGCGCCAAAGCCGCCGGACCGACGCTGTTCGCGGCTGCTGGCCTCGACAAGGATGCGCCGCGCCCGCTGGCCGACCGCTTGCGGCCGAGCAAGCTCGACGAGGTCGTGGGCCAAGACCATCTGCTCGGCCCCGACGGCGCGCTCACCCGCATGCTGGCGACCCGCTCGCTCGGCTCGCTGGTCTTCTGGGGCCCGCCCGGCACCGGCAAGACCACGGTGGCGCGGCTGCTTGGCGCAGGAAACCGACCTGCGTTTTCGAGCAGATTTCCGCGATCTTCACCGGCGTCGCCGACCTCAAGAAGGTGTTCGAGGAAGCACGCCGCCGCCGCGAAATCGGGACAGGGCACGCTGCTGTTCGTCGACGAGATCCACCGCTTCAACCGCGCCCAGCAGGATAGTTTCCTGCCGGTGATGGAGGACGGCACCATCGTGCTGGTCGGCGCCACCACCGAGAACCCGTCGTTCGAATTGAACGCGCCGCTGCTGTCGCGCGCGCGCGTGCTGGTGTTCAAATCGCTTGACGCTCAGGCGATCGAGAAGCTGCTCACGCGGGCCGAGCAGATCGAGAGCCGCAAGTTGCCGCTCGATCAAGACGCGCGTTCCGCGCTGGTCGGCATGGCCGACGGCGACGGCCGCGCCGCGCTCACCTTGACGGAAGAGGTCTGGCGCGCCGCCCGCCCGGATGAAGTTTTCGATTCGGCAAAATTGCAGGAGATCGTGCAGCGCCGCGCTCCGATCTACGACAAGGCGCAGGACGGCCACTACAATCTGATCAGCGCGCTGCACAAGTCGGTGCGCGGCTCCGATCCCGACGCCGCGCTCTATTATCTTTGCCGCATGCTCGATGCCGGCGAGCCGCCGCTTTACATCGCGCGCCGCGTCGTGCGCATGGCGGTGGAGGACATCGGCCTTGCCGATCCGCAGGCTTTGGTGATCGCCAACGCCGCCAAGGACGCCTACGACTTCCTCGGCTCGCCGGAAGGCGAGCTGGCGATCGCGGAAGCCGTGGTCTACATGGCGACCGCGCCGAAATCGAACGCGTCTTATGCCGCCTTCGGCGCCGCTATGCGTACCGCCAAGCAGGCCGGCTCGCTGCTGCCGCCCAAGCATATTCTGAATGCGCCGACCAAGCTGATGCAGAGCGAAGGCTACGGCCGCGGTTACGCCTACGATCACGACCAGGAAGAGGCGTTCTCCGGGCAGAACTATTTCCCCGACGCGTTGCCGCGCCAGCAATTCTATAACCCGCCCGAGCGCGGCTTCGAGCGCGAGATCCGCAAGCGGCTGGACTATTGGGCGAAGCTGAGGAAAGAGCGAGGCAATTCATGAGCCGCGGCAGACAAGGACCGCGCCAGCCGGGCGGCGGACGGCAACAGGCAGGTCCGCGCGGCCGCGGTCAAGGTCGCGGTCTTGGCCGCGATCGCGACGAGCGGATCAAAGAGCGAAAGAAAGAACGCTCCAACCCCCGTCAATCCGATCTGCGCGTGAAGCACTCGCCGAAGCGGGACGGCGGGCGCGGCCGCGCCTTTCCGGCGCGTCCTGCGCGCGAGCAAGCCATTGTGGCCGCGCCCGCGCCGCCGCCGGCAATCGCGCCAATTCCTCAGCAGTTTGCCGCCGGCGTGCAGACCGTCGCCGTCACCGCGGACGAGAACGGCATGCGCGTCGACCGCTTCTTCGAGGGGCGGTTTCCCGGCCTGTCGTTCAGCCACATCCAGCGCATCATCCGCAAAGGCGAGGTGCGGGTGAACGGCAAGCGCACCGAGCCGAAATCGCGGCTCGAAGCCGGCCAGTCCGTGCGTATTCCGCCGCTCAAGCTCGACGCGCCAAAACCGCGCGACGACGCGCCGGCCGCGCAAAAAGACCGCTTCTACATCAAGTCGATCACGCTCTACGAAGACGACGACGTGCTGGTGCTCAACAAGCCGATGGGACTTGCCGTGCAAGGCGGCTCCGGCACCACGCGCCATCTCGACGGCATGCTCGGCGCCTTGCGCGGCTCTCATCCCGACGCGCAGCGTCCGCGCCTGGTGCACCGGCTCGACAAGGACACTGCCGGCTGCCTGCTGGTGGCGAAGACGCGTTTCGCAGCGTCGGCGCTCGCCAAGACCTTTCGCACGCGGGCGGCGCGCAAGATCTACTGGGCGCTGGTAGCGGGCGTGCCGAAGCCGCAACAGGGCCGCATCTCGACCTTCCTCGCCAAGCAGGAGGTCGAGGAGGACAGCTACATGCGCATCGCCAAGCATGGCGAGAAGGATGCGGTGCACGCGGTGACCTATTACGCCGTGGTGGAAACGGCAGCGCAGAAATTGGCCTGGATCTCGCTCAAGCCGGTCACCGGCCGCACCCATCAATTGCGCGCGCACATGGCGCATGTCGGCAATCCGATTGTCGGCGATCCGAAATATTTCAACATCGAGAATTGGGAGCTGCCGGGCGGCATCCAGAACAAACTGCATCTCCTGGCGCGCCGCATTGTCGTGCCGCATCCGCGCGGCGGCGTAATCGACATCAGCGCGCCGCTGCCGCCGCACATGGAGCAGTCCTGGAACCTGCTCGGCTTTGACGCCAAGCGCTACGACCCCATCGTCGACGCGCCGGAGGAGGAGTAGCGGCGCCGGCGCGGGTTTCCTATCTGAAGATCATGGCGCGCCGGTTTTCACTAATTGCTTTGATGGCGCTGACCGCAGTGGTGTCGGCAGCGCCGGCGCACGCCCAATCCGACGACGACCGTTACAACATCATGCGGCCGGAGCCGTGGCTGCCGCCGAAATACAAATCGCCGCGCGGCTCGACTGAGCACGTGGTGATCCCGCCGCCGGCATCCGTGCCGCAATCCGCATGCCGGCGTGCCGCCGCAGCTCTACGTGCCGCAAACCGGCCGGACGCTGCCGAACCTGCCGCCGGTCACCGGCGCCGGGCCGAACGGCGCCGAGACCTCGCAGGACCGCGCCTTGCGCTGTGCGCAGCAGGCCGGCGTTTACGGTCCGGCCGCCGGCGACCGCAGCGCCTATATCGGCACCTGCATCAATCAGTAGCGACCAAAGTCTGAGCGACCGCGCGCAATTTTGCCGTTGACAGGCAACCAAATGGTTGCATATAGTCGCTCATGGATGCGGTGTTCAAAGCTTTGGCCGACGCCAGCAGGCGGGAACTTCTCGACCGGCTGCGTGCCGACAACGGCCAGACCTTGAACGAACTGTGCGCGCGGCTTGCCAAATCCGGAGCACCATGACGCGGCAGGCGGTAAGCAAGCATCTGGGAATTCTGGAGGAGGCCAATCTCGTCGCCACGGTGCGGCGGGGCAGGGAGAAGCTGCACTACCTCAATCCGGTGCCGATCCACGAGATCGGCGAACGCTGGATCGGGAAATTCGAAAGCCACCGCCTTCAGGCGCTGAGCGACCTGAAGAAGAGCCTAGAGAAACGTGAAGAGTAAGTCGGAGTGTTTCCACGCCATGCCTCGCCACTGACGCGGCGAGAAAACACGATCGTCCAAGCAGGAGATGACAATGTCTGAGTTTATAGTTCACAGCGTTCCAGGCAGTTCTTACGGCCGCGCCGTCTTTGCGACTCTGGAAGAGAAGGGCGCCGGTTATCGGCTCGCGCCGGTCGCGCCGGGGACCCACAAAAGTGAGCCGCACATTTCCCGGCATCCGTTCGGGCGCGTGCCGGTGCTCGAGCACGACGGCTACCGGCTCTACGAGACGCAGGCCATTCTGCGCTATCTCGACCGCATCATTCCGGCGCCGGCACTGACGCCGTCCGACCCGCGTGCCGCCGGGCGGATGGATCAGGTGATGAACATCTGCGACTGGTATCTCTTCCAGGGCGTCGTCAACGTCATCGGCTTCCAACGCGTCATCAAGCCGCGGCTGATGGGCCAGCCGGCCGACGAGGCGGCGGTGGCGCAAGCCATGCCGCAGGCGCGCACCGTATTCGGCGAGCTGTCGCGGCTCCTCGACGGCCAGCCTTATTTCGCCGGCGACGAGGTGAGCCTGGCCGACTTGATCGTCGCGCCGCAGGTCGACTTCCTCAGTCAGACGCCGGAGTGGGCGTCATTGGCGACCGCAAACCTCGCGTCCTGGCTGGACCGCATGACGGCGCGGCCGAGCTTCAAGGCGACCACGTGGGACCGGATTGCCGCGCTCGCCGCGGCCGCCTGACCCAAAATCCAACCATTGTTCTGAAGGAGTATGAAACATGACCGCCAACAAGCCTGTCTTCGTCTACGTGACCTATATCGCCTCGACCCCGGACAAGGTGTTCAAGGCGCTGACCGATACCGACGCCACTGCGAAATATTGGTTTGGCCACGCCGTCACGTCCGACTGGAAAGTCGGCTCGCCGGTTAAATTCCACCGCGAAGGCAAACTGACCCTAAGCGGGCAGGTATTGGAGAACGATCCGCCGCGGCGTCTGTCCTACACGTTCTCGCCTCAACACGAGCCGCACAATGGCACTGAAACCTCGCGCGTGGTGATGGACCTTGAGCAGCAGCGCGACCAGGTCAAGCTCACCGTCACGCATGACGACTTTGCGCCGGACAGCAAGGTGTTCGACAGCATCAGCAATGGCTGGCCGTTGGTGCTCTCCAGCCTCAAGAGCTATCTGGAGACGAACCGGGTGCTGCGCGCGCCGTGGTACGACAAGGAGAAAGAGGCCTCCGCGTCATGATCGATGCCGCAGGGTTCAAGCCAAAGATGCTCTACGTCATGTAGATCGCGGAAGAGGCGGGTGAGGGTCTGGCAGGCCCTCACCGGCGCCGAATTCGCCGGGTTAGCCGCCAAAAGCGATGCTGGAATCGCTAAAAGCGCTCAAGCCATTGTAATTTCAACTAGTTTTAGGCGAGCTTGCAGTCCGAAAAAAGGCTTTTCCGCTAGGAGTTTGTCAACCGGTCGGGCTATACCGGCATACTCCGGACGGGGCCGATCTTTGATGGATGCGCGAACGAGTGTTTTGCTGGCCGGCGTCGGGGCCGCGCCGTCGGACCTCCAGCCGGTCGCGGTGACGCGCTGGAGCGCGCGCCTCGCCGACGCGCAATGCGAGCGCGACTACCGCGTCCAGCGCTTTGCCGACGACCGCCGGCGCCTGCTGTTGCTGATGGTCTTGGTCGCGATTGCCGCCGCCCTGATTTTCCTCGGCCGGCTCTACGTCTATTGGCACGGCGGCAGCGCGCCGGAGCCGCTCTATCCGCCGTTTGTCTCCATTTTCATCCCGCTCTGCGCGTTGGCCATCTTCCGCCGGCTGAATACGCCGCAGTCGCTGGAGATCGCCGTGCTCTTGGTCTGCACCGTCGGCGGCGTCATCCGCCTGCTGCTGCTTACCCTGCAGCCCGCCATGCTCGCCATGTGGCTGCCGCTGATGGTGACGATGTTGTTCGTCATCTATCTCTATCTGCCGATCCGTTTTTCCGCCTCGGTCGCGCTGGCTACTATGTTTTCGCTTGTCACGCCGTTCTGGTGGGCGTGGCTGGCGAGCCCGTTGCTGCCGGGTCCGGAAATCTATCGCGGCATCCTGTGGCTGTTGCTCGCCAACGCGCTCGGCTTCACCGCCGCCAATGCCTTGCAGCGCAGCCAGCGCATGCAATACGCGCAAAGCCTATTGCTGCGTAACTTGCTGTCGACCGACACGCTCACCGGCATCGCCAACCGCCGCCGTTTCGACGACGCGCTGGCGCGCGAATGGCGGCGCTGCCGCCGTGCCGGCACGCCGCTTTCGCTCTTGATGATCGATGTCGATCATTTCAAAGCCTACAACGACCAATTCGGCCACCAGCAGGGCGACGAATGCCTGCGCCGAGTGGCGCAGTTGCTGGGCGAAGGCATTCGGCGGCCGGGCGATCTGGTCGCCCGTTATGGCGGCGAGGAATTCCTCTGCATGCTGCCCGAAACAAACATGGCCGGTGCGCTGGCGGTGGCCAACAAGCTCGCCGCGGTGGTGCGGCATGCGGATATCCATCATCCGCGCTCGCCGGCCGGCGCACGCTTGACCATCAGTATCGGCGCCGCGACCGCGAAGGATCTGTCGGGCGAGCCGGACGCGCTGATGGCCTATGCCGACAAGCTGCTCTATGCCGCCAAGGCGGCCGGCCGCAATCAGGTCAAGGTCGGCCAGCTCAATGCCGGCAATAGGACGGTCCAGGCCGCCTAGGCGCTGGCGGCTTTCAGCGCCGCCATGTCCTCGCCCGTGAGTTTGAGGCGCGGGGCCTGCATGATCTCGTTGAGCTGCGCGAGGCTGGTGGCGCTGGCGATCGGCGCGGTCACGCCCGGCTGCGCGATCAGCCAGGCGAGCGAAATTTGCGCCGGCGTCGCGTTATGGCGCGCGGCCACCGCGTCGAGCGCCGCGAGGATGCGCAGGCCGCGGGCGTCGAAATAGCCCTTCACCTTGCCGCCGCGCGAGCGGTTTTTCGCCGCGTCCTCGGCGGAGCGGTATTTGCCGGTCAGGAAGCCGCCGGCCAGCGAATAATAGGTGATGACGCCGAGCCGTTCCTGCGCGCAGAGCGAGGCGTACTGGCTCTCGAAATCGACGCGGTCATAGAGATTGTAGTTCGGCTGCAGGCTCTCATAGCGCGGGATGCCGAGCTTTTTGCTGGCGGCAAGCGACGCCTTGAGCCGCTCGACGCTCATGTTCGACGTGCCGACGGCGCGCACTTTTCCTTGCGCGATCAGTTGCGCATAGGCCGTCATGGTCTCCTCCGGCGGCGTCACCTCGTCGTCGAAATGGGTCTGCAACAGATCGATGCAATCGACCTGCAGCCGCTTCAGGCAGGCCTCGGCCGCGCGCAGCACGTAGTCCTTACGTAAGGATTTGCCTTCGCCCATGTCGTTGCCGATTTTGGTGGCAATAATGACTTGGGCACGCTTGCCGCTCGCTTTGAGCCAGTTGCCGATGACGGATTCCGACTCGCCGCCCTTATGCCCCTTGACCCAGCGTGAATAGGTGTCGGCGGTATCGATGGCGTTGAAACCGGCGTCGATGAAGGCGTCGAGCAGCGCGAACGAGGTCGCCTCGTCGACGTTCCAGCCGAACACATTGCCGCCCAGCATCAAGGGCGCGATGTGGAGTCCGATTGGCCGAGGCGGCGTTTATCCATCCGCCTACCGCAGCGAGGCGTTGAATTTCTCCAGCGCCGCCTGGCCGGGGCAGAGCTCTTTCTCGCTGAGCGTATTGAGCGGAACGTCGACCGTGCGCAGATGCGCATGCAGGTCGTCGGCGTCCTTGTCGACATAGAGCAGGCCGGTGACGATCTGGCCCTTGGCGGCGTGCTGCTGCAGGAAGCCCAAAGCCGCCGTGCGGTCGTGCAGCTCGTAGTCGGCGTCGAGCTTGCGCAGCGCCAGCTTGGAGCCGTCATGCTGCTCGACGATTTCCACGGTGCCGGGCTCGTATTTCACCTCGATCGGCATGCGGCTCGACATGAAATCGAGCCGGTTCACCGCCTCGTTGTGCTCGCGCACGAAATCGAAGCTCTTGGTCGAGCCGAGATGGTTGTTGAAGGCGACGCATGGGCTGATCACGTCGATGAAGGCGGCGCCCTTGTGCGAGATCGCGGCCGAGATGATCGGCACCAGCTGCTGTTTGTCGCCGGAGAACGAGCGGGCGACGAAGGTGGCGCCGAGCTGCAGCGCCATCGCCACCAGGTCGATCGAATTGTCGGTGTTGATGAAGCCGCGCTTGGATTTCGAGCCGCGGTCGGCGGTGGCGGAGAATTGGCCCTTGGTCAGGCCGTACACGCCGTTGTTCTCGACGATATAGACCATGTTGACGCCGCGCCGCAGCGAATGCGCGAACTGGCCGAAGCCGATCGAGGCCGAGTTGCCGTCGCCGGAGACGCCGAGATAGATCAGGTCGCGGTTGGCGAGATTGGCGCCGGTCAGCACCGACGGCATGCGGCCGTGCACCGAATTGAAGCCGTGCGAATTGCCGAGGAAATAGGTCGGCGTCTTCGACGAGCAGCCGATGCCGGAAATCTTGGCGACGCGATGCGGCTCGATCGACAATTCGAAGCAGGCCTGGATGATCGAGGCGGTGATCGAATCGTGGCCGCAGCCGGCGCACAGCGTCGAGACCGTGCCCTCGTAGTCGCGATGGGTGTAACCCAGCGCGTTCTTCGGCAGGTCGGGGTGGTGGAATTTCGGCTTGGTGAGGTAGGTCATGAGGATACCTTCAGCGGCGTCACTTTCAGCTTGTCGACATGATCGCCGATCGACTTGGCGATGAAACGCGCGGTGATCGGCGTGCCGTCATAGTGCAGGATCGGCACCAGCCGCACCGGATCGATGCCGCATTCGTTGACGATGAGCGAGCGCAATTGCGCGTCGCGGTTCTGCTCGACCACGAAGGTGAAGTCGTGGTCGGCGACGAACGAGTTGACGCTCGAATGGAACGGGAAGGCGCGTACCCGCATGCGGTCGAGCGAATGGCCGCGCGCCTCGATCATGGCGATCGCCTCGTCCATCGCCGGCGCGGTCGAGCCGTAATAGATCACGCCATATTTGGTGGGTTTGGTGGCGTTCGCCTGCAGCGGGCGCGGCACCAGGTCCTTGGCGGTGTCGAACTTGCGCACCAGACGCTGCATGTTGTCGACGTAGGGCGCACCTTCCTCGGTGTAGCGCGCATAGCGATCGCGCGAAGTGCCGCGGGTGAAGAACGAGCCTTTGGTTGGATGCGTGCCGGGATAGGTTCGGTAGGGGATGCCGTCGCCGTCGACGTCGAGATAACGGCCGAATTCCTTGCCGGCTTCCAGTTCCTCCGCTGTCATCACCTTGCCGCGGTCGTAGGCGCGAGTGTCGTCCCAGGCCAGCGGACGGCACAGGTGATGGTTCATGCCGATGTCGAGGTCGAGCATGACGAATATCGGCGTCTGCAGCCGGTCGGCCAGATCGAAGGCCTGCGCGCCCATGTCGAAGGCTTCCGCCGGATCCTCGGGGAACAGCAGCACGTGCTTGGTGTCGCCATGCGAGGCATAGGCGCAGGAAATAATGTCGCACTGCTGCGTCCGCGTTGGCATGCCGGTCGAGGGCCCGGCGCGCTGCACGTTGAACAGCACGGCGGGAATTTCGGCGAAATAAGCGAGCCCGATGAACTCCTGCATCAGCGAAATGCCGGGGCCGGAGGTGGCGGTAAACGAACGTGCGCCGTTCCAGCCGGCGCCGATCACAATGCCAATGGAGGCGAGTTCATCCTCGGCCTGGATGATGGCGTATTTGGCCTGCTTGGTTTCCGGATCGACCCGCAATCTGGCGCAATGGCGGGTGAAGGCGTCGGCAAGCGAAGAGGACGGCGTGATCGGATACCAGGCGCACACCGTGGCGCCGCCATAGACCGCGCCGAGCGCGGCGGCCGCGTTGCCCTCGATGAAGATGCGGTCGCCGACCTTGTCGCTCTTCTTCAGGCGCATGGCGAGCGGGCAGGAGAGGTTGAGGGTGGCGTAGTCGCGCCCGATATGCAGCGCCTTGATGTTGGGCTCGATCAGCTTTTCCTTGCCCTTGTACTGCTCGCCGATCAGCTGCTCGACCACCTTGACGTCCATGTCGAGCAGCGCGCTCAGCACGCCGATATAGATGATGTTCTTGAACAGCTGGCGCTGGCGCGGATCGCTGTATTCGCGGTTGCAGATCGCGGTCAGCGGCACGCCGATGACCGTGATGTCCTGGCGGAACTTGGAGGCCGGCAGCGGCTTGGTGGAATTGTAGAGCAGGTAGCCGCCCGGCTCGATCGCGGCGATGTCGCGGTCGAAGGTCTGCGGATTCATCGCCACCATCAGGTCGGTGCCGCCGCGCGCGCCGAGATGGCTCGCCTCGGTGACGCGCACCTCGTACCATGTCGGCAGGCCCTGAATGTTGGACGGGAAGATGTTGCGCGGCGCCACTGGCACGCCCATGCGCAGCACGGCGCGCGCGAACATCTCGTTCGCGCTCGCGGACCCCGAGCCGTTGACGTTGGCGAAGCGGACGACGAAGTCGTTTACGCGGCTGATCGGCGTGGCGGTCGGCATGAAGTCCCTGCTTGAGTCATTTCCAATAAGAATTTCTGCATGTCCCAGGCGCCGGTCGGGCAGCGTTCGGCGCACAGGCCGCAATGCAGGCAGACGTCCTCGTCTTTCACCATGACGCGGCCGGTCTTGAGCCCGCCCTGGACATAGAGGTCCTGGCTGAGATTAACCGACGGCGCGTTGAGATGTTTGCGCAGATCGGGTTCTTCGCGGTTTATTGTGAAGGTGATGCAGTCCATCGGGCAGATGTCGACGCAGGCATCGCATTCGATGCAGAGCTGCGCCGAGAACACTGTCTGCACGTCGCAGTTCAGGCAACGGCCGGCTTCGGCGAGCGCCAGCTCCGGATCGAAGCCGAGCTCCACCTCGGCCTTGATGTCCTTGAGCGCCACCACCTTGTCGCGCAGCGGCACCTTGTAGCGGTTGTCGAGCGCGATCTCGTTGTCGTAGGACCACTCGTGGATGCCCATTTTCTGGCTCATCAGCGTTACCATCGGAGCCGGACGATCGGCGATATCCTCGCCGTTGAGCAACTTGTCGATCGAGATGGCGGCCTCGTGGCCGTGCGCCACCGCCCAGATGATGTTCTTCGGGCCGAACGCCGCGTCGCCGCCGAAGAACACTTTCGGGTTTGTCGAGACGAAGGTCTTCTCGTCGAGCTTGGGCAGGCCCCATTCGTTGAACTCGATGCCGGCATCGCGCTCGATCCAGGGGAAGGAGTTCTCCTGGCCAACCGCCACCAGCACGTCGTCGCAAGGAAAATGCTGCTCGGGCTCGCCGGCGGGCACCAGCTTGCGGCGGCCCTTGTCGTCGTACTGCGCCTTCACCTTTTCGAAGGTGATGCCGGTGAGTTTGCCGTTTTCGTGCGTGAATTTCTTGGGCACCAGGTAATTGTGGATCGGGATGCCCTCGTGCATGGCGTCTTCCTTTTCCCAAGGCGACGCCTTCATTTCCTCAAAGCCCGAGCGCACCACCACCTGTACGTCGTCGCCGCCGAGCCGACGCGAGGAACGGCAGCAGTCCATGGCGGTGTTGCCGCCGCCGAGCACGATCACGCGCTTGCCGATTTTCGTGGTGTGGCCGAACGAGACCGAGGACAGCCAGTCGATGCCGATATGAATGTTCTTGGCCGCTTCCTTGCGGCCGGGAATGTCGAGGTCGCGCCCGCGCGGAGCGCCGGAGCCGACGAAGACCGCATCCCAGCCTTGCGCCAGCAGGGCCTTCATCGAATCGATGCGCGTGCCGCCGCGGAACTCGACGCCGAGATCGAGGATGTAGCCGGTCTCCTCGTCGATGACGGCGTCGGGCAGGCGGAATTTCGGAATCTGCGAACGGATCATGCCGCCGGCTTTGGCGTCGCCATCGAACACCACGCAGGTGTAGCCGAGTGGGGCGAGATCGCGCGCGACGGTGAGAGAGGCGGGGCCGGCGCCGACCAGCGCGACGCGCTTACCGTTTTTCTTCTGCGCGGGCTTGGGCAGCCGCGCCTTGATGTCGTCCTTGTAATCGGCGGCGACGCGCTTCAAGCGGCAGATCGCTACCGGCTCGTCTTCCACACGCACGCGCCGGCAGGCTGGCTCGCACGGCCGGTCGCATGTGCGGCCGAGGATTCCCGGAAACACGTTCGAGTACCAGTTGACCATGTAGGCGTCGGAATAGCGGCCCGCCGCGATCATCCGGATATATTCGGGGACTGGCGTGTGTGCCGGACAAGCCCATTGGCAATCCACGACCTTGTGGAAATAGTCCGGCGCGGCAATGTTGGTATTCTTCATTCACTCCTCGAAACGCGCTTGTCACCGCGGGCGACCCGACGGCGTCGCGTCACAGCCTCTGGCGGCTCGTGTTCCCCCCGGCGGCTTTCTTGGGCCGCCGCGATTTAGGGGGCGGAATATATTGATAAGAAACCCCCAAGGCTACCTATCCTTCCGTCCTGCCGGGGACCTATCAACTACTCGTGTTCTCAGGCATTTTTCGCGCTCCGAAAGGGGCGACAGCATGGCAAGGAAGCCGCCGCAAAATACCGGCCCTGGCCGACCCTGCAAATAGCGGACCATCCGGCGCCGTTCGAGAAAGCAAAATATTTTGCAATGCACAATTCAGCATAAGTTAACGAAGCCGGCGCGCCTTGCGATAATTATTTACAAAATGTGATGCCGGCGGCGCCTCTGCGGCACCGCCGGCTGTCGGCATTGGCAATCGCACCGGTCGCGCCGGTGCGCTCAGTAGCAGTAGCGGCGCAGCACCCAGTGGTGATGGATGTGCACGCGGCGCAGGTAGCAATCCGGCTCATAGGCCCAAGAATTGTCATAGTCGTAACCGTAGGGACCGCCGAAGAAACCAAAGCCGAAGAAATGCCGTCATGATCGCGATGATGGCGATGATGGCGGCCATTATACGCGTAGTTGGGATTGCCGCCGACGCGCGCCGGACCGGATCCGCGTGCCGCATTTACCGATCCGCCGCGATTACCGCCACTGGGCACCGCGCCCAGGCTCGGGCCCGCGCTCAATGCTCGCCGCCGCTTGGGGCGGCACTCATATCCGACCGCCGCCACCGCCGGCACTCGGGGCCGCGCTGACATTACCCCCGCCGGAATGGCGCCGCCCGTACGTTGGGCGAGCGCGGGGCTTGCGAGCAGCGCGCCGGCGAGCAGGGCCACCGCCGGCAGCGCGAGAAATTTGATCTTGTGGAACATGATCCGCCTCCGTTAGGCATAAAGTGCCTGCGGCTGAAACCCAGCCAAAAAGCATTGACCTAGGAGAATGCCTGAGCGGCACCGACGTTCCGCTTCCGGCGCGTCGATTACCGAGATTTAACCTGGCCATGCGCGACATTTTTTCCGAGATTTTCGAAAACCAGCCGCTCGATCCGCGCGAAGCCGCGCGCCGCGGCGCGCGGCCACAATTGCGCAAGCGATTCTTTCAGAAGGCGCATGTCGGCGAAGCCGCAATCGGCGGATTCCCGTTGCTGCTCGACGGCAAGCCGGTGAAAACGCCGGCGCGGCGCGCGCTGGCAGCGCCGGCCGCCGCGCTTGCCGAAAAAATCGCCGAAGAGTGGAACGCGCAAACCGAGGTGATCGACCCGGCACGCATGCCGCTCACGCGGCTCGCCAATGCGGTGCTCGACGCGGTGACGGATGCCATGGGTCCGGTGGCCGAGGAGGTGGCTGAAATATCTCGGCTCGGATCTCTTGTGCTATCGCGCCGAAGCGCCGGAGGGGTTGGTCGAACGGCAGACGCGCGTCTGGGACCCGGTGCTCGCCTGGGCGCGCGAAACAATGGGCGCCCGCTTCGTGTTGGCGCAGGGCGTCATGCATGTGGCGCAGCCGGAGGCGACGATCGCCGCTTTGCGCGCGAAAATTCCCGCCGATCCATGGCGGCTAGGCGCGGTATCGACGATCACCACGCTCACCGGTTCGGCCCTGCTGGCGCTGGCGCTGGCCCACGATGCGCTCGATGCGGAGGCCGTCTGGGCCGCCGCGCATGTGGACGAGGATTGGCAGATGTCGCAATGGGGGAGCGACGACGCCGCGCTCGAGCGGCGGGCTTATCGCCGTGCCGAGTTTCAAGCCGCCACCATGGCGCTACGCTTGCTCGGTTGACGCACGGCCGATCCGCCCAAGATGGGTGAAGCCGAAACCGTCGGCGTATTTTAGCCCGTAGCCGAGTACACGGTCGAACCCGATATGCGCGGTCCAGATCAGGCTAAACGGAACAAGCTCATAGGCTGGGAGCAGTAGCCCCGCTGCTGCCAGCAACAGTGGAGCAATGAGCGTGTGTGCGGCATTGTAGAAGACGGCGCCGGCGCGCGGTCCGCCGAGGTAACCGAGAAAGCTCAGGTCGGGGACAAGAAACAACGCGAGAAAAAGCCACCAGGATAAGCCCACCTTCCAATAGAGCAGAACGGCGAGCACCAGGATTGCGGCGCCCTCCGCGCGTAGCATCAGACGCGGAACGCCGCTGACGGCGGATGGTACGGTCACGGCCATGAATGGCGCCATTGCGCGGCATGCCCCCTTAAGTCACCGCCGCCGATCTAATGCCCCGTCGGATCGCCCTTGCGGCCGGCTTCGTAGAGGAACCACACCCGCCTTTCGGTCTCGTCGATATAGACCTCGAGCAGGCTGGTGGTGGCGACATCATTGTGCTCGTCGCATACATCGTGCGCCTCTCGCATCGATGCCACCATGCGCTGGTTGTCGTCGCGCAACTCGGCCAGCATGTCGTCCGGCGTGACATAGGCTGCGTCGTTGTCGGCGAGGCGCTGCTGGCGCGATATGTCGCCGATCGAGCGCAGCGTCGCGCCGCCGAGCTTGCGCACCCGCTCGGCCAGCACGTCGGTCATGGCGAATATCTGGTCGGCCTGCTCGTCAAGCAGCAGATGATAGTCGCGGAAATGCGGCCCGCTCATGTGCCAGTGGAAATTCTTGGTCTTGAGATAGAGCGCGAAGGTATCCGCCAAGAGCGCATTGAGCGCGCCGGCGATGTCTTTGGTGGCATTGGCGCCGAGGTCGGTCGGCGTATTGAGCCGGGGTGCCGGCTTAGCGGCGGTATTCATGCGCAATATCCTCTGATGGCTGTGGGCCCCCCGGTGGTAATAATAGTTGGCGGCCTGAAAAAGTTCCATATCAGCTGTATGACAGCCTATCTGGCGCGCTTTTAAGCCAACCGCCCGCGTACGGCCTCGGCGATCGCTGCGAACACCGGCTGCCATAGCCGTCCGGCGTCCTGGCGGAACAGCCGCATGGTTGGATACCACGGCGAATCGTCGCGCCCGGCGAGCCAGCGCCAGTCTGCGACCGCGGCCAGCGCCGTGAACACCGGCCGCGCCAGCGCGCCGGCCAGATGCGCGACTGAGGTGTCGCAGCTGACGACGAGATCGAGGTTCATCATCAACGCGGCGGTGTCGAGGAAGAAATCGGCGTCGGCGTGCGGATCGGCATTCGTCACGACGATTTTATTTCCGAATGCGACTTGGCCGATCTGCGCGGCTGCCGGGCCCTTCTGTAGTGAAATAAGCTGAACGCCGGGCAGCGCGGCCAGTCCGGCGAATTCGGCAAGCGGAATGTCGCGCCGGGTAAAGTGCGGCTTGTCGGAATGGCCGGACGACCAGTTGATGCCGATCTTGAAGCCCGTGCCGAGCCGCGCCCGCCAGGCCTCGACGCGCGCCGGCTCCGCCGCAAGATAGGGCACGTCCGCCGGCACGGTGTCTGGCGTGATGCCGAGCATGCCGGGGAGGGTCAACAGCGGCAGCCAGCGGACCTTCGGGTCTTGCGCGACCTTGTCGTGATCGGTCGCGATGGTGACGCCTTGAAGCATCGACAGCAGCGGCGCCATCGCCTGGCGCGTCAGGATGGTCACGTCGAAGCCGCGCGCCGCCAGCAGCGGTGCGAAGCGGCAAAATTGAATGGTGTCGCCGAGCCCTTGTTCGGTGACCAGCACCAGGCGCTCATCCGTGAGCGGGCCGCCGTCCCAACGCGGTTGCGGCAGCGGTACAAAAGTCGGTTCGCCGACTTCTTCGCGAAACTCGTAATCCGGAAAACCGGCCGCCCAGTCGCCGCGCAGGAGATTGAGCCAGCCGCGCCCGAGATGCGCCTCGGGGAGTTCGGCATCGAGCTTGAGCGCCTTGTCATAGGCCGCCATCGCCTCGTCGAAGCGCGGCGAGCCGGCGAGGCCGCCGGCCGCATCGAGATGGCCGAGGTCCTTGAGCGCATTGCCGCGGTTGACGTGCGCCTCCGGCACGTCGGCGCCGCACGTAATCGCCTTGTCGAAACTCGCCAAGGCGTCGGCATGGCGGCCGAGCGCCTGCAGCAGCGAGCCGCGGTTGAGCCAATCGGTCGCCGAGGTTGGGTTGAGCGCCAGCGCGCGGTCGAAACTTTTCAACGCCTCGTCGGGAAAGCCGGCGTCGACCAGGATATTGGCGCGGTTGCCGTGGGCGTCGGCGAAATTGGCGTCGAGCGCGATCGCCCGGTCGTAATTCTTGATCGCCTCCAGCCGGTCGCCCTCGCGGTACAGCGCCTGGCCGAGCAGGTTGTGCAGGCGCGCCTGCGGCGGCCCGTTGGCGATGGCGCGGCGGGCGAGTTCGATGCCCTGCTGGTATTGACCCTCCTGGCAGGCGACCACGGCGACGTAATAGAGCGCGTCGGGGTTCTGCGGGTCGGTCTGCAGCACCGCCACATAGCGCTCCATGGCCGTGGCGAGGTCGCCCTGGCGGTGGTGAAACAGGCCCTGCTGCAGCAGTTGGGCGGAGGTCGAGGGTTCGGACATAGGCGGGTTCTAAGCAGGCTTCGGCCGGGAAGCCAAGCCTTCTGCTGTCGTCCCCGCGCAGGCGGGGACCCAGTAACCCCGGTTTTTCCGCATCATCACCGCAGGGGTTACCGGGTCCCGGGCCTCTCTCGCTACGCTCGCTCGCCCGGGACGACAGCCCCGTGGTATGCCTTTTGCTCGGAATGCCGGTGGGAATGCGTAGGGGCAAGGCCATGAAAGACATCCTCGACAGGCTGGAACAGCGGCGGGACGAGGCGCGGCTGGGCGGCGGCAAGGGCCGCATCGAGGCCCAGCACAAGCGCGGCAAGCTGACCGCGCGCGAGCGCATCGAACTGCTGCTCGACAAGGGCTCGTTCGAGGAGCTCGACATGTTCGTCGAGCACCGCTCCAACGAATTCGGCATGGAAAAGACCAAGGTGCCCGGCGACGGCGTGGTCACCGGCTGGGGCACGGTCAACGGCCGCACGGTCTATCTGTTCTCCAAGGATTTCACCGTGTTCGGAGGAAGCCTCAGCGAGACGCATGCGCAGAAGATCATCAAGGTGCAGGACATGGCGATGAAGGCGCGCGCGCCGATCATCGGCCTGTTCGACGCCGGCGGCGCGCGCATCCAGGAGGGCGTCGCAGCCCTCGGCGGCTACGGCGAGGTGTTCAAGCGCAACGTCATCGCCTCCGGCGTCATCCCGCAGATCAGCGTCATCATGGGCCCTTGCGCCGGCGGCGACGTCTATTCGCCGGCCATGACCGACTTCATCTTCATGGTGCGCGACACTTCCTACATGTTCGTCACCGGCCCCGACGTGGTGAAGACGGTGACCAACGAAGTGGTCACGGCGGAAGAGCTCGGCGGCGCGAGCGTGCACACCACCAAATCGGGCGTCGCCGACGGCGCCTTCGAGAACGACGTCGAGTGCCTGCTGCAGATGCGCCGGCTGATCGACTTCCTGCCGGCCAACAACGAAAGCGGCGTGCCGGAATGGCCGACGCAAGACCCCGACGACCGCATCGACGAGTCGCTCGACACGCTGATCCCCGACAATCCGAACAAGCCCTACGACATCAAGGAACTGATCCTCAAGGTGGTGGACGAGGGCGACTTCTTCGAAGTCTCGACCGCTTACGCGCGCAACATCGTCACCGGCTTCGGCCGGCTCAGTGGGCGCAGCGTCGGCTTCGTCGCCAACCAGCCGATGGTGCTGGCCGGCGTGCTCGACAGTGACGCCTCGCGCAAAGCGGCGCGCTTCGTGCGCTTCTGCGACGCCTTCAACATTCCGATCGTCACCTTCGTCGACGTGCCCGGCTTCCTGCCCGGCACCGCGCAGGAATACAACGGCCTGATCAAGCACGGCGCCAAGCTCTTGTTCGCCTACAGCCAGTGCACGGTGCCGCTCGTCACGGTCATCACGCGCAAGGCCTTCGGCGGCGCCTATGACGTGATGGCGTCGAAGCACGTCGGCGGCGACTTGAACTACGCCTGGCCGACGGCGCAGATCGCGGTGATGGGCGCCAAGGGCGCGGTCGAGATCATCTTCCGCGCCGACATCGGCGACAAGGACAAGATCGCCGCGCGCACCAAGGAATACGAGGACCGTTTCCTGTCGCCCTTCGTCGCCGCCGAGCGCGGCTATATCGACGACGTGATCATGCCGCACTCGACGCGGAAGCGGCTGGCGCGCGCGCTGGCCATGCTGAAGAACAAGCACGTCGAGATGCCGGCGCGGAAGCACGACAATTTGCCGGTGTGACCTCTCCTTGTCATCACCGGGCTTGTCCCGGTGATCCCGATCGGGGACGCAATGCCTCTCTAAGCGGGATTGCCGGGTCAAGCCCGGCAATGACGGAGTAGGCGGTGCGCGACCCACTGGCGCGCGGCCGCCACAACCCCCCTATACTTTACGGGCCATGGCTCAACCTGGGGGATCCTATGCCAGCACCGAGCACGCGCAATTGGACAGCGAACGAACTCTCGGACTTCGCCGGCGGCCACTACCATGTGGAAGTAACGGGCGAGGTCCAGACCTCCGCGACAAACTACATGCCGAAATTGAGCTACCGAAATCCGCAAGGGATCAATCCGCGGATTTTGATGCTCGACCTCACCATCGAAAAGACCGCCGAGTTCGGCGGCCAGATCGTGATGTTCCGCAAGGCCGACTACAGCCGGCCGACCACGGGTGACGAATACGACGAGGCCGACATCCTGTTCGAAGGGCAGGTGATCGAACGCATCACCGTCGGCCATCCCAAGACGGTGGTGGCCAAGCCGGCGCCAAAGCCGGCCGGCAAGAAGAAAGCGAAAAAGAAATCCAAGGCGAAGCCCGCTAAGAAAGTACAGGCGAAAAAGAAGGCTGCGAAGAAGGCGAAAAAGAAGAAGGCCGCCAAGAAGAAGAAAAGACTCTAGACGCGACAGCCTCAATCGGCCTCATGGCGAGGAGCGCTCGAAGAGCGCGTCTCGAACCATGGGGCCGCCCCATCCTTCGAGACGCGGTCCTGCGGACCGCTCCTCAGGATGAGGCGGTTCGAGTCTAGGACATATGATCACATTTTCGTGAGAACTTATCCCCGCCACCCGCGGACGGATTTAGAATGATCGCGTCCGGCTCAATCGAGGGCGTCATCTAGAGGCGTCTAAATGATGGAGCCGGATGCGGCGCCCGCGGGCGGGAGACGAACGCTCCTCCCGCACCCGGGCGGCGCCGGGGCTCCGCCCGGGGGCACTACGACCCCCTGCGAGGAGCTCGCTGACGGCGGGCCGCGAGGCTTGCCCGAGGTTCGCAAGGAGCGGTTGACCCAGAAGGCGCCGCGAGTTTCGAGCCGGAGGCAAGGCGAAACAGACCGTCAGAATGCGCGGCCCGGCGCCGCAAAGACGCCGCCATGGCGCGCCGAGAGGCGCCCGCGTTCTCCAAAAGGGAACGCGGCAAGACGGAAGACTGGTGCGCCGCTCGGTGCGCCATCCCCTCGTGTTTCGAGGGCAGGTGGAAGGGAAGACGGCCTACCCGGGGCCGCTCAAATAATACGGGCGGCGGAGCGTTGGCTGTTTGACAATTGCATCGTGAACTTTGCCGGCGGCGCGCTATGCTGGCGCTCTCGCCTCCGCCGGATCGCCGCCATGCCCGTTACCTGCTTCATCGTCCGCGCCGTTGTCGTCGCGCCGCTGCGCGAGAAATTCGACCATTGGTATTCGACCGACCACCTGCCATGGGCGATCCGCGCGTTTAAATGCGACAAGGCCTGGCGCTTCTGGAGCGAGCTCGAGCCGGGCGTGCACTACGCGGTCTATCGCTTCGCCGACAAGGCGGCCTGCGATGCGGCGCTCGGCTCCGACGAGTTCAAGGCGCTGGTCGCCGACTTCAACCGCGCCTTCCCGGAGGGGTCACGCGCACGCGCGACGTGGTGACGCTGGCCGAGGAGCGGTCCTGATCCACCGTTCGTCCCCGCGCAAGTGGGGACCTAGGGCTAATTTGCAAGGAACTGGATGCCCGCTAGCGCGGGCGCGAACGGATGGTATGCCGCCGCGCTAAACTTTCGCCTCGGCGAGCGAGCGTCCGGCGGCGTAGCCTGCGGCGGTGAGCTGATAGCGGTAGCGGTTGCGCCGGTCGATGGCGACCCAGTCGTTGGCCACCGCCTTGTTCAGCCCGCGCTGAAAATCGCCGTCGCGCACGGTAAAAAAGTAGTTGCGCGACAGCAAGCCGCTCACCGGGATCCGGTGCTGCATGAAAACGTCGAGGATCTGGCGGCCGACATCGTCGTCGGAAATTGCGCAAGACATGGGGCACCGGCATTCGCGATTGTGTGTGCCGTTTGATTACGCCAGTGCGCGGGCGCTGTCGCGCGGCGCGTGCAGAATCGCAGAAGTTATACCGGCTAATTTCGCGCTCAGGTTCCGGCTACCACTTTGTTGCGCAACACGCCGATGCCGCTGATCTCGATTTCCACCGTGTCGCCCGGCTTGATGTCCTCCGGCACGCCGTCGGTGCCCATCCACATCACGTCGCCGGGTTCCAGCGTGCAGTATTTCGACACCTCCGCGATGTAGGCCGCGGTGTCGAAGATCATGTTGTTGGTGGCGAAGCGGCTGGTTTCCCTGCCGTTGACGCGGATCGCCGTCTCCATCTTGGCGGGATCGAGCCCGGTGACGATCCACGGCCCCATCGGCTTGAAGGTGTCGGCATTCTTGGCGCGCCACAGCGTCTTGTCGGTCTTCTGCCAGCCGCGTTCGCTGACGTCGTTGCCGATGGTCCAGCCCAGCACGTAATCGAGCGCGTCGTCGCGCGAGACTTTGCGCGCGCGCTTGCCGATCACCGCCACCAGTTCGCCTTCGTACTGGAATTGTTCGCCGGCGTCCGCTGGCTTGACGATATTTTCCTCGTGCGCGATCAGCGCGTTGTTCGAGCGGTAGCCGATGTCCGGCTTGGTGGGGAACACCGGCTCGACTTTGCGCTTGGCCGCCATTCTCCGGATATGGTCGGTGTAATTGGTGCCGACGCAATAAAAGGTCGGCGGCACCACCGGGATCAGCAGTTTCACGGCGCTGAGCGGGTAGGCGCGGGCGCTGCGCGCGTGGTCGCCGAACGGGCTGCCGTCGACCGCGATCACCTGATCGCCCTCGACCAGGCCGTAGCTTGCCACATTGTCCTTTTCGAAACGGCACCACGTCGTCATCGCCTATCTCCAGCCGCCGCCGCCGTTCACATAGACGGTGTCGGCGGTCATGAACCCGCAGGCGTCCGAGCACATGAACAGCACCAGTTCGCCGATCTCCTCCGGCGCGGCGAAGCGGCCCATCGGCACGTCCTCGAGAAACTTCTGCACCAGTTCCGGCGAGGTCGCCGCCGCGTCCTGGAACGGCGTCTTCACCGGCCCGGGCGAAATCGACAGCGCGCGGATGCCCTGTTTGGCGAATTCGCGCGCCACGCCCATGGTCATGGTCACCACCGCGCCCTTGGCCGACGCGTAGTGCACGCTGCTGCCGGGTCCGCCGCGCTTGTGCGACATGCTGCCCATGTTGACGATGACGCCGAACTTGTTCGCCAGCATGTGTGGCAACACCGCCTGCATGGCGTAGAACGTGCCCTTCACGTTGAGATCGTAGGTGCGCTCGAACAGATCGTCGTCGATGTCGAGGAACTTGGAGCGGCGCAGCGCGGCGCCCGCCGAATTGAACAGGAACTGGATGCCGCCGAAATCGTCGAGCGCGAGCTGGACCATGTCCTCGACCGCCGCGCGCTTGGTCACGTCGATGGTGAGCGCCAGCGTCTGGCCGCCGGCATTGCCGGACTGAGCATTGATCTGCTCGACGGTCTGCTCGACGCCGGCCTCGTTGATGTCGGCGCACACCACGTTGGCGCCTTCGCGCGCGAAGATCAGCGCGGTGGCCCGCCCGATGCCGCTGGCGGCTCCGGTGATGACGATGGTCTTGCCTTTGAAATAATCGGGCGTCTTCGGCATGGTTACCCTTGGCTGTCATGTCCGGGCTAGACCCGGGCATCCATGATGGATGTCCGCGATTGGGGTCTTCGCTGGATCGGACCTTGCTGTGAGCCATCATGGATTGCCGGGTCAAGCCCGGCAATGACGGCGGAGAGGTTTTTACCCGCCGTACGACATCCCTCCCATGCGGATGGCCGCCCGGGTGCCGAGCAGGATGGCCCGCGACAGCAGCGCGACGTCGGCCGGCATGTCCTTGCGCCAGACGTCGAGCAGAAGCGCGATGCGCACCCGGTCGCTGCGGTTCCACACTTCGTGCGGGTAGGTGTCGTCCCACAAGAGGCTTTCGCCGTCGCCCAGCCGGTACGGCACGCCGTCGATATTCATGACGCAAGCGGGCACGCCGTTTTCGTCGCGCGGCATCGACAGCATCAGGTGATAGCGCAGGATGGCGCGGAACGGGCCGCGGTGCTCGGGGACGTGCTTGCCCGGCGCCAGAAACGACAAGACGGCCGACACCACCTCGGGCGCCTGGTCGAGCAGCGCGGCGACGGTCGGGCAGCGTTTAAGGTTCTTCTCCACCGTCACGCCATAGGCCTTCATGATGAACATGCGCCAGTCGCGCCCGTCATTGGCCGAGATATCGGCCTGCGCCGGCATGAGGTCGTGGAAGCGCGGCACCTGCTCGAGCATGCCGGCGACGCCGAGCGCCTCGCGGCGGATGTCGGTCCAACGGTCGGCGAAGCGTTTGGCGTTGGGGAAATAATGCGCGGCGTCGAGGATCGCCGGCGTCGCGATGCGGCTGTCGTAAATGGCGCGGACCGCTCCGGCCGCGCGGTCGTAAAGTTGCAACACGGCTGTCTCTCCCGGCACCTGTCGCACCCTGCTTGTGAATATAGTCCCGCGCCTGGGGCGGGCCTATATCTCGGCAGATAAATTCATGGCGGCGCGCTACAGTAGGACGGGGGCGAGACTGAGGAAGAAGACGATGCGCACGACTGTCACGATTGCTCTCGGAACCCTTCTCATGATCGGGTTCGCCGCTTTGGCCGACGCCAAACCGTATAAGGCCTGCAACATCGGTTGCTTGAAATATACCGGAGGCCAAAGAGGCACGATTTATACCAAATGCATGGAGAAATGCGCCCAGAAGTAACGATCGCCGTTTCTGCCGCGAGGCCAAAAACGGCTACGCCATGTAAGATAAAGTCGGGCTTCGTGCAGTTGCCGGGGCGCGAGGCGCGGGCCTTCGCCAACGCGCACGGCAAGCAAAGGGAGGCCTCATGACATTGCGAAAATTGCTGTTGGCGCTTCTGCTGGCGCCGCTGTTGAACATGCCGCTACGCGCCGAGGAAAATCTCGTCACCTTCAAATCCATGAGCGTCGATCTGGCGTTGGCGCTCGCCCGCGCCGCGCTCGCCGATTGCCAGAAGCAGGGCTATCAGGTGTCGGTCGCGGTGGTGGACCGTTTCGGCGTGACGCAGGCGCTGCTGCGCGACCGCTTCGCCGGCGCCCACACCGTGCCGACCGCGACCGGCAAGGCCTGGACCGCCGTCAGCTTCCGCACCAATACCAGCGAACTGGTCGCCGCCACAGGGCCCGGTTCGCCGCAGGCCGGCGTGCGCAATCTGCCGGGCGCTACCATCATCGCCGGCGGCGTAATGGTGGAGGCGGCGGGCACGCTGGTCGGCGCCATTGGCGTCTCCGGCGCGCCGGGCGGCGACAATGACGAAGCCTGCGCCATGGCCGGCATCGCCGCCATTCGCGACAAGCTCGATTTCTAACCGGCGAGCGCTACGCCGAACGAACCAAAATGGCCCAGTAATCTGCTGCGGCTTGAAACCGTGGCGGGCCGTTACGGCTTCTTCGACAGTCTTGCCAGATTTTCCCGGGCTCTCTTAAAATCGTCTTCCACGTTGACGAACTTGCCCTTTCGAGGCTTGGACGCCACCGCTCTTTTCAAATCTGCAATGGCGCCTTTGATATCGCCTTGCTGTTCGCGAACCAATGCACGGTTGACATAGGCGGACGGATTTTCCGGGTCATGGCTTATGGCGACGCTGTAGTCGGCAAGCGCGTGCTTGAGATCGCCCTTAAATTGATAGGCGCGGCCACGGTTGGTGTAGGCCAGCGTGCCCTGCGGAAACAGCTTGATCGCAGTGTTTGAATCCGAGATGCCGCGGTCATATTCCTTCTTCGCGATCAATTCGGCGGCGCGATTGACATAGGCGTTTGCCAGATCGACGCCGGAGTAGCGCCCGGAATTTATCGCACGGTTGCACGCCTCAATGGCGACGTCGCCATTCTCGTAGATGCACATGTGTAAATCGTCGGCGGCGGCCGCGGCCGTGCTGAGCAAGGCTCCGGCCAGCAGAAAACACGAAAAATAGATTCGCAGCATCTGACCCCCCGGTCGTGGCCTCGGATCGATCGTATCAAGCCGGCTGAGGGTTCGCCACGTCAATCGGCCGCCGGAAAAAGGCAGCGAATTGTCCTGCCCGACCTAAAACCGCGTGGTCAGCTGCGTGAGCCAGGCCGGCGACGCATCGACCAGCACGGCTTCCAGCCTGCGGTCGAGGCCGCTGACGATCAGCACGCCGACGAACAGCAGCAGACCGCCGAGCAGATATTTGCCGCTTTTGCCGGCCTTGAGCAGACGGTCGCGCCAGCGCATCAGCGCCTCGCGCGACAGCATGCCGAGCGCGATCAGCGGCGCCGCCGCGCCGATGCCGAAGGCGATCATGGTGACGGCGACCGTGCCGATGTCCTTGCCTTGCGCCGCCAAGACCGAGGCCGCGCCCAGCGTCGGCCCGACGCAAGGGGACCACACCGCGCCCAACAACAGGCCGAGCGCGAATTGGCCGCTGAACCCGCGCGTCGACATGCCGCCGCTCTGCGCATGCGCCCAATTGCCGAACGGGCCGGCGGCGACCGCGAGCTGACCTTGCAGGCGCGGCAATAGCAGCACCGCGCCGATGACGATGAGCAGCACCGCCGCTGCGTTGCGGAAAATGTCCTGGTTGAAGCCGATGGCGAAGCCGATCGTGGCGACGAACAGGCCGACCGCCACATAGGCGACCGCGACGCCGGCCGCCAGCGCGACCGGGCCGTAGCGATGCTCGGTCAGCGCGGCGCCCAGCACGATCGGCAACAGCGGCAGCACGCAAGGACTGAGCGTCGACAGCACGCCCGCGAGCAGCGCGAGGGCAAGGGCTCCCATGTCCGGTTAGATCGCCTTGCCGAGCAGCGTTTCGATCGAGGCCGAATTGGTGTCGCCGGTCGAGCGGCCGACTTCCTGCTTGCCTTTGTAAACGATCAACGTGCTCTGCTGGGCGACGTGCAGTTTGCGCAGCAGATCCTTGCTGGTGTCGAAGTCGATGTCGAGCACCACCATGTCCTTGAATTTCGCCGTGCCCTCGAGCTTGGACAAAATCGGCTTCTGCGCCTTGCAGGTCGGGCACCACGGCGCGGTGATGTGCAGCAGGATCGGCTTGCCGGCGGCCTGCGCCGCGGCGAAGGCCTGCGCGCTGTAGGTCGCGGGCGTCATGGCCGAGGCGAGGGGGCTGAGACTAAGCGCCGCGCCGAGCGCCAGCGCGCCGATGAAAAGCCGTCGATTGAACATGGGACCTCCGATTGCGGATGCGTTGCTTCCTCCTAGCAAACGACCGGCGACGCTGCGGTCACGATTGCCACAACGAAAGTCACGAATTCGTGGGATCGGTGGCCGGATAGAGGCAAAAATCATGTCCCGCACCGTTTCGGCGGATTTATAATGCGGAACGATCCAAAACCCGTTCAGGAAAGCCCAACAAGGAAAGCAGATGGCCACACCCCCGCCGATCGAATACGCCGACGCGTCGCCGCAAGTGCGCGCGGTTTATGACGACATCAAGCAGTCGCGCAACGTGCCGGACGTGAACAATTTCTGGAAATATCTGGCGCGCGATCCGGCGACGCTCAAGCGCACCTGGGAAAGCATCAAGGAGATCATGGCGCCGGGCGCGCTCGACCCGCTCACCAAGGAGATGATCTATCTCGCGGTCAGCGTCACCAATGGCTGCGCCTATTGCATCGCCAGCCATACGGCGGCCGCCCGCAAGGCCGGCATGAGCGAGGCCATGTTCGCCGAGGTGATGGCGGTCACCGGCATGGCCAACGAAACCAACCGGCTGGCCAATGGCTACCGGGTCCCCATCGATCCGGCCTTTCAGACCTGACGCGATTGATCCGGCCATGCCATCCGTGCAAGATAATAAAGCCGCGCGTGGGGCGCGCGCAGGGGGACGCGTATGTTTGATCGGACAGTGATTTCGAGGCTGATCTGCGTGGGCCTGGTGGCGGCGGTGATGCTGCCGGTCGGCCATATGCTGTTTCCCTATGTCAGCCACGTCTTGAGCGGCATGCAGTTCCAGGCGATCGAGGCAGTGGTCAGCGCCACGGTGGGATTTGGGCTCTCCGCCATCGTCGGCTGATGCGGTTTCTGCATCGCTTCTCGCGCGGCGAGTTCAGCCTCAACCGTACCGAGGCGTTCGGCGACGCCGTGTTCGCGATTATCGTGACGCTTTTTGGCTTGCGTTGAAGGCCGCGCTCGCCTGGGTGAGCATCCACGCCGCCTTCGTCGCCTATGCGCTCACGCCGCTGTTCTGCATCACGCCGTGGAACGAGCGCGCCGCGCCTCACGGCGCGACGCACACCAAAGCAAAGCCGCGGCGTTGAGCGTTATTGCGTGCCGCTCTTGTTCGGCGCCGGTGTTGCCGGGGCCGCCGGCGTCATCGGCCGCGGCGACATGGCGCCCGAGCCGGTGGTGGCCGGCGAGCTCAGCGGCCGCGAAGTGCTGCCGGTGGTGACAGGCGGCGGACCGTTGCTCGCGGTGTTGCTGTGGCTGTTCATGCCCGCGATCACCAGAAACGCGATCAGCGCCAGCACGGCGATACCGGCAATCCAGCCCCATTTTCCGTTGACCGCTTCGTCACGACGCAGCACCGGGTCGCTCAACCGCGGATCGGTATAACGTGGATCACTCATGGCAATCCTCCTTCGGTTCCAGACGCGCTTGGTCGTCTCCTCCGAAAGCAACCCGCGTGTCGCGCGTCGGTTCCGGAGAAAACCTTTGTGCAATGCGGCGGGAACTTTCGCTTGTGACCGGCAGCCGTAACGGCGCCGGAAATGCTAAGGGTGCGGTTCCAATTCGATTCCGCGAAAGCCGAAGCTGTACGCCAATGCCGAGACCGTCATGCGCCTGAGCAACCTGGCGATCGCCTCCGCGCCGATGCTATTCGTGCTGCTGTGGAGCACTGGCTTTATCGGCGCGCGTTTCGGGCTGCCCTATATCGAGCCGATGACGTTTCTGGCGGTGCGCATGGCGTTCGTGGTCGCCATCATGACCGTCATTGCGTTGATCGGCGGCGCGCGCTGGCCGCTGGGCCGCGAGATCGGGCACAGCCTGGTGGCAGGCGCGCTGGTGCACGGGCTCTATCTCGGCTGCGTGTTCACGGCCATCAGCCAGGGCGTGCCGGCCGGCATCTCGGCGCTGATCCCGGGTCTGCAGCCGATCCTCACTTCGACCATCGCCAACCGCTTCATGGGCGAGAAGGTCTCGCGCCTGCAATGGCTCGGCCTCGCGCTCGGCCTCGCCGGTGTCCTGCTGGTGCTGCATGACCGCAGCATCGTGCTGGCCGGTTCGCCGCTCGGCTGGATGGCGAGCTTCGGTTCGCTGCTAGGGATCACGCTCGGCACGCTCTACCAGAAGCGCTATTGCGGCCGCATCGACTGGCGCGCCGGCAACACGGTGCAATATGCCGGCGCGCTGCTGCTGTTCGGCCTTGCCGCCTTGGTGTTCGAGACGCGCACCATCCACTGGAGCGGCGAACTCATTTTCGCCATCGCATGGCTGGTGCTGGTGGTGTCGGTCGCCGCGGTCGGGCTGATGTACTGGCTGATCCGCCGCTCGGCGGCGACCGGATTCGCCAGCCTGTTTTATCTGGTGCCGGTGGTGACTGCGCTGTTCGCCTTCGCGCTGTTCGGCGAGCGGCTCGACGCGCTCTCGATCGCCGGCATGGTGGTCTGCGCCGCCGGTGTCGTGCTGGTCAATCGCGGCGTCGGCGGCGTCAAGCCGGTCGCCGCGAATGCCGCGGCATCGGTGACCGCGGAGAACTAGGCGTCGGATCGCCGGCCCCGTCCGTTCGTCTTATTTATCGACCGCCTCGTTGAGCGCCCTGACGATCGCGCTCAGTCGCGCGACAGCAAAGTGATGCTCGACCACATTGTGCTTCTTGCCGCTGGCCGTCACTTCAAGGCTCGAACTCCAGCCGTCCATGACCCGCCGGTTCCAATAGGACGTGTTGAGCGCGAAGAAGTCGCAGGCCACGACTTGTGCATAGAGATGCTCGACCGCTTGCTTGGAGAGCTGTTTTTGTTCCGACTTTTCCTCGCGTGGACCGCCGCGTCCTCTTATCGGGCGCACCTGCTTGACGGTGGCAAGCCCAGCCGCGTTCACGCTCTTGATCCACGTGGTGCCCCAATCCGCATGGGCCGGGCCGCTGCGGTAGACGATCGAAAAGTCCTGCGGCACCGCCACCTTTTCCGGCGCGTCTTTGCGGCAAGGCGTAGCGTCGCGAGCCTCCGTTTGCGGCTGGGCCAAAGCGTTTGTCGCAAAAAGAACAAGAACAGCCGCGGACAGGAGAAGCGCTACCCGGCGCATGGTTGACCCCCTCAAGACGATTGCATTCGACCGTCAAGTCTAGGCGCCGCCGCCGCGTGTCTATTGACGCGCATCAATGACACCTGCGCCGGGGCTCCTATTGGCGGCTTCGGCGCCGCTTTCGCCAGGCAAGGCTCCGCCCAAAATGGCTGGTCGATTTGACGGTCGGCGGCGAGCAGGGCGCTCTCGACCGGCGCAGCCGCGCCAGGTGCGGAAAAGTTTTTCGCTCGCCGGTCCGGGCGTTCCGATGGAACTTCCCATGGCGGAAAAATTGCAGCGCCGGATAATTGTAACTGGCGCGAAATTGAAGAATCAGAATTAATGGCTGCACCATAAAAATTCAGCGTCATCCGATACATCAAGCACGTCTTGGAGAGCCCTCATGGCGATTGAGAAGGCGACCGCACGGGTCATCGTTGTGGCGAATGAAAAGGGCGGATCGGGGAAATCCACCGTCGCAATGCACATCGCCGTCGCGTTGATTAAATCGGGCCAGCGCGTCGCCACGCTCGATCTCGATTTCAGACAAAAGAGTTTCACCCATTACATCGAGAACCGGCTCGCCTGGGCCGCGCATGTCGGCCGCGATCTCGGAACGCCCGATCATACCTGTTTCGATCAGCGGGTCGATTATCCGACTGAGGACGATGAGGCCGCGGCCTGCAAGGCGCTCACCGATACCGTCGATGCGCTGGCGGCGAGCCACGACTTCATTGTGATTGATACCCCCGGTCACGACAGCGACCTGATGCGGCGGGCGCATCTGATGGCCGATACCTTGATCACGCCACTCAACGACAGTTTCGTCGACTTCGACGTGCTTGGCTCCATCGATCCGGAAACCTTCAGCGTCACCGGCACCAGCCACTACGCCGACATGGTGGAGGAGGCGCGCAGCCAGCGCCAGGCGCTCAATCAGGGGGCTACCGATTGGATCGTTTTGCGCAATCGCTTGTCGACCCTGGGCTCGCGCAACAAACGTCTGGTGGGCGAGGTGCTGCAGGAGCTTTCGCAGCGTCTCGATTTCCGCTGCACCGAAGGTTTGGCCGAGCGGGTCATTTTCCGCGAGTTTTACCCGCGCGGCTTGACGGCCGTCGACGACCTCGACGAGATCACCCTCGGCGCGCGCCCGACCATGTCGCACGTGACCGCCCGCCTCGAGATCGAAGGCCTGCTCAACACCCTGCGATTGGGTAGCGTGATGGAAAGCGGCGGCATGTTTGACGACAGCCACGACGCGGCCGCGGCTTAGCTATAGATTCTGTCCTGATGCCAATATCGAATGAGCGGCGCGCGGCTATTTTTTCTCGCGCGTAAGCACCATCTGCGTCTGCGTCACCAGCGCGCAGAGCCGGCCGTCGCCGCGCGTGATGCGGGTTTGCCAGACCATGGTGGTGCGGCCGCGATGCAGCGGCGTGCATTCCGCATAGGCGACGTCGCCGATCGGGATCGCGGCGAAAAAATTGGTCTTGCTTTCGATCGTCGTGGTGCTCTGACCGTCCTTCAGATTGGCCGTGGTGGCGGTGCCGCCGAGATTGTCGGCGAGCGCCATGATGGCGCCGCCATGCATGATGCCGAAGCGGTTGTTGAGCTCCTCGCGCGCGATCAGTTCGGCGGTGACGCGCACCGGCGAGACATGGGTGATTTTCATGCCGAGATATTGCGCGAAGGGCGGTTGCTGCTGCGCCAGCGGGTTCATGGCCCCGTCGTCGTTCATGTCGAATGCTCCAGCCAATGGGCGGCGTTAATGAGGTCGTTTTGCGTGAGATTAAGTCCGGTGGGAAGGGCTTTATAGCCCATCCCGGCGGCGATCCGAATATTTCCGGCCGGAAAAAGCAAAAGGCGCGGGACTATAAGCCCGCGCCCTTGCCGTGAACGATGCGCGCTGCGTCACTTCGGCTGCGGCACGACGCGCAGATAGGGCTTCACCGTCTTGTAGCCCTGCGGATAAAGCTGCTTGGCTTCATCGTTGCTGATCGCGCTGGATAAGATCACGTCCTCGCCCTGTTTCCAGTTCGCCGGCGTGGCGACGCGGTGTTTTGCGTTCAGCTGCAGCGAGTCGAGCACGCGCAGCACCTCGTCGAAATTGCGCCCGGTGCTCATCGGATAGACCAAGATCAACTTGATCTTCTTGTCCGGCCCGATGATGAAGACGTTGCGCACGGTCTGATTGTCGGCCGGCGTGCGGCCTTCCGAAGTGCCGGAGGTCGAGGCCGGCAGCATGCCGTAGGCCTTGGAAACCTTCAGTTCGGTGTCGCCGATCATCGGATAGTTCGGTGCGAAGCCGACGACGTCCTTGATGTCGACCGCCCACTTGGCGTGATTTTCGACCGGATCGACCGACAGGCCGATGATCTTGGTGTTGCGCTTGTCGAATTCCGGCTTGAGCCGGGCCATGGTGCCGAGCTCGGTGGTGCACACCGGCGTGAAATCCTTCGGGTGCGAGAACAACAGGCCCCAGGAATTGCCGAGCCAGTCGTGAAAACGGATTTTTCCCTCAGTGGTTTCCGCCTCGAAATCCGGGGCGGTATCGCCAATCGCCAATGTCATGAGAAGCCTCCAAATACGCGCTCAATGTCCGTTCGGGCGCTCAATATAGGCAGCCGGAGCGGGGCGGAACAGGGCCGGGCAGCAAAGAGGAGCGTGCGGTCGCTTTGTCCCGGCCTCGCAGGACAAAGCATTCCCCGCCCGCCATCACAATGAAAAAATTTTCCGCTCACGGCGGCGGCACGTAGCCGTCGGTCAGGGTGCCGAGAAAGGCGACGACGTCGTCGATTTCGGCGGCCGACAACGGCGGCGTGTCGCCCGGCTTGCCGCCGAAAGGCGGTTCGCTGTTGATATTGGCCCGATAGCGCGCCGGCAGGTCGTCGAATTTTTGCACGCGCCCGCTCGCATCGCGCGGGTACCATTTTTCCGGGGCGGTATCCCGTTCCACATAGAACGCGACAGCCTTGCGCAGGTCGCGCTCGCCGCCGTTGTGATAAAATACCTGGCGCAGCGCCACGTTGCGCAGCGACGGCGTGCGGAACAGCCCGCAATATTCGGCGCGGCCGGCGAGATCCGTGCGCAGCGGCCCGCACAGCCCGAGATCGAAAAAGGCCGGATCGGCATTGGCCGGGATGGCGCGGTTGCGCGGCACACCGATGGCGATCAGCCCATAGTCGGTGAACTGCGGCGGCGTGCCGTCGTTGCCGCGCGCGCTGATGTGGCAGGAGGCGCAATTGCCCTTGGCCGGATCGTTGAACAGCTCGAGCCCGCGCGCCTCCTGCGGCGTGAGCCGCGCGCGGCCGGCGAGATAGGCGTCGTATTTGCTGCTGTAGGGATAAAAGGCGGCATAGTCCTGCTGATAGACCGCGAGCGCTTCCGACACCGCCGCGAAGGCCTTGCCGGTGTCGTCGAAAATCTCGTTGCCGAAAATCTCGCGCAACTTGCCGGCATAGTCTGCCTGCCGCACGCGCGCGACCACGTCGGCGGGGCTGGCATTGGCCATTTCGAACGGCGAGAGCAGCGGCACTTGCGCCTGATCGCGGCGGCGGTCGATGCGGCCGTCCCAGGTCAAGCCGCCGGTCGGGCCATTGTCGACGCTTTCGTCGCCATCGTCCTCCGACTCGAAATAATGCTCGGTGAATTGCGGCACCGCCTGCAAATATTTGAGCGACGGCACCGCGCGCAGACCGGGCTCGCGCATGTCCTTGCCGCCGAGTTGGACGGCGCGCGCATTGGCGGGGCCGAAGGCGTGCTTCGGGTCGTGGCAGGTGGCACAGGCCATTTGGCCGGAGGCGGAAAGCGACGGGTCGAAAAACAGGTTGCGGCCAAGCGCCTGCAACGCGGCCGCGCGCGCATATGCCTGCGGGCGGGTGAGGCCGGGTGCATTCGTCTCGGCAGCCGCGCCGCCAATGCCGAGGGCGGCGCAGAGCAGCAAACCCAGCAGCACGCGCCGGACCGCATCGCAATCCATCCGCCATTTCCCGTTTATGCGCAGTTTATTTGCTCCGACATCGGCCGACCGCAAAGTGCCGAGGCTCCATGACAGGATTCTGACATTATCCCCGCTGCCTTCACGGAACTGACATCAAAACAAGAATAAGATAGCGGCGGCAAAACTCCTGATGCGCCAAAGCCTGTCGCCCGCATTCCCCATGGAGCCGTCATGAAAAGGTCCGCTGCGTTCCTCGCGCTATTAGTCGCCGGCTGGTCGGCCCCCGCGCTTCAGGCGCGCGCGCAAGGCGTCAACGCCATCGACACCGTGGTGGTGATCTATGCGGAGAACCGCAGCTTCGACAATCTCTACGGCTCCTTCCCGGGCGCCAACGGCTTGCAGAACGTCACGCCGGAGAATTCCACCCAGGTCGACCGCGACGGCACCGTGTTCAAGGAATTGCCGCCAGTCTGGGACGGTCTCACGGCCAAGGGCGTCACCCCGCCGGTGACGCAAGCGCAGAGCGAGCATCTGCCCAACAAGCCCTTCGCCATCGACGATCCGAACGGCTTCAAGACGCCGCTCAGCGTCGTCACCCACGATCTCTGGCACCGCTTTTACCAGAACCAGATGCAGATCGACGGCGGCAAGAACGACCGCTTCGTGGCTTACGCGGATTCCGGCTCGCTGGTGATGGGCCACTATGACGGCAGCAAGCTGCCGCTGTGGCCGATCGCCAAGCAATACGTGCTCGCCGACAATTTTTTTCAGGGCGCGTTCGGCGGCTCATTCCTCAATCATTTCGAATTGATCTGCGCCTGCGTGCCGGTCTACCCGGATGCCGACAAGAGCCCGGCGAAGAAGCACATTGCCGTGGTTGACCCCGACAAGGTGACGCTGACGCTTGCCGCCAATTCGCCGAAGTCGGCCGTGGACGGCATTCCGAAATTCGTCGAGGACGGCGACATCACGCCTGATTTCTTCGCCGTCAACACCATGCAGCCGCCTTATCAGCCGAGCAAGAACAAGCCGGCGAAGGACGGCAACCCGGCTTTTGCCGATCCGATGGCGGCGACCACGCTGCCGCCGCAGCACGACAAGACCATCGGCGATCTGCTCACCGCCAAGGGCGTGTCGTGGGCCTGGTATGCCGGCGCCTGGCAATATGCGCTCGACGGCGGGCGCGGCGTGCCGAAGCCCAACTTTCAATTCCACCACCAGCCGTTCAACTACTTTGCCCAGTTTGCGCCCGGCACCGAGATGCGCGCCCAGCATCTCAAGGACGGCGGCATGAACGGCGCCGAGTTCATTGCCGCGATCGATGCCGGCAAGCTGCCGCAGGTCACCTTCTACAAGCCGCAAGGCAATCTGAACGAACACGCCGGCTACGCCGATGTCATGGACGGCGACAATCACATCGCCGACGTGATCGCGCATCTGCAGAAGAGCCCGCAATGGGCGCACATGCTGGTGGTCGTCACCTATGACGAGAACGGCGGCTTCTGGGATCACGTCGCGCCGCCCAAGGCCGACCGCTGGGGCCCGGGCTCGCGCATCCCGACGCTGATCGTCTCGCCCTTCGCCAAGAAGGGCTTTGTCGACCACAGCCTCTACGACACCACCTCGATCCTGCGCTTCATCACCAAGCGCTTCGACCTGCCGGTGCTGCCGGGCCTCACCGCGCGCGACGCGGCGCTCAAAGCCAACGGCCAGCCGGCCATGGGCGACCTGACCGGGGCGCTGACGTTTTAGCGGCCGCCGCTAAACGTCCACCTTGTTATTCCGGGACGGCCCGAAGGGCCGGACCCAGAATCCAGGTGCTCTGGATTCCGGGCTCGCTCGCCTCGCTCGCGCCCCGGAATGACGGCGGTTATTGCCTGCCGCATTGACTTTTCGCTGCAGTGCCGCAAAGTTCCTAGGCCGGCTCGCGGCGGGAAATTTGCCTCGCATGTTCAAGCGCATCCTGATTGCCAATCGCGGCGAAATCGCCTGCCGGATCATCAAGACCGCGCGCCGCATGGGCATCGAAACCGTCGCGGTCTATTCCGAGGCCGACAAGGACGCCCTGCATGTCGAGATGGCCGATACCGCGGTTCTCATCGGCCCGCCCGAGGCGGCCAAGAGCTACCTGCTGATCGACAAGATCGTGGAGGCGTGCAAGGCGTCGGGCGCCGAGGCTGTGCATCCCGGCTACGGCTTTCTGTCCGAGCGCGAGGCCTTCCCCAAGGCGCTGGCAGCCGCCGGCGTCGTCTTTATCGGGCCGAACCCCAAGGCCATCGCCGCCATGGGCGACAAGATCGAGTCCAAAAAAGCGGCGGCCGCCGCACACGTCTCCACCGTGCCCGGCCATCTCGGCGTCATCGCCGACGAAGTCGAGGCGATGAAGATCGCCGACGACATCGGCTATCCGGTGATGATCAAGGCTTCCGCCGGCGGCGGCGGCAAGGGCATGCGCATTGCCTACAGCAAGGCCGAAGTGGCGGAAGGCTTCGCGCGCTCGAAGTCGGAGGCGAAGTCCTCCTTCGGCGACGACCGCATGTTCATCGAGAAATTCATCACCGACCCGCGCCACATCGAGATCCAGGTGCTGGGCGACAAGCACGGCAACGTCATTTATCTCGGCGAGCGCGAATGCTCGATCCAGCGCCGCAATCAGAAGGTGATCGAGGAGGCGCCGTCCCCGCTGCTCGATGCCGCCACCCGCAAGAAGATGGGCGAGCAGGCGGTCGCATTAGCAAAAGCCGTCGGCTACGACTCGGCCGGCACCGTCGAATTCGTCGCCGGTCAGGACAAGAGCTTCTACTTCCTCGAGATGAACACGCGGCTGCAGGTCGAGCATCCGGTCACGGAATTGATCACCGGCATCGATCTGGTCGAGCAGATGATCCGCAGCGCGGCCGGCGAAAAATTATCGCTGAAGCAGAGCGACGTGAAGCTCAACGGCTGGGCGGTCGAATCCAGAGTCTATGCCGAAGACCCGTATCGCAAATTCCTGCCCTCGACCGGCCGTCTGACGCGCTACCGGCCGCCGGAGGAGCACAGCGCCAACGGCGTCACCTTGCGCAACGACACCGGCGTCTACGAGGGCGGCGAGATTTCGATCTACTACGATCCGATGATCGCCAAGCTGGTCACCCATGCCGGCACGCGCGCCGAGGCGATCGACGCGCAGGCCGACGCGCTCGATGCCTTTGTCATCGACGGCATCCGTCACAATATTCCGTTTCTCTCGGCGCTGATGGCGCATCCGCGTTGGCGCGCCGGCAAGCTGTCGACCGGCTTCATCGCCGAGGAATTTCCCGACGGCTTTCACCCGCATGCGCCGGAGGGCGAACGCGCGCAGGTGCTGGCGGCGGTCGCCGCGGCGATCGACCACGTGCTGGGCGAACGCAAGCGGCAGATATCCGGCCAGATGGGCGGCCGCCTGGTGACGCGCGAAAGCCAGCGTGCGGTCTGGCTCGGCGAAACCGAATACCGGCTCGAAGTCCGGCGCGAGAACGGCACCGTCGAGGTGCGCTTCCCGGGCAAGGGCAAAGATTCCCGCCGCCATCTGCAATCGGATTGGAAGCCGGGCGATGCATTGTGGACCGGCACCATCAACAGCAAGCCGGTCGCGGTGCAGGTTCGAAATATTCCGAACGGGTTCGCGCTCGCCTATCGCGGCGTCGAGGCCAAGGCCTTCGTCTATACCGAAAGCGAGGCCGGCTATGCGCGGCTGATGCCGCCGAAGAAGGTCGCCGACACCGGCAAGCAGGTGCTCTGCCCGATGCCGGGGCTGGTCGTTTCCATCGCGGTCAAGGAAGGCCAGGAGGTCAAGGCCGGCGAGACCGTGGCGGTGGTGGAGGCGATGAAGATGGAGAACGTGCTGCGCGCCGAGATCGACGGCACGGTGAAGAAGATCAACGCCAAACCGGGCGACAGCCTGGCGGTCGATGCGGTGATTTTGGAGTTTGCCTGAGCCGTTGCCGCAAATAGCGCTGTCATGCCCGGCCTTGTGCCGGGCATCCCGCTTAGGTTGGCATGGCATTGCATCCCTTATCGGGATGGCCGGGACAAGCCCGGCCATGACAAGTTGAACCGATGACCCTCTACTTCGCCTATGGCTCCAACCTAAACCGCGCCGCCATGGCGCGGCGCTGTCCGGGCGCGCGCGCGATCGGTCAGGCAACGCTGGAAGGCTACAAGTTTTTCGTCGGCATCGACGGCTGGGGTTCGGTCAAGCGCAGCGCGGGCGATGCCGTGCACGGCGTGTTGTGGCGGCTCACGCCGCGCGACATTGCCGCCTTGCACGCCTACGAACTGCTGCACCAGGGCCTCTACGACGTGCGCCATCTGCCGGTGCGCAGCGGCGCGCAGGCGCCGCACGGCGATGATTTATCTGTTGCGGCGCCGCGCGCCCGGAAAACCGAAGCCGGGCTATATCGAAATGATCGCAGCTTCCGCGCGCGCCTGGCAATTGCCCCAGCGCTATATCCGCTCGGTCGAGCGCTGGTCGATCTCGCGGTTCACCGGCGCGCGTGTCATCGACGCCGGCGAGCTTGCCTGATCGCAGGAAATGGTAAGGGGCGGGGGCATGCCGGCTTACAGGACCTAATCGGCGCGCGCGGCAGCCGAAAAATCGATCGTTGACGATTCATTATCCTCAATTATTCCCTATCGGCTTCGACCAACGCACGAAGTATTTCCCCGTTGCGCGAAATATTACTTGCGCGCGCGCCGCCGCGTAATTTACACAATGGAACATGTTGAAGGTCTTTTCATTATTCGGCATTAAGTTGCATTATTGGCAGCAGAACATTCCGTGTTTTTTGCCGGCTTGATCGCGTCCGTTCGTTCTCTGACAATTAAGATAAACGATGACAAAAGCGCTTATCGACGGCAGCCTGCTGCAGGATCGCGTTGAAGCCTACGCGACCTGGATCAAACGGCTGCGCGTGCGCAAGCCGGTGCCGAGCCTGCAACCCGACCGCACGGATCCGCTGGCGCGTCTCGGCCAGGAGCTGCAGCTTCTTGCCGACGAGTTGAGCCGCCGCGAGCAGGAGCTCGGCAAACTATTCGAACTGGTTCAGACGGTCGAGCAGGGCGTGTATCTCGACGAAGTGCTCAATCGGGTATTCGAGAGCTTTGCCGGCGTCATTCCCTATGACCGCATCGGCTGCGCGTTTCTTTCCGAGGAAGGCGACCGGTTGACGGCCTATTGGGCCCGATCAAATCTCGGTGCGATCAAGGTCGCGACCGGTTATTCGCAGTTGTTGGCCGGCAGCAGCCTCGAGCAGATATTGCGCACCGGTGAGCCGCGCATTCTCAACGATCTGGAAGAATATTTGAACCGGAAACCTGAATCCAACTCGACCCGGCGGATCGTGCAGGAAGGCGGCCGTTCGAGCCTCACTTGCCCGCTGATCGTCAACCGGCGGCCGATCGGCTTTTTGTTCTTTACCAGCCGGCAAAAGAATACATACAGCGAGATTCACCAGGCCGCTTTCCGCCAGATTGCCAATCAGGTTTCGATCGTCATTGAGAAGAGCCGCATCTACCAGGAAATCGTCGACCATAACCGCCAGTTGATGATTGGAGAGCGAGCGCCTCGAAGAAGTGGCGGCGCGCGATTCGTTGACGGGCGTCTTGAACCGCGGCGCGATCACGCAGGCGCTGCAGCGGGCGCTTGCCGAATTGGCGAAGTCGCACAAGCCTTGCGGCGTCATCATGGCGGACATCGATCACTTCAAGCAGATCAATGACGGCCTCGGGCATTCCGCCGGCGACGAAGCCTTGCAAGAATTCACGCGCCGGATGAAGCACGCCTTGCGCGAAAGCGATTCCCTTGGGCGCTATGGCGGCGATGAGTTCCTGGTCATTCTTCCAAACGCCGCGATCGATGTCGCGAAAGCGGCCGCCGAGCGTCTTTGCCACGCAGTGTCATCGTCGCCGATCGATTGCGACGGTGAAGGCAAACCGATGACGGCGAGCTTCGGCGTCGCCAGCTCGAGTGCGAACGATTCCGCCGAGACCTTGATGGCCTTGGCCGACCGCGCTCTCTACGCGGCGAAAAACAACGGCCGCAATTGCGTCGTCGCCGCTTGAACGGGGCGGTTCCGTCCCCAGTTGCGCAACCGGCCCTTCCTCTGATTTAAGCCACGGATGACCGGACGCACCGTCATGTCGCGGGCGGCGCGCGGCAAACTGTTCCTCGGGGAACGCGCATGAGTACGCCAATCATACGCCATGTGGTCGTGCGCGGCGGCGTGCAGGGCGTCGGTTACCGCGCCTTTGTCGAGCATGAGGCGTCGCGGCACGGCGTCGAAGGCTGGGTGCGCAATCGACGCGACGGCAGCGTCGAGGCCGTGTTCGCCGGCGCGCAGGAGAAAGTCGATGCCATCATTGCGGCCTGCCGGCGCGGGCCCTATGCCGCCCGCGTCGATGCTTTGGATCAGCGAGAGGGCAGCGCGGACGAGCTCAGGCTACGCGCGCCGGGCGATGTGTTCTCGGTGCTGCCGACGGCATAGCCGGGAGTGCCGAACAGCGCCTCGAATTCCCGCCGCAGCATCATGTCGACTTCCGGCGGCAACACCGCAATGCCGAGATCGGCGAGACTTGTGACGCCGTAGCGTTGTTCGCTCACCCCGCACGGCACGATGCCGGCAAAATGCGACAGATCCGGCTCCACATTGAGCGCCATGCCGTGCAGCGTCACCCATTGCGTCACGCGAATGCCGATGGCCGCGATCTTGTCTTCGAAGCCTGCGCCCTTGTCCGGCCGGCGCACCCATACCCCGATACGGTCCTCGCGCCGCTCGCCGCGCACATTGAAGGCGGCCAGCGTCCGGATGATCCATTCCTCCAGCGTCGCGACGAAGCGGCGCACGTCCGGCCCGCGCCGGCGCAGATCGAGCATCACATAGGCCACGCGCTGGCCCGGCCCATGATAGGTCATTTGGCCGCCGCGGCCCGATTCGAACACGGGAAAGCGCGCCTCGAGCAGCTGTTCGGGCTTGGCGCTGGTGCCGGCGGTATAAAGGGCAGGGTGCTCCAGCAGCCAGACCAGCTCCGGCTCCCGGCCGGCGGCAATGGCCGCCGCACGGGCCTGCATCGCGGCGACGGCCTGCTCGTAGGGCACGGGCGAATCGCTCACGCGCCATTCGACCGGCGCCGTTCCGGGCGGCGCTGCGAGCCCAATTTTCAATTCGTTGCGCGCATTAACCATCCGTTCACCATACCATGGTGACCTGAAACCTGCCGCAGTTGTGCGGGCAGGGGGAACCAAGAACGTGGCAACGCTCGACAAGGTTTCGGTCGATATCACCGTTGTGCTCGGCACCGCCGAAATGCCGATCCATCAGGTGTTGCGGCTCGGCCGCGGCGCAATCATCGAACTGGAAACCACGGAAGACGACGCCGTCCAAATCCTCGCCAACAGTCTGCCGGTCGCCAAGGGCACGGTGGTGGTCAACGGCAACCGCATCGCGGTCGAGGTCAGCGAGTTGATGCCCCGCCAGCTGGATATGCGCTGAGCCGCCAAAAGCGGCCCAAAACCGGCACTTGTCCCTCAAGACCCTATTTGTTAGAGGAACCGCGCTTCGTCGGGACGCGAGGTTTTTGCAAGGCTTTTCGTCCTCACCAAGGGCATGATCCCGAAAGGCTTGTCCTCGACTTGATCGGGGACGGGAAGCGGTTTTCGGACCAGATCGTGCTCCAATTGAACTATGCGGCCATGGCGGAATTGGTAGACGCACTAGCTTGAGGTGCTAGCGGGGCAACCCGTGGAGGTTCGAGTCCTCTTGGCCGCACCAATCTGATTACTGTCCTTATTTCAACGCCTTACCGAGGCGTCCAGGCGCTGCGGGCGCCGGCCTTTTCACAGCCGGATGCGCAGCCGGTTGGCGATCTCGCCGATGATGCCGCGGCGGAACAACAGCACGCAGGCGACAAAAATCACGCCCTGAATCACCAGCACCCATTCGCCCACGATGGCGAGCTTGTACTGCATGAACAGGATGACGAAGGAGCCGACGATCGGCCCGAAGATGGTGCCGAGCCCGCCGACCAGGGTCATCAGCACGACTTCACCCGACATCGGCCAGTTGACGTCGGTCAGCGAAGCGAGCTGCAACACGATCGCCTTGGTCGAGCCGGCGACGCCGGCGAGCGTCGCCGACAGCACGAAGGCGACGAGCTTGTAGCGGTCGGTCTTGTAGCCGAGCGAAATCGCGCGCGGCTCGTTCTCGCGGATCGCCTTGAGCACCTCGCCGAAGGGCGAATGGACGATGCGGTAGATGAACAGGAATCCGGCGAGGAAAATAACCAGCACCACGACATACATCGCCGCTTCGTTGCGCAGGTCGATAAGGCCGAACAGGTAGCCGCGCGGCACGCCCTGGATGCCGTCCTCGCCGCCGGTCAATTTCGCCTGCAGCGCGAAGAAATACATCATCTGCGCCAGCGCCAGCGTGACCATGGCGAAATAGATGCCCTGGCGGCGGATCGCCAGTGAGCCGGCGACCAGGCCGCAAAGCGCGGCGGTCGCGGTGCCGGTGAGGATCGCAAGCTCCGGCGTGAAGCCCCAGGCTTTCGCGGAATAGGCCGCGAGATAGCTCGCCCAGCCGAAATAAAGCGCGTGGCCGAACGACAGCAGCCCGACATAGCCGATCAACAGATTGAACGCGCAGGCGAACAGCGCGAAGCACATCACCTGCATCAGGAACAGCGGATAGGTGAAGAAGGGCGCTATCACCAGCGCCGCCACCATGATGGCAAAGGCGATGGTTTCGCTCGGCACCCGCATGGTGGCCGCTACGCTCTGCAAAGGATCGGCGGTGCGCTGCATCAGCCTCTCCGCCCGAACAGGCCGGCCGGGCGCACCAGCAGCACGATCGCCATGATGACGAAGATCACGGTGTTAGACGCCTCGGGGAAGAACACCTTGGTCAGACCCTCGACCACGCCGAGCCCGAAGCCGGTGACGA
This sequence comes from uncultured Alphaproteobacteria bacterium, assembly GCA_963749625.1. Classification (GTDB taxonomy): domain Bacteria; phylum Pseudomonadota; class Alphaproteobacteria; order Rhizobiales; family Xanthobacteraceae; genus Pseudolabrys. Next base: position 340,842 of record CAVVNY010000007.1, on the reverse strand, counting down.
TGGCGCCCAGGATCGAGCCCATGCCGCCGATCACCACCACCGCGAACACGACGATGATCAAATCGGAGCCCATCTGCGGCGATACATTGTAGATCGGCGCCGCCATCACCCCGGCGAAGGCCGCGAGCGCCACGCCGAAGCCGTAGGTCAGCGTGATCATGCGCGGCACGTTGATGCCGAAGGCGCGCACCAGCGCCGGATTTTCGGTGGCGGCGCGCAAGTAAGCGCCGAGCCGCGTGCGCTCGATCACGAACCAGGTGCCGAAGCAGATCGTGAGCGAGGCCACGATCACCCAGGCGCGGTAATTGGGCAGAAACATGAAGCCGAGGTTTTGCCCGCCGCGCAGCGATTCGGGCAGAACGTAAGGCAGTCCGGCGGAGCCGAAATAATTGCGCGCCACGCCCTCGATGATCAGCGCGAGGCCGAAGGTCAGCAGCAGACCGTAGAGATGGTCGAGCTTATAGAGCCAACGCAGGAACAGCCGCTCGACGATCATGCCGGTGATGCCGACCAGGACGGGCGCGACGATCAGCGCCGGCCAATAGCCGAGCCCGGAATACTTCAGCAGCAGATAGGCGGCGAAGGCGCCCATCATATACTGGGCGCCGTGGCTGAAATTGATGATGTTGAGCATGCCGAAAATCACGGCCAGCCCGAGGCTCAACAACGCATAGAACGAGCCGTTGATCAGCCCGATCAGGAGCTGGCCGAACAGCGCGTTCGATGGGATGCCGAAGATCTCGAACATACGAGCCTATTGTAGGTTGCCCTCATCCTGAGGAGGCGGCGCAGCCGCCGTCTCGAAGGATGAGGGCAGTAAATTAGTCGCCTCACCCTTCGAGACGCGCGCTTTGCGCGCTCCTCAGGGTGAGGTGACTTCCGATCAGCCGCTGGCCAGCGGGCAGTTGCCTTCCTTGAGCGGACGGAACGCTTCGTCGGCGGGGATGGTGGCGCGCACCTTGTAGAAATCGCCGGGATGGGTGGAATCCGACGGCGACTTCACTTCGAACAGATAGGCCGGATGCATCTTGCGGCCGTCGGCGCGCACGGAGCCTTTGCCGAACAGCGGATCGTCGGTCGGCAGCTTCTTCATTTCCGCCACCACCGCCTTGCCGTCGGCGGCGCTCTTGAGCGCGGCGACCGCCTTGAGGTAATGCGTGACGGCGGAATAGACGCCGGCCTGCACCATGGTCGGGAACTTGCCCGGCGCGTTACGCTCGGCCTGCCAGCGCTTGGTCCAGGCGCGGTTGGCGTCGGTCATGTCCCAATACCAGGTGCCGGTCAGGATCAGGCCTTGCGCGGTCTGCAGCCCGAGCGCGTTGACGTCGCTCGCGAACACCAAGAGGCCGGCGAATTTCTGGCCGCCTTTGACGATGCCGAATTCGGCGCCCTGCTTGATCGCGTTGATGGTGTCGCCGCCGGCGTTGGCCAGGCCGATGATCTTGGCCTTGGAGGATTGCGCCTGCAGCAGGAAGGACGAGAAGTCGTTGGTGTTGAGCGGGTGACGGACGGCGCCGAGCACCTTGCCGCCGGCCTTTTCGACCGCCGCCTTGGTGTCGCGTTCGAGCGCATGGCCGAAGGCGTAATCCGAGGTCAGGAAGAACCAGGTATCGCCGCCGGTCTTGACGATGGCCTTGCCGGTGCCGTTCGCCAGCATCCAGGTGTCATAGGTCCAATGGATGGTATTGGCGTTGCACTTCGCACCGGTGAGGTCGGAGGCCGCCGCACCCGACACCAGGAATACTTTGTTCTTCTGATTGGTGACCTGGCTGACCGCAAGGGCGACGCCGGAGTTCGGCGTGTCGACGATCATGTCGACCTTTTGCACGTCGTACCATTGATTGGCCATCTGCGAGCCGATGTCCGGCTTGTTCTGATGGTCGCCGCTGACGAGCTCGACCTTGACGTTCGGATTGGCCTTGGTGAAGTCGGCGATCGCCAGCTTGGCCGCGACGACCGAACCGGGGCCGCCGACGTCGGAATAAAGACTCGACATGTCGGTGAGTACGCCGATTTTGACATTGACCTGCTGCGCACTGGCCGTGCCGCAAGCCAACATGACGGCCAATGCCGCCAAGCCTAAACTTCGTTTCATTGACGTGGTCCTCCTTTGCGTGCCCTTCGGCACATCTTGTTAAACTCCCAGATAGTCGTGCAGCTTCTCGAGATTGGCGTCCAGATCGGCGTTGGCAAATTGATCGATGATGCGGCCATTCTCCATAACGTAATACCTATCGGCCACCGTCGCGGCGAAACGGAAGTTCTGCTCGACCAGGAGAATGGTGAAACCCTGTTCCTTCAGCGCGCGGATGGTCTTGCCGATCTGCTGGATGATGACGGGGGCAAGCCCTTCGGTCGGCTCGTCGAGCAGCAACAGCCGTGCCCCGGTGCGCAGGATGCGGCCGATGGCGAGCATTTGCTGTTCGCCGCCGGACAGCTTGGTGCCCTGGCTGGCGCTTAAGCGTTCCTTGAGATTGGGAAACAGATCGAAGATGCGCTCGACCGAGAGCCCGCCAGGCCGGATCACCGGCGGCAGCATGAGATTTTCCTCGACATTGAGGCTGGCGAAAATGCCGCGTTCCTCGGGGCAGAGCGCGATGCCGGCGCGCGCGATCTGATCGGACGAGCGCTCGATCAGTTCCTTGCCCTCGAAGCGCACCGAGCCGGCGCGCCGCCCGACCATGCCCATGATCGACTTCAGCGTCGTGGTCTTGCCGGCACCGTTGCGGCCGAGCAGGGTGACGACCTCGCTTTCGTGCACGTCGAAATTCGCGCCGTGCAGGATGTGCGATTCGCCGTACCAGGCTTGCAGGTCCCGGATCGCGAGCAGGGGAGTGCGGGCGTCAAGCATGGCCTACTCCCATATAGGCCTCGCGCACTTCCGGGTTATTCGACACCGTCGCGTAGTCGCCCTCGGCCAGCACGCGCCCGCGCGTGAGCACCGTGATGGTATCGGACAGATCGGCCACCACCGAAAGGTTATGCTCGACCATCAGCACGGTGCGGCTGGCGGCGACGCGTTTGATCAGTTGCGCGATACGGTCGATGTCCTCGTGCCCCATGCCGGCGGTCGGCTCGTCGAGCAGCAGCATTTCAGGATCGAGCGCCAGCGTGGTGGCGATCTCGAGCGCGCGCTTGCGGCCATAGGGCAGTTCGACCGCCAGCCAGCCGGCAAATTCGGACAGACCGACTTCGGCGATCAGTTCCAGCGCCCGCTCGTTGTACTGGCTGAGCACCGCGGTCGAGCGCCAGAAATCGAGCGAACTGCCGCGCAGGCGCTGCAGCGCGATGCGCACGTTTTCCAGCACCGTCATATGCGGGAACACGGCGGAGATCTGGAACGAGCGCACCAGCCCCAGCCGCGCGACATCGGCCGGCTGCATGGCAGTGATATCGTCGCCTTTGAAAATAATACGCCCGCGCGTCGGGCTGAGGAATTTCGTCAGCATATTGAAGCAGGTGGTTTTGCCGGCGCCGTTGGGACCGATCAAAGCATGGACGGTCCGGCGCTTGACGCGCAGGCTGACGCCGTTGACGGCGAGAAATCCGGCGAATTCCTTGGTCAGATCCTCGGTTTCGAGGATTATGTCGCTACGCATGCACGCCCCTGGCGGCGGCATTGTCGGCGCATTGCGGCGAATGTCCAGAGCTTGGAACGTACAATTTTAGACACGCAAATGCGTTTAAAAACGGCTGCTGCTGCCAATCCTGGTTTGGAACCTAGAAGGTCGCCGCCGGCGTGCTCGCGACCGTGGCCGGATGCCGTTTCGCGGCGGGATGCTTCTTGATGCGGTGGTGAAATGCCGTCTTATGCCGGACCTTGGTCGCGGTGGCGCTGGTTTTCACCAGGCGCGGCCAGCCTTCCTTGCCGGGTGTCGCCGTCAGCACGGGCACCGAGGCCGGCCGGTCGCCCGTCGGCACCACCTGCACCACATGATAGCCTTGCTCTTTGAGTTGCTTGAGCAGCGTCGGCAGCGCCATCGCGGTGGCGGGATGGATGTCGTGCAGCAACAGGATGCCGCGGCCCCTGGCGTTCAGCCGTTGCATGGCGCGTTTCACGATCTGCTGCGCGTTGATGTGCCGGAACCAGTCGTCCGCGACCACGTCGGCGCTCCAGGTCACCAGATGCTGCGAGGCGAGGAAGCTCTCGTCCACCTTGGAGCGGCCGAGGCCCGGAATGCGGAAAAACGGCGACACCGCTTTCGGGTCGCCGATCGCGGCGTCGACCAAGGCGATGCCGCCCTCGACCTCGTGCTCGACGCGCGGCAACGCGAGGCGCTCGAAGCCGAGCGGATGATCGAGGCTGTGCGTGCCGATGGTGTGACCTTCGTTGTACATGCGCCGCAGCACCCACGGGTAGGCCTTCGCCATCTGGCCGACGATGAAATAGGTGGCCTTGACGCATTGCGAGGCCAGCGTGTCGAGAATGACGTTGCTGTAGGGCGGCAACGGGCCGTCGTCGAAGGTGATCACCACCTCATGATCGGCGAGCGGCAGCGATTGCTTGTATTGCATGCTGCCGATGCGGGTGAATTCGTCCGGGCTGATGGCGAGCACGCGCGAGGTGCCGAGCGCATTCGGATTGCCGGGGCAGGCAGTTGCCGTGCGTGGCGTGGCCGCTACCGTTGGCGCGGCCGGCGTGGCCGCGGTGGGTAGTGCGACCGGCGTGGCGGCTACTGGCGGTGCGGCTGGCGTGGCTGCTACCGGGGGCGCAGCCGGTGTCGCTGCCGTGGCGGGCGCGGCTGCTACCGGAGGCGCGGCCGTTGTAGCCGCCGTGGCTGGTGCGACCGAAGCGGCCGCCGCAGGCGGTGCGGCGGGCGTGGCTGCTGCCGGTGGCGCGGCCGGGTGGCCGCTGCGGGCGGTGCAGTCGGCGTGGCCTCCGTAGATGGCGCGACCGGCTCAACCGCCATGGCCGGCGCCATGCCGGCGACCAGCAAAAAACAAACCGCTGCGATAAGACGCATAACCGCTCCCTGGCCCCCTACGATCGCGCCTTCTACCCGCGAACAGCGCATCTTTCCGAAACTACGAATCTCATTATTAACGGCGTATTAACCGACTAAGGCAGCCCACAGCCTCAGCGCGGCGCGGCTTTTCCTAAGGTTTTGCGATGATTAGTGCAAATTCGGCGGGTTTTGCGCCGGCACCACGTGGACGATGCGGTATCCGCGCCGTTTGAGCGCGCGCAGGAAGGCCGGCAGCATCCGTGCGGTCTGCGCCTTGGTGTCGTGCAGCAGCACGATGCCGCTGCCGAGCCGCTCGATGCGGGCGAGAATCAACTGCAATTCCTGCTCGGGCGTCATCGGCAACCAGTCGCTCGCCCAGACGTCGGCGCCGAACACCACGATATGCCGCGCCTGCAGGCGGTCGAGCTCCGCGCCGTTCGAGGCGAAACCGGGAAAGCGGAAAAACGGCGTGGTCGGATCGCTGCGGCGCCGGCCGTAGAGGGCGAATTCGTCTTCCGCGATGCCGCGGTCGATCTCGGCTTCGGCCTTGGCCGGCGCCATGCGGGACAGCAGCGGATGCGAATACGTGTGGTGGCCGATGCTGTGGCCCTCGGCCAGTTCGCGCCGCGCGAGTTCCGGATGCGCCGCCACATTGCGGCCGATCAGGAAGAAGGTCGCCAGCACGCATTCAGCCTTGAGCGCGTCGAGCACTTTGGGGGTGGTGGTCGGCCAGGGGCCGTCGTCGAAGGTGAGCACCAACTCCTTGTTCTGCAGCGGCAGGGTGCTCGGGAAACTCTTGCGGCCGACCCGCGGCGTGCTGCCGGCGTCGACCGTCAGAACGCGTGCGGTGCCGAGCGCGTCCGGATTGCCCGGGCAGGGCGCCGCCACGGCGGTCAAGGGAACAAGGACCGCGCTCAGCGCGATGACGGCAATGCGCAACATAGATCGGCTCCGAGGCGTGCAATTGAGCGCAACGCCGCTCGACCGGCAAGCCTGACTTTGGGCGCGCGTTTACGCGTTAATCATTTGCCCGGTTCCAGGCCGGAGGCTACAAGCGGCGCGCAAACGCTCATCGCACCGGCGGGATCCGGCATGGCTAAAAGAAAAATCAGAACATTGCCGCGCGACGACGACGGCTCCATCCGCAAGCGTTATTTCGGCCGCGTGGCCACCGCCATCGAGGCCGGCGACGTCGAAACGCTGCGGCGGCTGGTCGGCGGGCTGCACGAATCCGATCTCGGCGCCGTGGTCGGGGCGCTCGAACCTGAAATGCGCCCGCGCCTGGTCGAACTGCTCGGCATCCACTTCGACTTTACCGCGCTCACCGAAGTCGACGACAAGGTACGCGAGGAAATCCTCGAAGAACTGGAGCCGCGAACCGTCGCCGAGGGCGTGCGCGAGATCGAATCCGACGACGCGGTGGCGATCCTCGAGGATCTGCCCAAGGAAGAACGCGCCGAGATTCTCGAGCAATTGCCGCAGACCGAGCGCGTCGCGCTCGCCCGCAGCTTCGATTACGCCGAGGATTCCGCCGGCCGGCGCATGCAGACGGAATTCATCGCCGTGCCGCCGGGCTGGAATGTCGGGCAGGCGATCGACTACATGCGCGAGACCGCCGAGCTGCCGGAGCACTTTTACGAACTTTACGTGACGGACGAGGCCAGCCGCTTCCTCGGCGCGGTGCCGCTCGACCGGTTGTTGCGCAGCAAGCGGCCGGTGCCGGTGACCGAGCTGATGGACGCCGAGCGCCGGCGCGTGCATGCCGACGAGGACCAGGAGGAGGTGGCGCGGCTGTTCCAGCGCTACGACCTGGTGGCGGCGCCGGTGGTTGACGGCGACGACCGGCTGGTCGGCATCATCACCTTCGACGACGTCGCCGACGTCATCGAGGAGGAGGCCGAAGAGGACATCAAAGCGCTCGGCGGCGTGTCGCACGACGAAGAATTGTCCGATTCGGTGTGGACCATTGCGCGCGGCCGCTTCAACTGGCTGTTGGTCAATCTCGCCACCGCATTCCTGGCCTCCTCGGTGCTCGGCCTGTTCGAAGGCCAATTGCAGAAGATGGTGGCGCTGGCGGTGCTGGCGCCGATCGTGGCGAGCCAGGGCGGCAATGCCACGACTCAGACCATGACCGTCGCGGTGCGCGCGCTCGCCACCCAAGACCTCAGCGACGCCAATGCCCGCCGCGTTATCATGCGCGAAATGCTGGTCGGCGTGCTCAACGGCGTTGCTTTCGCCGTCATCACAGGCATCGCGGCCTATATCTGGTTCCGGGTGCCGGCGCTGGGCGTCGTCATCGGGCTCGCCATGATCTGCAACCTGGTCGCCGCCGGGCTCGGCGGCATCCTCATTCCGCTCGCATTGAACCGGTTGCGCGTCGACCCGGCGGTGGCCTCGAGCCCGTTCGTGACCACGGTGACCGACGTGGTCGGCTTCTTCTCGTTCTTGAGTATCGCCACGTTCTGGTTCGGCCTGCGCTGAGGCGCCGCCGGTTTAGCCTCAGGCATGTGGCGGCCAATTCTTATCTTCCTTTTTCGCGTTGCTCATCAAAGCGTCAAACGACACCAGCAGCGTCAGCGCGCCGGCGGCGAGAGACACAAAAAACAGGGCTTCGCGCTGGATTTCGACTGCGGCCTTGAGCGCTTCGGTGGCTTCCATTCCGGTCATTAAAATCGTTCCCGTTGCGGGGCGGCCGTCGATATAACCGCTTGAGGCGCCAGCAGGTTCCATAGGGATACCGGCTTGGTCACACTTCATTCACCCTGTTTGGTGAGTCTCCATTAACGCTGAAATTCTAGCGTCTTGCCCAGGTACCGCAGCGTAACGCGGGGAGAGTCCCTTTGGACGGCGAGGTCAAACCGCAAGCGACCGGCACGCTGCTGGGCCGCTCGCTGCTGGCGTGGGCACGGCGTGCCCGCGCGGGCGCCGCGCATGATCTCGCCGGCGCGCCGCGCGCCCGCGCCAAACGCATGCTGTCGGCCTCGCAACTGATCGTCGTGCTTGCGGCGTTCGCCATGGGCGCGACCTTGCTCGCCGGCGTCATCGGCTACGGACTGGCGCGGCAGAGCGACGAGCGGCTGTGGTCGGAACAGCGTGCCTCGCTGCGCAACGCCATCGGCGAATTCCGCAATTTGTTCGGCAAGGCCGACGAGGTCGATCCGCGCTTCGTGCGCATGGTCGAACAGAGCGTCGGCCTCAAGGGCCTCCGATTCGAAGTCAATCCGGGCGTCAGCGAGCGCGAGATGCAGCCGGTGATGGACGCGCAAGGCCGCATCGCCGGATTCCTGACCTGGGACAAGGCGCATCCGATGGTGCAGGCGACGGAGCGGCTGATGCCGTTCATCGCCGGCGTCGCCTTCGTCCTGGTGGGCTTTGCCGGATTTTCGCTGGCGCAGCTTCGGCGCGCGCGGCATGAATTGGCGGCGAGCGAGGAGCAGGCGCGCCGCGCCGCCGATGAGGACAAGCTCACCGGCCTGTCCAACCACGCCAAGACGCTCGAACTGCTCGACCTCGCTTTGGCCGAGCGCACGGGCGACGACGTCACGACCTTCGCGCTGATCGAGCTCGACGGCATGGCGGACGTCAACGCGCAACTCGGCGTACTCGGCGGCGACGAGCTCATCGTCGCGGTGGCGGAGCGGCTGAAGGAGGCGCTGCCGGCCGACGCGATGTGCGGCCGCATCGGCGGCGACCAGTTCGCGGTGATCGTCACGGCGGGCAGCGGCGCCGACGCCGGCGCGGTCATCCGCGCCGTCCTCGATGCCATCGCCCGGCCGCATTGGATCGAAACCGTGGTGCGGCTGAGCGGGCACGCCGGCTTCGCGCAGGCGCCGCGCCACGCCACCACCCGCGGCGAACTCACGCGCCGGGCCGGGCTCGCGCTGCGCGCGGCGGGCAAGAAGGGCCCCGGCGCCATTGTCGGTTTCGAGGGCTCGATCGATACCGTGTCCACCGACCAGAAGTTCATCCAGCGCGAATTGCCGCGCGCGCTCAGCGCCAATGAGCTGGAGCTGCACTATCAGCCGATCGTATCGGCAAACGGCGCGCGCATCGTCGGCGTCGAAGCCTTGTTGCGCTGGACCCATGCGACGCGCGGCGTTATCGGGCCGGCGACCTTCATACCCGTAGCCGAACAGATGGGCCTGATGGATACGCTCGGCGCCTTCGTGTTGCGCCGCGCGCTGAGCGAAGCCAAACGTTGGCCGGAGCTCTATGTGGCCGTTAACCTGTCGCCGCTGCAGGTGCGCGACCGCGCCATCGTCGAACTGGTGCGCTCGGCGCTGGCCGAAAGCGGCGTGCCGCCATCGCGCCTGATGCTGGAAATCACCGAAGGCGTGCTGATCGACAATCCGGACGAGATGGTCAAGCGCATCGAGGATCTGCACGCGCTCGGCGTGCGCATCGCGCTCGACGATTTCGGCTCCGGCTATTCCAATCTGGGCTACTTGCAGCGGTTCCCGCTCGACAAGCTCAAGATCGACCGCAGCTTCGTCAACGCACTCGGCAATTCCGCCAATGGCGGGGTGATCATCCAGGCGATCGTCGCGCTCGGGCGCGCGCTCGGCCTGACGGTGGTAGTCGAGGGTGTCGAGACCGAGCAGCAACGGGTGCTGCTGCGGCTTGCCGGCTGCGACGAGATGCAGGGCTTCCTGTTCGCCAAGCCCGCGCCGGCCAAGGCGATCGACCGGCTGCTCGGCAAATCCGGCAGCAGCGGCCGTATGTTCCCGCCGCCGCTGCCGGCCGCCACGCTGACAGCCTGAGCGCGAGGCGGTACAGTCACGGCTTCCGCGCCCGGCCGGGCGTCAGCGGAGGACGGCATGACAATTTCCAATGCCTGGGCGGGCTTCGATTTCGGCCTCGGCCCCGACGTCGAGATGCTGCGCAAGACCGCGCATGACTTCGCGCAGGACCGCATCGCGCCGCGCGCCGACGCGATCGACCGCGACAACACGTTCCCGCGCGATCTGTGGCCGGAGATGGGCGCGCTCGGCCTGCACGGCATCACGGTCGAAGAGGAATATGGCGGCTCAGGCCTCGGCTATCTCGAGCACTGCGTGGCGATGGAGGAGATTTCGCGCGCTTCCGCCGCGGTCGGCCTGTCCTACGGCGCGCATTCCAATTTGTGCGTCAACCAATTGCGCCGGAACGGCAACGCCGAGCAGAAAAAGAAATACCTGCCCAAGCTGGTTTCCGGCGCGCATGTCGGCGCGCTGGCGATGTCGGAGCCGGGCGCCGGCTCCGACGTGGTGTCGATGCGCACGCGCGCCGACAAAGTGGGCGACCGCTACGTGCTCAACGGCTCGAAAATGTGGATCACCAATGGCCCGGTCGCCGACACGCTGGTGGTCTACGCCAAGACCGACCGCACCGCCGGCGCGCGCGGCATCACCGCCTTCATCATCGAGAAAGACATGAAGGGCTTCGCGCCGGCGCAGAAGCTCGACAAGCTCGGCATGCGCGGCTCCGACACCTCGGAGCTGGTGTTCACCGACTGCGAAGTGCCGGAGGAGAATGTGCTCGGCGCGGTCGGCAACGGCGTCAACGTGCTGATGTCGGGCCTCGACTACGAGCGCGTCGTGCTTGCCGCCGGGCCTCTGGGCATCATGCAGGCCTGCATGGACGTGGTGATGCCTTACGTGCATGAGCGCCAGCAATTCGGCCAGGCGATCGGCCGCTTCCAACTGGTGCAGGCCAAGATCGCCGACATGTATGTCACCATGAACGCGGCCAAGTCCTACGTGTACACGGTGGCCAAAGCCTGCGACGAAGGCCGCACCACGCGCGAGGACGCCGCCGGCGCCATCCTCTATGCCGCCGAGCGCGCCACCTGGATGGCGCTGGAAGCCATCCAGTGCCTGGGCGGCAACGGCTACATCAACGACTATCCGACCGGCCGCCTGCTGCGCGACGCCAAGCTCTACGAGATCGGGGCGGGGACCAGCGAGATCCGCCGCATGCTGATCGGGCGGGAGATTTTCGAGAAGACCCGATAGGCCATTGGCCGAGTCATTCTTTGGCGGAGTCGGCCGGCGGCAGACTCGGCCGCCGTTAACTTCTCGCTGCCGCGAATCAGCTAGGCCTCAAGCCGACTTCACCAGCGATGGGGAAAGCCATGATGCGGGTGCGGCTGAAGGCCGATGGGCGGATCGTCGAGATCATGCCCGACGGGCAAGAGAAAACCCTCGATCACAGCGATCCGGCGCAATTCGTGCGCCAGGTGCGCGCGCGCTGCGGCCTGACGCAGGCGGCGTTCGCCGAGAAGATCGAAGTGCCGATCGAGACCGTGCGCAATTGGGAGCAGGGCAAGCGTAGCCCTCGCGGTCCGGCGCGCGCGCTGCTCAAGCTGATCGACACGGCGCCGGACGCGGCCTTCGCCGCGCTCGGGGGCCGGCGTCGATAGCTGATTATTCGGCGGCGGCGGGCAGGCGTTCGCGCGGCGCCGGGCGCGCCAGCCGCATCAGCAGGAACATCGCGAACAGCGTCGCGATATAGGTCATCAATTGCATCTCGGTCGGCCGCTCGGTGTAGCCGATCAGCGTGTGCAGCAATTTGCCGAACAGGCTGCCGTCCGACAGCAGCCACGAGGTGTCCCAGACCGTGCGGTCGAGCGCGATCAGCTACGCCGGCATTGTTGAGGAACTGCACCGCCTGCGCCGCCATGCCGGCGGCGAGCAGCGCGATCAGCCAGCTTGTCACCGAGAAGATGTAGCGGTTGGGGATCGCCAGCAGCCCGTAATAAGTCAGTCCGGTAAATGCCGCGCCGGCGGCGATGCCGAGCAGCCCGCCCGTCAGCAGCGACGAGGCGGACGTGCCGGAGGCGAAAATTCCGTACAGGAACAGCACGACTTCCGAGCCTTCGCGCAGCACCGCCAGACCGACCACGACGGCGAGCGCGGTCAGCGGCTTGGCGCCTTCGCTCACCGCCGAGCCGATGGTGCGCATCTCCTCGGCGATCTCGCGGCCGTGCCGCGCCATCCAGGCGTTGTGCCACATCAGCATGACCACGGCGATGCCGAGCACGCTGGCATTGAACAGTTCCTGGCCGGCGCCTTCGAAGGCCTGCGAGATGGCGCCGGCGAAGACGGCGACCAAGGCGGCGCCGACCACGCCGCCGAGAATGCCGAACCCGATCCAGCGGCCGCGGGTCGGCACGCCGCGCGTCGCCGCCATCACGATGCCGACGATGAGGCCGGCTTCGATGACTTCGCGAAACACGATGATGAGGGCGCCGAGCATGCTTTTCGTCTGCTGTGGTCCGTCCCTGAGCGGGGGCGTCTGGCTGTCGTTCAATAGTGCAACCGAGCCCTCACAAAAGCATTAATTACTATCGATGCAAGAGCCAATTTGTATTCTTGAATTATTCCAATGTAAGAAACGCGGCTAAAAGCTTGCGCGGCCAAGTATTGTTGCGGCCGCCGCCGAAGTAAAAATTGCATGAGTTTTGGCCGGCTGGTGCGTCCCGCCGATTGGTCGCGTCGGTTCTGCTACAATTTTCCACCCAAAACGGGCAGGGAGAGGTGATGCCGGTCGATTGATCCCGGCAGGTGACGCGCTCGTCCGCATCACCGCAGCGCCTGGCGGCATGCTTCGGGGCTCCGCAAGGAATCGACGGCGAGGTAAAGGCCGCGCTTCGCAGTGAGCACCATCTCGCCGGTGCCGGGATTTGTACCGTTGGCAAAACCCAAGAAGTTGAGTTCGACGAGTTTGCCGTTGCTCACCGGGCTGGCCTGCAGAGTCTCGTCGAGCACAAACAAACCGTCGCGGGTCGAGATCAGGGCGACCTTGGATTCCGGCCAATCCTTCACAGTGGCCTGAGGCAAGCCGCGGGTCGGGAACGGCATCGGCAGCTCGATGAGCTTTCCGTCCGCGCCGAGTTCGAACAAGCCGTTACGCGTCGAAAGCACGACCCGTTTGATCGATGGCAGATCGTAGACGCGCGGCAGTTCGCCGATACGCGCACGGCTTCCGCCGATGACCGGTGTTATCGAGTGGCCGTCGTAAAGAAAAAGTCCGTCTTTCCCTTCCATCAGCGTCTTGCCGAGCGTCGGCAGGTCCTGAATTCGGCCATAGGGAGAATACGTCGACGGCGGGATTCCAGTATTGCCGCCGGGAACGTCTTCGAAACCATGAGTTCCGAGCCGCCGCCAGCGCGAATGAAAATCGAAAAATCCGCCGCCGGTATCGTAGATCAAAACCTGGTGGAACAGGCGCGATGTCGAATAGCGCATGCCGGCGCCGTTCGCATCCGTGGTCAACAGCCGTTCCGCCGAATAGGTCGCCGGCGTGCCGCTGTTTTTTCGGATCAACATCACGGATTTTGCGCCAAGGACGAGCGCCGCGCCGGCATCCAAAGCATCGAACACCGGCCCGTAGTCACGATTGTCTAAAGCGCCGACCTCCAGCCAGCGGCCGTTGTCGGTCAAAAGGTGAATGCGGCTATCAAAATCCCTGATGACGGTTGCCGCCAGCGACGGGGATTCGTGCAACGTGAAGATCCCGCGAATGCCGTGCGCCGCCAATTCTTCCCTCGACAGCCATGGCCGCAGCGAATTCTCCTCGACGACGAGCGGAATGCCTTTGCCGGAAGCGACGACGGTCAATTTGCGGCGCGGCAACAATTGAACGCTGTTGAAATTTCTACCGTGCGGAAACGCGGTGCCTTCGAATTCCTCGAAGTGGTTTGTCCCCGGCCGCAGCACGGATACGCCGCCGCCCCAGGTGATCGCGACAACGCGCGAACTCCAGGGCTCGAGCACCCATTTGTTCTGGTCGAGATAAGAATGGGGGTAGGGACCGGCATAAGGAACCAGACGGCGTTCGGCGTCGATGGTCCACCAGCCGCGGCGGTTCGTCGGCGTGAATACGATGGCCGGCAGACCCGGGATGCGAAAATTGTTGCTGCTGATCCGCCAGGTTTGGCCGACGTCCGCTTCGGTGGGCTCGCCGTTTTGTACAGGCACGACGCAAAAGCGCGCGGCGGCAATCTCAGCATAAAGGCCTTGCGGCCCGCAGGTCGCGAATAGTACCGCCAGAATGGCAACCGCTATGAGCCGGCGCATGCTGAAATCCACACGGCGGCGTTATCCTATCAAAAGAGGCGGGGGAGCGATCGAGTTGAGGTCGCCTTATCGGCAATGTTGGTAAACAACGCCTGCCCGAGCCGGCGGCTTGGCGGGACCAATTGACAAAACGCCGCCCGCTCCTCCCGAATAGCGCGGGCGCGGTTTAACGAGCGGACCCGGTTGGCAGCGCGCCGCCAAGCGGGCATTCTCCGCCTCCCATCCGCTACCCCATTCCAGACCCGGCAAGGAGATTGTGATGCAATTCGTTGAAGCCCATGGATGCCGTATTCCGCAGATCGGCCTTGGCACCATGACCCTGAAGGGGGACATCTGCGTGCAGGCGGTCAAGACCGCGTTGCAGCTCGGCTACCGCCATCTCGACACCGCCGCCTTCTACGGCAATGAGGTGGAGAACGGCGAGGGCCTGCGCCAATCCGGCGTCAAGCGCGAGGACGTGCTGATCTGCACCAAGGTGCGGGAGAACAACCTGCTGCCGGAAAATTTCAACAAGTCGCTCGACCAGAGCCTCGTCAATCTGAAACTGCCTTACGTCGATCTGCTGCTGATCCACTGGAACAACAAGGACATCCCGTTCTCGACCAGCATCGCCGCGCTGTGCGCGGCCAAGAAGGACGGCCGCGCCAAACATGTCGGCGTCGCCAACTTCACCACCAAGATGCTGGACGAAGCCTGGGCCGTGACCACCGAGCCGCTCGTCTGCAACCAGATCGAAGTGCATCCCTTCATCAACCAGGACAAGGTGCTGGCGGCGAGCAAGAAGCACGGCATGGCGGTGGTCGCCTATGTGCCGATCGCGCGCGGCAAGGTGCCGGGCGCCGACGCGCTCGAGCGCATCGGCAAGGCGCATGGCAAGAGCGCCGCGCAAGTGTCGCTGCGCTATCTGGTGCAGCTCGGCCTCTGCGCCATCCCGCGCACGGCGAGCCCGGCGCACTTGAAGGAAAACCTCGAGGTGTTCGACTTCGCTCTGTCGGCCGCCGAGATGGCCGAGCTCAAGGTGCTCAACGGCACCAATATGCGTGTGGTCAATCCGCCGCACGCGCCGGTCTGGGACACGCCGTAATGCGCGCCGCCGCCGTTATCATTCTTTTGTTGATGGCGGCGGCGGCCGCTGCCGCCGCGCCGGGCAAGCATCAAGCCGCCGACGATTCCAAGGCGCTGCAGGAATGCATCAAGAGCGCCGCTCCGGCCGGCAAGCCGACGGCGGATGCGGAACGCTGCATCGGCGCCCTGTCGGGACCATGCCTCGATGACGACAAAACGAAATCGACCGCCGACCAGAATGCCTGCATCGACCGCGAACTTGCGGTGTGGGACAACATCCTGAACGAGAGCTACCGGCGGCTGCGCGCCAAGCTCGACGCCGACCAGCAAGGAAAATTGCGCGACATGCAGCGCGCCTGGATCGCCTCGCGCGACGCCACCTGCCACTTTTATTGGGACTATTATCAGGGCACTATGGCGAGCCCGATGAGCACGTCTTGCGTGAACCGGGAAACAGCGCGCCGCGCGCTGTTTTTGCTTGGCTTCGTTCTAGACGCCGAAAACAAATGATGGACTGAATGACGACGCAGACGGTCGAGGCGAAGGGTTTTCAGATTCCGCTGGTCGGTCTCGGCACCTGGACGCTGCAAGGCCGCGACTGCGCGCGCCTGGTCGAGCAGGCGATCCGCGTCGGCTATCGGCACATCGACACCGCGCAGATGTACAACAACGAGCGCGAGGTGGGCGAGGGCGTGCGCGCCTCCGGCAAGCGCAACGAACTGATCGTCACCACCAAGGTGCAGCCGACGCTGCTGGCGCCGCACAATCTCGAACGTTCGGTGAAAGAAAGCCTGGCGCATCTGCGGCTCGATATCATCGACCTGCTGCTGATCCACTGGCCGAACCCTCGCGTGCCGCTGTCGGAAACGCTCGGCGCCATGGCCAAGATGAAGCGCGAGGGCTTCGTCAAAGAGATCGGCGTGTCGAATTTCACCGTGGCGCTGCTCGACGAGGCCAACCGGGTGACGACCGAGCCCTTGGTCTGCAATCAGATCGAATGCCACCCTTACCTCGATCAGGACAAGGTGATCGCCGCCTGCCGCAAGCACGGCATGGCGGTGGTGGCCTATAGCCCGATCGCGCGCGGAGAGGCCAAAGGCGACGAACTGCTGGCGCGCATCGGCGCGGCGCATGAGAAGAGTGCGGCCCAGGTCTGCCTGCGCTGGCTCACCCAGCAGGGCATCGCGGTGGTGCCGCGCACCAGCAAGATCCTGCGGCTCGAGGAGAATCTGGCGATTTTCGATTTCGAACTCACGGATCGCGAGATGAAGGAGATCGCCGGGCTCGCCCGCAGCAGCGGCCGCATCGTCGATTGGACCTGGTCGCCGAAGTGGGATTGAGCAGAACTGTCGTGGGCAAAACCCAATTTGTCGTCATCACCGGGACAAGCCCGGCCATGACAGCTAAATAATGCCCATGACCATTGCCACCGATACAGCCCTCGTCCTCTTCTCCGGCGGGCAGGATTCGACCGTCTGCCTCGCGTGGGCGCTGGAACGCTTCGCCTGCGTGGAAACCGTCGGCTTCGATTACGGCCAGCGCCACAAAATCGAACTCGAGGTGCGGCCGCGCCTGCGCGAGCGCCTGGCCGCGCTCAAGCCCGACTGGAAGGCGCGGCTTGGGCAGGACCACACCGTCACGCTCGAGGCGCTGGCCGCCATTTCCGACAGCGCGCTCACCCGGGAAACGGCGATCGAGATCGCCGACAACGGGCTGCCGACCACCTTCGTGCCCGGCCGCAATCTCATCTTTTTCAGCTTCGCCGGCGCGCTCGCCTATCGCCGCGGCGCCCGCCACATCGTCGCCGGCATGTGCGAGACCGATTATTCCGGCTATCCGGATTGCCGCGACGACACCATCAAGGCCATGCAGGTGGCGCTCAGTCTCGGCATGGACAAGCGCGTCACCATCCATACGCCGCTGATGTGGATCGACAAGGCGGCGACCTTCGCGCTGGCCGAGGAGATCGCGGGGCAGCCATTCCTCGATCTCGTTGTCGAGGACACCCATAGCTGCTACTTGGGCGACCGCACGCACCGGCACGACTGGGGCTATGGCTGCGGGGAGTGCCCCGCCTGCCAGTTGCGGGCCAAGGGGTTTGCGGCATTCATGAGCCGGCGAAGAACAAAGTGAAGATGAACGCAATGGAAAAGCAGAAGAACATCGAGGGTAGCGTATTTCTGGTCTTGTTCTGCCTGACGATTCCGGCGGCCAATTGGATGATCGGCCACGTCGGGACGGTTTGCGCCGCCAATGGCCCGTGCCTGCTGCCGGTCGCGCCCGGCCTGATGGCGCCGTCCGGCGTCCTGATGATCGGCATTGCGCTGGTGCTGCGCGACCTTGTGCAGCGCCGCTTGGGCGCAGAATTCGGCATTGCCGCCATTATCGCCGGCGCGGCGATTTCCGCGGCCCTGGCGCCGCGTTCGCTGGTGCTGGCTTCGGCGGCCGCTTTTCTTCTGTCGGAATTCGCCGATTTCGCCGTCTACACGCCGCTTGCCCGCCGCCGGCTTGTTCTGGCCGTGCTCGCTTCCAGTACGCTGGGGCTGGTGGTGGATTCGCTGGTCTTCCTCTGGCTTGCCTTCGGCTCGCTGGAATTCCTGCCCGGCCAGATCGTCGGCAAGCTCTGGATGGTGCTCTTGGCTACTCCCTTCGTCGCCTATCTGCGCCGCCGCGATGAGCGGCTCGGCCTGAAACCCGCCTGAGGAATCAATGACACCCACCCTCGAAGCGCTGCGCCACATCACCACCGGCACCATCACCACCATGCTCTTGAAGAAGGGCATCCGCCGCTCCTGGATGGCCGGCGCCATGCCGTTCGGCTTTTCCGGAAAGCGGATTGTCGGGCCGGCCTTCACGCTGCGTTTCGTGCCGGTGCGCGAGGACCTGGCGACGCCGGAAAGCTGGTCGAAGCCGATCTCCACCCGCTCGGCCATCGAAGCCATGCCGGAAAATTGTGTGGTGGTGGCCGATGCCATGGGCGTCACCGGCGCCGGCATTTTCGGCGATATTCTGTGCATGCGCATGGTCAAGCGCGGCGTCTCCGCCTTGATCACCGACGGCGTGATGCGCGACAAGCACGGCGTCATCGCCACCAACCTGCCGGTCTGGTGCGCGGGCGTCGCGGCGCCGGCCAGCGTCAACCAACTCACCTTCGTCGGCTGGAACGAGCCGATCGGCTGCGGCGGCTGCGCGATCTTCCCGGACGACATCATCGTCGCCGACGACGACGGGGCGGTGGTGATCCCGGCCGCGCTCGCCGATTTCGTCGCCAGCGAAGGCGCCGAGCACGAGCTGATGGAAACCTGGCTGGTGCAAGAGGTGGAGAAGGGCGAGAAGCTCCCCGGCCTCTATCCGCCCAACGACGAGAACAAGAAGCGCTACGAAGAGTGGAAGAAGAAGCGCTGATCTCGCTTTGGGCCTGCCGCCGGACCCTTCATAAATCTGTGATATTCTTTTTACGTTATGGGCGATTCGCAGCCCGGGTTCGCGTCAGCGTACTCGTGCGTCATTCGCGGCAACGCGATTGCACCTTAGGGGCAGCCCATGGCTTTGCAGGTTCACATCACCCAACCCGACGCGCCGGATGAACCGGCTGCGGATAGGCTTGCCGCGCTTTATCCCGATTGGGGCGAGCGCGTCGCCACGATTATCGCCGCCAGTGTGGCGGTGTTGATCGTGGCGATTATCGCCGTCGTTATGGGAATGGCTTGACGTTCTTGCCGGCGCGCGGCCGGCGGTTGCCGCCGCCGCGCCCGAAGCGGTCGAAGAAATTCTTGCGCAGGATGCGCATGGCCCATTCCGTCATGCCGCCAAATCCGTAGGCGCGCCGCACACGTGCTCGTGGGATCGAGGCGGGCATCCTGCGTCGTCGTCGCTACCAAGCCGCGTGACCGCATGAAGCTCCAGGCCAGCGGCGCGCTGCGCTCCAGAGCTGCGGCCGCTTCCGCGCACAGAAATTCCGGCACAACGACAGGCGGCGGCGCGAACACTTCCGGCATGGTGTCCGACAGCACGCGGTCGCCCAAGATATTCCAGCGTGCCGTGCCGCCCATGACCGGCGAGCGCAAGGAAAAGACCACCCGGGCGATGCGGCTCTCGCGGATCGCATAGCTGCAAAAGACGCAGGGCTCCATGTTCGCGTAGATGGTGCAGTCGGAAAGATCGGTGCTGGCGAGTGTCTCCTGCGCCTGGCAAATTGCTACCAATTCGGCGTGGCGGGTGACGTCGCGATCGCGCGCGACTCTGTTGGTGGTCTCGGCGACGATGATGCCGTTGCGGACAATGACGGCGGCGTAGGGATATTCGCCCTGTTTGGCCGATTGTTCCGCCAGCGCGAAGCAGCGCCGCATCATGTCCTCGTCGCTGACCGGTGCGGTGCGTTTGAGCATGACCGCTGCTCGTCAGGCCGTGTCAACGGTGGGCGGCGGCGTTTGCGAAAACGCCAGACGCGCATCCGACGCAAATTGCCGGCGCCACATCACGATCACGATCCCGGTGGTGGTGAGCGCCAGCGGAAGCGGCCCTAAGAACCAGCCGAGATAGCCGAGCGCGAAGAAGAACGCGCGCTGGCCGCGGTTGAAATGGCGGCCGGCGTCGGCGCACAGCCGCGCGGCGCGATGCGCGAAGGCTTGCGCCTCAGCGCTGTCCTTTTCCGCCGGCGGCGGCGCCGCGCCGACCATGATGGCGAAATAATTGTACAGCCGGTACGACCAGGCGAATTTGAAGAAGGCATAAACGAAGATGATGGCGAGCCCTATCATCTTCAGCTCCCACAATTCCGGCGACGGCGCGACGCCGAACGGCAGCGCCGCCACCACGGTCAGGATCTGCTCGGTCGAGCGCAGCAGCGTGAGCGTGCCGCCGACGGCGATCAGGCTGGTGGAGGCGAAAAACGCCGTGCCGTTCTGCAGCGCGGCGGTGACCTGGGCGTCCACCATGCGCATTTCGCGCGCCAGCAGACGCTCCATCCACTCGTCGCGATAGAGGTTCATCATCGCGTTGAGGCCGCTGCGGCCCTTGGCGGTCTTCTCGATCAACAGCGAATAGCCGAGCCAGGCGCCGAGGAACCAGGCGAAAGCCAACAGGTCCAGCAAGGTGAAAGACGGCATGCCCCGGACTCCCGTCCGGCATGGTGCCCCCTTGTTGGCGGCCGTTCAACCACCAGCTTGAGTGCGTGCCGCCGCTCTGTCATCGTTGTGGGAAAGGAGCCCCCCATGCCGCAAAACATCACCACCGGTTACCGCGCCCTCGTGGACGCCGCCAACGACGAAGTCGAGACCCTGCCGACCGAGGAGGCGATCAAGCTCGCCGGCCGCGACGACGTGGTGCTGGTCGACATCCGCGACATCCGCGAATTGGCGCGCGACGGCAAGATACCCGGCGCTTCCCATTGTCCGCGCGGCATGCTGGAATTCTGGATCGATCCGGCGAGCCCTTATCACAAGCCGCTGTTCGCGCAGGACAAGAAGTACGTGTTCTTCTGCGCCGGCGGCTTGCGCTCGGCGCTGGCCGCGCAAACCGCGCAGCGCATGGGGCTCAAGCCCGTCGCCCATATCAAGGGCGGCTTCGGCGCCTGGAAGAAAGCCGGCGGTCCGGTCGAACTGCCGGAGGATATGCCGGGCGAGACGCAGACGGCGTGAGCGGCGAACGGCGATGGCGCTCACGCTGATCATCGGCAACAAGAACTATTCGTCCTGGTCGCTGCGGCCATGGCTCGCCATGAAAGTGGCGGGCATTCCGTTCGACGAAAAGGTGATCCCGCTTTACGAGCCGGGCAGCCGCGAGCAGGTGCTGAAATACTCGCCGGCCGGCAAGGTGCCGGTGCTGATCGACGGCGATCAGGCCGTGTGGGAATTGCTCGCCATCCTGGAATATTTGGCCGAGAAATTTCCCAAAGCCGGCCTCTGGCCGGTGGACGCGCGTGCGCGCGGTCACGCCCGCGCGGTGGCGACCGAAATGCACGCCGGCTTCCAGGCGCTGCGCAAGAATTGCCCGATGAATTTGTGGCTGCCGGTGAAGCAACGTCCGCAGCCGGACGACGTCATGGATAATGTGCGGCGGATCGACGCGCTCTGGAGCGATTGCCGCGCGCGCTTCGGGCAGGGGGGCCCGTTTCTATTCGGCGCGTTCGGCGCGGCGGACGCGATGTATGCGCCGGTGGCGTCACGCCTGCACAGTTATGGCCTTGAGGTGAGCGAGGTTTCGCAGCGCTATATCGGCGCCGTGTTGGCGCTGCCGGCCTTTGTCGAATGGCGCGCCGCCGGGCTGCAGGAGCCCTGGATCATGCAGGGCAACGAGCCGGATTGGCCGCTGGTGCGCGGCGTCTAATTTTCACGATCGCAAAATAGATTGCGGCCGCCGTCCCCAATTTTGTCAAGATTGTGAGCGACACCGCGCGCGTCACTTACACGGCGCTCGGCCGTGTTTCCAATTCGGGGGCGGCGTTGCGGCGGGACTTCTCGTGGGGAGGTCCCGGAGGAGTCGCTCGCCATGTCGATACGTTTTTTCGCGCTCATCATTTCCTTGTTGGCGCTTGCCGCGCCCGCCTTCGCCGCCGATGCCAATCATGACATCAAGGGCCTGTACCTGCTGACCGACTATCCGGCGGTCACCGTGCAGCCCGGCACCACGTCGACCGTCAATTTGCGATTGCGAAATTACGCGCTGGCGCCCGAGCGGCTCGCGCTGTCGGTCGCCGGCGTGCCGCAGGGCT
Organism: uncultured Alphaproteobacteria bacterium; assembly: GCA_963749625.1. Classification (GTDB taxonomy): domain Bacteria; phylum Pseudomonadota; class Alphaproteobacteria; order Rhizobiales; family Xanthobacteraceae; genus Pseudolabrys. The sequence goes on along the minus strand of CAVVNY010000007.1, from coordinate 319,060 downwards.
GGACCGCGACGCTGCTCGGCGGCGGCCAGCCGATCGCGGCGGCCATGCCGGCGACCGACGACAGCGTGTCGCTTGGTCTTCGGCTCGACGTGCCCAAGGACGCCAAGATCGGCACGCACACGCTGACGGTCAGTGCCGATGGCGGTACGTCGCATGTGACACTGCCGGTGGCGGTCACGCTCGCCAAAGAATTGCCGGCCAAGCTTACGCTGTCGCCGCAATTGCCCGAGCTGCGCGGCTCCTCGCGCTCGAGCTTCGAATATACGATGACCATCAAGAACGACAGCGGCAAGAAGCTGCTGGTCAGTCTCGCCGCCGACGCGCCGAAGAATTTCGACACCTCGTTCACCGAGGCCTATGGCACCCAGCAGCTCACGGCGATCCCGGTCGACGCCGGCAAGAGCAAGGACGTAAAGCTGAAGGTCAGCCCGCCCGACACCGTCGATGCCGGGCATTATCCGGTGACCGCGCACATCGCCGCCGAGGACGCGCGCGCAACTGCCAAGGTCGCGCTCGACATCACCGGCCAGCCCAAGCTGTCGCTGGCCGGCCGCGAAGGCCTGCTCAGCGCGCGTGCCACCGCCGGCAAGCAGAGTTCCGTGCCGGTGGATGTGACCAATACCGGCACCGCGCCGGCCGATAACATCCAACTGTCGGCCAATGCGCCGAGCGGCTGGAAGATCGCGTTCGAGCCGAAGACCATCGACCGCATCGCGCCCAACGAGCACAAGGAAGTACAGGCGCTGATCAGCCCGCCCGGCAAGGCGATTGCCGGCGATTACGTCACCTCGCTGACCGCTTCGACGCGCGGTGAGACCGGCAGCGCGAACTTCCGCGTCACCGTGACAACCTCGACGGTGTGGGGCGTCGCCGGCGTCGGCATTATCGGCGCCGCCTTGCTGATCATGGTGGGGGCGGTCGCAAGGTTCGGCCGGCGATGAGCGAAACAGTCATCGAGGCAAAAGGCCTCACCAAACGCTACGGCGCCGCGCATGCCGTCAACGGGGTGACGTTTAACGTCGCCGCCGGCGAAATCTTCGGCTTGCTCGGGCCGAACGGCGCCGGCAAGACCACCACCATCCTGATGTTGCTGGGCTTAAGCGACATCAGCGCCGGACAGGCGCGCGTCTTCGGGCACGATCCGATGCGCGAGCCGCTCGAGGTTAAGCGCCTGGTCGGCTATCTGCCGGACTCGGTCGGCTTCTACGATCATCTCACCGCGGCCGACAATCTGCACTATACGGCGCGGCTCATGGGCCTCACCGCCGGCATACGCGAAAAGCGCATCGCCGCCGCGCTCGCCCGCGTCGGGCTGTCGGCGGTCGCCAACAAGAAAGTCGGTACCTTCTCGCGCGGCATGCGCCAGCGCCTGGGGCTTGCCGAAATCGTCATGAAGGACGCGCGCATCGCCATCCTGGACGAACCGACCAACGGGCTCGACCCGCAAGCGAGCGTCGAGCTCTTGGAGCTGATCCGCTCGTTGAAAGAGCACGGCGTGAGCATCCTGCTCTCGTCGCATCTGCTCGACCGCGTGCAGAGCGTGTGCGACCGGGTGGCGCTGTTCAACGCGGGCCGCATCGTGCTGATGGGCACGGTGCCCGAGCTCGGCCGCCAGGTGCTGGGCGGCGGCTATGCCGTCGAGGTCGAAGCCGACGGCGGGGAGGGCATCGCCAGGCACCTTTCGGCGCTGCCGGGCGTGCGCAGCGTTGCGGAGCCCGGTCCCGGCCGCTTCCGCATGACCTGCGACAGCGATCTGCGCGCGGAAGCCGCCGCGGCGGTAGTGGCCGCGGGTGGGCGGCTCAAGCAGCTTTCGCTCGACCAGCCCAGTCTCGAAACCATCTACACGCGCTATTTCCAAAACGAACAGGAGGCCCGCCATGCGGCGTGAAGGCTCGGCCCTCCGAGGCCTCGGCGTGGTGACCCTGAAGGAATTGTCCGACCATCTCACCAGCGCGCGCATGCGTGTACTGGAATGGCTGGTGGTGCTCACCGCGCTGGCGGCGGTGTTCGGCGCCATCACGCAGATTCGCGCGGTCACCGCCGAGGACCCGTTCCTTTTCTTGCGGCTATTCACCACCGCGCGCGAGCCGCTGCCGTCCTTCGTCGCGTTCCTCGGCTTTCTGGTGCCGTTGATGGCGATCGGGCTCGGCTTCGACGCCGTCAACGGCGAGCATAACCGGCGCACACTGTCGCGCATTTTGTCGCAGCCGATCTACCGCGACGCGCTGCTGTTCGGGAAATTCCTCGCCGGGCTCGGCGTCATCGCCATCAGCCTGGTATGCCTGTGGCTCTTGGTAATCGGCCTCGGCCTGATCATGCTGGGCGTGCCGCCGGGCGGCGAGGAGATGGCGCGCGCGCTGATCTTCCTCTTGGTGACCATCGCCTATGCCGGCGTCTGGCTGGCGCTGGCCATGCTGTTCTCGGTGATTTTCCGCTCGGCCGCCACGGCGGCGCTGGTGACGCTCGGCCTCTGGCTGTTTCTCTCGGTGATCTGGCCGGCGCTGGCGCCGGCGATTGCACAGGTGTTCGTGTCGCCCGAGCATCAGGCAACCTACGTCGTCACGGCGCAGATGCTGGCGCGGCTGTCGCCTTCCACGCTGTTCGGCGAAGTCGTGCTGGCGTTGCTCGATCCCACCACCCGCACGCTCGGACCGGTCTATTTGAGCCAGCTCGAGGGCGCGGTGATGGGTGCGCCTTTGCCGTTGTGGGATAGCGTGATGGTGGCCTGGCCCCAGATCGTCGGCATGGTGGCCGGCAGCATCCTCTTGTTCGTCGGCGGCTATATCGCGTTCCAAAGGCAAGAGGTGAGGGCGTAGCACAAACTAAGATCTCGCGCCGGATCTACACCGGCGCGAGGTGTTTGCGCGTACGCGATGCGAGGACCTCAGTACTTCGAGCCGGTGGTGGTGCTCGGGCGGGCCTTGCAGGTTTCGCTTGCCTTGGCGGCCTTCTGGCAGGCCGAGAGACTGGCGTACTGGCAGTTCAGCGCGCCGCCGGCGCCGCTGATGCAGAACTTGCCGCTGCCGGTCGCCTGCACAGAGCTGCTGCCCATTGTGTTGCTCTTGTCCATCGATGAGCCCTGTGCGCTCGCAATGGAGATGCCGGCGATCAATGCCGCAACGGCCGTGAATGCGGTCAACGTCTTCATGGTTGCTCCTCCTTGAGGTGATTGCCGCAGGGGCGGCGTCACCACAACGAGTGCGCAGGACCCGTGTTCCGGGAACTCGCGCGCCGCGGAAAAAAATTTCTGAAAATGCGGCGGCCGCGTGGCGTCATGCGAAGTTCCGCCGCAGCCTCATTGCGCCGCGGTGACCACGATCTCGACCAGATGCGGCGGCTCGAGCGCGACGCCGAGGCAGGCGCGCATCGGCGGATTGGCGCGGTCGACCCATTCGTCCCAGGCTTTGTTCATGTCTTCTTTGCGCGTTATGTCGGCGATGTAGACGATCGCCGACAGGATGCGGCTCTTGTCGCTGCCCGACATGGCCAGGCTCTCGTCGATGCGTTTGAGCGCCCGCTGCGTCTGCTCGTAGATGCCGGGCGGAGCGGGGTCCGGCGATACCGCAACGGTGAAGACGAGACCGTCGTGAACGACGGCGCGGCTGCGGGTAGGGGTCAGGCCGGGGAAACGGGTAATCATCGCGGACTCCTGCGGTCCAAAGGCTGCGCTCAGTGTAGGACGAAAACGCGCGCAACGAAAAACCCGGCGCATGCGCCGGGTTTTTGAAGTTCAGGCCGTGGAGGTCGCCGGAAGTCAGTTTTTGACGGCTTCCTTGACCGTGTCCTTGAAGCCGCCGACGGCGTTCTGAATCTTGCCGGCGGCCTGCTGCACTTTGCCTTCGGCCTCGAGCTTGCTGTCGCCGGTCACTTTGCCCGCGACTTCCTTCACTTTGCCTTTGGCCTGCTCGACCGAACCTTGGATGCGATCCTTGTTCATTTTGTTCGTCCTCTCGTCATGGGGGAATAGGGGGCCTTGCAATAACGAACGAACGCCTAAGAAAGTTCCACGGCCCGGCGAGTTTTGCAGGAGGCGGCACAACGGCAAAAACGGCCGGGAAGGCTCCCGGCCGCTCCGCAATAGGTCGTTTGCTTCGATTACGCGTCGAGGATCGCGACGATCTCGTGCGTGCGCGGATTGATGACGAGGATCTCGTCGCCGACCAGAATGTAGTCATAGCCGCGCCACTCGGGATAGATCACGAATACTTCCCGCGGCAACGGGTAGAAGTGGACGCTGTCCGGAACGCGCGTTCCCACGCGTACCGAAATGTTGAGATGCGCCGGTTCTGCCTTGTGCTGCCTGACGATGGTCGTAATCTTGCTGCGCTGCTCGGTCGAGAGCTTGGCTGTGCCGGCCGCCGCGCCTTGGCCGGTCGTGGACCGGTCCGACTTTGCACCAGCCGGAGCCTGAGCACTCTCGTTGGTCTTTGATTTCATACCGGCGCCGCCATTGGCGTCCGACGCGCTCTTTTTGTCGGAAGAGCGCTTCATTTCGGACGAGCTTTTGGCAGCCGGTTCTTTCACCGTGGACTTGTCCATCTCGCCCTTGTCGGTGGCCCGCGTCTTGTCGCCGTCGGACGCCTTTGGCGCCTGACCCGTCGTCTCGGGCGACTTGCGTTGCACGCCGGCTTTGTGCTCTCCGGCCTTGATGCTTGGCGCTATCTTTTCGGCCGGCGCCTTCTGCTGCGCGACAGGCGCGCGAGCCGGTGTTTCGTCTTTATTCATCGTCTGGGCCGACGCGGCACCGAGGGTAAGCAGCAGCGTCGCTGCGACGGTCGATAACAGTGTTGCTTTTCTCATTGAATTCTCCTGTGGGCACCTCCCGACGTGCTTGACGTTGTGGCGTGCCTAAGGTGAACCCCGCTAGGCCGCGTCAGTTCCGCAATCTTTGTTCTGCCGCAGTTCCCCCGCCATTGCGTTCCGGATGCCGCCAAGGCACGCTTAGGTTTCTCAACTGGGGAGGGGCCGTTGGCGATTCTGTCGTCCGCCATCGATACCGGCAGCGCCGAGTTTCGCGGCAATGCGGAAAAAATGCGCGCGCTCGTCGCCGAATTGCAGGCGCGCCGCGCCGAGGCCGCGCTCGGCGGCTCGGAAAAATCGCGCGAACGGCATGTCGCGCGCGGAAAGCTTCTTCCCCGCGAACGCGTGATGAACCTGATCGATCCCGGTTCGCCGTTCCTGGAACTGTCGCCGCTTGCCGCCTTCGGCATGTATGGCGGCGACGTACACGCCGCCGGCGTTATCACCGGCATCGGCCGCGTCGAAGGGCGCGAATGCATGATCGTCGCCAATGACGCCACCATCAAGGGCGGCAGCTATCATCCGATGACGGTGAAGAAGCACCTGCGCGCGCAGGAGATCGCGCGCGAGAACCGGCTGCCCTGCATCTATCTGGTCGATAGCGGCGGCGCCAATCTGCCGACGCAGACGGAAGTGTTTCCCGACCGCGAGCATTTCGGCCGCATCTTCTACAACCAGGCTAATCTTTCGGCCGCGCGCATCCCGCAGATCGCCGTGGTGATGGGCTCGTGCACCGCCGGCGGCGCCTATGTGCCGGCGATGTCGGACGAGAGCATCATCGTCAAGAACCAGGGCACCATCTTCCTCGGCGGTCCGCCGCTGGTGAAGGCGGCGACGGGCGAAGTGGTCAGCGCCGAAGATCTGGGCGGCGGCGATCTGCATGCGCGCAAGTCCGGCGTGGTCGATCATCTGGCGCAGGACGACCACCACGCGCTGTCGCTGGCGCGCCGCATCGTCGCCAATCTCAATTACCGGAAGACGGTGGACATTCCGCTTCATGCGCCGCGCGAGCCGGCGCTGAGCCCGGCCGAACTCGACGGCATTGTGCCGGTCGACCTGAAGAAGCAATACGACGTGCGCGAGGTGATTGCGCGCCTCGTCGACGCTTCCGAATTCGACGAGTTCAAGCAGCTCTACGGCACGACGATCGTCACCGGCTTTGCCCGCATCCACGGCATGCCGGTCGGCATTCTCGGCAACAACGGCATTCTGTTTTCCGAGAGTGCGCAGAAGGCCGCGCATTTCGTCGAGCTGTGCTGCCAGCGCCGCATTCCGCTGCTGTTCCTGCAGAACATCGTCGGCTTCATGGTCGGCCGCGACTACGAGGCGGGCGGCATCGCCAAGGACGGCGCCAAGATGGTGACCGCGGTCGCCTGCGCGCAGGTGCCGAAGATCACCGTCATCGTCGGCGGCAGCTACGGCGCCGGCAATTACGGCATGTGCGGGCGCGCTTACGGCCCGCGCTTTCTGTTCATGTGGCCGAACGCGCGTATCTCGGTGATGGGCGGCGAGCAGGCGGCGTCGGTGCTGGCGACCGTGCGGCGCGACAATATCGAGGCCGAGGGCAAGACCTGGAGCGCGGAAGAGGAGGAGGCCTTCAAGACGCCGATCCGCGAGCAGTACGAGACCGAGGGCAATCCCTATTACGCCACCGCGCGGCTGTGGGACGACGGCATCATCGCGCCCAGCGAAACGCGCCGTGTGCTGGCGCTGGCATTTAGCGCCGCACTCAACGCGCCGGTGCCGGAGACGAGGTTCGGGGTTTTCAGGATGTAAGAAGCGGGGGCGCTGTCGTGCGGCTCGATTTTATCGATGCCTGGATTGATTGCTTTGCTCTGGGACACCGGCCCTCGCACCTCGAGATACAGCCGAGGCTCTGGCAGGACGCTGAGACCGCGGAGATCAACGGCAAGGTGTACCCGCCGAAGTTATGACTAACTGTATCAAGCCGGAGGATGCCAAGGATATCGTCAGGGCCACGCAAGAGCAGATGAAGGAGACGATGCTGAAAGATCGGCGCAGGAGTGCAGCAAGTTGATTTCAAGCAGAACGGGGATGTCATGTTGTTCTGGAGATGAAATTCAGGATCCGAAAGACGGCGATATCGACGTCTCAATGTCCCTGACCTTGACGGTGAAATCGCCAAGAGCATTACGAGCGTGAAAGAAGTCGAGATGAGCTGTGGCGGCCAGACGATGGTGACGAACGCGATCGACCGAGTCGAAATGGATTTGCTAGGCGCGTGAACAAGCAATGTCTAAGGGCCATATGAACTACACCTCCGCCCTCATCGTCGGCGCCGGTTCCGGCCTCTCGGCCTCGCTGGCGCGCGTGTTCGCCAAGGCCGGCATGAAAGTCGCGCTGGCCGCGCGCTCGGCCGCCAAGCTCGACGAGTTCGTCAAGGCGACCGGCGCCAGGGCCTTCAACTGCGACGCCGCCAAGCGCGACGAGGTCGAGAAACTGTTCGCCGATCTCGACGCGGCCAAGCTTACGCCGGACGTCGTCGTCTACAACGCCAGCTACCGCACGCGCGGGCCGCTGATCGAGCTCGATCCGGCCGAGGTCGCGCAGGCGATCGAGATCACCGCCTTCGGCGGTTTCCTGGTGGCGCAGGCGGCGGTGAAACGCATGCTGCCGAAGGGCCACGGCGCCATTTTGTTCACCGGCGCGTCGGCGAGCGTGAAGGGCTATGCGCAGTCGGCGTCTTTCGCGATGGGAAAATTCGCGCTGCGCGGTCTGGCGCAGAGCATGGCGCGCGAACTCCATCCGCAAGGCATCCACGTGGCGCATTTCGTCATCGACGGCGGCATCAAGAGCGCGCGCCGCCCGGCCGATCCGGACAGACCCGACGCGCTGCTCGATCCCGACGCCATCGCCGCGAGCTACCTTAACGTGCTGCAGCAGCCGCGCAGCGCTTGGACGCACGAACTCGAACTGCGCCCTTGGGTGGAAAAATTCTGAGCGAAGCCCTGCTATGCAGCGGGCGCGAGCGCATTGCAGCGCCTGCGCTGCCGCGCTACTAGGCTTTTCGCCACCCGACCCAATCCCCCAAGCGAGGTTGAAGAAGCCGCCATGACCCCATCGTTACCTCTCTCCACGGATGTCATCGTTGTTGGCGGCGGCAATGCGGCGTTTTGCGCGGCGCTGGCGGCGGCCGAGCAGGGCGTCTCGGTGCTGGTGCTCGAGCGCGCGCCGGAGGACGAGTCGGGCGGCAACAGCCGCTTTACCGCCGGCGCCTTCCGCTGCGTCTATGACGGCGTCGAAGACCTGCGCAAGCTGATGCCCGACCTGTCGGACGAGGAAGTGTCGAAGTCCGACTTCGGCACCTACACCGAGGAGAAGTTCTTCGACGACATGGGCCGCATCACCGAATACCGCACCGACCCCGATCTGTGCGAGGTGCTGATCAAGAACAGCAAGGCCACCATGCTGTGGATGCGCGACAAGGGCGTGCGCTTCATGCCGATCTGGGGCCGCCAGGCCTACAAGATCGGCGGCATGTTCAAGTTCTGGGGCGGGCTTGACGGTCGAAGCCGTCGGCGGCGGGCCGGGGCTGGTCGACGCGCTGACCAAGATCGCGCGCAAGAACAACATCACCATCGCCTACGGCGCGCGCGCCTTCGAGCTTCTGGCCGACGACGACGGCGTGCACGGCGTCAAGGTCAAGCAAGGCGGCAAGACCCACCAGGTGAAGGCCAAATGCGTGGTGCTGGCTTCCGGCGGCTTCCAGGCCGATGCCGAGATGCGCACGCGTTATCTCGGACCCGGCTGGGAACTCGCCAAGATCCGCGGCACCCGCTTCAACACCGGCGACGGCATCAAGATGGCGCTGGCCATCGGCGCGCAGCCGATCGGCAACTGGTCGGGCGGGCACGCGGTTGCCTGGGACCGCAACGCGCCGGAGACCGGCGATCTCACGGTCGGCGACAACTTCCAGAAGCACTCCTATCCGTGGGGCATCATGATCAATGCCAACGGCGAGCGCTTCCTCGACGAGGGCTCCGACTTCCGCAACTACACCTATGCCAAGAACGGCCGCATCATCCTGATGCAGCCCAAGCAGTTCGCCTACCAGGTGTTCGACAACAAGATCATCCCGATGCTGCGCGACGAATACCGCATCAAGCGGGTGACCAAGATCCGCGCCAACACGCTGGAAGAACTGTGCGCCAAGATGGAGGACGTCAACGCCGAGAAGGCGCTGGCGACCATTAAGGAATACAACAAGGCGGTGATGACCGAGGTGCCGTTCGATCCCAATGTGAAAGACGGGCGCGGCACCAAGGGCCTCGCCATCCCGAAATCGAACTGGGCCAACACGGTCGACGAGCCGCCGTTCGAGGCCTATGCGGTGACCTGCGGGCTGACCTTCACCTTCGGCGGCCTGCGCATCGACACCAGCGCGCGTGTCATGGATAGCGACGGCGGCACCATCCCCGGCCTGTTCGCCACCGGCGAACTGGTCGGCGGCATCTTCTGGTTCAACTATCCCGGCGGCACCGGGCTGATGAACGGCTCCGTGTTCGGCAAGATCGCCGGCACCACCGCCGGCCAGCGCGCCAAGCAGACGCCGTAGGTCACCGCCCGAGCATTCCGAGCACGGTGCTCCAGTTAACGAATGGCTTCGCCGGCCCGACGCGAAGGTGGCCGGTGTCGTGCAGATAGGCCGAGCCGAGCATCAGCGCGGCGCCGACAAATACGCCGACGATGAATTTCATGATCGTTTCCCCGAGTAGGCCCGGCCATACCGGGAATCGCACAAGTGCATCATAGCCCTATACTGGCTGCAACGGGCCTGGCGGCGGCAATACCAGCCGCTCGTGCGATCAAGACGAGGGCGAGCCCGCTGGTGACACGGGCTTTTGCCGCCGCCGCGGGCTCACGCGCCTGTGATCGGCCGATTCAGAAACGGTTTACTTCGCGCCCTTAGCCTCCGGCGCGTGGGGAGCGTTGCGTAATGATCACCTACGTCAACGGCTATGTCTGCACGACGCCGTGCGAGGCAGCGGCCGCGCGCAAGGGCAAGGACCCGTTCGCGCCGCCCGGCACGCCGCCGGGGCAAACCGGCAAGACCGACAAAAACGGCGGGATCGATGGGCAGCAGGCAACCGTGTTCGGCGGCGCGCTGGCGAACCTCAATTCGACCAATCCGGCCAATGCGGTCTCGCCGACGGGCGCGCCGTCGCCGTCCAATCAGTCCTTACTGAACCTGCTGGTTTGAGCCCAGTAGCTGCCGGCGACCTAGGACCGCACCCGCACCGGGGCTGCGGCGATACGGCGGTACAACTGGATACGGCGCCGGATCGGCCACCAGTCGTACAGATAAATCTCGAGCGGCCGCCAGTTGGCGACCCAGCCGACGATGATCAGGCTCTCTTCCAGCACCCGCGCCACCACGTCATTGCGGATCAACTTGGCGACTACCTGGCTGCTCACCAGGCAGGCCACCAGAACGACCAGACCAATCGCCAGCGAGCGCCAGCCGACACGGAACAATTCGCGCAAGTCGCGGTCGGTGGCTTCGGCGCGATGGCGGAAATAATTAGCGAAGGCCTCGCCGATTCCCGCCGCCTCCGGTTTTGCCGCTTCTTCCGCGGGCAATTCCACCACGATGGTGAACGGCGCCGCGTGCGGCAATTCGCGCGCCCAGCCGACCACGAATTCCTCGGTATGCGGATCGAGATCCCGCTCGCGGAACGGCGAGGGATCGAGCGAATTGAACAACTGCATGACCGTGCGCACACGGATGGCGATTTCGTAGTGCGCATCCAGCATCGGCATCACGTAGTGACGATCACGTTGCCGATCGTCCCGCGCTCCACCGCCTCGTGGGCGGCGGCAATGTCGGCGAGCGCGAAGGTCGGGCCGACCCGGTTGATCAGTTTGCCCTGGTCGAGCGCGCGGCCGATGGCGCTGACCGCGCGTTCGCGCTCAAGCGTGTCGAGCTCGTAGACCAGGAAGAACTGCACGCGGATCGAGTTGGTCAGGCAGAAATAGGCCGGCAGGCTCGCCGTCGCCGCGCCGGTGCCATAGACGATGACGCTGCCCTTCGGCCGCAGCACGAACGGGATCAGCTTGGCATTGCCGGCGAGATCCATCTCGATCACCGCGTCGACGCCGCGCTTGCCGGTCAGTTCCATCACCCGCTCGCCGACATCCTCGCGTTTGTAGTCGATGGTGTGGTCGGCGCCGGCCTCGCGCGCGGCCGCGGCTTTCTCGGGCGAGGAAATGGTAGTGAGCACGGTCGCGCCCAGCGATTTGGCGAACTGGATGGCGTATTGGCCGACCGAGCCCGCGCCGCCGGCGACCAGAAGGGTCGATCCTTTGTCGGCGCCCGCGAGCGCCAGCGCATGGATGGCCGTCATGGCCGGAATGCCGAGGCAGGCGCCGGCCTCGAAGCTGACTTTGTCCGGCAGCTTGACTGCCTGCGCGGCGGGCAGGGCGATAAATTCGGCAGCGGTGCCGAAGGCGCGCTTCCATTGCCCGTTCCAGACCCAGACGCGCTCGCCGATGCGGGATTTGGCGATGCCGTCGCCGACCTGGTCGATGACGCCGGCGCCGTCGCTTTGCGGGATGAGGCGCGGCCAGGTGATCTTGCGCGTCGAGCCCTGGCGCGATTTTACGTCGGACGGATTGACGCCGGAGGTGGCGAGCTTGACGCGGACCTCGCCGGGCCCGGCCTGCGGAGTATCAACCTCGCCGACGCGTAGCACCTCGCGCGCAGAACCGTTGCTCTCGTAATAGGCGGCGCGCATGTGCTGTCTCCCCGGGCGTGGCGCCGCAACACTATCATTTTGCAGCGCAAACGAAATCCACCGCGGCACCGAAGCCGGGGTTTAATCGCTGCCCACCGATAACTACATGAATTTCAAACAGCTCAAAAAGGAGGTACGACCATGCATTACCGTGTCTATAGCGGCCCAAAAGGGTCCGGCGAAATATCTCCGATCGCCAAGGAGCAGATGCTGTTCAAGGGATTCGCCACGTTGGACGACGCCCTGTCGTGGGCCCGTCACGTGGAGCAGGGCGGCCGCGTTCCCTTGCTGATTGAAGGCGACGACGGCACGCGCATGGACCGCCGCGCCGTTGCCGATGCGTTGCGCGCCGGTCAACGCGAGCAGCTTGGCCGCTAACGAGCGCGAGAGTGCTGAAAAGAGTTCGGGCTCGCGGCGTTTAGCCGGCGAGCTTGGCCCATTCGCTGCGCGCGCGTTCGTTGAGATGCTGCCATTTGGCGCCGACCACGTTCCAATTGACCAGTGGCTGTTGCACGGTAGCGGGCGCATTCGCAGTCGCTAGAGCGTTGTGGGAGTCGTAAATATAGGCGCCGCCGATGGTCAAAACGCCGCCGAGAATGATCCCAAGCAGAATTCGCATCTGTTACCTCCGCGTCCCCGCCACCAAAACGCGCCCGCGCGCCGCCGGTTCCATAGCCGGGCGGCGTTTCAGGCTGCTGGTGGCGCCGGGCCGGGCTGGTTTGGGCGCGCGGCCTGCGGCCCGTTAACCACTCCGAAACATTGTTTTAACCCATTGAAAATGCTAGAGTTCCGACTTAAAAATCTTCCCACGGCGGCAAAATAAGCTGCTATATTGCACCAATGAGCAGCCATTCAACCAAGACCGCCGGCCGTTCCTCCAAAACCATCCGGCGCCCCGAGAAAAAAGGCGCCAAGAGCGCTGGCGCCGAGATCAAAAAGGCGTCGAAATCGGCCCGCCGTCCGGTCAGCAAGGCCGCGCGGCCCAACGCCGCCACGGCGGTGCGCGCGCCCAGCATTGCGCCCAAATCGGCCGCCAAGATGATCCGCACGCCGAGCCCGCCGGTACAGCCGGTGGCCGCGCCCGAAATCAAGGTCATGCCGCACAAGTATCACGTCGGCGAGACCGTCTACTTTACCTCGCCGACGTTTGGCCGCGCCGCCGCCAGCGGCAGCTATACCGTGGTCAAGCTGTTGCCGTCGGAAAGCGACGACTACCAGTACCGGATCAAGAGTTCGGGCGAGGCGTTCGAGCGCGTCGCCAAGGAAAGCCAGCTCGACCGCATCTAGCGCACGATCCCGAAAAGTCGGAACCGGTTTTCGGACCAGATCATGCGCAAATAATCGCGCGGACGACTGCGTTTTCCTGCCGATCTCGCCTTAACCTCAGCCTGCAGCCCGAAGGGGGAAGTTGAATGCGCACCGTATTGCGTTTGATCGCGTTGTTATTGCCCGTGATGCTGGCGCTGCCGGCGTCGGCGGAAACCTATCCGAGCCGCACCGTCCGTCTGATCGTGCCGTTCGGCGCCGGCGGCCCGGCCGACGTCTATGCCCGCATCCTCGCCAAATATTTGTCCGAGGAAACCAAGCAAGCCTTCGTGGTCGAGGACCGCCCCGGCGCCGGCTCGCTGATCGGTACCGATGCCGTCGCGAAATCCGCGCCCGACGGCTACACGCTGCTGATCATGTCGAACACCCACACCACCAACGAGTCGCTGATTCCGAAGAAGCCTTACGAACTGATGCGCGATTTCCTGCCGGTGGCGAGCATCAACTATTCCGACCTGCTGATGGTGGTAAATCCCTCGGTGCCGGCCAAGACGGTGGCGGAATTCATCGCGCTGGCCAAGAAAGATCCGGGCAAGCTCAATTACGCGTCCTCCGGCCCGGGCACGCCCTATCACATGGCCGGCGAACTGTTCAAAGCCATGAGCGGCACCGACATCGTGCACGTGCCGCACAAGGCTTCGGGCGATATGCGCAACAGCGTGCTGTCGGGCAACGTGCAGATGATGTTCGACGCCATCACCGTGATGTCGGAACTGGCCAAGGCCGGCAAGGTGCGCGCGCTCGCCACCACCGGCGTGAAGCGCAACCCGCTGACGCCCGATCTGCCGACCGTCGCCGAGACCGTTCCCGGCTACGAGGCGACCATCTGGATCGGCCTGATGGCGCCGAAGGGCACGCCCAAGGACGTCGTCGCCTACCTCAATGCCTCGGTCAACAAGGTGATCAATCTGCCCGACGTGAAGGCCACCTGGCTCAAGCAGGGCGCCATTCCGCTGGTGAAGACGCCCGCGGAATTCGATGCCTTTTTGCGCAAGGACATCGAGAAGTGGGCGCATGTGGTAAAGATATCCGGGGCCCAAATCGGTAGGTAGCCCGCTCGCTGGAGGCCTATGCCGACACTCGATGGTGCGTCGCTGAACGGCCTGTTGTCGACCCCGCTGATCCTGGGCGCGCTGGCGGCGTTCTTGGTCGTGCTGTTGATCCTCGCCGTCCTGCGCAACGGCGTGGCGCGCCAGCTGCTGCTGCCGGTCGCAATCCTGGTTGTGGTCAGCCTTGCGGGAATGGCCGTTCTCGACCGCATGGCGCTGGAAGAGCGCTCCGCCGAACGGCGGGCGCTGGCGCAACGCAATGCCGAACTGACCGCGCAGGCGCTGGCGCCCGGCTCGACGCTCGCCTGTCTCGACGGCGCGGCCGGCGAGGCGGTGGAGAACGCCTGCGAGAAGAACGTGTTCGCCGGTCCGCAAAGCACGGCCGCCGCGGTCGCCTATATGGCGGCGCGGCTGACGCTCTTGGCCGACGGCGTGGCCTTCGCCCACCATGATCCTGATTTCGCCGCATCGCTGTCCGGCCTGCGCCGCGCCATCGAGCTCGACCGCTTCGGTCTCGCCGCCCACGTGCTGGCGCTGCGCGACGGTTGCACCGCCGAGCGCTGTCCGGCGTTCGCGCTGCTCGGCAATGCGAACGTGATCAAGGCCAATCTCAAGGCGCAGGTGTTCGATCAATACGTCTCGCGCTACGCCGCGGACTGGAACAAGACCGCACCGGTGACGCCGGCGGCCGCTAGCCAGCCGGCGGCGGCGCCGCCGGTCGCGAACCTGGAGCAAGCGCCGGCCAAGACTCCGGTCTCCGACAAATACGATTTTCCCTCCGCCGCCTCGATCCCGCCGGTGAGCATCATGAATGCCGAGCCGCCGCTGCCGAAGGCGGCGGCCGAGGCGCAAGCCGCGCAGCCGGCCGGGCCGGCTACGGCTGCCGTGCCGGTGCCGCTGCGGCGGCCGCAGGGCCAAGCGGCCCCGCCATTACCGCGCTAGGATGGGTAACTGTCGCCGGGCCCGTCCATGTTCAAAGCCGTCCTGATCGCCAATCGCGGTGAGATCGCCTGCCGCATCGCCCGCACCGCCAAGCGGCTGGGCCTGCGCACCATCGCGGTCTATTCCGACGCCGACGCGGATGCGCTGCACGTGCGGCTATGCGACGAGGCGCACCGCATCGGCCCGCCGCCGGCTGCGCAAAGCTATCTCGTCATCGACAAACTGATCGCAACCGCGCGCGCCGCCAAGGCGGACTGCGTGCATCCCGGCTACGGATTTCTTTCGGAGAACGCCGACTTCGCGCAAGCCTGCATCGATGCCGGGCTCGTTTTCATCGGGCCAAAACCTGCGGCGATGCGCGCCATGGGGCTCAAGAGCAGCGCCAAGGCGCTGATGGAGAAGGCCGGTGTGCCGGTGGTGCCCGGCTATCACGGCGACCGGCAGGAGCCGAAGTTCCTCAAGGAGAAAGCCTACGAGATCGGCTATCCGGTGCTGATCAAGGCGGTGGCCGGCGGCGGCGGCAAGGGCATGCGCCGGGTCGAGCGCCACGCCGACTTCGAGGCGGCGCTCGGCGGCGCCATGCGCGAGGCGAAGGCGGCGTTCGGCGACGCGCGCGTGCTGGTCGAAAAATACGTCAGCGCGCCGCGCCACATCGAGATGCAGATTTTCGCCGACCGTCACGGCAACGCCATCCATCTCAACGAGCGCGATTGCTCGCTGCAACGCCGCCACCAGAAGGTGATCGAGGAGGCGCCGGCGCCAGGTATGAGCGCTGCAGTTGCGTGCCGCGATGGGCGAGGCCGCGGTCGCCGCCGCCAAAGCAGCCGGTTACGAGGGCGCCGGCACGGTCGAATTCATCGCCGACGGCGCCGGCGGGCTGAGACAGGGCGGCTTCTGGTTCATGGAGATGAACACGCGGCTGCAGGTCGAGCATCCGGTCACGGAGGCGGTGACCGGCCTCGATCTGGTGGAATGGCAGTTCCGCATCGCCGCCGGCGAAAAACTGCCGCTGACGCAAGGCGAGGTGCCGCTCACCGGCCACGCGGTCGAGGCGCGGCTCTATGCCGAGGACCCCGAACGCGGCTTCCTGCCGTCAACGGGCAGGCTGCTGGCGCTGAACTTCCCACAAGTCGAGGGTCTGCGCATCGACACCGGCGTCGAAGCGGGTTCCGACGTGACGCCGTTTTACGATCCGATGATCGCCAAGCTGATCGCGCACGGCAACAGCCGCGGCGAGGCGCTCGCGCGGCTTGCGGGCGCGCTCGACAACACCATCGTGGTCGGCCCGCGCAGCAATGCCGGCTTTCTCGCCGCGCTCTGCCGCGCCGAGGGTTTTCGTAAAGGGGACTTCGACACCGGCTTCATCGACCGCCATCTCGCGGACCTCGGCGCCACCCCGCAGGGCCTCGACCGCGCCGCCGCCGCGCTCGGCGCGCAGAAACTGCTGGAGCGTGAAGCGGCGCGCATCGAGGCATTGCTGGCGCGCGAGCCGGATGCGGCGGCTTCGCCCTGGGACAGCGGCGATGCCTTTCAATTGTCGGGCGCGCGCCGCCTCGCATTGCCTGTATTGGCCGACGGCGAAAGCCTGATGGCGCAAGTTGAATACGGCGCCGGCGGCGCGTCGGTCACCATCGACGGCATCGCGCCGGCTGCTGATGCCACGGCGGTTGCGGCGGCTGACGCGGTCTATGTGCTGCGCCGCGGCCGCCAGACCAAAGTGACGCTGCGCGATCTTTCGCTCGACGAGGGCGCCGAGCACGGGCAGGGCGGGCTTGTGCGCGCGCCTATGCACGGCAAGGTCCTCGGCGTTCTGGTGGCGCAGGGTGCGCATGTGACGCGCGGCCAGCGCCTCGTCATCATCGAGGCGATGAAGATGGAACACACGCTCACGGCGCCGATCGATGGAACCGTCAGCGAGATAGCGGTCGCCGTGGACGCGCAGGTGGCGGAAGGCGCCAAAGTGATGCTGATCGCGCCGGCGCCAGCGGAAACGCAAGACTAGGGCGCGCCCACACTAAGACCGGCGGCCCATTTTCCGCCAACAATCTCCCCTTTTGCGCCCCGATTTGGCCCCGAACGCCTGATGGGTAGGGCCCGGGGCGGTTGGGTTATTACGTTGGCGGGGAATTCTCGATGAACCGGTCGCTCGCTTTTGCCATTGCCGCTGCCTGTCTCGCCGTGAGCGGCATCGCCGCGCAGGCCGCCGATATGCCGCGCGCCAATCCGGTGCCGTACTACAAGGCGTCGGAAGCCCCGTTCAGCTGGACCGGTTTCTATTTCGGCATCAACGGCGGTTACGGTTGGGGCCGGACCAGTTGGAGCGATCCTGCGCTCGGCGCCGATTCCGGAACGTTCAACACCACCGGCGCATTGTTCGGTGGCCAGCTTGGCTACAACTGGCAGACCGGTCCTGTCGTGCTCGGCATCGAGACCGACGTTGACTGGACGAATATCAAAGGCAGCACCGCGGGCGCCGGCGGCGTCTGTGCCGCCGACGGCGGCGGCCAGTGTCAAACCAAGCAGGATTGGATCGGCACGACGCGCGGACGCATCGGTTACGCGTTCGGCCGTTTCATGCCCTATCTGACCGGCGGGGCCGCCTACGGCGATATCAAGGCGTTGGAATCGACCGGCAACGCGACGCAAACCAGGTTCGGCTGGAGCGCCGGCGGCGGCATGGAATATTCCCTCGATCGCAATTGGAGCACCAAGATCGAATATCTGCATCTCGACCTCGGCACCGCCGCACTGTTCAGCGCGGCGGCCGGTACGCCGTCGCTGTCCGTTCCCGTCACCGACGATCTGGTGCGGGCCGGCATCAACTATCATTGGTGAGGCGCATCAGCTTAAGTGCGGTCCCGGTCCGCCGGCCGCCTCCAGCACGGCCGCGCGCCATTCGCGTTTGATCGGCAAAATCGGCGGCATCGGCGCGACGTTCGGCTCCGCGGTCGGCGCCGCGACTGAATCGATCTTCTCGGTCTGCGCGCCGCGCCGCATGAACATGTTGTAGATCAGCCATTGCGCGCGATGCCGCCGGCCGAGCAGCGGGAAGCGGCTGGCGATTGACGAGGCGGCATAGAAGTTTCCGTAAGCGCTGGCCTGTCCGACGCGCAGTTCGTCGCCCGACATCTGCGCCGGGCGGTAGACCACGTGGCCCTGGTCGTACATCGTCCAGTCGAAGGAGACGATGCGGTTCTCCTTCTTCATCTCGTACCAGGTGAGCGTGCCGGGATAAGGCGTCAGCGTCGAATAGGCGCAGGCGTCGTAATTGGCGGCGATGTTGAATTTGACGGTTTCGTCGAACACTGAGGTGTCGTCGCCGTCGAAGCCGAACATGAACAGGCCGAACACCATGATGCCGTAGGAGTGCACCTTCTCGACCAAGGCGGCGAAAGTCTCCGGCCGGTTGACGTGCTTGTGCACGCTTTTCAGTGTCGAACGCGAGATCGATTCAAAGCCGACGCTCAACAGCGTGCAGCCGCTTTCGGCCGCGAGTTCGAGCATGCTGTCGTCCTGCGCGAGCTTGGATGTGACGCCGGCCTGCCACTGGATGCCGCGTCCCTTCAAGGCGCGCATGACTTCCTTCGGCCGCTCCGGCGTGCCGAAGAAATCGGCGTCGTTGATCGAGATGACGCGCGAACCGCAGTTCTCCATCTCGTTGATCACCTCGTCGACCGGCCGGTAGCGGAATTTGAGGCCGTTCATCAGCGGTTCGGCGCAGAAGGTGCAGCCCTGGTGGCAGCCACGCGAGGTCTGCACGAAGGTCTTGTTGACGTAGCGATGCTTCTTGAGCAGGTCGTAGCGCGGCATCGGCACGCCGACCATCGGATGCAAAGTGTCCGATTTATACGTGCCGCGCATCGATCCTTCTTCGAGATCGTCGAGCAACTTGCCGATCACCAGCTCGACTTCGCCGATGACGACCGCGTCGGCATGCTGGAGCGCTTCCTTCGGCATGAAGCTCGGATGCACGCCGCCCATGACCACGGGCACGCCCTTGGAGCGGAATTGGTCGGCAATCTCGTAGCCGCGGTTGACGTAGCTCGTCATGGCGGAAATGCCGACCATGTCCGCCTTCAGATCGAAGTCGATCGGCTCGATATTCTCGTCGGTGAGCACGACTTCGTACTGGTCGCGCGGAATGACCGCGGCGACGGCGAGCAGGCCCGCCAAAGGCGAATAGAGCGCCCGATTCAGGTAGAGCGGGCGCGTGGTCAGGGAATCCGTTTTCGGATTGATGAGGTGAATGACGCGCGAACGCATCACGATTGTCCTCCGACAATGGCCCCCAGCAGCGGCAATGATATCACGATAAGAATAGTTCCAACGCCCCCGCCGAATATTTCTTCGTGTTGCGCCCCGGCAGCAACACAAGGCCCGATAACCCCCGAAACGGACGTGTGGAAATCCCGCGAACGGCTTCCTAACGGGGCTGCTGCGGGCTATCCATGACTGGTCTTGTGGCTCGCGTTATGGTCGGGAATTCGGCAATGCCGCTTCATCTCATCAAGCTCTGCGTCGGCTGCGATTCGGTCGCCGACCTGGAGGGCTGGATCAAGCAGAAGCTGAAAGAGAAGAAAAAGCGCGGGCAGAAGCCCGAGCATATCCACACCACCCGCATGGTGCCCAAGCGCGCCGAGGAATTGACCGGCGGTGGCTCGCTCTATTGGGTGATCCGCGGCCAGATCAGCTGCCGCGAGAGGATCCTCGATATCCGCCCCTTCACCGACAAGGAGGGGATCGGCCGCTGCCGCGTCGTGCTCGACGGCAAGGTGGTGCTGGTCGAGCCGCGGCCGCGCTCGGCGTTTCAGGGCTGGCGCTATCTCGAGGCCAAGGACGCCCCGCGCGATCTGTCGCGGGCCGCTCCCGGCGCTGCCAAGATGCCGGAGCAGATGCGGCGCGAATTGCGCGAGCTGGGGCTGCTGTAGTATTTCGCTGCCGTCGCCGCGAAGGCGGGGACCCAGTACTCCGCAGCATTGCGAGGGCCGGTGTATGGTCCGCTATCGCTGGCTGCATCGCACGGACGCAGTTGGCTAAACCCCCAAATTATCGATCAGCCGCGTCTTGCCGATCTTGGCGGCGACCAGCAGCCGGATCGGCCCGTCCTTGCGTGATGCAATGGGCGCCAGCGTGAGCGCATGGCGCGCCTCCAGGTAATCGAGCGCAAAGCCGGCGCGCGCGATTTCACCGCGGCCTTCTTCCAACACCATTTCGATCGGCTCGCCCTTTTTGATGCGCGCGGCGGCAGCTTTGAGCACGCGCTGCAGCGTCGGCGCCACCGCGCGCTCGGCGGTCGAGAGATAGGCGTTGCGCGACGACAGCGCGAGCCCGTCCGGCTCGCGCACGGTCGGCATGCCGATCACCTTGAGCGGCAGATCGAGATCCTTGGCCATCTGGGTGATGACGCGCAGTTGCTGGTAGTCCTTTTGCCCGAACATCGCGAAATCGGGCGCGGTTTGCGTGAACAGCTTGGCAACCACGGTGGCGACCCCGCCGAAGAAATGCGGGCGGAACTTGTCCTCCAGTCCGGCCTTGGCGGCGCCTTGCGGTTCGATCTTTGTGGCAAAGCCGTTCGGATACATCACCTCGGCCGACGGCGCCCATACGAGGTCGGCCTTTGCCGCGCGCAGCGCCGCGAGATCGGCGGCAAAGCCGCGCGGATAGCTGCCGAAATCCTCATGCGGTGCGAATTGCGTCGGATTGACGAAGATCGACACCACGACGCGGCGGGCGCGCCGGTGCGCCTCGGCGACCAGCGCCAAATGGCCGCGGTGCAGCGCGCCCATGGTCGGCACCAGCGCGATGCGTTCGCCGGATTCCCGGAACTTTGTCAGGGCGCGGCGGAGGGAAGAAACCGTGCGCGCGACGGTGGGTCGCTCTGCCATAATTTTTGCGCCTTGTAGGCTGATTGTCACAATGCCGGGCTAGCCCATAGCAAACTGCCGCCGATCCGGCCACGCGGGAACAGGCAATAAAATAACGCGCTTGACGAAAGCGCGAAAGAAAATCGACAATTGTACGCCCGGGGGGCGCGTCATGTTAGTGCAGCCGATCGAGCCGGCTCGTCAGTCCGCTCATGTGGTCGTTCTCGGCAACGAGAAAGGCGGATCGGGCAAGTCCACGACCGCGCTGCATATCGCGGTCGCGCTGCTCAAAGCCGGCCAGCGCGTAGCGACCATCGATCTCGACAGCCGGCAGCGAAGTTTCACCCATTACATCGACAACCGCCGCGCCTGGGGCGAACGCGCGCGCGTCAAGCTCGACCTGCCGACGCATTATTGCGTGGCGCGGGCCGAAGGCGGTTCGCTGGAAGCCAATGAGGCGGAGGAATTCGCCGCCTTCTCGAAAGCGGTCAGTGCGATCGAGCACAGCCACGACGTGGTGGTGATCGATACGCCGGGCAGCGACACCTATCTGATGCGGCTCGCCCATTCGATGGCCGACACGCTGGTCACGCCGCTCAACGACAGCTTCGTCGATTTCGACGTGCTCGCCACCCTTGACCCGATCAATTTCGGCGTCACCGGCGAAAGCCATTACGCCGAGATGGTGCGCGAGTCGCGCCGCCAGCGCCGGCTGGTCGACGGCCGACTGACAGATTGGATCGTGGTGCGCAACCGCTTGTCCAGCCTCGGCTCGCGCAACAAGAAGCTGGTCGGCGACGGATTGGTCGAATTGTCCAAGCGCATGGGTTTTCGCTGCATCGATGGCTTCGCCGAGCGCGTGGTCTATCGCGAATTCTTCCCGCGCGGCCTTACCGCCTTCGACGACCTCAACGAAGCCACCCTCGGCATGCGCCCGAGCCTGTCGCATCTGACGGCGCGCGAGGAGGTGATTGCGCTGCTCAATGCAATGCACCTGCCGCTGTCGGAAAACGGCAAGCGGCGGGCCGCCGCCCGCGCGGAGTGGTATTCGGTCATGGACCAGCCGCTGCAGGTGCACGACATCATCGGATAGCGCGCTGGCGCCTTGCACGGCCGCCGATTTCCCTTAAATCGGTGTAGACTATGGCTATGAGCAAGGACCCTTCCCAGCAAACCCCGGCGCCGGCCTCTTCGCGGCCGGAGATCGCCGAATTCATCGAGCGCGTGCGTGCGCTCGGACCGGCCGGGGCGGAAGGCAAGCGCGGGCGGCTGGTCTTTGCGCTCGACGCCACCATGAGCCGGCAGCCGACCTGGGACTCAGCCTGCGCGCTGCAGGCCGACATGTTCCGCGAGGCCGCCAGTGCCGGCGGGCTCGATATTCAACTGGTCTATTTCCGGGGCGTAAACGAATGCCGGGCCTCGGGCTGGATCGCGGGAGCCGAGAAACTCGCCAGCTTGATGTCGCGCATCGATTGCCGCGGCGGCCATACCCAGATCGGCAAAGTATTGAGCCACGCCCGCCAGGAATATGCCAAGCAGCGCCTGCAGGCGTTGGTGTTCGTCGGCGACGCCATGGAGGAGAAGCTCGACGATCTGTGCAAGGCGGCCGGCGAGCTCGGACTGCTCGGCGTTTCGGTCTTCATGTTCCAGGAGGGCGACGACCCGGTTGCCGAGAACGCCTATCGTGAGATTGCCCGGCTGTCGCGCGGCGCCTATTGCCGCTTCGACACCGGCGCGGCGCACCAGCTCGGCGAACTGCTGCGGGCGGTGGCGGCCTACGCCGCCGGCGGCATCAAGGCGCTCACCGACCTGTCGGCGCGGCGTTCGGACGGCGCGCGCAAACTGCTTGCGCAGCTCAAGTAGGTGCGCATGATCTTATCCAAAAACCGGTGTCCACTTTTTGGGATCATGCGTTAGCCATGCCGGAGATCGTATTCGGCATCTTGGTATTGGTGGCTGCGCTTTGGGTGCTCGGCGTCATCTCGAAGATCGACCCGAAGGTCGCCGCGCGTGTGCTTAAAGCCTCCGGCGGCCTGCTCGCGATCGGCTTTGCCGCGTTTCTCGGCCTGCGCGGCGAAATCGGCGTTGCCATTCCGCTCGGCATATTCGGATTAGGGCTGCTCGGCTGGATCCCGTTCGGGATGCCGGGCTTCTCCCAGCGCACCAAGAAAAGCGCCGGCCAGACCTCGCATGTGCGCTCGGCTTTTCTCGAAATGGAACTCGATCACGACAGCGGGGCGATGCGCGGACGCATCGTCGCGGGCCGTCACCAGGGCGCCGCGCTCGAACGGCTCGACGTCAAAACGCTGGCCGGATTGCTGGACGAGTTCGACGAGGAAAGCCGCGCGCTACTGGTGGCTTATCTTGACCGCCGGGATCCCAGCTGGAGTGAATACGCGCAAGGACACGCGGCAGCGGGGCGGGCTGCTGCGGGGAGCGGCAAAATGACGGAGCAGGAGGCCTATCAGATCCTTGGCATTGAGCCGGGTGCGAGCGCCGACGCCATCACGCGCGCGCATCGCACGCTCATGAAGAAGCTGCATCCCGACCAGGGAGGGTCGACGTACCTGGCCGCTCGCGTCAACGAAGCCAAGGAAATCCTTTTTCGCCGTCATCGCTGAGGTACTCCTTACGCAACATCACCATCAGCGGCTCCTGGTTTGGCGCGACCCTGTTATTGGTTTTGGCTCTCAATTTCTAAGCAGCATGCACGGAATGTCGCTGCGTTTGAGATGCTTGCAGGCGGTTTCCGCCTGATCCTTGTCCAAGCCGGCAAAGCGTGCCCGATAAAGCGCCTTGTCGCCCTTCGCCACCTTTTCGGTGAACGGGTCGGCGCGGTGGAGCTGGGCCTGGGCTTTGTCTTGCGCCGCGATCAGGCGCTGCTTGGCTTCTTTTTCTTCCGGGAAGGCGCCGACCTGGATCATCCAGCCGCCGCTGCGCGGCTTGGCCGCGGGCTCAGGCCGTGCGGCCGCAACCGGCACGCTGTCGCCGGCTGAGGCGATCTTGGCCGGCAACACGCCGAGTACGCCCGGCTTGGCGCCCGGGGCGGGCGGCGCCTCTCGTTTCACATTGATGGTCGTGACCTTGGCGGGACCCGACACCGTCACAAGCTTGCGGTCTTCCGACGGCGACAGCGACGCGGTGCGCATGGCGCTGACTTGAACGGTGAAGGTTTTCACCGAATTGGCTTTGATCGGATCGGTGGAGCCAGGCCGCGGCTCGGCGTGCTGGGGCGCGGGCGATGCCGCGGCGACCTTATCCGGAACGTCCTTGGCGTCCTTGGCGCGCGCCTCGGCGATCTGCCGGCCCTCGACGATCGGCGGCGCGGTGCGCTTGATCGAGGCGAGCGCAATGGTGTCGTCCATCAGGCTGACGGCGCGCGCATCGCGCACCGAAGCCGTGCGTCCGCCGAACACCACCGCCAAAATATGGCGCGGGCCGCGGCGCATCGAGACGACGATGTTGAAGCCGGAGTCGTGGATGTAGCCGGTCTTCATGCCGTCGACGCCGGGAATGCGGCCGAGCAGGTGATTGTGGTTGCGCATTTCCTCGCCGCGGTACTCGAAGGTGCGGGTGGCGAAGTAGTGGTAGTATTTCGGAAAGCGGTCCTGGATGGCGCGGGCGAGGATGGTCATGTCGCGCGCCGTGGTGATCTGATCGTCGTTGGGCAGACCGGAGGCATCGCGGTAAACGGTGTGCATCATGCCGAGCGCCCGCGCTTTGGCGGTCATCTGCTTGGCAAAGCTCTCTTCGCTGCCGCCAAGCGCCTCGGCGACGACCACCGCCACGTCGTTGGCCGATTTGGTGACGATGGCGCGGATCGCGGTTTCCACGTCGATGGTCTGGCCCGGCTTGAGGCCGAGCTTGGACGGCGCCTGCGCGGCGGCGTGCGCCGAGACGTCCATTTCCGTCGACATCTTGATCTTGCCCGCGTCCAGCCGCTCGAACAGCAGGTAGAGCGTCATGATCTTGGTCAGCGAGGCAGGATGCCGCAGGCTGTCGGCGTTGGTCGCCTGCAATACTGCGCCGGTATTGGCGTCGACGACCATGGAGGAATAGGGCGGCTCGTATTTTTCGGCGGCGGCGGACGCGTGGTGGTGCCGGTGGCGTCGTGCGCGGGCATCGGCGCTGGTGGAGACGGCGGAAACGGCGAGCAACGTCGCCAAGCCGAGAACGCTCCAACGGAAACGGTGTTGGACAAAGGCTCCCGCACGCAACATCCGCTCTCCCCAACCCCGTATTCTATGTCGACTTGAAACCCGCCAAATTTGGCCGATTTATAGCGTCACCGCGCCGCCACAAATTATGACCGTAGGGGATCACGGTTTAGAAATTCTTAATACAATCCGCTGGATTTTAAAGGTTTTTTCGCAGTGCAAAAAATATTTGACTTTATTGTGCAGTGCGGTATAAGTTTTATCTATTCCCGGATTGGCCGGGTACAGCGAACAGCACGTTGGCGCCGCCTTTGCGGCCGGGAAGGGATCACGATGGTCAAGAATTTAGAGGACCTCCAGCAGGTCGGCAAAGAGAACGTCGATATCGCGCTCAAGTCCATGGGCCTTCTGTCGAAGGGCAGCCAGGCCATCGCGTCCGAGGTTGCCGACTACTCGAAGAAGGCTTTCGAGGACGGAACCGCGGCGATGGAGAAGCTGTTCGGCGTCAAGTCGTTCGAGAAGGCGATTGAAGTGCAGACCGAATACGCCAAGACCGCCTACGAGGGCTTCGTGGCCAAGGCCTCCAAGATCAGCGAGCTCTACGCCGATCTCGCGAAAGAGACCTACAAGCCGTTCGAAACCTTGATGGCGAAGGCGAAGTAGTTCGCACAGCGTGCGTCGTTGAGTTTCGTCGCGTAGCGTTGCGTCAGAGTAAAAGATAAAGCCCGGCTCGGTTGGCCGGGCTTTTTGTTTGTGACGCCAGATGGCGAGACGCTGCTTGACCCTATTGGGCAATTCGCAACTGACTTAGTTCGGTGCCGATCTGGGTGAACACGTTGAGTATCTCAGACGACGACGTCAGCAGGAAGAATTTGCTGGAGTCTGGGTAGTGGCCGGGGCTGCCAGCGCAGTTTTGCAGCAAGGTCGACGTCGGATCGCCGCTGGTGTTGACCTGGATCGTGTAGAGCGTGATGCCGGCGGTGTTGATGTTATTGCAAGTAAGTTGCTGTCTTGCATCGATCGAGCTCTGGGTCGTGGACCAGCGGTTCTCGGTGTTCAAGCCGTCGGTCAGCAGGATGATAACTTGCGTATATTTGTAATTCGAATCCATCGGAGGCGCCGTGAACGGACCGCCGCCAACCAGAGACAGCCAGCCTAGCTGCAATCCGATCGCCTGATTGGTATTGCCGTTCGGCGACATGTTGTTGACCAGCGAGGTCATGCCGGACCAGTTGTAATTCAAGCCCATCACGGCGGCTGAGGGGCAGGAGCTGTATTGCTCGGCCGCGTATAGCGACGACATGATCGATGTGTCCGACGCCGCAACATTTGTGTCGTAGTTGTTCGTCGCGTCTGGCCCGCTCATATTGCTGCCGCTTACGGTCAGATAACTTGGGGATGCTGGATAGCCGCGGTCCATGACGCAACCAGTCCACGTGTTGTGGTTTTTGGGTGTCCAGGTTGGATTGGTCCAGACCGCTGGTGTCCACGTTCCCGGATTGGCCGTCCATACGCCTGCCGTCCACACGCCCGCCGTCCACGCTCCTGGCGTCCACGTTCCGTGCGCGCTAGTGCAGCTGCTCTGCGTAGTTTTGTTCGATATCGAGCAAGTGCCCGCGCCGGTGCAGCTGCTCTGCGAGGTTTTGCCAGATATCGAGCAAGTGCCCGCGCCGGTACAGCTGCTCTGAGAGGTTTTGCCAGATATCGAGCAAGTGCCCGCGCTGGTGCAGGTGCTCTGCGACGTTTTGCCCGATATCGAGCAAGTGCCTGCGCCCGTGCACGTGCTTTGCGTGGTATAGCTGGAATTCGAGCAAGTGCCCGCGGTGGCACATTGGCTCTGCGATTTGCCCGATATCGAGCAGGTTCCCTTCGCGTTGCATGCGCTGCGGGGCGAGTAATTCCCGGCAGAGCATGTTCCATTATTTGCGTCCCAGGAACTGTCGTCGGTTGCGTTCGGGTCTTGTGGCGAAGCCCCGGTTGTCGTGCCCCAGTAAATATAGTCAGAACTCCAGTTGGTGGGGCCTAAATTGACGTCCTTCACGAACGGAACAATTGAGACATAGACGTCGCCGTTGACGGTGGCGGCATTCTGCAACTGGCCAAGCAGGCTCTTGGTCGCCGCAATCAGCGCGGTCATCTTGCCGTTCTGCGCCATCGATCCGGTGTTGTCGAGCACCAGCGCCACGCGCAGCCGCGTCTCGCCCCACTTGGACGTCGACGTAAGATTCAAATCGATTTTGTTGATGCCGATGATGCCGAGCAAGGAAGTCGGCACCGAGGCAGAAGCGTTCAAAATCATGGCCGTCGCACTGGTCGGGTTGTAGGTGGCGCTGATCTGAACGTTCGTTGCCTCTGTCCGCGTGAACAGGGCTTTGAAGTAATTGGTCGCGTTCGTCTGCAGCTGCGTCGAGGTGTCGGTGGTCGCTTCCTTCGACATCATCAACGCTGCTGAATCGAGAGCGCTTTGCATCGCAGCCTTGACCGAATTGGCGCGGCTATAATCGACTGCCGCGCCGACAAATGCGATTAGCGGTATCGCAGCGAGCGCGAAAATAATGGCGACATTGCCTGCTTGCGCCGTGCGAAAGGCGCGCAGCTTGTTGCGGAACTTTGTCCAGGCCGACATCATGACGGTTCACCGAATACGGTTGAATTCGCTTACTTGCATAAACGCTGCTGTTAAAGGGCCGGTATATGGACGCCCCGGAATTCCGCGCCTTTTGGTAATCGTCGCGCCTGCAAGTCGATGGGTCTGCGCGCTTTTTCAAAGACTTGACTGGTTAACGCCGTCTCCCCGCGATTCCGCGAATGCCGAATAGTTCTTATACGGTGTCGTTAACGCTTGGTTGGCGCCTTGCCAAAAACGATACCCTGGAGCTTGTAACTCCAGGGTATTTTCGCCTTTTGCGGGTGCCGCGCGCTACATCGCGAGCCGCAGTTTGGACAGTGCGGTGCCGATCTGACCGAACGCCGTCACGATCCCTGCCGACGACGTCAGCAGGAAGAACTTGCTCGGGTCGGTCGCGCAACTCTGCAACAGCGTTGAGGTCGGCTCGTTGTCGGTATTGACCTGCACCGTATAGATCGTGATGCCGGCCGCTTTGATGTTGTCGCAGGTTTTCTGCTGCCGGGCATCGATCGACGACGCGTTGGTGTACCAGCGGTCCTGGGTATTCAGGCCGTCGCTCAGCAGAATGATGACCTGCTGGTACTTGTAGTTCGGGTCCATGGCCGGAACGGTGAAGGGCGCCGCGGTCAGAGATTGCCAGCCCATCTGCAAGCCGATCGCCTGGTTGGTATTGCCGACCGGCTGCATGGCGGTGATCTTGCTCGACAGCGTGGTCCAGTTGTTGGTCAGCCCCATCAACGATACCGGGCAGGAGGAATACTGTTCGGTCGGGTACAGCGTGCTGCCGGCCACCGGGGCATCGTTGGTGGTGTCGAAATTCTGGTCGCGGTCGGTGACGCAGCCGTTCCAGGTGCTGTGGCTATTCGGCGTCCAAACCTTGCCGGCGGAGATGCAGGTCGCCTGCGTCGTATAGCTCGTCTTGCTGCACTTTCCATTCACCGCTTCCCACAAATCCCAGCGCAGCCACGGCGAAGCCACGTTGCTGGTATCGACGTTGACGTCCTTGTTGAACGGGACGATCGAAACGTAAACGTCGTCGGCCGTCACTGCCGCGCTCTGGAGCTGCGTGAGAAGGTTCTGCGACGCCGTCTTCAGCGCGGTCATCTTGTTGGAACTCGCCATCGAGCCGGTATTGTCGAGCACGAGCGCGACGCGCAGCCGGGTATTGCCCCAAGTCGATGTCGACGAGGCGACGATATTGATCGAGTCGACGCCAATGATGCTCATAAAACTCGTGTTGACGGTCGCGCTGCCGGTGAGCACGAGGTGCGATCCGTTGGTCGTGGAATAGCTCGCGGTGACCGTGGGATTCTTGGCGTTGGTCGCTGTAAACAGCGCATTGAAGGTGTTGGTCGCCTCGGTCTGTAGCGCCCCGTTCGTTTGCAGCGCCGCGTTCTTCGAAAGCATGAGCGCAGTCGAATCAAGCGCGTTTTGGAGGTTGGTGCGGGCGGCGTTTGCCTGGCTGTAGTCGACGGCTGCGCCGACGGCGGCCATCAAGGGAATAAGGGCGATTCCCAGCAAAGGGGCGATGCTTCCCTGCTGGTTTCTCCAAAATCTGGTCGGTAGCATTGACACCCCCCTTTGGTATTGCCGGACATCTGGCAATCGGTGTGGCGGTAGAACCTTGATGGCGCCGTCTTGAAATTCCGTTGGAACCGCGGCGTGAATTTGGGGAAAAATCGCCTTGGATTGTCCGCAAGCGGCTTGTGATCGGGTAACCAATAGATATCTGCCCCGATACACGCGGAATCGTCGGAATTTGCCTTAGTTTGTCTCGGATCGGGACGAAATCCCGGCTTGGCCTGGCTGGGTGTCGGTCTTTATGATGGTGGCGAGGCCGCGCCGGTGCGGCCCCCGCGCTACAATTCTGGAATGTTTCTTGCCTCGGCAATCCTATGACGGCGACGGTCAATAAAAAGAGTTCTCGTAACTGTTGGCCGGCGGCCTCTCTGGGCCCCGACCGGTCGCCGCGTATGGCGGACGACGACCGCAAGCGGAAGGGCGAGCCGGGCGGGCCGAGCACGGCGGTCATCACCAAGACCAAGCCGCAGACCAAACGCCCGAGCCTGTACCGCGTGCTCATCCTCAACGACGACTACACGCCGATGGAATTCGTCGTGCACGTGCTGGAACGCTTCTTCGGCAAGGACCACGAGGCCGCGACACGCATTATGTTGCATGTGCATCACCACGGCATCGGCGAATGCGGGATCTATACTTACGAGGTGGCGGAGACCAAAGTGACGCAGGTTATGGACTTTGCCAGAAAACATCAGCATCCTCTGCAATGCGTGATGGAAAAAAAGTGAGATTCGGGAGGCGTCCAATACAAAAGGAAATGGGAATCTGATGCCAACGTTCTCGCGCAGTCTCGAGCAGTCGCTCCACCGGGCGCTCGCCATCGCCAATGAGCGGCACCACGAATATGCGACCTTGGAACACCTGCTGTTGGCGCTGATCGACGATCAGGACGCCTCGGCGGTGATGCGGGCCTGCAATGTCGATCTCGACAAGCTGCGCCGCAGTCTGGTCGCCTATCTCGAATCCGAGTTGGAAAATCTGATCACCGACGGCGCCGAGGATTCCAAGCCGACCGCCGGCTTCCAGCGCGTGATCCAACGCGCGGTCATCCACGTGCAATCCTCCGGCCGCGAGGAGGTCACCGGCGCCAACGTTCTGGTGGCGATCTTCGCCGAGCGCGAAAGCCATGCCGCCTATTTCCTGCAGGAGCAGGACATGACGCGCTACGACGCGGTCAATTATATCAGCCACGGCATCGCCAAGCGGCCGGGCCTGTCCGAGGCGCGGCCGGTGCGCGGCGCCGACGAGGAGGCCGATACCAAGGGCAGCGACGAGCCAAAAAAGAAGGGCGATGCGCTCGACGCCTATTGCGTCAACCTCAACAAGAAGGCCAAGGACGGCAAGATCGATCCGCTGATCGGCCGCGACGCCGAGATCAACCGGACGATCCAAGTGCTCTGCCGCCGGCAGAAGAACAATCCGCTGTTCGTCGGCGATGCCGGCGTCGGCAAGACCGCGATCGCCGAGGGTCTGGCGCGCCGTATCGTGCACGGCGAGGTGCCCGACGTGCTCAAAGGCGCCACCGTGTTCGCGCTCGATATGGGCACGCTGCTCGCCGGCACGCGCTATCGCGGCGATTTCGAGGAACGGCTCAAGCAGGTGATCAAGGAGATCGAGGCCTATCCCGGCGCGATCATGTTCATCGACGAGATCCACACCGTGATCGGCGCCGGCGCGACCTCCGGCGGCGCGATGGACGCGTCCAATCTGCTCAAGCCGGCGCTCGCCTCCGGCACGATCCGCTGCATCGGCTCGACAACGTATAAAGAGTACCGTCAGTATTTCGAGAAGGACCGCGCGCTGGTGCGGCGCTTCCAGAAGATCGACGTCAACGAGCCGACGGTTCAGGATGCGATCGAGATTCTTAAAGGGCTGAAGCCCTATTTCGAGGAATACCACAAGCTCAAATACACCAATGAGGCGATCAAGGCGGCGGTCGAATTGTCGTCGCGCTACATCCATGACCGCAAATTGCCGGACAAGGCGATCGACGTAATCGACGAGTCCGGCGCCGCGCAGATGCTGCTGCCGGAGAGCCGCCGCAAGAAGACCATCGGCATCAAGGAAATCGAGACCACGATTTCCACCATGGCGCGGATCCCGCCCAAGACCGTATCGAAAGACGATGCCGCGGTGTTGCAGCACCTCGAACAGACGCTCAAGACCGTGGTCTATGGCCAGGACAAGGCGATCGAACTCGCTGTCGGCCTCGATCAAGCTGGCGCGCGCCGGCTTGCGCGAGCCGGAAAAGCCGATCGGCTGCTATTTGTTCTCCGGACCGACCGGCGTCGGCAAGACCGAGGTCGCCAAGCAACTGTCCGTCGCGCTCGGCGTCGAGCTGATCCGCTTCGACATGTCGGAATACATGGAGCGGCACACGGTCTCGCGCCTGATCGGCGCGCCCCCCGGCTATGTCGGCTTCGACCAGGGCGGTCTGCTCACCGACGGCGTCGACCAGCATCCGCATTGCGTGCTGCTGCTCGACGAAATCGAAAAGGCGCATCCCGACCTGTTCAACGTGCTGTTGCAGGTCATGGATCACGGCAAGCTGACCGATCACAACGGCAAGCAGGTGGATTTCCGCAACGTCATCCTGATCATGACCACCAATGCCGGCGCTTCGGATATGGCCAAGGCCGCGTTCGGCTTCACCCGGTCGAAACGCGAGGGCGACGACACCGAAGCGATCAGCCGCATGTTCTCGCCCGAGTTCCGTAACCGGCTCGACGCCACCATCACCTTCGCCCACCTGTCGCAGGAGGTCATCGCCAAGGTGGTCGAGAAGTTCGTGCTGCAGCTCGAGGCGCAACTCGGCGACCGCAACGTGACGATTGAGCTGTCGGAGGAAGCTGCGCGCTGGCTGATCGCCAACGGCTACGACGAATTGATGGGCGCCCGTCCGATGGCGCGGGTCATCCAGGAGCACATCAAGAAGCCGCTGGCCGACGACGTGCTGTTCGGCCCCCTGAAGGGCGGCGGCCATGTGCGCGTGGTGGTCACCAAGGACGAGGTTGGGCGCGACAAGCTCGGCTTCGAATATCCGGAAGGACCGATCACGCCGAAGCCGGAAAAACTGCCGGCCGTGGCGCCCAAGGCCAAGCGGCGTTCGCCGCGGCCCAAGGCCAAGCGCAGCTCGGTGCCGAAGGTGCCGCTGGCAAAGGTCTGAACCGCCAGCTCAAGAAAAGACTGCCAAGGCCGGGCTTCGCGCCCGGCCTTCGCTTTTCGCGGGTGCCGTATGCAGCCGGGGCGGGCGCTTGCGGTTGCGCCTCAAACGGCGCTGTGAGACAGGTCATGCTCCATGGCCGATCCCGCCACGTTCAATTCGACCAGCGCCGCCTTCTTCGGCGGCGTGAAATCGGCGTTGACCTCGGTGTTCTTCCTGGTCCTCGCCGGCACCTATATCGGCATGGGCGCGCTCACGCATGATTACGGGTTCTCGTCCTGGTGGCTCGCGCTGTCATCGATACTGGTGTGGGCAGCGCCGGCGCAGGTGATCTTGATTTCGGCGCTCGGCACCGGCTCGGCGCCGATCGAGGCGGCCATCGCGGTCACTTTAAGCGCGATCCGGCTGTTTCCCATGGTAGTGGCGCTGCTGCCGCTGTTGCGGGGCCCCAGCACGCGCCTGCGCGATCTGCTGCTGCCAACCCACTTCACATCGGTGAGCATGTGGGTGGAATCGCTGCGCCTGCTGCCTGGACTGCCGCGCGAGCGGCGCATTGCGTTCTGCAACGGCCTCTCGGTCGGCTACATGGGCACGGCGGTGGCGTTCGGCTTTGTCGGCTACTACCTCGCGGCCGGACTGCCGCCGCTGTTTGCGGGCGCCTTGCTGTTCCTCACCCCGATGTCTTTCCTGATCTCGACCGCGCGCAACAGCCGGCAAATGGTGGACCGGCTGGCGCTGGCGCTCGGCCTCGCGCTCGGCCCGCTGCTGGCCCACTGGCACGTCGGGCTCGACCTGATGTGGACCGGCGTGATCGGCGGCTCGCTCTCCTACGGGATCCATCGCCTGCGTCTGGTGCTGCGATGAATGCCGCCGCCGGATTGTGGCCCTTTCTGCTGCTGATTTTGGTCGGCTATCTGCCGAACGAAGTCTGGCGCGTGCTCGGACTGGTGCTGGCGCGCGGGCTCAACGAGGATTCCGAGATCGTCGTGTGGTCGCGCGCGGTGGCGACGGCGATCCTTGCCGGCGTCATCGCCAAGCTGATCCTGTTTTCCGCCGGCGCGCTGGCCGAAATCCCGCTCGCCGTGCGCGTGACCGCCGCGGTGTGCGGATTCCTGGCATTCCTGGCGGTGAAACGCTCGGTATTCGCCGGAGTGCTCGTCGGGGAGGCGGTGCTGCTGCTGGGCGGCTACTTATTTCCGCACTAGCGTCGGTCAAGCCGCCGCGATGGCCGCGACTAGCTTCTTGGCGTTGTCGGCGAGCGCGTCGGGCTTTTCCTTCTCCGCCGCCGGCGGCTTCATGGGGACGCCCGCCTTGCGCGGGATGATGTGGACATGCAGGTGGAACACCACCTGTCCGCCGGCGCCCTCGTTGAATTGCTGCATGGTGACGCCGTCGGCGCCGAACGCCGTCATGGCGGCTTTGGCGACCTTTTGGGCGACCTTCATGACATGCGCCAGATCGTCGGGGGCGATGTCGAGAATGTTGCGCGCCGGCGCTTTCGGCAGCACCAGCGCGTGCCCGGGCGCGCGCGGCATGATGTCGAGGAAGGCGAAAGCCTTGTCGTCCTCGTAGACCTTGTAGCAGGGCAGTTCGCCGCGCAGGATTTTGGCGAAGATGTTGTTCGGATCGTAGCTCGGCATGGTTTCCCCCTGACTCATTCCTGCTCGACCAAATCCTTGCGGAATGGCGCCAGCGCCGCAAGCTCTTCGCCGGCGGCTTCCACATAGGCGCGCTCGCGCGCGAGATAGTCGGCCACCGCCCGACGCAACGCCGGATTGGCGATGAAATGGGCGGAATAGGTGGTCTTCGGCAAATAGCCGCGCGCCAGCTTGTGCTCGCCCTGGGCCCCGGCCTCGACCCGCGTCAACTTGTGGGCGATCGCAAAGTCGATGGCCTGATAGTAGCAGAGCTCGAAATGCAGAAACGGATGGTGCTCGATGGCGCCCCAGTTGCGGCCGTAGATCGCCTCGCGGCCGATGAAATTGAGCGCGCCGCCGATCCAGCGCCCGGCGCGTTTGGCCATCACCAGCAGGATGCGGTCGCGCATCTTTTCGCCGACGATGGAGAAGAATTCGCGCGTCAGATAGGGCCGGCCCCATTTGCGCGATCCGGTGTCCATGTAGAAGGCAAAAAAGGCGTCCCAGGCCGCTTCGCTGAGATCCGAGCCGGTGAGCCAGGCCACCTCGATGCCGGGGGCGAGCGCCTCTTTGCGCTCGCGGCGGATGGCCTTGCGCTTGCGCGAGGCGAGGCGGCCAAGAAAATCGTCGAAACTGGCGTAGCCGGCATTGTCCCAGTGGAATTGCTGGTCGGTGCGTTGCAGGAAGCCGCGCTCGCCGAGCGCGCGCCATTCCGGCTCGGTCAGGAAAGTCACGTGTGCCGAGGACAACTCGCTGGCGGTGGTGATCTCGACCAAAGCATCGGCGAGGCCGCCGCGCACCTGTTCGGCCAGCGGGCCGGGGCGGGCGAGCAGGCGCGGGCCGGTCACCGGAGTAAACGGCACCGCTACCTGCAGCTTGGGGTAATAGTCGCCGCCGGCGCGTTCGAAGGCCTCGGCCCAGCCGGCATCGAAGACATATTCGCCGCGCGAGTGGGTTTTCACATAGCAGGGCGCGGCGCCCAGAAGGGTCCCGTCGGCGCCTTCCGCCAGCAAATGGCGCGGTTGCCAGCCGGTCCGGCCGCCGACCGAAAACGAGGCTTCCATCGATGATAGAAAATCGTGAGATATAAATGGGTTATCGACTTGTCCTCGTGTTGATAACTTTGGGGAAAAGTTATCCTCATGTGTTAGTTTAATTACGTCCCCTATCTCGCAGGTCTGGCTCGCGTCGTCCTTGCTGCCGGCGCAAGCGTCCCAGGCCGCGGCCGGAACCTCGGCGAGCGACTGCGCGATGCGGATACGGAGTTCGATTTCGGTCATCGGGGTCTGTTAGCCCGACTTTATGCCGGAAATCGATCTTTGTTGATCATCCGTTCGGCCATTACGGACGGAAGCCCTCGAATATCATCTGATCGGCCCAGCGGGCCGCGCCCGCCTCGTCGGCTTCGCTGCGCACGGTCCAGGTCAGCAGCGGCCGGCGGAAGATCCAGCGCGCAATCAAAGGCGCTACGGCCGGCAGGTCCTTGACGCCATAGGCGATGAAGTGGGGGCGGGTGCGGGTGGCGTGCAGCAGAAACGCCATGCGGCATTTCTCCTTGTGGGAAAATCGGTCCCACTCGTGGTGGACATAGTAGCGCTCGGCGACAATGCCGCGCGTCAGCTGCGGCGCGATCCACCGCACCAATTCGATCATGGCGGGGTCGAACGACATCACCGCCACCGGCCCTTTATAGCCCGCCAGCACGTCGGCGCAGCGCTGCACCAGCCGCCGGTCGCCGTCGAAATGGCTCTTGAGTTCCAGCGCCAGCGTGGCGCGGCCAGCCACGAAATCGCACAAGTCGCCGAGCGTCATCATGCGGTCGCGGGTCGTCTTGAAGCGCACGGCCTCGATTTCGGCCGCGGTCATGGCATCCAGCCGCGCGCTGCCTTCGGTGAGCCGGCCAAGCGCATCGTCATGGTGCACGAAAGCTTCGCCGTCGGCGCTGATCTGCAGGTCGGTCTCGATGGCGTAGCCGCCGGCGATGGCCGCGGAAAAGGCGGAGGCCGTGTTCTCGACCACGCCGGCTGACGCGTCATGCAGGCCGCGGTGGGCGATCGGACGGGCGGTGAGCCAGTCGAGGCCAGCCATGTGATTTATTTCGTTTGGCGCATGATCTGGTCCGAAAACCGGTTTCCACTTTTCGGGATCATGCGCCCACTTCAAACATGCCCTCGACTTCGACCGCCGCGTCGACCGGCAGCGCCGAGACGCCGACCGTGCTGCGGGCATGGCGGCCCTTGTCGCCGAAGACCTCGACCATGAGGTCGGAAGCGCCGTTCATCACCTTCGGCCCGTCGCCGAAGCCGGGCGCCGAATTGATGAAGCCGCCGAGCCGCACCACGCGGGTGACCTTGTCGAGATCGCCGACGGCGACCTTGAGCTGAGCTAAGAGATTAACCGCGCAGGCGCGCGCCGCCTTCTGCCCGTCCTCGATCGACACGCCGGCGCCAAGCTGGCCCTTGGCGGCCAGTTTGCCGTCGGCGCCAAAGCAAAGCTGGCCGGAGACGACGAGCAGGTTGCCGCTGCGCACGAACGGCACATAATTGGCGATCGGGCTCGCCGGCGTCGGCAGGCTGATGCCGAGACTTGCAAGCTTCTGTTCAATCATACCGGACATGAAATTCTCCCTGCTTGTTGCCCTGTCTTGGCCGATCAAGGCTGTCCGCGCAAGCGTAAGGCAGCCGTTGTCGGCGGCGGTAACGGCCTCTATCTTGCCTCTATCTTGCATGAATTATCTCTCGGACGCCGCAGCACTCATGCCGCCGGAAGGCCCGTATCGATGAAAACGCTCAAGCTTGCCAAACGGTTGATCCTGCCGGTCCTGGCCGTCGGCCTGGTTGCGGGCGCGGTCCACCGGACGGCCGCGGCCGTTCCGGCCGACGACACGTTGTTTCTGGCGCCGCACCGGGCGATCTACGACCTCAAGCTGGTGAAATCGCACGGCGCGCGCGGGGTCGAGGCGGTGCGCGGGCGCATCCTCTACGACTTTTCGGGCAATGCCTGCGACGGTTACGAGCTGCAATTTCGCCAGGTCTCCGAACTCGATTCGGAGGGCAAGACCGCGCTCAGCGATCTGCGTTCCACCACCTGGGAAGCCGGCAACGCCAAGGCGTTCCGCTTCAATTCGGAAAATCTGGTCGACGACAAGCGCACCGACTCGGTCGACGGTCATGCCGAACGCAATGCCACGACGGTGGCGATCAATCTGAGCAAGCCGAAGGACAAGAATTTCACCGTTCCAGTGAGCGCGGTGTTCCCGACCCAGCACATGCGGCGCATCATCGTGGCCGCGCGCGAGGGCAAGAGCATCCTGGAATTTCCGGTCTATGACGGGTCGGAAAGCGGCGAGAAACTCTACAACACGCTCACCGTGATCGGCCGGCCGATTGCGCCGGGCGCCAAGCCGCCGAATGACGCGGCGGCGAAAATCCCCGAGCTCGCCAAGCTCACGCGCTGGCCGGTGACCATCAGCTATTTCGAGTTGCAAAGCGCCGAGGCGCAGCAGACCGGCGAACAGACGCCGGTCTATGCCATTTCCTTCGAGCTTTACGAGAACGGCATCTCGCGGGCGCTGGTGCTCGACTACAGCGATTTCAGCATCAAGGGCGAAATGACCTCGCTCGAGCTCAAGAAGCCGAAGCCGTGCCCCTAAGTTGCCCGTGCCCCGGATGCGGCGCAGCACGAGCGAAAGCGAAGTGGTGCGACGCTGATCCGGGGCCTTTCCATTTTCCGAATTTGTGACGGTCCCGGTTCTGCAGCGCACCGTTTCGCTTCGCTGCACGCTGCGCTGCGCCCGGGACACGCGGGAGCGCGCTAGTCGTCCTCCAGCGCCAGACCTTTCACCACCGCGTCCTTGCCGAATTTCGCCCGCAGGCGATCCACTGCATGCTCGGCCTCGGCCGCGCGGCGGTCGATCAAGTCCGACAGATCGTCGCCGGTGGCATCCTCGAGATGACTGACGCCGATGCCGATGAGGCGGAATCGCGTTGCGCCCACTTCATGGGCGAGCAAGTCGCGGCCGGCGGCGAAGATGCGGGCGGCGAGCTGGGTCGGATGGCCGAGCGCGCGCGCCCGGGTGCGGATTTTGAAGTCGGCGCTCTTGAGCTTCAGCGTCACCGTCGAGCCGGCCAGCGCATTGGCTTTCAGCCGCGCCGACACTTTTTCCGTCAGCTCCCAGAGCGTCTGTTCGAGCGGCCGGAACGCGCTGATGTCGCGTTCGAAGGTGGTCTCCGCCGAAATGCTCTTGGTGTCGCGCTGCGGATCGACGGCGCGCGCGTCGATGCCGCGCGCCAGACGCCAGAGCCGGGCGCCTTCCTCACCGTATCGGCGGATCAGGTCGTGCAGGTCGGCGCGCTGCAGGTCGGCGATCAGCCGATAGCCGTCGGCGGCAAGCTTGGCGGCGCTCACATTGCCGACGCCGTAGATGAAGCCGACCGGCTTTGGCGCCAGAAACGCCGGGGCCTCTGCTTCTCCGAGCACGGCGAAGCCGCGCGGCTTGTCCATGTCGGAGGCGATCTTGGCGAGGAATTTGTTGGCCGACAGGCCGATGGAAACCGTGATGCCGAGATCGCGCTCGACTTGGCCCGCAAAGCGCGCCAGCACACGCGCCGCGCTCATGCCGTGCAGCCGCGCGGTGCCGGTTAAATCGAGAAAGGCTTCGTCGATCGACAGCGGCTCGACCTGCGGCGTCAGCGCCTGCATGGCGCGCCGCACGTCGCGGCCGACTTTGCTGTATTTCGCGATGTTCGGTTTGACCACCACGGCCTGCGGGCAGCGGCGCTTGGCCTCGAACATCGGCATCGCCGAGCGGATGCCGTAGGTGCGCGCCACGTAGCAGCAGGCCGCCACCACGCCGCGTTTGCCGCCGCCGACGATCACCGGCTTGTCGATCAGCGACGGATCGTCGCGCTTTTCGATGGTGGCGTAGAAGGCGTCGCAATCGACATGCGCGATGGTCAGGCGCTCCAGCTCGGGATGGCGCGCGAGCCGTGGCGAGCCGCAGGCCGGACAGCGCGTTGCGGTGTCCGGCGCATCCGCCAAACAGTCGCGGCAGAAGCTCACGGGATGTCGCGCTCCCAATGGCCGCCCAGGGCCGCCAGCGCCTTGCCGATTTGGGCGGGATCGACCCCGGTTTCAGCGGCAAAGGCCGACAAAAGGCGTTCATCGCCGGCCAGATGATCCAAGACGCCGATCAGGAAGCCCGGCTCTTGCGCGGCGGCGCGAATCTGGGCAGGGCCGATGCCGGTGATGGCGAGGAAGCGGCCGAGCCGTTCGCTGTCCCCGGCAATGAAGGTAAGCGCCTGAATTGCAAGCTCTTCTGCCGCTTCTTGGGTTAACGAAGGCGATAGTTTCATCGATCAAATTTGCCTTTCCGTAACATATCGGCACTACCGTAGTTCGATCATGCCCGAGCGTGCGCGGCATGGCGACGCCAAGCGCGACGGGTTGGGGACGCACTGGGGACAAATGGGGCGGGGGAAATGCCGAAGACCGTCCTGATCGTGGAGGACAACGAGCTGAATATGAAGCTCTTCCACGACCTCCTGGAAGCGCATGGCTACCAGACCGTCGGCACCCGCAACGGCATCGAGGCGCTCGATCTTGCGCGCAAGTACCGGCCCGATCTGATTCTGATGGACATCCAATTGCCGGAAGTATCCGGCCTCGAAGTGACCAAATGGCTCAAGGACGATCCCGAACTCAAGGCGATCCCGGTCGTGGCGGTCACCGCCTTCGCCATGAAGGGCGACGAGGAGCGTATCCGCGAGGGCGGCTGCGAGGCCTATCTGTCCAAGCCGATTTCGGTCGGCAAATTCATCGAGACGATCCGTCATTTCCTCGGGGCGGCCTGATGGTGCAGCCAGGGACTTTGCAATGACCGCCCGTGTTCTCGTGGTCGACGACGTGCCGGCCAATGTGAAGCTCTTGGAAGCGCGGCTGTCGGCCGAGTATTTCGACGTCACCACCGCGCAAAGCGGGCCGGAGGCGCTGGCGCTGTGCGAGCGCGCCGAATGCGACATTGTGCTGCTCGATGTGATGATGCCGGACATGGACGGCTTCGAGGTTTGCCGCAAGCTCAAGTCCAATCCGCTGACGCATCATATTCCGGTGGTGATGGTGACCGCGCTCGACCAGCCGGCCGACCGCGTGCGCGGGCTGGAAGCCGGCGCCGATGATTTCCTCACCAAGCCGGTCACCGACGTGGCGCTGATCTCGCGCGTGCGCTCGTTGTCGCGGCTCAAGATGGTGACCGACGAACTGCGCCTGCGCGCACTCACCACCAAGGAAATCGGCATCGAAAGCCCGGAGCGGGAAGCGGTGGCGGAAACCGGCCGCCATGGCCGCATTCTCGTGGTCGACGACCGCAAGAACTCCTACGAGCGCATCGTGGCGACGCTGTCGGCCGAGCACACGGTGGACGTGGAGGCCAATCCGGGCGAAGCGCTGTTTCATGCCGCCGAGGGCAATTACGACCTGCTGATCGTGTCGCTGGGCCTGAAGGATTTCGACGGGCTGCGGCTGTGCAGCCAGGTGCGTTCGCTCGATCGCACGCGCAACGTGCCGATTCTGGCGGTCGCCGAGGCCGACAACAATACGCGCCTGGTGCGCGGGCTCGAGATCGGGGTGAACGATTATCTGCTGCGCCCGATCGACAAGAACGAAATGTTGGCGCGCGTGCGCACGCAGATCAAGAAAAAGCGCTACACCGAGCGGCTGCGCGACAACGTGCAACTGTCGATCGAAATGGCGATTACCGATGCGCTCACCGGGCTGTTCAACCGCCGTTACATGGAATTGCATCTGACGGCGCTGGTCGAGCAGGCGGCCGCGCGCGGCAAGCCGATCGCGGTGCTGGTGGTCGACATCGATTATTTCAAGGCGGTCAACGACACGCACGGCCACGATGCGGGCGACGACGTGCTGCGCGAATTCGCGCTGCGCATCCGCAAGTCGATCCGCAACATCGATCTCGCCTGCCGCTACGGCGGCGAGGAGTTCGTCATCGTCATGCCGGAAACCGATATGGCGGTCGCCACCATGGTGGCGGAGCGGCTGCGCCGGCGCATCGCCACCGAGCCGTTCGCGATCCAGCAGGGCGCGCGCAGTCTCGAGGTGACGATTTCGATCGGCATTGCCGCGCTCGGCGGCGCCAGCGACAACGCCGCGGCGATCCTCAAGCGCGCCGACACGGCGCTTTATCGCGCCAAGCGCGACGGCCGCAACCGCGTGGTGCCGGACGCCGCCTGACGCCTAGGGGCGGACGATGGTCCAGCCCTTTTCGCCCAGTTCGATCAGCGTGACGACGCCGGCCGGCACGCGCGTGGCGTTGTCGACCAGCGGCGGCTCCTTGCCTTCGTGGCGGGTCATGGCGGCGAGCGTGTTCTCGCAGGCCAGGAACGACACGTTGGGCATGCCCTGCTTGAACGACTTGAGCCGCTCGAGCACCGGCGACTTGTCCGTGCGCAGCATGTTGAGGCCGGCGTTGAAGGCCACGATCTGGATTTCAACCTCGTCGCCCTTGTCGGAATAATATTTCGACACGTTGGCCGCGACGTTGAGCACGGCGTTCATTTTGTCGGGGCTGGCGTCGCTGATCTGCAAGGCGAGCTTATGCTTTTCCATCGCGGCGGCCGGTCCGAAGGCGAGTGGCAGCAGCAGAAACGCGGCAAACAGAGCGCGCAACATGACGGACATCGATGGCTCTCCCCGGGTTGTCGTTTTGCCCCGAGAATATCAGGTCCGCGGACGGCTGAATATTCCGGGCAGGCGCCGGAAATGCGAAGGGCGCCCAATGGGCGCCCCTTCTAGCTTTCGCATGGTCTTATCCGAAAACCGGTTCCCACTTTTCGGGACCATGCGCCGGCATCGGAACAGCCCGCAAGATCACTTGATCTTGGATTCCTTGTACTCGACGTGCTTCTTGGCGATCGGGTCGTATTTCCTCTTCGCCATTTTGTCGGTTTGGGTGCGCGAATTCTTGCGGGTCACGTAATAGTGGCCGGTGCCGGCGCTCGACACGAGCTTGATCTTGAGACTGATGGCTTTGGCCATGGAATTGCCCTTGAAACTTGAATGGCGGTAGCGGTTTGGGTGATTTCGTGGCGGACCCTAGCGGCCCGCCTGCAAATGTCAAGAAATCCGCGATTTTGCTGGATTTACAATAGTTCCCGGAAAAACTGCTTCTCGATCATGAAGTAAAACGGCACCGGCAGGCCGTGCCCCATGCCGCCCGCGACCCGGGCGGCGAGCTCTTCCATCACCACCCCGGTGATGGTCGGCATGTCGAGATGGGTGGCTTCGTCGATCGGCACCCAGG
Source organism: uncultured Alphaproteobacteria bacterium (assembly GCA_963749625.1). Lineage (GTDB taxonomy): Bacteria > Pseudomonadota > Alphaproteobacteria > Rhizobiales > Xanthobacteraceae > Pseudolabrys. Next base: position 276,840 of record CAVVNY010000007.1, on the reverse strand, counting down.
TCAGTTCGACCAGCTCGGAATCCGGTCCGATCACGCCCTCGATGGTGTGCGCGACCGCGCTGACATCGGCGGTGAAGAAGCGGGTGTCGAAGCGTTTCGGACGCCGCGGCGGCGTGATGGCGCGGGCGATGAAATGGATATTGCCGAGGTCGGGATGCACGCGCGCCTTGGCGAATTCGGTCCATATTTCTCCCGGCACCGCCGGCGGCTCGTCGCCTTTGACGCCGAGCAAAAGGCCCGTCTCTTCGGCCACCTCGCGCACCGCGGTGAGTGCGAGCGCGCGGGCGAAATCGGCGCTCGGATTGGCGACGCGCTCCAGCAATTTCGCCTGCATGTCGGGATCAAGCTCGCTCACCGCCGACATCTTGGCGTCGAGCGCCTCGATGCGCCCGCCCGGGAACACGAATTTGCCCGGCATGAATTTGTGGCTGAGATGGCGGCGGCCGAGCAGAACCTTGGGCTTTTCGCCCGAGCGGTCGATCAGCATCAGCGTCGCCGCATCGCGCGGCTCGCTGTCGGGGAACGTCTGGTCGCGCTCCACCTTGGTCATGCGCTCGGCCCAGACTTTTGCGAGGTCTCGTGTCATCGTGCCTTCCGTTGCTTGCCGCGCGGACGGTAATGTTGGCGCTGTTCCTGGCGGGGGCGGCGGCTCGGCCGTCCGGCCCGTCCCTCGGATAACAGCTCGAAGCGCAGGGCGCCGGCAACCGGCGCCGCTTCCACCAGTTTGACGGTGACGCGGTCGCCGAGCCGGTAGCTGGTGCCGGAGCGCGAGCCGACCATGGCGTGGCCGGCTTCGTCATGGCGGAAATATTCGTCGCCGATGGTGCGCGCCGGCACGAAGCCGTCGGCGCCCGTTTCGTGCAGTTTCACGAACAGCCCGGCGCGGTGCACGCCGGAAACGCGGCCGTCGAAGGTGGCGCCGACGCGGTCGGAAAGGAAATGCGCGATTAGCCGGTCGTTGGTTTCGCGTTCCGCCAGCATGGCGCGCCGTTCGGTGACGGAGATCTGCGCGGAGATTTCGGCCAGCACCTTGGCGTCGGCCGCTTCGGGCAGGGCGCCTTCGCCCAACTTGAGCGCGCGGATCAGCCCGCGATGCACGATCAAATCGGCATAGCGGCGGATCGGCGAGGTGAAATGCGCGTAGCGGCGCAGGTTGAGGCCGAAATGGCCGTAGTTCTCCGCCGCGTATTCAGCCTGTGCCTGCGTGCGCAGCACCACCTCGTTGATGAGCAGTTCGGCGTCGCGGCCCTTGGCCTGGGCGAGCACGCGGTTGAAGGCGTCCGCCCGCAGCACGCCGCCTTTGGCGAACGGAATATCGAGGGTGGCGAGGAATTCGCGCAGGGCATTGACCTTTTCCATGCCCGGCTCGTCGTGCACGCGATAGATCAGCGGCACCCGCGCTTTCTCCAGCGTCTCGGCGGCGGCGACGTTGGCGAGGATCATGAATTCCTCGATCAGCCGGTGAGCTTCCAGCCGTTCGGGCACGACAACCCGGTCGACGGTGCCGTCGCCCTTGAGCAGAATTTTTCGCTCCGGCAGGTCCAGATCGAGCGGTCCGCGCTCGGTGCGCGCGCGCGTCAGCGTTTCGTAAGCGGTGTAGAGCGGCGCCAGCACCGGTTGAACCAGCGCCTCGGTATCCTCGTCGGTGCGCCCGCCGATGGCGAATTGCGCTTGCTGGTATGACAGCTTCGCCGCCGAGCGCATCATGATGCGGTGGAATGTGTGCGAGCGCTTGCGGCCGTCGGCGCCGATCACCATGCGCACGGCGAGCGCGGCGCGATCTTCGCGCGGACGCAGCGAGCACAGATCGTTGGAGATACGCTCCGGCAGCATCGGCACCACGCGGTCGGGGAAATAGACCGAATTGCCGCGCACCAGCGCCTCGCGGTCGAGCGCCGAGCTGGGCGTCACGTAATGGGCGACGTCGGCAATCGCCACGCTGACGATGAAGCCGCCAGGATTGTTGCCGGCCGTGTCCGGCTCGGCGTGCACGGCGTCGTCGTGATCCTTGGCGTCTGGCGGGTCGATGGTGATGAACGGCACGCGCCGCCAATCCTCGCGATGGGCGAGGCTCGCAGGCTTTGCCGCTTCCGCTTCGGCCAGCGTATCGCTGCGAAAGACCAGCGGGATCGAATGGGCATAGATCGCGATCAGGCTGACCGCGCGCTCGCTGGCGAGCGAGCCGAGCCGCTCGACCACGCGCCCGGTGGATAACCCGAAGCGCGGCGCGCGGACTGTCTCGACCGCGACCAGATCGCCGTCCTGGGCGTCGTGGGTACTGCCGACCGGAATGCTGAGCTCCTTGCCAAGCATCTTCTTGTCGACCGGCTCCAAGCGGCCGCCGCCATGCTGGGTCTTGCGGAAGATCCCCAGCACGCGGTGCTTGGGATGATCGATGATCTTGATGACCCGGCCGCGGTGGCGGATGCCGTTGTCGTCTTCGGTTTCCTCGACGTGCAGCAGCACGCGATCGCCGACGCCGGCGGCTTCACCGGGCCGCGCCTTGCGCGGGGTGTGAATGCGGATTTTCGGCGCCGCTCCGTGCGCCGCTTCGTCCCACTCGTCGGGGGTGGCGATGAGGTCGCCGTCGGCATCGCGCGCGGTGACGTCGGCGACCACGGTAAAGGGCAGGGTGCCGGGGTGGTGCAGCTTCTTGCCGCGTTTCTCGACCGCGCCGTCGTCGGCCAGGTCGCGCAGCATGCGTTTGAGTTCGGCGCGCATGGCGTTCTTGAGGCCGAAGGCGCGGGCGATCTCGCGGGTGCCGGCTTTGCCTTTGTGAGCGGCAATGAAGGCGAGGATTTCAGCCTTGGCGGGAAGGGAAGAAGTTCGTTTGGTCGGTTTGTTCAAAATAGATTTTCCTGCGCCAAAAAGGCGCTGATGAAAGAGAATGTAATGATCGAATGAGAGCTTCGCTAGCTATTCGGCGGCCTTGACGCGGCGCGCCGGCTTGGCGCGGGCAGCAACCGTGGCCGTCTTCTTTGGTTTGGCCGCTGCCGGCTTCTTCGGCGTGGCCGCGGGAGAGGCGGCCTTCTTGCCGGATGCCGTCTTGCGGCCGGCGGCGCGGCGCCCTTTCGGCGAATTGCCGACCATGGCCGCGCGGGCGTCGAGCAGGACCACCGCCTCGTCGAGCGTCACGGTATCGGGTGTCTTGTCGCCGGTGAGCGTGGCGTTGACGCCGTTGTGGCTGACATAGGGTCCGTAGCGGCCGTTCTTGACCACGATCGGTCCGCCCTTGTCGGGATGATCGCCCAGCGCCTTGCCCGGATCGGCGCCAAAGCGGCGGCCGCCCTTTTTCGGATTGGCGATCTTGTCGGCGATCAGGTGCATGGCGCGATTGAGGCCGACGGTGAGCACGTCGTCGCCTTGTTCCAGGCTTGCATAGACCTTGCCGTGCTTGACGTAAGGTCCGAAGCGGCCGACGCCAGCCATGATCGGCTCGCCGTCTTCCGGCGACTTACCGACTTCGCGCGGCAGCGACAGCAGCGCCAGCGCCTTCTCCAGATCGATGTCTTCGGGCGCGACGCCTTTCGGCAGGCTGGCGCGTTTCGGTTTCGGCGGCTTCTCGGCTTTCTCGCCCTTCTTCGGCTTTTCGGCTTTCGCCTGTTCGCCCAGCTGCAGGTAAGTGCCGAAGCGTCCGCCGCGAATGGACACGTCGAGGCCGGTGGCCGGATCGACGCCCAGCACCTTGGTAGTCTGGACGCCATTCGCACCCGGCGTCATCTGCCGCGTGAACGTGCATTCCGGATAATTCGAGCAGCCGATGAAGGCGCCGAAGCGTCCCACTTTGAGCGACAGCTGACCGTTGCCGCATTGCGGGCACTGCCGCACCGGGCCGCCGTCGGCGCGCGCCGGGAAGATATGCGGTTCGAGCAGGTCGTTGAGCGCGTCGAGCACCTGGGTGATGCGCAGTTCTTTGATGTCGTTGACCGCGGCGATGAAGCCGGTCCAGAAATCCTCCAGCACCTTTTTCCAATTCATCTCGTTATTGGAAACGCGGTCGAGCTGCTCCTCGAGCGAGGCGGTGAAATCGTATTCCACGTAGCGCTGGAAGAAGCTTTCCAGGAAGCCGACCACGACGCGGCCTTTGTCTTCCGGGATGAGCCGCTTCTTGTCGATGCGTACATAGCCGCGGTCCTGCAGCACCTGCAGAATCGAGGCGTAGGTCGAGGGCCGGCCGATGCCGAGCTCTTCCATGCGCTTGACCAGCGCCGCTTCGGAAAAACGCGGCGGCGGCTCGGTAAAGTGCTGCGCGGCTTCGATCGCTTGTTTCGCCAGTTTCTCGTTTTCCGACATGGCCGGCAGGCGCTTCGACTCTTCGTCGTCCGAAGCCTCGTCCTGGCCCTCCTGATAGAGCGTCAGGAAGCCGTCGAATTTGACCACTTGGCCGGAGGCGCGCAGGTCGATGGTGCGGCTGCCTGATTTGGCAACGATATCGACGGTGGTGCGTTCGAGTTCAGCGGATTCCATCTGGCTCGCGACCGCGCGATTCCAGATCAGTTCGTAAAGCTTCGCCTGATCGCGGTCGACATATTTGGCGACCTGGTCGGGCGTGCGATGCGGATCGGTCGGGCGCACCGCTTCGTGCGCCTCTTGCGCGTTCTTCGACTTGTTCTGATAGACGCGCGGCGAACCGGGCACGTATTCCTTGCCGTAATTCTTGCCGATCATCGCGCGGATATCGGTAATCGCTTCCGGCGCGATGTCGATGCCGTCGGTGCGCATATAGGTGATGAGGCCGGTGGTCTCGCCGTCGATCTCGACGCCTTCGTAGAGACGCTGCGCCAGGCGCATGGCGATGGCCGGCGCAAAGCCGAGCTTGCGGCTTGCCTCCTGCTGCATGGTCGAGGTGGTGAAGGGCGGCGGCGGATTGCGCCGCGCGGGCTTCGCCTCGACCGCGGCGACGGTGAAGGTCGCGCTCTCAAGCGCGTTCTTCAAGTCGGTAGCCTGGACGCCAGTGCCGATATCCAAACGCTGCAGCTTCTGTCCGTCGGCGCCGACCAGGCGCGCTTCGAAACTCTCGCCGCGCGGCGTCGCCAGCTTGGCGACAATCGACCAATATTCCTTGGCGACGAACTTCTCGATTTCCAGCTCGCGGTCGCACACCAGCCGCAGCGCCACCGATTGGACGCGGCCGGCCGAGCGCGCGCCTGGCAGCTTGCGCCAGAGCACCGGCGAAAGGGTGAAGCCGACCAGATAGTCCAGCGCGCGCCGCGCCAGATAAGCGTCGACCAGCGCGCCGTCGATGGCGCGGGGATGCTTCATCGCCTCGGTCACCGATTGCTTGGTGATCGCATTGAAGACGACGCGCTCGACCGCCTGGCCCTTCAGGGCCTTCTTTTCGTTAAGCGCTTCAAGGACATGCCAGGAGATCGCCTCGCCTTCGCGGTCGGGGTCGGTCGCCAGAATGAGGGTGTCGGCCTTCTTGAGGGCGTGGGCGATGTCGTTGACGCGCTTCTGCGACTGGGGATCGACCTCCCAGAGCATCTTGAAATTATTGTCCGGATCGACCGACCCATCCTTGGCCGGCAGGTCACGGATATGGCCAAAGGAGGCCAAGACCTCGTAACCGGGTCCAAGGTACTTATTGATCGTCTTCGCTTTGGAAGGCGACTCAACAACGACAACTTTCATGAGAATCCAATAGGTTAGCCGCCGGAATCGCTGCGATTCCCGGCGGAATTGGCGGCTTGCTTTGGCCGGAACATGGTGAAGGCACCCCTTGCTGTCAAATGAGGGTGCCCGGGAAATCTTTAAGAACAGCCAATTCGGGCATGAAAGAGACGGGTTTACGCGCAAATACAACCACTAGATGTATTTGATTCTAAAATCAATTTACGGGCTACTAATCGTGAGGGACCTGTGTATTTTTGCCGGCATGGCCAATCAAGGCGCTTCAGCCGGACCCGGGAACCGCACGGTGGTAGCCAATTATGTGGCGACCTTGTCGGGGGAACTCGCCACCCTGGCGAAGCGAAACGGCCTCGATACGCTCGGTTACCTGCTCGAAATGGTCCGGCTCGAAGCCGAGAACGAGACCCGCCATTCCCAAAATGGCGGCGGGCGCTAGTCAGGGTCCCTTGACGCCCAGCCGTTCGAGAAACGCCGCGGTCGGATTGCCGTCCGGCAGCATGCCGAGTTTGGCCTGTTCGGCGCGGATATTGTCGCGCAGGTCGAAGTCGATGTGGCCTTCGAAATCGAGCACTTTGTAGCCGAGCGCCGACAATTTTTTCTGCAAGGCGATGCGCGCGTCGCGCGAGATCGGATGGTCGTCGGCCGGCCAGGCGGCCTTGATCGGCGGCCCGCCGTTCATGCGGTCGGCGAGGTGGCCGACCGCGATCGCGTAGGGATCCGAGTTGTTGTACTCCTTGAGCACGGCGTAATTTTCGGTCGCGATGAAGGCCGGGCCGTTGGCACCGCTCGGAAAAAACAAGATACCTTGGCCCGAAGGCGGGAACGCCTTGCCGTCGGCGCGGCGGACGCCGAGTTTCGCCCATTCCGTGAAACTGCCGCGGCTCTTCCTATAGTCGAAGCCCTTCGGCACCGTGACCTCGAAGCCCCAGGGCAGGCCGTGTATCCAATGTTCCTTGGCGAGATAGTTGCCGGTCGAGCCGAGCACGTCCGGTACATTGGTCCAGATGTCGCTCTTGCCGTCGCCGGAAAAATCGATGGCATAGTCGACCACGTTGCTCGGCATGAACTGGGTCTGGCCCATGGCGCCGGCCCATGAACTGACCATCTTGTCGCGCGCAAAATGACCGTCCTGCATGATGCGCATGGCGACAAGCAGTTCGTTGCGGAAATAGGGATGGCGGTAACGGACGTAGCCAAGCGTCGCGAGCGAACGGAAAACGTCCCAGTGGTCCTTCTCGGCGCCGAAATCGGTTTCGATGCCCCACAGCGCCAACAGCACCCAGCGCTCGACGCCGAATTTCTTTTCCACCGCGTCGAAGGTCTTGGCCCATTCCTTGGCCTTGCGCTGGCCGTTGGCGATGCGGCCGCGCGAGGCGATATCGTTGACATAGGCGCCGACCGGCTTGCCGTATTCGGGCTGGCGCTTGGTGGCGGCGATCACGCGCTGATCGGGCGTCACGCCTTTCAAGGCGAGATCGAACGTGGCGCGCGTCACGCCCTTGGCCTGCGCGTCCGGCCACAGCGCGGCTTCGAAGGCGGCGAAGGATTGCTCCTGCGCGCGCGCCGGCAGCGCAGCAGCAGCGCGAAGATGACGGAGAAAGCAGACGAATTTGGCGGAACGTCATGTCTTGCGATCCAGTACTGGATGACGATTCGGACCGTATCTTATAGCAGCGACACCAAGCCGCCGCCGTGACGCTCCAGCCGTCCGGCGATCTCGAGTTCCAACAGCACCGTGCGCACGATGGCCGGCGATGTGCGCGACAGCCGCACCAGATCGTCGATCGACACCGGCGTCGGCCCGAGCAGGCCAATGATGCGCGCGCGCTCGTCCTCGCCGGGTTCGACGTCGAGCGGCCCTGGGACGTCGGGCGTGGGTTCCTGCGCCGGCACGTCGAAGCCGCGCCCGAGGATTGGTTCGAGCACCGCGATGACGTCGGCGGCTTCGGTGACCAAAGTGGCGCCCTGTTTGAGCAGGCCGTTGGTTCCTTCCGCGCGCGGATCGAGCGGCGAGCCGGGCACCGCGAACACTTCGCGGCCCTGTTCGCCGGCAAGCCGCGCGGTGATCAGCGAGCCGGAGCGGCGCGCCGCTTCCACGATCACCACGCCGACCGACAGGCCCGAGATCAGCCGATTGCGGCGCGGAAAATCGCGCGCGCGCGGTTCCCAGGCGAGCGGCATTTCCGAAACGGCAGCGCCTTCGGCGAGGATCGCTTCCAACAGATCGCCATGCTCGGGCGGATAGACGCGGTCATGGCCGCCGGCCAGCACCGCGACGGTGCCGGTCGCAAGACTGGCGCGATGGGCCGCGGCATCGATGCCGCGCGCCAGTCCCGACACGGTGGCAAAACCGGCCGCGCCCAGGTCGTGCGCCAGACGCTCGGCGAATTTGACGCCGGCCGCCGAGGCATTGCGCGAGCCGACGATGGCGACCAGCGGGTGCGTCAGCACGGCGAGCTTGCCGCGCACCGCCAGCAAGGGCGGCGCGTCGTCGATCATCTGCAGCCGCTGCGGATAATCCGGTTCGCCCAGCGCGACGAATTCGACACCGCGGGCGCGCGCGGCCTTCAATTCGGCTTCGGCGTCCTCGCGCGAACAGATGCGCGCGGGCGCCGAGGCGCCGCCGCGCCGCGCGAGCGCAGGCAACGCGGCGAGTGCCGCACGCGCGCCGCCGTAGTGATTGATGAGGTCGCGGAAAGTACGCGGCCCGATATTGTCGGTGCGGATAAGGCGCAACCAGTCGAGCCGCTGTTCCTCGCTCAGTCGCGCCCGCTCGCTCAACGCCGCCCCCCGCCAAAGCGTCCTAAGCATCGCTCAAGGCGCGGCGCACTACAACCGGGCTTGGCGGAATACAACCTAGGGTCAGGCTGCGGGCGTGGACTTAGCCCCGATCTTGCCTTCGCTGCCGCTTAGCAGGCGGCCGATGTTGGCGCGATGCATGATCCACAGCAGGGCGCTCAACAGCAGGAATAAAGCCGCGGTGCTTGGCTGGCCGAGCAGCCAAAGCACGAGCGGGGTCAGCGCGCTGGCGACCAAAGCCGCGAGCGAGGAATAGCGGCTGAGCGCCGCAACCACGAGCCAGATCGCGCAGCAGATCAGCGCGGAAGGCCAATAGAGGCCGATCAACACGCCGATATAGACGGCGACGCCTTTGCCGCCTTTGAATTTGAGCCACACCGGAAACAGATGGCCGAGAAAGGCACCCAAACCGGCGACCAGCGCGGCGTCAGACGACGCATAATGAGCCGCGAGCAGCACCGCGGCGGTGCCCTTGAGCGCGTCGCACAGCAAGGTCGCGGCCGCGAGGCCCTTGCGTCCGGTGCGCAGCACATTGGTAGCGCCGATATTGCCGGAGCCGATGGTGCGCACGTCGGGCCCGCCGGCCGCGCGCGTCAGGATCAGCCCGAACGGGATCGAGCCAAGCAGATAGCCGACCACGAAAGCGAGCGCGGGGATCATACGTATTCGTAGACAGTGCGGCCGGCGACGATGGTGCGCACCACGCGGCCGGTCATTTTGGCTTCATCGAACGGCGTGTTCTTGCATTTCGATTTGAGCTCGGCCGGATCGAGCACCCACGGCATCTCGGTGTCGACGACGATGACGTCGGCCGGCGCGCCGCTTTTCAGCGTGCCGCCGGCAATGCCGAGCAACTCGGCCGGCCGCGTCGACATCGCGCGCAGCAACGTCACCAGTTCGATCTCGCCGGAATGCACCAGGCGCAAGCCGGCAACCAGCATTGTCTCCAGTCCGATCGCGCCGGAGGCGGCTTCCGCGAACGGCAGGCGTTTGGTTTCCACGTCCTGCGGATTGTGATCCGACATCACCATGTCGATCAGCCCGCTCGCGACCGCCGCGGCGAGCAGCTTGCGGTCGTCTTCGGTGCGCAGCGGCGGCGCCACTTTCAGGAAGGTGCGGTAGGGCCCGATATCGTTTTCGTTGAGCGTGATGTGATTGATCGAGGCCGAGGCGGTGACGCTGAGCCCGGCGTCCTTGGCGCGGCGCAGCACCTCGAGCGATTCCGCGCAGGTGATCGAGGCCGCGTGATAGCGCCCGCCCGACAATGCGACCAGACGGATGTCGCGCTCGAGCATCACCGTTTCCGCAGCCTTCGGAATGCCGAGCAGACCGAGGCGGGCGCCGAATTCGCCTTCGTTCATCACGCCGTCACCGATGAGATCCGGATCCTCGGTATGGTGCACGATCAGCGCGTCGAAATCGCGGGCGTAAGTGAGCGCCCGCCGCATCACCTGCGCATTGGTCACGCTTTTGTCGCCGTCGGTGAAGGCGACCGCGCCGGCCGCCTTCAACAGGCCGATCTCGGTCATCTCGTTGCCTTCGAGGCCCTTGGTCAGCGCCGCCATCGGATGCACGTGCACGATCGCGGTGTCGCGCGCGCGCCGCAGCACGAAATCGACCGTCGCCGGATCGTCGATCACCGGCGAGGTGTTGGGCTGGCAGATGATGGTGGTGACGCCGCCGGCCGCGGCGGCCTGGCTGGCGGAGGCGAAGGTTTCGCGATGACCGCCGCCGGGCTCGCCGATGAAGGCGCGCATATCGACGAGACCTGGCGCGACCAGTCTGCCGCGGCAGTCGATGACGTCGGTGCCTTCCGGCACGCCGCCGGCGCCGATGCCCTTTTTGGCTTCGCGGATGACGCCGTCGGCGATCAAGAGGTCGCCGACGATATCGAAGTCGCGCGACGGATCGACGATCCGGGCGTTGGCGAGCAGGATCGGGCGGCGGTCAGACAACATTTTGCAACTTCATGTCAGGCGTTCGGCAGGTTACGCGACAAAGCTTCCAGCACGGCCATGCGGATGGCGACGCCCATTTCGACCTGCTCGCGGATCAGCGATTGCGCGCCGTCGGCGACGATCGAGTCGATCTCAACACCGCGGTTCATCGGCCCCGGATGCATGACCAGCGCGCCCGGCTTGGCGTAGCCGAGTTTCTTTTCGTCGAGGCCGTAGAAGTGGAAATATTCCGAGATCGACGGCACGTAGGAACCGTTCATGCGCTCGCGCTGCAGGCGCAGCATCATGACGATGTCGGCGCCGTTGAGGCCCTCGCGCATGTCGCGCGCGACTTCGACGCCGAAATGCTCGATGCCGGGCGGCAGCAGCGTGGAAGGCGCGACCACGCGCACGCGCGCGCCCATGGCGTTGAGCAGGATGATGTTGGAGCGGGCGACGCGCGAATGCAGGATGTCGCCGCAGATCACCACCAGCAGGCCTTCGATCGTGCCCTTGTTGCGGCGGATGGTGAGCGCGTCGAGCAGCGCCTGGGTGGGGTGCTCGTGCGAGCCGTCGCCGGCATTGATCACCGAGCAATCGAGCTTGCTCGCCAAGAGCGCGACCGCGCCGGAGGCGTGGTGGCGCACCACCAGGATGTCGGGATGCATGGCGTTGAGCGTGATCGCGGTGTCGATCAGCGTCTCGCCCTTGCGCATCGAGGACGAGGAGGTCGACATGTTCATGACGTCGGCGCCGAGCCGCTTGCCGGCCAGTTCGAACGAGGACTGGGTGCGGGTCGAGACCTCGAAGAACAGGTTGATCTGGGTGCGGCCGCGCAGCGAGGTGCGCTTCTTTTCGACCTGGCGATTGAGTTCGACGAATTCCTCGCCGAGGTCGAGCAGGCCGGTGATCTCAGCGTGCGAAAGTCCTTCGATCCCCAACAGGTGCTTTTTGTTGAGGACGAACGATGATTTCGGCGCCATGTTCATTAAAGGCAGGTCTATAGGCGCAAGTTCGGCCTCCGGCAAGGGCGTAGCCCGCCGATCCACAAGCGGTTGCGCAATTTGCCGCCAATTCGCAGTTCATCGGGAATGGTGAACGCGCCATCTCCTGGCCAGTGGAACCATCGCGGGTGCCGCCACGTTAACCCCGGAATGCCCGGACGCCGGGCAAAAGGAGGCACTATGAGGACGATTTTGAAATATGCGGCAGCCGTAGCCTTGACGGGCGCGCTTGCCGTTGCTGCGGCGACGCCGAGCCAGGCGCGCCACGGACGAAATGCCGCGGCCGGTATTGGTTTTGTCGCCGGCGCGTTGCTCGGCGCTGCGGTTGTCAATAATGGCTATTACGGCGAGCCGGGTTACTACGGTCCGGGACCTTATGCCTATGGGCCGGGCTATGGTTATGAGTCGGATTACGCCTATGAGGCGCCGGTCTACGTTCGGCCCGCGCCGCGCTATTACTACGGCGGTCCGCGCTATCGCAGCGGTACGGATTGTTCGGCATCGCCAGCATCGAGCAACTTCGGTGCTTGCAACTAACGAGCGTTCGGTGACGAACGCGCGAGGGCGGGCCGCGAGCCCGCCCTTTTTCTATTTGGTCAGCTTGGCGAGGCGATCGAGCGCGCCTTGCAGAATATACATGGCGGCGTGCTGATCGATCACCGCGGCGCGCTTCTTGCGGCTGACGTCATGGCCGATCAATTCCCGTTCGACCGCCGCGGTGGACAGCCGCTCGTCCCACAGCGCGATCGGCAGCGGCGTGAGCTTGGCGAAGTTGCGCGCGAAGGCGCGGGTCGATTGCGCGCGCGGTCCCTCCGAGCCGTCCATGTTGATGGGCAGGCCGAGCACGAAGCCGATGGCGTTGCGCTCGGCGGCGAGCGCCAACAGACGGCGCGCGTCGGCGGTGAAATTCGTGCGCGCCACGGTCTCGACGCCGGTCGCCAGTCTGCGGTCGGGATCGCTCGAGGCGACGCCGATCGTCTTGGTGCCGAGATCGAGCCCGATCAGCGACCCGCGTTGGCCGAATTCCCCGGCGATGTCGACCAACGGCGCGACCGGCATCGTTATGCGGCGCTCGACGATCGATCGGCCTGCAGCGTCGAGATCAAATAGTCGTACGCGGTCTTGTCGGCGGCCTTGAGGCGATCGAGCGCATCCCGGGCCGCGGAGAGCGCCGACGTCGACCGCCGCTTCTTGATCTCGGCGATCTTGTCGGCCGCCTGCTTGAGCTTGGTCAGGGAATCGTCCGCCTTCTTCAGCGTCTGCGGCGCGGCGGCCTCGGCCAGCGCAAGCACGATGTCGTCGAGCCAGCCGATCTGGCGGCCGTAGCTCGCGACCTCCTCATTGACTTCGCGCTCGACGCCGGCGTTGCCGGCGAAGTTCAGCGAGATGTTGGGCGACCACCAGCGGGTCATGATCTCCTGCCAATTGCCGCCGGCGCCGGGAAAGATATTCAACGGATCTGTCGTCATGACGGGTTCTCCATGCCGGCAATTGCACTATTCTATCACGCCGCAAGGCGACTCGCGGCCCCCATGTCGCGCTTGCCTAAGGCTAAAAAACGACGTCACATATTGCGTTTTCCAGGGGGATTGCAATGAACGTGAGTAGCACCAAGCGCCAGCGCGCCGACATCGACATGCGCGCTTTCGCCAAGAGCGCCGGCGCGACCATCAAAGTGCCGGCCGGCGGCGTGATCTTCAACAAGGGCGAGGCCGGCGAGTGCATGTATATCGTGCAGTCGGGCGTCATCGACATGATGATCGGCGACAAGGTGATCGAGACCATCGGTGAAAACGAGGCGCTCGGTTTCATGTCGATGATCGACGACAAGCCGCGCTCTTCCACCGCGCGGGCGCGCGAGGCCTGCGAATTGTTGCTGATCGATCCGCGCACCTTCCGCTTCATGGTGGACGAAGTGCCGAACTTCGCGACCTACATCATGGGGGTGCTGGCGCGGCGCATCCGCGGCATGAGCCAGGCGATGTAGAGTCACGGCACCGTGCCTTGCGGCAGGCCCGCCGCGTGTGCCGCAATCGCACCCGAGGTGGTGAACCATACGCGTTCGTCGGCCTTGCGCATAATGTGTTCGAGTGCGCGCTTGAGATGCTTGAAGCGATGCGGCTGGCCGACGATGTAGGCGTGCAGCGCGATGCCCATCACCAGCGGGCGCTTGTCGCATTCGGCGGAGAGCACGTCGAAGGCGTCGACGATCATGTCGGCGAATTCGGCGCCCTCGCGCTTGCGGGCGACAATCTGCGGGATGTCGTTGAGCTCCTGCGGGTAGGGCATCGACAGGATGCGGCCCGCCCGCGTCTTCATCCAGACCGGTTGGTCGTCGTGGCACCAGTCCAACAGATAGTTGTAGCCGGCTTCCTGCAACAGATCGGGCGTCACGTGCGACTGCGAGATCCAGGGCCCGAGCCAGCCTTGCGGGCGCTGCGCCTGAATGTGTCTCGATCGCCGCGCTGGTCTCCGCGATCAGCGCGCGCTCGTCGTTCTCGCTTAGCGTGCCCTGGCGCTCGGAATTGCTGCGGCCGTGGCCGACGATCTCGGCGCCGGGAAAGGCCGCGACCGCCTGCGGCGCGTTCTCATACATTTGCGAATTCACCAGCAGCGACACCGGCAGCTTCAATTCGGCGAACATTTCGGCCAGACGGAACACGCCGACGCGGTTGCCATAGTCGCGCCAGGCGTAATTGAGCACGTCCGGCGGCGGACCGCCGGGCGCGAGTTCCGCGCCGAGCCCTTCGCCGAACGAGAACCATTCGAGATTGAGCGCGACATAGATGGCCAGCCGTTTGCCGCCGGGCCAGTCGTAAACGGGGCGGGCGGGGATTGGCGAGTAGGGGTAGCGGGCGTGGTGGCGGGGCGGGGTCATGGCTTCATCTTAACATTTTCATTGCTCGGCTTGTGTCGCTGTCGTCCCGGGCGAGCGGAGCGAGGCCCGGGACCCATACGCCGCAGTCTCTCGATGGGCTGCGGCGTATGGGTCCCCGCCTGCGCGGGGACGACGCAGAGAGTTAGGCACGCATCATCGCCCGTATTCTTTGCGGCGCCGGGTACGCCGTCTTCCATTTCCTCGTCCCCCCGAAAAATCGAGGGGATGGCGCGCCAAGCGGCGCGTCATGCAGTCAAGTCACGTGCCGTTGCCGGCACGTGGCGCCTCTCGGCGCGCCATGGCGGCGATTTCTGTTCGCGCCGGGTCCGCGTTTCCTGGGACGAGGCGTTGGCCAGTCCCAGTCCAGCGAGCTCCCTCGCGGAGCGGTCGTAGTGCCGCCCGATCGGGTCCCGGGCGCCTCCCGGGAGTGCGAGGTTGCGTAGCCTCGCCCGCGGGCGCCGCATCCGATCCCACTTGCATGACGCCTCATGAAGCGCCCTCGGTGGACCGGACGCCCGCATCATAAAGCCGCGCCGGCGGGCGGGGATAAGTTCTCACGACATTGTGATTATAGTCCTAAAGGTTGCGCCGCCGCGTTGTCAGTTTATGTCATTGCCGAGCGCCATCCGTAGGAGTCGCCGATGCATACCCATTCGATCGAGCCCTGGCAGCACAGCCACGTCTTCCTCGGCGCCAAGCACGACCGCCACGAGCGCCGCACCTGGTTCGTGGTTGCGCTCACCGCCGCCATGATGGTGGCCGAGATCGTCGGCGGCACCCTGTTCGGCTCGATGGCGGTGGTGGCCGACGGCTGGCACATGTCGACGCACGCCGGCGCGCTCACCATCGCGGCGCTCGCCTACCGCTTCGCGCGCCGCCATGCGCACGATCCGCGCTTCACCTTCGGCACCGGCAAGATGGGGGAACTGGCGGCGTTCTGCAGCGCCGTGATCCTGGCGCTGATCGCGGCGGCGATCGGCTACGAGGCGCTGATGCGGCTCACCGCGCCGGTCACCATCCATTTCCCCGAGGCGATCGCGCTCGCGGTCGTCGGCCTGGCGGTCAACCTCGCCAGCGCCTGGCTTTTGTTCGACAGCGACCACCATCATCACGGTCATGCGCACGACGATGACGACGACGATCACGACGACCACGACGACCACGATCACGCGCACGACGCCCATCATCACCATGGCCACGACAGCAATCTGCGCGCGGCTTACGTGCATGTGCTGGCCGACGCCATGACCTCGGTGCTGGCGATCGTGGCGCTGTCGTGCGGGCTCGCCTTCGGTTGGGTGTGGATGGACCCGCTGATGGCGCTCATTGGCGTCGCCGTGATCTTGAGCTGGTCGTTCGGGCTGATGCGCACGGCCGGCACGGTGCTGCTCGATATGGTGCCGGACCGGCATCTGGCCGGCCATATCCGGAAAGCTCTCGAGGTCGACGGCGACCGGGTGTGCGATCTGCATCTGTGGCGGCTCGGGCCCGGCCATGTCGGGCTGATCGCGGCGGTGGTGTCGGACCATCCGCAGTCGCCCTCGGCCTACAAGCACCGGCTCGACGGCATCGCCGGTCTGTCGCACATGACCATCGAGGTGCACCGCTGCCCCGACCATGAGCGCAAGGCGGCGTAGAAAAGCAAGATCATTGCGAGGCCGAACGGCCCTCTGCTATACGCGGCGATATTCCTTGAGGTTTGCATGTCCGTCGACGCCGATACCGTCCGCCGCATCGCGCATTTGGCGCGCATCGCCGTGCCCGAGAACGAGATCGGGCATTTGCAGGGCGAGCTCAACGCCATGCTCGCCTTTGTCGAGCAGCTGCAGGAGGTGAACGTCGAGGGCGTCGAGCCGATGACCTCGGTGACGCCGATGACCATGAAGAAACGGGCCGATGCGGTGACCGACGGCGGCATCGCCGGCGATATCGTCAAGAACGCACCGGCGAGCGAGGATCATTTTTTCCTCGTCCCCAAAGTGGTGGAATGATGTGCATCGCCTGTGAGCTCAACTTCTGGAACATGATCGACGCGCTGCCGCCGGAGGACCAAGAGCGGGTCCTGCGCGAGCAGGCCAAGCGCTTTGCCTGTGAGGCGGGCGAGGGCGAGCCACAGCAGCCCGCCGCCGACGAACGCAAACCGGCCGTGACCAGCCGTGAGTGATTTGAATTCGCTCACTCTGGCGGCGGCGCGCGACGGGCTGAAGAAGAAAAGCTTCTCGGCGCGCGAATTGGCCGACGCGCATCTCGCCGCGATGGAAAAAGCGCGCGCGCTCAATTCCTATGTGCTGGAGACGCCGGAACGCGCGAGCGCCATGGCGAAGGCGTCCGACGCGCGCATCGCCGCGGGCAAGGCCGGGCCGCTGGAAGGCATTCCGCTCGCCATCAAGGACATGTTCTGCACCGAAGGCGTGCGTTCGACGGCGTGCTCGCACATCCTCGACAATTTCGTGCCGACCTACGACTCCAGCGTGACCGCCAATCTGTGGCGCGACGGCGCGGTGCTGCTCGGCAAGACCAACAATGACGAGTTCGCCATGGGCTCGTCGAACGAAACCTCGCATTTCGGCCCGGTGATCTCGCCGTGGCGGCGGCAAGGCTCGAACACGCCGCTGGTGCCGGGCGGCTCGTCGGGCGGCTCGGCCGCGGCGGTGGCGGCGCAGCTTTGCCTGGGCGCGACCGGCACCGACACCGGCGGCTCGATCCGCCAGCCGGCGGCGTTTACCGGCACGGTCGGCATCAAGCCGACGTATGGCCGCTGCTCGCGCTGGGGCATCGTCGCCTTCGCGTCCTCGCTCGATCAGGCCGGCCCCTTCGCCCGCACGGTGCAAGACGCCGCGATCCTGCTGCGCTCCATGGCCGGGCCCGACTCCAAGGACACCACTTGCGCCGACCTGCCGGTGCCGGACTACGAAGCGGCGACGGCCAAGTCGGTGAAGGGCCTGCGCATCGGCATTCCGAAGGAATACCGGCTCGACGGCATGCCGGCGGAGATCGAGAAAATCTGGCAGCAGGGCCGGGAATGGCTGCAAGACGCCGGCGCCGAACTGGTCGAGGTATCGCTGCCGCACACGAAATATGCACTGCCCGCCTATTACATCGTCGCCACGGCGGAGGCCTCGTCCAATCTCGCGCGCTATGACGGCGTGCGCTACGGCCTGCGCGAGCAGGCCAGCGACATCACCGACATGTATGAGCGCACCCGCGCCAAAGGCTTCGGCGCCGAAGTGCGCCGGCGGGTGATGATCGGCACCTATGTTTTGTCCGCCGGCTACTACGATGCCTATTATCTGCGCGCGCAGAAGGTTCGCACGCTGATCAAGAAAGACTTCGAGGACTGCTTCAAGGCCGGCGTGCACGCCATGCTGACGCCGGCAACGCCGTCGGCGGCGTTCGGCTTGGGCGAAAAGGGCCAGGCCGATCCGGTCGAGATGTATTTGAACGACGTGTTCACGGTGACGGTGAACATGGCCGGCTTGCCGGGCATCTCGGTGCCGGCCGGACTAGACGCGCAGGGCCTGCCGCTCGGCCTGCAACTGATCGGCCGCCCGTTCGACGAGGAGACGCTGTTCTCCACCGCCGCCGTGATCGAACAGGCGGCGGGAAGGTTCACGCCGGCGAAGTGGTGGTAAGCGCGCCGCTCGTGGCGAATTAATTCTGATCGGCCAACGCGATCGGCGGCAGGTCCTGGTCGCCGTTGATCACCGTTTTGCCGCCCAGTTCGCCGCCGCCGAAGATGAAGATCATCGCCGCCAAAGCGACGATGCCGCCGACGAGAAGTCCGAAATTGCCATTGTCCTGTTTCATGCTCTTCGCTCTGCTGTCCGGCATTCAAACGTTCGCCGCTTGAATGATGTTTCCGCGCACGCGCGCCGCGCTTGCCGCATAAGTCATGCAGAATTCAGGCCAATTTTGCGTGGGCCGGGGACGGCCGCCGTTATTTCCGCATAAAAAATCTGGGAACTTGGCTTCCGCGCGATGGTAACGGCATACTATCGGCCGTTGGGGAGGATTCGGTGTCCGAGCGTGATACCCGCGTTCTCGTACGGGATCTTTACGACGCTTACGGACGGCGCGATTTCGACCGCGTCGCAGGCCTGATCCACGACGCGATCGATTGGGTGATCTACGCGCCGATGTCGGTGTTTCCCTTCGCCGGGCCGCGCCAGGGGCGCCCGGCGGTGCTGGCGGCGATGGGCGAGATCGCTGTGGCCTTTGCGCTGGAAAGCTACAACCCGGAAATCATGGTCGTCGACGGCGCGCGCGCCGCGCTGATGTCGGACGTGAGCTACCGGCAACGCGCCACCGACCGGGTGCTGCGCCTGCGCATCGCCAGCTTCCTGCGCTGGCAGGACGGCCGCCTGATCGAGTACCGCGAATTCACCGACAGTTTCGACGCGGTCGAACAGGCGCTCGGGCGCGAATTGCAGCTCTGAGCGGGCCGCCGTGGCGGCGTTAACCGGACGGTCCCAAGCGAACTTGCCGGACGACAACCCCACCCGGTATTCGGTAGAGTGCCCGGGGAGTTGTCTCGCACGATGGTTTGGTATCGCGTCATCGTACGAATTGCGGCGTTGCTGGTGCTCGCCGGCTGTGCCGGCATCATTCGCAACGAGCCGGTCAACTTGTCCGTTGCCGACGTCAAGGCGGCGGCCGCCGTCGGCCGCGAAGACCCCGCCCATGCCGACGATCTGCTGCTCGCGCTGTCGTTCTCGGGCGGCGGCACGCGCGCGGCGGCCTTTGCCTTCGGCGCACTCACCGAATTCGGCCGCACCCAGGTGCGCGACGGACAAGCGCGCATCGCGCTGCTCGACCATCTCGATTTCGTCTCCGGCGTCTCCGGCGGGTCGGTGACCGCGGCTTATTACGGTCTTAAGAAGCGCGCCGCGCTCGACGATTTCCGCGAGAAATTTCTGTTGCGCAATGCCGAGGAGTTGCTCGATACCTCGGTCAGCCTGGTGTCGCTGCCGCGCGCGCTGGCCGGCGGCATCAACGATTCCAGCCAGCTGCCGCGCTGGCTCGACGACAATCTGTTTCATGGCGCCACCTTCGCCGAATTCCGCGAAACGCGGCGGCCGCGCATCTGGATCAACGCCTCCGATATCTACAACCGCACGCCCTTCGTGTTCGGCGCCACCGCTTTCCGCGCGATCTGCAGCGATCTCGATTCCTATCCGATCTCCAACGCGGTGGCGGCTTCCGCCGCGGTCCCGGTCGTCTTTGCGCCGGTGGTGATCAAGACCTTCCCGACGGCGTGCCATTCGCAATTGCCGGAGTGGATCGTGCGCGCGCGCTCCGAGCCGGACACGCCGCCGATGCTCAAGGCCTTCGCCGACGGCATCGCGCGCTATCACAGCGGCGAGATGCCCTATATCAAGCTGCTCGACGGCGGCCTGGTCGACAATTTCGGCATTTCCGGCTTCACCATCGCGCGCCTGTCGTCGCAGACGCCCTACGGGCCGCTGACGCCGCATCAGGCGGTGGCCTTGCGCCGCGTTTTGTTCCTGGTGGTCGACGCCGGCCGCGCGCCGAGCGGCAACTGGGTGAATACGGTGGAAGGTCCCGGCGGCGCCGACCTGGTGATGGCGGCCGCCGATACCGCGATCGATGCCAGCACGCGGGCGAGCTTCACCGCCTTCGAGCGCACCAACAACGAATGGCAGGCGGCACTGGTGCGCTGGCGCTGCGGACTGCCGGCGGCGGAGCGGCGCAAGCTCGGGGCGCCGCCCAATTGGAATTGCCGGGACCTGAAATTCTTCGTCGGGCGGGTCGCCTTCGACCAGCTCGGCGACGAGCGCGCGCGAAGGCTCAACGCCATTCCGACGCGTTTCAAGCTGCCGGCGGAAGATGTCGACCTGCTGATCGGCGCCGGCGCCGATTCCGTGCGGGCGAACGGCGTGTTCAAGGCGTTTCTTGCCAGCCTGCGCTGACGCCGTCCTTGTTGTCAGGCCGGGTCGGCTCGGCTAATCGATTGCCTAAGGCGTCGGCCGCCGCATGAGTTCCCGATGAATGTCCCTGTGAAGACCTCGAAACTGCTCAAAGGCGCCACCGGCGACTGGGAAGTCGTCATCGGCATGGAGGTGCATGCCCAGGTCACTTCCAAGTCGAAGCTGTTCTCCGGCGCTTCCACTGAGTTCGGCGGCGATCCCAACAGCCACGTCTCGCTGGTCGACGCCGCCATGCCGGGCATGCTGCCGGTGATCAACGAGGAATGCGTCAAACAGGCGATCCGCACCGGCCTGGGGCTGAAGGCCAAGATCAATTGCAAGTCGGTGTTCGACCGCAAGAATTATTTCTATCCCGACCTGCCGCAGGGCTACCAGATCAGCCAGTACAAATCGCCGATCGTCGGCGAGGGCGAGGTCATCGTCGATCTGGAAGGCGGCGAGGCCGTCACCGTCGGCATCGAGCGGCTGCATCTCGAGCAGGACGCCGGCAAAAGCCTGCACGAGCGCCATCCGACCCTGTCCTATGTCGATCTCAACCGCTCCGGCGTGGCGCTGATGGAGATCGTGTCGAAGCCCGATCTGCGCTCGGCCGAGGAGGCCAAGGCCTTCCTCACCAAGCTGCGCTCGATCCTGCGCTATCTCGGCACCTGCGACGGCAATATGGAGGAGGGCAGCCTGCGCGCCGACGTCAACGTCTCGGTGCGCAAGCCGGGCGCTCCGCTCAATACGCGGTGCGAAATCAAGAATATGAACTCGATCCGGTTCATCGGCGAAGCCATCGAGTACGAGGCGCGCCGGCAGATCGACATCATCGAGGAGGGCGGCACGATCGACCAGGAGACGCGGCTGTTTGATCCTGGCAAGGGCGAGACGCGTTCCATGCGCTCCAAGGAAGAAGCGCACGACTACCGCTATTTCCCCGATCCCGATCTGCTGCCGCTGGAATTCGACGATACCTATGTCGCGGCGCTGAAACAGCACCTGCCGGAGCTGCCGGACGAGAAAAAGGCGCGCTTCATGCGCGATTTTGCGCTCTCGCCCTACGACGCCGGCGTCCTGGTGGGCGAACGCGAGACGGCCGACTATTTCGAGGCGGTGGCCAAGGGGCGCGACGCCAAGTCGGCCGCCAACTGGGTGATCAACGAGTTGTTCGGCCGCCTCAACAAGCAGGGCGGCGACATTGCCGCTGCACCGGTTACCTCTGCGCAGCTCGGCGCCATCCTCGATCTGATCGCGGACGGCACGATTTCCGGCAAGATCGCCAAGGATCTGTTCGAAATCGTCTGGAGCGAGGGCGGCGACCCGCGCGCGCTCGTTGAACAGCGCGGCATGAAGCAGGTGACCGACGTCGGTGCGATCGAAAAGACCGTCGACGACATCATCGCCAAGAACCCGGACAAGGTTACCGACGCCAAGACCAACCCGAAAGCGATCGGCTGGTTCGTCGGCCAGGTGATGAAGGCGTCCGGCGGCAAGGCGAGCCCGCAAGCGGTCAACGAAATCCTGAAAAAGAAACTCGGACTCTGACCGAGCACGCTCCGGTCGCGCGCGTGCGCGCGATTTGGGTGCAGTGCGGCAGCGGCGCGCCGCGTTTGCGCGCGCGGCAATGAAAGATTCCGAATCAAAACGCGTTCGGTGTGCGCACGGATGCAAAAATTTATGCGCGGTAACCATGCGCGCCGCGAATCACTCGGCACTGATTCGCTCGTTTTTTGCTCGAATCCGGTCCGCGCACGCTGTTTGCAATACAATTTCTGAAAATTATTTTTGCCTGTGAAGATGTCGGCGCCGCGCGCTATGCCGATGGAAAGGCGAATGAATGTACGTGCAAAAAAATTACCGGGCTGCGGCGACTGCAAAATTTTGCTGATGCAAAAAACCCTTATTTCATCGATGTTTTTGTAATTTCTGCAAAGCGCGTGTGATGTTGCGTTGAACGCGCGCATTACGCGGCGCAATGCTGGAGTTGCGCGACGTTGATGGCGCGACAGCGCGCGCTACACGCTGCGAATACACAGTTCGTTAAGCGAAACACTGTTTTTTTCATTTTGCTGTAGTAAACGAAGAACAGTGCGTGTCGATCCCCGACCGTACTGATGCAGACATCCGCCATGTTTCATGGCTAGGAGGGCAGCAATGGCGAAACGTAGGAAGAAGAAAGCAGTGAAGAAGAAGAAGAAGCTCTAGTCGATGCTTCTTCTCGATCTTCGGACTTAACGTTTCGAAGATTGCGTCATAAGGGCCGGTGCGCCCGACGGAGTGACAAGAGCAATTCGGTTGTTCCGCGGCGCGCCGGTTCCGATGACAACAGAGGGCGTCGGCGAGACTTCGAGTCTCGCCGACGCCCTCGGTGACGTCTGGACGGTAAAAAGTATTTCGCTTTGCGCGCGGCGCCGCTTCAGCCGCCCGCCTTGAGACGCTTGTTGCAAGCGCTCCAATATTTCGGCCACTTCATTCCCTTCTCGACCTTGCCGGCGGCTTTCGCTTCGCGCCATTCGGCGCCGCACTTCTTCAGCCGTTCGCGCGCCGCGAGCTGACCCGGCGTCAACGGCCGCTTCGTCTTGGTTTGTTTCTTTTCGGGCGCGGCCGCGGTCTGCGCCGCCGCGGTCGGCGTCAGGCTTGGCAGCGGCGCTGCGATCAGGCCGGCCGCCAGCAGGGCGGCGAACAGTGCTTTGAACATGAATCCCCCCGTTTTGCTGCGGTTGCATTGTTTGCAACCTGAGCGGCAAGAATAACCATCGGAGGTTGTATTCGTCCAGTAGGCGGCGCGGCGACGGCCGGAAAACGCCGTTCTGCGCGGCCTTTATGAGAGTTGCGGATTACCGCCGCCGGCTTTACCTGTGAACGGGATCGGCACCAGCTTGATGGCAATGGAGCAGGGACATGGCGCGCAAGGCGAAGCGGACGGCGGCAAAACCGAAAAAAGCGGCGGCGAAATCCAAGCCAGCCAAGAAGGCCGCCAAGGCGGCTACAAAGCCGGCCAAACCGATCGAGCTCTATTACTGGCCGACGCCGAACGGCTTCAAGATTTCGATCATGCTGGAAGAGTGCAAGCTGCCCTATACCTTGGTGCCGGTGAACATCTCCAAGGGCGAGCAGTTCAAGCCGGACTTTTTGAAAATTTCTCCCAACAACCGCATGCCGGCGATCATCGATCCGCACGGCCCCGGCGGCAAGCCGATCTCGATCTTCGAGTCCGGCGCCATCCTGCAATATCTCGGACGCAAGACCGGCAAGTTCTATCCGGCCGACGAGCGCCAGCGCGTCGAAGTCGAGCAGTGGCTGTTCTGGCAGATGGGCGGCGTCGGTCCGATGGCGGGGCAGGTGCATCACTTCAAGAACTACGCGGTGGAGACGCTGACCTACGCGATCAACCGCTACATCAACGAGGTCAATCGTCTCTACGGCGTGATGAACCTGCGGCTCAAGGATCGCGACTTCATCGCCGGCAAATATTCGATCGCCGACATGGCGCTGGTCGGTTGGGTCAATGGCTGGCCGCGGCAGGGGCAGAACATCGAGGACTTTCCAAATCTCAAAGCGTGGCTGGAGCGCGTCAAAGCCCGGCCGGCGGTGCAGCGCGGCATGTCGCTCGGCCTCGAATTGCGCCAGGGCATCGACATGAAGGATCCGAAAGTGCAGGCGGTATTGTTCGGCCAGCGCGCGCGCAGCGCGTAGCGGCAGACGTGCCGGACCTAGTCGCGCGGGTGGTTAGCTTACGCTTACCCAGCGCGGTTAGCGCTTCCTCAATTGTCCGGCGCGCACGCTTGATTTAGCCCGGAAATATTGGGTTTCTACGTGTATTGGCGCGCGCGTTGGCGGCGCGCATTCACGTTCGATTCATCGCAACACTTAAACTGTCATTCAAATTTTCCTCCTTAGATCGCGTTGTTCGGGCGAAGGCATTTTCGTCCGGCAACAGGGACTGGAGCGGCCGGCTCGCGGGGGCGCAGCGGCCGCGATAATGGGGAGGCCATCATAATGGCTATCGAAACCGCGGCGGCTTATGCCGTCGAACCCAAGGATGCGGACGGCTGCTTCGCCCTTGGCATGAACTATTCGATCGGCGCCGGCGGCGCGGTCGATCTGATCGAAGCGCACAAGTGGTTCAACATCGCGGCGATGCGCGGCCACGCCGACGCGTCGCGGCTGCGCCGTGAAATCGCCGAGCAGATGGCCGACGCCGAGATCGGCCGCGCCCAGCGCGCGGCGCGCGATTGGCTCAAGGGCCATCCGCAGCCGGTGCGCGCGCCGGCAATCCGCGCCGCGGCTTGATTTACGCAGCAGCGGCGAAGCGCGCGAGCTCCGCGCGCAGCGTCGCGATCACGCTCGGCCAATCGCCGAGCGTGGGTTGACGGAACAGCCGCGCCTGCGGGTACCAGGGGCTCGCCGCGCCGGTTAAGGTCCAGCGCCAGTCCGGCGCAGAGGGCAGCATCACCCAGACCGGCCGCCCCAGGCTGCCGGCAAGATGCACCACCGACGTATCGACGGAGATCGTGAGATCGGCGAGCGTGAGAAGCGCCGCTGTGTCGGCCATATCGGACAAGTCGCCGCCGAGATGGCTGACATTGCCGTGACGCGCCAGACGCTCGGCGTCGTTGCCGCGCAATTCGCGCTGGATGCTCAGGAAAGAAACGCCTTCGAGCGCCAGCAGCGGCTCAAGCAAATGGAGGTCGACCGAACGGTTGCGGTCGTTGGCATGGCTGGCGTTGCCGGCCCAGGCCAGCGCGACGCGTTTTCCCGGCAGGCCTTCGAGGCGCGGCCGCCATTTGGCGAGGTGCGCTTCGTCCGCGTGCAAATAGGGGATATCGGCGGGGATGGTCGCCGGCTCGGTCTTGAACGCCAACGGCAGGCTGCCGAGCGGACAATGCACGTCATAGGCCGGAAGCTGTTCGCCGCGCGCATGGCAGGAAGCGACGCCGGCGAGGCCGGCCAGCAGACTTTTCAATTCCGGCTGCACTTCGAGCACGACGCGCGCGCCGCGCTGCGCGACGAGCGGCACATAGCGCGCGAACTGGATGGTGTCGCCGAGACCTTGCTCGGCATGCAGCAGAATGGTTTTGCGGGCGGGCGGGTATTCGCCGAGCCAGAGCGGCTTGCCGTAGCCGCGGCGCGTGTCGCGCATGCCGGTGCGCTGCCAGCGCCATTCGTATTGCGCAAAGCCGCGGGCGAGATCGCCGAGCGTGAGCAGACTGAGCGCGCGATTGAGCTGGGCGTCGGCATAATCCTTTTGCAGCGCGATCGCCTTGTCGAAACTGGCGAGCGCATCGGCGTGCCGGTTGAGCGCCTGCAGCGCGCGGCCGCGGCTGTTCAGGGCTTTCACCTGGCCCGGGACCGCGGCGAGCGTGCGATCGAAGGCGGCGACGGCTTCGTCGTAGCGGCCGAGGTCCAACAGCGCGTTGCCGCGATTGAAGAGCGCGCTCGGATGCCCCGGCATCAGCGCGAGCGCGGCGTCGAAATCGGCGAGCGCCTCGGCGGTGCGGCCGAGGCCCGCCAGCGCGCCGCCGCGATTGAGCCTGGCCTCGCCATGGCGCGGATTGCGCGCCAGTACCGCATCGAAACAGGCGAGCGCGTCCTGCGCACGGCCAAGTGCGAGCAGGGCGTTGCCGCGGTTTTCGATCGCGTTCACATCGCCCGGGCGCAGGGCCAACGCCTTGTCGAGGCAATCGAGCGCCTCGGCGTCGCGCTTGAGCGCGTGCAGCACGTTGGCCAGATTCATCCAGGCGTCGGGCGCCTGCGGATTGATCTTGAGGGCGGCCGACATCAGCCGGTAGGCCTCGCCCATCTGGTTGCTCTGCGCCTTTGCCAGACCGAGCAAATGCAGCGCATCAAAAAAATCGGGCGCGGCTTTCAGAACGCGCGCATAAAGCTTTTCAGCCTCGCGCAGCCGGCCCTGCTGATGCAGGGCGACGGCATCCTGCATCGTCTGCTGCACGTTGAAACGGGGAGGCGGCGCCATGGCGCGCGATATGGCCCCGGTTCATCCGCTCGTGCAAGCAGGGCCTTTCGTTTTAGTCGTCGCGGCGCTTGCGCTTGTGTTTGACGGGCCGTTCGGTGGGGCCGGTGTAGAACAAATTGCGTTCGCAGAAGCCGCCCATGCCGGCGACGGTTTCACGGCACTGTTCGAGCGTGACGAAGCCGCAATTGCGGCCGCCGCCGCCTCTGCCGCCGGTATATTGCGCGCACCACGGATAGGGTTCGGCCTGGCCGGCCGACGGCATGAATACGATCAGCGCGGTCACGGCGAAGACAAGCGACCAAAATCTGCGCATCGAACATCTCCCGGTCTGGCGTTCGCGTGCCGGACGATCAGCCCGCTTCAATCGCGACGCGTCTTGCGCGCCGACTTGGCGGGCCGTCCGGCGGGAGCAGTATAGAACAAATTGCGTTCGCAGCCGCCGCCGATGCCGCTGACCGTCGCCATGCATTGCTCGAGGGTCGAAAAGCCGCAGTTCCTGCCGCCGTCGTCCATGCTGCCATATTGCGCGCACCAGGGATATTCGATCGCCGCAGCGGGGCGGATGAGGGCCGTCAGCGCTGCAACGGCGATGCCGGCTAACAGGACGGAGCTGAATCTGGTCATGGCTGTCGTCTCGATCGGGGGCTGGCCGCACTGCCACCGTTAACCCGCGCTCCGGCGCTTTAGTTCGCGCGCCGGCAAATTTTATGCGGCGGTAAGGCGCCCGCGGTCAGATTTTCTGCACCCAGAACTGGTACATGTTGCCGAAAATATTGGGGTATTTCGCTTCGACCGCGTCCCATTTGCCGAGGTCGCTCATCGACCAGCCGGCATCGGCGAACATGGCGCGAAACTGCTGCGCCTCGGCATCCTGGAAATCGAAGCCGATGAATTTCAGCCCATGGCCATCGATGAACGCCTTGATGGCTGGGATGGTCGTGCGGCTTTCCTGCACGTGGAACAGGAGGTCGCGGCATTCGCTGGTGCTGAAGAAATCGCTGAAGCGCGACACGCTGGCCATGGGAGTCTTGAGCAAATCGTGCCGGCAGCGGCGGATGTCTTCGGGCGTGGCAGCATAGCCGCGTTCGGCGATAAAGGCGCGTGCTGCCACCACGTCGCGGCGGGCGATCTCGCTGTAAAGGCCGATATGCATGACGCCGCCGGGCCGCAGCAAGGAAAGCAGCACGCGCCAGCCGTCGAACGGATCGCGCATGTGATGCAGCACGCCGGCGCAATCGATCAGATCGAAGTCGCGGCCAATGGCGCCGAGCTTGAGGATGTCGCCTTGCCCGTATTCGACGCGGTCGGCCAGCGCCGGCGGGGTCGTGCGTTTGGCGTAACTGAGACTGCTCAGGCTGAGATCGACCGCGAGCACGCGCGCGCCGGTGTAGATTTGCGCAATCTGCGCGCCCAGACCGGTGCCGCAGCCGGCCACCAGGATATCGATCGAGTCGGTTTTCTCGAGCGGCATAAATGCAGCGGTGGGGAACTTGGCGCGCAGGGCCGCATCGAGCGCCATCGGCTTGACGCCGCCGGCGGCCTTCACCCAGCGCGGGTAAGGGTTTTCTTCGTATTGCTCGCGGACGCGCTTTGAGACGTCGTCGTCGATCGGCGTCAGGCGCGCGATCGTGGGGCGCAGCGCGAGTTCGGCAAGCGGTTCGCGTAGCTGTTGCGTCACGACCGCATCGAGCGCCGCCGGCCACTCATACGCCAGCAGCGCCTTCGCCTCGGGCAGCGCATGCAGCGGCTGATACATTGCGATCGCGGCAAGCTGTATCGGCGCGATTGTGGCGCCCGATGCGATCGCCTCGGCCAGCATGGCCTTAAGACGATCGAGCTGGGCATCCTCCTCCGGCGTGGTCGCGAACACGTATTCATTGATGAAGCACTGTTTCGCCAGCGCGCAGTAAAACGCGAGAACGCGGTCGTCGCGCGCGGTCGGCGCCGGCGAGAAGGGCGGCGCGCAGTGCCGTGAGAACAAGCTCGAGCTCGATTTTGCGGGCGGGGACCATTGCAACATGCAGATCAGCATGGGGTCCTCGCAGATTGCTGCGAGACCCGCGTGCCAAGCATTCGATCGGCCGTCAGGCGGTTCGGCCAGGCCGCGATCGCCCGCTGCATGGCCTCGCCGAAGGCCGGCAAGACCGCGACCAGGGTGGTTACAATGCCGCTGTACTGTTCGAATAGCTGCGGCATCAGCGAAAGCGAACGCGCAAAGGACGCCGAGGCCTCGCGCAATTTGCCTTGGGCTAGCAGCACGACGCCGAGATTGTTGGCTGCTTCGGCGTGATCGGGCTTGAGCGCGAGCAATCGCGTGTAGGCGCGCACGGCGTCGTCGAGCTTATGCTGCTGCTGAAAGCGAACCGCTTCGGCCAACAATAGGCCGGTGGAATCGCCGGCGGGGCGGGCGCCGGCCGGTGCGCTTTGCTTGACCGCGGCGCGGCGCTGTTTTCGATTCATCCGCGGGAGTCCAAAGGCTGGCCGGATCTGGCGCCGGGTTAGTTGCAGTTTTGCCGTCCGGATTGCAAGGTTCGGTTTGACGAGCAAATGCCGAAAGCATAAGCCTTCCGGCACGCGGAGCTGTGGCCGAGTGGCTGAAGGCGGCGGTTTGCTAAACCGTTATACGCTCCAAAGGCGTATCGAGGGTTCGAATCCCTCCGGCTCCGCCAGCCGTTACTTAGACGAACGATCGCCACCGCCAATTCGCAGCGCCGGGAGTTCTTCACGCGAATTCTCCTGTGGAAGGGGCCATGAGTCGCTCGCGCTCGCACGATTCGCTGGTTTGCATTGGCTGACGATGATTCGAGCGCGGGATTGCGGTCTGGCGGCCGAGCCAAGCGGTATTGACGTACCGTGGCCCAGGTCCAAGGGCCGCTGCGCCCGAAAATGCCGCTAATCGGCCAGGATGCCTCGAAATTGGGCTTTCCAGTGGGATTGGGCGGCTGAAAGGTGCCAAAACTCGGTCATTTTGATGCAACGAGCCGTTCCAGAGCCGAAGTTGTTTTCGGCAGTTGGATCGCCGGCAATGGTGATATTATCTTCTAAGATATTGATAGTACAGATAAAAATGAGATAGCGCCGGGTATCCGACGACAACATCCCGCAGACGGCCGGGCCCGGAAATTTGCGTGTTTTTTACGCAACACTTGACTGAAAAGCGCCGCCAAACCCTGTGGGAACGGCGCTTCTTCGTTGCGCCTCAACCTTCAATCGATAATGTCGTAAGCGCGACGGAGGGGGGCATCCCCATGTCGCGCTTTCCGGGTCGACGGATCGCACCAAGCCCAGATTTGGCAGTCAAAAGTGGGTCGACCGGTGCGGTCAGTTTTTTCGGGCAGCGGGGAGCAAGGGGAAGTTCCATCGGTGCCGATCGCACTTGGCGGATACGGAACCCTCTCAAGAGAAACAATGTTTGGAGGTTCAAGATGAAGATGGTGAAAAGCCTTCTCCTCGGCACCGCAGCGGGTTTCGTTGCGATCGCAGGGGCGCAGGCCGCCGATCTTCCCGTTAAGGCCAAACCGGTCCAGTACGTGAAGATTTGCAGTCTGTATGGTGCAGGGTTCTATTACATCCCCGGCACCGATACCTGTCTCAAGATTGGCGGCTGGGTCCGTCAGTACTTGGGTGTCAACGCCAACGGCAACCTGACCAACGGTGCGTTGGGTTCGGTCAACCCCAACACCCGGGCGAGCAACAACGGCTGGAACTGGAAGGCGCGTGGCTACATCACCGCCGACGCCCGTACCCAGACCGAGTTCGGCACTCTGCGCAGCTACATCGCCGTCGGTGGCAGCACGCAGGGTCAGGCGTGGCAACAGCGCCTTCAACAGCAACCGCGCCTTCATCCAGTTGGCCGGCTTCACCTTCGGTGTGGCGCAGTCGTTCTACGACCTCTACCCGGCACCGGCTCTGTCGTACTTCGGCGGCATGATCAATCCGTCGTCCGACACCGGCGACGGCGGTCAGACGGTGACGGCTTACACCGCGCAGTTCGGCAACGGCCTGTCGGCGACCCTGTCGCTGGAAGCGCCGCGTACCACGAACGTCTACAATGCCCCGCACGGCTCCGGCGGTCAACGTCATCTCGGCGCCGATGGCGCAATCGTCGAGGCAACGTTCGGTATCCGGACATCGTGATGAACCTCCGCATGGACGCTTCATGGGGCGCCGCTCAGATCATGGGTGGTATTCATGACGTCGCACTGCTCGTACTACGGCGCCGGCCAGACCACGGCTACCGGCGGTCCCAGCTACGCGACCGGCTACTTCGGCGGCGTGGGCGTGAAGATCAACACGCCGATGATCGGACCGGGCGACTACTTCTCCGCTCAGTTCAACTACGCCGTTGGCGCTACTGGTTACGCCGACGATGGCGCCACCACTGCTGCGGCGTCGTCGCGCAATCCGGCCGCAGGCGGCATCTACGGCCAGTATAATGGCGGCACCGGCGGTAACGTCGGCTGGGGCCTCATCAGCGATGGTGTCTATGCGTACACCGGCGGCAGCCGTCGAGTTGACGACCGTCTGGGGCGTCAACGCCGGCTACGAGCACTTCTGGACCAAGCGGTGGCAGACGTCGTTGTACGGCACCTACATCAAGACCAAGTACAACAGCCACGGCGAACGCATTACCTCTGCGCAGCTGAGCTTGTTCGCGTTGGCGATCGGCTGCAACAACAACTGGCACTACTGGAACGTTGGTTCGCGGACGCAGTTCAACGTCGACAGCCAGACCTATATCGGTCTCGACGTGATCTATACGGCGCTCGATACCGCGAACGCCAGCGTCCCGGTACACTCTCCGGATCGGGCCGCAGCCGGTAACGGCTCGCACTATCTCCGATCAGAGCGCGTGGATGGCGGAGTTCCGCTTCCATCGCAACTTCTATCCCTGATCGTCTGATCAAGGTGAAGTTCGCTTGAACAACAGCCCCCGGCGGGAAACTGCCGGGGGTTTTTCGTTCCTTTTTTTTTCACGCAATCCTTTCGCCATGTGGCCAGCTATGGCTCAAAAGCAACGGCTCGTTGTCTATGAGGCGTCGGGCGCGGACCTCATTTAAATTTATTGGAAATGGCGCGGCCGAACGAAAAAGACGGTCGTGGATGATTCGAGATTTGTCTGCGGCGGCGAATTCGATTCTAGCGTAAGGACAAGCTGACGCGCTTGTCGCCACAGCGTGTGCTCGTAGCGGCTGAAGCGATCCAGCGGCAAAGTCGGCAGCGCGGCCAAGTGCAAAAAGCTGTCGGCGATATCTATGTTCGCGTCAAAACGACGCTTGTCTGCCGTCGCTGTATTAGACTGGCACGCTACGATTGGTTTTAATTGGCTTTGCTCCGAGATATCGGCGACTCGACGACCGCCG
This sequence comes from uncultured Alphaproteobacteria bacterium, assembly GCA_963749625.1. Classification (GTDB taxonomy): domain Bacteria; phylum Pseudomonadota; class Alphaproteobacteria; order Rhizobiales; family Xanthobacteraceae; genus Pseudolabrys. The sequence continues at coordinate 245,321 of CAVVNY010000007.1, read as the reverse complement.
GGCATGAATGTCTTTGCTCGCCCTTGCCGGGTTCGGCGGTCACGGACTCAAACAGACCTTACTCGATGCCGGTTGCCCGGCGTAGCCGCCAGAGAACGCTCGCCAGTCGAAGCACCAGCTCGCGCTCGACGGCCGTTTCGGCGTCATAGTCGGCAGTGACGGCGGCCTCGAAGGCCTGGTAATCCTCCGCGTCTTCAAATCTGGTTATGACGGTTTCGGCGGTGAGGCCATGGCGTATCGCGTTACGGCGCGAACGTTCCTTGCCTTCCGGCGTAATCGGCCCGGTGCTTTTGAGTGCATTGCGCCGATTAGCAGCTCGACCATTACGTCCTTGGCAATTTGACGGCGTTTGGCGGCGCGGTCCTGTATCCGGTCCAGCCGGCCCTGCATGTCGGAGATCCGGCACTTGAGCCCTGTCGCCATGGCCTCGTCGGCCAGCGCCGCGCGGACAACGGCGTCCTAAAATTTCATGCAAATCCGTCAGTCCCTCGACCGTATCGGCCAGCGTCTGCTCGTCGATCGGTGGATCGACGGCCCGGATGCGATCGCGCAGGGCGCGGTAGGTGGAAGTGGCGAATGTAAGCCCCTGCTCGCCAACTCCATTTGTGTGTAAAGTTGTATTCATAGCTTCCTACTCCACCAAAAATGTTTTTTCCTAGGGGAAAGGGATGTGGCACGAATAGTGCCATTTGGCACTATATAAGTCAAGGGCTAAAACCATTAACCGGTGATCAGGTCCGAGCGGCCCGAGCGCTTTTGAGGTGGAGTGCTGACGAGTTGTCGAGGCGATCATCGGTGAGCCTTCGCACAATTCGACGTGCTGAGCTCACGGAGATGGAAACCACGATGACGGCCCCAAATAACTCGGCTATTCGGAAGGCGTTAAGTCGGGCGGCGTCGAATTCATCGACGAAAACGGCGGCGGCCCCGGTGTGCGGCTGCGCAATCGTCAGAAGCCAAAACAATACAAATAGTCGCGCTCTCGATTGCTGCGCTACGCATCGCTCTGCTTGCTCATACAATCAACCCTCGAGAATGCATGCCGATACGACGTCATTAATTGTAGCGCCGTCCCCGTCGTCACTCTGGAGGCTCAACGCGCCTTGAAGGCCGGCGGCGTTGAGTTCATTGCCGAGAACGCCGGCGGGTCAAGAGTAGGATGGCGCCGGTGCCAGCGACCGAAGCCGCAAAAATAGCCGCGCTCATCTTCCGCTATGAGCTCGCGGGGCTAAGTGCTCCAGATCTTGGTTTTGCAGAAACGAACCCAATTGGCCTACGGCATTGGATGGAAATTGCATTTAGATAGCCTTTAGCGATCTTATTCTCGACGAATTTTCAACCCCCAGCTAGCTAGGATGTAAGCTTATAAATTGGTGCTGTTCGGTAGCACGGCCGATTCCGCTTGGGCAGCTGAGTATGCTCGGACTGCCTTCCGTTTATCGGCGCGGTAAGTAAAATGGCTCGAACGCCCACTTGATGCATCGTCGCAGGAACTCTCTATGAATTGCAAGATGCGGCGGGCCACTCCGCCCAGCAGAAAAGACCGTCCATCGTCGCGGTCAGCAGATTTTGATCCTATTTTTTTCAACCAGTTCCTCAATCATGGCTGGCAGCTGCTCGCCGAGGGGCGCGACCAGGAGGCAGTGGAAATTGCTACGCGGGCGCTACGTCTCCAAGAGACAGAAGAAAGCAAAGCCTTCTTTGTCCAGTGTGTGAAGCGGTGGTCTTACTTTCCGGGTGCCGAGGAACTGCGGGATGTTTTTGTCCGCGCTCTTCGGGAACCCTGGGCCAACGCAACTGATCTAATTGGCACAATCAGAGGGTTGCTTGATCATGATCCGGTGATAGGACCAGCAATACGGCGGGCGTCGGATGCTTGGCCGCGTCGGCTCCCACTGCCTGATCTGCTAGATGAAGACGAAATTTCCGTAATTTCGGGTGATCCGCTGGTGCTGGCGCTGCTCGAATCCGGCAAGTCTTTCGGAATGGAGCTCGAACATCTGCTGACGTCGATTCGCGCAGGCCTGCTTGACATGGCCGTGCAGGACGTCAGTCATGCCGACGAAAACACCGAAAGGATATCTTGCGCGATAGCCCGACAATGCTTCATCAATGAATATGTTTTCGATCTGACAGAGATCGAGAATGATCGCGTCTGCTATCTCCGCAATAAAATATCTCATGCTATTGCTACAAAAGCGAAGATTGCGCCTTTAGCTTTGGCCATTCTGGGGGCTTACCAAGGCCTCGACAGCCTGCCGCGAAATGAGTTGCTGCTCAAACAATCATGGCCGCGAAGCCTCGAAGATTTGCTGAACCAACAAATCCGCGCACGTGCCGAAGAACGCCGGCGTCGCGATTCTATTCCGAAGATCACGTCGATCAATAATGCCACATCTGTGAGAGTGCAGGAGCAGTATGAAGACAATCCCTATCCGCGATGGATTAAACTTCCGGCGTCAGTGCCAGCGATGCCGGTCGATAGTGTGATGCAAAGAGATTATCCCTATAGTAATTACCGCAAGAGCGGAAAGACTACCGGCTTCGATGTGCTAATTGCGGGCTGCGGCACTGGTTACCATTCGATCCTGTTCGCACAAAGTCTTCCGGGCGCAAACGTGCTGGCCATTGATCTCAGTTTGTCAAGTCTCAGCTACGCGAAGCAGAAGACGCACGCCATGCGCCTAAATAACATCGAATATGCCCAGGGGGACATCCTCTAATTCGGCGTCTTGCGCAACCTTCGATGTGATCTCATCGAGTGGAGTGCTGCATCATCTCGCCGATCCGGAACAAGGATGGCGTACACTGCTACCATTGCTGCGTCACGATGGCTGCATGCACATCGGTCTCTACAGCGAATTTGCACGCCGCGACCTTATCGTCGCACAAAAATGGCTACGAACGCGGGGCTATAACTCGTCACGAGAGGACATCCGCCGAGCTCGGCAGGACCTAGCGGCCGCAGCCGTTCACGAAGTAGCGTTCAATGACATCCTGAAATTTCCTGATTTTTATACAATGAGCGAGTGTCGAGACTTGCTATTTCACAGCCAGGAGCAGTCGTTTACGATACTGCGAATACAAGCGTTTCTTGATAAGAACAACTTGCGGTTTCTCGGCTTCCAAGTCGACAGTGGTGTCCGAGATCAGTTTGCGAGGCGATTTTCACTCGAGCGAGAGGCTGACATTTCGCTCTGGCATCAATTCGAAACCGAAAACCCCGACACATTCAAAGGCATGTACCAATTTGTCGTGCAGAAAAACCTAACCAACGATTATTGAGTGATGATGTTTGAATCCAGTCGTTCACCGTTTTCTGTGGTCAAGGAGTGACCGGCGGGGCTCGCTAATTTAACGCTCTGTGGCCTACTTCAACATTTGCATTGGGCTCACGTATAGCTCCTTATTCCGTGTAATTTCGGACATGCTTATTTGCTGATCCTATCGCACAGGCCGCGATTTAAGCTCCCGAGCAGGAGCGTGGAATTATCCAGTGTAAACAAAGCGACTAGTCTGAAAGCGCTTGACCCCAATCGGCGGAATAGAGAAGCGTTTCTATCGAAACCGCGCATCTGCTGCCTAAACGTTTCGCCGCCCATCGAGCGCGGGCGACTCAATTTGTCTTTACCATTTTGGGCGCGCGAATTTGACGTCTCGCGCCAGCTCCTTCGAATTGGATTCACGAGGTTGCGCGCTGTGTAAAAGTCAGCGGATGATCGATCGTTTCCTGAAGTGAGCCAGTCATTTTATTTTTTTAATCAGCATTCGTGATTGCCGCATAAGATCTCGGAGCCGCCTGCGTTCCTCGATAGCCTCGCGCGTATAGCGCCCGTGCTTTAGGACGTTTCTGTTACCGTGCGGGGCCCCCGATCCTGGCGCACCGCCGTGCATTCGACAGCGTTTTTTCCCGGTTACTGCAGGAGACCTACAAGGCTTACCCGAGCGGGCCTTGGCACCGCAACGTCGGCTCGCCGACATCGGGCCGGTACTACGCGGGTGATCGTTTGCCATTTCTCTTGCGCCGGGATGATGCTCGCTGTTGATCATTCAGGATCGGCATTTCTGCTTGCCGCGCATCCGTCAAAGTCGGCGTTGAATTCAGAGGTTTATCCGCGGAGTTCTGACGTGCCGCTTGAGTGACGTTGCCAACAATTGCCTGTCCGCCTTCATTGACCGAAACATGCTGTACCGTAACTCTTTGTTCGCCACCGGTCCGGTAGCGTTTGAGCGCCTCCATTTGTCCAGCGTACGTTCGCGCAAGCTTATTTAGCGCGCGTTCAGCGGCATCCTGCTGCGGTATATTTTCGACCCCAGCTAAGCGTCGCGAAAACGTCATAGTTGCCATATGAACGGCGGCCATTTGTGCGGCCAACATTGCTTCCAGTTGATCTTTTGGCTTGATGGCTTTGATTACCGACAGCATGAAATTTATGCCGTTCTCATCAATTTTACCACCTTGGACACTTGCGTTTGCAAGTTGTCCGAGAAGGCCTTCCATAAAATAAATATCTGTCGTTCCTAACGCTTCCATCAGGAGTACATAACCAAAACGTTCGTTCGGGTGGTTCGTCCTAATCGCATTTGCCCTTTCACCCTTGACCACCTTAATGCCTGGCGCTGCATCAGCCGCATGGGCGGCAAAGCGAGTGAGCGCGGCTTCCTCGCGATCGGTCGCTTTGTACGGCGTTGGGTCTAGAGCACTTTCCACTTAATGTGGAGCGTATCCAGCATTGCGGAAGTAGTTGGTACATTCCGAAGACGAGAAGGCGTTAAGAAGAGCGGCAATTCGGTTCCAGAGGCTTTCGACGGAACGCTCGGCGGCTTTTCTGAGCAAGGCCTTGAGCTTGGCGAAGAGCTGCTCGATCGGATTAAAGTCGGGCGAATAGGGCGGCAGGTAGAGCAGTCTTGCACCGGCGGCTTCGATCGCTTCGCGCACGCCCGCTACCTTGTGAGCGCTGAGATTGTCGAGCACGACGATGTCGTCTGGCTTGAGACTGGGGCTGAGGATTTGCTCGACATAGGCCAGGAAGGCGTTGCCGTTCATCGGACCGTCGATGACGCAGGGCGCGGTGAGCGCGCTCGAGCGTAAGCCCGCGACGAAAGTCGTGGTCTTCCAGTGGCCGTGCGGAACCTTGCCGACCAGCCGTTCACCGCGCGGCGCCCGGCCACGTAGGCGAGCCATGTTGGTACTGGTGCCGGTCTCGTCGATGAAGACCAGCCGCTCAGGGGCGAGTTCGGCCTGAGCCTGCGCCCAGGCGGCGCGCGCCGCCGCGACGTCAGGCCGGTCTTGCTCGGCCGCGCGCACGCTTTTTTTTGAAGCTGATGCCGTGACGGTCGAAGAACCGCCACACCGAGCCGAGCCCCGCCTTGTGCTCCCGCTCATCGAGCAGCCGGCGCTGGATTTCCTCCAGCGTCAGATCGGGCTCCCGCCGCACCAGCTCAAGCAGCCATTGCTCGTGGTGTTTGAGCGGCGACCGGCTCTGCCCCTTGTTCGATCTGGCCTCGACGCTGCCGGTCTCCCGCCACCGCTTCGCCCAGCGGATCGCCGTCGAATCTCCGATCACGAACTGGCGCGCGGCAGCCCGCGCCGCCACTCCGCTCTCGACCACCTCGATCACCCGAACCCGCAAGTCGTTCGAATAGCCCATCGCAGGCCTCCCTGATCAGAAGGCCACAGAATCTTATTCGCGGCTCGAAGGGAATCCCCTCGATTCACAGAAAGTGGAAACCGCTCTAGTTTTGATTTCTCAGAGTTAGCCAAGTCTCAACCCCTGGGTTGGCCGCATGGAATCGCAAGTGCTTTGCAATATGTGCTGTATAGCCAACGAAAACTATCGGTTATACCGGTCGAATTCTACTTTGCATGGGGTTGTTTTTCAAAAATGAAGATACCCCACCCCTCATACCCCCCTCATGTGACTTAACTCGCGCATGCGCATGAGTCGGGGAAGAAACCAAATTTTCTCGGGTACGACCGCGCGCCAAGTCAGACCGGGCAGCGGCCGACAAACTCCGCGATGCGCGCGATCACGTCGGCTTCGGCCAACAGCGGCGCGTGGCCCTGATCGGGCACCTCGATCGCCTCCAGTGCCGGGCGGCGCGCCTGCATCGCCTCGACCGTGGCGGGCGACAGGATGTCGGAATTTTCGCCGCGGATGACCATCACCGGGCAATGCGCGAGGGCGTCGAATTGCGCCCACAGCGGCGGGAAGGGTTTGTCGAAATTGACGCCTTCCAGCGTCTTGGCGAGCTTGACGTCATAGGTCGGCACCAGGGCGCCGTTTTCCTGGCGGAAGGTGCGGTGGGCGCTGGCGAGCCAGTCCTGCGGCCCGAGCTTGGGGAATTGCGCGTCGAACAGGCGGCGCAGGATTTCGGCGCCTTCCTCGAAGGAGCGCGGCTGCGGCAGCTTGCCGACATAGCCCTTGATGCGCATCAGGCCCTTCGGCTCGATCACCGGTCCGATATCGTTGAGCACGCAGCCTGCGATCGCCGTCGGCCGCACGGCGGCGAGCAGCATGGTGAGGATGCCGCCGCGCGAGGTGCCGACGAAAATCGCCCGCGCGGCGTCGAGCGCGGCGATGACGGCGAGCACGTCGGCGAGTTCGACCTGGAAGTTGTAGTTGTCCGGATCGCGGTCGTATTCGGATTGGCCGCGGCCGCGGTAATCGAGCGCGATGACGCGGCGCGGACGGCTGGCGTCGCCTGCCAGAGCCTCGGCCAAGGCATCGAAATCCGCCGCCGTGCGGGCGAGGCCGGGCAGGCAGACCACCGGCAGCGCGGACGCGCTAGACCGGCCATGGCAGCGCGCGTGCAGCTTGAGGCCGTCGGGGGCGGAGATGAAGGTGGAAGTCGTCATGCCTGTCATGGCGGCGCAGGGTGACCGATCATCGATGAGATATCAATTCGTCGCGCCGCGCCGCAGATCGGCCTCGATCATCAGTTTGCTGCCGCCGCCGAAGCGGGCGCGGTAGACCTGCAGGTTCTCCATGATCCGCTCCACGTAATTGCGGGTCTCCGAGAGCGGAATGCGCTCGACCCAATCGACCGGATCGACTTTCGGGTCGCGTGGATCGCCATAGGCGGCGATCCACTGTTTCACGCGCCCGCGCCCGGCATTGTAGCCGGCAAAAGTGAGGATATAGGAGCCGTTATAGCCGGTGAACAGGTTGGACAGTTCGGCCGCGCCCATCTGCATGTTGTAGACCGGATCGCTCAACAGGCGGGCGCGGTTATAGACCGCCTTGAACTTCTTGGCGGTATCGATCGCCGCTTCCGGCGTCACCTGCATCAGTCCCATGGCATGGGCGATGGAGACGACCTTCTGGCTGAAGTGGCTCTCCTGACGGGCGATCGAATAGGCCACCGCCGGCGCGATCGGCGGCGCGATCGGCTTGTAGGACGGCAGCCCGACGGTCGGATAGGCGTAATATTCAAGCGGCAGTCCGCGCCCGTAGGCGCCTTCGCCGAGCAGCAGCATGGCGCGGCCGTCGCCGTGCTTGCCGGCAAGTTCGGCGAGCGCCGAAAGGCCGGCGACGTCGGTGCCGCTTTCGCCGAGCTCGGCATAGATCGAGGCCAGCAAATCGCGCTCGTCGAGCGCGTAGAGGATTTCGGCCGCGCGTACGACCTCGAGTTTGCGCATTTCGGCCTGTTTGGCCGGCGAGAACACGGGCGGCCCGCGCAGGCCGAGATCGGCAAGCCCCAGCCGTCCGCGCGCAATCTGGCCGTAATAGGTCGCGGTATAGCGCGCCGCCATTTCGTAATAGGCCTTGGCCTGGGCGTGCTGGCCCATGGCCTCGGCGGCGCGGCCTTGCCAATAGCCGGCGCGCGACAGCGCGTAGGGACTGACGGAGCCCTCGGCAATACGCGCGAAAAGCGTGGCGGCGGTCTTCGGGTCGTGTAGGAAGCGCAGCGCGATCCAGCCGGCGGTGAAATAATGATCGGCGCGGAAATAGCCGCGCACCGGTTGGGCGGCGTCGCGCGCGACGTAAAAGGCGGTACGCGGATCGCCGTCGTCGAGCAGCTTGCGCACCAGGATGCGCCGTTCCTGCCACCACTGATCGGGATCGATCATCGCGGCCGGGTTTTGCGGCACGGTGAGGATCAGCTTGCCGGCTTCTTCCAGCTTGTTGTCTTTGCGCAGCCATTGCACGCGCGAAAAGATGTAGCCGGGATCGTGCCGCGCGCTCGCCGGCACCGCGTCGAGCAGCGCCCTGGCGTTGTTCAGCCGCTTGATCACCGCCGCGCGGGCTCGGCCGATCGCCAGATCGTCGCCGCCGAGGCGGTTGGCGGCGCGCATGCCGGCCTCGATGTCGTCGGCATAGAAGCGTTGGTCCATGCGCGCCTTGTGGTCGGCGCGCGTGAGCAGGCCGCCGAACATCGCCAGCACCTTGCTTTCGGCGTCGGCGCTTAATTCCTCGTGGCGCCAGGCGTAACGCACGAGCGCCGCGGCGCCTTCGCGGTCGCCTTTGGCGAGCAAAGCACGCGCCAGCATGTAGCGGCCCTTGGCGGTGCGCGGCTTATGGTTGGTGAAAAACGCGAGCACCTCGGCCTCGCTGAGGTCGTCGTTCCACAAGGCGTTTTCGGCGCGGCGGCGGAACAGCGCCGCGTGCGGCCAGCTCGGATTGGCGTTCACGAAGGCGGCGTAGCGCGCAAAGCTCGGGTTGGTGTTGTCGCTGCGCAGAATGATCCATTCGGCGAGCTTGCGGGCGACCGGATCGCCGATGCTGTTCTCGGCGGCGTCGGCGTCGGCCAGCTTGCCCTTGCGCGAGTCTTCGATCACGCGTTTCACCGCGGCAATGTCGGCCGGCGAGGTCGCTGCGCCGGGCGCAACGGCGAAGGCTGGCGCTGCCGGCCGCACGGCCGGACCGAGGGTGGCGGGTCTGGCGGCCGGCAGTTCGCGCAGCGCCACGGCGCTATGCGGGAAGCCGCTGGCGGCGGGCAGGGGGCGCTTGGGCGGCATCGGCACATTGTGGGCGACGTGCACGGCGGCACGTTTGACGGCGAGGTGTTTCGCCGGATGCTTCGTGGCAGGCTTGGCGTTCGGTTTGGCGGCGGCTTGGATTGCCGGTTTTTTGGCGTGCGGCGCGGGAACCTTCTTGGGCGCGGCCATGGCGGATTGGACGCCGAACGCGCCGATCGCCACAAACGCCAGGGCGAGCCCCCGGCGGGTCCGTTTCGTCGCGTCCATTCAACTCCTTGCCCGGCCGTTTTCCGGTTCCAAGGCGCCGACTCAAAGGCGCCGCCCGGTATCCTCCCCATTAGGCCAATATCGCCGCCGCAGGGATAGCCTAAATCCGGTCCGCCGCAGGCTAGACCGCAAGCCGGGCAAAAACGGGGCGGGACCCCATTTATCAAGGCAATTCATGGGCCTATTTGATGGGAGGGCTTTCATCGGTGGCGGCGACCCGATATCTATGGGGCTGCCGCCCAGAACCCCTGTGGAGAAGTCGTGCCAAGGAACACCCCATGACCGCCAAGACGAGTTTCCGAGGTTCGTTCACCGCGCTGGTCACGCCGTTCAAGAACGGCGCGCTCGACGAAAAGGCGTTCCGCGATTTGGTCGATTGGCAGATCGCCGAGGGCACCAACGGGCTGGTGCCGGTCGGCACCACGGGCGAGAGCCCGACGCTGTCGCATGACGAGCACAAGCAGGTCGTGGAGTGGTGCGTCGAGCAGGTCGACGGCCGGGTGCCGGTGATTGCCGGAGCGGGCTCCAATTCGACTGCGGAAGCGGTCGAACTGTCGAAGCACGCCGAGAAGGCGGGCGCCGACGGCGTGCTGATCGTGACGCCCTACTACAACAAGCCGACCCAGGAAGGGCTGTACCAGCACTACAAGGCGATCAACGACGCCATCGGCATTCCGATCATCATCTACAACATTCCGGGCCGCTCGATCGTCGACATGTCGGTCGATACCATGAAGCGGCTTTACGAGCTCAAGAACATCTCCGGCGTCAAGGACGCCACCGCCAACATGGCGCGGGTTTCGCAGCAGCGCGCGGCCATGGGCGAGGACTTCAACCAGCTGTCGGGTGAAGACATCACCGCGCTCGGCTTCATGGCGCATGGTGGCCATGGCTGCATCTCGGTGACCTCGAACGTGGCGCCGCGGCTGTGCAGCGAATTCCAGGCGGCCTGCCTGAAGGGCGACTACAAGACCGCGCTCAAGCTGCAGGACAAGCTGGCGCCGCTGCATATCAATCTGTTCGTCGAAACCAGCCCGGCGCCGATCAAATACGCCATGTCGCTGATCGGCAAGTGCGCCAATACCGTGCGGCTGCCGATGGTGCCGGCGAGCGAAAAGGCGCAAGCCGCGGTGCGCGAAGCCATGGTGCATGCCGGGCTGATCAACTAGCCGGCGCGCGCCACGGTTTTTGGATTCCTGTCGTCAGAACCGGGGGCAAAGCATGCTCGAGGATTTCAAGAAATTCGCACTGCGCGGCAACGTGGTCGATCTCGCCGTCGGCGTGATCATCGGCGCGGCCTTCGGCGCCATTGTGAGCGCGCTGGTCGGCGACCTCATTATGCCGGTGGTCGGCGCCGTGACCGGCGGCCTCGATTTCTCGAACTACTTCCTGCCGCTCTCGTCCAAGGTCACGGCGGCCACCTTAGCTGAGGCACAAAAGCAAGGTGCTGTAATGGCTTGGGGACATTTCCTCACCGTCACGATTAACTTCATCATCATCGCCTTTGTGCTGTTTTTGGTAATCCGGGCGATGACCCGGCTGATGAGCAAGGAAGAGGCCAAGCCCGCCCCGCCGTCGAAGCAGGAAGAACTGCTGACCGAAATCCGCGATCTGCTGAAACAGCGCTAGCGCATGATCCCGCAAAGCGGGAACCGGTTTCCGGAAAAGATCGTGCGCAATCGAAAGAGCCCTATTTGATCTCGACCAGACCCACCTGATTGACCAGGCTGTTGGCGGTCACCGGATTGCCGTCCGGGGTTACATCCATATTGCGCACGATGTCGCCGCCGCCGGGAATCGCCCAGGTCTGGAATTTTTCCGTCTTGGGATCGAAGCGAACGATCGTATTCGGCTTGGCGAAGGACTCGTTGTACCAGAGCGCGCCTTTGGTGAAGACGATGCCGTAGGGCTCCGATTTCGGTCCGCTCGGCGATGGCCACTCGCTGACCTTGCCGGTTGCCGGATCGAGGCGTCCGAGGAAACCGCGCGCGAAATCCGTGTACCAGACGATGTCGTCCGGCCCGATCGCGATACGGCGTGGGCGCGCACCGGGATTGGGCAGCGTGAATTCCTTGATCGCCATGGTCTTGGCGTCGATGGTGGCGATCTTGTTGGCGCCGAACTCGACGAAATGCACGACGTTCTTGGAATTCACCGCCATGCCGTAGGGCCGCGACTTCGGTGTCGGCGAGGTGACGAGCTTGACCGCGCCGGTCTTGGGATCGAGCCGGCCGACCATGTTGGCCTGCTGCACCGTGAACCACAGCATGCCGTCGTGGTCGAACACCAAAGTGTGCGGATCTTTGGCCGCCGGATTGTGCAGATCGTATTCGGTGACCAGCCCGGTTTTGGGGTCGAGCTTGCCGATGAAGCCGGCGACATTGCCGGTGAACCAGATGTTGCCGGCCTTGTCCTCTTTCAGGCCGTGCGGCCCGCTGTGCGGCGTCTTGAGCGTGTATTCCTTGACGGCGCCGGTCTTGGGGTCGATGCGGCCGAGCTTGTTGGCAAGCTGCCCGGCCCACCAGATCGCGCCGTCCTTGGTGGCGAGCGGATCATGCGGGCGCGAACCGAGGGTTGGAACGTCCCACATCTTGATCGTCGCCTGCACCGGGCCGGCAATGAGTGCCGCCGGCGGGCGCGGTTTCTCGGGGAAGTTCTTCATCAGGTAGGTGACGGCCGTCGGCCACGCTTCGGGCGCGACCGGCGCACCCATGTTCTCCATCATGCTCTGGATCATGATCCAGCCCGCCGGCGTATAGCCGGCGCGGATGCGATCGATCGCATGGCAGCCGCCGCACACGGCGACGACGGTCGCTTTGCCGGGTCCGTCCGGGAAGCTCTGCGGCGCCGGCTGGGCAAAGGCGGTGGCGGCGCAGCCCACCAGCGTGACCGACAAAAGCGGGAATAATGGAGTTTTCGCCATGGCCGCCTCCCTAATGCTCTATTTTCGTTATTTGCGGCGATCTTGTCGGCCAGCCGCGCGTCGCGCAAGCGGCGGTTGACCGGAACCTGCGCATTTGATCGATTGCCGCCATGGCCAGCAAACCAGCCCTAAAGTTCAAAGTCGTCGCCGACAACCGCAAGGCGCGCTTCAACTACGAGATCGGCGAGGTCTACGAGGCCGGCATCGCGCTCACCGGCAGCGAGGTCAAATCGCTGCGCGCCGGCAAGGCCACCATCGCGGAATCTACGCCGACGCGCGCGCCGGCGAGATCTGGCTGATCAATTCCAATATCCCGGAATATCTGCAGGCGGCGCGCTTCAATCACCTGCCGAAACGGCCGCGCAAATTGCTGCTGCACGCGCGCCAGATCGACAAGCTCGCCGGCGCGGTCGAGCGCGAGGGCATGACCATCGTGCCGCTCAAGATCTACTTCAACGACAAGGGGCGGGCCAAGATCGAGATCGCGCTGGCGCGCGGCAAGAAGCTGCACGACAAGCGCGAGACGTTGAAAAAGCGCTCCTGGGAGCGCGAGCGCGGCCGGCTGATGCGGCAGAAGGGCTAGCAGGATGGCAGGCCAGCGCCGCATCGGCATGCTGATTTTTCCGCGCATGACCCAGCTCGACATGACCGGGCCTTACGAGGTGCTGGCGCGGCTGCCGAATACCGTGGTCGAACTGGTGGCGCGCAGCCTCGATCCGGTGACGACCGATCGCGGCATGAGAATCGTGCCGACCGTCACCTATGCCAGTTGCCCGCCGCTCGACGTGGTGATGGTGCCGGGCGGCCCCGGCCAGCAGGACCTCATGGAAGACGCCGAGGCGCTCGATTTCCTGCGTAAGCAGGCAGCCTCGGCTAAATACGTCACCTCGGTCTGCACCGGTTCGCTGGTGCTCGCCGCCGCCGGCCTGCTCAAGGGCAAGCGCGCCACCTGTCATTGGGCGGCGGTCGAGCATCTCAAGCTGCTCGGCGCCATCCCGGTGCGCGAAAAGGTGGTGGTGGACGGCAATATCGTCACCGGCGCCGGCGTCACCTCCGGCATCGATTTCGCGCTCACGCTCGCCGCCATCCTCGAGGGCGAGCAGGTGGCGCGCGAAATCCAGCTCGGCATCGAATACGATCCGGCGCCGCCGTTCGATTCCGGCTCGCCGCGGACGGCTGCGCCCGCGATCCTCGAAGCGGTGAAGGCGCGTCTTGCCAAGCTGAGCGAGGAGCGGCGGGAAGTGGCGACGCGCGTCGGAAAAACCCTTGGAGTTTAGTGCCATGGCAGTGCCCACGACACTCGATCATTGCGTCATCCATGTCTCGGATTGGGAGCGCTCCAACAAGTTCTATAGCGAGGTGATGGGCGCCGAGCTGGTGGCGCGGCCCGCGGGCTTTGCCTATCGCTTCGGCGACAAGCAGCTCAATGTCCATGGTCCGGGCGTCAATCCGGCGGAGGTGGCGCGTCTGCCGGTGCAGCCGGGCAATTCCGATCTGTGTTTCGAATGGCGCGGGCCGATCGAAGACGCGATCGCCCATCTCAAGGCGCACGGCGTGGCGATCCATCGCGGCCCGCTACAGCGCTTCGGCGCCAAGGGGCAGGGCACTTCCGTCTATTTCCGCGATCCGGACGGCTCGCTGATGGAATTCATGAGCTATGGAACGAAGCCATGACCGAAGCGCCGGGCACCCATAATCCAAATGTGCTGCCGCCGAATATACCGGCGCCGCAGGACGATGGTGCCGCGCGCCATCTCGCCGGTATGAAGCTGCCGGACATCGCGCTGCCGGCGACGGCCGGGCCGGCGGTCAACCTGTCGCAGCTCAAGGGCCGCACGGTGGTCTATATCTATCCGCGCACCGGCGTACCGGGGCAGGACCTGCCGACCGGCTGGGACGCGATCCCGGGCGCGCGCGGCTGCACGCCGCAATCCTGCGGCTTCCGCGACCATTTCGGCGAGCTCCAGCGGCTGGGCGTGGCGCAGCTCTACGGCCTGTCGACGCAGGACACCGCCTATCAGCAAGAGGCGGCGAACCGCCTCCATCTGCCTTTCGCGATCCTGTCGGACGACAAGCTCGCTTTCAGCCGCGCGCTTAAGCTGCCGACCTTCAGCGTCGACGGCATGACGCTGCTCAAGCGCATGGCGCTCGTCATCGACGATGGCGTGATCAGCAAGGCGTTCTATCCGGTGTTCCCGCCCGACAAGAACGCCGAGGAAGTCATCGTCTGGCTGCAAAAGCCGATCTAGGCCGCGCCGGTGATGCGGTCGGCATTCTGGCCGAAGAATTGCCTTATCTCTTTGGCCGGCCGCGCGCGGCTGAACAGATAGCCCTGCATCTCGGTGCAGCCCATCGACTGCAGCATGTCCATTTGCTGCTGTGTCTCGACGCCCTCGGCGGTCGAGGTCATGTTGAGGCATCGGGCGAGATTTGCCACCGCCTGCACGATGGCGACCGGTTCGGCGCCGTTGGAAAGATCCTGAATGAACGAGCGGTCGATCTTGATCTTGTCGAACGGGAAGCTGCGCAGATAGCTCAGCGACGAATAGCCCGTGCCGAAATCGTCGAGCGCGATCTGCACGCCGAGCTTGCGCAACTCGTGCAGCGTCGCCAGCGTTGCGAAGGTGTTCTGCAGCAGTACCGTTTCGGTGATTTCCAATTGCAGCCTTTTCGCCGGCATGCCGGATTCGGCGAGCGCGCCGATCACCACATTGAGCAGATTGCGGTTGTTCAACTGGGCGGGCGATAGATTGACCGCGACCTTGATGTGATCGGGCCAATCGACCGCCTCGTAGCATGCGGATTTGAGCACCCATTCGCCGAGCGGCACGATCAGCCCCGTTTCTTCGGCGACCGGGATGAAATCCGCCGGTGAAATCAGCCCGCGCCGCGGATGGTTCCAGCGCAGCAGCGCCTCGAAGGCGTTGACGTCGTTCGATTCAAGGTTGACGAGCGGTTGATAATGCAATTCGAATTCTTTACCGACCAGCGCTTTGCGCAGGTCCATTTCCAGTTCGCGCCGCGCCTTCATGCGGGTATTCATCTCCGGCTCGAAGAACCGGTAGGTTCCGCGCCCGTCGGCCTTGGCGCCATAGAGCGCCATGTCGGCGTTTCTCATAAGCGGGTCGGCGTCCTGCGCGTCGAAGGGCGCGACGGAAATGCCGATGCTGATGTCGGTGACGATCTGGTGCCCTTCGATTTGATAGGGCTTGATGATCGAAATCGCGGATGCGCTTGGAAAGCGATGCCGCGTCGGTCGGCTGCTGCATTTGGGTCATGATGATGGCGAACTCGTCGCCGCCCAGACGGGCGACCGTATCGGGCTCCCGCGTGCAGCCGCGCAGACGGTCGGCAACCAATTTCAGCAATTCGTCGCCGATCGGATGCCCGAGCGCATCGTTGATGCCTTTGAACTGGTCGAGATCGAGGCAAAGCACCGCCAGGCATTCACCGCGTTTGACGCGTTTGAGTTCGTGTTCCAGTCGTTCCCGCAGCAAGACGCGGTTGGGCAGATCCGTCAGCGCGTCGTGGCGCGCCATATGTGCGATCCGCCCGTCGGAGCGCTGCCGCTCGGTGACGTCCTCGTGGGTCGCCAGCCATCCGCCGCCGGCAATCGGCTTGCTGATGACCGAGAAAGCCCGGCCATCGCCCAATTGGACGGTATGACTAAAGCACTCGCCCGCGGCGATGCCTTCTCTCAGCCGAGCGATGTACTCGTCGGGGTCGTCGGCAAAAGTTCCGGTCTGAATGCGTTGCACCAGCAGGTCGCGCAGGTGGCGCCCGGGCCGCGCCGTTTCCGGCAATAATCCGTACATTTCGAGGTAGCGT
This sequence comes from uncultured Alphaproteobacteria bacterium, assembly GCA_963749625.1. GTDB lineage: Bacteria > Pseudomonadota > Alphaproteobacteria > Rhizobiales > Xanthobacteraceae > Pseudolabrys. Next base: position 229,380 of record CAVVNY010000007.1, on the reverse strand, counting down.
TGGTTGCAAAAAATTAGTCGTGTTTCCGAATCGAAAAGCAGCACGCCTTGCGACATGTTGTTCAGGACGGTCTCGAACAATTGTTCGTCGATCCGCGGCATGTTTGGGAACGCAAGAACTTCCGCGGGCGCTGGTAGCTGCGTCGATTGATCCATCGTAAAGCCCCCTGAATAGGCAAAGGTATCCTGTTGGGGACCCATCCTTAGGGACGGCTCATTTGGAACTCTTGAATCAAGCAAAGCCGGTTTGAGTAAAAAAAGATTCGATAGATGAATTTTCAAATTTTAAATGCCGGCGGCCGACGCCAACCCCGGTGGCGCGGGGATTAGCCTGCGGGCCGCGTCAATTCAGCGATTGCAGCAATTTAAATTAATTACCCGAGTTCGGCGCGAACGGCGGCAAAGACCTCGCGGAACATTTCGGGCGTCAGCACACCGGTATTGGTGTTGTAACGCGAGCAATGGTAGCTGCTGATAAGCGTCAGGCCGCCGAGCGCGTGCTTGCCGCCATGCTTGAACGGCGTGGCGGATTTCTTGGCGCCGAAGGCGGTCACCACGCTGTCATGGGCGATGCGCCCGAGCGCGACGATAATCTTGAGCTTCGGCATTTCCGCGATGGTGGCCTTGAGGAAATCGCGGCAGGTGGCGATCTCCACGGTCGTCGGTTTGTTTTCCGGCGGCACGCAGCGCACCGCATTGGTGATGCGGGCGTCGCTCAGTTGCAATCCGTCGTCGGGATGCGCGCCGTATTGGCCGCGTGCGAAGCGGTAGCGCGCCAGCGTGTCGTAGAGCAGCACGCCGGCGTAATCGCCGGTGAACGGGCGGCCGGTGCGGTTGGCGCCCTGCAGGCCGGGCGCCAAGCCGACGATCAGAACGCGCGCATCGAGCGGCCCGAAGGAGGGGACCGGCGCGTTGAACCATTCCGGCTCGCTCGCGCGCCATTTGCTTCGGAACGCGGCAAGCCGCGGGCAGCGCGCACAGTCACGCCCGGGCTTGCCGTTGTCCGGCATGGTGTTATTCGAGGTCGAATTCGTCGTCTTCGCCATCGCCGCCGGCGGGTGCACCGGCGCGCTGCGGCACCGGCGGACGCTGCAGGAATTGCGGCGTATGGCCCGGCGCTTCGCCGCGATCGTCGCGCGGCGGCCGCGCGGCGCGCTCGGACGGATCGCGCCCGATCTTGCCTTGCAGCGTGACGATGTCGGTGAAGATGTCGGCCTGGCGGCGCAATTCGTCGGCCACCATCGGCGGCTGGGTGGTGACGGTCGAGATCACGGTCACGCGCACGCCCTTGCGCTGTACCGCCTCCACCAGCGAACGGAAATCGCCGTCGCCGGAGAACAGCACCATGTGGTCGATCGTGCCGGCGATCTCCATGGCGTCGACCGCGAGTTCGATGTCCATGTTGCCCTTGACCTTGCGGCGGCCGGTCTGGTCGACGAATTCCTTGGTCGCTTTGGTGACGACCGAATAGCCGTTGTAGTCGAGCCAATCGATCAGCGGGCGGATCGAGGAGTATTCCTGATCCTCGATGACGGCGGTGTAATAGAAGGCGCGTAACAGATATCCGCGCGACTGGAACTCGCGCAGCAGCTTCTTGTAGTCGATGTCGAAGCCTAAAGATTTGGCGGTGGCGTAAAGATTTGCTCCATCGATGAACAACGCGATTTTTTCACCGGGTACTGTCATGATTTGTCTCTCACGATCCTCGCAATACAAACCAAATCTCCCGATTCAGCGTGCGCCTAACGCGCGAGAATAGCGCGACGCACTGCCCTGAACCGGCGTTTACAGAACGATTGAAGGCACCTTTGATCAATTCAGCAGGCCGCCTACGCAATCACGCCGTTGCCGTTAATATCCGTTCGGTCGGCCTGCTTGCGACGGTTTCGGTATCAGAGGCTTGCGGCTAAACCAAGACAAAAATACTTGAACTTTGACCCCGTACAGTCTACCTAACGGGCGAATTCAGGACAAAGTTCCATTCAAAGGAGTGACGAGCCGATGGCCCGTGTCACCGTAGAAGATTGCATCGACAAGGTTGAGAACCGCTTCGATCTGGTGCTGCTGGCCAGCCATCGGGCGCGCATGATCTCGTCGGGATCGCAGATTACGCTTGACCGCGACAACGACAAGAATCCGGTTGTCGCGCTGCGCGAGATCGCGGAAACGACGGTATCCCCGGGCGATCTCAAGGAAGACCTGATCCACTCCCTGCAGAAATATGTCGAGGTCGACGAACCGGAGCCGGAAGTGCCGCTGATTGGCGCTGGCGCCGGCGCATCCGTCGATTCCGACGACACCGAAGTTACCTCCGAGCGCATGACCGAAGAAGAGCTGCTCAAGGGCCTCGAAGGCCTGGCGCCGCCGGAAGAAGTGCCGGAAGAGGACGCCGAATAGTCAATTCGCCGCCGCTTCTATATAAAATTTGCGTAACGGCCCGGCGCTTGCGCCGGGCCGTTGGTTTTTCATCAACCAGAGCGGCAAACCCTTGCGGCGCCAGCGAAATGCCGTGATATCTATGGTAGAAACGGGCGCCGGCAGCGTTTTTCATACAGATTCGGCGGCCGCGAGGCACGAGAATGGCGCGCGCGCGCTCAGATTTACCACGGATGCAGAAGCAGTCGCCGGTCCGGGCGCCGCTGGAACGCGCCGTTGCGCCCGCACAAACTGTTGAAAAGCCGGCGCAATCCAAAAAGCCGCCGATGATGCGGCAGTTGGATCTGATTGATCGGGTCCGCCGCTACAATCCCAAGACGAACGAAGCGCTGCTCAACCGTGCCTATGTTTACGCCATGAAGGCGCATGGCGAGCAGCGGCGCGCCTCGGGCGACCCGTATTTTTCCCACCCGCTCGAAGTGGCGGCCATCCTCACCGACCTCAAACTCGACGACGCCACCATCGCCGCCGCGCTGTTGCACGACACCATCGAGGACACCGCAACCACTCGCGCCGAGATCGACACTTTGTTCGGGCCCGACATCGGCACCCTGGTCGACGGGTTAACCAAGCTGAAGAAACTCGATCTGGTCACCAAGGAAGCCAAGCAGGCGGAGAACCTGCGCAAGCTGCTCTTGGCGATCGCCGCGGACGTGCGCGTCCTGCTGGTGAAGCTTGCCGACCGGCTGCACAACATGCGCACGCTCGACTACATGCCGGTCGAGGCGCGCCGCCGCGCCGCCGAGGAGACGCTGGAAATCTACGCGCCGCTTGCAGGCCGCATGGGCATGCATGAGATGCGCGAGGAGCTCGACGATCTGGCGTTCCGCGAGCTCTATCCGGACGCCTATCGGGTCGTGAATGCGCGGCTCGAGGAATTGGCCGAGCGCAACAAACATCTGATTGCGCAGATCGAGGAGCAGCTCACCCGCAAATTGGCCGATCGCGGCATCACCGCTCGGGTGGCGGGCCGCCGCAAGCGCACCTATTCGATCTGGCGCAAAATGGAGCGCAAGTCGGTCGGCTTCGAGCAGCTTTCCGATATTTTCGGGTTTCGCGTCATCGTCGACACGGTCGCCGATTGCTACCAGGCGCTCGGCATCGTCCACACCACGTGGCCGATGGTGCCGGGGCGTTTCAAGGATTACGTCTCGACCCCCAAGCGCAACGACTACCGCTCCATCCACACCACGGTGATCGGACCCGGCCAGCAGCGCGTCGAGCTGCAGATTCGCACGACCGAAATGCACGAGATCGCCGAATACGGCATCGCCGCGCACGCGCTCTACAAAGACAGCGCCGGCTCGCCGACCGAACTGCTGTCGCGTAAATCGACCGCCTATGCGTGGCTGCGGCGGACGATCGAACTCTTGGCCGAGGGCTCCAACCCGGAGGAATTCCTCGAGCACACCAAGCTCGAACTGTTCCACGACCAGGTGTTCTGCTTCACGCCCAAGGGCAAGCTGATCGCGCTGCCGCGCAAGGCGACGCCGATCGATTTCGCCTATGCGGTGCACACCGATATCGGCAATGCCACGGTCGGCTGCAAAATCAACGGCAAGATCTCGCCGTTGACGTCGGAGCTCGGCAATGGCGACGAGGTGGAGATCATCACCTCGAAGGCGCAATCGGCGCCGCCGGCAGCCTGGGAATCGATTGTCGTCACCGGCAAGGCGCGCGCCGCGATCCGGCGCGCTACGCGCACGGCGGTGCGCACGCAATATACCGGTCTCGGCCGCCGCATCGTGGAGCGGCTGTTCCAGCGCGCCAAGATCGTCTACTCGGACGAAAAGCTCACCGGTGCGCTGCCGCGGCTGGCGCGCGCGTCCATTGAAGACGTGATGGCGGCGGTCGGACGCAGCGAATTGAAAGCCTCCGACGTCGCCCGCGCCATGTATCCCGATTACAAGGAAGAGCGCGCGGCCGCCATGGCGGTGAAGCCGAAATCGGAGAGCGGCTGGTTCGGCCTCAAGAAGCTCACCTCGGTCAAGTTCAAGGTGCCGGGCATGGCGGCGAGCGGCCCGGCGATCCCGATCCGCGGCATCAACGGCGACTTGCCGGTACGGTTTGCGCCGGAAGGCGGCGCGGTGCCGGGCGACCGCATCGTCGGCATCCTTAACCCAGGCGAGGGGATCACCATCTATCCGATCCAGTCGCACGCCTTGAGCGAGTTCGAGGACACGCCGGAGCGCTGGCTCGACGTGCGCTGGGACGCGGAGGAGAGCACGCCGCGGCGTTTCCCGGCGCGCATCGCGGTGCAATCGGTGAACGAGCCCGGCTCGCTAGCCCAGATCGCACAGGTGATTGCCGAGAACGACGGCAACATCGACAATATCCGCATGACGCGGCGGGCGCCGGACTTCACCGACGTGCTGATCGATCTCGAGGTCTACGACCTCAAGCATCTCACCGCCATCATCGCGCAATTGCGCGCCAAGCCGGTGGTGGCGAAGGCCGAGCGGGTGAACGGTTAGATGAAGCTCGAGCCCCTCCGTCTCGGCGTCAATGTCGACCACGTCGCCACCATCCGCAACGCGCGCGGTGGGCGGCACCCCGATCCGGTGCGCGCGGCCAAGCTCGCCATCGCCGCCGGCGCCGACGGCATCACCGCGCATTTGCGCGAAGACCGCCGTCACATCCGCGACGACGACATCGCGCGGCTGAAAGCGGAAATCGACAGGCCGCTCAATTTCGAAATGGCGGCGACCGACGAGATGACCGCGATCGCGCTCAAGACGCAGCCGCACGCCGTGTGTCTGGTGCCGGAAAAGCGCACCGAGCGCACCACCGAAGGCGGGCTCGATGCCGTCAGGCAGCACGCCCAACTCAAGCCCGTGGTGCACGCGCTCAAGCACGCCGGCATCCGGGTCTCGCTGTTCATCGGCGCGGCGCCGGCGCAGATCGAGGCGGCGGTCGAATTGGGCGCGCCGGTGGTTGAACTGCACACCGGCGCCTGGTGCGACGCGCTGACCGAGAACCGGGCGGCGGAGGCCGACGCCGAGTGGCAGCTCATCCGCGCTGGCGCGCTGCTGGCCAAGAGCCTGGGCCTCGAAGTTCATGCCGGCCACGGGCTCGACTACGCCAGCGCGGAGACCATCGCGGCGCTGCCGCAGATCGTCGAACTCAATATCGGCCATTTCCTGATCGGTGAATCGGTGTTCGAGGGGCTGGCCGACACGATAAAATTCATGCGCGCGGCGATGGATCGCGGCCGCAAAGCGGCGCGCTCCCCATGATCATCGGGCTCGGCTCGGACCTGGTCGACGTGCGGCGCATCGCGCGCAGCATCGACCGCTACGGCGAGCGCTTTCTCGGGCGCATTTTCACCGCCGCCGAACGCGCCAAAGCGGAGAAGCGCGCCAATCGGGTCGAGACCTACGCCAAGCGCTTCGCCGCCAAGGAAGCCTGCTCCAAGGCGCTCGGCACCGGCTTCCGCAACGGCGTGTTCTGGCGCGACATGGGCGTGGTCAATCTGCCTTCGGGGCGCCCCACCATGAAATTGACCGGCGGCGCGCTCAAACGGCTGCAGGCGATCACGCCGGCCGGCTGCGACGTCCAGATCGACGTTTCGCTTACCGATGAAGGCCCGAGCGCGCAGGCCATTGTCATTATTTCCGCCTCGCCGCGAACGTCGGCTTGAGGCGAATAACCGCAATCCAACCAAGTGCTTATATACGGGCGGCGGCGTTCTTGATTGCGCCCTAAGGTGGCAGCCGCTACAAGGTCGCCGGGGCACGACGCCTTGAATGGCGGGACAAGAGGCCGATGAGCGTGACATCCGGAACAAAACGAAAAGAAGGCGGCATTGGCGAGACCATCCGCGTGGTTGTCCACGCGTTGATCATCGCTTTGGTGATCCGCACCTTCCTGTTTCAGCCCTTCAATATTCCCTCCGGCTCGATGAAGGCGACACTGCTGGTCGGCGATTATCTGTTCGTGTCGAAATACAGTTATGGCTACAGCCACTTCTCGCTGCCTTTGTCGCCGCCCTTGTTTTCCGGACGCATTCCGGACGGCTGGCTGCCGCAACGCGGCGACGTGGTGGTGTTTCGCCTGCCGAGGGATACCTCGACCGATTACATCAAGCGCGTGATTGGGTTGCCGGGCGACAAGATCCAGGTGAAAGACGGCCAAGTCTTCATCAACGGCGTCGGGGTCAAGCACGAGCCGGCGCCGCCGTTCGTCGAAGCCGAAGAGGGCGGCCCGCCCGCCGCGCCGGTCAAGCGCTGGAAGGATACGCTGGACAACGGCGTGAGCTTCTACACGCTCGACCTGGTCGACAACGGCTTTGCCGACAACACCCAAGTCTACACCGTGCCGCCTGGCCATTATTTCATGATGGGCGACAACCGCGACAATTCGACCGACAGCCGCTTCAGCCAAGTCGGTATGGTGCCGTTCGAGAATATCATCGGCAAAGCGCAAATCATTTTCTTCTCGGTCTATGAGGGCGAGCGCGCCTGGGAATTCTGGCGCTGGCCGGTGTCGGTGCGCTGGAACAGGCTGTTCACGATCGTGCGATGAGCCGTAAGGCCAAGGACAGAGCGGCGCTCGAGGAGCGGATCGGCTACAAGTTCGCCGATAAGGCGCTGCTTGAGCGCGCGGTTACGCATATTTCCGCGCTTGCCGGCGGCGCCACCCGCGCCAATAGCTACCAGCGCCTGGAATTCCTCGGCGACCACGTGCTCGGTTTGGTTATTTCCGACATGCTTTATCGCGCTTTCCCGAAGGCGAACGAAGGCGAGCTTGTCGCGCCGGCTCGCCGATCTGGTGCGCAAGGAAACCTGCGCCGAGGTCGCCCGCGCCATGGATCTTGGGCCCGCGCTCAAGCTCGGCAATTCGGAATCGCACGCCGGCGGGCGCCTGCGCAGCACCATCCTGGCGGACGCCTGCGAGGCGCTGGTCGGGGCGGTATTCACCGACGGCGGCTATCAGGCGGCCGATGAGGTGATCGCGCGGTTCTGGAAGGAGCGCATGCTCAAGCCGCTGCGCCCGTTGCGCGATCCCAAGACCATGCTGCAGGAATGGGCGCAGGCGCGCGGGCTGCCGACGCCGGTCTACCGGGAAACGGCGCGCACCGGTCCGCATCACGATCCGGAATTCCGCGTCGCCGTCGTGCTGCCCGACCGGCCGCCGGCCGAAGGCATGGGCTCGTCGAAACGGGCGGCCGAACAGGCCGCCGCTGCCGCCATGCTGACGCGCGTCGGGGTCGCGGTGGACAAGCTTGATGATTGACGACGGCAAACCAGGAAGCGACACGCGCTGCGGCTTCGTCGCGCTGATCGGCGCGCCCAATGCCGGCAAGTCGACGCTGCTCAACGCGCTGGTCGGCTCCAAGGTCACCATCGTCTCGCACAAGGTGCAGACCACGCGGGCATTGATCCGCGGCATCACGCTGGCGGGAAAGTCGCAGCTTATCTTCGTCGATACGCCGGGAATCTTCGCGCCCAAGCGGCGGCTCGACCGCGCCATGGTGACGACGGCCTGGAGCGGCGCGCACGAGGCCGATCTGGTCGGCGTCCTGATCGATGCGCGCAAGGGCATCGACGAGGAGGCGGAAGCGCTGCTGGCGCGTCTCGCCGATGTGAAACCTATGAAAATCCTGATCCTCAACAAGATCGATCTGGTGCCGCGCGACACGCTGCTGTTGCTGACCAAGATTGCCAACGAGAAGGCCAAGTTCGATTCGACCTTCATGATTTCCGCTTTGACCGGCGACGGTGTCGCCGATCTCAAGGCATGGCTCGCCGAGCGTATGCCGCCGAGCCCGTGGCTTTATCCGCCCGAGCAGATGTCGGATGCGCCGATGCGGCAGTTGGCGGCGGAGATCACGCGCGAGAAACTGTTCGAGCGGCTGCACCAGGAACTGCCCTACCATTCCACGGTCGAGACCGAGACGTGGAAGGAACTGCGCGGCGGCGATGTCCGGATCGAGCAGACGATCTATGTGGAGCGCGAGAGCCAGCGCAAGATCGTGATCGGCAAAGGCGGCCAGACCCTCAAGTCGATCGGCGAGTCGGCGCGGCGGGAAATCGCCGAGATCGTCGAGCACAAAGTGCACCTGTTCCTGTTCGTCAAAGTGCGCGAGGGCTGGGGTGACGATCCCGAGCGCTATCGGGCCATGGGGCTGGAGTTTCCGAAGGAATAACCCGCCGGCCGCCGTGCTTTTCCCCGATTCTGGGGGTATGCAGTCTGCATGCAATGGACCGATGAAGGCATCGTGCTCGGCGTCAAGCGCCACGGGGAGGCCAGCGGCATCCTCGAATTGATGACGAGCGCGCATGGCCGTCATCTCGGAATGGTGCGCGGCGCTTTCGGCTCGCGCATGAAGCCGGTGCTGCAGGTCGGCAATTCCGTGAGCGCGAACTGGCGGGCGCGGCTCGACGAGCATCTCGGCAATTACACGATCGAGCCGATGCGCCAGCGGGCGTCGAATTTTTTCGCGGCCTCGCACGCGATCTATGGCGTCAGCCATCTGGCCGCGCTGATGCGGCTTTTGCCCGAGCGCGACCCGCATGCGGGCCTTTATTCGGTGTTCGAAGAGGTTCTCGACCGGCTCGAAGACCCGGTGCTGGCAGCGCCGCTGGTCGTGCGTTTCGAATTGCAGCTGCTGTCGGAACTCGGCTTCGGTCTCGATCTCGAGCAATGCGCTTCGACCGGGACGCGGGCCGATCTGATCTATGTCTCGCCGAAATCGGGGCGGGCGGTTTCGCGCGACGCCGGCGAACCCTGGGCCGATAAGATGCTGCGCCTGCCGGCCTTCCTGCGCGATCCGTCTGCGGAGTCCGGCGTACGCGACCTTGCCGACGGCTTTGCGCTCACCGGCTTTTTCCTGGCGCGTTACGTGCTGGAGCCGCGCGGGCTTAATCTCTCCGAGGAGCGCGCGCATTTCATTGCGGCGATCCTGCGCGGCCCGCGCAGCGCCTTGGCGATCTGACGGCGACTTGGCTTATCAAATCGCCGTATCGGGAAGGTCGTCGGGGAAGGGGCCGAAGGTCTCGAGCATTTTCTCGCCACGGCGGCCGCCGTCGACCGCCTCGATCAGCTCGTAATACAGGGTCTTGTAGGTCGAGAAAACGACGCCTGCGGCTTTCATGCGCACGATCGCCGCCTCGACATTGTGCGCCGAGGAAAATATCAACTCCTCCATCACGAAGACTTCGTAGCCGAGGTCGACAAGACCGAGACACGATTGCAGCACGCAGACGTCGGTTTCGCAGCCAGCCACGATTGCCTGGCGTTTCTTCAGACGCGCAAGGTGGGCCTTTATCTTTGTGTCCTTGCACAAGTCGAAGTAGTTCTTCTCAAATGTCTGCGTGCGATCGGTCAGATGTTTGCCGATTTCTTTCGGCAGGATGCCCTTGAAATCGACGGGCCGTTCCAGCGTTACGACGATCGGGATTTGAAAATAATTGAGCAGGCGGACGAGGCTGCCGGTGTTGGTCTTGATTTTGGCGCCGAGCCGCTTGTCCAACTGCGACAGGAAGAAGCCCTGGAGATCGATGATCACGCCGCAGCAACGATCGGCGACAATCCGTTTCACCGCTTTCATGTCGTGGTGCGCCCTATGACCGAGGCCGGACAGCTTATCGGCAGCGCCGCAGCCGTGCTATAGGAACCGGCCCGGAGTGAACACAAGCCAATGCCCAAGAACCACACTTACATCCTTGGAATCAACGCCTACGACCACGACGTCAGCGCCTGCCTGCTGCGCGACGGCGAGATCGCCTATGCGATCGAGAAGGAGCGGATAACGCGGCAAAAACACGCCGGCGGCTTTTTCCAGGAAGTGGTCGATTACTTGCTGAAAGCCGAGGGCATTACGCTCGACGACCTCGATCTGGTGGTGCGCAATTGCTACGTCCTTCCGGTCGAGGACCTGGAAGTTCGCATGATCTACCAGGGCGACATTGCCGATCGCGAACGCGACCAGGTGGCCAAGAGCCCGCTCTATCTGTCGAAATCGAACAAGGTGATGACGGTCTCGCACCATCTCGCGCACGCCTACAGCGCGTTCGCCGCCTGTCCGTTCGACGAGGGCGTGGTCATGGTCGTGGACGGCGTCGGCAGCTACGCATCCGACATCAAGGAGCCGGGCCAGCTCACCGAAGGCGTCAATCCGCTCGCCCGCGAATCCGAAAGCTACTACCGGTTCAAAGGCAGCGAACTCGAGCCGCTGAAGAAGGTATGGTTGCAGCCTTGCCGCGGACTTCTCAGCGACGAGTTTTTCAACATGGACGGCCTCGGCGCCGTATACAGCCGCGTGTCGAGCTACATTTTCGCCGACTGGAACAAGTGCGGCGAAGTGATGGGGCTGGCGCCCTATGGCCGTCCGGATAGTTTCAAGCGGCTGCTCGAGCTCAAGGACGGCGAATTGCGCGTTCCGGAGTGGGACGCCGACTTCAACAAGCCCTGGATGCCGAACGGCACGGATAAGTGGGAAGCGAGTCCTTCCATGCGGCATTGGGAGGATCTGGCCTGGCGCGTCCAACACGACGCCGAAGAGGTGCTGCTCGCACGCGCGCGCTGGCTGCGCGAAACGACGGGCGCCAAGAACCTGTGCCTGGCCGGCGGCGTGGCGCTCAATTGCGTCGCCAACGGGCGCATCGTGCGCGAGACCGGCTTCGACAATGTCTGGATCCAGCCCGCCGCCGGCGACAACGGCATCGCCATCGGCTGCGCCTATTACGGCCATCTGGCGGTGCAGAAGAAGCCGCGTACCTTCGTGATGAAGCAGGCGACGCTGGGCGTCGTATATCCGGAGGATGCCGTGCGGCGTGCCGGCAATCCGCTGCTGGTGACGCGCACGACATTCAATGGCCCCGGCCAAAGCATTTGCCGTGAAGCGGCGAAATTGCTGGCGGATGGCAAAGTGCTGGGCTGGTTCCAGGGCCGCTGCGAATTCGGCCCGCGCGCGCTCGGCAACCGGAGCATCCTGGGCGACCCGCGGCGGCCCGAGATGAAGGACATCCTGAACAAGCGGGTAAAGTTCCGTCAGGCGTTCCGTCCATTTGCGCCGATCGTGCCTTATGAAAGGGCGAAGGACATTTTTATCGGCGAGGACGAATCGCCGTTCATGCTGCGTGCGAAACAAGTGCGCCCGGAATGGAAGGACCGCATTCCGGCGATCGTGCACGTCGACGGTACCGCCCGCGTGCAAACGGTTCGCCGCGAGGACAACGAAAGAATCTACGATCTGCTGATGGAATTCGACAAGCTGACCGGCGTGCCGGTCCTGGTCAACACGTCGTTCAATATCAAAGGCGAGCCGATCGTCGAAACGCCCCAGGATGCGATGAATTGCTTCATCTACACCGGGATCGACTATTTGGCCTTGCACGACACGCTGGTTGCGAAGAATGCGCTCTACAAGATTTTGGCGCCGTTCATAAAGGTCTATTACGAATCGATGGGCGCTTCGAGCAAGGAGACCGACTGAACGAATCAGCCCCGCCAAATAATTGGCATTGGCCGTCAGGGGTTGATGGTAATCCGGTACGCAAGGCTTCCGGTAAAAGTGTCACATGGAACCTTGGCAAGGTGATATTATTATAGAATAGTCAGTAGATCGGTCACGCGACCGTCTAGTTTGCTGGGTACTCTGGTCAACCTCGTCCCGACTCGGGTTCAGCAGGAATGGGAGGCGACCTGATGCAAAGATTGCTTGTAGCGACGCTGATGGCCCTGATCCTTGGGCTCTTCAGCATGCCGGCTTTGCGAGCCGCACCAGCGAATGGTGTGGCGGTTGGCAATGCAGCCGACGCCGCTGCGTCGGTTGAAAAGGCTCAATGGCGCCGTTGGCGCCGCCGCCGCTGCGGTCATCGTTGGCGGTCTCGCAGGTGGTGCTGGTAGACGTTTCTGAGCGACCGGCATTCGGATTAGACGGGTCGGCGGGTCAACCCCGCCGGCCCGTTTGCTTGAGTCCGCGCTCAATTTCTTTTCGGACTTAATCCGGCCGCACGCACGTCATCGGGCATGCCGCATGGCAAGCGGCCGCGCGTTTGCGTCGTGGCTGCCTTCCTGCGGCAGTGCGAAACATGCGTCGTACCATTGGGCCGGAATGCGCCGGCTGGTGGCGCAGCGGTCGAAGATCGCGAGCTCCTTGGGGCTGCGGTATTCCATGTAGGGCGCCTCGGCGACGCGCCCGCCGTCGGCAAAACTGCCGTAGCGATTGATCTGGCCTTTGAGATCCGGCTCGACCGCGAGGACGGCCTGCCGGTAGGCTTCGCCCTTGATAAAATTGTCGGGCATTTGATCGAACGGCCCGTCCAAGTAATTGTTGGCCACGACATTGTCGTGGAAGACGCCGATCAGAATTTTTCGATCGCGATGCTGGTCGCGATAGACCGCAAAGCCCGTGCGCTTGCCGATGAGAATGCGCCCGTCGCCGACGGGAGCCGGCACGAATTCGTCGGCGGGCTTGACCGTTTCGTCGAGAATGTAGTGAAATATTTTCAGTTTGGGATTGAACACCAGAAAGAACCTGACCGCCGATTCGTCGAAGATGGGGCCGATGAATTGGTCATCCGGAGCAAGCGCCGCAGCCGGGGGCGTGACCTGCGACAGGTCATTGAGCTCAAAGACGACGCTCTTTTTGCCGTAACTCACCCGGTAGGCCAGGGGGTCGATTTTCTCCACCGTCACCTTGTCCGGGGCGCCGAGGATACGCGCGACGCCGTCCGTGTCCTTCAGCCAGGTTGCGCGGTCTTCGTAATAGGAGAACACCACCTTGCCTTCGCTGCGCAGCTGCGCATCGATCTTGATATTTCCGGCATAGCGTGTGCCGTTGAGGTTGAACGAGAAGTAATAGTGGTTTTCGGTGGGGTAGACCTTGACCCGCTCGGGCAGGCTGCCGAGCACATAGGCAAAGACTGCCATCGGATCGTCGATCGCCAGCGTCTGGTTGCGCGTCGTCACGTCGGCGACATAGGCCTCGTTGGTCTCAAGCCGCGGCAGCTTGGCGTCTTGCGCGGCGGCGGCCGAAACCATCATGCCAAAGCCAAGCGCGGCAACCGCCGCATTCGGGATTTTGCGGAACTTGAACATCACAGCAGCCTCTCTGCGCCAACAGCGACCTCGGGGCCAGGTTACCCGCCTGCGGCCGATTGGAACACGAGCCTGTTCTGCGGCCGCGCCGGTAAGTTTGCAACGGATGCAAGATCGAATCTCGGTGCCTGGGCGGTAGCGTGTTCATCGCTTGTTCACGGGCGAACGGCGCAGTAGTTATCAGCCATGGGCAAAAGACTGATTCCTCCCGACAAGGGCCATGTTGAAGAGGTTGGGCTGCGCGGGGCGCTGGAAGAGCGCTATCTCGCCTACGCGCTCTCCACCATCATGAACCGCGCGCTGCCGGACGCGCGCGACGGGCTTAAACCCGTGCACCGGCGCATCCTGCACGTGATGCGGACCCTGCGGCTCGATCCCGGCGCCGCCTTCAAGAAATCGGCCAAGGTGGTCGGCGACGTGATGGGCAATTTCCATCCGCATGGCGACCAGGCGATCTACGACGCCATGGTCCGGCTGGCGCAGGATTTTGCCCAGCGCTATCCGCTGGTCGACGGGCAGGGCAATTTCGGCAATATCGACGGCGATAACGCCGCCGCCATGCGCTACACGGAATCGCGGTTGACCGAAGTGGCGCGGCTCTTGATCGACGGCATCGAAGAGGATGCGGTCGACTTCCGGCCGAGCTACGACGGCACCGGCGAAGAGCCGGTGGTGCTGCCGGCGGCATTTCCCAATCTGCTCGCCAACGGTTCGCAGGGCATCGCGGTCGGCATGGCGACGTCGATCCCGCCGCACAACGCGGCCGAGTTGTGCGACGCGGCGCTGTTCCTGATCGATAATCCGAACGCGCGCAGCCGCACGCTGCTCAAATACGTCAAAGGGCCGGATTTCCCGACCGGCGGCGTGGTCGTCGACAAGCCGGCGGAAATCGCCGAGGCCTATACGACGGGCCGCGGCTCGTTCCGCGTGCGCGCGCGCTGGGAAACCGAAGACACCGGCCGCGGCACTTACGTCATCGTGATCACGCAAATTCCCTGGCTGGTGCAGAAGTCGCGCCTGGTCGAGAAACTCGCCGAACTCATCAACGAGAAGAAGCTGCCGCTGGTCGCCGACGTGCGCGACGAATCGGCCGAGGATCTGCGGCTGGTGATCGAGCCGCGCGCGCGCACGGTCGACGCCGAATTGTTGATGGAGTCGCTGTTCAAGCTCACCGAGCTCGAAAGCCGCATCCCGCTCAACATGAACGTGCTGGTGAAGGGGCGCATCCCGCAGGTGCTCGGCCTCGCCGAGGCCTTGCGCGAATGGCTCGATCACCGCCGCGACGTGCTGGTGCGCCGCTCCAAATACCGGCAGGCGCAGATCGAGCATCGCCTGGAAGTGCTCGGCGGCTATCTCATCGCCTATCTCAACCTCGACCGGGTGATCAAGATCATCCGCAGCGAGGACGAGCCGAAACCGGTCTTGATGAAGGCGTTCAAGCTCACCGACGTGCAGGCCGACGCCATCCTCAACATGCGCCTGCGCAATTTGCGCAAGCTGGAAGAGATGGAAATCCGCGGCGAAGACAAGGCGCTGCGCGAGGAGCTTAAAGCAACCAAGGCGCTGATCGGTTCGACCGACAAGCAATGGAAGACCATTGCCGGCGAGATCAAGAAGGTGAGGGAGGCGTTCGGGCCGAAGACCGAGCTCGGCAAGCGCCGCACCACTTTCGCCGAGGCGCCCGAGCACGACGAGGCGGCGATCGAAGAGGCGATGGTGGTGCGCGAGCCGATCACCGTCGTGGTGTCGGAGAAGGGCTGGATCCGCGCGCTGCGCGGGCACGTCAGCGATCTTTCCGGCGTGACTTTCAAGACCGATGACGCGTTGAAATTCGCGTTCCCGACCGAGACCACCGCCAAGGTGCTGATCTTCGCCGGCAACGGAAAGTTCTACACGCTGGAAGCCTCCAAGCTGCCGGGCGGGCGCGGCCATGGCGAGCCGATACGGCTCTACTTCGATATCGAGCAGGACGCCGACATCGTCGCGGCGCTGGCTTACGAGGGCAAGCGCAAGTTCCTGGTGGCGAGCTACGGCGGCAATGGCTTTGTCGTTCCCGAGGACGATGTGCTCGGTACCACGCGCAAGGGCAAGCAGGTGCTCAACTTGAAAGGCACCGACAAGGCGGCGGCGCTGACCACGGTCGACGGCGAATTGGTGGCCACGATCGGCGCCAACCGCAAGATGGTGATTTTCGGAATCGACCAGGTGCCGGAAATGACGCGCGGCCGCGGCGTGCGGCTGCAGCGCTACAAGGAGAAGGGTCTCTCGGACGTGACCACGTTCAAGGCGGACGAGGGGCTGACCTGGATCGACGGCGCCGGCCGCACCCAGACGCTGACGATGAAGGAGCTTAAGGATTGGCGCGGCAACCGCGCCGATGCCGGCCGTATCGCGCAAGGATTGCCGAAGAACAACAAGTTCCGCGGCGCGCCGACCGCAAGCAAGGCAACAGACGAGGAAACTGACTAGAGCGATATTCCGCGCATTCCCGCGGAAGCGGGAATCCGGAGCAAAGAACTGGGTCCCCGCTTTCGCGGGGACGAACGGATGGTTCGTTTAACTCGCCACGAACAGCAGCGAGCGCTCCGACTTCTCCAGCAAAGCCGCAGCGGTGTCGCCGAAGAACAGTTTCTCGCCCGGGCGGCGGCCGACGCCCATGACGATGAGGTTGTGCTTGCCGCGCGCCAATTCCTTGAGGATCGCTTCCTCGGCGGCGACGTCGGCGCGCACCTTGGTGCGCAGCTCCAGTTCGTAGCTCTCGGCGAGCTCGACGATATCCTTGAGGATGGCCTCCTCGTATTGGCGCGCGCGTTTCTTCTTGCCGCCGGGGGCGACATAGAGCGCGGTGAGGGAGGCCTTGCTGGCGCGCGCCATGGCGATGGCGACTTCGGCCGCGCGGCGCGACATTTCGGTGCCGTTGACCGGCACAAGCATGGCGAGTTTGCCGTGCAGCGGATGTTCGAGCAGCCGGTCGCGCACATCGGCAATTGCAATCGGGCCTTCGAAACCGGCCGCGAGGCCGGCGACGTCGTCGTGGAATTCGTGACCGCGCGCCACGGTTTTTTCGAGCCCGACAATCATCAAATCGTAACCCTTCTCGGCTTCCGCCGCGACCGCTTTGGCCTCGGGCGCGTTTTCCACCATCGTGGTCACGGCGAGCTTGGCATCGGTCTTCTCTTCCGCGCTTTGCACGCGCTCGACGTGCCCGGCGAACACCTTGACGGTTTCGGCGGCGGTTTTGGCTTTTTCCTTTTCGGCGTAGGCGGCAGCCTTGCCGGTCTTCTTGTCTGTCTTGATGTGCATCACGGTGGTCGGCAGCGCATTGGCGCCGGCGATCAGGCCGGCAATGCGCGAGGCAAACCGGCCGTTCGCGCTCTCGTCGACCGCGAGCAAAAGCCGCTCCAGCTTCGGCACGAAGCCGCGCGCCTCCATTTCCTCGCGCTCGAGCCGCTGCTTTTCCTCCTTGCGCATAGGGATGCGCGCGAGCGCCCAGCGCAGCATCGGCGGCATGGCCATGGTGGTAATCACCGCCATGGTGACAATCATGGTGAAAAGGTTCGGGTTGAGCGCGCCCATGGACAGACCGATGGTCGCGACGATCACCTCGGTTGAGCCGCGCGCATTCATGCCGCTGCCGAGCGCCAGCGATTCCGGGAATGTGAGGCCGCCCAGTCTGCCGCCGACAAAGGCGCCGCCGAATTTTCCGAGGCTGGCGATGACGATCAGTCCGGCGGTGAGCGCCAGGATCGACGGGTCCTTGAGTATGGTGAGGTCGGCGTTTAGTCCGGCGGTGCCGAAAAATACCGGCATGAAGAAGGCGATGATCAATCCGCGCAGTTGCTCGTCGATGTGACGGGTGAGGATCGGCGATTCGCCGATCAGAATGCCGGCGACGAAGGCGCCGAGCACGGTGTGGACGCCGATCAGATCGGTGATGGTCGCCATCACGCACATGATGAGCAGGATGGCGGTGATCACCGCGAATTCGCTGACGAAAGTGTCGTTGACCCAGCGGATGATGCTGAACACCACGCGCCGGCCGATGGTGAAACTCAGCCCCATGAAGATAAGCGTGCCGAGCACGCTTTTCGCCACGCTGAAAGCGTCCACCTGGCCCTGCAGCGCCAGGCTGAAGATGATCGCGGTGATGATCCAGCCGACGGTGTCGTCGATGATCGCCGAGGCGAGGATGACCTGACCGACTGTGCGCCGCGTGAAGTTCATTTCGCGGATCACGGTCGCCACGATCTTCACGGAGGCGATCGACAGCGCGGTGCCGAGAAACAGCGCGGTGATCAGGCGCTTGCCGGGGTCGGGCAGGATCGAATTGGGCAGCAACTCACCAAGCGCCACGCCGCAGGCGAACGGCAAGGCGATGCCGGCGAGGGAGGCGAAAACCGAGGCCCGTCCGGTCTGCCGCACCAGCTTGAGATCGATCTCCATGCCGGTGAGCAGCAACAGCAAGAGGATGCCGAATTGAGCGATGCCATCGAGCATCGCCTTCTGCTCTTTGACGGCAGGAAACAGCGCGTGCTGCCAATCCGGAAGGATCGCGCCGAACAGCGACGGTCCGAGCAGCAGGCCGGCAATCAGTTGACCCATGACGGCCGGCTGCTTGAACCGCAGCATAACTTCGCCGAGCAGGCGGCCGACCAGGATCAGCACCACAAGCTGGGCGACGAAAACCAGTTCGGAGGCGCTCTTCGGGGCTTCACTGGCGGCGAACGCTGGCCCGGTCGCCAGCGCGAATGCCAGCAACGCACCGAGCCATCGAAAACACCGCCGAATTCCGTTCATGCAAGACCCGCCCCCTCGTTGCCGCAGACAAGCGTCTTGCAACCCGGTCACAGGGTGGAAAGTTCCCTTGCGAATAACAGGCATTTGCAACAAAGGATGCGTAAGCGCCTTGGACGCAACGCCGGCCGCCTTCCGCGTTTAGCGCTGCTCGCGCGATGCCAGGAACTGCGCGAAGGCTTTCAGCGAAGCTTCGGAGACATAATGCTCGATGCCTTCCGCGTCGGCTTCCGCGGCTTCGGCAGGCACGCCTAAAGCAAGCAAGATGTCGACGACGAGCCGGTGACGGGCGCGCACGCGCGCGGCGAGCTTTTGGCCTTCGTCGGTCAGGAAAACGCCGCGGTAGGGGCGGCCGGTCGCCAGGCCGTCGCGCTTGAGCCGCGCAATCGTCTTGATGGCGGTCGCGTGCGATACGCCGAGACGGCGGGCGACGTCGGTCGGCCGCGCCTCGCCGTTGCTGTTCAACAGGTCGTCGATCAGTTCGACATAGTCCTCGAGCAGAGCGCCCGATTGCGCCGAGCGGGTCTTGCCGAAGCGGCGGGCCTGCGTGAGCTCGGCCGGCAACTTGACCGCGGTGTCCGCTGTTTTTTTCTTCGCCGCCGGCGGCATGACGTCTCCTGCAACCCCCGCGATGACCATCGTCATTATTCTCGCACCAAGGTCTCCTACAAACAATATCAAATTGTTGCCAAGGCTACAATCTGTGCGTTGACTTTCGCAACCGGCCACCTATTCTGAAGTGTAGCCGGAGCTACACTTTTGGGCCGATGCTGGAGCGGCCGTGCGCATGAGCGGACTAAGCGCCCGTCGAGGATCGCTGACCGACCGCACCGTAGTGGCGGCGCAGGCCATTTTGAGCGGCCAGCGGCGCGGCCCGGCCGCGTATCTTGCGTTTGCCGGGCCGGCGATCGTCGCCTCGATCGCCTATATGGACCCCGGCAATTTCGCCACCAACATCCAGGCCGGCGCCAAATACGGCTACAGCCTGCTGTGGGTCGTGCTGCTGGCCAACATGATCGCCATGCTGTTCCAGGCGCTGTCGGCCAAGCTCGGCATCGTCACCGGCCGCAATCTTGCGGAAATGTGCCGCGACCACTTCTCCAAGCCGGTGGTCATGGCGATGTGGGCGGTGAGCGAGGTCGCCGCCATGGCCACCGATCTCGCCGAATTTCTCGGCGGTGCGATCGGCCTGGCGCTGCTGTTCAAGATGCCGCTGATCGCCGGTATGGGGGTCACCGCGGTCGTCACCTACGCCATCCTGATGGTCGAGAGCCGCGGCTTCCGCCCGGTCGAGCTGATCATCGGCGGCTTGGTCGCTATTATCGGACTTTGCTACCTGATCGAGATGTTCATCGCGCCGGTCGATTGGGCGGCGGCGGGATTGCATTCGATCAAGCCGGAAATCCCCGATGCCGAGGCCTTGCTGATCTCGGTCGGCATCATCGGCGCCACCGTTATGCCGCACGCGGTCTATCTGCATTCCGGCTTGACGCAGGCGCGCACGCCCGGCCGCGACGAGCACGAGCGGCGCATGCTGGTGCGCATCTCCAACCATGAAGTGGTGATCGCGCTGGCCATCGCCGGCCTCGTCAACATGGCGATGGTGATGATGGCCTCGGGCGCCTTCCACGCCGGCCATCCGGATGTCGCCGAAATCGAAACGGCCTATCACACGCTGGCGCCGCTGCTCGGCATTGGCGCCGCCGGGATATTCCTGCTGTCGCTGATCGCCTCCGGCATATCGAGTTCGGTGGTGGGCACCATGGCCGGGCAGATGATCATGCAGGGCTTCGTCGGCTTCCGCATTCCGATCTGGCTGCGCCGCGTCATCACCATGGTGCCGGCCTTCGTGGTAGTGGCCTATGGCGTCAACGCCACGACCGCACTGGTGGTGAGCCAGGTGGTGCTCTCGATCGCGCTGCCGCTGCCGATGATCGCGCTGCTGATGTTCACCGGCCGCGCCGACATCATGGGCAAATTCGTCAACAGCCGGTTGACGCGCATCGGCGCCGTCATCGCGACCGCGCTGGTGCTGGTGCTCAATGCGTTCCTGATCGCGCAGACTTTGGGCGTGCCGATCCCGGGACTGCGCTAACTCTACCGCTCCACCCGGCTCCAGCCGGACGGCTGTAGCCGTTCCTGCGGCAGGAAGCGGCCTTTGTAGTCCATCTTGCGCGAGCCCGGCACCCAGTAGCCGAGATAGACGTAAGCGAGCCCCATGGCTTTGGCGCGCGTGATGTGATCGAGGATCATCAGCGTGCCGAGCGAGCGCTCGCCTTCGTCCGGATCGAAGAACGAATAGACCATCGACAGCCCGTCCGAGAGCACGTCGGTGAGCGCGACCGCCAGCAATTTGCCGGCGCCGCGGCCATTGATGCCGCTATCGGGTCCGCGCCGGCGATATTCGATCACGCGGGTGTCGACGTGGGTGTCCTCGATCATCATGGCGTAGTCGAGCACGGTCATGTCGGCCATGCCGCCGTCGCGGTGGCGGGTGTCGAGATAGGCGCGGAACACCGAATATTGCTCGGAGGTGGGCGAGGCCGAGCGCATGTCGCCGATGACGTCGCTGTTGCGTTCGGCGATGCGGCGCATGTTGCGCGAGGGCGCAAAATCATTCGCCACCACCCGCACCGACACGCAGGCGCGGCAGCTCTCGCAGGCCGGCCGGTAGGCGATCGACTGGCTGCGGCGGAAGCCGCCATGGGTGAGCAGATCGTTGAGATCGCCCGCGCGCTCGCCGACCAAGTGGGTGAACACCTTGCGTTCTTCCTGACCGGGCAGATAGGGACAGGGCGAGGGCGCGGTCAGATAGAATTGCGGCGTATCGCGGGAATGCTGGGTCACGTCGTCAGGCCGTCATCTCGTAAACGTTTCCGGTTTCGCCTAGCATCGCGCGGCGGCCGCCTGCCGTCAAAGCCCATTATCGCGCCGGCACGGTGCGCAGCGCGGCGCGCGCCGGATTATTGATGATCACGGTGCCGAGCATGATGTCGTGCAGCAGCCGGCGGCGCTGGTTGAAAAAGGCCACCAGCAGGATGAACGGCGTGAAGAACGACACCGTGAACCAGAACGCGATGGCGTGCACGGCGCCGAGCACGAAATAGGCGGGCGCGCCGTACCAGGTGCGCATTTCCAGGTCGACGATTTGCATGCCGACGGTGGCCGAGCGCGGTCCGCCGAGGGTGACGCCGAAATAAACGATGGCCCACACCACCGTCGCCGGCGACAGCATCCAATAGAGCACGAAGCCGAAGCCGAGGGTGATGATGCCGAAGGCGAAGATCAACATGGCCGCCAGCACCACCGGGATGGCGATCACGAAAAAATCGATGATAAAGGCGACCACCCGGCGCGCCAGCACGCCCTCGAACAATTCGGGGCTGCTGACGGGGTCGTAGGCGTGCGGTTTGACGTCGATCGACATGGGGCTTGGCCTCTTCAAGACTCTGCCGGCACCAAGCATACCTCTCGGCACGGCCAACTGCGAGATGGCGAAGGCGTGAGGCTTACGCAAGAGGCCCACCCGCCGGGGAGGCTGGAATGGCGGCCGCGCTTGCGGCATGGTGCGTGGGTCGCCGGAGACAGCGCGTGACCGTCACGATTGCCGACATCCAAGCCGCCCGTCGCGTGATCCAGGGCGCCGTGCTGCGCACGCCCATGCTGCCGGCGCCGCGGCTGTCCGCGCTCACCGGCGCGGAGGTCTACGTCAAATACGAAAACCTGCAGGTCACCAATTCGTTCAAGGACCGCGGCGCGCTCAACAAGCTGGCCTCGCTCGGCGAGGCCGAACGCCTGCGCGGCGTTATCGCCATGTCGGCCGGCAATCACGCCCAGGCGGTGGCCTATCACGCCGCGCGCTTGAGGATTCCGGCGACCATCGTGATGCCGGTGACGACACCGTTTGTGAAGGTGGCGGCGACCCGCTCGCATGGCGCCGAAGTGGTGCTCGACGGCGAGAGCGTGGCGGAGGCCGAGAAGCGCTGCGAAAGGATGCTGGGCGAGCGCGGACTGACGCTGGTGCACCCTTACGACGACGACCGCATCATCGCCGGGCAGGGCACCATCGCGCTCGAAATGCTGGAAGAGGTAAGCGATCTCGATTTGCTGGTGATCCCGATCGGCGGCGGCGGCTTGATTTCCGGCAACGCCATCGCCGCCCGCGCGGTAAAGCCGGAGATCGAGATCGTCGGCGCCGAGGCCGCGCTCTATCCCTCGGTGTGGAACGCGCTGCATAACGAGAGCCGGCCGGTCGGCGAGGCAACGCTGGCGGAAGGCATCGCGGTCAAGAATGTCGGCAAGCTGACGCTGCCAATGATCCGCGAACTGGTGTCCGAGATCGTGCTGGTCGACGAGGCGCATCTCGAGCGCGCGGTCAACGCCTACCTCACCTTGCAGAAGACCATGGCGGAAGGCGCGGGCGCCGCCGGGTTGGCCGCCATGCTGGCCAGGCCGGAGCGCTTTCGCGGCAAGAAGGTCGGCCTCATCTTGAGCGGCGGCAACATCGATCCGCGCATCCTGGCGTCGATCATGGTGCGCGAACTCGAACGCGAGACCCGCATCGTCTCGTTCCGCTTGACCATTCCGGACCGGCCGGGCGTGCTCGGCACGATCGCGACGCGGTTCGGTGAACTCGGCGCCAATATCCTCGAGGTCGATCACCGCCGGCTGTTCCTCGACGTGCCGGCCAAGGGCGCCAAGCTCGACGTGACGATCGAGACGCGCGACGCCGCGCATGCCGCGGATATTCTCGCGGCGCTCAAGGCCGACGGCTATCAGCCGGTGCGAATCGAGACCGGCGCCGCCATGGAGTGAGCCTTGGATGGGATTATTCCATCCACCGCCGGCCGCACGGCGGATTGCTGCCGCGCAATGGGCCGGCGATGAAAAATACGGTCCCTGCGGGCAATATCCTTTCACGATTGCGGCACAAGGCGTGACAAACGGCGTCATTGCGCCTGCGCGGCGATGGACTTTTTGCCGATCAATATCGCGCCAATTTTGGCATGGCATTGCCGCTTTGGGTTCCGCGCTAGCATCGATCGCGCGCGGCGAGCGCAAAATGGCGAATTCTATTTCCGGTTTGACTCGATTGCCGCGGCGCACATTAAGTGCCGCATGCTTGATATCGCGCCCCGAATTTGCAGCGAAGATGTGGCGGCTCTGCCGGCGGCCGAGCGGATCGCCTATTTGCGTGCCGCGGTCGACGGACCCATCGTCTTCACGCACGGCTTCGGCGTCGAGGGCCAGCTCATTTTCCACTGGATCTGCGAACGCGGCATCGACGTCGATGTGGTGACGCTCGATACGGGGCGGCTGTTTCCGGAAACCTACACGCTCTGGGCGGAAACCGAACGTCGCTATGGCCGCCGCATCCGCGCGATCTATCCCAATGGCGCCGCGCTGGAACGGCTGGTCGCCAAGCAGGGTATCGACGGCATTTATGAATCCAAGCAGGCGCGCAGCGCATGCTGCGACGTGCGCAAGACCAAGCCGCTCGACCGCGCGCTCGCCGGGGCGGCGGCCTGGATCACGGGATTGCGCGCCGATCAAAATGAAAACCGGCGCGACGGCGGACTGACCAGTTTCGACGCCAGCCGCGGCGTGCTCAAGTTCAACCCGCTATTCGATTGGACGCGCGAGGCGGTGCTCGCCGAGGTGCGCCGGCTCGACGTCCCGATCAATAGCCTGCACGCCAGAGGCTTCGCTTCGATCGGCTGCGCGCCTTGCACGCGCGCGCTGCGCCCGGGCGAACCCGAACGCAACGGGCGCTGGTGGTGGGAGCAGAACGGCAGCAATGAATGCGGGCTGCATCTGCCGCGCAAGCGCGCGGCGAAGGACAGCCTGCAGCGCGGCCCAATCGAAGTGAGCGCCGGCTGCGGCTGAGCCGCCTATCGTCGGCGCGAGTCTTCCCGCTATTTCGGCTGCATCGCGCGCCAGATGCGCTCCGGCGTCGCCGGCATCTCGATGTGCTTGATGCCGAATTCCTTCAACGCATCGACCAGGGCATTGGCCACCGCCGGCAGCGCGCCGACATTGCCGGCTTCGCCGGCGCCCTTGGTGCCCAAAGGATTGGTCTTGGTCGGCACCGGATTGCTCTCGACCTTCATGGCGCAGAAATCATGCGCGTGCGGCATGGCGTAATCCATGAATGACGCGGTAACGAGCTGGCCGCTGGTATCGAAGTGGATGTCTTCCATCAGCACCTGGCCGACGCCCTGCGCCACGCCGCCGTGGATCTGGCCGTGCAGCAGCTTGGGATTGAGCACGGTGCCGACGTCGTCGATCACGGAATAACGCACGATCTGGACCACGCCGGTGTCCTTGTCGATCTCGAGCTCACAGATGTGGCAACCGTTCGGATAGTTGGCGACCGGCGCTTTATAGACCGCCGTGGCGAACAGGCCCGGTTCCATGGCATCGGGAATCTTCGCCGGATTGGTGGAGTCGACGGCGACTTCCTTGATCGTCATGGTGCGGTTGGATTTCGGCGAGGAGAAAACACCATCGGCGAAATTGACGTCAGTGGCCTCGACCTTCAAGGCGTGCGCGACGATCGCCTTGGCCTTTTCGATGACCTTGTCGGTCGCCATCAGAAATGCCGCGCTCGACATCGTCGACGTGCGCGAACCGCCGGTGCCTTCGCCATAGAATACTTCGTCGGTATCGCCCTGGACGTAGCGCACTTCGTCGGGGTGCAGCCCAAGCCTGTCGCAGACCAACTGTTTGAACACGGTTTCGTGGCCCTGGCCGGCGGTCACGGAGCCGGAAAACAAGGTTGCGGTGCCGCTGCGGTCGAAACGGACTTCGGCGCCTTCGGTGCTGGCGGCGGCGGCGCGCTCGATGGTGTTGGAGATGCCGAAGCCGCGCAATTTATTGCGCTTGCGGGACTCCTCGCGCCGTTTTTTGAAGCCTTTCGCGTCGGCAAGCTCCAAAGCCAAATCCATGTTCTTTTCGAATTCGCCGCTGTCGTAAATAAACGTGAGGCCGGTTTTGAACGGCATCTGTTCGGGCGCGATGTAATTGCGCCGGCGCAACTCGGCCGGCTCGATGCCCAATTGATCGGCGGCGAGATCGACCATGCGTTCGATCACATAGCCCGCCTCGGGCCGGCCGTTGCCGCGATAGGGGCGCACCGGGTTGGTATTGGTGAAGACGGCGGTGATGTCGACGAACATCGCCGGCGTGCGATAGGTGCCGGCCAGCGTGCCGGCGTTGAAAAGAAACGCCGGCATGTTGTTCTGCAGATAGGCGCCGATGGCGGCGATGGTCTTCACCCGCATGGCGAGGAAGTGGCCATCACTGTCGAGCGCGAGTTCCGCTTCGGTGACGTTGTCGCGCGCCTGTGCATCGCTCAGGAAGGCTTCGGTGCGCGTGCTCATCCATTTCACCGGACGCCCGGTGAGCTTGGAGGCGAACATCACCAGCGGCGCTTCGTTGAAGACCGGCGTCTTCATGCCGAAGCTGCCGCCGACGTCGGTGCAGATCACGCGCACTTTGCTTTCCGGCACCTTGAGCACGTGGCGTGCGATTTCGCTGCGATACGGATGCGCGCGCTGCACCGGCGAGTGGATGATGTACCGGTCGTCCGCCGGCAGATAGACGCCGACCGCGCCGCGCGGCTCCATGCTGGCTGCGGTCACGCGGTTGATGACGAAGCGGTGCTTGACGACATGCGCGGCCTTGGCGAAGGCCGCGTCGGTCGCCGCCTTGTCGCCGATGAGCTCGACGAAGCTGATGTTGTCGGGGCAATCGTCCCAAACCTTGGCGGCGCCGGTTTCGGTGGCCTGGGCGGTCGAGACGACCGCCGGCAGCGCTTCGTAATCGACCTCGACCAGTTCGGCGGCGTCCTGCGCCTGCGCGCTGGTCTCGGCGACGATGAAGGCGACCGGATCGCCGACCCAACGCACGCGGTCCTCGGCCAGCACCGGATAGGGCGGCTTGAACATCGGCGAGCCGTCGCGCCGCTTGAGACCGCCGTGCGACGGCAATTCGCCCAGGCCCGCTTTCTTCCAGTCGGCCGCGGTGATGACGGCAAGCACGCCGGGCGCGGCTTTGGCCGCCGCGGTATCGATCGAATTGATTTTGGCGTGGCCATGCGGCGAGCGAAGCAGCACGCCGAACACCATGCCGGGATAGACGACGTCGTCGACAAAGCGGCCGCGGCCTTGCACCAGGCGCGGATCCTCGAAGCGCGACACGCCCTGACCGATTGCGAATTCACCCATGGAAATATTTACCCGTCGATTTCAGGAATCACCGGCCGGTGATCTGGAGAGGAAGGAAGTTGGGCGTTCAGCCCTTGGTTAGTTTTTCCGCCACGCGCGGCGCGAAATACGTGAGCACGCCGTCGGCGCCGGCGCGCTTGAACGCCGTCAGGCTTTCCCACATCGCGCGCTCGCCATCGAGCCAGCCGTTCTGCGAAGCCGCCATGATCATCGCGTATTCGCCCGACACTTGATAGGCGAAGGTCGGCATGGCGAAGGCGTCCTTCACGCGCTGCACGATGTCGAGATAGGGCAGGCCGGGCTTGATCATGATCAGGTCGGCGCCTTCCTCGATGTCGAGCGCGACTTCGCGCAGCGCCTCGTCGGTGTTGCCGTAATCCATCTGGTAGGTGCGCTTGTCGCCGGTCAGCGTCTTCGACGAGCCGACCGCGTCGCGGAACGGCCCGTAGAACACGGACGCGTATTTCGCCGCATAGGCCATGATCGAGACGTCGAGGAAATCCGCTGCATCGAGCGCCCGCCGAATCGCGCCGACGCGCCCGTCCATCATGTCGGAGGGCGCGATGATGTCGCAGCCGGCCTCGGCCTGCACCACCGCCTGCTTGGTCAGCACGGCGACGGTCTCGTCGTTGAGGATTTCGCCGTCACGGATGAGGCCGTCATGGCCGTGGCTGGTGAAAGGGTCGAGCGCGACGTCGGCCAAGAGTCCGACTTCCGGCACTTCTTTCTTGATGGCGCGCAAAGTGCGGCAGACCAGATTGTCGGGGTTGAGCGCCTCGCTGCCGGTCTCGTCGCGCAGGCTCGGATCGGTATAGGGGAACAGCGCCAGGCAGGGGATGGTCAGCTTGGCGGCGCGTTCGGCCTCGCGCACCGCCTGATCGACGGTCAAGCGCTCGACGCCGGGCATCGAGGGGATCGCCGCGCGCTTGTTGTCGCCGTCCATGATGAACAGCGGCCAGATCAGGTCGTCGGTGGTGATCTGGTTTTCGCGCATCATGCGGCGCGCCCATTCGCTGCGCCGGTTGCGGCGCAGGCGGGTAGGCAGGTCGAGGCGTTCGCCGGCCGCCGCTTCGACGGGGGCTAAATGGGTGCGGGCTTCGATAGGGCGGCCGAATTTGATTGCCATGGGGGTCTCCGAAGCCTCTTTTTAGCCGGTCCGGTGACCGCACGCTACCGGCACTTTCGGTCACGCCTCACCGCCGTTGACGGAACTAAGGCCGCCTTCTATCGGTCGATACCATGGATTTCGATTTCACCGAAGAACAGCGGGCATTTCAGGCGACCGCGCGGCAATTTGCGCGGGATGAAATGATGCCGCATGCGCGCGACTGGGACGAGGGCGAAATCTTCCCGGTCGAAGCGCTGCGCCGGGCGGCGGCGCTCGGCTTCGGCGGCATTTACGTCAAGGAGGACGTCGGCGGCTCGGCGCTGACAAGGCTCGACGCCGCGCTGATCTTCGAGGAGCTGGCGCAAGGCTGCACCTCGACCGCCGCCTATATCTCGATCCACAACATGGCGGCCTGGATGATCGACGCCTTCGGCAGCAAGGCGGCGCGCGAGAAATTCCTGCCCAAGCTGTGCAGCATGGAGCATTTCGCCAGCTACTGCCTGACCGAGCCGGGCGCGGGCTCGGACGCGGCGAGCCTCAGCACGCGTGCGCGCCGCGACGGCGAGCATTACGTGCTCGACGGCACCAAGGCCTTCATCTCCGGCGGCGGCGTGTCCGACATCTACGTGGTGATGGCGCGCACCGGCGAAGCGGGCCCGCGCGGCATTTCCTGCATCGTGGTGGAGAAGGGCACGCCCGGGCTCTCCTACGGCGCGCAGGAAAAGAAGCTCGGCTGGAAATCGCAGCCGACCGCCATGGTGATGTTCGAGAACTGCCGCGTGCCAGCGGCGAATCTTATCGGCGCGCGAAGGCCAGGGCTTCCGCATCGCCATGGCGGGGCTCGACGGCGGAAGGCTGAACATCGGCGCCTGTTCGCTCGGCGGCGCGCAATTCTGCCTCGACCGCACCATCGACTACATGAAGGAGCGCAAGCAATTCGGCTCGCGGCTCGCCGATTTTCAGGCGCTGCAATTCCGCATCGCCGACTATGCGACCGAACTCGACGCCGCGCGCCTGCTGCTGCATCGGGCGGCGGTGGCGGTCAGTTCGGGCGAGCCGGGCGCGACCGCGCTTGCCGCCAAGGCCAAGCGGCTCGCCACCGATACCGGCTTCGAGGTGGTCAACGGCTGCCTGCAACTGCACGGCGGATACGGATACCTGCGCGATCACCCGATCGAACGTGTGCTGCGCGACGTGCGCGTGCATCAGATCTTGGAAGGCACCAACGAGATCATGCGGATGATCATCAGCCGCCAGTTGCTGGGGAATTGATTAGCCTCAATTTGATCGTCCGCGGCCCGGATTAGGGTCCCGCCCAGCCACAAGCAGGCAATGGAGCGGGCGGTATGACCGGCAGCACGGATCCCTCTCATTTCGGCATCGATGCGCTGCTTCCGCCGGAAATCGCGCGCAAAGCCGAAGCGATCGGCGTGCAAAAGACGCGGCTCGATACGCCGAGCCTGCTGGCGCTCGCGGTATTGGCCGGCGCTTTCATTGCTTTCGGCGGCATGTTCGCCACCACGGTATTGGCGGGTGCCGATGGCGTCGTGCCGTTTGGCCTAAGCCGGCTCTTGTCCGGCCTGGTGTTTTGTCTCGGCCTTATCCTTGTCGTGGTCGGCGGCGCCGAGCTGTTCACCGGCAACACCTTGATGGTCATGGCCTGGGCCGCCGGCGAGGTGCGCTTGCGCGAAATGCTGCGCGCCTGGCTCATCGTCTTTATCGGCAACTTCGTCGGCGCGATCGGCACGGCGGGGCTTGTCTTCCTCTCTGGACAGTACTTGTCCGGCAAAGGCAGCGTCGCCGCCGTCGCGCTCAATATCGCCCTCAACAAGGTCACCTTGTCCTTCGACCACGCGCTCTTTCTCGGCATCTTGTGCAATGTGCTGGTGTGTCTCGCGGTGTGGCTCGCCTTCGGCGCGCGCACGACCAGCGACAAGGTGCTGGCCGTGCTGTTTCCGGTGTCGGCCTTCGTGGTGGCCGGCTTCGAGCATTCGGTCGCCAACATGTATCTCATTCCGCTCGGCCTGTTCATCAAGGCCTGGGCTCCGGCCGCGCTGTGGGTGCAGGTTGGCGGCACCGCCGCCAGCTACGCGGCGCTGACCTGGCCGGCGTTTTTCGTCAGCCTGATCCCGGTGACCATCGGCAACGTCATCGGCGGCGGCGCGCTGGTCGGCGGCGTCTATTGGTTCATCTATTTGCGGCCGCGCCGGGCGGCATGACGGAGCGCAAATGCGCGAGCGGGCCTAACTAGGCGGCCGAGCACCTGCCGCGCTATGCTTCGGCCTTCACTGGGACGCGCAATGGCGGACGACATTCTCTTCGAGCGGCGCGGCGCGGCCGGCCTCGTTACCCTCAACCGGCCGCAGGCGCTCAACGCCGTCACCCACGCCATGGTGCTGGCCTTGCGGGCGCAGCTCGACGCCTGGGCCGACGATCCGGCGATCACGCGGGTGGTGATCGCCGCCGCCGGCGAGCGCGCGTTTTCGGCCGGCGGCGATATCCGCCATCTCTACGATCTGGGCCAGTCCGGCCGCCACGGCGAGGCGCTGCAATTCTGGCGTGACGAATATCCGCTCAACGCGGCGATCAAGAATTTCCGCAAGCCCTACGTGGCGCTGATCGACGGCATCGTCATGGGCGGCGGTGTCGGCGTGTCGGTGCACGGCTCGCATCGGGTTGCCGGCGACCGCTTCCAGTTCGCCATGCCGGAAGTCGGCATCGGCTTTTTTCCCGACGTCGGCGCCACCTGGTTTCTGCCGCGCATGCCGGGCCAACTCGGCACCTATTGCGGGCTCACCGGCGAGCGCTTCAACGGCGCCGACGCGCGTGCCGCGGGACTTGCCACCCACCGCATTCCCTCGGCCCGCTTTGGCGCGCTGCTCGATGGGCTCACCGGCACGGTGTCGGTGGACGCGCTGCTTGCCGCCTTTGCCGAGCCGGCCGGCGAGGGGCCGATCCTGGCGCGGCGCAGCGCCATCGACCGCCTGTTCGCGGGTAACCAGGTGGACGACATCCTCGCGGCGCTCGATCGCGAGGCGGCGCGCGGCGGCGCCGATGCCGAATGGGCGGCCAAAACCGCCGCCACGATGCGGACGAAATCGCCGCTCAGCCTCAAACTGGCGCTGGCGCAAATGCGGCGCGGCAAGGATTGGGATTTCGCGACGTGCATGCGGGCTGAATTCCGCATAGTGTCGCGCGTCATCCATGGGTTCGATTTCTACGAAGGTGTGCGCGCCGTGATCGTCGACAAGGACAACAAGCCGCGCTGGCGGCCGGCGACGCTCGCGGACGTGAGCGAGGCCGAGATCGAGCGGCATTTTGCACCACTCGGCGCCGGCGAACTGGTCCTGCCATGAACGAGCCCTTCGCCAGTGGCGATCTGCAAAGCCTCGAGCCGGTGCAGGAGAACGAGGGCGAGCAGAGCGTCGGCCGCTGGACGCGGCGGCTGGTTCTGTTCCTGCGCGTGATGGCCGGCGTGTCGATGCTCAAGGGGCTTTATCATTGGTCGCGGGTGTGCGGCATCGGCGTCGATGCCAGCGACGTATTCGAATATCATTCCATCGCCTGGCAGGCTGCCACGGTGTTCTTCGCCGTGATCGATCTGGTCGCCGCGGTCGGACTGTGGCTTGCCGCCGCCTGGGGCGCGGTGATCTGGCTCACCGCGATTGCCTCGATGCTGGCGTTGCAAATATTTTTCCCGCAGGTGTACGGCGCCAGTCTGCCAACCGGCCTGTTGGAAGGCGGATTGCTCATGCTCTATCTATGGCTGGCATTGAAGTCGGCGCAGGAACAGGCGCCGTAACGCGCGCATGATCCCGAAAAGTGGGAACCGGTTTTCGGATAAGATCATGCGCAAACAAAATAAACCGGGGAGGGCGCCATGGCGCGCATAGGATTTGTCGGGCTCGGCAATATGGGTCTGCCGATGGCGCAGAACCTGCTCAAGGCCGGCCATCAGGTCGAGGGCGTCGACGTCAATCCGGCGGCGGTGGAAAAACTCAAGAGCGCCGGCGGCGCAAGCGCCGAGTTCGCCAAGGTCGCGGCCGCGCGCGCCGACGTGGTCATCACCATGCTGCCGGCCGGTGCCCACGTGCGCGAGGTCTATCTCGGCCCGAACGGCATTATTGAGAACGCGAATGAAGGCACGCTGTTGATCGACTGTTCGACCATCGACGTGGAAACCGCGCGCGCGGTCGCGGGCGCGGCGGAAGAGAAGGGCCTGATGATGCTCGATGCGCCGGTGTCGGGCGGCGTCGGCGGCGCCACCGCGGCGACGCTCACCTTCATGGTCGGCGGCAGCGTGCAGGCCTTCACCCGCGCGGAATCGATTTTGCAGAAGATGGGCAAGACCATCGTGCACGCCGGCGGCGCCGGCAACGGCCAGGCGGCGAAGATTTGCAACAACATGATCCTCGGCGTGTCGATGATCGCGGTGTCGGAAGCCTTCGTGCTGGCGGAAAAGCTCGGACTCGATCATCAGAAATTATTCGACATCTCGTCGAAATCGTCGGGCCAATGCTGGTCGCTGACGAGCTATTGTCCCGTTCCGGGGCCGGTGCCGGCCTCGCCCGCCAATCGCGATTATCAGGCCGGCTTCACCGCGGCGATGATGCTTAAGGATTTGAAACTTTCGCAGGAGGCGGCCAAGGCCGCGGGCGCCAAGACGCAGCTCGGCGCCGACGCGGCAAGGATTTATTCGGCTTATGTTGAGAGCGGCGAGGCGGGCAAGGATTTTTCTGGTATCATCCGCTTCGTGCGCGGCTAGCTTTCGTTTCATTCCGGGACGGCTTTGTTCCCGTTTCGGAAAGAGGGGCGATGCGTGGTGAACGAAGCGTAACTCCGTTCGCGCCAATTGCAAATTCAACGAAACGTTCACTGTTGCAAATAAATCTAATCTTTATCGTGTTATTTAAGCCGATTTTAGAATGCCCCTTATAGGGTCCATCATCTGGAACGGGGAAAACAGGGCCTCGTTACCGGGACGTTGCGAAGACAATAAAACGCAAAAAGGGGCGTTGGACATGAAAGCCGTTGTGAAAACGGTCGAACCCGCCGAACGCGAGGCGAAGTTCGACCACATCAGGCCGCTCTACCACGAAGCCTTGACCTTGGTTGAACGGCTGCATCGCCGGCTGCTCGACGTCATCAAGGACGAATTCGATCGCCGCGGCCGCGCCGATATCAATTCGGTGCAGGCGCTGCTGCTCTACAATATCGGCGACAAGGAGCTGACCGCGGGCGAGCTGCGCACGCGTGGCTACTATCTCGGCTCCAACGTCTCCTACAATCTCAAAAAGCTGGTCGAGATGGCCTTCCTCGATCACCAGCGCAGCCGCGTCGACCGGCGCTCGGTGCGCATCAAGCTGACCGAGAAGGGCCGCGAAGTGCGCGACATCGTCGAGACGCTTTACCAGAAGCACGTGCGTACGGTTGAGCAGGTCGGCGGCATCAATGCCGACGAGTTCATCACGCTCAACAAGTCGCTGCACCGGCTCGAGCGCTTCTGGACCGACCAGATCCTTTACCGCCTCTAATCGCCCTTTCTGGCGGAGACGACTTGCCCCGGCCACCTCCCGGCCGGGGTTTTGTTTTTCGCGGATATCGTCACAATGTCGCCCGCTGCCGCCGCTAGGTGGATGGCGCAGGCACCATTGTTCGAGATCGCGATGCCAAAAATACCCCACCGGCCCGAAAACGGCCCCGACCGCCGCAGGTTTCTCGGCCTGCTGGGCGCGGGCTTGGCGGCTGGCGGCGCTTTGGTGCGCCGGGCCGCCGCCGCCGAAGACAAGACCCTGCAGGCGCTGATCGACCAGAACCAGCAACGCGAACTCGGCCAGGATTTCGACAGCGCCTCGCGCACCATCCATATGCCGAAGGCTTCGCTGCCGACGCTGTCGCCGTCGACCGTGGACACCACTGCCCAGGCGATCGGCCAATACGAAAGCATCCTGGCCCGCGGCGGTTGGCCGAAGGTTCCGCCCACCGACCGGCTGCGGCTCGGCAATCGTCACCCGAGCGTGGTGCCGCTGCGCAAGCGGCTCATCGTCGCCGGCGATCTCGAAGCCAATGCCGGCGTCACCGATATCTTCGATTCCTATGTCGAGGCGGCGGTGCGCCGCTTTCAGGCCCGCCACGGCATTACCGTCGACGGCATCGTGCGCGCGGAAAGCTTCGACCGGCTCAATATTCCGTGCGACGTGCGGCTCGCACAGCTCAAAACCAACCTGGCGCGGCTGCGCAGCCTGACCGCGCACCTTCCCAACCGCTACGTGGTCTGCAACATCCCGGCCGCGCAGATCGAGGCGGTCGAGAACGGCGTCGCTGTCGGCCGCCACACCGCGGTGGTCGGCAAGCCCGACCGGCCGTCGCCCGAGATCAACAGCAAGATCGTCGAGGTCAATTTCAATCCGTACTGGACCGTGCCGGTCTCCATCGTGCGGCGCGACCTCATTCCGCTGATGCAGAAGGATCCGAGCTATCTCACGAGCGAACACATCCGCATCTTCGACATGCATCGCAACGAGCTGACGCCGTCGCAGATCAATTGGTATTCGGACGAGGCGGTGAACTACTTGTTCAAGCAGGATCCCGGCAGTTTCAATTCGCTCGGCTCGATCCGCATCAACTTCCCGAGCAAGGACGGCGTCTACATGCACGACACGCCGCTCAAGAACTTGTTCGGCGAGGACATGCGTTTCCATTCCTCCGGCTGCGTGCGGGTGCAGAACGTGCGCGAACTGGTGGATTGGCTATTGCGCGATACGCCGGGCTGGTCGCGGCCGGAGATCGACGCGGTGGTCGCTTCCGGCGAGCGCAAGGACGCCAAACTGAAGAAACCGGTGCCGGTCTTTTGGGTCTACATCACCGCCTGGGCGACACCGGATGGCGTGGTGGAATTCCGCGACGATATCTACAACCGCGACGGCCTCGGGCCTTATGCCACCACGTTCAAGGGCTGAGCGGCTTTCCGCCGCGGCGGGCCGCTAAACCCTAGATATTGCGGTCGTGGGATGTTCCCCATGCCAGCGCTTGGCGGTTGGGGGGCGATATGCTAATTGCGGGCTAATCCTGGACTTTCCCTGGTAATCGGCGCCGAGCGTCTTCGGCGCCAGGAGATCATGATGTCGGCGACTTCCAAGCCCAGTTCTGCCAGCGATGTCGAAGCTCTTTTCTCGGCCACCCTGGCCGAGTCCGATCCCGAGATCGCCGAGGCGATCGGCAATGAACTCGGCCGGCAGCGCGACGAAATCGAATTGATCGCCTCGGAGAACATCGTTTCGCGCGCCGTTCTGGAAGCGCAAGGCTCTGTTCTCACGAACAAATATGCGGAAGGCCTGCCGGGCAAGCGCTACTACGGCGGCTGCCAGTTCGTCGATGTCGCCGAACGTCTGGCGATCGAGCGGGTAACAAAGCTGTTCGGCTGCGGATTTGCGAACGTGCAGCCGCATTCGGGCGCTTCTGCCAACGCGGAAGTTTTCTTTGCTCTGATGCAGCCCGGCGACACCTTCATGGGGCTCAATCTCGCCGCCGGCGGCCATCTCAGCCACGGCATGGCCATCAACATGTCCGGCAAGTGGTTCAAGCCGGTGCCCTACAACGTGCGCCGCGACGATTGTCGCATCGACATGGAAGAGGTCGAGCGTCTCGCCCATGAGCATAGACCGAAGCTGATCATCGCCGGCGGCTCGGCCTATCCGCGCATCATCGACTTCAAGCGCTTCCGCGAGATCTGCGACGCGGTCGGCGCCTATCTCTTCGTCGACATGGCGCATTTCGCCGGTCTGGTCGCGGGCGGCGCCCACCCGTCGCCGTTTCCGCACGCGCATGTCGTGACCACCACCACGCACAAGACGCTGCGCGGGCCGCGCGGCGGCGTCATCCTCACCAACGACGAGGAACTGGCGAAGAAGTTCAACTCCGCGGTGTTCCCCGGCATGCAAGGCGGGCCGCTGATGCATGTGATCGCCGCCAAGGCAGTGGCCTTCGGCGAGGCGCTGCGGCCGAGCTTCCGCACCTATGCGCGCAACGTCGTCGAAAACGCCAAGGCGCTGGCCGAAACGCTCAAGTCGCGCGGCCTCGACATCGTCTCGGGCGGCACCGACACGCATCTGATGCTGGTCGACCTGCGGCCGAAGCAGCTCACCGGCAAGGTGGCGGAGCTGGCGCTCGGCCGCTCGCACATCACCTGCAACAAGAACGGCATCCCGTTCGATCCGCAGAAGCCGACGATCACATCGGGCATCCGTCTCGGCACGCCGGCCGGCACCACGCGCGGCTTCGGCATCGCCGAATTCCGCACAGTGGGCGAAATGATCGCCGACGTGCTCGACGTGCTGTCGCAGAAAAAGACCGAGGAAGATTCGCTGATCGAAAGCACGGTGCGCGACAAGGTGAAGGCATTGGTTTCGCGGTTTCCGATTTATCAAGGCTGAGTCGATGCAGCGCGGAGTGGGGGACTAATCATGCGTTGCCCGAGTTGCGGAAGTCTCGATACGCAGGTGAAGGATTCGCGGCCGACCGAGGATTCGGCGGTGATCCGCCGCCGCCGCGTGTGCCTGACCTGTAATTTTCGCTTCACCACCTTCGAGCGCGTGCAGTTGCGCGAGCTCACCGTCATCAAGCGCAACGGCCGGCGCGTGCCGTTCGACCGCGACAAGCTGATGCGTTCGGTGCAGATCGCGCTGCGCAAGCGCGCGGTCGATCCGGAGCGCATCGAGCAGGAGGTTTCCAAGATCGTGCGTGAATTGGAGAGCCAGGGCGAGAACGAGGTGTCGTCGGAGGCGATCGGCGAACTGGTGATGGAGCATTTGCGCGGGCTCGACGACGTCGCCTACGTGCGCTTTGCCTCCGTCTACCGCAATTTCCGCGAGGCCAAGGATTTCCGCGCCGCGCTCGACGAACTGTCGGGCGAGGAGGACGTCAAGCCGGCGACGGCGCGCAAATGAGCGAAGAAGCAGCGCCCGCCGCCGCCCCGCCGGACAGCGCGGCGAACCCGGCATCCACGAACGGCATGAATGAGCCAATGAATTCAGAGGTTATGGATTCCGCACCTGCGCCCGCGCCTGACGGCGCGCCGCGGAACGACAAGGAAGACGACGCGCGCTTCATGGCGCTGGCGTTCACCCTTGGCCGCCGCAATCTGGGCCGGACGTGGCCCAATCCGGCGGTCGGCGCGGTGATCGTCAAGGACGGCGTCATCCTCGGCCGCGGCTGGACGCAAAGCGGCGGCCGTCCGCACGCCGAAGTCGAGGCGCTGCGCCAGGCCAAGAAAGACGGCGCAGGGCGCGACGATCTACGTGACGCTTGAGCCGTGCTCGCATCAGGGCAAGACGCCGCCTTGCGCCGACGCCATCATCAAGGCCGGCATCGCGCGCGTGGTGTCGGCGCTGGAGGATCCCAATCCGGAAGTTGCCGGCAAGGGCCATGCGCGGCTGCGCGAAAAGGGCATCACGGTCGATGTCGGCTTAGGCGCCGACGAGGCGCGGCGTGTGCATGCCGGCCACATCATGCGCGTGACCAACGGGCGGCCTTTTGTGACGCTCAAGCTGGCGGTGTCGGCGGACGGCAAGGCGGGGCTCGCCGGCCGCAAGCCGGCGGCCATCACCGGCGATGCCGCCTGGGTGCGCGTGTTCCAGATGCGGGCGGCGCATGACGCCATCCTGGTCGGCATCGGCACCGTATTGTCCGATAACCCGCAACTGACGTGCCGCTTACCCGGCATGTTCGAACGCTCGCCGGTGCGCGTGGTGCTCGACGCCAGCTTGAAGCTGCCGCTGGCGACCTCGGTGGTGGCGACGGTGCGCGACACGCCCACCTGGGTGTTCACTTCCAGCAAACCTTCGGCCATTGCCGAGGAAATCCTGCAGCAGAAAGGCTGCAAGGTATTCCGCGTCGGCGACGTGGACGGCCAGCTCGACCTGGCCGAAGTGCTGAAGGTTTTAGCGGAGCAGGGCATCACCCGGCTGATGGTGGAGGGCGGCCCGAAGATTGCCGGCGCCATCGCCGCCGCCGGGCTGGTCGACGAGCTGGCGCTGCTGCATGGCGAGAAGAACATCGGCGCCGACGGTATCGAGCCGCTCGAAGGCATGCCGCTCAACGGCTTCACCGGGCAGATGCAAGCGCGCGGCCGCGAAAAGCTGGGCGCCGATATGCTCGAAACATTCGCGCGGGCGTAAAATGTTCACCGGCATTGTCACCGATGTGGGAGAAGTGCGGTCGGTCAAGCCGCGCGCCAACAATCTCCACCGCATCACCATCTACTGCAAATATCCGCGCGCCGAACTGATCGAGGGCGCCTCCATCGCCTGTTCCGGCGTCTGCATGACGGTGGTCGGCACCGGCGAGGAGGACGGCCGTACCTGGTTCGCGGTCGACGCGGCGGCCGAAACCTTGAGCGTCACCACCGTGGGCCGCTGGCGGCATGGCGGGCGTGTCAATCTGGAGCGCGCCTTGAAGCTCGGCGACGAACTCGGCGGTCATATGGTGTCCGGTCATGTCGACGGGCTGGCGCAGGTCGTCGCGCGTGAGGATATGACCGAATCTTCTGTAGATATGGCGCGCTTCGTGTTGCGCGCGCCACACGCGCTTTCGCGCTTCATCGCCCCCAAGGGCTCCGTCGCGCTCGACGGCGTGTCGCTTACGGTTAACGAGGTGGACGGCGATACCTTCACGGTGCTGATCATTCCGCACACGCTTAGCGTGACGACCTTTGGCGCCTTGCGCCAAGGCGACGACATCAATCTCGAAATCGACACCATGGCGCGTTACGCCGCGCGGCTGATGGATACGAAATAGAACCCTTGTTCGCCACGCGGGCGCTTGCTAGGACGCGGCTCAACAAGGAACCTTAAGACATGGCCAAGAAGACCAGCGGCGCGAAAAAGCGCGCCCCGTTGCGCATGCTGATCGTGGAGGCGCGCTTCTACGAGCATATCGCCGACGCGCTGCTCGCCGGCGCTACCCGCGTATTGGACGAGGCCGGCGCGCAATTCGACCGCCTGTCGGTGCCGGGCGCGCTCGAGGTCCCAGCGGCGATCGCCATGGCGGTCGACGCCGCGCAGCGCAAGAAAGCGCCCTATGACGGCGTGGTTGCGCTCGGCTGCGTCATCCAGGGCGAGACCTATCACTTCGAGCTGGTGTCGAACGAGTTGGCGCGCGGCCTGATGGACCTGAGCATCGGCCGCCAGCTTCCGCTCGGCAACGGCATTCTCACCGTCGATAACGAGGCGCAGGCGCTTGCCCGTTCGACCGCCGACGGCCGCAACAAGGGCGCGGCGGCGGCAAAAGCGGCGCTGGCCATGGTCGCGCTCAAACAGAGCCTGGCAGGCAAATAGATGGCCAAAGGCGCGCCGACCGCGGACAAGGACGCGCGCAAGGCGAACAAGCGTGGCGCGGCGCGGTTGGCGGCGGTACAGGCGCTCTACCAGATGGATCTCGCCGGCACCGGGTTGAACGAGATTCTGGCCGAGTTCGAGAGCCACTGGCTCGGCCGCGAGGTCGAAGGCGCGCAATATCTGCCGGCCGAGGCGGCGTTCTTCCGCGACATCGTCTCCGGCGTGGTGCGCGAGCAGCGCAAGCTCGATCCGATCATCGACGAGGCGCTGGCGAAAAGCTGGCCGCTCAAGCGCATCGAGGCGGTGCTGCGCGCGGCGCTGCGCGCCGGCGCCTACGAGCTCGACCACCGCCGCGACGTGCCGGCGCGCGTCGTCGTTTCGGAGTATGCCGACGTCGCCGCCGCCTTCGTCGAGCGCGACGAGACCGGCATGGTCAATGCCGTGCTCGATCAGCTGGCGCGCAAGATGCGGGCGGCCGAGTTCTCTGCCTAGGACTCCCCCCTTTTAGCGGGAGGCATAAGAAGGCAAAGTCCGGCAATGAACTCAGACGATGACAAACTGTCGGCCGAAGACCGCCTGATCGCGCGCTACTTCCAGCCGATCGCGACCCATCCGGGCGCTTTGGGCTTGTCCGACGATGCCGCCTTCATCAAGCCGCCGCCGGGCTGCGATCTGGTGCTCAAGACCGACGCCATTATCGGCGGCGTGCATTTTTTCGCCGAAGACGCGGCCGATGGCGTGGCGCGCAAGGCGCTGCGGGTGAATTTGTCCGACTTGGCGGCGAAGGGCGCCAAGCCGCTCGGCTTCCTGTTGTCGCTGGCGCTGCCGAAGGAGACCGGCGACGGCTGGCTTGCCGGTTTCGCGCAAGGCCTGCGAAGCGATGCCGAGCAATTCGGTTGTCCGCTGTTCGGCGGCGACACCGACCGCACGCCGGGGCCGATCACGATTTCCATCGCCATGTTCGGCAGCGTGCCGGAAGGCACCATGGTGCGGCGCGCCGGCGCCAAGCCGGGCGACCGTGTGTTCGTCAGCGGCACGATCGGCGACGCCGCGCTCGGGCTGGTTTTGCGCAAGGGCGCTGATTGGAAACTCACCGATGCGCAGCGCCAGCATTTGCTGTCGCGCTATCTGCTGCCGCAACCGCGCAACGCTTTGGCCGAGGCCGTGCGTACGCACGCTTCGGCGTCGATGGACGTGTCGGATGGCCTTGCCGGCGATTTCGGCAAGCTGTGCCGGACCTCGCACGTCGCGGCAGAAATCGAGGCGGCGCGCGTGCCGCTGTCGGAAGCGGCCCAGGCGGCGGTGGCCGCCGATCCGGCCGTGCTTGAAACGGCGCTGACTGGCGGCGACGATTTCGAGATCGTCTGCACGGTGCCCGCGGCTAAGGCCGAAGCGTTCCGCGCCGCGGCAAAGGCGGCCGAGGTCGCGGTGAGCGAGATCGGCGTGATCGAGGCGGGCGAGGGTGTCCGCTTTGTGGACGGCCAAGGCCAGGCGCTCGCCTTCAAGCGCGCTTCGTTCAGCCATTTTTGACGTTGCGCTGCCCCAGTGGTTACACCCGGGCCGGGCGCGCTATAGTTCTGAAAACGCATCCGGGGAAACGCCATGGACGACCTGACGGCAAAAAAGCAGATCGATCAAATGCCGTCGGGCATCAGCCCGAATTTCGAACGGCTGCACCGGCAGTATCCGAGTTCGGCTTACTTGCGGGCGCGTGCGCCGAAGAACGTGCCGCGTTTCTCGTTCGAATATGGCGACACCGGCGCCGGCGCCGATGTCGGCATCGCGCATAATTGGGCGGCGTTCGACTCGATTAAGGTCGTGCCGCGCTATGGCGCGATCACCACCGTGCCGCCGACCGAGGTCGAATTGTTCGGCACCCGCTACGCCGCGCCGATCGGCATCGCGCCGATGGGCGGCCCGTCGCTGGTGTGGCCGGGCGCCGATCTGATCATGGCCAAGGCGGCGCAGCGCGCGCGTGTCCCTTACACGCTCGGCGTGGCCGGCGGCGCCACCATCGAGGACGTCGCCAAAGTCGCGCCGGATGTGTTCTGGCTGCAGCTCTATCGCTTTTACGAGAACGATCACGCCATCGGCTTCGACCTGATCAAGCGGGCGACCGCGGCCGGCGTCAAGGCGCTGGCGCTCACCATCGACGTGCCGGTGCGCACCACGCGCACGCGCGAAAGCTATGCCGGCCTGGGGCGCGAATTCCGTCCCACCCCGCGCATGATCTACGAGATGCTGGTGCGGCCGAAATGGCTGCTGGCGCTGTTGCGCAACGGCTATCCGCGCTTCGCCACCATCCGCCAATACACGCGGGAAGGCGCCAGCACCAACGAAGTCATCGGCTTCGCGCGCAAGAACATGGGCGGCGTGTTCTCCTGGGAAGAGGTCGCGCGCTATCGCGACCGCTGGAAGGGGCCGATGCTGGTCAAGGGCATTCTGCACCCGGCCGATGCGGAGAAGGCGGTGTCGCTCGGCATCGAGGGCGTCTGGGTGTCGAACCACGGCGGCCGCCAGATCGAGGCGCTGACGCCGTCGATCGACGTGCTGCCGGCGATCGTGTCCGCGGTCGGCCAGAAGGCGACCGTCGTGCTCGACAGCGGCATCCGCTCGGGCCAGGACGTGATGCGGGCGCTGGCGCTCGGCGCCAAGGCGGCGTTTGCCGGCAAGAGTTTCCTGTGGGCGGTCGGCGCGCTCGGCGAAGCCGGACCGGCGCACCTGATCGACCTCTATATCGACGAACTGCGCTCCTCGCTCGGCCAGATCGGCGCCCGTTCGTTGGCGGAGGCGCGCGACGCGGTGATCCGCCACCCGGGCGCCTGGCGGTTCGACAGGAACGATTAGGATTTACCTGTCCCGGGCGCAGCGTGAGCGAAGCGAACGGTGGGCTGCAGACCCGGGACCGTTCCGACTTCGGAATGCGTAAAGGTCCCGGTTCTGCAGCGCATCACTAACGTGCTGCGCTGCGCCCGGGACAAGAACAACGCAGCCTTGCGCCGCCGGCAGTGGTGGTATTCTCCGACCCCCAGTAGAAGGAGAATCCTTTTGCCGGGAATCTCCTGATGTCGGCCATCGCCGAACCGATCCAATACGCCACCGTCGACGACCGCCTGGCGCGCCGCAACGCCATGGTGCTGGCGGTCGGGCAGGCGCTCGCCGGCGGCAACAACACCGTCATTGTCTCGACCGCCTCGATCGTCGGCGCGGTGCTGGCGCCCGACAAGGGACTGGCGACGCTGCCGATCACCGCCATGGTGATCGGCATGTGGCTCGGCTCGCTGCCGGTGGGCGCGCTCGCCCGCCGCTACGGCCGGCGTTTCGCGCTGCAGACCGGCTCGCTGTTCGGCGTGGCGTCGGGGCTGATTTCCTATTCGGCGGTGATGAGCGGCCAGTTCTGGCTGCTGCTCGTCGGCACGTTCTGCGGCGGGCTTTACGCCGCCGCGCACAATTCCTACCGCTTCGCCGCCGCCGACACCGCGAGCGAGGCGTTCCGGCCCAAAGTCGTGTCCTGGGTTTTGGCCGGCGGCGTGTTCGCCGCGGTGATCGGGCCGCAGCTCGTCATCTTCACCAAGGACCTGCTGCCGCCCTATGCCTTCGCCGCCAGCTACCTCGGCCAATCGGCCTGCGCCGTCGTCGCCGCGCTGGTGCTGATGTTCGTCAAGATCCCGCCGCTGCCGCCGGTGCACGCCGACCACGCGCGGCCGCTGCTCGAGATCGTGCGCGTGCCGCGGTTCATCGTCGCGGTCGCCTGCGGCATGGCGAGCTACACCATGATGAACATGCTGATGACCTCGGCGCCGCTCGCCATGGTCGGCTGCGGCCATTCGGTGACCGACGCCACGCTCGGCATCCAGTGGCACGTGCTGGCGATGTATTCGCCGAGCTTCTTTACCGGCGGGCTGATCGCGCGCTTCGGCGTCGAGCGCATCACCGGCATCGGCTTGAGCCTGATCGTGCTGGCGGCGGTCGCCGGCGTATCCGGCCTAACGGTGGCGCATTTCTGGACCGCGCTGGTGCTGCTCGGCTTCGGCTGGAATTTCGCCTTCATCGGCGCCACCACCATGGT
This sequence comes from uncultured Alphaproteobacteria bacterium, assembly GCA_963749625.1. Lineage (GTDB taxonomy): Bacteria > Pseudomonadota > Alphaproteobacteria > Rhizobiales > Xanthobacteraceae > Pseudolabrys. Next base: position 186,367 of record CAVVNY010000007.1, on the reverse strand, counting down.
GACCCAGTGCCACCGGCCGCAGGAACGCAACAAGGTGCAGGCGTTCAACGACTTCCTGATCTTCGGAGGTATGGCGGTAAGCTCGTTTTCGTCAGGCCAATTGCTGGAATATTTCGGCTGGGCGGCGATCAACGAGGTGATCTTCCCGACCATATTCCTGGTTGGCGCCATGCTAGCGTGGCTGGCCACGCGCAAGCGGATCGTGCCGGTCTGATTCGTCCCCAGGGTGTAAAAATACCTGAAATAACGGACGTTTTCCGCGTTGCTTTGCTGCCACCTTTTTGGCTATATCCACGCGCTTTTCCGGTCGGGGTGAAGCGCCCTTAACAGCGGCCATCCTCGACGCTCCTGGCGCCGGCGGGAGCGTTCCTTCCGTACGCGCCATTTCAATCGAGGTTGAAACCACCATGAATACGTTGTGGGTGATCGTCGGCTGTGGCGTACTCGCTATCGTTTACGGCATCTGGGCTACCCGTTCGGTGCTGAGCGCCGACGCCGGCAGCGCGCGCATGCAGGAAATTTCCGCCGCCGTGCGCGAAGGCGCGCAGGCCTATCTCAAGCGCCAATACTCCGCTATCGCTCTGTCGGCGCGGTGATTTTCGTCATTGTCGGCTTCACGCTCGGCTGGCTGGTCGCGGTCGGCTTCCTGGTCGGCGCCATCCTGTCGGGCATCACCGGCTTCATCGGCATGAACGTGTCGGTGCGCGCCAACGTGCGCGTGGCGCAGGCCGCCACCAAGTCGCTGGCCGGCGGTCTGGAGCTCGCCTTCAAGTCGGGCGCCATCACCGGCATGCTGGTCGCGGGCTTGGCGCTGCTCGGCGTCACGCTTTATTTCGGCTTCCTGACCGGCACCATGCATTTGGCGCCGAACGACCGCACCGTGATCGACGCCATCGTCGCGCTCGGCTTCGGCGCCTCGCTGATTTCGATCTTCGCCCGTCTCGGCGGCGGCATCTTCACCAAGGGCGCCGACGTCGGCGGCGATCTGGTCGGCAAGGTCGAAGCCGGCATCCCGGAAGACGATCCGCGCAATCCGGCGACCATCGCCGACAACGTCGGTGACAACGTCGGCGACTGCGCCGGCATGGCCGCCGATTTGTTCGAGACCTACGCGGTGACCATCGTCGCCACCATGGTGCTGGCGGCGATCTTCTTCGCCGGCACGCCGCACCTGCTGACGATGATGACGCTGCCGCTCGCCATCGGCGGCGTCTGCATCATCACCTCGATCCTCGGCACGTTCTTCGTGCGGCTCGGCGCCAGCCAGTCGATCATGGGCGCACTCTACAAGGGACTGATCGCGACCGGCGTGCTGTCGCTGGTCGGCATCGCCGGCGTGATCCATCAACTGGTCGGCTTCGGCGTGCCGCTCACCGCCGCGGGCTCGGCCTTCACGACCACGACGTTGTTTTATTGCGGCATCGTCGGCCTGGCCGTCACCGGACTGATCATCTGGATCACCGAATACTACACCGGCACCGACTTCCGCCCGGTGCAATCGATCGCCGCGGCCTCCGTCACCGGCCACGGCACCAACGTCATCCAGGGCCTCGCCATCTCGATGGAATCGACCGCGCTGCCTGCGATCGTCATCATCGCCGGTATTTTGGTCACCTACGGCATGGCCGGCCTGTTCGGCATCGCCATCGCGGTGACGACCATGCTGGCGCTCGCCGGCATGATCGTCGCGCTCGACGCCTTCGGTCCGGTCACCGACAATGCCGGCGGCATTGCCGAAATGGCCGGCCTACCGAAGGAAGTGCGCAAGGCGACCGACGCGCTCGACGCGGTCGGCAACACCACCAAGGCGGTCACCAAGGGCTATGCCATCGGTTCAGCGGGCCTCGGCGCGCTGGTGCTGTTCGCGGCCTATAACCAGGACCTGCTGTTCTTCAGCAAGGACGCCGCCGCGCATCCGTACTTCCAGGGCGTCAAGCTCGACTTCGCGCTGACCAACCCTTACGTCGTCGTCGGTCTCTTGTTCGGCGGCCTGTTGCCCTATCTGTTCGGCTCCATGGGCATGACCGCGGTCGGCCGCGCCGCCGGCGCGATCGTCGAGGAAGTGCGCCGGCAGTTCCGCGAAAACCCCGGCATCATGAAGGGCACCAGCAAGCCCGATTACGGCCGCGCGGTCGACATGCTCACAAAGGCCGCGATCAAGGAAATGATCATTCCGTCGCTGCTGCCGGTGCTGTCGCCGATTTTCGTCTACTTCGCGATCTTCCTGATCGCCGGTGGCGGGCCGGCCGGCAAGTCGGCGGGCTTCTCGGCGCTCGGCGCCATGTTGCTCGGCGTCATCGTCACCGGATTGTTCGTCGCCATCTCGATGACCTCGGGCGGCGGCGCCTGGGACAATGCCAAGAAATACATCGAGGACGGCCACTACGGCGGCAAGGGCTCGGACGCCCACAAGGCCGCGGTGACCGGCGACACCGTCGGCGATCCCTACAAGGACACGGCGGGACCCGCCGTGAACCCGATGATCAAGATCACCAATATCGTGGCGCTGCTGTTGTTGGCGGTGTTGGCGCACTAGTCCGCGCGCATGATCCCGAAAAGTGGAACCGGTTTTCGGAAACGATCATGCGCAACTAAAAGACAAAGGGCCCGCTCGCGCGGGCCCTTTTTGTTTGTCCGCCGCAGCGGCGCGTTACGTCACGCGCTCAGGTGCCCGAGAGGCGGGGAGACAGGCTGCGCAACACATTGCGCAGATATTGCGCGTCCTTGCCGCCGGTCGGCGTCGTCTGCGTGACGAAATCGAAAACTTTGCCGTCCCGGAGGCCATAATTGGCCAGCCGCTCGACGCGGCGGTCCTTGTCGAAATAAACGGCGATGACGCGCTGGTCCTTCACCTCGTAGGGCATGAACGCGAAGGCGCGCTGCGAAGTCTGCGAGATGTAATAGAACGCTTCGCCGCTCACGGTGGCGACGGTGGAGGGCGTGCCGAGCACGATCAGAACCTGCTCCTGGCTGGCGCCCACCGGAATTTGTTCGAGCGCGCCTTCCTGCGCCACGTAGCCGCGCTGCAGCGTCTCGGTGAAGCCGCCGCAACCGGCAAGCGCCAGGCCGCAGGCGAGCGCCAGCGCGAGCCGGACCGGCCTGATGCAGTTCTGTGTGGTCGTCGTCCCCAAACGCGGCACCGTCATTTCGGTCTTGCATTGGCGAAGGCGTTCACGTACCGGGCGGCAGCTCCGGTCAGCTCCGAACCAATGCAATGATATTCCCCTTTAGTCGCCGCGAACCACGCGGCCCCGACACCATTTCGACCCTGTATGGCATGATCGTGGCGCAGGCGCGATTGCCGTATTTTTATCGCGACTATGCGGTCGCCGATACGGTTAACGGCCGCTTCGACCTGATCGTGCTGCATTTGGCCTTGGTCCTCGAGCGGCTGATGCCGGAGCCTGCCTTGCAAAGCCTGGGGCAGGGCATTTTCGACCGGTTTTGCCTGGATATGGACCATAATTTACGAGAAATGGGCGTCGGCGACCTGAAAGTGCCGAAAGAGATGCGGCGCATGGGCGCGGCCTTTTACGGCTGTGCACAGGCCTATCGGGCCGCCTGGGCGGCCAAGGACGACGCACTGCTGGTACAGGCGCTGGAGCGCAATATCTATGGCGGGTCGCCTTCGGCTGCGGCACCCCGCCTTGCGGCCTATACGCGAGAGGCGTTACGTGATCTGAGCGCGCAGCCGTCCGAGCGGCTCGGGCGCGGCGAACTGCATTTTCCCGAACCCGGCCAGATCCCTGGGGTCGCAAGCTAAGAGTTTGAGTTAATGAAGAAAACGGCAAATCCTTGGAGCGTGCCGGTGGCCGTGGACGATATCCCGGACACCGGCCTGCATATGGCCATCGAGGCGCCGGCCGCGGTCCGCGCCGAGCTCGCCGAACTCGCTGACGTGCGCGATTTGCCGCAGCTTTCGGCCGTCTTCGATCTGACGCGCCAGGGCGCCGAGGTTCGCGTGACCGGCCAGGTGAGCGCCCGCGTCGGCCAGACCTGTGTGGTGACACTCGAGCCTATCGAGAGCGCGATCGAGGAGGCGGTGGACCTTGCCTTCGCGCCGGCCAGCGGGCCGCAGGCCGAGCCCAAAGCCGCGCGCAAGCGCACGCGCGACGACGATCCGCCGGAACCGCTGGTCGGCGGCAGCCTGGATCTCGGCGCGCTGGCGACCGAATTTCTCATTCTTGGCATCGACCCCTACCCGCGTAAGGCGGGTGCTGAGTTCGCCCCGCCCAAGCTGGAAGACGATGGCGAACACCCGTTTGCTGCGCTGCAATCGCTGAAGAAAAACCTCGGCGGCGGTCAATCGTGAGCGGCGCGCTAGCGGTGGAACGGTGGCAAAACCGGCTTGTCTGCCGCGACCGAGCGGTTATGGTCGCCCCCGTGCAGCGAACCCATTTGACTGAGTTGCCGGCGTCCACGCCAGCGCCGCCAAAGTCGATCCATGCCTGACAAGGCTCGCATCGCGCTTGACGCTATGGGCGGCGACCATGGTGCCTCGGTGGTCTTGCCGGGGGCCGAACTTTCGCTCACCCGCCATCCGGACACCGAATTCCTGCTCTACGGCGACCGCGCCGTGGTCGAGCCCTTGCTCGACGGTCTGCCGCGGCTCAAAGCCAGATCGAAATTCGTGCACACCGAGGTTTCGATCCGCATGGACGACAAGCCGAGCCAGGCGCTGCGCTCCGGCCGGCACAAATCCTCGATGTGGATGGCGATCGATGCGGTGAAGAAGGGCGAGGCCGATGTCGTGGTCTCGGCCGGCAATACCGGCGCCTTGATGGCGATGTCGCGGTTCAATCTCAAGATGATCGAGGGCATCGAGCGCCCGGCGCTCGCAGGCCTTTGGCCGACGCTGAAAGGCGAGTCGGTGGTGCTCGACGTCGGCGCTTCGATCGGCGCCGACGAGCAGCATCTGATCAATCTCGCCGCCATGGGCAGCGCCATGGCGCGCGTGCTGTTCGACATCGAGCGGCCGACCGTGGGCCTGCTCAATATCGGGGTCGAGGAGGTCAAGGGCCTCGAACAAGTGCGCGAGGCGGGACGTCTGCTGCGCGAAGGCCACTTTCCGCATTTCGATTATGTCGGTTTCGTCGAGGGCGACGACATCGGCAAGGGCCTGGTCGACGTGGTGGTGACCGAAGGCTTCGCCGGAAATATCGCGCTGAAAACCGCCGAAGGCACCGCGCGTCAATTCGCGCAATATCTCAAAGACGCCATGAACCGCACCTGGGCCGCGCGGCTCGGCTATCTCTTGTCGCGCCAGGCCTTCCGCACGCTGCGCGACAAGATGGATCCGCGCAAATCGAACGGCGGCGTCTTTCTCGGTCTCAACGGTATCGTTATCAAGAGCCATGGCGGCGCCGACGCCGAAGGCTTCGCGTCGGCGATCGACATGGGCTATGACATGTTCCGCTACGAACTTCTCGCCAAAATCGGCGAGTCGATGGCGCGCGATATGCAGGCAAACGCGACGGCGCGCGTGGCGAGCGGAGCAATCTCGTGACGGTAATGCGTTCGGTGGTATTGGGTTGCGGCGGCTATCTGCCTGCGCGAATTCTCAGCAACGACGAGTTGGCGAAGTCGGTGGAAACCACCGACGAATGGATCGTGCAGCGCACCGGCATCCGCGAACGCCATATCGCGGCGCCCGGCGAGCTGACCTCCGACCTCGCGCTGCATGCGGCGCGCGCGGCGCTGATCAATGCCCATGTCGAGGCGTCGTCGATCGACCTGATCGTGCTCGCCACCTCGACGCCGGATCAGACTTTTCCCGCCACCGCAGTGTCGGTGCAGGCCGGGCTCGGCATCACTGCCGGCGCCGCCTTCGACTTGCAGGCCGTCTGCTCGGGTTTTGTCTATGCGTTGCAAGTGACCGATGCGTTGCTCAAGGCCGGCAGCTACAAGCGCGCGCTGGTGATCGGAGCGGAAACCTTCTCGCGCATCCTGGACTGGAACGACCGCACCACCTGTGTGCTGTTCGGCGACGGCGCCGGCGCCATTGTCATGGAGGCGCAGCCGCAAGCGGGCACCATCGCCGACCGGGGTATCTTGACCACCCACCTTCGCTCGGATGGCCGCCACAAGAGCAAGCTCTATGTGGACGGCGGTCCATCTTCGACCCAGACCGTCGGTCATCTGCGCATGGAAGGACGCGACGTCTTCAAGCATGCGATCGCGATGATCACCGACGTGATCTACGACGCCTTCAAGGCCACCGGCACCAGCGCGGCCGATATCGACTGGTTCGTGCCGCACCAGGCCAACAAGCGGATCATCGACGGCTCGGCCCATAAACTCGGCATCGCGTCGGACAAGGTTGTCATGACCGTGGACCGCCACGGCAACACGTCCGCCGCCTCGATCCCGCTGGCGCTGACCGATGCAGTGACCGACCGGCGCATCAAGCGCGGCAATCTCATTTTGCTCGAGGCAATGGGCGGCGGTTTTACCTGGGGCTCCGCGCTGCTGCGCTGGTAAGCCGCTACAGGGCCGATTTTCAGTCTACTCGGCTCGCCGGACGGGTTGCAGGCGGTCAAAAATACGCGCCGGCCGCCGGTGGCAAGGGGCAACGCCGACAGTCCGATACCCCTTCATAATTTGATTCGCCCGGTTGACCCCTGGGGGCGATGCTAATATCGTCGATAATTCAGCGGGATATCTTCGCCGGGGGCTGGGCAGGGATGACCGGTAAAACAGTGACGAGGGCTGACTTGTGTGAGGCGGTCTACCAAAAGGTAGGCTTGTCACGCACGGAATCGGCTGCGCTCGTGGAGCTGGTGCTCAAGGAAATCACCGACTGCCTCGAGCGCGGCGAAACCGTAAAACTTTCATCGTTCGGGTCGTTCGTGGTGCGCAAAAAGGGCCAGCGGATTGGGCGAAATCCCAAGACCGGCAAGGAAGTGCCGATCTCGCCGCGCCGGGTGATGGTGTTCAAGCCGTCGGCGATCCTCAAGCATCGCATCAACGGCCACGCCGAATAGTACCGGCTGTCGCTGTAGTTTAGTTTCAGTACTGCGTTCACTTCAGCATCGAGAGGGCCGCTTTGGATAACAAGGCGCCGGAAGCATTTCGCAGCATCAGTGAAGTGGCGGACGAACTCGATCTGCCGCAGCACGTATTGCGATTTTGGGAAAGCCGTTTCCGCGACATCAAGCCGATGAAGCGCGGCGGCGGGCGGCGCTATTACCGGCCCGAGGACGTCAATCTTCTGCGCGGCATCCGCCATTTGTTGTACGGCGAGGGCTATACCATCCGCGGCGTGCAGCGGATTCTGCGCGAGCAGGGCGGAAAGTTCGTGGCTGTCGTTTGGCAAGAGGGCGCGCCGCAGCCGCCGCATGGCGCCAGCGAAGACGAGGACATTGCCGAAGAAGCGGTGGAGACCGAGGCGGTCGACGAGGGGCGGGGCCTGCGCAGCCGGCTGTCGTCGCTGATCGGCCGCGATCTCGGCGACCGCCACGACGAGGTCGAGGCGCGCCGCGAGCCGCCGCTGCAAAGCGCGCCGGTGCCGCACATCGAGCCGACCGATCGCGCCATCCATGAGGTGGGTCTTGCTGCGGAGGCGCCGCCTGCGATCGAGCCTCAGCCCGCCGCCCCTGAGGTCCGCGCAGCCCCGCCCGCCCGGCTGGCGCGTGAGGACCTGCGCAAGTTGCACGCGGTGCTGCACGAACTCGCCGAATGCCGCAAGCTCATCGAAACCGCGGTGGCGCGCGCCGAATAAAATAAGCCGGTTTCGCCCCTAAAGATTGAATTAAACACGCGTGGCAATGCCTTAACACCCGTGTAGAATGGCGCGGTTGGCGGTTTCGCGTGGCTGAGGGGTCGACGATGCGACGGGTCGCAAAACTTGCGACATTGCTTCTCGCAATGGTTATTGGCGCCCAGACCGCCGCATTGGGGCAGGCTGTCGCGCCGCCGCCACCACCGCCTGTACCTGTGCTGACGACGCGTGCCGCCCCGACCCCGCTTGGCTGGTACGGCTTTGGGTCGATCGCCTGCGCGGCCGTTTCACCGATGATCGGCACCCTCGCGCTTGGCCGCGAATTGACCATCCCCGAGGTCGACCGCATGACCTTGTCCTGCTTCCTCGGGCCGGTGGGGTGGCTGCTCGGCCCGGTGCTTTTCCCGGATCTGATCGTCACCCCGACCCCGCCGCCGCAAAATCCGCCGCCGCCGCAGCGCGGCCCGCGCCAAGTGCGCGGCCGCCATATCGACATTCCGCCGCGCGGGGTGACCGCCTTTGTGCCGAACGAAATCTTGCTCGAAACCGAAAGCGGTACGCCCGCGCAATATCTCAATGTGGTGGCGCGGCGTCTGCAACTGACGCTGTTGGAGACGCAATCGTTCACGCTCACCGGCCGCACCTTGCAGCGCTGGCGCATCGACGGTCGCAACTCCGTGCGGACGACACTGAGCGGTCTCTCTCCGTTCGGCCGGATATCGGCGGCGCAGCCGAATTTCGTCTACCGGTTTGGCCAGGCGCAGCCGCCGGCGCAGTCCGAGGCTGCCGCCCAATATGTCGTTCCCAAGCTGCATTTGATGGAAGCGCACAAGATCACCAATGGCGACGACGTGCTGGTGGCGGTGATCGATTCCAAGATCGACGCGCGGCATGCGGATCTCGCTGGCGTGATTGCCGAAGAATACGACGCGCTCGGCACGGCGGGGCCGGCGCATATGCACGGCACCGGCATGGCCGGCGCCATCGCCGCGCACACCAAGCTCATCGGCGTGGCGCCGAAAGTGAAGCTGCTCGCGGTGCGCGCCTTCTCCGGCGACAAGGAGAGCGCGCAAGGCACCACGTTCAATATTCTCAAAGGCCTCGATTGGGCCGCGAGCAAAAATGCGCGCATCGTCAATATGAGCTTTGCCGGGCCGGCGGACTCGATGTTCCGCGACATGCTGAGCAAGGCGCATGAGCGCGGCATCGTGCTGATCGCCGCGGTCGGCAATGCCGGGCCGCGTTCGCCGCCGCTTTATCCGGCGGCCGATCGGGACGTGATCGGCGTGACCGCGACCGACGCCGACGACAAGCTGTTGCCGCAGGCCAATCGCGGTCCGCAGGTCGCGGTAGCGGCGCCCGGCGTGCAAGTGCTGGAGCCGGCGCCGGACGGCGGCTACCAGGTCACCACTGGAACCTCGGTCGCCGCGGCGCACGCGAGCGGCGTGGCCGCGCTGCTGCTGGCCCGCGATCCGAATCTGACGCCCGACCAGGTACGCCGCGACCTGATCCGCTCGGCGCGCGCGATCCCGGGCAAGAAGCAGGACGTCGGTGCCGGCGTGATCGACGCGCTCGCGGCGGTTGATGCGGTGAAGCGCTAGCGGGGGATGTCCCCGCGGACGGGGAAAATTGGTCGGGGCGGCGAGATTTGAACTCACGACCCCCTGTCCCCCAGACAGGTGCGCTAACCGGGCTGCGCTACGCCCCGACCGGAACGGCGCGGACTATAGGGATGCGCCTGCCGCAGCGCAACAACTCCACGGACAGCTTTTAAAGCCCGACCGCCGAGTTAACGAAATGTGCACGTCTCTTGGACCTAATCCCATTTCGAGCGCTCCAATATCGAGACGCGGCCATGGCCCAAGCTGTCCCAGCACGACTTGACGCGCATTTCGGCGTCGATCCGCCGGCCGCCGAGCGCGCAAAGGCGCGGGAGCCGGCCACGGTTGCTGGCGACTTTCGCATCGACCTCTACGAGGATCTGGCGGAAATAGAGCGGGATTGGCGCGCCTTCGAGCCGCGGGCCGACGGCACCGTTTTTCAATGTTTCGATTGGCTGGCGACCTGGCAGCGCCATATCGGCGCGCGCAGCGGCGTGATGCCCGCCATCGTGGTCGCGCGTGACGGTGCGGGGACAGTTCTGCTGCTGCCGCTAGCAGTGCGCAAGGCCGGGTTTGTGCGCGAACTCACCTGGCTCGGTTCCGAGCTTTGCGATTACAACGCGCCGCTGCTGGCGGCGAATTTCTCGGCGCGCTTCGATCGCGCGGGCTTTATGGCGTTGTGGGGAGAAATTACCCGCTGCCTGCAGGCGCATCCGCGTCTGCATTTCGACGTCATCGATCTGCAAAAAATGCCGGAGACGGTCGGCGCGCAGCCAAATCCCATGCGTCACTTGGGCGGCACGATGACGCCGAGCGGCGCCTATTTGACGCATCTCACCGGCGACTGGGAGACGTTTTATACCGACAAGCGGTCGTCGGCGACGCGCCGGCGCGACCGCACCAAGCGCAAAAAGCTGAGCGAGTTCGGCGCGCTCGCTTTCGTCACGCCGGCGACCGAGGCCGACATCCTGCAGACGCTCGACACGCTGATGGCGCAGAAGGCGCGCTCGTTCGCCCACATGGGCGTCGCCAATCTGTTCGCCAAGCCGGGGCACACGGAATTCTATCGCGCGCTCGCCACCGATCCGGCGACCAAGCCGATCGTGCATGTCAGCCGGCTCGACGTCGGCACAGCCGCTGCCGCGGTCAATCTCGCTCTGACCTACCGCGGTTGCTACTATCACTTGCTGGCGAGCTATAGCGACTGCGATTTGTCGCGCTTCGGGCCTGGCGCCGCGCATCTGCACGACCTGCTGCATTACGCCATCGACAATGGCTTCAACGTCTTCGATTTCACCATCGGCGACGAACGCTACAAACGCGATTGGTGCGATACCGAACTGAAGCTCTACGATTATATCGCGCCGGCGACCTGGCGCGGCGCGCTCGTCGCCACGCCGAAACTCGCGGCAAAACGGCTCAAGCGCTGGATCAAGCAGACGCCGGCGGTGTGGAACGCCTTCAGCGCGGCGCGCGCCTTTATCGGGTCGCTGGCGCGGCCGTTCCGTCGCTGAGCTTGCTCGGCGCCGCTCCCGGCACGGCCATGGCTTCATGCGCGAGCCGGATCGGTCCGCGGATCATCAACACCACCGCCGCGACCTGGCCGCAGGTATAGACCGCGACATAGGCCTCGAGGAATTGCACGATATCGAGGTGGGCGAAGATGGCGAAGGCGCCGACGCCGGTCATCGCCGCCACCACGCACATGCCGATGCGCGCCACTTCGCGGAAGTAGCCGTTGTGCACCAGCACGCTGTGACTGACCATCTGCGCCAGGTTGGCGATCAGCAGTACGATCAGGATCGGTGTGGTCGCCGGCGGCATGGTCGCGGCATTGCCGAGCAAGACGTGGAACAATTTGTCGGCGCCGAAAATCAAAATGAGGCAGGCGATGGCCGCCGGGATCGCGCACAGCGCGGCCGCGGTCAGCGTGGCGCGCACCAAAGTCGGGCCGTCGCGCTCGGCCAGCGCGCTGGTCTGGCGCGGCACCAGGATATCGCAGACCGCGCCGAATATGGTGGCGCCGCCGCGGAACACCTTGAACGTGGTGTCGAGGATGATGGGCGGCGCGCCCAGTCCGAACAGCATCGGCACGATCAGAAAGGGGTAATTGGCGTTGTAGATCTCACACGCTGAATAGGTTCCGCTACGGATGAGCTGCGTCTTGTTGGCGCGGAAGAACGCCACGAAATCGGCGACAAAGCCGCTGATACGCGGCAGCAACGCGCCGCGCGCGATCATGCGCTTGACGCAAGCCGTCACCACTACGGCCCAGAGCGCATTGAGCACGATCAGCATGACGATGAGCGGCAGCCCGAACAGGACGGCGGCAAGGCCGATGAAATAGCCGGCGCGGCGCACGGTTTCGAGCACCTCGAACAGCACATAGTCGTCGACCGCGATGGCAATATTGCGCAACGCGAACCAGACCAAATTGAGCGCGACGAACCAGAAGAACAGGCCGAATTCCGCCGCTTCCCGCAGCGAGGCCGCCGTCCGCGTCGCCATGAACATGAAACAGAGCAGGGCGCCCGTGCTCACCAGCGCGAAATAGAACAGCACCACGGCGGTGGCATGGCCGGCGACGGCGTCGCTTTGGTCGCCCGACAGGAAACGCGCGCGCAAGCGCACGAACAGGATCTTGACGATGCCGAAGTCGATCAGCCAAAGCGAATAGCCGAACGCGGCGACCAGGATGAAGATGGAGAAGCGGTGCGGGGTGAGCACATGCGCGAACACGTAGGTTTGCAGCAGGCCCGTCAGCAGGGCGGCGCCGGCGGTGGTGGTGCGCAGCAGAAAGAACGGAATGGAGATCAGGCGTCGCTTCATCTCAAGCGGCTTTCTGCTGGCAGAGCGCCAAACAATAATCGAGCAGCGCTCGCGCAGCCGATTGCCAGGTAAAGCGATTGGCGCGGGCCAAGCCGGCCTTCGCCAGCCGCTCACGCAAGGCCGGGTCGGCCGCGAGCGCCTGCATGTGGCGCATGATCGCGTCCGCGTCGTCGGCCTGGCAGGTCAGCGCCGCATCGCCGCAGACCTCCATCAAGGCCGGCTGCTCGCTGATGATGACCGGGCAGCCGCAGGTCATCGCTTCGAGCGGCGGCAGACCGAAACCCTCGTAATAGGACGGGAACACCAGCGCGAGGGCGTGTTCGTAAAGTGCGCGCAACTCGGCATCGGAGACGAAGCCGACGGCGCGCACGCCTTCGCCGCCCGCGATGTTGAGATCGCCGAACACTTTCGGGTCCTTGGCGCCGGTCAGCACCAGCACAGCGTCGTCGAGCTTCGCCCGCTGAAATGCCTTTACGACCGTCTTGATATTCTTGTTGGCGGAGTTGACGCCGACCCCGAGGAAGAATTTGCGGTCCTTGAGACCGAGGCGGTCGATGACCGTTTCATCGGCCGGCACGGCCTTGATGTGGTCGCCGCCCTCGAAGCAGACCGGCATGGCTGCGACGTCGGCGCCGTACCATTTGCCGATTTCGCGCCGGGAGAATTCGGAGACCGTGACCACCAGGTCGGAGCGTTTGCACAGACGCGGGATCAGGAATTTATACGCAGCCCGGAAACGCGGCGAGAAATTATCCGGCAGCGCCTGCACCGTCGCGTCATGCACCACCACGACCTGATGGCGGGCGGCGAGCGGTCCGAGCATGCACAGATTGAGCAGAAGCTGGCCGGCGCCATGCAACGGGTATTCGATCTGCTCCCAGGCATAGCCGCCGAAATGGCCGACCCGGCGCAATGGGATATTCTTCAGCGGAAAATCACGAGCCGCACGCGGCGCAAGGATTTCGACGCGGCCCTGGAGCACGGCAAAGTCGCCGTCGAGCAGGCGGTCGATCGCCTTGATGGCTTCCGCCGCGAAACGCTGCACGCCCGAAGAGCGCTGTGTGAGAAAGCGTCCGTTGATGGCGATACGCGGCAGAGACATCAGCAGCGGTCCTTGTCTTCGATGAGCGCGGCGACGGCGCCGGCAAAATGCTTCGGCGAAAGCTGTGCGGCGACGTCCTTGGCGGCGGCGGCGCCCATGCGGGCGCGCAACTCGGCATCGCCGGCGAGCCGGCGCAGCCAGTGCGCGGCCTCCTCGACATTGGCGTCCGCCCATTTCTGATCGTCGGCGTCGAAGGCGCCTTCCGGGTCGCGCACCGGAATGAGCGTGTAGGACACCAGCGCCGAATTGCCTTCATTCATGAAATCGACATTGCCGGACCAGCCGGTGGCGATCACCGGCTTGCCGAGCGCCATGGCCTGCGCCGGGACCAGGCCGAAGCCCTCGGAACGGTGCAGCGAGATCACGATGTCGGCGCTGGCCATCAGCCCGGCCATGTCGGCTTCCGGCAACATGCCCTCGATCAATCGAATATTGCCGGCGCCGGCGATTGCCTTGTCGAGTTCGCGCCGCGCCCATTGCGCGCCGTTGTCGATAACTTTAATCGCCAGCACGCGGTTGGGTGCCTCGCCGAAAGCCTTGCGGAACGCGGCGATAGCGGCGAGCGGGTTCTTGCGGCTGAAGGCGGAGCCGAGATGGAAGACGTTGAGCACGATCAAGGCGTCGGCCGGCAGGCCGAGCTTGCCGCGCATGTCCGGCGTCGCGGTCATCGGCGGCAGCGGATGCGGCACCACGTGCACCGGCTTGTCGGTAGCGGCGGCGACGGCGTCGCGCGTGAAAGTGCTCGGTACCCAGACCTCGTGCAGATAGCGGAAACTCGGAAGCCATACGTCCGGCAGCTTCGGCAGTTCCCAGGCCCAATAACCGATGATGCGGCGGCCGCGCACCTGCGCACGTCCGAGCGTCCACAGCGCGTGCGGCAAATACGGGCCGTTGTGATGGACGATCAGGCTGCCGGCGCCGGGCACTAGCGCGCGCCGCTCTGCGGCCTCGCGCAACTCCACCTGACCGAAGGCCGGACTCAAGTCGAAAGCAGCGGGCGAGTAACCGGCGGCATCGAGTGAGGCGTAGGCGAGCCGTGCACCTTCGCCGACGCCGCTCGCGGTCGAAAACAGGCCAGCAATAGCGAGCGGAAATCCGCCGGACGGATTGGCGTCGGGCAGCGGCGCCACCATGCGGCTGACGTCGAACAGGATCTGGCTCCGCGTGGTCTGCGGCAGGCGCTGCCACAGCCGCCGTAAAGCGCTGCGCCGCACCGGCACGTGCTCGCGCGGTCCTGCTTCAAGCGCCGACATGCGCGCGCCTTTCCGCCGGCGGCGGACGATGGTGACCGCGGCCATAATTGATGGTCGCTGCCGCCAAGCCCCAGATCATGCCGAGCAAAAGAAAGAAATGGCGCCAGTGGTCGGTATCGATGACGAAGCCTTCGACCATTTCACCGATGAACGCGGCGAGCGCGCAGATGAGATAAGGCTGCCAGGGCGTCGGCACGAAAACCGTACGCAAGGCGGTCAAGAGCGTGGCGCCGAGCAGCGTGACATAGGCGATGCCGCCGGCCCAGCCATAGACCAGAAATGCCTGCAGATAGACGTTGTGCTGCTGCAGGCCGTGCACGCGCGAGAATTCGAACGGGCCCATGCCGTTGGGGAATTGCAGCAGCGCCGACAGTGCCAATTCCTGCAGGCGGAAACGGCCGCCGCTGCCGACGTCATAGGATTGAATAAGCTGCGCGCGCTCCTGGAACATGGACGAGATCGAGCCGAACGACAGCAGGATGGCGATGAACGCCGCCAGCACCGCGAGGCCGATCGCGCTCATGGCGAAGATGCGCAGGCGCGCGCGGTCGGTCTCCGCCGTCAGGAAGGCGAGCGCGATCATGATCACGCACGACACCGCGAAATGAAACCAGGCGCCGCGCGAAAAGCTCAACAGCAAAGCGCACAGCAGGATGCCGGCGACCGGGATGTCGGTGAGATGGACGCGGCGCGCCAGCATGCGCTCCAGCACCACCAGTGCTGGCCAGATCAGGAACGGGCCGAACACGTTGGGGTCCTTGAAGGCGCCGAGTGCGCGGTCATTGGTCGCGAACAGATCGTGGGCGTGGGGAAACAGGCTCAAATATCCGGCAATGCCGGCGAGTGAAACGATGGTCGCGGTCAGGATATAGGCGGCGCGGACGGTAGCAATGCGCGCCATCGTGTTATGGGCGAACAGGCTGGCAAACAGCACCGCCGCCACCGCGAGATAGAGCGAGGTGCCGGCATATTGCACCGTCTGCTCTTTTCCCGGCACGTTGAGCAGCGACAGCAGCCCGCCGAAGTTCCAGACCAGCAGCAGCAGAAACAACAGCGCGATGTGACGTTCGAAGCGCACGCCGGCAATGAGGCAGGCGAGCGCGAGCACGCCCATCAAGGCGTCATGCGGCGACGGCTCGATGAAGGCGACCGAACTCGCCAATACCGTGATGTAAAGCACCACCAGCAGCAGGCGCTCGCGCAACGCGGCCGCCCGCGCAGGCGCCGCCGGCAGGCTCGCCGGCACGGCGCGATTGAGCGCGATGTCGTGAGCGGTGATCAATACGCATTCTCTGTCTTGAGCAGCGCGAACGGCGTTCGCGCCACGATGTAAAGATCGAACAGCACCGACCAATTCTCGATGTAGTAGAGATCGTGTTCGACGCGCTGCTGGATTTTTTCGTGCGTGTCGGTCTCGCCGCGCCAGCCATTGATCTGCGCCCAGCCGGTGATGCCCGGCTTGACGCGATGGCGGGCGAAATAGCCGTCCACCGCCTCGTCGTAGAGCTGGGCTTCGGCCTTGGCATTGACCGCATGCGGGCGCGGGCCGACGAGGGACAGATTGCCTTTGAACACGACGTTGAACAGCTGCGGCAACTCGTCGAGGCTGGTCTTGCGTATGATGCGCCCGACCCGGGTCACGCGCGGATCGTCCTTGGTGACGAGCTTGCTGGCGGTCAAGTCGGCCGCGTCGGTATACATCGAGCGGAATTTGTAGACCTCGATCAGGTCGTTGTTGAAGCCGTAGCGCTTCTGCTTGAACAGGACAGGGCCGCGGCTTTCGAGCTTGATGGCGATCGCGATCAGCGCCATCACTGGCAACGCGCAGAGCAGCATTGCACCGCCAATCAGTTTGTCGAACAGCCATTTCATCACCACGTCCCAATCGGCAATCGGCCGATCGAACACGGGGAGCACCGGGACGCTGCCGATGTAGGAATAGGAACGCGGGCGGAATTGCAGCTTGTTGGAATGGGCGGCCAGGCGGATGTCGACCGGCAGCACCCACAGCTTTTTCAGCATCTGCAGGATGCGGTCTTCCGCCGCGATCGGCAGCGAAAAGATCACCAGGTCGACGCGCGTGCGGCGGCCGAATTCGACCAGGTCGTCGACGACGCCGAGCTTGCGCTCGCCGGCGCAATCGTTGCTGCTGCGCTCATCGCCGCGGTCGTCGAACAGGCCGATGATCTTGACGCCGGAATCCTTCTGCCGCCGCAACTCTTCGATAACGTGTTCGCCGGGCACGCCGCCGCCGACGATCACCGTACGGCGGGTCAGGCGGCCTTCGCGCGTCCATTTGCGCACCAGTAGGAACAACAACCGGCGCGAGACCATCAGCGCGATGAGGCCGCTCACGTAGTAGCTGCCGAGCCAAACGCGCGAAAACATCTCGCCGGCTTTGGCGAAGAACGAGGCGCCGATCACGATCAAAAATACGACCGACCAGGCCGACGCCAGCCGCATGTATTGCTTCTCGTGGCCGCGGAACGCCTGCACCTGATAGATGTCGGCGGTCTGGAAGGCGAACATCGACAGCACCGCGATCGCGAAGATCGCGCCGGCGTAATGCCAGAACAGGCTCTCGTCCGCCGACAGATAGACCTCGAATACCGCGAGGCCGATCAGCACGATCAGCGTGAACTCGGCCATGCGGACGAAGCCGGCGAGCACGATCGGCGAGATCGGCGACGGCGCAGGGGTTGCCGCAACGGCGAGCGCTTCGGCCGTTAACGAACGCGTGCTCGACGCCGCGCGCGGGGCGGCGCGCAAGCGCTGAAGCATCGCGGTGGCGCCCGATGCGCTGATCGAAGGGCGTGTGTCGGTGTCGGTCATGTCTGAGGTTATCGATCTGCCGTCCGCAAGCCCCGGAGCGGCGGCAGGGATCGTCCCTAATTCACGGAAATTTCTAAGGAAAAAGTCTCAAAAAAGGCTTATCGGGTCGCTCAAATAAGTCTTAACCGCGCGGGTTCCCGCGCAGATTTTCGAGCGCCGTCTCATAAGCCGCGAGCACGCCATCGACCATGGTGTCGACCGAAAACGACGCCTGCACCCGTTGGCGCAATTTCTGCGTGATTTCCGCCATGGCGTCGGGATGGTCGAGAGCTTGGGCGATTGCCTGGGCCAGGGCGGCGGGATCGAGCGGAGGTACTAGGGTATTGGATAGTGGCCCATAGATCTCCGGAATGCCGCCGACCGTCGTCGTAATCAGCGGCTTGGCGCCGGCGGCCGCCTCCAACACCACGTAGGGCAGGGATTCCGCCCGCGACGGCACGACCATGATGCGACCGAGCGTCAGCGCGACCTTGCCGGGCATGGCGGGCTTGAATTGTATGGTGCGTTCGAGGCCAAGGTTTACAACTTGTTCCTGCAGGGCGTCGCGGTTCGGACCGTCGCCCACCAGGGTGGCGGTGACGGTACGCCCCGCGTCGCGCAAGCGGCCGATGGCGTCGATCAGCACATCGATGCCTTTGACCGGGCGCAACTCGCCCATGAAGACCAGATCGGTGGCGTCGGGCTTAGCGACGATCGGCTCGAATTCCGCGCGCGACACGCCGTTGTGGACGACGCGCACCAGGCCGCGCGGCGTGCCGATTTTTTTCCGGAAAATATCGGCGCTATAGGCGCTCTCGAACAGGAACAGGTCGCCGCGCAGCATCAGCAGGCGCTCGGTCGCCAGATAGAATTTTCCGGCGAACGAATCGTGGCCGAACAATAGGCTGCCGCCATGGGGCGTATAGGCGCGCACGGCGCGCTTGCCGCCGAACGAGAGGCGGGCATAGGCGCCGCCTTTGGCGCCGTGTCCGTGCACCACGTCGGCCTGGGCTTGCGCGGCGCGCCGTATGACATGCGCGAGCACGAACAGATCGCTCGGATTGGCGTGGCGGCGCATCGGAACGCGCGTGAGGCCGAGCGCGAGCGACGGCTCAAGTAATCGCAGTGCGTCTTCGCCGCGTGTCCCGCCGGTACGCGAGTCGGCAATCAGCCCGACGCGATGGCCGCGCGCGGTTTGCTCGCGCGTCAGGTCGAGGACGTGGCGAAACAGGCCGCCGACCGGCGCGCGGAACACATGCAAGATATTCAATGGTTTCATTTCCTAGAACCAGCGCTCCTTGACCAGCACGGTATCGCCGGGGCGCAGCGGATAGCTGAGCGGCACGTCGCCCTTCATCTGCTGGCCGGGCGCGCTGCGGGTGAGTTCGACTTTGTCCTTGTAGGCGCGCGGGGCAAAGCCGCCGGCAATCGCCACCGCCTTCTCCACCGTCATGTCGGCGACGTAAGGATACTGGCCGGGCGTGGTCACCTCGCCGAGGATGTAGAACGGCCGGTAGGTTTCGACCTCGACCGTCACATGCGGATCGCGCACGTATCCCTGCTTGAGCCGCGCGGCGATCCGTTGCGAGAGCTGCTGCGTCGTGATGCCGCGCGCCGCAACGGAGCCGACCAGCGGCAAACTCACATTGCCGCCGGCATCGACGATGTAGGTGTTCGAAATGCCGTCCTGACCGAACACCACGACGCGTAATTTGTCGCCGGCATCGAGCGTGTAGGGCGGCTCTCCCGCCACCGCTGCGTAAGCGTAAGTTGACGGCGCGGCGGAGGTCTGACCGGCGCCATATTGGAGCACATAGGGCCTTTGCAGCGGCCGTTCCGCGTAGGCCTGCGGCGCGTCGAGCCGAGGATTGAACAAGCCGCGCCCGGCCAGGCCATCCGGCTCATGCCGCATGCAGCCGACGGCCGCGAGCGCGACCAAAGCAGCCAAAAAAAATAGGGCTCCCCGCATCAAACGAATCCGCGCCGCGCCGTGGAAATCCAAGGGGGATTAGGGGGCCCGGATGGTTAACAAAACCTGACTTTCATGCGCTTGGCGGGGAAATTAACGCGGAAGCAACCATAATAGGTTGTGATCCTGACGGCGGCGTCAGAGTCACGCGTTTGGAGTGAGGCATGTTGTTCCGTAAAAAGTCGAAAGAAGCCAGCCCACCCGTCGCCGCGGTGGCGATAGACGCGGAGGGTGAGCCCGATTTGCGCGCGTTGGGGCGCATTCTATGGGCGAGAAAATCGCAGATCCTCGGCATCACACTGCTCGCGGCTGTTGTTGCTTTCGTCGTCGTCAACTCCATTACGCCGCGCTACCGCTCCGAATCGCGGTTGTTGCTGGAAGCACGCGAGAACGTGTTCCTGCGCGCCGAAGCCGACAAGAACGGCGCCGGCAGCGCCACCATCGATCCTGAAGCGGTCACCAGCCAAATCCAGCTCGTGCTTTCGCGCGATCTGGCGCGTGAAGTGATCAAGAAAGAAAAACTCGCCGAAAATCCGGAATTCGATCCGGCGCTGCGCGGCCCGTCGGTGTTTAAAATCGTGCTCAGCCTTTTCGGCATCGGGCGCGATCCTGCTTCCATGACGCGAGAAGAACGCACGCTTGATTCCTATTACGACCGGCTCAATGTCTATGCGATAGAAAAATCCCGCGTGATCGCCATCGATTTCGATTCGGCCGATCCAGACCTCGCTGCCCGCGTCGCCAACACGATCGCGTCGACTTATCTCCAGATGCAGCAGACCGCCAAGCAGGAGCAGACGCGTGCCGCCGGCGATTGGCTGGCCGGCGAGATCGCTACCCTGCGCACCAAGGTGGCGAACGCCGAAGCCAAGGTCGACGACTATCGCGTCAAGGCTAACCTGTTTTCGGGCTCCAACAACACGTCGCTGCCGACCCAGCAGCTCACCGAAATCAACTCGCAGATTTCGGCGGCGCGCGGGCAGAAGGCGGACCTGGAGGCGCGGGCGCGGCAATTGCGCGAGGTCATCCGCTCGGGCAAGCCGATCGAATCGTCCGACATTGCCAATACCGAGTCGATGCGCCGCCTGATCGAGCAACGCAACCAATTGCGCTCGACGCTGGCCGAGCAATCCACCACCTTGCTCGACCGGCATCCGCGCATCCAGGAATTGAAGGCGCAGATCGCGGAAGTGGAGCGTGAAATACGCAACGAGGGCGAGCGTCTGGCGCGTCAGCTCGACAACGATGCCGCGGTCGCCGGCGACCGGCTGGAGACGCTCACCGCCAGCCTCAACACGGTCAAGAAACTTGCCTCGCAGACCAATACGCAGGACCTGCAGCTGCGCGCGCTCGAGCGCGACGCCAAGACCGAGCGCGATCTGCTTGAGTCCTATCTCGCCAAATATCGCGAGGCGACCGCGCGCGACAACATCAACGCGGCGCCGCCCGAAGCGCGCATCATTTCGCGCGCCAGTCCGGCGATCAAACCGGCTTTCCCGAAGAAACTTCCGACCGTGTTGATCGCCGCCTTTGCCGCCTTCGCGCTGTCGGCCGGCTTCATCGTCACCGGTGCATTGCTGGCGACGGCGCCGTCCTCTGGCGGCTACGGCTTTCCGCCGCCGGGCCAAGGCGCGCCCGTCTATCCGCAGTCGGCGATGGCCTCACCGGCGACGCGGCGCGTGAATGCACCGCCCATGAGCGGCAGGCCGCCGGCGATGAATTCGGTGGAACAAATCGCGCAGAGTCTGCGCGACGCCGGCGACGAGGGCCGCCGCGTCACCGTGGTCGGTACCATGCGCAATGTCGGCACCACATATGCCGCCATTGAACTCGCCCGCGCCCTCGCACAAGACGCCAATGTGGTGCTGGTCGATCTCGCTTTCGGCTCGCCCAACTTGTCGATCATTTCGACCGAACCCACGGCGCCCGGCATCGCCGAGCTCGTGCACGGCACCGCCTCATTCGGCGATATCATCACGCGCGATCAATATTCTTCCGTGCACCTGGTCGCGGCCGGCGATGTCGGCAACGAGGGGCACGCGCTTGCTGCTTCGCCGATGCTGGCGATGGTGATCGAGGCGTTGGTGCGCAGTTACGATCACGTGGTGATCGATATCGGTTCAGCGGCGGACATCGAACTCGAACGCTTTGCCCCGCTGGCACCCCGTGCGGTGCTGGTGGCCGCCGATCCGGCCAGTCCGGCGACCAAAGCCGCGCGCGAGCTTCTGCTGACGGCCGGCATGACCGAGGTGACGCTGATGGTCGGCGTGCCGCAGGAGATCGCGGCGTAATCCGGGGCCGGGCGGGCGGCGAGGCCTGGTCACGGCTTCGCAAACCTTTAACAATAAGAGGCTGCAATAGCCGGCCTGAACCTTTGGAACCCGACCCTTGGCGGGAATGAAGCAGACCATCATTCGGACCGGCCTGGAAACGCTGTATTTCACCGGGCTGCACCATGTCATGCGCCCGCTGCTGGGTGGCGTCGGCGCCATCCTGACGCTACATCACGTGCGCCCGCTGCGCCCGGACGCGTTCCAGCCCAATCACCTGTTGGAAGTCACCCCCGATTTTCTGGAACGCCTGCTGCGGCGGCTCAAGCGCGCGGCGCTTGACGTCAT
Source organism: uncultured Alphaproteobacteria bacterium (assembly GCA_963749625.1). Lineage (GTDB taxonomy): Bacteria > Pseudomonadota > Alphaproteobacteria > Rhizobiales > Xanthobacteraceae > Pseudolabrys. The sequence continues at coordinate 164,464 of CAVVNY010000007.1, read as the reverse complement.
CTCGCTCGACGAGATGCACGCCCGTTACATCGGCGGCGATTTCAAACGCCGCTTCGTCTGCATCACCTTCGACGACGGCTACAAGGACCTGATGCAATACGCTTATCCGTTGCTCAAGCAATACCAGTTGCCGTTCGCGCTCTACATCCCGACCAGCTTCCCCGACCGGCTCGGCGAATTGTGGTGGGTCGCGCTCGAGGCGGTGATCGCGCGTAACAGCCGCATCAGCATGCTGATCAACGGCGAGGACCGGCACTTCGACTGCGGCAGCGTGAGGGAAAAGCGCGATCTGTACGACCAGGTCTACGGCTATCTGCGCAGCATGAAGACCGAAGACGAACTGCGCCACTTCGTCCGCGACCTGTGCGCCCGCCACCGCGTCGATATCGCGTCATTTTGCCGCGACCTGTGCATGGATTGGCAGGAGATTATCGATCTCGCCGCCGATCCGCTGGTCACCATCGGCGCGCACACGGTCAACCACAACATGCTCAAGAAGATGGCGGACGAGTCCGCCGTACGCGCGGAAATGGAGATGAGCCGCTCGGTGTTGGAAGCCGCGCTCGGCAAGCGGCCGGAGCATCTGGCCTATCCGGTCGGCGATCCGACCTCAGCTGGTCCGCGCGAGTTCCGCATTGCCGCCGAACTCGGCTTCAAGACCGCAGTGACGACGCGGCCGGGCGTGCTGTTCAAGGCGCACCGCGATCATTTGACCGCGCTGCCGCGCATTTCGGTCAATGGCGATTTCCAGCAGCAGCGCTACCTCGAAGTTCTAATGTCGGGCGCCGCCACCGCCATGTGGAACGGCTTCCGCCGCGTCAACGCGGCTTAGGCCTTCTCCGCTCGTCCCCGCGAAAGCGGGGGACCCAGGGCAGCAATTTTTGCTTTCGACATTCGGCTCTGGATTCCCGCTTGCGCGGGAATGAGCGGAAATTGGATCAACGCGGCGTAGAACTGTCCGGCCTTACCATCCAAGTGACAATCGGCATCGCCGGCAGCACCCAGCCGAGCCCGGCGACCACATAAAAGATCGCCGCGACGAAACCGTTGATGTCGGTGAGCACCGACTGCGCCAGCGCCATGGCGAGCAAGGTCCACACCGAGGCCAGCACCAGCAGGGCGGCGGTGCCGATCAGTTTACGGGTGCGGATGCGCATGGAGGCTCTGCGTTTTGTAATTTGCGATGGCGGGCGCATGACTATATGGTCCGCGCGGTTTCCTGCAAAGCAGGCGTTCCATGCACGGTCCTCGGTCCATTCCGGAGTTTCGCCTGCGCGCGGTACGGCTGTGGCTGTTCGCGGCCGCGGCGATGATCTTCCTGACGTTGATCATCGGCGGTGCGACGCGGCTCACCGTGTCCGGCCTCTCGATTGTGGAATGGAAGCCGGTTACCGGTGTAGTGCCGCCGCTGAGCGAAACCGCCTGGCAGTCCGAATTCGACGCCTACAAGGCAATCCCCCAATACCGCGAGCTCAACAAAGGCATGAGTCTTGAGCGATTCAAGACCATCTATTGGTGGGAATGGACGCACCGGCTGCTGGCGCGCACGACGGGCGCGGTATTCCTGCTGCCGTTTCTGCTGTTCCTGTGGCAAGGCGCCATTCCGCCGCCGCTACGGTTGCGGCTCTGGCTGATTTTCGCCGGCGGCGGCGCGCTCGGCGTGGTTGGCTGGTGGATGGTGTCGTCGGGACTTTCCGGCACGCTCACCAAGGTTTCGCAGTACCGGCTGGCTTTCCACATGACCTTGGCCTGCACGATTTACGCGGCGATCGTGTGGACCGCACAGCAGATCGTGCCGCGGCAGCCGGACGCGGCGCCCGCGCGGCTACGGCTTGGCGCGCAGGCGATAGCCGCATTGCTGTTGGTGCAGATTTATCTCGGCGCGCTGGTGGCCGGGCTCGATGCCGGAATGAAATACAACACCTGGCCGACTATCGACGGCGACTTCATGCCGTCGTTCGATCGCCTGCTGTTCATCACGCCGATCTGGCGCAATCTGTTCGAGAACGCACTTACCGTTCAGTTCGACCATCGCATACTCGCCGACGGCATTTGGTTTCTGGCGATACTGCACGCCTTTGACGCCTGGCGGCGGCAATACGCGGCGCGTGGCGCCATTGTTCTGGCGGGCGCGGTGACGTTGCAGGCCGCGCTCGGCATCGTCACGCTGCTTTATAAGGTGCCGCTTGCGCTCTCGCTTGCGCACCAGGTGATGGCGCTGGTGGTGTTTACCATCGCGGTGATCCATGCCGAACGCCTGTCGCATCGCGCCATCGCACGGCTGCCGCAGGCGGCGGGGCAGGTGGCATGATCGACGTCACCAATGTTGACGGCATCGCCGTCGTCACCATGCGGCACGGCAAGGCCAATGCGCTCGATATCGAATTCTGCGAGGCCCTGGCTGCGCGCTTTGCCGAGCTGCGTAGCAGCGCCGCAAAAGCCGTCGTGCTGACCGGGCAGGGCAAGATTTTTTCTGCCGGCGTCGACCTCAAGCGCCTGAGCGAAGGCGGGGCCGATTACATCCGCCAATTTCTGCCGGCGCTGCACAAGCTCTACGACGCCGCGTTTTTTTACCCCAAGCCCGTTGTCGCCGCCGTGAATGGCCACGCCGTCGCCGGCGGCGCCGTGCTCGCCTGCTGCGCCGACCGCCGCATCATGGCGCGCGAGAGCGGCCGCATCGGCGTGACCGAAATGCTGGTGGGCGTGCCGTTTCCGGCGCTCGCCTTCGAGATCGTGCGCTTTGCGGTGCCGCCGCGCCATCTGCCGGAATTCACCCTCACCGGTGCGACCTATACGACCGACGCTGCCGTGCAGCGCGGCTGGATCGACGAAGTGGCGGAGCCGGGCGAGTTGCTGGAGGATGTGGTTGCGGTCGCGCGGGAACTGGCTTTGCTGTCGCCCGCGGCTTTTGCCCAGACCAAATCGCAAATCCGCCAAGCTGTGACCGAACGCATAGCGCAGAGCGGCGCGGCCACCGACAAGGCGGTGACCGAGATATGGGCCGCGCCGGAGACGCTCGCGCGGATCCGCGATTACGTCGCGCGCACGCTCAAGAAGAGCTGATCGGCTAGCCTTTCAGCCCCTGCTCGAGATCGGCGATAATGTCGGCCACGTCCTCGAGCCCGATCGACAGCCGCACCACGTCGGGTCCGGCGCCGGCCTGCACTTTCTGCGCATCGGACAATTGCTTGTGGGTGGTCGAGGCGGGGTGGATGACGAGCGAGCGGGTGTCGCCGATGTTGGCGAGATGCGAAAAAAGCTTGACGTTCGACACCAGCTTCACACCGGCGTCGTAGCCGCCCTTGAGCCCGAAGGTGAACACCGCGCCGCAGCCCTTCGGCACGTACTTCTTCGCGAGCGCGTTGTATTTGTCGCCGGCCAAGCCCGGATAGCTCACCCAAGCCACCTCCGGCCGCTTCGCCAGCCATTGCGCGACCGCAAGCGCGTTGTCGGAATGGCGCTGCATGCGCAACGGCAAGGTCTCGATGCCGTTGATGATAAGAAAGGCGTTGAACGGCGACAACGCCGGCCCGAGGTCGCGCAGGCCGAGCACGCGGCAGGCGATGGCGAAGGCGAAATTGCCGAAGGTCTCGCCCAGCACCATGCCAGAATATTCCGGGCGCGGCTCCGACAGCATCGGGTAGCGCTTGTTCTGCAGCCAGTTGAATTTGCCGCCGTCGACGATCATGCCGCCGATCGAGTTGCCGTGGCCGCCGAGGAATTTGGTGAGCGAGTGAACCACGATGTCGGCGCCGTAGTCGAGCGGCTTGCACAGGTACGGCGTCGCCAGCGTGTTGTCGACGATCAGCGGCACGCCGGCCTTGCGCGCGATCTTGGACACCGCCTCGATGTCGGTGATGACGCCGCCCGGATTGGCGATCGACTCGATGAAGATCGCCTTGGTCTTCGGCGTGATCGCCTTCTCGAAGGTCGAGATGTCGTCGGGATCGGCCCAGGCCACGTTCCAGCCGAAATTCTTGTAGGAATGATTGAACTGGTTGATCGAGCCGCCATAGAGCTTCTTGGAAGCGACGAATTCTTCACCCGGCATCATCAGCGCGTGCATCACGACCACCTGCGCGGCGTGGCCGGAGGCAACCGCCAGGCCCGCGGTGCCGCCTTCCAGCGCGGCGACGCGCTCTTCCAGCACGGCGCAGGTCGGATTGCCGATGCGGGTATAGATGTTGCCGAAGGCTTGCAGGCCGAACAGCGAGGCGGCGTGATCGACGTCGTCGAAGACGAAGGACGCGGTCTGGTAGATCGGCGTGATGCGCGCGCCGGTTGTCGGATCGGGCTTGGCGCCGGCGTGGATCGAAAGCGTCGAAAAACCCGGTGTGCGTTCGGCCTCGGCCATGGTCGTTCCCCTTGCTGCCGGAGGTTTCTTGCCCCGGTCGACCGCTGGTTTAGCGAATAGGCGCAACGGGTCAAGGGAAGGGGCCAGCCGATTTTATCCCCGAATAGAGAACGACGTTCTTTGCGTAGGGCACATTTTGTTTAGGAAATGCCGTGCACAATAACGTCGGTATAGGGGTGCAACGTGGATCCAATCGGTCGCATCATCATGGGCGGGTTCGGCCTGTTCGTCGCCTGGACGGTTTGGCGCGCCTGGCGAAGCGGCGTGATTTACAGCCGAGGATTCAGCTTTAACGTCAACGAGAGGCCCGTGCTCTACACCTTGGGCCTTGTCATCCATATCGGTATTGTCGTCATGTGTGCGGCTTTTGCCGCAGGCTTTAGCCCAAATGAGGTGCACCAGTTCGTGCTGTGGCCGCCGAACATTGCGCATTGATCTGTAAATTGGCGGACCGCTAGGTCGAGCCTTTATTGTTATTCGGCGCGCTGGGCCCGAGCCCCATGCGCTGCACGCCCTTGCCGAACGGCTGCGCGCGCTTGGAAGAGAGCACGCGCGAATTGACGCCGATCCAGCCGATCTCCGAGGACAGCCGGCCGTATTCGATCTTGGGGCAGCGGTTCATCACCACCTGGATGCCGGCGGCTTCCGCGAGCGCGGCAGCTTCCTCATTGCGCACGGTGAGCTGCATCCAGATCACCTGCGGCTTAGGCACGAGCGTGAGCGCTACCTCCACGATCGGCAACACGTGTTCGGAGGCGCGGAAGATATCGACCATGTCGACCGGCTCGGGGATGTCGGCAAGCTTGGCGTAGACTTTCTGGCCGAGGATTTCCTTGCCCGCGTGTCCCGGATTGACCGGGATCATTCGGTAGCCGCGCTCTTGCAGATATTTGAAGACGAAATAGCTCGGCCGGTTGTCCTTCGGCGAAACGCCGACGACCGCGATGGTCTTTACGGAATTGAGGATGCCGCGAATGTAATTGTCGGGATAAGCGTCGTGATTTATCGTGGCGGCCGGCGCCGTCACTTTTTCTGGGCGTCGACGACTGCTTTGCAAGCGGCGGAGAGCTGATCGTGCTGCTTGTTCAGGCAGGCGAGTACACGCCCGCCGCCGGGCATGGTGCCATTGCAGAACTTGTCATAATCGCCCTTGCACGCGGCGCGCTGCGCGGCGGTGAAATCCTGAGCGCGCGCGGCATTGAGCGACAAGAGCGCGAGGGCGGCGGTGAAAAGTGCAAAGCGTTTCATCAGCGGTCTTCCCAGGTTGGATCGCGTTTTTCGATAAAGGCGCAGATGCCTTCCTCGGCATCGCGCGCCATCATATTTTCGGTCATCACCTCGGCGGCGTAGTTATAGGCCTCGGCCAAGCCGAGTTCAGCCTGCCGGTAGAAGGCCTGCTTGCCGATCTTGAGCACATAGGACGATTTCGACGCAATCTCCTCGGCGAGCGCGAGCGCGGCATGGCGCTCTTCGCCGGGCGCGACCGCGCGGTTGATCAATCCGATGCGGGCCGCCTCGTCGGCCGCGACCATCTCGCCGGTGAGCAGCATCTCCATGGCGTGCTTGCGCGAAACGTTGCGGGAGAGCGCCACCATCGGCGTCGAACAGAACAGGCCGATGTCCACGCCTGGAGTAGCGAACTTCGCCGCAGAAGATGCGATGGCCAGATCGCAGCTCGCCACCAATTGGCAGCCGGCGGCGCTGGCGACGCCTTGCACCGCGGCGATCACCGGCTGCGGCAGGTTGACTATTTGCTGCATCATCGCGCTGCAAATGGTCATGATGTGCTTGAAATAAGCGCGGCCGCCATCGGCGTCGCTGCGCCGCGCGGTCAATTCCTTGAGATCGTGGCCGGCGCAGAACGCCGGGCCGCTCGCCGCCAGCACCACGGCGCGGACGGTTTTGTCGGCGGCAATGTCTTTGAAGACGGCGGACAATTCAGTGATCAAAGCTTCGGACAGGCTATTGCGCGCCTGTGGGCGGTTGAGCACCAGAACGGCAATTTCCCGCTCGCGCTCGCGCAACAGCACGGGCGCGGTCGTCGCGTGGGGTCGGGCAGCAGGCTGCGCGCTCATAGTTTCGGTCCGCCTCGCTTTCGGGGCCGATAGTCAAGCTGCGCGCCCGTAATGGCAAGGTTTGAAATAGCCGGTTGACCTGCTCGTTGCCCGGTCTAAGACGGAAAGCGCCGGGCAAACCGGTAATGGGGGGAGCGATGCCTGCGCCAGCCATGTCGGCCGACGAAATCGCCAAATTGTTGCATGCGGAATTTCCGCAGGCGTTCTACCCAGGCTGTGGCCACAGCATCGAACGCGTCGCGCATGGCGACGTACGGGTGCGCTGGACCTTCGAGGAGGGCAGCCTGCGTCCCGGCGGCACCGTGTCCGGGCCGACCATGATGGAGTTGGCCGACTTCGCCATGTACGTCGCGGTATTCTCGGCGATCGGACCGCAGCCGCTGGCGGTGACTACCAACCTCAACATCAATTTCCTGCGCAAGCCGACCAAGGCCGACCTGTTGGCGGACGCCCATTTGATGAAGGTGGGCAAGCGGTTGGCGGTCGGCGAGGTGACCATCTATTCGGAGGGCACGGACGAGCCGGTGGCCCATGTCACCGCCACCTATTCGATCCCGCAGGCCCGATGATTAGCTGATGGTGCTAAAATACCATTCTCATAACGTATTGACTTGATTTATGAAATATCAACACGGCGGCGTTGACCGCGGCGGCCGGCTCGGCTAGAGAACCGCACCTTCGGCGCGCTCCAGTGCGCCAGTGTTCCAAGGATTTGTCATGACGACCTATTCGGCTAAGGCCGCCGACATCGAGAAGAAGTGGCTGCTGATCGACGCCAGTGGGCTGGTGGTCGGCCGGCTCGCCACGATTGTCGCCTTGCGGCTGCGCGGCAAACATAAGGCGACGTACACACCGCACGTAGATGACGGCGACAACATTATCGTCATCAACGCCGCCAAGGCGGTGTTCACGGGGCGCAAGCGCGAGAAGAAGGTTTATTACCACCACACCGGCTTCATCGGCGGCATCAAAGAACGTACGGCCAAGTCGATCTTCGAGGGCCGCTTCCCCGAACGCATCGTCGAGAAGGCGGTCGAGCGTATGCTGCCGCGCGGACCGCTGGGACGCGTGCAGTTCGGCAATCTGCGCGTCTATCCCGGCCCCGAGCACCCGCACGAGGCGCAGAAGCCGGAAAAGCTCGACGTCGCCGCCATGAACCGCAAGAACGTGAGGAGTGCCTGACCGTGGCCGAGACCGTACAGTCGATGGAAGGGTTGGCGAGCCTCAAGCCGGCCGCGCCGGAAGCTCCCGAAATACGTGCAGAAGCTCGACGCGCAAGGGCGCGCTTACGCGACCGGCAAACGCAAAAACGCGGTCGCCCGCGTCTGGATCAAGCCCGGCTCCGGCAAGATTCTGGTCAACACCAAGACGGTGGAAGCGTTCTTCGCGCGTCCGGTGTTGCGCATGCTGATCCAGCAGCCGCTGGTCGCGGCCAATCGCACCGGGCAATACGACGTCACCTGCACCGTCTCCGGCGGCGGTCTGTCCGGCCAGGCCGGCGCGGTGCGCCACGGCCTGTCCAAGGCGCTGACCTATTACGAACCGGACCTGCGCGGCGCGCTCAAGCGCGGCGGCTTCCTCACCCGCGACTCGCGCGTGGTCGAGCGCAAGAAGTACGGCAAGGCCAAGGCGAGGCGTTCGTTCCAGTTCTCGAAGCGCTAATCGAACGATACGGTTATCAATTCCCAAAAGGCGCGCAGCGATGCGCGCCTTTTTTGCTTGGCTGGGCGGCGTTGCCGCCAGTCTTGTTGCGGAATTGATTAGAATTTTCGCAAGTCTTGCATCGAAGCTTGTGCAAGGTTGCAAGTCTTTCCCCATAAGCCCGTGGGTATGGTTTGACCGTCGCCAGCCATTGCTAGCGGCGCGGCTTACGGGATTTGAATGTTCGGGGTAGTTCGACCACAGCTGTCTGCGTTGGATATGCCGACCTTGGCCTTCGTGGCGGTCTGCATCGCGGCGCTGCTTGGCATTTTGCTGCTGGTGGCCTGGGTCCAGCAGCGCAATGTACGGGCGCTGGCGTGGTGGGGCTCGGCCTATTTGATCGGCGCCTCGTCAATCGCGCTGTTAGGTGCGCCGGCGCCTCTGCTCCGCATGCCGCCGGAATTGCCGCAAGCGCTGACCTTCCTTGCCTGCGGCATGGTGTGGAATGGCGTGCGCCTGTTCCACGGGCGGCGATTGTTGCCGGTCGCGGCCTTTGCCGGAGTCTTCGTGTGGCTCATTCTGTGCCAATTGCCGATGCTGCCGGCAGGCAGTCATGCGCGTATTGCGCTCGGCGCCGTGGTGGTCGCGACTTACACCTTCTTTATCGCCTTCGAATTGCGCCGCGAGCGGCGTAAATCGCTTTATTCGCGCACAGCCGCCGTTGTGGTGCCGGGCGTGCACGCGGCGATGTTCCTGATGCCGCTCGTCATGCAATTCATCCTGCCAGAGCGCTATGCCGGCGAATGGATCTCGATTTTCACGCTCGAGACGATGCTTTACGCCGTGGGCACCGCGTTCCTGGTGCTGCTGATGGTCAAGGACAACGACGTCAGCGTGTACCGCAACGCCGCCTCCATCGACCACCTGACCGGTCTGCTCAACCGCCGCGCCTTCCTGGACGCCGCGCGCGGCTTGTCCACGCGTCGCGGCGATCGCGGCGAGCCGGTCACGATGTTCATGCTCGATCTTGATCATTTCAAAATGATCAACGACCGTTTCGGTCATGCCATCGGCGACGAGGCGCTGCGCACCTTCGCAGAGGTGGCGCGCACCAACATGCGCGAAAACGACATTATCGGCCGGCTCGGCGGCGAGGAGTTTGCGGTGATCGTGCCGGAGTCGATCGAATTCGCCGCCCGCATCGCCGAGCGCCTGCGCGCCGGGTTCGCGGAGGCCGGCGTCACCATCGGCGGTCACGCGATCGGTGCGACCGTCAGCATCGGCGCTGCCACGTCGTGCGACCCTGAGGCCGACATCCACGGTTTGCTGGCGCGCGCCGACGCCGCGCTTTATCGCGCCAAAAATGACGGCCGCAATCGCGTGTGTATCGACGACACGCTGCCGCCAAGCCGGAAGACTGGGATGGCTGCAGGCGAGGAGGCCGAGCCGCTGCGTTTGGCGCCGGCCAAGGCCCGTGCCAGCCGCGTCAAATCGGCGCGGGCCGAGCCCTGAGCGGGGGCGACGGCAACCTCTCGTTTACCTTATTCTGACTACCATGTGCGCATGTCGCGCATCGCCGAAAGCTTGAACCCGGACACCGCCCTGATGGCGCTGGAAGCCTATGCCCAACGGGCCGGGGCGGCCTTGGCCTGCGCCTATTCGTCCTCGGCGGAATTCGACGCTGCGCTGATCGCCGAGCGCCGCGCCGCCGGGGTCTATGGGCCGAAGCGGCACCGCAAACGCAGGCTGGCAACCGCCGCCGGTATCGCCGCGGGCTTGGCCGTTGTTATTTTCCTGATCGTCTGAAACGGATCGCAATCGACAAATGAAAAAGGGGCGCCCCTCGCGGAGCGCCCCGATCGATGTCGCGTGGTTTCTAGGCCGCGGCGCTGACTTTGTCCGCCGCCGGGACCGACGCAATCGTCTTCAGGATCTGCGAAGCGATCTGGTAGGGGTCCCCTTGCGAGTTGGGACGGCGATCTTCGAGATAGCCCTTGTATCCGTTATTGACGAAGCTGTGCGGGACGCGGATCGAGGCGCCGCGATCGGCGACGCCGTAGCTGAACTTGTTCCAAGGTGCGGTTTCGTGTTTGCCGGTCAGGCGCTTGTCATTGTCCGGACCGTAAACGTCGATGTGCTCTTTCCAGTTGGCTTCGAAGGCCTTCATCAGGGCTTCGAAGTATTCCTTGCCGCCGACTTCGCGCATATAGGCGGTCGAGAAGTTGGCGTGCATGCCAGAGCCGTTCCAGTCGGTGTCGCCGAGCGGCTTGCAATGGAATTCGATGTCGACGCCGTATTTCTCGGTCAGGCGTAGCATCAGGTAGCGCGCCATCCACATCTCGTCGGCCGCCTTCTTGGAGCCCTTGCCGAAGATCTGGAATTCCCACTGGCCTTTGGCCACCTCGGCGTTGATACCTTCGTGATTGATGCCAGCCACCAGACAAAGATCGAGATGCTCCTCGACCATCTTGCGGGCGATGTCGCCGACATTCTTGTAACCGACGCCGGTATAGTAGGGGCCCTGCGGCGCCGGATAGCCGGACGAAGGGAAGCCGAGCGGGCGGCCGTCTTTGTAGAAGAAGTATTCCTGCTCAAAACCGAACCACGCGCCGGGATCGTCGAGGATGGTCGCGCGCTTGTTCGAGGCGTGCGGCGTGACGCCGTCCGGCATCATGACTTCGCACATCACCAACGCGCCATTGATGCGTGCGCCGTCGGGATAGATAGCGACCGGCTTGAGCACGCAGTCGGAGGAATGTCCTTCGGCCTGCATGGTCGAGCTTCCGTCGAAGCCCCACAGCGGCAGCTGCTCGAGCGTCGGAAAGCTTTCGAAATCCTTGAGTTGGGTTTTGCCACGCAGGCTAGGAACCGGCGTGTATCCGTCGAGCCATATGTATTCGAGCTTATACTTTGTCATTTCGGGTTTCTCATAAGCTGATGACACGAGTGAAAGAGCTAGCTTGGCCGCTAACGGCACCCCCGGCCGCCAACTGCTGGTGTCGTGTAAGCATTAAATATGCCAAGCGTTGAGTTCGCGAAGTTCCGCTCACGGCGTTGAAAGCGCACACGATTTAGCCCTCCGCGATCCTCGGATGCGGCCGGGGCGAATGCCAAAAGAAGATGCAAAAAAGCCAAGTGCCTACGGCGTAGTCACACGCTGATTTGATCTAAGGCAAAGCGCGTATTGATGGAGCAGAATCTATTTGGAGGGATTATATGTGATTCAAACGACGCGTGGCGTCGAAGGAAGCGCAGAACTGAGGAGCGCAGAACAATGAGCACGAACATCAATCGCGGGTCGGCCGAAATAATTCCATTTCCGTTGCGAGTGCGCACGACTGCAAACGAGTATCGCGAAGCGGCAAAGCCAGTGACGAAGTTTGCGGTATCGCGTGCGGTGAAAGTAGCGTCCGGCGGCGCTTGGTATCACGAAGCGGCTATCCAAGACGCCGAACTCCCGCGCAAGAACTAGTATCGCGGCGGCGAGTGCTGCGCGTGCGTTGCGCGCCGAAATAAATTCGGAACAAAGAAAAAGGGCGCTCCGCAAGGAGCGCCCTTAAAGTTACATCGCCCAAGTCTCGGGAACTGTGCGCGATGTTTGGGAGGAACGCCTACGCCGAATAGTACATGTCGAATTCGACCGGATGCGGCGTGTGCTCGAAGCGGATCACTTCCGTCATCTTGAGGTCGATGTAGCTGTCGATGAAGTCGTCGTCGAATACGCCGCCGGCCTTGAGGAACGCGCGGTCCTTGTCGAGTTCGCCGAGCGCCTGGCGCAGCGAGCCGCACACCGTCGGAATTTTCTTCAGTTCTGCCGGCGGCAGGTCATAGAGATCCTTGTCGACTGCCGGTCCCGGGTCGAGCTTGTTTTTGACGCCGTCGAGGCCGGCCATCAGCATGGCCGCAAAAGCCAGATACGGATTGGCGAGCGGATCGGGGAAACGCACCTCGACGCGCTTGGCCTTCGGGTTGGTGGTGTAGGGGATGCGGCACGACGCCGAGCGGTTGCGCGCGGAGTAGGCGAGCAGCACCGGCGCCTCGAAGCCCGGAACCAGACGCTTGTACGAGTTGGTGGTCGGGTTGGTGAAGGCGTTGATTGCCTTCGCATGCTTGATGATGCCGGCGATATAGGACAGGCAGGTTTCCGACAGGTCGGAATATTTATTGCCCGCGAATACCGGCTTGCCGGCTTTCCAGATCGACTGATGGCAGTGCATGCCCGAGCCATTGTCGCCATAGACCGGCTTCGGCATGAAGGTCGCGGTCTTGCCGTAGATCTGCGCCACCTGCTGGATGCAGTATTTGTAGACCTGCATCATGTCGGCCATCTGCGTGAGCGGCGAGAACTTGAGGCCGAGCTCGTGCTGGGCCGACGCCACTTCGTGATGGTGCTTTTCGACCTTGGCGCCCATGCGCGCCATGGCGCCGAGCATTTCGGAGCGCATGTCCTGCACCGAGTCCTGCGGCGGCACCGGGAAGTAGCCCTTCTTGGTGCCGATGCGGTGGCCGAGATTGCCGCCTTCGTATTCGGTATCGGAGTTGGACGGAAACTCGATCGAGTCGAGCTTGAAGCCGGTGTTGTACGGATCGGCCGAGTACTTGACGTCGTCGAACACGAAGAACTCGGCTTCCGGTCCGAAGTAGATGGTGTCGCCGATGCCCATCGACTTGACCAGGCCTTCTGCCTTCTTGGCGATGCCGCGCGGGTCGCGGTTATACGGTTCGCCGGTGGTCGGCTCGAGCACGTCGCAGACCAGCACCAGCGTGGTTTCGGCGAAGAACGGATCGATACAGGCGCTGGCCGGGTCCGGCATCAGGTTCATGTCGGACTCGTTGATCGCCTTCCAACCGGCAATCGATGAGCCGTCGAACATCTGGCCTTCAGCGAAGGTGTCCTCTTCGATCATCGAAACGTCGAAGGTCACGTGCTGCCACTTGCCGCGCGGATCGGTAAATCGGAAATCGACGTACTTCACGTCGTTGTCTTTGATCATCTTCATGACATTCTTGGCTGTCGTCATGGATTGCATTCCCCCGTTTTTGATGAATTTACCCGAGCGGACGCTGCCCGCGGCTTAGATGGCGTCCACGCCGGATTCGCCAGTCCTGATGCGGATGGCTTCCTCGATGTTCGACAAGAAAATCTTGCCGTCGCCGATCCGGCCAGTTTGGGCGGCGCGCCGGATCGCTTCGATCGCTTTATCCACCATATCGTCGCCGAGCACGATCTCAATTTTCACCTTGGGGAGAAAATCGACCACGTATTCCGCGCCACGATAAAGTTCGGTGTGCCCTTTCTGCCGGCCGAAGCCCTTGGCTTCGGTCACAGTGATGCCTTGTAGGCCGACCTCTTGCAGTGCCTCCTTCACCTCGTCGAGTTTGAAGGGTTTGATGATGGCCTCAATCTTCTTCATTGTCCTTGTCTTTCCTTCCCCCCAGCTCGCCGCGACGGTGCGGAGCGCCGGCTACCGGTTAGCAGGTCCCGTGCCAAGCCGGCGAGCGGGAAATTACTTTGTCCCTGCAAGACTTTAGGGCGGAGTTAGCAGGGTAGTGCTCAGTAATCCTGCGGCCCACTGCACAGCAATTAAGCACTGTGCCAAAACTTTTGCCAGCGACGCGAGACACGCTGCGCTACAGGCCTAGAAAGCTATTTGTCGGCCTTCCAGCGCACCGGTAGTGTCGAACGCCATGATCGAACTCCTCACCAATGCCGAAATGGCCGAAGCCGACCGGCGCACCATCGCCGGCGGCGTCCCCGGCATCGAGTTGATGGAGAACGCCGGCCGCGCCGTCGCCGACCTTGCAGCAACACTGCCGGGCCGTCGCGTCGTGATTGTGGCGGGGCCCGGCAACAACGGCGGCGACGGTTTCGTCGCCGCGCGCCATCTGGCCGAACGCGGCTACAAAGTGCGGGTGACCTTCGTCGGCGACCGCGAGCGTCTCAAGGGCGACGCCAAGCTCGCGGCCGAGCGCTGGAAGGGCAAGATCGAAACGGCAGCGCCGGCCTCGCTTGCCGACTGCGATATTGTCATCGACGCATTGTTCGGCGCCGGCCTTGACCGCGCGGTGGAAGGCCAGCCCCGCGTCATGATCCAGGCCATGAATGCCGCGGCAGTGCCGGTCATCGCCGTCGATCTGCCGAGCGGCGTGAACGGTACGACCGGGGCGGTCATGGGGGTGGCGGTCAACGCGACCCACACCGTGACCTTCTTCCGTCGCAAGACCGGCCATCTGCTGCTGCCGGGCCGGCTGCACTGCGGCGCGATCCAGGTGGCCGATATCGGCATCCCGGGAAGCGTGCTGGCGACGATCAAGCCATCGGCTTTTGCCAACCGGCCGGCGCTGTGGGGACGCGCGTTGCCGCGCCCGCGCGCCGACGGTCACAAATATTCGCGTGGTCACGCCGTGGTGGTATCCGGCGGTCTTGCGACCACCGGTGCGGCGCGGCTGGCGGCCCGCGGCGCGCTGCGGGCGGGAGCGGGACTGGTGACCATCGCCAGCCCTCGCGAGGCGCTTAGCGTCAATGCCGCCGCCAGCCTGGCGGTCATGGTGCGGCCGGTCGATGGCGCGGCAGAACTGGCGGCCTTTCTCGCCGACAGGCGGCGCAACGCGGTGGTGCTGGGCCCTGGCGGCGGCGTCGGGCCGGCCATGCGGGAACAGGCGGTCGCGGCTTTGGCAAGCTCGGCTGCGGTGGTGCTGGACGCCGACGCGCTGACCAGCCTCGCAGACGACCTTGCCGGGCTGGTGGCGATGATCGCCAAACGGCCTGACCGGCCGACGATTTTGACACCACACGCAGGCGAATTTGCCAGGTTATTTAAAGTGATAAATGAAGACGGTAATGTTCATGCAAAACTTGAGAAGGCGCGCCTAGCGGCCCGATCAAGCGGGGCGATTCTGCTGCTCAAGGGCGCCGACACCGTAGTGGCCGCGCCGGACGGCCGCGCCTCGATTGCCGACAATGCGCCGCCCACGCTCGCCACCGCCGGTTCCGGCGACGTGCTGGCCGGCCTCATCGCCGGGCTGCTGGCGCAAGGCATGCCCGGCTTCGAGGCCGCGAGCGCGGCGGTATGGCTGCATGGCGAGGCGGCCAATGCCTTCGGCCCCGGCCTGATCGCGGAGGATTTGCCGGAATCCCTGCCGGGAGTATACCGGCGGCTGTTCGCCGAGCTGGGATAGCGCCAGTATTGGGTAGCGCCGGCTCGGGCGGCCCTTGAGCGGGCGCGAACGCGTCCTATTTTTATGATGCCGCTGGATTTTACCGTGATATAAGCCGCGGCCCGAAAGGCAGGCTATAACGGCTTGCTCTGGCGGGCTGCGGTGCGTTAAGCCGTTCCGCGCTGAACCTTGCCGGATTGCGGCGCCAGGATCGTCCTGAAATTGCCCTTTGCGGGCGTGGCGGAATTGGTAGACGCGCGGGATTTAGGTTCCCGTGACGAAAGTCGTGGGGGTTCGAGTCCCTCCGCCCGCACCAAGCCGAGGGTTGAACGAGCATGATCCCGAAAAGCGGGTACCGCTTTTCGGATAAGATCAGGCTCAAATAAAATCGTAGGGCGCGCGCGCGAACGCCCATCATTCCGACTGGTCTGGCGCAACGCGCTGCCAAGCAAAAAGAAGTGTGATCGATGCAAGTTACCGAAACGCTGTCCGAAGGTCTCAAGCGTGAATTCAAGGTGGTCGTTCCGGCCGCCGAACTCGACGCCAAGGTCAATGTGCGCTTGGACGAGTTGAAGGACCGCGTCCGCATCAACGGTTTCCGCCCCGGCAAGGTCCCGGTCGCCCACCTCAAGCGCGTCTACGGGCGCTCGGCCATGGCCGAGGTGATCGAGGCGACGGTGCGCGACACCAACAACCAGATCGTCACCGAGCGCGGCTACAAGCTCGCCGCCGATCCGAAGGTGACGCTGCCGACCGAGCAGGAAGCCGTCGAGAAATTGATTACGGGCCAGAGCGACCTCGACTACACCATGGCGGTCGAGATCGTGCCGCCAATCGAGCTCACCGATTTCAAGACCATCAAGCTCACCAAGCTTACCAGCGAGGTGACCGACGCCGAGGTCGACGAGGCGCTTGGGCGCATCAGCGAGCAGAACAAGCCCTATAGCGCCAAGGGCGAGGGCGAGAAGGCGGCCAAGGACGACCGCGTCGTCATCTCGTTCGCCGGCACGATCGACGGCACGCCGTTCGAAGGCGGCTCCGGCGACGATTCGGTCGTGCTGATCGGATCGAACACCTTCATTCCCGGTTTCGAGGACCAGTTGATCGGCATCGCCACCGGCGAAACCCGCACCCTGAAGGTTAAGTTTCCCGAGCACTACCAGGCTGCAAATCTCGCTGGCAAGGACGCCGAATTCGTCGTCACCGCCAAGTCGATCGAAACCCCCGGCACGGTCACGGTCGACGACGAGTTCGCCAAGTCGCTCGGGCTGGAGTCGCTCGCCAAGCTGCGCGAGGCGGTCAAGGATCGCATTGCGCGCGAGCATGTCAGCATGTCGCGGCAGAAGCTCAAGCGCGCGCTGCTCGACGAGCTCGACGTCCGCCATAAATTCGAGCCGCCGCCGTCGCTGGTCGAGGAGGAATTCGACCGGGTCTGGAAGTCGGTGCTCGGCGAGATGGAAAACGAGAAAAAGACCTTCGCCGACGAGAACACCACTGAGGAAAAGGCCAAGGCCGAATACCGCGCAATCGCCGAGCGGCGAGTGCGGCTTGGCCTGGTGCTGGCCGAGATCGGCGAGAAAAATAAGATCACGGTTACCGAAGAGGAACTGAACCGCGCGGTGATGGAGCACGTCCGGCAATTCCCCGGCCAGGAGCAGCGGGTGTGGGACTATTACCGCCAGAATCCGCAGGCAACTGCCGGTTTGCGCGCGCCGATCTATGAGGAAAAGGTCGTCGATTTCGTGCTCGAACTCGCCGGTGTGACCGAGCAAAAGGTCGCGCGTGAGGAGCTCTACAAGGAAGACGAGACGGCCGCGGCCTAAGGGCCGCGCCTTGCGGCGGGCGCATTTCGAAAATAGATCATCCCGATGCGGCGGTCAGGCTAATCTAGCCGACATGATTCGCGTGAAGGAGCCGAAATGAAAGATCCCGTCGATACCTATATGCAGACTTTGGTGCCCATGGTGGTCGAGCAGACCAACCGGGGTGAGCGCGCCTACGACATCTATTCGCGGCTGCTCAAAGAACGGATCATCTTCATCACCGGCCCGATCGAGGACCACGTCGCCACGTTGGTGGTGGCGCAACTTCTGTTCCTGGAAGCCGAGAATCCGAAGAAGGAAGTCTCGATGTACATCAACTCGCCCGGCGGGGTGGTGACATCGGGTATGGCGATCTACGACACCATGCAGTTCGTGCGCCCGCCGGTCTCCACCCTCTGCGTCGGGCAGGCGGCCTCCATGGGCTCGCTGCTGCTCGCCGCCGGCGCCAAAGACATGCGCTTCGCGCTGCCGAACGCCCGCATCATGGTGCACCAGCCGTCCGGCGGCTTCCAAGGCCAGGCCACCGACATCATGCTGCACGCCCAGGAAATCCTGAACCTGAAGAAGCGGCTCAACGAGATCTACGTCAAGCATACCGGCCAGTCGCTAAAGAAGATCGAAGACGCGCTCGAGCGTGACTACTTCCTCACCGCCGACGCGGCCCAGGAGTTCGGTCTGGTCGACAAGGTGATTGAGCGGCGTCCTGAGGAAATGCTTCCCAAGCCGGCCTGATTTTGCCCCAAATAGAGCCCAACCCGCCTGTCCCAATTGCCGGGGATTGCCCCGGGAGTTCCACTTTCGTGGGTAGGGTTGGGGAGGCATTATCGTTAATAGAATTCTTGATTATCACGCCGTTAGCATGCTTCGCTTAGGGTGTGGGAGAGTGCCACGGGCCGCGGGGCCCCCGAGACCAAAGGTCCGCCGAGCCGGAGTTCCGGCGCGAAACTTGCTTCGTTCGGTTTGTAGCGTATAGGCGGGTGTTCTGAGAGCTTCGCCGACCACGGGACGTTCGAACGAGTGTGACGGAGAACTGGAATGAGCAAAGTCGGCGGCAGCGATTCGAAGAATACCCTGTACTGCTCGTTCTGCGGCAAGAGCCAGCACGAAGTGCGCAAGCTCATTGCCGGCCCGACCGTGTTCATCTGCGACGAATGCGTCGAGCTGTGCATGGACATCATCCGCGAGGAAAACAAATCCTCGCTGGTCAAGTCGCGCGATGGCATTCCGACGCCGAAGGAAATCTGCAAGGTCCTGGACGACTACGTGATCGGGCAGCAGCATGCCAAGCGCGTGCTTTCGGTCGCCGTCCATAACCACTACAAGCGGCTCAACCACCAGACCAAGCACAACGACGTCGAGCTGGCCAAGTCGAACATCCTGCTGATCGGGCCGACCGGCTCGGGCAAGACGCTGCTGGCGCAGACGCTGGCGCGCATCCTCGACGTGCCGTTCACGATGGCGGACGCCACCACGCTCACCGAAGCCGGCTACGTCGGCGAGGACGTGGAAAACATCATTCTCAAGCTGCTGCAGTCGGCCGACTACAACGTCGAGCGCGCGCAGCGCGGCATCGTCTATATCGACGAAATCGACAAGATTTCGCGCAAGTCCGACAACCCGTCGATCACCCGCGACGTGTCGGGCGAGGGCGTGCAGCAGGCGCTGCTGAAGATCATGGAAGGCACGGTCGCCTCGGTGCCTCCGCAGGGCGGCCGCAAGCATCCGCAGCAGGAGTTCCTGCAAGTGGATACGACCAACATCTTGTTCGTCTGCGGTGGCGCCTTCTCCGGCCTCGAGAAGATCATTTCGGCGCGCGGCCGTTCCACTTCGATCGGCTTCTCGGCCAAAGTGGCGGCGCCGGAAGACCGCAAGCAAGGCGAGATATTCCGTCAGGTCGAGCCCGAGGATCTGCTGAAATACGGCCTGATCCCGGAATTCGTCGGCCGCCTGCCGGTGGTGGCCACGCTCGAGGACCTCGACGAAGCCTCGCTCAAGAAGATCCTGGTCGAGCCGAAGAACGCCCTGGTCAAGCAGTACCAGCGGCTGTTCGAGATGGAATCGATCGATCTGACGCTGGCCGAGGAGGCACTCGGCGCCATCGCCCGCCGGGCGATCGAGCGCAAGACC
Organism: uncultured Alphaproteobacteria bacterium; assembly: GCA_963749625.1. GTDB lineage: Bacteria > Pseudomonadota > Alphaproteobacteria > Rhizobiales > Xanthobacteraceae > Pseudolabrys. Next base: position 145,286 of record CAVVNY010000007.1, on the reverse strand, counting down.
GGCGCGCGCGGCCTGCGCTCCATCATGGAGAGCATCCTGCTCGACACCATGTTCGACCTCCCGAGCCTGGAGGGGGTCGAAGAGGTGGTGATCTCCAGGGAGGTCGTCGAGGGAACCGCCCGGCCGCTCTACATCTATGCGGACCGCAGCGACCGGACGGCCGAATCCGGCAGCGCCAGCGCCTGATTTCGCCCCCAGGGCGGTCAGAGGATGGCTTGTAGAATCGCGCCGTTAGTGGCGTGCTGAGGGTATTCAGGTCCGCTTTTACCGAATAATCGGGCCTTACTTGCAGAGCCTAGTGGTGCGTCCTACGTATAGCGTTCGAAGCGAAGTCGCGTACGAAAGATCGTAGTCTCCCGAGTGGGTGAGGGTTCGTACCCTTCCTCTAAGGCGCGCCGGGCGTTCCACCGTCCGACGCCTCCTTGCCCATCCTTCCCGGCACTGTTCGGCGATGCCGCATGAGCGGGTCAACGAACAGGGGCACAACAAAAAGGACCACGTCCATGACCACCAAGCCACGACCTCAGCTGCAACCCGGCGAAACCCGGGCCTATCCCGTACTGCCGCTGCGCGACATCGTGGTGTTTCCGCACATGATCGTCCCGCTCTTCGTCGGCCGTGAAAAGTCGATCAAGGCGTTGGAAGAAGTGATGCGCTCCGACACCTTCATCCTGCTGGCGACGCAGAAGAACGCCTCCGACGACGATCCGGCGACCGACTCGATCTTCGAGGTCGGCACGTTGGCGAGCGTGCTGCAGTTGCTCAAGCTGCCCGACGGCACCGTCAAGGTTCTAGTCGAGGGCGCCGAGCGCGCGAAGGTGCTCAAATACACCGACCGCAGCGAATATTACGAGGCCGATGCCACCGTTCTCGCCGACGACATGGGCGAGCGCGTGGAGGCCGAGGCTATGGCGCGTTCGGTCGTCACCGAATTCGAGAACTATGTGAAGCTCAACAAGAAGGTGTCGCCCGAAGTCGTCGGCGTGATCCAGCAGATCGAGGATTACGCCAAGCTCGCGGACACCGTCGCCTCGCACCTCGCCGTCAAGATTCCGGACAAGCAGGAAATCCTGGAGACGCCCGTCGTCACCCAGCGCCTGGAGAAGGTGCTCGGCCTGATGGAGAGCGAGATCTCGGTCCTGCAGGTGGAAAAGCGCATCCGTACCCGCGTCAAGCGGCAGATGGAGAAGACACAGCGCGAGTACTACCTCAACGAACAGATGAAGGCGATCCAGAAGGAGCTTGGCGACGAGGAAGGCAAGGACGAACTCGCCGAACTCGAAGACAAGATCAAGAAGACCAAGCTCTCCAAGGAAGCCCGCGAGAAAGCCACGCACGAGCTCAAGAAGCTGCGCCAGATGTCGCCGATGTCGGCGGAAGCCACCGTCGTGCGCAACTATCTCGACTGGCTGCTGTCGATCCCGTGGAGCAAGAAGAGCAAGGTCAAGAAGGATCTCATCGGCGCCGAGAAGATTCTCAACGACGACCACTATGGCCTGGAGAAGGTCAAGGAACGCATCGTCGAGTATCTCGCCGTGCAGCAGCGCGCCAACAAGCTGACCGGGCCGATTTTGTGCCTGGTCGGTCCTCCCGGCGTGGGCAAGACCTCGCTCGGCAAGTCGATCGCCCGCGCCACGGGCCGTGAGTTCGTGCGCGTGTCGCTCGGCGGCGTGCGCGACGAGGCGGAGATCCGCGGCCACCGGCGCACTTACATCGGCTCGATGCCCGGCAAGATCATCCAGTCGATGCGCAAGGCCAAGACCTCGAACCCGCTGTTCCTGCTCGACGAGGTGGACAAGATGGGCGCCGATTTCCGCGGCGATCCGTCGTCTGCGCTGCTCGAGGTGCTCGACCCCGAACAGAACCACACCTTTGCCGACCACTACCTTGAGGTCGACTACGATCTGTCCAACGTGATGTTCATCACCACGGCGAATACGCTCAATATTCCGGCGCCGCTGATGGACCGCATGGAGATCATCCGCATCGCCGGCTACACCGAGGACGAAAAGGTCAAGATTGCGCGCGAGCACCTGATCAAGCACGCAATTGAGAAGCACGGCCTCAACGAAAAGGAATGGTCGATCGACGACGAAGCGTTACTGCTCATGATCCGCCGTTACACGCGGGAAGCGGGCGTGCGCAACCTCGAGCGCGAGCTGTCGACCCTGATCCGCAAGGCGGTGAAGGAATTGATGACCTCGAAGAAGAAGTCGATTGCCGTCACCGCGGCGACCGTCGGCGACTATCTCGGCGTGCCGAAATACCGGTACGGCGAGATCGAAGCTGAGGATCTGGTCGGCATGGTCACCGGGCTCGCCTGGACCGATGTGGGCGGCGAGTTGCTCACCATCGAAGGCGTGATGATGCCGGGCAAGGGCAAGATGACCGTCACCGGCAACCTGCGTGACGTGATGAAGGAGTTGATCTCGGCGGCGGCGTCCTACGTGCGCTCGCGCGCGGTCGCCTTCGGCATCGAGCCGCCGCTGTTCGACAAGCGCGACATCCACGTGCACGTGCCGGAAGGCGCGACGCCCAAGGATGGACCGTCGGCGGGCGTCGCCATGGTCACCGCGATCGTTTCGGTGATGACCGGCATTCCGGTGCGCCGTGACGTCGCCATGACCGGCGAGATCACGCTGCGCGGCCGCGTACTGCCAATCGGCGGCTTGAAGGAAAAGCTGCTCGCCGCGTCGCGGGGCGGCATGAAGACGGTGCTGATCCCGGAGGAGAACGCCAAGGATCTGGTGGAAATCTCCGAACTCGATCAAGAAGGGCCTGGAGATCATCCCAGTCACCCGCATGGACGAGGTCATCGCCCGCGCGCTGGTGCGCAAGCCCGAGGCGATCGAATGGGACGAGGCGAGCGCCAAGCTCGCCGCGGAAGCCGCCGCCGCAGAGAAGCCCGTGGTGGAAGACGACGGCACCGGTCTGACGACCGCGCACTGACGCGGCAACAAGGTAAAAGGAAACGGCGCCGCGAGGCGCCGTTTTCGTTTACGGGGCGGTGTGCTTGCATCGCCCCGCATTCAGGGGATATTGGATGTAAATTATTATTTGCGCATGATCTTATCCGAAAACGGGTTCCCGTCCCGGATCAAGTCCGGGACAGGCTTTTTCGGGATCATGCGCGGTGAGGGCGATTAGCTCAGTTGGTAGAGCGCCTCCTTTACACGGAGGATGTCGGCGGTTCGAGTCCGTCATCGCCCACCAGCCTTCGCGCCTGTGGCGCTACGGCTCGTAAATCGGCCTTGATCGTGAAGATTGCCGAGCCGACGTCGTGAAGCGGCGCAGGCGGGCAACCGATAAATTCCATCACGCACAACGCAAAACGGCAGGCCGGGAGCTTGCCGCTCCTGGCCTGCCGTTATTTCCCCGGAGGGTCCGGTCTGAAGTTAGACCGACTCTTTGAGTTCCTTGGAGGCGCGGAAGGCGACCTTCTTGCTCGCCTTGATCTGGATCGCTTCGCCGGTTGCCGGGTTGCGGCCCATGCGCGCGGCGCGCTTGCGCACCTGAAGGATGCCGAGCCCGCCGATGCGGATGCGCTCGCCCTTCTTCAGATGCTTGACGATGTTGCCGACGAAATCGCCGAGCACGGCTTCCGCCTGCTTCTTCGACATTTCGTGCGCTTCAGCGAGCGCCGCGGCGAGATGTTTCAGCGTTACGGTCGTCGGCGTCGGAGCTTTTCCAGGTGCAGTTGCCATCGTTGGGACCCTCCTCGTGAATCCGTGAGCTTGGCGGATCGCCAAGCACCTCGCCCGCATAGACGATTCGGGGGCGGTCTGACCATCAATTCTTCTCGGTAAATAAGGCTTTTTCGCAATTTCTCGGGGGAAGACGGCGTTTGCCTTGACTTGGGGTAGGGCCGCCTATAACTCGATCCGGCGCCCGCGGGGGCGTAGCTCAGTTGGTTAGAGCGCTGCCCTGTCACGGCAGAGGCCGCCGGTTCGAGTCCGGTCGCTCCCGCCATTTTATCAATGACTTAGCCCCGATTGCGGCGCCCTAAAACGGCCGCTTCGGGGGCCCGAAAGGCGCCGCGTGAACGCCTCTTCAGCCCCAATCCGTGCCCTGTTTTTCGACGTATTCGGGACCATGGTGGATTGGCGTACGTCGGTAGCCCGGGAGAGCGAAAATATCCTCGGCCCCCTCGGGTATAAGCTCGATTGGACGGCCTTTGCCGACGCCTGGCGCGGCGAATATCAGCCCGGCATGGAGGAAGTGCGCTCCGGCCGGCAGCCCTTTGCCAAACTCGATGTCTTGCACCGGCGCAATCTCGTACGGCTGTTGCCGCGCTTCGACTTGCAGAATCTGTCCGACGAGGTGCTCGACGATCTGACGCTGGTTTGGCATCGGCTCGATGCGTGGCCGGACGTGCCAGCGGCGCTGGCGCGGCTGAAGCGGAAATTCTGGCTGGCGCCGGTGTCGAACGGCAACATTTCATTGATGGTCGATCTTGCCCGCCGCAATGCATTTCCTTGGGATGCGATCCTCGGCTCGGAGATCGCCGGCGATTTCAAGCCTAAGCCTGTCGTTTATCTCGCCGCCTGCGCGGCGTTCGATTTGCCGCCGGGCGAGTGTATGATGGTGGCCGCGCATTCGAACGATCTTGCCGCCGCCGCGCGGCAAGGCCTGCGCACGGCGCACACCGCGCGGGTCAACGAGTACGGCCCGAACACGGGCGAATCCGCGCCGACGGTTGCGGTCGATTATGCGGCGAAGAATTTGGCGGACTTGGCGGAGAAACTCGGCTCTTAATTGCTGTCGTCCCCGTAAAAGTGGGGACGACCCATACGCCGTGCACTATCGATCAACTGCGGAGCATGGGTCCCGGCCCTCGCTCTGCTCGGCCGGGACGACAACCCATCATCCTTTATACACTGGCGCCGGCTGCGCGAAGAAGCTCGCCAGGATGTGATAGACCATCATGTAGTTCTTCTGCTGGAAGCTGGCGTGCGAGATGCCGGACATGACCGAGAATTGCTTGTCGGGGTTCGGCAGCTTCGCAAAGAACTTCAGCAAATCGTCCATCGACGCGATGCCGTCGTGCTGGCCGCGCATGATCAGCGTCGGCACGGTAATCTTCTCCGGGTCGATCACCGGCAGCCGCGAGCACATGTCGACGTAAGTGCCGGTCGGCACCGAATCGTCGAGCGCGACGACGGCGTCGGCGAAGGCCTCGATGACCCTGCGCTCGGCGGTGTCGGGATGGTCGCGGTCGAACACCGAATGAATGAACGCCTTGCTCATCGGTCGGCGATTTATCTTGCTGAACTCCGGCAATTTCTTGCGCCGCTCTGCGAGCGTCGGCGAGTTTTCGCCGGTCCACACCATGGCGTCGAGCGCGAGCCGCGCCACCATTTCCGGATGCCGCTCGGCGAACATGGCGGCGCGCAACGCGCCGGAGGAAATACCGTAGACGAGGAGGGGACGTTTTCCCCGCAGCTTCTGGATATAGAGCGCGGCGGCGTAGCAATCGTCGGCGCCTTGCGAAATCGGCGCGTTGTTGTCGCGGTCCTTGGTGGAGCGGCCATAGCCCTCCATGTCGACCGACCAGCAGTCGTAGCCGCGGCGGGCGAAATGATCCATGGCCGAGGAGTCGGGCCGGCCCGGCACCTGCAGATCGAAGGTCGGCTGCGAGGCCATCGACGATCCGTGCACGAACAGAATGGTGCCCACGCTCTTGGCCGGATCGCCGGCGCATTTCTCGAACAAGAACAGCTTCACGCCGCCATCCTTGCTGGTCCAATGCTCCTCGCCATTGATCGCGGCCGGCATGCTCATTTCATTCATCGCGCACCCATCGTGTTGAGAGATTAGTTGATTGCTGGAATGTGGTTGGCCTGGATGACGCCAGCCCATTTGTCGATTTGCGCCTCCATGAAGGCCTTGAATTGCGGCTGCGTCATCGTCACCGGCTCGGCGCCTTGCTTTTCCCACGCCGCCTTGATGTCCGGCCGCGACACGATCTTGGTGATCTCCTTGTTGAGCTTTTCCACGATCGGCATTGGCGTACCGGCCGGCGCCATGAAGCCGACCCAGAGCGTCGCTTGGAATCCCGGTACGCCGGCTTCGGCAATCGTCGGCACGTCCGGCAGAATGGCGGAGCGTGTCGCGCCGCTGGTGCCGAGCGGGCGCACTTTGCCCGCTTTGATCAAGGGCGCCATGGTCGGGACGCTGTCGAACAGCATTTGGATCTGCCCGCTGAGGATATCGGTGCGCATGCCGGTGGAGCCCTTGTAGGGCACGTGTACGATGTCGATGCCGGTGAGATGCTTCAGCAGTTCAGCGGCCATGTGATAATTGGAACCCGGACCGGACGAACCGAAATTCAGCGTGCCCGGCTTGGCGCGCGCCAGCGTGAGCAGTTCGCTCAAGTTTTTCGCCGGCACCGAAGGATGCACCACCAGCACCAGGTCGCTGTCGATCAGCGGCGCGACCGGGACCAGATCGTGCATCAGGTGGTACGGCTTCTTGGTGTAGAGCGTTTCGTTGACCGTTTGCGTGCCGGAGACCATCAGCAGCGTGTAGCCATCGGGCGCGGCCTTGGCGACGTAGTCGGTTCCAATGGTGGTTCCGGCGCCTGGCTTGTTTTCCATGACGAAAGTCTGGTGCAGTGATTTGCGCAATTCCTCGGCGATGGCGCGGGTATAGACGTCGGTCGGCCCGCCGGCGCCGAACGGGACAATGATTCGAACCGGTCGCGACGGGTAGTCGTCGGCCTTAGCCGGTGGTGCCCCGATAATGGCGGCGACCACCAGCGCGAGAACGGCTGCGAAATGTCGCATCTGTGTCATACGTGGTTTCCCGGTCTTTGCGCGTCGCGTCGCCCATGCTGACTATCGAGGGCCGCCGACGGCTCGTCAATCGCGTCTATACGCGGATACGCCCACTCAAATGTGTGTGTTCCCCAATGTCGTCTTGCCTCTCTTTGTGCACTGCGCTAAGCCTCAACCGCTCCTGTCCTTGGCGCAATTCCACACACGGCAAGGGCATTTTTTGTGCGGGGCTACGGCGCCGTTTAGAGCCTGCCGGGCAGTCCGTGGCGAGCGAATCCGGGTACGGGGCTCGGGGCTATACGCTGAGGTCGCCATGAGCGCATTGCTGCTGACGTATCTTCCGCTGGTCATTTTCATCGCGATCGCGCTCGTGATCGCTCTGGTGCTGCTGATCGCGCCCTTCATCGTCGCCTACAAACAGCCGGATCCGGAAAAACTGTCGGCTTACGAATGCGGGTTCAACGCCTTCGACGACGCGCGCATGAAGTTCGACGTGCGCTTCTACCTGGTCGCCATCCTGTTCATCATCTTCGATCTCGAGGTGGCCTTCCTGTTCCCGTGGACGGTGGCGTTCCGCCAGATCGGCCTCTTTGGCTTCTGGTCCATGATGATCTTCCTCGGCGTCCTCACCATCGGCTTCATCTACGAATGGAAGAAGGGCGCACTCGAATGGGATTGATGGCCCGATGACACTCGTCGCACCCGCGCCGCAAGGAATTCTCGATCCGCGCACCGGCAAGCCGGTCGGCGCCGACGACGAGTTTTTCGTCGGCGTCAACAACGAACTCGCCGACAAAGGTTTCATCGTCACCGCCACCGACGAACTGATCACCTGGGCGCGCACCGGCTCGCTGATGTGGATGACGTTCGGTCTCGCCTGCTGCGCGGTCGAAATGATGCACATGGCGATGGCGCGCTATGACTGCGAGCGCTACGGCTTTGCGCCGCGCGCCTCACCGCGCCAGTCGGACGTGATGATCGTCGCCGGTACGCTGACCAACAAAATGGCGCCGGCGATGCGCAAGGTCTACGACCAGATGCCGGAGCCGCGCTACGTCATCTCGATGGGCTCGTGCGCCAACGGCGGCGGCTACTATCACTATTCCTATTCGGTAGTGCGCGGCTGCGACCGCGTCGTGCCGGTCGACATCTACGTACCCGGCTGTCCGCCGACCGCCGAGGCGCTGCTGTACGGCGTCATGCTGCTGCAAAAGAAGATCCGCCGTACCGGCACGATCGAGCGTTGAGCGGGGGTCTGCGAATGGACGAGATGCTCGACAGGCTTGGAGCAACGATCAAGAACGCGCTTCCGGCGTCGGTCACCGGCTATGAAGTCGCCTACGGCGAACTCTCGGTCACGGTGCGGGCCGCCGACATCGTCAAGGTCGCGACCTTCCTGCGCGACGACGCGGCCTGCCAGTTCGTCAGTATCATCGACGTCACCGCGGTCGACCGGCCGAGCCGCGAGCAGCGCTTCGACGTGGTCTATCATCTGCTGTCGCCGCGGCTGAACCAGCGCATCCGCGTCAAGGCGCCGACCGACGAAGTGACGCCGGTGCCGTCGCTGATCGACGTGTACCACGGCGTCGATTGGTACGAGCGCGAGACCTTCGACCTTTACGGCGTGCTGTTCACCGGCCACCCGGACATGCGGCGCATCCTTACCGATTACGGCTTCGAGGGCCATCCGCTGCGCAAGGATTTCCCGCTCACTGGGTTCGTCGAGGTGCGCTACGACGACGAGCAGAAGCGCGTCGTCTACGACAAGGTGAAGCTGGCGCAGGAATTCCGCACTTTCGATTTCCTGTCGCCGTGGGAAGGCACCGATTACGTGCTGCCGGGCGACGAGAAGGCGAAGGGCGAAGGCAAGGGGTCGTGACGTAAATGGCGGAAACCGCGCTACGCAACTTCACACTCAATTTCGGGCCGCAGCATCCGGCCGCGCACGGCGTGTTGCGCATGGTGCTGGAACTCGACGGCGAAGTCGTCGAACGCGTCGATCCGCATATCGGGCTGCTGCATCGCGGCACCGAGAAGCTGATCGAGTACAAGACCTATATGCAGGCGGTGCCCTATTTCGACCGGCTCGATTACGTCGCGCCGATGAATCAGGAACACGCCTTCTGTCTGGCGGCGGAGAAGCTGCTCGGCGTCCAGTTGCCCAAGCGCGGCCAGCTTATCCGCGTGCTGTTTTCCGAAATTGGGCGGCTGCTGTCGCACATCCTCAACATCACGACGCAGGCGCTGGACATCGGCGCGCTCACGCCGCCGCTCTGGGGCTTCGAGCAGCGCGAGTATCTTATGGCGTTCTACGAGCGCGCCTCGGGCGCCCGCATGCACGCGGCCTATTTCCGCGTCGGCGGCGTGCATCAGGACATCCCGAACAAGCTGATCGACGACATCGAGGCCTTCTGCGATCCGTACTTGAAATTCTGCGACGATCTCGAGGGCTTGCTTACCGAAAACCGCATCTTCAAGCAGCGCACCGTCGACATCGGCACGGTCAAGCTAGAGGACGCCTGGAACCGGGGCTTCTCGGGCGTGATGGTGCGCGGCTCGGGCGCGGCCTGGGATCTGCGCAAGGCGCAGCCCTATGAGTGCTATGCCGAGATGGATTTCGACATTCCGATCGGCAAGAATGGCGACAGCTACGACCGCTACTGCGTGCGCGTCGAAGAAATGCGCCAGTCCATTAAAATCATGCGGCAATGCGTGGAGAAACTGCGCAGCCCGGAGGGCCAAGGCCGCGTCTCGGTCGACGACGGCAAGATCGCGCCGCCCAAGCGCGCCGACATGAAACGCTCCATGGAAGCGCTGATCCAGCACTTCAAGCTCTATACCGAAGGCTTCCATGTGCCCGCCGGCGAAGTCTATGCCGCGGTCGAAGCGCCCAAGGGCGAGTTCGGCGTGTTCCTGGTCTCCGACGGCACCAACAAACCGTACAAGTGCAAGATCCGCGCGCCCGGCTTCGCGCATCTGAGCGCGATGGATTTCATGTGCCGGGGCCACATGCTGGCCGACGTGTCCTGCATCATGGGCACGCTCGACATCGTGTTCGGGGAGATCGATCGATGAGTGTTCGCCGTCTCGCCCCGCCGGAACAGCAGCCGAAGGATTTCTCCTTCAGCAAGGAAAATCTGGCTTGGGCCAAGCAGCAGATGGCCAAATATCCGGAAGGCCGTCAGCAATCGGCGATCATCCCGCTGTTGTGGCGCGCGCAGGAGCAGGTGGGCGGTTGGCTGCCGGAAGCGGCCATCCGTCACGTCACCGAATTGCTCGGCATGGCGCATATCCGCGGGCTGGAAGTCGCCACCTTCTACACGATGTTCAATCTGGCGCCGGTCGGTAAGGTTCACGTGCAGTTGTGCGGCACCACGCCATGCCGGCTGCGCGGCGCCGACGATCTGGAGCACGTCTGCCGCAAGCGCATCGGCGACCAGAATCACGTCACCGCCGATGGTCAGTTCTCCTGGGTCGAAGTCGAATGCCTGGGCGCTTGCGTCAACGCGCCGATGGTGCAGATCGGCTCCGACTACTACGAGGACCTGACGCCGGAAAGCTTCGGCAAGGTGCTCGACCAGTTTGCCGCCGGCAAGACGCCGAAACCCGGTCCGCAGACGGACCGGCAATTGTCGGCGCCGGCAGGCGGGCCGATCACGCTCACCGACAAATCGATTTACGCGGCACGCTCACGGGAATGACGAATGCTCGCTGACAAAGACCGCATCTTCACAAATCTCTACGGCCTGCACGATTGGGGTCTCAAAGGCGCGCGCGCGCGTGGCGCCTGGGACGGCACCAAGGCCATCCTGGAAAAAGGCCGCGAGGGCATCGTCAACGACGTCAAGGCGTCCGGCCTGCGCGGCCGCGGCGGCGCCGGTTTCCCGACCGGACTGAAGTGGTCGTTCATGCCCAAGACGCTGGGCGAGCGGCCGCATTATCTCGTGGTCAATGCCGACGAATCCGAGCCCGGCACCTGCAAAGACCGTGAGATCATGCGGCACGATCCGCATCTGCTGATCGAGGGCTGCCTGATAGCCGGTTGCGCCATGGCGGCGCATGCCGGCTACATTTATGTGCGCGGTGAATTCATTCGCGAGCGGGAAAGACTGCAAGCGGCGATCGATCAGGCTTACGAAGCCAAGCTGATCGGCAAGAACAATGTGCACGGCTGGGATTTCGATCTCTATGTGCATCACGGCGCCGGCGCCTATATCTGCGGCGAGGAAACCGCGCTGCTCGAAAGCCTGGAAGGCAAGAAGGGCCAGCCGCGCCTGAAGCCGCCATTCCCGGCCAATGTCGGCCTCTACGGCTGCCCGACCACGGTGCAGAACGTCGAGTCGATCGCGGCCGTGCCCGACATCATGCGCCGGGGCGCTGCCTGGTTCGCCGGCATCGGCCGGCCGAACAATACCGGCACCAAGTTGTTTTGCATTTCCGGTCATGTTGCGAAGCCGTGCAACGTGGAAGAGGCCATGGGCATTCCGCTGCGCGAGCTCCTGGAGACCCATGCCGGCGGCGTGCGTGGCGGCTGGGACAATCTGCTCGCGGTCATTCCCGGCGGTTCCTCGATGCCGTTGGTGCCAGCAGGCGCCGATCAGGCAGATACGCTGCTGATGGATTTCGACGGCTGCCGCGACAAGAAGTCCGCGCTCGGCACCGCCGCGGTGATCGTGATGGACAAATCCACCGACATCATTCGCGCGATGGCGCGCATCTCCTATTTCTACAAGCACGAAAGCTGCGGCCAGTGCACGCCCTGCCGCGAGGGCATGGGCTGGATGTGGCGCGTGCTCACCCGCATGGCGGAAGGCCGCGCGCAGAAGCGCGAGATCGACATGCTCATGGAAGTCACGACCCAGATCGAAGGTCACACCATTTGCGCCTTCGGCGACGGCGCCGCCTGGCCGGTGCAGGGCCTGTTGCGGCATTTCCGTCCCGAGATCGAACGGCGCATCGACGAATACACGCGCAACGCCGACGCCCATGGCGCGGTACGCGAAGCGGCCGAGTAGGGAAGGGGCAGCTCGTGGAGCAGAACAATGTCGTGGGAAAACCGGAATTTGAGATGCTTCAACTGCCGGTCCTGGTGGCCGACCGCGGAAGGCGCGGGCGGCGAGCCAAGCCGCGAACGTTCCATTCTCGGGCAGTGCCGGCATCAGGCGCCGCCTTCGATGGTGTTCGATGTGCCTGACCACGCCCGGCACTACCCGGGCTGGGTGACTACCAAGCGGGATGATTGGTGCGGCCAGCACGCGCACCGGGAAATGTGAGTGAGTGACGACGCCGGACCAGATGAATTGAAGAAGAAGACATGACCAAGCTTATTGTCGACGGCAAAGAGATCGACGTTCCGCCGGAGTACACGCTGCTCCAGGCTTGCGAAACCGCGGGCGCGGAAATCCCGCGCTTCTGTTTCCACGAGCGGCTGTCGATCGCCGGCAATTGCCGCATGTGCCTGATCGAAGTGCAGGGCATTCCGAAGCCGCAGGCCTCCTGCGCCATGGGCGTCAAGGATTTGGCGCCCAACAAGGACGGCACGCCGAAGCAGCTTTTCACCAAGACGCCGATGGTGAAAAAGGCGCGCGAAGGCGTCATGGAATTTCTGCTGATCAACCATCCGCTCGATTGCCCGATCTGCGATCAGGGCGGCGAATGCGATCTGCAGGACCAGGCCATGGCCTATGGTGTGGACTCCAGCCGCTACGCCGAGAACAAACGCGCGGTCGAGAACAAATATATCGGCGCGCTGGTCAAGACCATCATGACGCGCTGCATCCACTGCACGCGCTGCATCCGCTTCACCACCGAAGTCGCCGGTGTGCCCGAACTCGGCGCCATCGGCCGCGGCGAGGACATGGAGATCACCACCTATCTCGAGCAGGCGATGACCTCGGAGCTGCAGAGCAACGTGGTCGATCTTTGCCCGGTGGGCGCGCTCACCTCCAAGCCATACGCGTTCGCGGCGCGGCCGTGGGAACTCAACAAGACGCAGTCGGTCGACGTGATGGACGCGCTCGGCTCGGCGATCCGCATCGACACGCGCGGCCGCGAGGTCATGCGCATCTTGCCGCGCACCAACGACGCGGTGAATGAAGAGTGGATTTCCGACAAGACCCGCCACATCGTGGATGGCTTGCGCACGCAGCGGCTCGATCAGCCTTACGTGCGTGAGAACGGCCGCCTGCGGCAGGCCAGTTGGAAAGAGGCCTTCGCGGCCATCGCCGGCAAGGTGAAGGCGGCAGGCGGCAAACGCATTGGCGCGCTTGCCGGCCAACTCGCCGGCGTCGAGGAAATGTTCGCGCTGAAAGCACTGATGGCTTCGCTCGGCTCGGGCAATATCGACGCACGCTATCCCGGCTCGCCGCTGCATCCGAAAAACGGCCGCGCCAGCTATCTGTTCAATTCGACGATCGCCGGCATCGAGCAGGCCGACGCACTGTTGATCGTTGGCTCCAATCCGCGGCGCGAAGCGGCGGTGCTCAATGCCCGCATCCGCAAGCGCTGGCGCGCCGGCAATTTCCCGGTCGGACTGATCGGCGAGAAGGCCGACCTCACTTACACATACGATTATCTTGGCGCGGGCCCCGAAAGCCTCGCCGATTTCGGCAAAAGCAAATTCGCCGAAGCCTTCAAGGCGGCGCAGCGTCCGCTGGTTCTGGTCGGCGCCGGCGCGCTCGCCCGTCCCGACGGCGCCGCCATTGCTTCGCTCGCCGCCAAGACGGCGATCGAGTTCGGCGCGATCAAGGACGGCTGGAATGGGTTCAGCGTCTTGCATAGCGAAGCTGCGTTGCCGGGCGCGCTTGATCTCGGTTTTGTGCCAGGCGAGGGCGGGCTGGATACTGCCGGCATGTTGAAGGCCGGTGCGCTCGACGTGTTGTTCCTGTTGGGCGTTGACGAGGTCGACGTCGCGGCCGGTCCTTTCGTCGTCTATATCGGCACCCACGGCGACCGCGGCGCCCATCGCGCCGACGTCATCCTGCCGGGCGCCGCCTATCCGGAAAAATCGGCGCTCTACGTCAACACCGAAGGCCGCGTGCAGATGGCTAACCGCGCCGCGTTCCCGCCCGGCGACGCGCGCGAGGATTGGGCGATCCTGCGCGCTCTATCCGGCGTGCTCGGTCACACGCTGCCGTATGATTCGCTGCCGCAGCTGCGCCAGGCGCTGTTTGCCGCGCACCCGCATTTCATGCGCCTCGACCAGATCGCCCCCGGCGATGCCGCGGATATCGGCAAGCTCGCCAAGCTCGGCGGCGCGACGGACAAGGCGCCGCTGCTCTCTGCGGTCAGCGAATTCTATCTCACCAATCCGATCGCGCGCGCCTCCGCGACCATGGCCGAATGTTCGGCCCTGGCCAACGCGGCCACCAAGACGGCGGCGGAGTAGCGGCCATGGAACTCACCGAATTCTTCTGGACCTATCTCTGGCCCTTCATCATCATCCTGGCGGAATGCCTGCTGCTGCTGGTGTGCCTGCTGGTCGCCATCGCCTATGTGATTTATGCCGACCGCAAGATCTGGGCGGCGGTGCAGATGCGGCGGGGCCCCAACGTGGTCGGGCCCTGGGGCCTGTTCCAATCCTTCGCCGACATGCTGAAATTTGCGCTCAAGGAGCCGACGATCCCGGCCGGCGCCAACAAAGGCGTGTTCCTGCTGGCGCCGCTGGTGTCGACCACGCTGGCGCTTGCCGCCTGGGCGGTCATCCCGGTCAATATCGGCTGGGCGATCGCCGACATCAATGTCGGCGTCCTGTACATCTTCGCGATCTCCTCGCTCATGGTCTACGGCATCATCATGGCCGGCTGGGCGTCGAATTCGAAATATCCGTTCCTGGCGGCGCTGCGCTCGGCGGCGCAGATGGTGTCCTACGAAGTCTCCATCGGCTTCGTCATCATCACCGTGCTGCTGTGCGCGGGCTCGCTCAATCTCACCACCATCGTCACCGCGCAGCAGAACGGGCTGGCGACCTTGCTCGGCGTGCCATGGCTCGGCTTCTTGAATTGGTACTGGCTGCCGCTGTTCCCGATGTTCATCATCTTCTTCGTCTCGGCGCTGGCAGAGACCAACCGGCCGCCGTTCGATCTGGTGGAAGCGGAGTCGGAGCTCGTCGCCGGCTTCATGGTGGAATACGGCTCCACGCCCTACGTGCTGTTCATGCTCGGCGAATACGTGGCGATCTGCACCATGTGCGCCATGGGCACGATCTTCTTCCTGGGCGGCTGGCTGCCGCCGATCGCCGTGCCGCCCTTCACCTGGGTGCCGGGCGTGATCTGGTTCGTGCTCAAGGCGTCGATGCTGTTCTTCATGTTCGCGATGGTGAAGTCGATCGTGCCGCGCTACCGCTACGACCAACTGATGCGGCTCGGCTGGAAGGTGTTCCTGCCGTTGTCCTTGGCCATGGTGGTGATCGTGGCTGGCGTCATCCAATACGGCTTGCCGGCGATAAAGTGAGGATGCGATGAGACTGGACCGCGCGGCCAAAGGCCTGTTCCTGAAGGAGTTCGTGACCGGCACGATCCTCGGCCTGCGCTATTTCTTCGGGCCGAAGGCGACGCTCAACTATCCGGCCGAGAAGGGGCCGATCTCGCCGCGCTTCCGCGGCGAACACGCCCAGCGCCGCTATCCGAACGGCGAGGAGCGCTGTATCGCCTGCAAGCTGTGCGAGGCGATCTGCCCGGCGCAGGCGATCACCATCGAAGCGGGTCCGCGCCGCAACGACGGCACGCGGCGAACCACGCGCTACGACATCGACATGGTCAAATGCATCTATTGCGGACTGTGCCAGGAAGCCTGCCCGGTCGACGCCATCGTCGAGGGGCCGAATTTCGAATTCGCGGCGGAAACGCGCGAGGAGCTTTACTACGACAAGGAGCGGCTGCTCGCGAACGGCGACCGCTGGGAACGCGAGATCGCGAAGAATCAGGCGCTCGACGCGCCGTATCGATGAAGATTTGCAGGTGAGATAATGATCGTCGCCGCGTTATTCTTCTATCTCTTTGCCGGCATCTGCGTGGCGAGCGCCTTCATGGTGATCGCGGCGAGGAACCCGGTGCACTCCGTGCTCTATCTCATCCTCGCCTTCGTCAACGCGGCGGGGCTGTTCGTGCTGCTGGGCGCCGAATTCCTCGCCATGATCCTGATCGTGGTCTACGTCGGCGCGGTCGCCGTGCTATTCCTGTTCGTGGTGATGATGCTCGACGTCGATTTCGCCGAGCTCAAGCAGGGCGCGCTGCAATATTTGCCGATCGGCATGCTGATCGGCGGCATATTCCTCGCTGAGCTCTTGCTGGTGGTCGGTGCCTGGGCGATCGGGCCTGGCGTTCCGCACGCGATCACCGCGCCGATCGCGGCTAATGTGTCGAATGTCGAAGTGATCGGCCTCGTGCTCTACACCCGCTACGTCTATTTCTTCGAAGCCGCCGGCATGATCCTGCTGATCGCCATGATCGGCGCCATCGTACTCACCTTGCAGCACCGGGTGCGGGTGCGCCGGCAGAACATTCCCGATCAGGTCGCGCGCACGCCGGCAACCGCGATGACAATCGTCAAGGTGCGGTCGGGGCAGGGCCTGGGGAGCAATACATGACCATTGGCCTCGGACATTATCTCTCGGTTGCCGCGATCCTGTTTACGCTCGGGATTTTCGGCATCTTCCTCAACCGCAAGAACGTCATCATCATTCTGATGTCGATCGAGCTGATCCTGCTGGCGGTCAACATCAACCTGGTCGCCTTCTCCAGCCATCTCGGCGACATTGTCGGCCAGATCTACGCGTTGTTGGTGCTCACGGTGGCGGCGGCGGAAGCCGCCATCGGGCTCGCCATCCTCGTCGTCTATTACCGCAACCGCGGTTCGATCGCGGTCGAAGACATCAATCTGATGAAGGGCTAAGCGCAGGATTGAGAAAATTGAGAACCGGTTTTCGGACCAGATCATGCGCCAACGGAAAATAGCTTAGATGTATCAGGCAATCGTCTTCTTACCCCTGCTCGGCGCCATTCTGGCCGGGTTGATTGCACTCGTGGGCGCGCGCGCGCGCTGCCCCGGCGAGGGGCCGCCGCCGGGCCTGGAAGAGGGCGCGGTCGCCGCCGCTCACGGCACCCATGCCGAGCATGGGCACGCCGCGCACGGTCATGATGCGCACGATGCGCATGCGGCAGGGCCTGCCGCCGCCGGGTCGCGCATGGCGGAATTGATCACCACCACGCTGCTGCTGATCTCGATGATCCTGTCGTGGATGGCTTTCGTCCAGGTCGGCTTCGGCCATCACGATGAACACGTGCCGGTCTTCACCTGGATTATTTCGGCCGATCTGAAGATCGACTGGGCGCTGCGCATCGACACGCTCACCGCCGTGATGCTGGTGGTGGTGAACACGATATCGGCCTTCGTGCACGTCTATTCCATGGGCTACATGGCGGAGGACCCGTACCGGCCCCGCTTCTTCGCCTACCTTTCGCTTTTCACCTTCTTCATGCTGATGCTGGTGACCGCCGACAATCTGGTGCAGATGTTTTTCGGCTGGGAGGGCGTCGGTCTCTCGAGCTATCTCTTGATCGGCTTCTGGTATCACAAGCCGGAAGCCAACGCCGCTGCGATCAAGGCCTTCGTCGTCAACCGGGTCGGCGATTTCGGCTTCGCGCTTGGCATCTTCTCCTTGTTCGCCATGGTCGGCGCGATCGATTTTGACACCGTGTTTGCGCAGGCGCCCTCGCTGGTCGGCAAGACCATTCCGTTCTTCGGCTGGCATCCCGACGCGCTCACGCTCATCTGCCTGATGCTGTTCATGGGCGCGATGGGCAAGTCGGCGCAGTTCCTGCTGCACACCTGGCTGCCCGATGCCATGGAAGGCCCGACCCCGGTCTCCGCGCTGATCCACGCGGCGACCATGGTGACCGCCGGCGTGTTCATGGTGGCGCGCCTGTCGCCGCTGTTCGAGCTCGCGCCAAATGCGCAGAGTTTCGTCATCTTCATCGGCGCCACCACGGCCATGTTCGCGGCGACCGTCGGGCTGGTGCAGAACGACATCAAGCGCGTCGTCGCCTATTCGACCTGCTCGCAGCTCGGCTACATGTTCGTCGCCATGGGCTCAGGCGCCTATTCGATCGGTATGTTTCACCTGTTCACGCACGCCTTCTTCAAGGCGCTGTTGTTCCTCGGCTCCGGCTCGGTGATCCTCGCCATGCATCACGAGCAGGACATGCGGCACATGGGCGGCCTCAAGGACCGTATTCCGTATACCTATATCGTGATGATCATCGGCACCCTGGCGCTGACCGGTTTCCCGCTCACCGCCGGTTACTTCTCCAAGGACGCCATCATCGAGGCGGTGTTCGTGGCGAAGAGTCCGATGGCGCTCTACGGCTTCATCTGCACGGTCGGCGCCGCGCTGCTCACCTCGTTCTACTCATGGCGCCTGATCTTCAAGACCTTCCACGGCGAGCCGCACGACCGCAAGCATTGGAAGGAAGCGCATGAGAGCCCGATGGTGATGCTGATCCCGCTCGGGTTCCTTGCCTTCGGCTCGATCATGGCCGGCTTGCCGTTCAAGGAGATCTTCGCCGGCCACGGCGTCGAAGGCTTCTTCCGCGAGTCGCTTGCCTTCGCCAAGAGCAACACCGTGCTCGAGGATATGGAGCACATCCCGCTCTGGATCGGACTGATGCCGACGCTGATGATGGTGCTCGGCTTCGTCGTCGCCTGGCACTTCTACATCCGCCGGCCCGATATCCCGGTCGAACTCGCGCGTCAGCACGAGGTGCTCTACAAGTTCCTGCTCAACAAGTGGTACTTCGACGAGCTTTACGAGCTGATCTTCGTGCGGCCGATGAAGTGGCTCGGCCGCAGTCTGTGGAAGGGCGGCGACGGCTGGCTGATCGACGGCTTCGGCCCTGACGGCGTCTCGGCGCGCGTGCTCGACGTCACCCGCAACGTGATGCGGCTGCAGACCGGCTATCTCTATCACTATGCCTTCGCCATGCTGATCGGCGCGGCCGCCTTCATCACTTGGTTCATGTTCGCGGTGCACTGATGAACATCAATTGGCCCATTCTTTCCGTTGTAACTTTCCTGCCGCTGCTCGGCGCGCTGCTCGTTTTGCTGCTCGCGCGCGGCAACGGCCCTATCGCCAAGGGCACCGCGCGCTGGGTGGCGATGTGGACGACGCTGGTCACCTTCGCGATCTCGTTGATCCTGGTGTGGCGTTTCGATGCGACATCGCCGGAATTCCAGTTCGTCGAGAAGCATCCCTGGCTCGGCGTCGCCTCCTATCACATGGGCGTCGACGGGATTTCGCTGCCGTTCGTGATCCTCACCACCGCTTTGATGCCGATCTGCATCCTGGCGAGCTGGACCGTGATCCAGAAGCGGGTGAAGGAATACATGATCGCGTTTCTGGTGCTGGAAACGCTGATGATCGGCACCTTCTCGGCGCTCGATCTGGTGCTGTTCTACCTGTTCTTCGAGGGCGGCCTGATCCCGATGTTCCTGATCATCGGCGTCTGGGGCGGCCCACGCCGGGTCTATGCCAGCTTCAAGTTCTTCCTCTACACGCTGCTCGGCTCGGTCCTGATGCTGCTCGCCATCATGGCGATGTATTGGGAGGCCGGCACCACCGATATTCTGGTGCTGTTGCGGCACGGCTTCCCGCTCGCCATGCAGAAATGGGCGTGGCTCGCCTTCTTCGCGTCGTTCGCGGTCAAACTACCGATGTGGCCGGTGCATACCTGGCTGCCGGATGCGCATGTGGAAGCGCCGACCGCGGGCTCGGTGGTCCTCGCCGCCATCCTGCTGAAGATGGGCGGATACGGCTTCCTGCGTTTCTCGCTGCCGATGTTCCCGGCCGCCAGTCATGACTTCGCGCCGATGATCTTCACGCTGTCGGTGGTCGCCATCATCTACACCTCGCTGGTGGCGCTGATGCAGGAGGACGTGAAGAAGCTGATCGCCTATTCCTCGGTCGCCCATATGGGCTTCGTGACCATGGGCATTTTCGCGCTCACGCCGCAGGGCGTGGCCGGCGGCATCTTCCAGATGATCTCGCACGGCATCGTCTCCGGCGCGCTCTTCCTTTGCGTCGGCGTGGTCTATGACCGCATGCACACCCGCGAAATCGCCTTCTACGGCGGGCTGGTCAACCGCATGCCGGTTTACGCCGCGGTGTTCATGGTGTTCACGCTCGCCAATGTCGGCTTGCCCGGTACCTCGGGCTTCGTCGGCGAATTCCTGTCGCTGATCGGCACGTACAAGGCCAACATCCCGGTGGCGACCATCGCCACGCTCGGCGTCATTCTGTCGGCGGCCTATGCGTTGTGGCTCTACCGCAAGATGATCTTCGGAACCTTGAAGCCGGCGCTGGTCGGCATCAAGGACATGGGCTGGCGCGAAATCTTCATATTCACGCCGCTGGTGGTGCTGACCATCCTGTTCGGGGTGGCGCCGAAGCCGGTGCTCGACATGTCGGCGGCCTCGGTCGCGCAGCTGCTCGACAATTACAAGCACGCCATCGCCGCGCTGCCGGCGTCGGATAAAGTTGCAACGACCGGCGCCGCCATCAAATTGGAACGGGCCGAAATGATCCCAGTGAGCGCCGCCCGATGAACCAGTTGACGCAATTGCATGCTTACTTGCCGATCCTGCCGGAAGCCGTCCTGGCGATCGGCGCCATGGTCATGCTGATGGCGGGCGTCGGCGCGCATCAGAGCGAACGCAGTTCGATGATCGTGAACGGCTTCTGCATCGCCGTGCTGGCCTTGGCTGCGGCGGCCGTCGTGTGGCTGCCGGCCGGCCGCACCGAATTGTTCGGCGGCAGCCTGGTGATCGACGATTATGGCCGTTTCCTCAAGCTCTTGGCGCTCGCCGGTTCCGGCGGCGCGCTGATGCTGTCGATCAATTGGCTCACGGTCGAGCACCAGCAGAGGTTCGAATACGGCGTGCTGTTCCTGCTGTCGACGCTTGGCATGATGCTGCTGATTTCCGCCAACGACCTGATCGCGCTCTATCTCGGGCTCGAGATGATGAGCCTGCCGCTCTACGTAGTGGCTGCCTCGAACCGCGAAAACGTACGCTCGACCGAGGCCGGATTGAAGTATTTCGTGCTGGGCGCGCTGTCGTCCGGCATGCTGCTGTACGGCGCGTCGCTGATCTACGGCTTCACCGGCACCATCAGCTTTGCCGGCATTGCCAAGGCAAGCGGGCAGGGCGCCAATCTCGGCCTGATCTTCGGCCTGGTGTTCATGTTCGTTGGCTTCTGCTTCAAGATTTCGGCGGTGCCATTCCACATGTGGACGCCCGACGTCTATGAAGGCGCGCCGACCCCGGTGACCGCGTTTTTCGCGGCCGCCCCAAAGGTCGCCGGCGTCGCCATCTTCGTGCGCGCGACCATGGTCGCGTTCCCCGGCATCACGCACGAATGGCAGCAGATCGTGGTGTTCGTCTCGATCGCCTCTATGGCGCTCGGCGCTTTCGCGGCCATCGGCCAACGCAATATCAAGCGGCTGATGGCCTATTCCTCGATCGGCCACATGGGCTTCGCGCTGGTCGGCCTCGCCGCCGGAACGGCCGAGGGCGTGCAGGGCGTGCTCGTCTATATGGCGATCTATGTGGCGATGACGCTCGGCGTCTTCGCGGTGATCCTGAGCATGCGGCGCGACGGCAAGTTCGTCGAGAACATCGGCGATCTGGCCGGGCTCGCGCGCACGCATCCGACCATGGCGTTTTTCCTGGCGATGCTGCTGTTCTCGCTCGCCGGCATCCCGCCGCTCGCCGGATTCTTCGCAAAGTTCTATGTCTTCCTCGCCGCCATCAAGGCCGGGCTTTACGTGCTCGCGGTGATCGGCGTGCTGACCAGCGTGGTGGGCGCCTTCTACTATTTGACCATCGTGAAGGTCATGTATTTCGACGAACCGGTAAAAGGCTTCCAGAGCATGCCGGGGCTGTTGCGGCTGGTGCTGTGCGTCTCCGGGCTGATCAACATCCTGTTCTTCGCCTATCCCGCGCCGCTGGTGGGCGCGGCCACGGTGGCGGCCAAGTCGCTCTTTTGACGCGCGCGATCCCGAAAACGGGAAGCGGTTTTTTGGTAATGATCGCGCGCCGCTAAGATGAACCGCGAAGCCACGGGCCTGGCGGGGGTCCGGCACATAACGTACGAGACGCTTGGCTCCACCAACGCCGAGGCGCTCAAGCTTGCGCGTGCGCGCGAGCGCGGGCCGCTGTGGATCAGCGCGCTCCGCCAGGACGCCGGCCGCGGCCGGCGCGGCAGCACCTGGGTTTCGCCGCCGGGCAATCTGTACGCCAGCCTGCTGCTGAGCGAGCCGTCGCCCAAGCCGTTGGCGCCGCAATTGTCGTTCGTGGCGGCGCTGGCGCTGCACGATGCTTTGTGCGACTGCGCGCCGCGGCTGGGGCCGCTGTTCAAGCTCAAATGGCCCAATGACGTCCTGCTGGGGCCAGACAAGCTCGCGGGCATCTTGATCGAAGGTGAGAGCGAGCCGGCTTTTGCGGTCGTCATCGGCTTCGGCGTCAATTGCGCCAGCCACCCGCCCGGTACGGCCTTCCCGGCGACTGATTTGCTCAAGGCCGGTGCGGTGGTGGCGCCTGAGGCGCTGCTCACAGCCCTGGCTACAGCGATGTTGCGCCGGCTCGCCCAGTGGGGCCACGGCGCCGGATTTGCGGCGATCCGCGCCGATTGGCTGGTGCGTGCCGCAGGCCTCGGCGAGGACATCCGCGTGCGCCTGCCGGAGCGCGAGTTCACCGGCCGCTTCCGCGGGCTCGACGAGGCCGGCCGGCTTCAGGTCGAGCAGCCCGGCGGCTTAGCGACCGTCACCGCCGGCGAAGTATTCGGTCTGGGCGGAACCTGATCATGGCGCAGGCAGCACAAGAATTGGTATTCGCGCCGCTCGGCGGCGTCGGCGAGATCGGCATGAACTTGTCGATCTACGGGCTGGGCCCCGAGCGCCACCGGCAATGGCTGGCGGTCGATCTCGGCGTCTCGTTTGCCTCCGAGGAGCAACTGCCGGGGATCGATCTTATTTTCCCCGATATCCGTTATCTGCTGGCGGAGCGGAAAAACCTCGCCGGCCTCGTACTCACTCACGCGCACGAGGACCATTACGGCGCGGTGCTCGATCTTTGGCCGAAGCTGAAGATTCCGATCTTCGCCACGCCGTTCACCGCCGCCTTGCTGGCGGCCAAGCGGGCGAGCGAGCCGGGCGCGCCGGAAATTCCGGTGACCGTCGTGCAGCGCGGCAGCCGTTTCAAGGCCGGGCCGTTCGACGTCGAACTGGTGTCGATGGCCCATTCGATCCCCGAATTGAACGCGCTCATCATCCGCACGCCCTGCGGCGCGGTGCTGCATACCGGCGACTGGAAGATCGACCCGACCCCGATCCTTGGCGATGTCACCGACGAGAAGAAGCTGCGCGCGCTCGGCGACGAGGGCTGCCTCGCCATCGTCGGGGATTCCACCAATGCGGTGCGCGACGGCCGCTCGCCGTCGGAAAAGGACGTGGCGAAAACCCTCGCCGAGCTCATCAAGAACGCGCGCGGCCGGGTGGCGGTGACCACCTTCGCCTCCAACGTGGCGCGCCTGCGCAGCGTGATCGATGCCGCGCGAGCCGCCGAGCGCGAGGTGGTGGTGGTTGGCCGCGCCATGGACCGCGTCATCCAGGTCGCGCGCGAGACCGGCTATCTGGAGGGCGTGCAGCCACTGCGCGGAACCGATGCCTATGGCTATCTGCCGCCCAACAAGGTGGTGGCGCTGTGCACCGGCAGTCAGGGTGAGCCGCGCGCGGCGCTGTCGCGCATCGCCGAGGACCAGCATCCGGACGTGACGTTATCGCGCGGCGATACCGTGATCTTTTCCGCCCGCACCATTCCCGGCAACGACAAAGCGGTCGGCCGTATCATCAACGGACTGATCGACCAGGGCATCATCGTGATCACCGACCGCACCCATCTGGTGCATGTGTCGGGGCATCCGCGCCGCGCCGAGCTCGAAGAGCTCATCGGTTGGGTCCGCCCGAAGATCCTCATCCCGGTGCATGGCGAGGCGCTGCATTTGTCCGAGCACGCCGCGCTTGCCCGCCGCTGCGGCGTCAAGGAGGTCGTGCAATGCCGCAATGGCGATCTGGTGCGGCTGGCGCCTTCGGCGGGAATCATCGACGAGGTGCCGTCCGGCCGGCTCTACAAAGACGGTTCGCTGCTGGTCGAGGCCGACGCGCGCACGGTGGCCGACCGCCGGCGCTTGAGCTTCGCAGGCGCGGTGTCGGTCGCCCTCGCGCTCACCGACAAGGGCATGTTGGCGGCCGATCCCGAGCTCGACATGATCGGCATTCCGGAACGCGATCGCGACGGCGGCCTCATGCAGGAGGCGGTCGAAGACGCCATTCTGCAGACATTCGAATCCCTGCCGCGCAAGCGCCGCAGCGATCCCGATGCGGTGGCGGAGGCCATCCGCCGCGCGGTGCGCTCCGTGGTGAATGAGCGCTGGGGCAAAAAGCCCATGTGCCATGTGCACGTCTTGGCGGTATGATCCGGACCGCCGGAGCTAAGCGAGGAAGTTTATGATCGGTCGTCTCAATCACGTCGCTATCGCCGTGCGCGACATCGCCAAGGCCGCCAAGGTGTACCGCGACACGCTCGGCGCGGAAATTTCCGCCACCGTCAAGCAGCCGGACCACGGCGTCTCCACCGTGTTCATCAATCTGCCCAACACCAAGATCGAATTGTTGGAGCCGCTAGGCGACGCCTCGCCGATCAATAAATTCCTGGAGAAGAATCCGGACGGCGGCATCCATCACGTCTGCTACGAGGTGCCCGACATCCGCGCCGCCCGCGACACATTAAAGGCGCAAGGCGCGCGCGTACTCGGCGACGGCGAACCGAAAATCGGCGCGCACGGCAAGCCGGTGCTGTTCCTGCATCCGAAAGACTTCTGCGGCACACTGGTCGAACTCGAGCAAGCGTAATTCTTCATGCAAGTCGGCACCGCCATCGCGATCTATTTCATCATCTGGTGGGTGGTGTTGTTTGCCGTGCTGCCATGGGGCGCTTACAGCCAAGCGGACAGCGGTGAGGTGACGCCGGGCACTGAACCGGGTGCGCCGGCGGTGCACCGCGTCTGGCGCAAGCTCATGTGGACCACCGTGACTGCTGCCGTCGTGTACGGCTTTTTTGCGCTGCTCTACAAAGAGGGCCTGATCCCGTTCGAATTCTTGAAGTCGATTTCCAATCCGCCGCATTCGTGACGCGGGCCGATCACGCGCAGCGTCCGCGGAAAAAAAAGAGCAGGGCACGCTTGCCCTGCTCGTCGCATTTAGAAGTCCCCATCCTCGCGTTTTTATCCGCGTTATGTTCGAGGCGGCGGCGATTTCCGCGCCAAGGACTTGGCTCCTCCCAAGACTTGGACCGCAACTTGGGGCCGGCTTAAAGGGCCGGACTCTCCATCTCACGGATAGATAACGCTAACCGATTGCTGCCGCGCTGTCACCACGATTCCGTCACGGGTCGAATATGATCGGGGTGCCGCGCACGCATAGGTATTCGCTATGGTCCATCACCGGAAACTCTCTGCAGACATACGCCGGAGCCGCAAACTTCTCGCATTCGCCGATGGGGGCCTAGCTTCCGGAACCTTTCGCACCGCACCGTTATACAAAAAGGAGAAGCAAATTGTGATTTAGCGTAAAAGTAGCACCTAGCCAGAGGGGAACTCGTCCGCCTTGTGTTTTCCCGGCCGATCCGCTTTCACTCGGGCCCCAACAGCCCTCGATTCCGAGCCGACCGCAATGCGCCTGTCCCGCTACTTCCTGCCGATTTTACGCGAAACCCCGAAAGAGGCCGAGATCGTCTCGCACCGCCTGATGCTGCGCGCCGGCATGATGCGACAGGAAGCCGCAGGCATTTATGCCTTCCTGCCGCTCGGGCTGCGGGTGCTGAAGAAGATCGAGCAGATCGTGCGCGAGGAGCAGAACCGCGCGGGCGCCATCGAATTGCTGATGCCGACCATACAGTCGGCCGATCTATGGCGCGAAAGCGGGCGCTACGACGCCTACGGCAAGGAGATGCTGCGCATCAAGGACCGGCACGAGCGCGACATGCTCTACGGGCCGACCAACGAGGAAATGATTACCGAGATCTTCCGCGCCTATGTGCGCTCCTACAAGGATCTGCCGCTCAACCTGTATCACATCCAGTGGAAATTCCGCGACGAGGTACGCCCGCGCTTCGGGCTGATGCGCGGACGCGAATTCCTGATGAAGGACGCCTATTCGTTCGACATCGATCAGGCCGGCGCGCAACACAGCTACAACAAGATGTTCGTGGCCTACCTGCGAACGTTCCAGCGCATGGGACTGAAATCGATCCCGATGCGCGCCGAGTCAGGTCCGATCGGCGGCAATCTTTCCCACGAATTCATCATCCTCGCCTCGACCGGCGAATCGGAAGTGTTCTGCCACAAGGACTATCTCGATCTGCCGGTGCCTGGCGCGGATGTGAATTTTGACGACATTGCCGGCTTGCAGGGCATCGTGGACAAATGGACGTCGCAATACGCTGCCACCTCCGACATGCACGATGCGGCGACCTACGCCAACGTCCCCTCTGACAAGCAGGTGTCCGCGCGCGGCATCGAGGTGGGCCACATCTTCTATTTCGGCACCAAATATTCCGAGCCGATGAAGGCGGTGGTTTCCACCGGCGAAGGCGGCGACAAGCCGGTGCATATGGGCTCCTACGGCATCGGGCCGTCGCGCCTGGTCGCCGCCATCATCGAGGCCTCGCACGACGAGGCCGGCATCGTCTGGCCGGAGCCGGTGGCGCCGTTCAAGGTGGCGGTCCTCAACTTGAAGCAAGGCGATGCGGCAACCGACGGCGCCTGCGTCCAGCTTTACAAGGAACTTACCGCCAAGGGCGTCGAGGTGCTTTACGACGACCGCGACGAGCGCGCCGGCGGCAAGTTTGCCACCGCCGACCTCATTGGTATCCCGTGGCAGGTGATGGTCGGCCCGCGTGGGCTGGCCGAGGGCAAGGTCGAGGTCAAGAAACGCGCCGGCGCCACGCGCGAGATGATGAGCCCGGCGGCGGCGCTCGACCTGCTGTCGCGCTGACGGTCAAGGTTTGAACTGGCCCGTGGTCGCCGCCGGCGACGCCGATACCACATGCACGATGTGGAAATGCCGGGCTTGCAACGCGCGCAGCAGCTTCGGCAGCGCCCGAGCGGTTTCCGGCTGAACGTCATGCAACACGAGGATGCCACGACCCTTGCGCTCAATCCGCGCCAGCACGCGCGCGGTGATCTGATCCGCGGTGCCCGACCAGTCGTCCGCGCCAAAATCGGCGCTCCAGGCCATGACGCCGCGCGACGCGAGATGCTGCTCGAGCGCCGCCGAGCGGCTGAGACCCGGGAATCGATAGAACGGCGCGACCGCTTTGCGGTCGCCCAGGGCGGCGGCCACCATTTCGGCGCCGCTCTCGAAATCCCGTTCGACTTCGGCCGCCGACGCGTGCTGGCCGAGAACGCGGTGCTGCTGCGAATGCGTTGCGATGGTGTGGCCCTCGGCGTGGGCGCGGCGCAGCAAGTCCGGATGCGCCTTGGCCATGTTGCCGAGCACAAAAAAGGTCGCCTTGACGCATTCGCCCCGGAGCGCGTCCAGAATCCGCGCGGTATTCGGCGGCCGCGGGCCGTCGTCGAAAGTGAGGACGATTTCGTGGTCGCGCAGCGGCAGCGTGTCGGGGTATTGCATCGTCCCAACGCGGCGGATGTGCGCCGGATCGACCGCGATGGTCCGGCTGGTGCCGAGGGCGTCACGCTGCCCGGGACAGTCGGCTGCGGCCATCGGGGCCACCGTGGAACAAAGCAACACCGCCCCGGCAATCGCGATAAGACGGTACATAGTGCGGGCCCGGTCGATTCTAGGGTGAGCGGAAACGGCGGTGGGGCGTTTCGTATGGCCTATCAGGAGGCTTTCGGCATTGATCCAAATCTAAGGCGAGCGGCAAAGCAGCGGCGGAACCGTTTAAAATACCTGTGTGCGGCCAAGCACTTTGGCTGGCATAGACGGCTTGAATCCGCCCGAATCGTGTGAAAATCCGGACCCCGGGAAACAATTAATCAATGACCGAGCCCAACGGGACGCGGCCCTTCTCCCCGTTCGAGTGGATGCTGTCGCTGCGCTACTTGCGGGCGCGGCGCAAGGAAGGATTCATCTCGGTGATCGCCGGGTTTTCCTTCCTCGGCATCATGCTGGGCGTCGCCACCCTCATCATCGTGATGGCGGTGATGAACGGGTTCCGCAAGGAATTGCTCGACAAGATCCTCGGCCTCAATGGCCATCTCTTGATCCAGCCGCTGGAAAAGCCGCTGACCGACTGGGAAGCGGTCGCCGCGCGCATCGCCGCCGTCAAAGGCATCAAGCTGGCGGCGCCGATCGTCGAGGGCCAGGCGCTGGCGTCCTCGCCGTTCAATGCCGGCGGCGTGCTGATCCGCGGCATTCGCCTGGCCGACCTGGAAAAGCTTCCCTCGGTCGCCAAGAACATCAAGCAGGGCACGCTGCAAGGCTTCGACGAGGGGCAGGGGGTGGCGATCGGGCGCCGGCTCGCCGACCAGCTGTCGCTGCGCGCCGGCGACAACATCACGCTGGTGGCGCCGCGCGGGGCGGTCACGCCCATGGGCACCATGCCGCGCATCAAGGTCTACAAGATCGCCGCGGTGTTCGAGATCGGCATGTCGGAATACGACAGCGCCTTCATCTTCATGCCGTTGAAGGAGGCGCAGGCCTATTTCAACCGCGCGGGCGACGTCACCGCGATCGAAATCTATACCGACAATCCCGACCGCGTCGATTCGTATCGAAAAGCGGTGCAGGACGCGGCGCAACGGCCGATCTTCATGATCGACTGGCGCCAGCGCAACGC
The DNA here is from genome assembly GCA_963749625.1 of uncultured Alphaproteobacteria bacterium. Classification (GTDB taxonomy): domain Bacteria; phylum Pseudomonadota; class Alphaproteobacteria; order Rhizobiales; family Xanthobacteraceae; genus Pseudolabrys. Next base: position 116,598 of record CAVVNY010000007.1, on the reverse strand, counting down.
CACCTTCTTCAACGCGCTGCAGGTCGAGCGCAACGTGATGTTCCTGATCCTGACCCTCATCGTCCTGGTGGCGGCGCTCAACATCGTGTCCGGCCTGATCATGCTGGTGAAGGACAAGGGCCAGGACATCGCTATTTTGCGCACCATGGGCGCAACGCAAGGCTCGATCATGCGCGTGTTTCTGATCACAGGGGCCTCCATCGGCGTGGTCGGCACGCTGGTCGGCTTCCTGCTCGGCGTCGTGATCTGCCTGAATATCGAGACCATCCGGCAGTTCCTGTCCTGGCTCACCAATACCGAACTGTTCTCGCCCGAGCTCTATTTCCTCTCGCATCTGCCGGCCGACATGGACACCGGCGAGACCACCGCGGTGGTGGTCATGGCGCTCATGCTGTCGCTGCTCGCGACGCTCTATCCGTCCTGGCGTGCGGCGCGCCTCGATCCGGTGGAGGCGCTGCGCTATGAGTGACACCGTCGCGGCGGACAAGAGCGCGGCGGCGCAGAAACAGGGTGAGGATATCCCCATCCTGTTCATGCACGCGATTGAGCGCACCTACCGGCAGGGCGACGAGGCGCTGCATATCCTCAACGGCACCGAACTCGCGGTCTGGCCCGGGCAATCGGTGGCGCTGGTGGCGCCTTCGGGCGCCGGCAAATCGACGCTGCTGCACATCGCCGGCTTGCTCGAGCATCCCGACCACGGCGACGTCTATATCGACGGCCGCGCCACCGCGATCCTGCCCGATCATGAGCGCACCCGGATCCGACGCAACGAGATCGGCTTCGTCTACCAGTCGCATCATCTGCTGCCGGAATTCACCGCGCTGGAAAACGTGCTGCTGCCGCAGATGATCCGCGGGCTCGGGCGCGGCGAGGCCAAGAAGCGCGCGGTCGAATTGCTCGGTTATCTCGGCTTGCAAAACCGGCTCACCCACCGGCCGGCGGAACTTTCCGGCGGCGAGCAGCAACGCGTTGCCATTGCGCGCGCGGTCGCCAATGCGCCGCGGATTCTGCTGGCCGACGAGCCGACCGGAAACCTCGACGTGCACACCGCCGATCACGTGTTCGCGGCTTTGACGCAGCTGGTGCGCGCCTCCGGCCTCGCCACCATCATCGCCACCCACAACATGGAACTCGCCGCCCGCATGGACCGGCGGGTGACGTTGCGGGAGGGCGTGGTGGTGGAACTGGCGTGAGAGCAATAGCCAATAAGCCATTGAATTATTGGGAAATATATTGCTTTTGGAGGCGCAGTTTTATCGCTCTTGACTTCAGAACATAGCATGAACTATGTTCTCTCTTCGTTCTGGGGAGAGAACCATGCTCAAAGCCGTCATCCAAGAAGCCGCCGCGCTGACATCGCTCGCGCTGTTCGTCGGCATGATCGCCATCTGGTCGCAGGTGTTCAGCAACCTCTGAACCATGCCCGTCACCCTGAGGTGGCCGCCGTAGGCGGCCCATGGCAAGTCGGCTTTAGCCGACTTGCCCACTTTACGCCCGAACTCGGGTAAACCCGAGTTCGGTGGGTGACGGCCCGGGTCGGTGGCCGTTCATCCTTCGAGGCGCGCCAAAAGGCGCGCACCTCAGGATGACGGGGAAAGGTTGAGCGGCGGTCATCGGTGCGGGTGGACTTAGGCGCTCGCCATCCCCACTCTGGGTGACAACAAGGAATCACCCAACTCTCGGAAGAATATGGCCGGTCTCGACTTCGTGCACTTGCACGTGCACTCGAATTATTCGCTGTTGGAAGGCGCGATCCCGTTGGCGCGCCTGGCCGACCTCGCGAAGGCCGACAAGCAGCCGGCGCTGGCGCTTACCGACACCGACAACATGTTCGGGGCGCTGGAATTCTCCGAGAAACTGGCCGGCGCCGGCATCCAGCCGATCGTCGGCTGCGCGCTCGCCGTCGACTTTGCCGACACCGATCACGGCGCCCGCAACGTCAACGCACCGGCGCCGCGCGAGCGCATCGTGCTCCTGGCCGCGCGCGACGCCGGCTATCGCAGTCTGATGCGGCTCAATTCGCGCGCTTTTCTCGACACGCCGCCGAACGAGCCGCCGCGCCTCAAGCTTGAATGGCTGGAAGGCGAGACCGACGGCATCATCGCGCTCACCGGCGGCCCGGGCGGGCCGCTCGACGGTGCGATCGCGGCCGGGCAGAGCCATCTCGCCACCACGCGGCTCGAGGCGCTGCACCGCCTGTTCGGCGACCGCCTTTACGTTGAATTGCAGCGCCACGGCACCGCCAACGAGCGGCTGACCGAGCCGGTACTAATCGATCTTGCCTATGCCAAGGGCATCCCGCTGGTTGCGACTAACGAGCCGTTTTTTGCCGACCGCTCCGACCACGAAGCACACGACGCGCTGATCTGCATCGCGGAAGGGCGGGTGGTGGCCGAATCCGACCGCCGCCAGCTCAATGCCGAGCACCGCTTCAAAAGCCGCGCCGAAATGCGCGAATTGTTCGCCGATCTGCCGGAGGCGCTCGCCAATACGGTCGAGATCGCCGAGCGCTGCTGCTTCCGCCCGCATACCCATCATCCGATCCTGCCGCGCTTTTCGGTCGGCGACAGCGTGGTCGACGAGGCGAGCGAACTGCGCAAGCGCGCCGAGGCCGGACTGACGCAGCGGCTTGCCAGCGCCGGCGTCGCGCCCGGCCGCACCGAAGATGAATACCGCGCGCGGCTCGAGTTCGAATTGGGCGTCATCGCCGGCATGAAATATCCCGGCTACTTCCTGATCGTCGCCGACTTCATCCAATGGGCGAAGGCGCATGGCATTCCTGTCGGCCCCGGCCGCGGCTCCGGCGCCGGTTCGCTGGTTTCCTATGCACTGACCATCACCGATCTCGATCCGATCCGCTTCGGGCTGCTGTTCGAGCGCTTCCTCAATCCCGAGCGCGTCTCGATGCCCGACTTCGACATCGACTTCTGCCAGGACCGCCGCGACGAAGTGATCCGCTACGTGCAGGAGCGCTACGGCCGCGACCAGGTGGCGCAGATCATCACCTTCGGCACCTTGCAGGCGCGCGGCGTGCTGCGCGACGTCGGCCGCGTGCTGCAAATGCCCTATGGGCAGGTCGACAAGCTGTGCAAGCTGGTGCCGCAGAACCCCGCCAGTCCGGTCACGCTGGCGCAAGCCATCGAGGGCGAACCGAAGCTGCAGGCCGAGCGCGACGGCGACCCGGTGGTCAAGCGCGCCTTCGACATCGCGCGCAAGCTCGAGGGCCTCACCCGCCACGCCTCGACCCATGCCGCCGGCATCGTCATCGGCGACCGCGCGCTGTCGGAACTGGTGCCGCTCTACCGCGATCCGAAATCCGACATGCCGGTGACCCAGTTCAATATGAAATGGGTAGAGCAGGCCGGCCTGGTAAAGTTCGACTTCCTCGGCCTCAAGACCTTGACCGTGTTGCAGACCGCGGTCGCGCTGGTGAAGCGGCGCGGCATCGACATCGATCTGACGCATCTGCCGCTCGACGACAAGAAAACCTACGACCTGCTGGCGCGCGCGGAAGCGGTTGGCGTGTTCCAACTGGAAAGCGCGGGCATGCGGCGCGCGCTGCTCGACATGCGGCCCGACCGTTTCGAGGACATCATCGCGCTGGTCGCGCTCTACCGGCCGGGTCCAATGGCGAACATCCCGACCTATTGCGCGCGCAAGCACGAGATGGAGAAGCCGGACTACATCCATCCCAAGCTCGAATCCGTCCTGAAAGAGACCTTCGGCGTCATCGTCTATCAGGAACAGGTGATGCAGGCCGCGCAGATCTTGGCCGGCTACACGCTCGGCCAGGCCGATCTCTTGCGCCGCGCCATGGGCAAGAAGATCCGAAAAGAGATGCAGGCGCAGCGCGCTGTTTTCGTCGAGGGCGCGGTCAAGAACGCCATCGAACGCAACCAGGCCGACGCCATTTTCGATCTGTTGGAACGCTTTGCCGAATACGGCTTCAACAAGAGCCACGCCGCGGCCTACGCGCTGGTCGCCTACCAGACCGCCTACATGAAGGCGAATTTCCCGGTCGAGTTCCTGGCCGCCTCGATGACGCTCGACATGGGCAACACCGACAAGCTGGCGGAATTCCGCGCCGAGGCCGAGCGGCTTGGCATCAAGGTTGACCCGCCCTCAATCAACCGGTCGCACGTGGCGTTCGAGGTGGAGGGCAACACCATCATCTACGCGCTGGCCGCGCTCAAGGGCGTCGGCAAGCAGGCGGTGGAAGCGATCATCGCCGCGCGGGCGACGGCCAAGTTCAAGGACTTGGCCGATTTCGCCGACCGCATCAATCCGCGCGCCGTCAACAAGCGCGTGCTGGAAAGCCTGGCGCAAGCCGGCGCCTTCGACGAATTCGAGCAAAACCGCGCGCGCGTCTTCCCGGCCATGGACGGCGTGCTGGCGCGCGCGCAACGCGCGCACGATTCCGCGACCGTCGGGCAGAACGAACTGTTCGGCGGCGGTGGGCAGCGCGAGCCGATGGCCTTGCCCAATGTCGAGCCTTGGCTGCCGGCGGAGCGCTTAAAACGCGAATACGAGGCGGTGGGATTTTTCCTCTCCGGCCATCCGCTCGACGACTATGCCGCCGTGCTCAAGAAACTGCGCGTGCAGTCCTGGGCGGAGTTTTCGCGCGCGGTGAAGAACGGCGCGACCGCCGGGCGCGTCGCCGGCACCGTGGTGTCGCGGCAGGAGCGGCGCACCCGCACCGGCAGCAAGATGGGCATCATCGGCCTGTCCGATCCCACCGGCCACTACGAGGCAGTGATTTTCTCTGAAGGTTTGGCCGAACACCGCGATCTGCTCGAGCCGGGCACCGCGGTGCTGCTGTTCCTGTCGGCGGAAGTGCAGGGCGACGAGGTGCGCGCGCGCATTCAGTCGGCTGAGCCGCTCGATGCCGCTGCCGCCAATCTCAACAAAGGCCTGCGCGTCTTCCTGCGCAACCAGGCGCCGATCGAGGCGGTGGCCAAGCGCCTGGAATCGATCCCGCGCAACGCCGCGGCCAATGGCGACGGTGAGGTGAGCTTGGTGCTGATGCTGGAGCGGGGCACCGAAGTGGAAGTGAAGCTGCCCGGCCGCTTCAAGGTGTCGCCGCAGATCGCCGGCGCCATCAAGGCGGTGCCCGGCGTGGTGCAGGTCGAGGCGCTATAGGCCGCGCGCACTAATAGCCGACGTGCGGCACGTCGAAATAGAACACCAGGCCGAAGATGAACATGCCGATCGACACTGCCGCGATCGGCAGCAGGGTCTGTATCGCGGCCTCGCGGCCGCTCAGGGCGCCGGTTCGAGTGGCGAAGCTTTGCGACGCCCATGCGTCAAATGACTCCTTTGGCTCGCGCGTTTCCTCCGCCGGGGCGTTGTGCTGCCACGTCTTCCAGATGAGGACGGGAATGCCCACGAGGATCACGAAGAATACGGTGATCATCGCCAGTGTCAGCCCGACATAGACGCCGCGATTGAAAAAGACCCAGACCGACAGAACCAGCCAGATCGTCAGGGCGACCATGCTGCGGTAGACGAGCGGATGCAGGCCGTCATGCATGGGCCGGTCGTGGTGGGTGTGCGTACTCATGGCGTCCTCCGCGCGGCCGCCGCCCCTAGGAAGATGCGACCGAAATGGCCGCCACGTTGCATATGATCGGATAACGCCTATTGGCGGCGATGGTTCTCGGGTTAAATGGGGATCCTTACCCCATTAGGGCGCCGGTCGCGCCTTGCATCGCGGAAATCGCCCCTATATAAGCCCCGCATCACTCACGCGGATCGTTGGCTTTAGGCCCCAACAATGGGTCAAAAAGGCCGTCCGGTGGTCCCTTTAGGGGGCTCACACACGACCGCGGCGGATCAACCGGAGAAGATTATGGCGCTTCCTGACTTCAGCATGCGTCAGCTTTTGGAAGCTGGCGTGCATTTCGGCCATCAGGCCCACCGTTGGAACCCGAAGATGGGGAGTTACATCTTCGGCACCCGCAACAATATCCACATCATCGACCTCGCCCAGAGCGTGCCGATGCTGCATCGCGCGCTGCAGGCGGTGAGCGACACCGCGGCCAAGGGCGGCCGCATCCTGTTCGTCGGCACCAAGCGGCAGGCGCAAGACGCCATCGCCGCCGCCGCCAAGCAGTCGGCGCAGTATTACGTCAATTCGCGCTGGCTCGGCGGCACGCTGACCAACTGGAAAACCATCTCCGGTTCGATCTCGCGCCTGCGCAAGCTCGATGAGATGCTCAATTCCGGCGAAGCGGGCGGCTACACCAAGAAAGAGCGCCTGACGATGCAGCGGGAGCGCGACAAGCTCGACCGCTCGCTCGGCGGCATCAAGGACATGGGCGGCGTGCCCGACCTTCTGTTCGTGATCGACACCAACAAGGAAGACATCGCCATTAAGGAAGCGCGCCGGCTCAATATTCCGGTCGCGGCCATTGTCGATACGAATTCCGATCCGGCCGGCATCACCTACGCGGTGCCCGGCAACGACGACGCCAGCCGCGCGGTTTCGCTTTATTGCGAACTGGTGGCCAAAGCCGCGCTCGACGGAATTTCGCGCGCGCAAGGCGACCTGGGCGTCGACATCGGCGCGGCGGAAAAGCCGATCGTCGAGCCGGTGCCGGCGGCGCCTGCGGGCGGCGATCTCGGCTTCGAACAACTGCCTGGGCCGCGCGGCGTCGCCGACGACCTCAAGAAGCTGCCCGGCATTTCGCCGGCGATCGAGAAGCAGCTCAACGACCTCGGCATATTCCACTACTCGCAGATCGCCGAGCTTTCGCCCACCGCCGCGCACAATGTCGGCGAAGAAGTGGGATTGCCCGGCCGCGTCGACGGCTGGATCGCGAAAGCCAAGCAACTGACCGCGGAGTAACGACGAGATGGCGAATATCACGGCCCAGATGGTCAAGGAGCTGCGCGAGTCGACCGGCGCCGGCATGATGGATTGCAAGGCCGCGCTCACCGAAACCAACGGCGAAATGACGGCCGCGCAGGACTGGCTGCGCAAGAAAGGTCTGTCGAAAGCCGCCAAGAAGGCCGGCCGCGTCGCCGCGGAAGGCCTGATCGGCGTCATGGTGCAGGGCACCAAGGGCGTCGTGGTCGAAGTCAATTCGGAAACCGACTTCGTCGCCCGCAACGACCTGTTCCAGGGCCTGGTGAAGATGATCGCGGACGTCGCGCTCAGCACCGGCACCGACGTCGAGAAGATCAAGGCCGCCAAGGCCGGCTCGATCACCATCGGCGAGTCGATCAACGATACGATCGCCAAGATCGGCGAGAACATGACGCTGCGGCGCGCCGCCTCGCTCGCGGTCAGCAGCGGCGTCGTCGCTTATTACGTGCACAACGCGGTCAGCGACGGCCTCGGCAAGATCGGCGTGCTGGTCGCGCTGGAATCGTCAGGCAAAGCCGATGAGTTGATGGCCTTCGGCCGTCAGGTTGCGATGCACGTTGCCTCCGCCAATCCGCTTGCGGTCGATGCTTCCGGCGTGGATCCGGCGGTGATCAAGCGAGAAAAGGACATCCTCGCCGACAAATTCCGTCAGCAAGGCAAGCCCGAGAATATGATCGAGAAGATCGTCGAATCGGGTCTGAAAACCTTCTACAAGGAGCAGACACTGCTCGACCAACCCTTTATCTTCGACGACAAGAAGACCGTCGCGCAAGCGTCGAAGGAAACGGAAGGCAAAGTCGGCGGGCCGATCAAGATCACCGGGTTCGTGCGCTACGCGCTCGGCGAAGGAATTGAGAAGCAGGAAACCGATTTCGCCGCCGAGGTCGCGGCGGCGGCCGGTCAGAGCTGACCGTACGACCGCTTCGGCGATCCGATGGAGGATCGCAACGCATGAGTGATCCGCTCTACCGACGCGTCATCGTCAAATTGTCCGGCGAGGCTCTCACCGGCAACAGCGGATTCGGCATCGACCAAGCGACGGTCGAACGGCTGGCGGCCGATCTGGTCGCCACCGCGAAGCTGGGCGTCGAACTCGGCGTGGTGGTTGGCGGCGGGAATATCTTCCGCGGCGTCGAAGTTTCCGAGCGCGGCGTGCCGCGCCCGGTCGGCGACACCATGGGCATGCTGGCGACGGTGATGAATTGCCTGGTGCTGGAGGCCGCTGTCGAACGCGCGGGTTGCGAGGCGCGCACGCTCTCGGCGCTCGCCATGACCGCGGTATGCGAAACCTATAACCGCAAGCGTGCGCTGAAAAATCTGGGCAAGGGCCGCGTCGTGCTGCTGGCCGCCGGCACCGGTAATCCGTTCTTTACCACCGACACCACCGCTGTGCTGCGCGCCGCCGAACTCGGCTGCCAGGCGGTCCTCAAGGCCACCAATGTGGACGGGGTCTATACCGCGGACCCCAAGAAGGACCCAAAGGCCAAGCGGTACGACAAGCTTGGGCACCAGGAGGCGATCGAGAAGGACCTGCGGGTCATGGATTCGACGGCCTTCGCGCTTGCCCGGGAAAACCACATGCCTATCATCGTGTTTTCGATCGCCGATAAGGGCGCCATCGAAGCCGTCCTGTGCGGCAAGGGCCGTTCGACGATGATCGGCTAGACCGGGTCCGCGCGTTTCGCGCGGCGTCGTGTTCGGGGGTTCGCCATGACAAACGCAACGTACGATATCAATGAAATCAAGCGCCGCATGCAGGGCGCGAGCACCGTGCTCAAGACCGAATTGTCCGGCCTGCGCACGGGCAGAGCCTCCGCCCATATGCTCGATCCGGTCATGGTCGACGCCTATGGCGCGCAGATGCCGCTCAATCAGGTGGCCAGCGTCAGCATACCGGAGCCGCGCCTGATCGCGGTCAACGTCTGGGACCGCGCGCTGGTGCACGCGGTGGAAAAGGCGATCATCAATTCAAATTTGGGACTGTCGCCGGCGACCGAAGGGCAGATGATCCGCCTGCGTATTCCCGAGCTCAACGAGGAGCGGCGTAAGGAACTGGTCAAGATCGCGCATAAATACGCGGAGACCGCGCGCGTGGCGGTGCGTCACGTGCGACGCGACGCCATGGAAACGGTCAAGAAGCTCGAGAAAGACCACAAGATCAGCAAAGACGACCACGACCGCTTTTCCGGCGACATCCAGAAGGCGACCGATTCCGGGATCACCGAGATCGACCATCTGCTGGCGGCGAAGGAAAAGGAGATTCTCACCGTCTGAGGCGGTGCGTTAGGGTCCGAAATAGCCGGTCTTTTGGTTAATCCGGGCCGGAAACCTGTATTCGGACAAGATCATGCGCAAGGATAGTGTTAGGCCAAGATACTGATTCAACTGGAAGCGATACGGCTCAAAACCCATGCCAGAGGCCGAGGTTCCGCATAGCGCCACGCCGCCGTTCGAGCGGGCGCCGCGTCATGTCGGCATCATCATGGATGGCAATGGCCGTTGGGCGGCGGCGCGCGGGCTGCCGCGCGTGGAGGGGCATCGCCGCGGCGTCGAGGCTTTGCGGCGAACGATCCGCGCGGCGACCGAGATCGGCATCCGCTTCATTACCATCTTCTCCTTCAGCGCGGAAAACTGGTCGCGGCCGGCCAACGAAGTCGGCGAGCTGATGGGCCTGTTGCGCCGCTTCATCCGTAATGACCTCGCCGAGCTGCACCGCAGCGGCGTGCGCGTGCGCGTGATCGGCGAACGCAACGATCTCGATCCGGATATCGGCCGGCTGCTGGTGGAGGCGGAAGAACTTACCAAGGACAACGATGGTCTCACTTTAGTGGTGGCCTTCAATTACGGCGCACGCCAGGAGATCACTCGCGCGGCGCAGCGGATCGCCGAAGAAGTGGCGAAGGGGGCCCTCAAGCCCGCCGACATCACCATGGAAGCCGTCGGCGCTTATCTCGACGCGCCGGATATCCCCGATCCCGATCTCGTCATCCGCACCAGCGGCGAGCAGCGGCTGTCGAATTTCCTGCTCTGGCAATCGGCCTATAGCGAATTGGTGTTCGTGCCGACCTATTGGCCGGACTTCGACCGCGCGGCGCTCGAGGCGGCGATCCGCGAATATCAACAGCGCGAGCGCCGGTTCGGCGGCTTGGTCGCGAAGACCGGATCGTGACGCCGTGGTCGATGCCGACCCCGTTTCCAAACCGGGTGACACCGGCGCAGCCACGCCCGCGAACAATCTCGTATTGCGAATCGCTTCCGCTGCGGTGATGGCGCCGCTGGCGCTTTTTACGGCCTATCTCGGCGACTGGCCGTTCGCGCTGTTCTGGGGCCTCGCCGCTATTGCCGTATTGTGGGAATGGACCACGCTGGTCGCCGGCCCGAGCCACCGGTTGATGTTGTCCGCCTGCGGCAGCGCGATCGCGGTGGCTGCTTTGGTCGCCTGGCATGGCCGGCCGATCGCTGCAATTCTGCTGGTCGGGCTGGGCGCGCTCGCGGCTTTGATTTTCGCGCCGCGCGAGCGGCGGCTGTGGATTACCGCCGGGATCGGCTATGCCGGGTCCATGCTGCTCGCGCCGATGCTGCTGCGGGCCGATGACGTCGATGGGTTTCTCGCGATGGTGCTGTTGTTCGCGATTGTCTGGACCACCGACGTGTTGGGCTATTTCGCCGGCCGCACTTTCGGCGGGCCGAAACTGATGCCGGCGGTGAGCCCGAAAAAGACCTGGTCGGGAGCCATTGCCGGCACGCTCGGCGCCATGATCGTGGCCGTCCTGGTCGCTAGCCAGTTTGGCCCGTTCAATAAGACAGCCATTGCGAGCGTCGCATTGCTGCTGTCGGTGGTGGCGCAACTCGGCGACCTTCTCGAATCCTGGGTCAAGCGCCAGTTCGGCGCCAAGGATGCGAGCCACCTCATTCCCGGCCATGGCGGCGTGATGGACCGGCTCGACGGTTTCTGGGCGGCGGCACTTGTCGGTTGCCTGGTCGGATTGCTGCGCGGTGGTTTCGATGGCGCCGCGCGTGGCTTGCTGGTGTGGTGAACGCATGACCGTGCCTGGCATCGCCCGATCGAAACCGTTACCGGCCGCCGCCGTGCGCAGCATCACCATACTCGGCGCCACCGGTTCGATCGGCGCCAGCACCGTCGATTTGATCAAGCGCGCGCCCGAACGTTATCGCGTCGAGGCCGTCAGCGCGCGGCGCAGTGCAACGGCGCTCGCGCAAATCGCACGCGAGGTCCGCGCGCGCTTTGCCGTGGTCGCCGATCCGGCGGCCTATGGCGAACTGAAGGATGCCCTGGCCGGCAGCGGTATCGAGACGGCGGCCGGCGAGGGCGCGCTGCTCGAAGCCGCGCAACGCCCGGCCGATTGGCTGATGGCGGCGATCAGCGGCGCGGTCGGACTGAAGCCGACGCTCGCGGCCATCGAACGCGGCGCGACCGTCGCGCTCGCCAACAAGGAATGTCTGGTTTGCGCCGGCGCCTTGTTCATGCGCCGCGCGGCAATTACCGGCGCGACCGTCTTGCCGGTCGACAGCGAGCATAACGCCATATTCCAGGCGCTCGGCTCCGGCACGCGCGAAGAGCTCAAGCGCGTGATCCTGACCGCCTCGGGCGGGCCGTTCCGCACCTGGTCGCTTGAGGCGATCAAGGCGGCGACACCGGAACAGGCGCTGCGTCATCCGAACTGGTCGATGGGGCCGAAGATCACCATCGATTCGGCGAGCCTGATGAACAAGGGCCTGGAAGTGATCGAGGCCTATCACCTGTTCGCGCTCAAGCCGGAAGAGATCGACGTGTTGGTGCATCCGCAGTCGGTGGTGCATGGCATGGTGGAATTCAAGGACGGCTCGGTCGTGGCCCAGCTCGGGTCGCCCGACATGCGCATACCGATCGCGCATTGCCTGGGCTGGCCGCAGCGGATCGACGGGCCGGCGGCGCGGCTCGATCTGGCGCGGGTGCGTGAATTGACCTTCGAGGCACCCGACCTCGTGCGCTTTCCGGCGCTCGCGCTGGCACGGCGCGTCTTGGAAACGGGCGGGGCGGCGCCGACCGTGTTCAATGCGGCCAATGAGGTCGCCGTCGCCGAATTCCTCGCCGGCCGCATCAGTTTTCCCGCCATTACGGCGCTGGTTGACGCGACGCTGGACGCGGCTTCCGGGCGCGGCCTGCTGGCGGAAGCGGCCGATATCGATGCCGCACTCGCCGTTGACCATAATGCGAGAAGTTTAGCCTTAGCCCTCTTGCCCGAAATTGCCGTAAAGTCATCCTAGTAATCTTTCGCTAACGATGCGCGCGCCATAGCGGCGGGACGAGGGTGTGATGAGTATGGAGATCATGGGGCATTTGGGCGCCTTCGGCGGCCATATCGTTGGCTACGTCGTTCCGTTCCTGTTTGTGCTGACAATTGTTGTTTTCTTTCATGAACTTGGCCATTTTCTCGTGGCCCGTTGGTGCGGTATCAGGGTACTGACGTTTTCGATCGGCTTCGGTCCCGAAATCGTCGGCTTCTTCGACCGCTACGGCACGCGCTGGAAAATTTCCGCGGTCCCGCTCGGCGGCTATGTGAAATTTTTCGGCGACGAAAACGCCGCGAGCGTGCCCGACCATGAGGCCGCCGCCGCCATGACCGAGGCCGAAAAAGAAGTCAGCTTCGTCCACCAGCGGGTGGCGCCGCGCGCTGCGGTGGTGGCGGCCGGCCCGATCGCGAATTTCATCCTGGCAATCGTCATTTTTGCCGCGGTCTTCATGACCGTCGGCAAGCAAACCACCAGCGCCCGTGTCGATGCGGTGCAGCCGGCGAGCGCCGCGCAGGCCGCCGGATTCATGCCGGGCGATCTGGTGGTGGCGATCGACGGCGAGAAAATCGACAGTTTTGCCGACATGCAGCGCATCGTCAGCATCAGCGCCGGCGAGACGCTCAATATCGAAGTCGAACGCGGCGGCGTGCATGTCACGCTCAAAGCCACGCCGCAGCTCAAGGAGATCAAGGACAATTTCGGCAACGCCCACAGGCTCGGCGTGCTCGGCATTAGCCGGTCCATGGCGGCTGGCGACATTAAGACGCAGAAAATGGGGCCGCTGCAGGCGGTCGTCGCCGGCGCGCAGGAAACCTGGTTCGTGGTCGACCGGACGCTGGCCTATATCGGCGGGGTGTTTACCGGCCGGGAGGCGGCCGACCAGCTCGGCGGGCCAATTCGTATCGCCCAGGTTTCCGGCCAAGTGGCGTCGGCGGGTTTCGTCGCGCTCATGCACCTAACCGCGGTGCTGTCGATTTCAATCGGGCTTCTGAACCTTTTCCCGATACCGCTGCTCGATGGCGGTCACCTTTTGTTCTATGGAATCGAGGCGATTCGCGGCCGCCCACTGTCCGAGCGCGCCCAGGAGGTCGGCTTCAGGATTGGTTTGGCGATCGTGGTCATGTTGATGATATTTGCAACGTTTAATGACATTCTGCACTTGGCAACCTCCTAGAGCGTGTCCTACGGGCAACTTTATGAGGGGAAAGGGAAACTTGGTCCGGGAGTTTCGTTTGCAGTGCGCTTAAAACGCTGTACAAAGCGGACCAAAGCTAGCCCAACAGTCTGTCGGCTCCGCAATGGGGGCGGCCGCACGGGTAAATATAAGGCGCGTGGCTAATGGGACTTGGTGTGCGGTTTTTACGGGGACTAGCCGTCGTCAGTTTGGTCCTCGGGGGATTCCTTGTGGGGGCCGGGATTGTGGCCGTGGCGTCTTCGGGCGTCGCGGTCGCGCAGTCGGCCAATTCCATCGTTGTTCAAGGCAACCGCCGGGTCGAAGCCGAGACCGTTCGGTCCTATTTCAAGCCCGGCCCGGGTGGCCAGCTTGGTCCGGCGCAGATCGACGAGGCTATTCACGCGCTCTATGCCACCGGCCTTTTCGAGGACGTGCACATCGACCATGCCGGCGGCCGGATGGTGGTCACCGTGGTCGAGAACCCGGTGATCAACCAGGTCGCGTTCGAGGGCAATAAGAAAGCCAAGGACGACCAGCTCAAGGCCGAAATTCAGTCGAAGCCGCGCGGAACCTTGTCGAAACCGGCCGTGCAGGCCGACGTACAGCGCATCATCGAAATCTATCACCGTAGCGGCCGCTTCGACGTCAGCGTCGATCCGAAGATCATCGATCTGCCGAACAACCGCGTCGATTTGGTCTTCGAGATTAAAGAGGGCCCGAAGACCGGCGTAAAAGATATCCGTTTCGTCGGCATCAAGGCGTTCTCGTCCGGCCGATTGATGGACATCATCAAGACCTCGGAAAGCAACTGGCTCAGCTTCCTGCAAACCACCGACATCTACGATCCGGACCGGGTGGAAGCCGACCGCGATCTGCTGCGCCGTTTCTATCTCAAGCACGGCTATGCCGATGTGCGAATCGTCTCGGCGGTCGGCGAATACGATCCAGCCAAGAAGGGCTTCATCGTTACCTTCACCATCGATGAAGGCGCCCAGTATCACTTTGGCACGGTCGACGTGGTGTCGAACGTGCACGCGATCAATCCGGCTACGCTGCGCAACAGCCTCAAGGTTTCCTCGGGCAGCGTTTACAACGCGGATCTGGTCGAGAAGAGCGTCGAGGCTATGACGATCGAGGCGGCCAAGCACGGTTACGCCTTCGCCAATGTGCGCCCGCGCGGCGACCGCGACTTTCAGAAAAAGATCATCAACATCGCTTTCGTGGTCGAGGAAGGCACCCGCGCCTATATCGAGCGCATCAATATTCGTGGCAACACGCGCACGCGCGACTATGTGATCCGCCGCGAATTCGATATCGGCGAGGGCGACGCCTATAATCGCGCACTGATCGATCGCGCCGAGCGCCGGCTGAAAAACCTCGACTATTTCAAGACGGTCAAGATCACCAACGAGCCCGGCTCGGCGCCCGACCGCGTTGTCGTCAACGTCAACGTCGAGGAAAAGTCGACCGGCGAGTTTTCCATCTCGGGCGGTTACTCCACCGCCAACGGTTTCCTCGCCGAGGTCAGCGTCGCCGACCGCAACCTGATGGGCCGCGGCGAGTTCGCCAAAGCGTCGGTGAGCTATGGTCAGTATTCGCGCGGCTTCAATCTGTCGTTCGTCGAGCCCTATCTGCTCGGCTACCGCATGGCCGGCGGCATCGACCTGTTCGCGCGGCAGTCCTTCGCGACGTCGTACGTGTCCTACAACACGGAATCGATCGGCGTTAATTTGCGCCTTGGCTTTGCGCTGTCGGAGGAACTCTCGTTAACGCCGCATTATTCGATTTATCGGCAGCAAGTCACGTTGCCGGATCAGTACAACAACTGTCAGCTTTCGAGTAACGCGACGCTCAACGGCGGACAGGCGTCACATCCGACCAATGAAGGCGTATTCAACGCCGCGCAAAATTCCGACACGGTCGTAAATCCGGGCACGCAAGGCGGCTGTTACGCCGATGGCGAGGCTTCGCTCGCCGTGCGTAAGGAACTGGCCAACGGTGCCGTGATAACCTCCTTGGTCGGCTATACGTTGGCCTATAACACGCTCGACAATAACAAATCCCCGACCAGCGGCCTTTATGCCTCGATCACGCAAGACGTCGCGGGCGTCGGCGGCAACGTGAATTTCATCCGCACGACCGCGGAGACGCGCACCTATTACGAAGTGCTGCCGGACATCGTCAGCGTGCTCCACCTGCAAGGCGGCAATTTGTCCGGCTGGGGTGGCAAGGATCTGCGCATGCTGGATCACTTCCAGATGGGTCCGAACCTGGTGCGCGGCTTCGCGCCTTCCGGCATCGGTCCGCGCGACCTGACGCCGGGCACCACCAACGATGCGCTCGGCGGCACCATGTATTGGGGTGCGAGCGTCGAGGCGCAGACGCCGCTCTATTTCCTGCCCAAAGAGATCGGCATCAAGGTCGCCGCCTTCGTCGACGCCGGATCGCTGTGGAATTATCAAGGGGCCGACCAGTTGGAACGTGACCGGCGAAACGCTGCAGGTCGCCGACAACATGACCGTGCGCTCGTCGGCCGGCATGGGCTTCATCTGGGATTCCCCGCTCGGGCCGTTGCGGTTCGACTTTGCTTATGCCCTGACCAAGGCGAGCTACGACCAGACGCAGTTCTTCCGCTTCAGCGGCGGCACGAAGTTCTGATCTTGACTGCGTTTGGCGGCATGGAACTGGCGGCATGAGCGAGCCGGTATTCCAACGACGCACGCGGGGTCTCACATTGGCTGAGATCGCCGCCTTGACCGGCGCCGCGCCGCCGCCGGCGTCGCTGTCGGCACACCGCATTACCGACGTCGCGCCGCTCGATCGCGCCTCGCCGAGCGCCGTCACTTTCTTCGACAACAAGACCTATGCCGCATCGGCGGCCGCCAGCCATGCCGGCGCCTGCCTGACCAGCGAGGCGCTGGCCAAGCTTCTGCCGGCGCGCATGGCCGCACTCATCGTGCGCGATCCGTTTCGCGCTTTCGTCGAGGTGGCGCGCGAATTATTCCCGCATGCGTTGCGGCCGTCCTCGCTCGCCGAAGCGGGCAGCGTGACCGGCGCCCATGTGCATCCGAGTGCGCGGCTGGAAAGCGGCGTTACCGTAGAGCCCGGCGCGGTGATCGGACCGCTGGCCGAAATCGGCAGCGGCACCGTCATCGGCGCTACCGCCGTGATCGGGACCGACGTGCGGATCGGCCGCGACTGCTCGATCGGCGCAGGGGCGATAATTACCGACGCGCTGATCGGCGACCGGGCCATCATTCATCCGGGCTGCAAGATCGGTCAGGACGGCTTCGGCTTCGTGATGGACGGAAGTGGCCATCGCAAGGTACCGCAGGTCGGCCGGGTGATCATTCAGGACGACGTCGAGATCGGCGCCGGTACGACCGTCGATCGCGGCGCCATCCGCGACACCGTGATCGGCGAGGGCAGCAAGATCGACAACCTGGTTCAGGTCGGCCATAACGTAAGTATCGGCCGCCACTGCATTTTGGTGTCGCAGGTGGGGATTGCCGGCAGTTCGACGCTGGAGGATTTCGTTGTGCTGGGAGCGCGCGCCGGCGTAAATAACGACGCGACGATCGGCGAGGGGGCTCAAATCGCGGCTACCAGCAACGTAAATGGCATTGTCCCGTCCGGCGCACGGTGGGGTGGGACGCCGGCAAAACCGCTCAAGCAGTGGTTTCGCGAGATGCTAACCGTCGAGCGGCTTGCGCGCGCCAAAGACCGGACTGAAGCGCCAGCGGACGAATGAGGCGATCTGCATGGACGAAGCCGAAACAAAGATGGAGGCGGTCGATATCGGGGCAATTCTCAAATTGCTGCCGCACCGCTATCCATTTCTCATGGTCGACCGGGTGATCGACATCCGCGGCGACGAATTTGGCATCGGCATCAAGAACGTGACGATCAACGAGCCGCATTTCATGGGGCACTTTCCCGGCAACCCGGTGTTCCCGGGCGTATTGATGATCGAGGGCATGGCGCAGACGGCCGGTGTGCTTTGCATCGCCAAGTTTTTCAGGACGCAGCCGAAATCGGTGTATTTCCTGACCATCGACAAGGCGAAATTTCGCGCGCCGGTTTTGCCGGGCGACACCATCGAGTATCACATGAAGAGAGTGGCCCGCCGGGGAAACATGTGGTGGTACGGCGGTGAAGCCAAGGTAGCCGGTAGAATTGTGGCCGAGGCGAAAGTCGGCGCCATGCTCACCGAGGCGACAGCGCAGCCATGATCGATCCTACGGCGCGGATCGAGGCTACGGCAGCGATCGGACATGACGTCACCGTCGGCCCCTATTGCACCATCGGCCCGCATGTCACGATCGGTGACGGCTGCCGGCTGATCGCGCACGTCAATGTCACCGGGCACACCACGATCGGTGCCCGCACTGTCGTCTATCCCTTCGCCTCGCTCGGCTCGCCGCCGCAGTCGGTGCACTATCGCGGCGGCGCGACTCGGCTCGCGGTCGGCGCCGATTGCGATATCCGCGAGAACGTGACGATGAACACCGGCACCGAAGATGGCGGCGGCGTCACCGAGGTCGGCGACAAATGCTTTTTCATGGTCGGTTCGCATGTCGCGCATGATTGCAAGGTCGGCAACAATGTCGTCTTCGCCAATAACATCTTGCTCGCCGGTCATGTGACTGTCGGCGACTATGTTGTGTTCGGCGGCGGCGTGGCGGTGCGCCAGTTCGTTCGCATCGGCGCCGGCGCGATGATCGTCGGCTTGAGCGGTGTGCGCGCCGACGTGATCCCCTGGGGCACGGTGCACGGGCCGCTCGCCAATCTCGTTGGTCTGAACGTGGTCGGCATGCGCCGGCGCGGCTTTGCCAAAGCCGACATCCACCGCTATCGCGAGGCTTACCGCGCGCTGTTTTTCGGCGCGGGCGAATTTCGCGCCAGGCTCGAACGCGTCGCCGCCGACTATGGCGGGGATCCGCAGGTCGCGAAAATGATCGACTTCATTCGCGCCGGCAAGCGGCCGCTGACCATGGCGGGCAAACGCCGCGAGGCCGACGAGGACGCATGACCGCCGCGCCGGCCGCGACCCAGGAAGGCCCGCTCGCGCTCGTATGCGGCGGCGGCAGCCTGCCTCTGGCGGTCGCTGAATATGCTGCCGCGCGCGGCCGCAAGGTGTTGCTGTTTCCGTTGCGCGGCATTGCCAAGCCGGAAGACTATGCCGGGCGCGAGCACACCTGGGTGCGGATCGCCAAATTCGGCACCTTCGAACGCGCCGCCCGGGCCGCCGGCTGTAGTGAGCTCGTGCTGATCGGCTCGCTGGTGCGCCCGTCGTTTTGGCAGGTGCGGTTCGACTGGACGACGGTGAAGCTCATTCCGCGCATTGCCGCAGCCTTTGTCGGCGGCGACGACTACCTGTTGTCGAGCGTGGCAAGGCTGATTGAAGCCAGAGGCTTCCGCGTGCGTGGCGCGCACGAGGTGGCGCCGGATATTCTCGTGCCCGAAGGCACGCTCGGCCGCGTGCCGGCATCCGAGCGCGACCGCGCCGATATTGCCTTGGGCCTCGATTATCTGCGGGCCACCGGGGCATTTGACGTCGGGCAGGCGGTGGTGGTCGCGGGAAAGCATGTATTGGCGGTGGAAGCGGCGGAGGGCACCGATGGCATGCTCGCACGCGTCGCCGAGATGCGCGCCAGCGGTCGCGTGCGCGCTCCTGGCGGCACCGGGGTGCTGGTGAAGGCGCCCAAGCCGGGGCAGGACCGGCGCTTCGATCTGCCGTCGATCGGCCCACAAACGGTCGAAAATGCCGCGCGTGCCCGGCTTGCCGGCATTGCCGTGGTGGCGGGAATGACGATCATTGCCGAGCCGGAGCGGCTGATAGCGGCCGCCGACCATGCCAATCTTTTCGTCGTCGGTGCGGCGGCCGTGGCCGAGCGATGACGCCCGCGCCACATTTCTTTCTGGTAGCTGGCGAGGATTCCGGCGACCGGTTGGGCGCCGCCCTGATTGCTGCCATCAGGCAACGGAACCCGGACGCACGATTTTCTGGCGTTGGCGGCGTGCAAATGGCCGGCCTTGGTGTGCCAAGTTTGTTTCCGCTCGGCGAGCTTGCCATCATCGGCTTTGCCGCCATCCCGGCGAGCCTGCCGAAAATCTTCAAACGCATCCGGCAGACTGCCGACGCCGTCGTCGCCGCCAAGCCGGATGTTCTGGTCATTATCGACAGTCCTGAATTCACCCATCGGGTCGCGCGGCGTGTACGCGCGCGGGCGCCGGCAATCCCGATCGTCGACTATGTGTGTCCGTCCGTATGGGCGTGGCGGCCCGGCCGCGCTCGCGCCATGCTTTCGTATGTCGATCGTGTGTTGGCGCTGTTGCCGTTCGAGCCGGCGGCGATGCAGCGGTTGGGCGGGCCCGTTTGCACTTTCGTCGGTCATCCGCTGAGCGAACGGGCCAGGCACTTGCGTCCTAGCGCCGAGGAGGCGCGCCGGCGCCTCGCCGATCCGCCGCTGCTGCTGGTGCTGCCGGGCAGCCGCGCCAGCGAAATCCGGCGCATGGCGGTCGTCTTCGGCGAAGCGGTGGAGCTAGCGGCAAAACGCGCCGGCGTGCTTGATGTGGTAGTGCCGGCGGTGCCGCGGCTTGCCGATACGGTGAAGGCGGCCGTCGCAGCCTGGCGAATTCCAGCGCGGGTGGTGACCGATCCCGGCGAAAAGGACGCCGCCTTTCGCACCGCACGCGCCGCGTTGACCAAGTCCGGCACGTCGACGCTCGAACTGGCGGTCGCCGGCGTCCCGATGGTCGCCGCCTATAAGGTGCCGCTGTTCGAGGAACTGATCGCCCGTGTCCTGATTAAGGTTCAAAGCGTGATTCTGGCCAATCTGGTGTTAGGCGAGAACGTAGTGCCGGAACTTCTGCAACGGGACGTCACAGCGGAACGGCTGGTAGCGGCTCTGGCGCCGCTTTTGAGCGATACGCCCGAGCGCCGGAGGCAGATCGACGCCTTTGCCCGGCTCGATGCGATCATGGAGATCGGCCGGGCCGTTCCCAGCGACCGCGCCGCCGCCGCGGTCCTCGATTGCGCCGGCGCCGGAATCCAACCGGAGCGCGAAACAGTGGCGTCCGTCCCGCCAACAGCGTAGTTTGCCTGGCTTGGCCAAACGGGCTTATGCCTGTGCCGTTAATGGGAATTATCGCCTTTGACCCTTGCTCCACGCGCCTCGATTACCGCGGTCCATGGCTACTTGCCGCCGGACCTGCTCACCAATACGGAACTGGCGCGCTTGGTGGACACCAGCGATGCCTGGATCACCGAACGTACCGGCATCAAGGAACGCCACATCCAAAAAGGCGAGGGGCTCGGTACCTCGCACATGGCGGCTGAGGCAGTGCGCGGGTTGCTGCAAAAGACCGGCACCAAGCCGGAAGAAATCGACCTGCTGATCTGCGCCACCACCACGCCGGACATGCAGTTTCCGTCGACCGCGAACATCATCTGCGACATGGTCGGGGTGAAGAATATCGGTTCATTCGACGTGCAGGCGGCCTGCTCGGGCTTTCTCTATTCGCTCACCATCGCCTCGCAATTCATCGCCAACGGCACCGCGCGCAAGGTGGTGGTGGTGGGCGCCGACAAGATGTCGTCGATCATCGACTACACCGACCGCGCCACCTGCGTTCTGTTCGGCGACGCGGCCGGCGCCGTGCTGCTGGAGCCGAGCGTCGACGGCACCGGCATCATGGACGCGCTGATCCGCTCCGACGGCGCGGGCATGATCCATCTGCATCAGAAAGCCGGCGGCAGCCGTATGCCGGCGAGTGCGGAGACGGTGGCCAAACGTCTGCACTACGTCCACCAGGAAGGCGCCGCGGTCTACAAATTCGCCATTGCCAAGATGGCGGAAGTGGCGGGCGAGATCATGAAGCGCAACAATCTGCGCGCCGACATGATCGACTGGCTGGTGCCGCATCAGGCCAATAACCGCATCATTGAATCGACGGCCGAGCGTATGGGTCTGCCGATGGAAAAGGTGATGGTGACCATCCAAAAATACGGCAACACCACCAACGCCACCATCCCGCTCTGCCTGTGGGACTACGAGTCGAAATTAAAGCGCGGCGACCGCATGGTGCTGGCCGCTTTCGGCGGCGGCTTCACCTGGGCCGGCATCTACGTGCAGTGGTCCTACGACGGCGCCAGCGCGCCCAAGCTCAACGGCAAGAGCACAAACGGAAAGGGCGGCTCTTAAGCCGCCCTCCGCAAGTAACTTTCTGAGAGACTATTTCCGTCTTGAGATCGGCACGTAATCGCGTTGCGCCGCGCCGGTATAAAGCTGGCGCGGGCGGCCGATCTTCTGCTTCGGGTCTTCGATCATTTCCTTCCACTGCGCGATCCAGCCCACGGTGCGGGCCACGGCAAAAAGCACGGTGAACATGGTGGTGGGGAAGCCCATCGCCTTGAGCGTGATGCCGGAATAGAAGTCGATGTTCGGATAGAGCTTTTTCTCGACGAAATAGTCGTCGTGCAGCGCGATCCGCTCCAGCTCCAAGGCGACGTCGAGCAGTGGATCGTCCTTGATGCCGAGTTCGGTCAAGACCTCGTGGCAGGTCTTCTGCATGATCTTGGCGCGCGGATCGTAGTTCTTGTAGACGCGGTGGCCGAAGCCCATCAGGCGATAGGAATCGTTCTTGTCCTTGGCGCGCCGGATGAATTCCGGAATGCGATCGACGGTGCCGATCTCGCGCAGCATGTTGAGGGCGGCTTCGTTGGCGCCGCCATGCGCCGGGCCCCAGAGGCAGGCGCAGCCGGCGGCGATGCAGGCGAACGGATTGGCGCCGGACGAGCCGGCCAGCCGTACCGTCGAGGTCGACGCGTTCTGCTCATGATCAGCGTGCAGGATGAAGATGCGATCCATGGCGCGCGCCAGCACCTTGTTCGCCTTGAAGTCCTCGGTCGGCACGGCGTAGCACATGCGCAGGAAATTGGTCGAATAGTCGAGGTCGTTCTTCGGATAGACGAACGGCTGGCCGATCGAATACTTGTAGGCCATCGCAGCCAGCGTCGGCACCTTCGCGATCATGCGGATCGAGGCGATCAGGCGCTGATGCGGATCCGAGATGTCCGTTGAGTCGTGATAGAACGCCGACAGCGCGCCGATACAGCCGGTCATCACCGCCATCGGATGGGCGTCGCGGCGGAAGCCCTGGAAGAACCGGGCCATCTGCTCGTGCACCATCGTGTGCCGGGTGACGGTGTAGTCGAAGTCGGCTTTTTGCTGCGGCGTCGGCAGTTCGCCGTAGAGCAGCAGGTAGCAGGTCTCCAGGAAGTCGCCGTGTTCGGCGAGTTGATCGATCGGATAGCCGCGGTAGAGCAGGATCCCTTCATCGCCGTCGATGTAGGTGATCTTGGACTCGCAGCTTGCCGTCGAGGTGAAGCCCGGGTCGTAGGTGAACATGCCGCTCTCGCCGTAGAGCTTGGAAATGTCCAGTACGTCGGGGCCGATGCTGCCGCCGTAGATCGGGAAATCCCAGTTCTTGTTTCCGACGGTAATGCTGCCGGATTTATTCTTGGCGTCGGTCTTGGCATCCATGGTCAAGCCCTCAATTTGGAGGCGGGCGATGCGTGTGGAAACTTTAAGGCCGGGAGCCGACACGCCGGTCGAGGCGAGCGTGGTTCCGGCGCTTTTTGGGTAGCCCATCCTTATGTGCGCTGCAAGATAGCCTATTTCACAGGCCAGCCCGAGATTTAGACATAGATCAAACCGGCAGGCCGAAGGCGCAAAAATATCAACAGGATGGTTAGGTCGCCTGATCCCGCAAACGGGCTAGGCTCTCGTCCTTGCCCAGCACGGCCAGCACGTCGAAGATCGGCGGCGAGGTGGTGCGCCCTGTAAGCGCGGCCCGCAGCGGCTGCGCCACCGCGCCGAGCTTGAGGCCGGAACGTTCAGCGTAGCCGCGCACCACCGCTTCGATCGCAGCCGGAGTCCATTCGGTAACTGCCTCAAGTTCGGGCAGCAGCGCCGCAGTAGCCGATTTTGCTTCAGCGGTGAGAATGGCCTTGGCCTGGTCGTTCAAATCGAGCGGCCGGCTGGCCCAAAGAAAACGTGTTGCGTCAAATAGTTCCACTAAAGTCTTGGCACGTTCTTTTAAGGCCGGCATCGCCGTGAGCAGCTTGCCGCGCAGCGCCGGCGTCATCTTGCTGGCGAGTTCCTGGCCGCCGGCGATATGCGGCAGCAGTTCTTCCAGGGTGGCGATCAGATCGGCGTCGGCGCTTGCCCGGATATAGTGGCCGTTGAGACTTTCGAGCTTGGCGAAATCAAAACGCGCCGGGGAGCGGCCGATCTGCGGCAGATCGAAAGCCGCGATCATCTCCTCGGTGGAAAAGATCTCCTGGTCGCCATGGGCCCAGCCAAGCCGGACCAGATAATTGCGCATGGCCGCCGGCAGGTAACCCATAGCCCGGTAGGCATCGACGCCGAGCGCACCGTGGCGCTTGGACAATTTGGAACCATCCGGCCCGTGGATCAGCGGGATGTGCGCCATGATCGGCACGTTCCAGCCGAGCGCCTCGTAGATATGCTTCTGGCGCGCGCCATTGGTCAGGTGGTCGTCGCCGCGGATGACGTGGGTCACGTTCATGTCGTGGTCGTCCACCACTACGGCCAGCATGTAAGTGGGGTTGCCGTCCGAGCGCAGCAGCACCAGATCGTCGAGATCGGAATTCTGCCAGACCACGCGGCCCTGCACTTGGTCCTCGATCACGGTTTCGCCGGTGAGCGGGGCTCGCAGACGGATGACCGGCTTGACGCCGGGTGGCGCCTCGGACGGATCGCGATCGCGCCAACGCCCGTCATAGAGCTTGGAGCGGCCCTCCCGGCGGGCCGCCTCGCGCATGGCGGTGAGTTCCTCGGGGCTGGCATAGCAGCGATAGGCCTTGCCGGCCGCCAGCAGTTGTTCGGCGACCTGGCGGTGGCGGTCTGCGCGCGAGTACTGGAATACGATGTCGCCGTCCCAGGTGAGCCCCAGCCAGGTGAGGCCATCGATGATGGCGGCGATGGCCGCGGCGGTCGAGCGCTCGCGATCGGTGTCCTCGATTCGCAGCAGCATCTTGCCGCCGAACCGGCGCGCATAGAGCCAGTTAAACAGCGCGGTGCGGCCGCCACCGATATGGAGAAAGCCGGTAGGGGACGGCGCAAAACGGGTGACGACGGGCTCGCTCATCGCGCGCCCTCTACCATAATTTCGGTAAAAAAAGTCAGTGCAATTGACATTGAGCCGAACGGCACGTCATGGGATTGGGCCGCCGCGAGCGGCGGGTTGGCATAGGTCGCCCAAGGGCGGGATTTGAGATCGAGGAAGCATGGCCACCGACGATAAAGCAAGCGGCAATCCGGCAAGCACAGAGGCCGGGCGCGACTTCATCCGCGACATCGTACAGGCCGACCTGGATGCCGGGCGCGTGAAAACGGTGGTTACCCGCTTTCCGCCCGAGCCCAATGGCTACCTGCATATCGGCCACGCCAAGTCGATCTGCCTGAATTTCGGCATTGCGCAGGAGTTCGGCGGCCGCTGCCATCTGCGCTTCGACGACACCAATCCGACCAAGGAAGAGCAGGAATATATCGACGCCATCGAGCGCGACGTGCGCTGGCTAGGCTTCGATTGGGGCGAGCATCTCTACCACGCCTCCGACTATTTCGAGCGGCTCTATGGCTGGGCCGAGGATCTGATCCGCGCCGGCAAGGCCTATGTCGACGACCAGAGCCAGGACGAGATCCGCCACAATCGCGGCACGTTGACCGAGCCGGGCAAGAACAGCCCGTTCCGTGACCGTTCCGTGGAGGAGAACCTCGACCTGTTCCGCCGCATGCGCGCCGGCGAATTCGGCAACGGCGCGCGCGTGCTGCGCGCCAAGATCGACATGACGTCGGGCAATATCAATTTGCGCGATCCGGTGATCTACCGCATCCTCAACGCGCCGCATCCGCGCACCGGGACCACCTGGAAGATCTATCCGAGTTACGATTTCGCGCACGGCCAGTCCGACGCCATCGAGGGCATCACGCACTCGGTGTGCACGCTCGAATTCGAGGACCACCGGCCGCTCTATGACTGGTGCCTGGACAATCTGCCGGTGCCGTCGCGGCCGCATCAGTACGAATTCGCGCGGCTCAACCTCACTTACACGGTGCTGTCCAAGCGCGTGCTGACCGAGCTGGTGCGCGGCGGCCATGTCACCGGCTGGGACGACCCGCGAATGCCGACGATCGCCGGTTTGCGCCGGCGCGGCGTGCCGGCGGCGGCGATCCGCGATTTCATCAAGCGCATCGGCGTCGCCAAGGCCAACAGCCTGGTCGACGTCGGCATGTTAGAATTCTCGGTGCGCGAAGCGCTCAACAGAAGCGCGCTGCGGCGCATGGCGGTGCTCAAGCCGCTCAAGGTGGTGATTGAAAATTACCCGGAAGGGCAGGTCGAGGAACTGGACGCGGTCAATCATCCCGACGATCCGGCGGCTGGCTCGCGCAAGATCAAGTTCGGCCGAGAACTCTATATCGAGCAGGACGACTTCATGGAGACCCCGGCGAAGAAATTCTTCCGCCTGTCGCCCGGCAAGGAAGTCCGCCTGCGCTACGCCTATTTCATCACCTGCCGCGAGGTGGTGAAGAATGCGGCGGGGGAAGTCATCGAATTGCGCTGCAGCTACGATCCGGCGACCAAAGGCGGCAATGCGCCGGATGGCCGCAAGGTGAAGGCGACCATCCATTGGGTGTCGGCCGCGCATGCGATCCCCGCCGAGGTGCGGCTGTACAATCCGCTGTTCACCAAGCCCGATCCGAGCGGCGGCGAGGGCTTTGCCGCCGACCTCAATCCGAATTCGCTGGAAGTGCTTGCCGGCGTGTGGCTCGAACCGGCGCTGGCCGAGGCCAAGCCAGAAGTGCCCGTGCAGTTCGAGCGCAATGGCTATTTCTGCCTCGACCAGGATTCGACGCCCGGCAAGCCGGCATTTATTCGCACCATCGGATTGCGCGATACCTTCGCCAAGGATGTGGCGAAGGACCAGGCGAAGGAGAAGGCGGCGGGGTAGCCCCTTTCCCCGGAAGCTGTCCCCAGGACACGCCCGCGTTCACAACCGTTCTCCTAGCCACAACCTCCGGCTGAAGTAGCATGGGTCCCGCGTACCGGCGTCGGGGGCGTCATGTCAGAACCCAGACAATCGCGCGCCAAAGCCTGGGCTGCTGAAGTCGACGCCGCGCGGCGGCGTGCCGGGCTTACGCTGCCGGACGGCCTGACTGAGCGCGCGGCCTGGCTCGGTCGGCTACTTTCCGAATGGGCGATTGCCGAAGTTGCGCCGGGGAGGCTGTTGCCTTGGCTACCGGTCGCCTATGGCTTCGGCATCGTGGTCTATTTCACCGCCGACCGCGAACCGGCCTCTTGGGCCGCCGCGGCGCTGGCGCTTGCCGGGATCGTCGCCGCCTTCTGGCGCGCCGGCGCGCGTTCGGTTTTGCCGTTGCGTTGGGCCTTGCCGCCATCGCCGCCGGGTTTGCGACCGCCACATTGCAAACCATGCGCATCGCGCATCCGGTGCTGGCGTTCCCGGTGACCGCCACCGTCACCGGCTTTGTCGAGACCCGCGAGGAACGCGCGCGCAGCGACCGCGTCGCGGTACGCGTGCAGCAAATCGAGGCCCGCCGCCTCGATCCCACGCCGAGCGCGTGCGGGTCGCGGTGCGCAAGGGCACGGCACCCGCGGTCGGCAGCTTCGTTTCCTTCAAGGCGCATTTGACGCCGCCGCTCGCGCCGTTGCGGCCGGGCGGCTACGATTTCGCGCGCGACCAGTATTTCCAGCGCATCGGCGCGTCCGGCTACGTGCTGGGCTCGATCAAGATCCTGCCGCCGCCGCAAGCGCCCGGTCTCTGGTTGCGTTACGCCGCGCTGCTCGACGGCATCCGCGAGGCCATCAATCAACGCATCCACACGCTGTTGCCGGGCGATCGCGGTTCGATCGCCACGGCGCTGATCACCGGCAAGCGCAACGCCATCTCCGATCCGGTCAGCGACGCGTTCTATGTTTCGAGTCTCGCCCATGTGCTGGCGATCTCCGGCTACCACATGGCGGTGGTGGCGGGCATCGCCTTCTTCTTCATTCGCGCATCGCTGGCGCTGTTTCCCTCGCTCGCCAGCCGTTACCCGATCAAAAATTGGGCGGCCCTGGGCGCGCTCGGTACCGGTGCGTTCTATCTCGTACTGTCGGGCGCCAGCGTCTCGACGCAGCGCGCCTTCATCATGATCGCCATCGTGCTGATCGGCGTCGTGATCGACCGGCCGGCGCTCACCTTCCGCACCATCGCAATCGCCGCCTTGGTCGTGCTGCTGTTCACGCCCGAGGCGATCGTGCATCCGAGCTTCCAGATGTCGTTTGCTGCAGCGCTTGCGTTGATCGCGGCCTATCAATTCGGCCTGCCGTGGCGCGCCAGCGCCGACACGCCGCGCGCAGCGCGCCTGGCGCTGTGGGGCGGACGCGAGATCTTCGGCCTGGTCATGGCCTTGCTGGTCGCGGGGCTCGCGACCACGCCTTATTCGGCTTTTCACTTCCATCGGCTTGCGCCCTATGGGGTGCTTGCCAATCTGCTGGCGATGCCGGTGATCTCGGCCTGGGTCATGCCGATGGGCATTCTTGGTGTGCTCACCATGCCGCTCGGCTTCGATGCGGTGTTCTGGCAGCTGATGGGCGACGGCGTCGACTGGATGATTGTCGTTGTCTTGTGGGTCGCGCATTTGCCCGGCGCCGTTGGCCACATCCACGCCTTCGGCACCGGGCCGCTGCTGGTGGCGACCGCCGGGCTCCTGCTGCTGTGCTTGTTGCGCTCGCCGCTGCGCTGGAGTGGGGCGGTGCTCGCGGCGGCGTCAAGCCTGTGGGTGCTGGCGTTGCCGCGCCCCGATGTCATGGTGGCGGCAAACGGGCAGGCGGCGGCTATCCGCGGTCATGACGGCAAGCTTGCCATACTGCACAACAGCCGCGACACCTTCGCGATCAAGGAATGGCTGATGGCCGACGGCGATGGACGCGATCCGAAAGACGCGAGCCTGCACGACAGCGTGCAATGCGATGCTATCGGCTGCATTGGGCGATTGGCCGACGGCCGGGGGTGTGGTTCGCCCTGTCGGTGGAAGCCTTCGCCGAGGATTGCGCGCGCGCCGCCGTGGTGGTCAGCCCGCGCTCGGCGCCGGGCGATTGCGCCGCCATACTGATCGACCGCAACGCCTGGCGTGCGAACGGCGCGGTGGCGCTACGCTGGACCGGCGACCGGTTCGATCTCACCACTGCGCGCCCGGCGGGCTATGAGCGCCCCTGGGCGAGAGGTGTGCGCAACGTGAGTGAAAGCACATCAAAACCGGTGCGCCCGGCCGCCCTCGATGCAACGCCGCGGGTGCAGGATCTGGAAGCCGGAGACTAGGTCTAATACCGCCGAAACAGACCGACCAGCTTGCCCTGAATGCGCACGCGGTTAGGTGGGAGAATTCGCACCTCGTAGGCGGTGTTAGCCGGCTCGAGCGCGATCGAGGCGCCGCGGCGGCGGAAGCGCTTGAGCGTGGCTTCCTCATCGTCGATCAGCGCCACGACGATATCGCCGGTGTCTGCGGCTTCGGATTTACGGATCAGCGCGATATCGCCGTCGAGGATACCGGCCTCGATCATACTGTCGCCGCGCACTTCCAGGGCGAAATGCTCGCCGGCGGTGAGCAGGTCGGCCGGCATGTTGATGACATGGCTGCGCGTCTGGATCGCCTCGATCGGCGTGCCGGCGGCGATGCGGCCCATCACCGGCACCGCGATCGGGCGGCGGCTATCATCGTCATCGGAGATGCTGGAAGCGGCACGCACCCGGCCGAGGTCGCCCTCGATGACGCTCGGGTTGAAGCCGCGCGAGCGGCCGCCATTGCTGATGCCGTGGGCGACCGAGTTGGGCAGTTTGATCACTTCGATGGCACGCGCCCGGTTGGGCAGGCGGCGGATGAAGCCGCGCTCTTCCAGCGCCGTAATGAGCCGGTGGATGCCGGATTTGGACCGCAGGTCGAGTGCGTCCTTCATTTCATCGAAAGAGGGGGGTACTCCCGCTTCGGTCAGCCTCTCGTGGATGAAGCGCAGGAGTTCGAACTGCTTGCGGGTCAGCATCTATTTCTCCCGGTCTTGGCATGAGTCCCTAACGGGCACAGGCCAGAAACAAATCATGAACGGACACTATCTGTTCGATATGTGTTCCGCAACCATTTAATTTGGAGTGAAAAAGTCGAAAGGCCGCTAAAGGGCGAGCTTAAGGATGACGCATTGTGAACCGGAACCCGCTGCTGGGGCATTGGGCTCGCGAATCAGCAGGCAGTCGGCTTTAGCCAGCGGCGCCATCAGGGAACTGTCCTGGGCCGGCAGGGGCGTCGATATAGGGCCGTCCGGACCTCGCGACAGCGTCGCCCGCATGTAGTCGGCCCGCTCGTCATTGGCGGGCAGATCACAACCGAGTCGCGCGGGCTCCGGGACGCGCTCGACGTCGTCGCGGCCACTGAGCTGTCGAATCAGAGGCACCAGGAACAGGAAGGCGCAGACATAGGACGATACTGGGTTGCCAGGCACGCCGAGCACCTGCATGCCACCCAGCCGACCGTGCATCATCGGCCGGCCGGGGCGCAGCGCCACCCGCCAGAACGACAGCGCCAGCCCTTCGCTGGCA
Source organism: uncultured Alphaproteobacteria bacterium (assembly GCA_963749625.1). Taxonomy (GTDB): domain Bacteria; phylum Pseudomonadota; class Alphaproteobacteria; order Rhizobiales; family Xanthobacteraceae; genus Pseudolabrys. The sequence goes on along the minus strand of CAVVNY010000007.1, from coordinate 86,577 downwards.
AGCGCCCGCTGCACCAGATCGTGCTCCCCGACCGAGGCGCCGCCGCTGGTGAGCAGAATATCGGCGCCCCAGTCGCGCGCGTGCCGCACCGCAGCCGCGATATCCTCGATGCGGTCGGGCGCGATGCCGAGGTCGTTCACTTCGGCGCCTTCGCTTCGCGCCATGGCGATGAGGGCGAAGCCGTTGGAATAGACGATTTCGCCAGGCTTTGGGCGCGCTGCCCGGCGCTACCAGTTCGTCGCCGGTGCCGAGCACCGCCACTTTGGGCCGACGGTGCACGCTTAAAGTGGGATAGTTCATGGCGGCGGCCAGCATCAGGTCGCGGTCGGTGAGGCGGCGGCCTTTGCGGAGCAGCGGCTGGCCTTGCGTGAAATCGATGCCGCGGTCGCGCACATTGCGGCCCTTGGCCGTTACCTTCTGGATTGTCACAGTGTCGCCGTCGCGTGCGGTGAGTTCCTGGATGACGACGGTGTCGGCCCCAGCCGGCATCACGCCGCCGGTGAAAATGCGCGCGGCTTGCCCAGCCTTCACTTCGCCTTCGAACGGATGCCCGGCGGCGACTTCGCCAATCAACTTGAGCGTCACCGGCGCTTGCGCCACGTCGACGGCGCGCACCGCATAGCCGTCCATGGCCGAGACCGCATCCGGCGGCTGGGTGCGCAACGCGGCCAAATCCTCGCTGAGCACGCGGTCGAGCGCAGCGTCGAGCGCGACCGTTTCCGCCGGCAGTGCGCGGGCGTCCGCCAGCACGCGTTGCAGCGCTTCGGCGACCGGCATCAGTTGACGGTTCATTCGGTGAAGTCCTCGGCACGATAGTCGCCGGATTTGCCTCCGCTCTTGCGCAGCAGCCTTATGCCGTCGATGCGCATGCCGCGTTCGACCGCCTTGACCATGTCGTAGATGGTCAGGCAGGCGATCGAAACCGCGACCAGCGCCTCCATTTCGACGCCGGTCTGCCCGGTCACCTTCACCGTCGCGCGCACCAGGAAGCCGGGCAGGGAATGCTCCGGATCGATGTCGATCTCGATCTTGGTGATCGGCAGCGGATGGCAAAGCGGGATCAGCCCATGCGTGCGCTTGGCCGCCATGATGCCCGCAAGCCGCGCCGCGCCCAGCACGTCGCCCTTCAAGGCATTGCCGGCGATCACCAGGTCGAGCGTCTCCTTGCGCATAAGCACGCGGCCTTCGGCGATGGCGATGCGCTCGGTCATGTTCTTGGCGGAGACGTCGACCATGCGGGCCTGGCCACGCGGGTCGATATGGGTGAGTTCGGTGTTGGCGATCAGCGGTTCCCGCTTCGCGCGCTTTGAAGGTTTGGCCTTCGTCGCCGGCCGCCGCGCGATCTTTTTGCTGCTTGCCACGATCTACTCCGCTGCCGCCCGGCCCGGCGCGCGCGCGAGCAGGGCGCGGGTTGCCGCCGTCACGTCACTCTGCCGCATTAGGCTTTCGCCGACCAGGAAGGTGGAAATACCGATGCGGGCGAGGCGGGCAAGCTCGGTTGAGGTATTGAGCCCGCTTTCGGCCACGACGATGCGGTCGCGTGGAATCCGGGGCGCCAGGCGCTCGCTGACGGCGAGCGAGGTCTGGAAGGTGTCGGAGGTCGCGGTTGTTGATGCCGATCAGCCGCGATTTGAGGCGCAGCGCACGCTCAAGTTCATCTTCTTGGTGAACTTCAATTAAAACATCCATACCATTGGCAAAGGCTGTATCTTCGATTGTTTTCGCCGCCGCGTCGTCGACCGCCGCCATGATGATCAGAATGCAATCGGCACCGAGCGCACGCGATTCCACCACCTGATAAGGGCTCGTAAACGAAATCCTTGCGCAGGGCCGGCAGACCGGTGGCATTGCGCGCCGCGCCGAGGAATTCCGGTTTGCCCTGGAACGAGGGGCCATCGGTAAGCACCGAAAGACAGGTCGCGCCGCCCGCTTCGTAGGCTTTGGCGAGACTTGGCGGGTCGAAATCGGCGCGGATCAACCCTTTCGAGGGGCTCGCTTTCTTGATCTCGGCGATCAGCGCATAGCTGCCTGCGGCGATCCGTCGTTCGATCGCGTTCAGAAAGCCGCGCGGGGGCGGCGCGGCCTTGGCGTCGCGTTCGATCTGGGCGAGCGGACGGGCAAGCTTGGCCGCCGCGATTTCCTCGCGTTTGTAAGCTTCGATCTTGGCGAGGATATCCGCCATGATCACGCCTCCACGGCGTTGGACACCGCAATCAGGCGATCGAGCCGGCCTTCGGCCTCGCCGCTGTCGATCGATTTGGCCGCGAGCGCGGCGCCGTCTTTCAAATCCTTGGCTTTGCCGGCGACGATTAGCGCAGCGGCGGCATTGAGGATCGCCACGTCGCGGAACGGGCCGGCTTTGCCCTTGAGGACGTCGAGCAGCGCCTTGGCGTTGTGCTCGGCATCGCCGCCGCGCAGCGCCTCCGGCTTGACGCGCGGCAAACCGGCATCCTCGGGTGTGATTTCGAAGCTGCGGATCTTCCCATGCTCGAGGGCGGCAACGCTGGTCGGCCCGGATGTGGTGATCTCGTCGAGGCCGTCGGAGCCATGCACCACCCAGACGCAATCCGAGCCGAGATTCTTGAGCACCTGCGCCATCGGCTCGACCCAGTGCTTGGAAAACGTGCCGACCATCTGGCGTTTGACGCCCGCCGGGTTCGACAGCGGCCCGAGCAGATTGAAGATGGTGCGGGTGCCGAGTTCGACGCGGGTGGGGCCGACGTTCTTCATCGCCGGATGATGCGCCGGCGCGAACATGAAGCCGATGCCGGCCTCCTTGATGCAGCGCCCGACTTGTTCGGCGTTCAGGTCGATCTTGACGCCAAGCGCCTGCAGCACGTCGGCGGCGCCCGATTTCGACGACAGCGCGCGGTTGCCATGCTTGGCGACCGGCACGCCAGCGCCCGCGACGATGAACGCGGCGCAAGTCGAGATATTGAACGAGCCGGAAGCGTCCCCGCCGGTGCCGACCACATCGACCGCGTCCGGCGGCGCCTTAACGCCCAGCATCTTGGCGCGCATGGTGGTGACGGCGCCGGTGATCTCGTCGACGGTTTCCCCGCGCACACGCAAAGCCATCAGCAGCGCGCCCATCTGCGAGGGCGTCGCTTCGCCGGACATCATGCGGTCGAAGGCGGAAGCCGCTTCCGCGCGGGTGAGGCTCGCGCCGGTCGCGACCTTGCCGATGAGGGCTTTGAAATCGTCGGCCATGAGCTCAAGACCTCAAAGCGTGGCGTGGGCGGGCGATTTGCGCGCCGGGGCAGGGCTCGGTTTGCGGCCGCGTTGTGCATTCCAATCGGCGGCGAGATCGAGAAAATTCTTCAGCATCAGATGGCCGTGTTCGGAGGCGATGCTCTCGGGATGGAATTGCACACCGTGCACCGGCAGGCTCTTGTGCATCAGCCCCATCACCAGATGATCGCCGGTTTCCGCCGTCACCGTCAGGTCGGCCGGCATGCTAGCGCGCTCGACTACCAGCGAGTGATAGCGCGTCGCCTTGAACGGACCGTTGATGCCGCGGAACACGCCTGTGCCCGTATGCTCGATCTCGAACACCTTGCCGTGCGCAGGCTGCGCGCGCACCACTTTGCCGCCAAACGCTTGACCGATCGCCTGATGGCCGAGGCAGACGCCGAGCAGCGGGATCGTGGCTGACGCCTCGGCGATAAGCTCGAGGCAGATGCCGGCTTCATTCGGCGTGCAGGGCCCGGGCGACAGCACGATGGCCTCCGGCTCGGCGGCAACTACCTCGGCGGCCGAAATCTTGTCGTTGCGATGCACGACGACGTCCGCCCCCAGCCCGCCCAGGTAATGGAACAGGTTGAAGGTGAAGCTGTCGTAATTGTCGATCAAAACGATCATGTTTGCCTGCCGCCTCAAGGTCTTAGACGTGGGGCCGGGGAGGGGTCAAGGTCATCCGCAAGCCCCGGACCGATCGACGCAATACCGCCCGCGTAAAACTGTGTCCGCTATAATCGCAACCTGTGCCCGCTCTGTCCCTCAAGGAGATTGCCATGAGCCGCCTTTTCGCCGCGTTACCCGCGAAGCCGGCGGGCCGGTGGAGACCTGGCACGATGGGCAGGACCGTCCTCGCAGCAGCCGCCGTGTTCGCAGCCGTCGCGGTCAATGCGCAGGCCGATACGCTCGCCTCCGCCTGCAGCAAAACCTATGCGCCGCAGACGCTGGATAACACCCAGCCGATCAATCTCGGCCAGCTCAAGCTGCAGATCTATTTCTATGCCTGCTCCGGAGCCTACGACGCCGATATGAACAAGGTGCTTGGCGAGGCCCGCGCCTATGTCGAGAAGCGCGCCGGCGAAGTCGGCAAACCAGCCATCGTGCTCGATATCGACGAGACCTCGTTGTCGAACCTTCCGCAAGAACTCGCCAATGATTTTGGCTACATTCCTGACACGCCCTGCGATCACCTGCCGGACGGACCTTGCGGGTTCAATGATTGGGTGATGAGCGGCAAGTCCAAGGCCATTGCCGGGACTTTGGCATTGGTCAATACCGCCAAAGCCCACAAGGTGTCGGTATTCTTCATCACCGGGCGCCACGAAGGCCAGGCGCTGCGCGATGTGACGGTGAGGAACCTGAAGGCGGCCGGCTACGACGGCTGGGCCGGCTTGGTGCTGCGCCCGTCATCGGCCGGCAACATGACGATCGCGGGTTACAAATCGGGCGAACGCGGCAAAATCGCCGCGCAGGGCTACACCATCATCGTCAATGTCGGGGACCAGCAGAGCGATCTCGACGGCGGCTATGCCGAGCGCGCCTACAAGCTGCCCAATCCGTTCTACTATCTTCCCTGACGCTATTTCAGGTCCGGCTCCGGCGGCGGTGCGAGCATTTCCCGCATACGGCGGTCGATCTCGTCATTGGAGACCGGAACTGCGGTCGCGCGCGAACTCTCGGCGGCGTCCTCGCCGATATGGACGAGCTTCGGCACGAAGAGCACGAGCACGAGCAACATCCATTGCGCCAACAGGAACGGGATGAGGGACTTCACGAACGGCCGGAATGGCGCCGGGTTCGTGGCCGCGCCGCGCACCATCATCAGTGCGTAGCCGAACGGCGGCAGCAGGAAGCTCGACTGCAACGTTAGCAGCACCAGCACCGCCACCCAGCGCGCGTCGGCGACGCGCACCAGCAGCGGCGGAATGACGATCGGAATAATGACGAAAATGATTTCGAAAGCATCGAGCACGAAGGCGCATAGTCCGATGACGGCGAGGATCGCCGCCGTCGCCAGTACGTCGCCGCCGGGGATGCCGGCCACCAGATTGTTGACGAGGCGGTCGGTGCCGAGCAGGCGCAGGATCAAGGTGAAGGTGGTGGCCGCGATCAGCAGCGAGAACAACGCGCCGGTGATCGCAATGGCGTCATGCAGAAGTTCGCGCAGCACGGCGCCGCGCAGCCGGCCACTGAAGATCCCAGCGCACAGCAAGGTGAAGGCGCCCATCGCCGCCGCTTCGACAGCATAGAAATAGCCGGTGGCGACGCCGCCCAACAGCGCCAGCAGCGCGGCAAGCGCGAAACCGGCCAGAATGATTTGTTGCGCGGCAACCGGCTCGCGCTTGGGCGGCATCGCATGATGGCGGCCGGCGTGCCAAGCGAGCGCGATACACAACAGCAGAAAGATTCCGGCCGGCGCCAGGGCCGCGTGGAAGACGTCCTGCGTGTTGATGACGCGATCACTGCGGCCGGTGGCGGTGACCGCATACGTGTGGGCGTTCAGCATCGCGTCGCTGAGCAGAATGAGCACCAGCGAGGGCGGCACCAGCACGCCGAGCGTCGAGGCGACGGCGATAATGGCGTCGCGGGTCGCCGCCGGCACGCCCTCGGCGGTGAGCCGCGGCGACACCACGCGCGAGAGGCCGAGCACGCTGGCGCCGACCGAGCCGTTCATAGGCCCGAGCAGGGCGCCGAGCATCATGCCGGAAACGAGCGGCGCGGACGCCCGCCTCGGCAAGATCGCAATTCCGGTACGATAGAGCGCATCGGCCACCGGCAAGCGGCCGAGCAGCAGGCCCATGGTCACGTAAAGCGGCAGTGCCTGCAGCAGGTCATTGTCGAACAGATTGATCAGCCGGCCCGGCAGCGCCCACAACAGCGAAAATGGGATCGTGCCGGTGATGAGGCCGAGCGCCGCGCCGAGGCAGGCAACCGCGATCAATACGAAGGCGGCCGGCAGGCCGGTTGAGATAATCCCGATGCCGACGAGGAGCAAAAGTGCAAAGCCGCTCCATTCCATCAGACGTCATCCGCAGGGCTTGGCCGCAATATATCGACGATGGCTTGCGCGACGATCAAGATCGCCATGACCCACAACGCGGCTTTGATGATGAAATAGCCGGGATTGTCGGTGTCGGCAAAAGCCTCCAGGCCTAGCACCGATGGAACGACGAAACTCGCGCCGGCGAACACGACAAAAAGCGCCCATGGCAGGACGCTGACCGCCGTGCCAATCCGCTTGAGCCAGAGGCGGGTGCGCGCGGAGTAGCGTTGCGCCAGCGTATCGGCGGCAAGGTGCGTGCCGGCCCGTGTCGCGGCGGTGACGCTGACCGCCACGAACAGGGCAAAGATGATTTGCCCCAGATCGTTGGCCTCGCGCGAATAGTGCCGCACGATGTCGCGCAACGGCCATTGCAGGAACAACAAAAGGATCAGGGGCAGCGCCAGCCACTGCGCGGCGCCGATGATATGACCGATCAGACGATCGAGCCGCGGCAGCCAACCCACAGCTTGCCCCCAAGTTTGCGATCTGCCCCGGTGGGCGATTATTGCCCGCGCTTGGCGGCGCTGGCAAATCGGCGGGCTTCCTCGGCGGCGCGGAACAAGGCCTTCGCCTTGTTGATGCATTCCTGCTGCTCCAGGTCGGGATTGCTGTCGGCGACGATGCCGGCGCCGGCCTGCACGTACATTTTGCCGTCTTTCACCAGCGCGGTGCGCAGCACGATACAGGTGTCCATCTCGCCGGCGGCGGAGAAATAGCCGACCGCGCCGGCATAGAGCCCGCGCTTTTCCTTCTCCAATTCGTCGATGATCTGCATGGCGCGGACCTTGGGCGCGCCCGACACCGTACCGGCGGGAAATCCGGCGGCGAGCGCATCGAGCGCGTCGCGGTTGCCGGCAAGCTTGCCCTCGACATTGGAGACGATGTGCATGACGTGGCTGTAGCGCTCGACGAAAAACTGATCGGTGACAGTCACGCTGCCGATCTCGGCGACGCGCCCGACGTCGTTGCGGCCAAGGTCGAGCAACATCAGGTGCTCGGCGCGTTCTTTCGGATCGGCGAGCAATTCCGCCTCGAGCGCCTTGTCCTCGTGCGGCGTCGCGCCGCGCGGCCGCGTGCCGGCGATCGGGCGGATGGTCACCACATCGCCTGAGACTTTGACCAGGATTTCCGGGCTCGAGCCGGCGACGGCGAAGGCGCCGAAATCGAGGAAGTAGAGATAGGGCGACGGATTGGTTCGCCGCAGCGCGCGATAGAGCGAGAACGGCGGCAGCGTGAACGGCGCCTCGAAGCGTTGCGCCAGCACGATCTGGAAGGCGTCGCCGGCGGTGATGTAGTTCTTGGCCTTGGCGACCATCGCCGTGTATTCAGCCGGCGTGGTGTTGGAGCGCGGCGGCACGTCGAGCGGGCCTTCGTCGTACTCGGCCAGCGACTTGTCGAGCGGCCGGTCGAGGCTTTCTAGGATGCCGGACAGCCGCTCGACCGCGCGCGTCAGCGCCGTCTTGGCGTCGATGCCCTTTTCCGGGCGCACTGGCGTGACGACTGTGATGGAATCTTTGACCGCGTCGAACACTACGATGATGGTCGGGCGTACCAGCACCGCGTCGGGAATGCCGATCGGATCGGGATTGGGCGGCGGCAGTTCCTCCATCAGCCGCACCATGTCGTAGCCGAGATAGCCGAACACGCCAGCCGCCATCGGCGGCAGACTGTCGGGCAAGTCGATGCGGCTTTCCGCGATCAGCGCGCGCAATGCCTTGAGCGGCGGTTCCGGGCAAGGCGTAAATGCCTCCGGCTTGGCGCGCGCCGTCCGATTGATCTCGGCCCGCGCGCCATTGGTGCGCCAGATCAAGTCGGGATCGACGCCAATGATGGAATGGCGGCCGCGTGTGTCGCCGCCTTCTACCGACTCCAGCAGGAAGCTCATCGGCTTGCCGCCGCCGAGCTTGAGGAAGGCCGAGACCGGCGTCTCCAGATCGGCGACCAGCGTGGTCCACACCACCTGCGCCTGGCCGCGGCCGTAGCGTTCGGCGAAAGCGGTTTCCGACGGCTCAATCTGCATGGGGTCAGTAGAAGTCGTTCTGATTATTGCTGGGGGCGGGAGCCCCGCCAATGACCTGGTTCAGCGCCTGCTGATTGAACTTGACGCCGAAATCGTTTTCCAGCCGCGTGACATAGGCGCCGACGAGGTCGTCGGCGTATAGGTTCTGCAGCGAGGTCGCGATCGCCTTGCTGGCGGCCGGATCGAGCGGCGGATCGACGACGCCGGTGACCTTGAACACGAAGCGCGCGGTCACTTGGTCGCCTTCGGCTGTAGACGGCACGTCCTTGGGGATCTTGAAGGCCGCTTCGACCAGCTTCGCCGGCGCAAAGCCGCCCGGTTTGCCGCGTTGCAGATCGGTTGCCGTCACCACTTTCAGGCCAGTCTCGGTGGCAAGCTGGTCCAGCGCCGTGCCGGCTTTGAGCTTACCGACCATGTCGTTGGCCTTGGCCTGCAGGCGCTTGGCGATCTCGTCTTCGCGCCAGCGCGCTTCGACCTTGTCTTTCACCTCGGCGAGCGTGCGATCGCGCGCCGGCGTGATGCCGGTGACGTCGAACCAGAGATAGCCGCCATCCGGCAGTTGCAGGGGATCGTTGTCGACCCCGACGTCGCTGGCAAAGGCCGCGGCGACCGCATCCGGTTTTGTCGGCAGGCCGGCGATCGGCTTGCCGTCCGGGCCGCGGCCCGAGCGATCGACCGCATCGATGGTTTGCGAGGTGAGCCCTAATTTCTTGGCGGCCTCGGCGAGCGTCGCGCCGGCGGCGCGCTCATCCTCAAATTTGTCGCGCAGCGTTCCGATTTCGGTCTTGGCGCGGCCCTCGGCGAGTTCGCGTTTGATCTGCGGTGCGACCTGCTCGTAGGTCTTCTCGCTTCCCGGTTCGATTTTGCCGACTTGCAGCAGCACCGTGCCGAAGCGGCCATTGATCGGCTTGCTGACCTCGCCCGACTTGAGGGCGAAAGCGGCGTCGGCGACGGCCGGATCGATGATTCCGGACTTCGTCACCATGCCGACATTGGTATCGCTATCTTTCAGGCCGCGTTCCTTGGCGATGTCGGCGAAAGTCGCGCCCTTGGCGATGCGCTCGCGCGCGGCCGCGGCCTCTTCCGGCTTCGGGAAAACGATCTGACTCAGTTCGCGGCGCTCGGGCGTACCGTAGCTCGCTTTGTGCAGCTCGAAATAATTTTTGGCGTCGGCGTCGGTGACTGCGTCCGGCTTGGCAAGCGCAGCCGGCGACATCGCGAGCAGGCTTATCTTGCGGTATTCGGGCGCGCGAAACAAAACCTTGCGCTCGTCGAAATATTTGCTGAGGACTTCGGGCGTTGGCGCTGGAATGTCGCCTGCCTGCGCCGGACCTAAGCTGAGGTATTCGATGCTGCGTTTCTCGTTTTGATATTGATTGAGCACCTTCTCTGCCGTTACCGGCACCGGAAAGTCGCCGCCGATGCTGAGTGCGATTTGCCGGCGCAAGGTCACGCGACGCTGCTCCTCGACAAATTTCGGTTCGGTATAGCCGGCTTGCCGGATGATCTGCTCAAAGCGATCGCGGTCGAACTTGCCGGTGATGCCGCGGAAGCTCGGATCGTTGGTGATGCGGCCGGCGATGTCGGCATTGCTGATGCCGAGCCGCAAGGCGTTGGCTTGTTCGTCGAGCGTCGTCTCGGCCACCAACTGACCGATCACACGTTGGTTGATGCCCGTTGCGCGCGCCTGCTCGGGAGTGATCGGGCGGCCGACTTGCTGTCCGAGCTGCTGCAGGCGGGTGGTGTAGAATTGGCGGAATTGCTCGATCGAGATCTCGGTGCCGCCGATCTGGATCGCCGAATTGAGTCCGAAGCCGCGGAAAATGTCGCCGATGCCCCAAATCGCGAAACTGACGACCAGCCCGCCCATAACGATGGCCATAATGCCCCGGCCGAGCCAGGTCGAGGAGGCTTTGTGGATACCGCGGAGCATGGGCTGCGTTCTTCCCGGACAACGGTGATGGCTGAATGAAGGGTGGTCGCGCCCTTATAGGGAGCGGGCCAACTCCCTGCAACTCAAGAAGGATCAGCTTGCGGCCGGCCTGCTCTGGCGCCCGCGTTGCGGGTCTGATAACGGCACCCGCATAAGGACCTAAAACATGGCATCCGACACCCCAATACCGCTAGTAGCGGGCAACTGGAAGATGAACGGCCTTGCCGTCTCAGAAGGCGAGCTGACCAAAATCGTCAACGGCACGGCCGGTCTCAAGGCCGGCCTCATGGTGTGTCCGCCGGCCACGCTGATCGCGGACTTTGCCGCCGCGGCACGCGGCTCGGCGGTTGCTATCGGCGGGCAAGATTGTCACGCCGAGCCATCTGGCGCCCATACCGGCGATATCGCTGCCGAAATGCTCAAGGACGCCGGCGCTGTGGCGGTAATCGTCGGCCATTCGGAACGGCGCACCGACCACCATGAGACTGACGCCCAGGTGCGTGCCAAGGCTTTGGCCGCGCACCGCGCCGGCCTGACGGCGATCGTTTGCGTCGGTGAGCTACGCGCCGAACGCGAAGCCGGGCAGACGCTTTCCGTCATCGGCCGCCAGCTTGACGGCTCGCTGCCTGACGGCGGCACCGGCGCCAATCTGGTGGTCGCCTATGAGCCGGTCTGGGCGATCGGTACCGGGCTGACCCCGACGCCCGGCGACGTCGCCGAGGTCCATGCCTTCATCCGCCAACGGCTAGAGGCGCGCTACGGCGCCGAAGGCGGCCGCGTCCGTATTCTCTATGGCGGCTCGGTCAAGCCGACCAATGCCAAGGAACTGCTGACCATAGCCGATGTGAACGGTGCCCTGGTCGGAGGCGCCAGCCTAAAAGCGGCGGATTTCCTTGGTATTGCCTCGGTTTACCGCTAGCTCCGGCGAGGGTGGAAATGCTGCGTGTGATCGTGTAGAGACGCGGCAAATTCCGACTGATTACCTATATGACCGGCAGAGCGCCGCCTGGGCGGGCAGCCCAGACCGGTCGGTTTGAACGGATTAAAGCCTTATGCAGCACGTCGTGATCGTCATCCACCTGATGCTGGTGCTCGCCTTGATCGGCGTCGTGCTGTTGCAGAAATCGGAAGGTGGTGGGCTCGGCATTGGCTCGACCGGCGGTTTCATGACCAGCCGCGGCACCGCCAACGTGCTCACGCGTGCCACCGCGATCCTGGCTGGCCTGTTCTTCGCGACCAGCCTGTTGCTCTCGATCATCGCCGGCTTGAACCGCAAGCCGACTTCGATCCTGCAGGGCGGCCAAAGCGCACCGGTCGCGCCTGCTGGTCCCACCGCACCGCTGAACCCGAAAGGGATTCTGAATCAACTCCAGGGCGCGCCCACGGCGCCTCCCGCTGCCCCCGCGGCGCCAGTCGGCCCGCAGGTGCCGCAATCGAAATAAGGAGCTGACGAAGGGCCGGGAAACCGGCCCTTCCGCGTTAGGGCCCGGATAGGCGTGGAAAGGCCGGAGCGCCTTTCAGGTGGAATATGAAAATACCGATACAAAGGTCTTTGATGACGGCGATTTTCCGATTTGCACACAGGCGCAGACCGGCTCTGAGCTTTTCGCGCTCGTCGAATTGATTCGGCGGCATTACAGGTTAAGCCCCATGGCGCGGTACATTTTCATCACCGGCGGCGTGGTTTCCTCATTGGGTAAGGGTCTCGCATCAGCGGCGCTCGGGGCGCTGCTGCAGGCGCGCGGCTACAAGGTCCGCCTGCGCAAGCTCGATCCATACCTCAACGTCGATCCCGGCACGATGTCGCCCTATCAGCACGGCGAAGTGTTCGTCACCGACGACGGCGCCGAGACCGATCTCGACCTCGGGCATTATGAGCGCTTCACCGGGCGGCCTGCGACCCGGCAGGACAACATCACCACCGGCCGCATTTACCAGGACATCCTCACCAAAGAGCGGCGCGGCGACTATCTCGGCGCCACCATCCAGGTCATTCCGCACGTCACCAACGCGATCAAAGATTTCGTGCGCGACGGCAACGACGATTTCGATTTCGTGCTGGTCGAGGTCGGCGGTACGGTCGGCGACATTGAGGGCCTGCCGTTCTTCGAGGCGATCCGGCAATTGGGCAACGACCTGCCGCGCCATCACGCGGTCTATGTCCATCTCACGTTGCTGCCGTTCATTTCGAGCGCCGGCGAGCTGAAGACCAAGCCGACGCAGCATTCGGTCAAGGAATTGCGCTCGATCGGCATCCAGCCCGACATTCTTCTGTGCCGCACCGACCGCCCGATCCCGCACGGCGAACGGCGCAAGCTCGCGCTGTTTTGCAATGTGCGTGAGAGCGCGGTGATCGAAGCGCGCGACGTCGACAATATCTACGCGGTGCCCGAGGCCTATCACGAAGCCGGCCTCGACCGGGAAGTGCTGGAGGCCTTCGGTGTTGAACCGAGGGCGGCGCCGGATCTCACGCGCTGGCACATTATCAACGAGCGTATCCGCAATCCGGAAGGCGACGTCACCATCGCCATTGTCGGCAAATATACCGGAATGAAGGACGCCTATAAGTCGCTGACGGAGGCGCTGTCGCACGGCGGCATCGCCAACAAGGTCAAGGTCAATCTCGACTGGATCGAGTCGGAAGTGTTCGAGAACGAGGACCCGGCGCCGTTTCTCGAACACGTCAACGGCATCCTGGTGCCCGGCGGTTTCGGCCAGCGCGGCGCGGAAGGCAAAATCCGTGCGGCGCAGTTTGCGCGCATGCGGCAGGTGCCGTATTTCGGCATTTGCTTCGGCATGCAGATGGCGGTGCTGGAAGCGGCGCGCAATCTGTGCGGCATCTCTGAGGCCAATTCGACCGAGTTCGGCCCGACAACCGAGCCGGTGGTCGGCCTGATGACCGAATGGCTCAAGGGCAATGAATTGCAGCGGCGGATGGATGGCGGCGATCTCGGCGGCACCATGCGGCTAGGGGCCTATCCGGCGATGCTCACGCGCGGTAGCCGCGTAGCCAACATCTACGGCGCCACCGAAATTTCTGAGCGCCACCGCCATCGCTACGAGGTCAACACCAGTTACCAGGGGCGTCTCGAGCAGCGCGGCATGCGCTTCTCCGGCATGTCGCCCGACGGGATTTTGCCCGAGATCATCGAATACGAGGACCATCCCTGGTTCATCGGCGTGCAGTTCCATCCCGAGCTGAAGTCGCGGCCGTTCGAGCCGCACCCGCTGTTCGCCTCCTTCATCGGCGCGGCGGTGGAGCAGAGCCGGCTGGTTTAAGGATCTTCGCGGTCAGTCGTCCAGCCGGCGCATCTTGGCTTGCGCATCGCGGCGTTGGGCGCCCTGCAGCTTGGTCTGAAATTTCCCCTTGGCGACCCGCTCGGCCTTTTTGGCTTTCTTGGTTGCCGCGTCGGGCGACAGTGGATGTTTGTCGCGGCGCTGGCCGGTTCGTGATTTGCTGGTCATTTGAAGTCCCACATATTGGCGGATACGCGTCTATGATTCGTGACGGAATATGACGCCAAAGTGCGGTCAGTGGAAAGGTGTTCATGCCCCGCGGCCTCGATCATATCGTCCACGCTGTGCACGATCTCGACGCGGCGGCCGCGCTATACCGCGGCCTCGGTTTCACGGTCGGCGCGCGCAACCGGCATTCGCGTGCTTGGGGCACGCAGAACCATATTGTTCAGTTCCCGGGCACGTTTATCGAATTGCTGGCGATCGCGGACGGAAGCGGCATCGCGCCGCACGCGCCGCGGCAATTCTCTTTCGGCGCCTTCAATCGCGATTTTCTGGCGCACGAGCAGGGTCTGTCGATGCTGGCGTTGGAGGGGCACGGCGCGCCTGATGCCGACGAATTCCGCGCCAAGGGAATCGGCGATTTCGCGCTCTATGATTTCGAGCGCGAAGCCAAGCGCCCCGACGGCACACCGCTGAAAGTCGCGTTCACGCTTGCCTTCGCAGCCGATCTGCACGCGCCCGAAATCGGCTTTTTCACCTGCCAGCAGCATTATCCGGAGAACTTCTGGAATCCGGCGTTCCAGCAACACGCGAACGGTTGCATGCGCGTTGCCGGCATTGTCGCCGTTGACGATCAGCCCGCGCGCCACATCGGTTTCCTGCAAAGCTTCGCAGGAGCGCCCGCTCAATCCGACGGCGGTGGCTTTTCGATCGTGACACCGCGCGGCGCTATCGACGCGGTGACGCCGGGCGTATTCCTTCGCCGCTTCGGTGTCCGGGCGCCGGACGTCGCCCGTGGCGCGCGTCTCGCCGCCATCCGCTTCACAGTCGCCGGTGCCGGCTTGCTGGACAACGTGCCGAAACTGGGCGGAATTGCCGGACTATCCGAACGAAATGCCGCGGTGATCGGCTCGCAGGACGCTTTGGGCGCCGTGCTGGTATTCGAACCGGCCCGTTGACCGCGCCGCGCTGTCGCTTCATGGTCGCGGCCGCGAGGGCAAAACCGTCTTGGATCAGAAACCCCAATCAACCGTCACCATTGGCGCCGTGCGCTTTGGCAACGCCTTGCCGTTGGCGCTGATCGCCGGGCCGTGCCAGTTGGAAAGCCGGACGCATGCGCTGGAAATGGCGGGCGCGCTCAAGGAGATCGCGGCGCGCGTCGGCATCGGCCTCGTCTACAAGACCTCCTTCGACAAGGCGAATCGCACGTCCAGCAAGAGTGCGCGCGGCATCGGGCTCGACGCGGCGCTACCCATCTTCGCCGAAATCCGCGACACGCTGAAAATTCCGGTGCTCACCGACGTGCACGACGCCGAGCAATGCGCGCGCGCCGCCACCGCGGTAGACGTACTGCAAATCCCCGCCTTCCTGTGCCGGCAGACCGACCTGCTGATCGCCGCCGCCAAGACCGGCAAAGTGATCAACGTCAAGAAAGGTCAGTTCCTGGCGCCGTGGGACATGCAGAACGTGGTGGAGAAAATCACCGGCGCCGGCAATGCCAACGTGCTGGTGACCGAGCGCGGCGTGTCGTTCGGCTACAACACGCTGGTCTCCGACATGCGTGCGCTGCCGATCCTCAAGCGCATGGCCGCGCCCGTGATCTTCGACGCCACCCATTCGGTGCAACAGCCGGGCGGGCAGGGCACGTCGTCGGGCGGCGAGCGCGAATTTGTGCCTGTGCTGGCGCGCGCGGCGGTAGCTGTCGGCGTCGCCGGCGTGTTTATTGAGACGCATCAGGACCCCGATCACGCTCCCTCCGACGGCCCCAACATGATGCCGCTCAAGGAGATGGAGCCGCTGTTGCGCACGCTGGTCGAATTCGACCGGCTGGCCAAGCGCTGATCCGGTAAAGGCTCTCGGCTCGCATGGGACGCGTCCTCAATCTCTTGGCGTTCGTGATTTTCGCGACGTCGCTGTTCATGCGTTCGGTCGATCCCGTCATTCCGCAGATCGCCGGTGGATTGAACGTCGAACCCGCGACCGCCGCATTGCTCTCGACCGCTTTCACCTTGCCGTATGCGTTGATTCAGCCGGTATTGGGTGCGCTGGCCGACATGTTCAGCAAGGCCCGGCTGATTGCGGTATGCATGCTCATTGGCGGCGTCACGACGCTGGCCTGCGGCCTGGTGACAAATTTCGAGACACTGGTGGCGCTGCGTGTGCTCGCCGGAATGACCGCCGGCGGCGTCTTTCCAATTGCTTTCGCCTTGATCGGCGATCAGGTGCCGGTAGCGCAGCGTCAGGTCGCGTTAGGCAAGCTGCTATTCGCCGCCATGAGCGGCAATCTCCTGGGCGCCTCGGGCGCCGGCGTGATCGGCGACTTGATCGGTTGGCGTGGCGTGTTCTTCGTCACCGGCGGCATCGATCTGGTCGCACTCGCCTTCGCGATCCCCGGCTTTCTTAAAATGAATGAGACGCCGGGGCACTTCGATCTGTCGAGTTTCATTCCGAATTATCGCGCGGTGTTCAGCAATCCCTTGGCAAAATACTGCTTCGGCGCTGTCTTCCTGGAAGCAATATTTCTGTTCGGGGTGTTTCCTTATGTGGCGGTGCTGCTGCACAGCGAAGGCGTCACGGGCGCCTCTATCGCTGGCGTGGTGATTGGCGGCTTCGCCGTCGGCGGCATTATTTACACCATCAGCGTGTCGCGCCTGCTCAGCTACTTCGCCGAACGCCGATTGATGGCGGCCGGCGGTATGACGATGGCATTTTGCCTGGTCGTGATCGCGTTGCGCCTGCCGTGGCCGGTGGAATTCGCCAACTTCGTGCTGGTCGGCTTCGGTTTCTACCTGCTGCACGGCTGCATCCAGGTCTACGTCACGGAACTGGCTCCGGCGGCACGCGGATCGGCAATGGCCGGGCATTCGGCCTTCTTCTTCCTCGGGCAGGCGGCGGGGCCGGTGGTCTACGGTCTCGGCATTTCCAGCGGCATCGGCATCATTCCGGTGCTGCTGCTGGGTGCCGTGGTGCTGACCGCAACTGGGTGGACTTGCGCTTTGCGCTTGCGCCGAAAAACCTAACCCCGCCCGCGATAGGGCGCGACGCCTTGATCGGGCACCCACAATCCCTTCGGCAAGCGGCCGGCCTGCCAGAACACGTCGATCGGCATGCCGCCGCGCGGGTACCAGTAGCCGCCGATGCGCAACCATTTCGGCTTGAGCCGCGCCACCAGCGCCTTGCCGATGGCGATCGTGCAATCCTCATGGAAGGCGCCGTGGTTGCGGAAACTGTTGAGATAGAGCTTGAGCGACTTCGACTCGACCAGGAAGCGGCCGGGCGCGTAATCGATCACCAGATGGGCGAAATCGGGCTGGCCTGTGATTGGGCACAGCGTGGTGAATTCGGGCGCGGTGAAACGGGCAAGGTAGTCGGTATCCGCGTGCGGGTTGGGCACGCGGTCGAGCACCGCCTTATCGGGCGAGGCGGGGATGGGCGTCGGGTGCCCGAGCTGGAGCGGCCGTTTCGTCATACGCATGCAATGCCCCGGCGGGACGGGGCATGACAAGGGGGTTGTCCATCCTGTAGAAGCCCGGCCATATCCAACTGCCGGAACAAGCCCATGACCGCCATTATTGACATTATCGGCCGCGAAATCCTCGACAGCCGCGGCAATCCGACCGTCGAAGTCGACGTCATCCTGGAGGACGGCTCGAAGGGCCGCGCCGCGGTGCCGTCCGGCGCCTCGACCGGCGCGCATGAGGCGGTCGAACTGCGCGACGGCGACAAGGCGCGCTACGGCGGCAAGGGCGTGCGCAAGGCGGTCGATGCGGTCAACGGCGAGATCTACGACGCACTCGGCGGCATGGAGGCTGAGGCGCAGGCCAAGATCGACGAGACGCTGATCGCGCTCGACGGCACCCCTAACAAGGGCCGGCTCGGCGCCAATGCCATCCTCGGCGTCTCGCTCGCCGTGGCCAAGGCCGCGGCTGCCACCACCCAGACGCCGCTCTACCGCTATGTTGGCGGCACCGCCGCCCGCATGCTGCCGGTGCCGATGATGAACATCCTCAATGGCGGCGTGCACGCCGACAATCCGATCGATTTCCAGGAATTCATGATCATGCCGGTCGGCGCGCCAAGCTTCGCGGAGGCTCTGCGCGCCGGGTCGGAGATTTTCCAGACGCTGAAGGCGCAGCTCAAATCGATGGGCCTCAACACCAATGTCGGCGACGAGGGCGGCTTCGCGCCCGATCTGAAATCAGCGGAGGCCGCGCTCGATGTCGTCATGCAGGCAATCGCCAAAGCCGGCTACAAGCCCGGCGGCGACGTGATGATCGCGCTCGATCCGGCCTCCACGGAGTTCTTCAAGGACGGTAAATACGTCTACGAAGGCGAGGGCAAGACCCGCTCGCCGCAACAGCAGGCGGAATATCTGGCCGAGTTGGTCGGCAAATACCCCATCGTTTCGATCGAAGACGGCATGGCCGAGGACGATTTCGAGGGCTGGAAACTGGTGACGCAGAAAATCGGCAGCAAGTGTCAACTTGTCGGCGACGATCTGTTCGTCACCAACGTGACGCGGCTTTCCGACGGCATCAAGCGCGGGCTCGCCAATTCGATCCTGATCAAGGTCAATCAGATCGGCACGCTGACCGAGACGCTGGCCGCCGTCGAAATGGCGCACAAGGCCGGCTACACCGCCGTGATGTCGCACCGCTCGGGCGAGACGGAAGATTCCACCATCGCCGATCTCGCGGTCGCCACCAATTGCGGGCAGATCAAGACTGGCTCGCTCGCGCGCGCCGACCGAACCGCGAAATACAATCAGCTGTTGCGCATCGAGGAAGAACTCGGCGCGCAGGCGAAATATGCCGGGCGCGAAGCGCTGAAGGCAGGCCGTTAGCGCGCAGGCACGTCAGGCGTGCGCCTTTTAATGTGACGGCACCGCCGGCTGACTTGGGGACGACCTAACTGTAATCCTGCCTGAGTGAGGACTGGGTATGCCAGAACCTGCCAACGGCCTTATTACCCTGCCAAGCGCGCATGATTTTGCAACCACGCTTGATCGGCTTGTGACGGCTCTGCAGACGAAGGGCGTGACGATTTTCGCGCGTGTTGACCACGCGGCGGGTGCGGCCAGCGTCAACATGGCGCTGCGGCCGACCACGCTTATCATCTTCGGCAATCCCGCCGCGGGAACACCGCTGATGCAGAGCGCCCAGACTGCGGGCATCGACCTGCCGTTGAAAGCGCTGGTTTGGCAAGACGCCGATGGCGCGGTGAAACTCAGCTATAACGACCCTAGTTGGGTTGCTGCCCGGCACGCGCTTGGCGACAAGGTCAGCCAAGCGGTGACCGCCATCGGCCGCGTGCTTGAGACATTCGCGGGTCACGCGACCGGCAACGAATAGCGGCTATCGGCTTTCGCCGTCGGCCTGGCTTGCGTCAGGCGCCAAATCGCCGCAAGAACACAATTGCGCATGGCGGTTCTCTTAGGGGCGGGAGACCATGGTGGAAAATACATCTGGCCAAGGCATAGCATCGGTCGTTCCGCCCGAGATTGATCGCTGGAACTGGGGCGCATTTTTCCTCAATTGGATTTGGGGCATCGGCAATAACACGTTTATCGCGCTGCTGATGTTCGTACCGCTCGTCAACATCGTCATGCCGTTTGTGCTCGGCGTGAAAGGCAGCGCATGGGCCTGGCGCAACAAGCGTTGGGAGAGCGTCGATCAGTTCAGACGCGTGCAGCGCATTTGGGCGATCGCCGGCGCGGTCACGTTGATCGCCGCGATTGGCCTTGGCGTCGCGATTTGGTTCTCGGTGATGGCGTTCTTCAAGAACTCCGAGGCGTATCAAATGGCGGTCGCGCAGCTAAACGCCAGCACCGAGGTGGTCAGCGCGCTCGGCACGCCGATCACGACCGGCTTTCCAAGCGGCAAAATCGAGACGTCCGGGCCGACCGGATCGGCGCTTTTGCAATTCTCCGCCGCAGGTCCGAAGGGCAAAGGCACGGTCTATCTGCATGCGCGAAAGGATCTAGGAACGTGGCGGATCATTCGCATGGAAGTGCAGGTCGAAGGCCGTCCCGCCCGGATCATTCTCGGCGAAGGCAACAGGGTGATGCTTGAAGACGGGATTGCTGTGGCTGCCGCGCGATTACCGGCAGGCTGCAGCCAATTTTCGCCCTGTCCCAGATGGGCCAATGGCTTGCATTAGGGACCAAATCGCCGCAAATTATGCGTGAATTTCACTGCCTGAAATAGAGCACCCGCGATGGATCAGGCCACGACGCTCAGCAGCCGCGACCGCCGCCAGGCCATCGAGCGCCTGTCGAATTTCGTGATGCATTCGGTCGACGCCGCGCGCGTGGTAGAAAAACCGTTCTTCCATCTCGAATTCGATCGCGTGTTCCCGGACGACGTCTACGCGCAGATTCTGGCGCTGATGCCGGAGGCGACTGACTATCGCCCGATGCACGGCCGCAGCAAGGGCCACGATCTCACCGACGGCACGCATACGCGCGTGAAGATCGACCTGTTCCCGGAATACATCCGCAATCTGCCGCCGGAAAAGCGCGCGTTGTGGGACGTGATCGGCCGCGCGCTGTGCTCGCAGCCGGTCAAGCAGGCCTTTATCCGCCGCCTCGCGCCCGGTCTCACGAAACGCTTCGGCGCCGACTTCGCGAAGGTCGGCATGTATCCGATCCCGATCCTCACCCGCGACATCCCCGGCTATCTGATCACGCCGCACACCGATACGCGCTGGAAGGGGATCACGGTCCAACTCTATCTGCCGAAGGACGACGCCAATACCGACATTGGCACCATCTTTCACGAGAAGCTGCCCGACGGCTCGATGCCGAAGAAGGCGCAGATGCGCTTTGCGCCCAACACCGGTTATGCATTCGCTGTCGGTTCTGATACCTGGCATTCGGCCGACGCGGTCCATAATCGCGTCAAAAGCCGCGATTCGATCCTGCTCACTTATTTCGTCGACCAGGGCGTGCTGCGGCATTTCCGCAACCGCGGCAAGCGGGTGGGCAACTTCTTGCTCAATGAAATCCGCCATTACGCGCCGATTTGACCGGCCGGTAGCGCATTAAACGCGCTTTAACGCGATTCCCGCATGTTGCGGGGATGGTCTCCCACCGTCGCCGCCGTACCATCCTGACCGCGCTCGGCCTTTATACGTTTGCCGCGCTGTTCATCGGCTATTTCGCGGCCAACGCCTTCTCCGGCAATCACGGCCTGCGCGCGCAAGCCGACCTCGACCAACAGCTGGCAACCATGCAGGGCGAGCTCAGGCATTTGAAAGGCGAACGCGCGTTGTGGGAGCGGCGGGTGGCGCTGCTGCGTTCCGACCGCATCGACCCCGATATGCTGGACGAGCGGGCTCGCGCGCTGTTGGGCTTGGTCGACCCGCGCGATCTGACCCTGTTGCTCCATCCGCATTAGGCGGCCGGCGTTTTCCACCGCTCGGTTTGTAATTTTCAGCCAAATTCCGGGTGTATTCCGCAATTCCGTCCGCTGGCCTCGCGCTTCCGCCCCCCGGCGGATTAAGCTATTGGAAGGTTGCGAAGCCGAACCGAAGTTCCCGACACATTTACCCGGACGCTTTCGCAGGGAGTGCCAATGGCGGTCGTCAAGAAAAGCCCGGGCCCCGAAGCCAAGCCACCGGCCACGCCGGTCGCCAATTTCAGCAAGGACGAGGAGCTTGCCGCCTACCGCAGCATGCTGAGCATCCGCCGCTTTGAGGAAAAGGCGGGCCAGATGTACGGCATGGGGCTGATCGGCGGGTTCTGCCACCTCTATATCGGCCAGGAGGCCGTGGTGGTGGGCATGCAGATGACCCTGAAATCGGGCGATGAGGTAATCACCGGCTATCGCGACCACGGCCATATGCTGGCCTGCGGTATGGACCCCAAGGGCGTGATGGCCGAGCTTACCGGCCGCACGCACGGCTATTCCAAGGGCAAAGGCGGCTCGATGCACATGTTCAGCGTCGAGAAAGGATTTTTCGGCGGCCACGGCATCGTCGCCGCGCAGGTCCCGATCGGCACCGGCCTTGCTTTCGCCAACCACTATCGCGGCAATGACAATATCTCGGTGACCTATTTCGGCGACGGCGCGGCCAACCAGGGGCAGGTCTACGAAAGTTTCAACATGGCGAGCTTGTGGAAGCTGCCGGTCATCTACGTGATTGAAAACAACCGCTACGCCATGGGTACCGCGATCACGCGCGCCTCGGCCGAAGTGAACCTGTCGCGGCGCGGCCTGTCGTTCAATATTCCGGGCGAGCAGGTCGACGGCATGGACGTGCGCGCGGTCAAGGCGGCCGGCGAAAAGGCGGCCGCCTGGTGCCGCGCCGGCAAGGGTCCCTACATTCTGGAGATGCTGACCTACCGCTATCGCGGCCACTCGATGTCGGACCCGGCGAAATACCGCACGCGCGAGGAAGTCGAGGACGTGCGCACGCACCACGATCCGATCGACATGGCGCGCCACCGCATTCTGGAAAAGAAGTTTGCCAAGGAAGACGAGCTGAAGAAAATCGACGGCGAGGTGCGCGACCTGATCAATCAGGCGGCCGAATTCGCCACCCACGATCCGGAGCCGGACGTGGCCGAACTCTACGCTGACGTTTACCGGTAATTTTGCGGGTCTGAGTAGAAACCATGCCGATTGAAGTGCTCATGCCCGCGCTGTCGCCCACGATGGAAAAGGGCAACCTCGCCAAATGGCTCAAGAAAGTCGGCGACCGCATCAAGTCCGGCGACATCATTGCCGAAATCGAAACCGACAAGGCCACCATGGAGGTGGAGGCGTCGGACGAGGGCACGCTCGGTAAGATCCTGGTGCCGGAAGGCACCGCGGATGTTGCGGTCAACACGCCGATTGCGGTGATCCTCGGCGACGGAGAGGACAAATCGGCGATGGCGGACGCCAAACCGGCGCCGCAGGCCAAGCCCGCGCCCGCCGTGAAGCCGGAAAAGTCCGAAGCCAAACCCGCACCGCAAGCGGCGCCCGAGGCGCCGGCCGTGCATGCCGCCGCCGATCCCGACATTCCCGAAGGCACCGAGATGGTCACCATGACCATGCGCGAAGCGTTGCGCGACGCCATGGCCGAGGAGATGCGGCGCGACAAGGATGTCTTCGTGATGGGCGAGGAGGTGGCCGAATATCAGGGCGCCTACAAGGTCACGCAAGGACTACTGCAGGAGTTCGGCGACAAGCGCGTCATCGACACGCCGATCACCGAGCACGGCTTTGCCGGCATGGGCGTCGGCGCAGCGCTCGCCGGCCTGAAGCCGATCGTCGAATTCATGACCTTCAATTTCGCCATGCAGGCGATGGACCAGATCATCAACTCCGCCGCCAAGACGCTCTATATGTCGGGCGGCCAGATGGGCTGCCAGATCGTGTTCCGCGGGCCGAACGGCGCCGCCGCTCGCGTCGCCGCCCAGCACAGCCAGGATTATTCATCCTGGTTCTCGCACATCCCCGGCCTCAAGGTGATCGCGCCATCGAATGCAGCCGATGCCAAAGGTCTCTTGAAGGCCGCGATCCGCGATCCCAATCCGGTGGTGTTCCTGGAAAACGAAATCCTCTACGGCCACTCCGCGCCGGTGCCCAAGCTCGATGACTTCGTCTTGCCGATCGGCAAAGCGAAAATCGCGCGCGTAGGCCACGACGTGACCATCGTCGCCTGGTCGATGGGCATGTCTTACGCGCTCAAGGCCGCCGAGGAATTGGCCGGGCAGGGCATCGTGGCCGAGGTCATCGATCTGCGCACCCTCAAGCCGATGGATACCGACACCATCGTCGCTTCGGTGCAGAAGACCGGCCGCTGCGTGACGGTGGAGGAGGGCTGGGCGCAGTCCGGCGTCGGCGCCGAAATCGCCGCGCGGCTGATGGAGCACGCCTTCGACTATCTCGACGCGCCGGTCGCGCGCGTCACCGGCAAGGAAGTGCCGATGCCTTACGCCGCCAATCTCGAGAAGCTGGCGCTGCCGTCCGTCGCCGAAGTCGTCGAAGCGGCGAAAGCCGTCTGCTACCGGTAGCGCGCAATGTCCACCAACATCCTCATGCCCGCGCTGTCGCCCACCATGGAGAAGGGCAACCTGGCGCGTTGGCTCAAGAAGGAGGGCGACAAGATCAAGTCGGGCGACGTCATCGCCGAGATCGAGACCGACAAGGCGACGATGGAATACGAGGCGGTCGACGAGGGCACGCTCGCCAAGATCGTGGTGCCGGAAGGCACGCAGGACGTGGCGGTCAATTCCGTGATCGCGGTGCTGGCGGGCGAAGGTGAGGACGTAAAGGCGGCGGCGAGCGGGGCGAAGAGCGCGCCCGCGCCGAAACCGGCCGAAGCGCCAAAGCCGCAGGCTGCGCCGTCGAACGCCGCGGCCGCGGCACCACAAGCGGCTGCACCGCCGAAACCTGCCGCGCCGCCTGCGCCGCAACCGGTCGCGGCAAGTGGCGGAAGCCGTGTCTTCTCCTCGCCGCTGGCGCGCCGTCTTGCCAAAGAATCCGGCATCGATCTCGCCCGCGTGTCCGGTTCCGGCCCGCATGGCCGCGTGATCGCGCGCGACGTTGAAGACGCTAAATCCGGCAAGGGACTGCGCGCCCCGGGCGCTGCGCCTGCACTCGCGCCGGCAGCCGCGCCGATGCCGATGGCGGCCACGCCGTCCGACGCGCAGATCCGCGCGCTTTACGAGGACGGCTCTTACGATTTCGTGCCGCATGACGGCATGCGCCGCACCATCGCGCAGCGGCTGACCGCCTCGGTGCAGACCATCCCGCATTTCTACGAAACCATGGACTGCGACATCGGCAAGCTCGTCGCCGCGCGCGAGGAGATCAACGCCGCGGCGCCCAGGGACAAAGACGGCAAGCCCGCTTACAAGCTCTCGGTCAACGATTTCGTCATCAAGGCGCTGGCGCTGGCGCTGCAACGCGTGCCTGACGCCAATGTGAGCTGGACCGAATCCGGCATGCTCAAACACAAGCATTCCGACGTCGGCGTGGCGGTAGCGCTGCCCGGCGGCCTGATTACGCCCATCGTGCGCAACGCCGAGAGCAAATCGCTCTCCGCCATTTCCAACGAGATGCGCGATCTCGCGGCGCGCGCACGGGCGCGCAAGCTCAAGCCGAACGAATATCTCGGCGGCACCACCTCGGTGTCGAACCTCGGCATGTACGGCATCAAGGATTTCACCGCGGTGATCAATCCGCCGCAGTCGACCATCCTCGCGGTCGGCACCGGCGAAGAGCGGGCGGTGGTGCGCAACGGCCAGCTCGCGGTCGCCACCATCATGAGCGTGACGCTGTCCTGCGATCACCGCAGCGTTGACGGCGCGCTCGGCGCCGAGCTCATCGTCGCGTTCAAGAAGCTGATCGAAAACCCGGTGATGATGATCGTCTAAGCGCTCGTCCCCGCGCAGGCGGGGACGGGAACGAGCGAAGTCGATCACACCGGCTTGAGGCCCCGCGCCTTGAACACCGCGGCAGCTTCCGGCGTTTTCAGAAACTTGATCATCGCCTTCGCCGCATTCGGGTCCTTGCTGTCGGGGCTAACTCCGGCCGAGTAGGTCGTGATGTTATTGAGGTCGCCCGGCGGCGGCCCGATGACCTCGACGCCTGACACCGCCATCACTTCCGGTTCCTGCTGAATCGCGAGTTCGGCTTCGCCGCTCACAACGAGATTGGCCGAATTGCCGCTCGGCGGCGGGAAGTGGGTCTTGTTCTTGACCTGATCGGCAATGCCCATCCGCCCCAGCGTTTTGGCGAAGAACACGCCGCTGGCGCCGCCGGAGGCCGGGTTCGAATAGGCGATCGATTTGGCCTTGAGCAGCGTCTGTTTGTAGGCCTCGGGCGTCGAGATGTCCGGCTTGGGCGCGCCCTTTTTGACGACGACCGCCATGCCCGAACTGGCGAAACTGGCGTCCGAGCCGGGCGCCACCTTGTTGCCCTTGATCAGCTCATCGAGGCCTTGCTTGGTCAGGATCAGCAAATCGGCGTTCTCGCCGGCATGCACCTTCTTGACCAAGATGGCGGCGGTGCCCCAGGTGATATTGAGCTTGTTGCCGGTCGCCTTCTCGAATTTCGGCGCCAGCTCTTCCAGCGCCGCCTGCACGCCGATGGTGCTGAACACCTTGATCTCGGCGGCGGATGCAAAGCTGGCTTGCGCGAGCAGCAAAGCTGCGGCGGTCGCTGCACGGCCTGTCGTAAATTTCATGTCAGCCTCCCGAGGGTCTATTGTTGTTGAGAACAGAGCATCAGGCCGGATCGAATCCCTTTTCCTTGAACACCGCCTGCGCGTCCGGCGAAGTCAGAAACTTCAACAGAGCCTTGCCGGCCTCGCTGTTCTTCGATGCCGCGCCGACGCCGGCGGCAAACACGTTGGTATGACCGAGATCGCCGGGCGGCGGACCGATAACGTCGACGCCCGGGGTCGTTGCCAGTTCCGGCTTGCTCTGGAAGGCGATATCGACTTCGCCGTTGGTCAGCAGCGTGCCGACGAAGCCGGCGGGCGGCGGAAATTTGCTTTTGGCTTTGAGCTCCGTGGCGATGCCGAGCTTTTCGATCATTTTGGAAAAATAGACGCCGCTCGCGCCGCCCGCCGCCGGATTGGTGTAACCGACCGCGCGCGCGGACAGCAGCGTCTTCTTCATCGCATCCACGGTCGAGATGTCCGGCTTCGGCGCGCCTTGTTTGACGCCGAAAGCAAAAATCGATTTGCCGAGCGTGACGCCGCCAGCCGCGATCTTGCCGTCCTTGGTCAGGCTGTCGATGCTGGGGCGTGAGACGATCAGCACGTCGGGCACGTCGCCTTCCTGCGCTTTCTTGGTGAATCCCGAGATGAGGCCCCAACTTATGTTGAGCTTGTTGCCCGTCGCCTTCTCGAACTTGGGCGCCAGTTCTTCCAGCGCGCCCTTGACGCCGATGGTGCTGTAGACCTTAAGCTCGGCCGCCGAGACGATGGCAGCTTGCGCGAACACTAAGACTGCGATAGCCGCAAGGCGGCCGATAATCCTGCCCATAACGCTTTCTCCCCCAGGCTGTTATTGCGGACATTACATGCCTAAATTGGGCTGGATTCAATCGGGGTCGCTGCGGAGGTGAAGGACGGTATGGCTGACACGAATTTCGACGTTCTGATCATCGGCTCCGGCCCCGGCGGCTATGTCACCGCCATCCGCGCGGCGCAGCTCGGTTTCAAGACGGCCATCGTCGAGCGCGACTATCTCGGCGGTATCTGCCTGAACTGGGGCTGCATCCCGACCAAGGCGCTGCTGCGCTCGGCGGAAATCTTCCACTACATGCAGCACGCCAAGGACTATGGGCTGAAGGCCGACAATGTCAGCTACGACCCGAAGGCCGTCGTCGCGCGCTCGCGCGCCGTGTCGAAGCGGCTCAACGACGGCGTCGGCTTCCTGATGAAAAAGAACAAGGTGTCGGTCATCTGGGGCGAGGCGGCGATCGACGCGCCCGGCAAGGTGACGGTGAAGGCGTCGAAGAGCGAAGCGCCGAAGGGCGCACTGCCGCCCGGCACCTATCAAGCCAAGCACATCATCATCGCCACCGGCGCGCGGCCGCGCGTGCTGCCGGGTTTGGAGCCCGACAAGAAGCTAGTCTGGACCTATTTCGAGGCCATGGTGCCGCCGGCCATCCCGAAGTCATTGCTGGTGGTCGGTTCCGGCGCCATCGGTATCGAATTCGCCTCGTTCTACCGCACACTCGGTTCGGATGTGACCGTGGTCGAGGTGCTGCCGCAGATCCTGCCGGTCGAAGACCACGAGATCCAGACCTTCGCCCGCAAGAGTTTCGAGAAGCAGGGCATCAAGATCCACACCAACGCCAAAGTCACCAAGCTCGACAAGAAAGCCGACAGCGTCGTCGCCACCATCGAGGAGGGCGGCAAGACTCAGACGCTGGAAGTGGAACGGGTCATCTCGGCGGTCGGCGTGGTCGGCAATATCGAGAAGCTCGGGCTGGAAAAACTCGGCGTGAAGACCGACCGCGGTTGCGTCGTCGTCGACCCGTTCAGCAAGACCAGCGTGCCGGGCATCTACGCCATCGGCGACGTCGCCGGTCCGCCCATGCTGGCCCACAAGGCCGAGCACGAGGGCGTGGTCTGCATCGAGGCGATCAAGGGCCTGCATCCGCACCCGATGAACAAGCTGATGATCCCCGGCTGCACCTATTGCACGCCGCAGATCGCTTCCGTGGGCCTTACCGAACAGGCGGCCAAAGAGAAGAAGCTCGACATCCGCGTCGGCCGCTTTCCCTTCGTCGGCAACGGCAAGGCGATTGCGCTGGGCGAAGATCAGGGCCTGGTGAAAGTCATCTTCGACAAGAAGTCCGGGCAACTGCTCGGCGCCCATATGGTCGGCGCCGAAGTCACCGAACTGATCCAGGGCTACGTGGTGGCGATGAATCTGGAGACCACCGAAGAAGAATTGATGCATACCGTCTTCCCGCACCCGACGCTGTCGGAGATGATGAAGGAAGCGGTGCTCGATGCTTATGGACGTGTGCTGAATATGTGATCGTGCGGCGCGCGAAGATGGAAAGACTGCCATCATGGAACCTGGCCACAGCAAGGATTCCAAAGCGCGCCCGGCGGACGCCAAAGACGACCTGAAGTCGCTGCCGTTAGCGGCGGTCGAGCAAAAACTGGCGTCGTCGCCGGACGGCCTCACGCAAGCCGAGGCGGAGAAGCGACTGGCCCACTACGGGCCGAACGAGATTGCCGAAAAGAAATCCAATCCGCTCCTGAAATTCCTCAGCTATTTTTGGGGCCCGATCCCGTGGATGATCGAAGCCGCGGTGATCCTGTCGGCAGTCGACCGGCATTGGCCCGACTTTGCCATCATCCTCCTTCTGCTCGTCGCCAATGCCGTGGTCGGGTTCTGGGAAGAACACCAGGCCGGCAACGCTATTGCTGCCCTGAAAGCCACCTTGGCGATCAAGGCCCGGGTGAAACGCGATGGCAATTGGGTCACCCCGGCGGCGCGTGAACTGGTGCCCGGTGATGTGATCCGCATCCGTGCCGGCGACATCGTGCCCGCCGATGCGCGCCTGCTGGACGGCGGCCCGATCGAGGTGGATCAGTCGGCGCTGACGGGGGAGTTGCTGCCTGTCGCACACAAATCCGGCGAGGCGGTGTTCTCGGGCTCGATCGTTCGTCAGGGCGAAATCGGGGCCCTGGTCTATGCCACCGGCACGCACACCTATTTCGGCAAGACCGCCGAACTTGTGGGGGGCACGCAAACCGCCAGCCATTTTCAACGCGCGGTGCTCAAGATCGGCAATTACCTGATCGTCCTCGCAGTGGTTCTGGTGGCGACGATTATTGCCGTCGCAGTCTTCCGCGGCGACCCGATCCTCACCACGCTGCAGTTCGCCTTGGTGCTGACCGTCGCCGCCATCCCTGTGGCGATGCCCACGGTGCTGTCGGTCACCATGGCGGTCGGTGCGCGCGTGCTGGCCCGGAGCCAGGCGATTGTCACCCGCCTGGTGGCGATCGAGGAATTGGCGGGCGTCGACGTGCTGTGTGCCGACAAGACCGGAACGCTGACCCAAAACAAGCTGACGCTGGGCGAACCGTTCAGCGTGAACAATATCCCCGCCGAGCAAGTGATCCTCAATGGCGCGCTGGCGTCGCGCGCGGACAATAACGACACCATCGACATCGCCGTCCTCGGCGGCCTGAAAAACGACAAAGCCTTGCAAGGCTATAAGGCGACGCATTTCCAGCCATTCGACCCCGTGCATAAACGCACCGAAGCGACCATCACCGGCCCGGACGGAAAAGTAATCAAAGTCACCAAGGGCGCGCCGCAGGTGATCTTGGCCTTGGCGGCCAATGCGGCGGAGGTGAAGCCCGCGGTCGAAAAGGCGGTCAACGAATTCGCGGCGCGAGGCTTCCGTTCTTTAGGCGTGGCGCGGGCCGACGCCGACGGCCAATGGCAGTTTCTCGGTGTGCTGCCCCTATTCGATCCGCCGCGGGAGGATGCCAAGGCAACCATCGCCACCGCGCGGCAGATGGGCGTAACGGTCAAGATGGTGACGGGAGATGCGCTGGCCATCGCCCAGGAAACCGCCAAGAAATTGGGGATGGGCAGCAATATTCTCGATGCCAGCGGGTTCGGCGATAGCAAGCGTCAAGAGACGGCGCAGTTGGCCAAGTCGATCGAGAACGCTGACGGTTTCGCCCAGGTTTTCCCCGAACACAAATTCCACATCGTCGATGTGCTGCAAAAGCGCGGCCACATCGTCGGCATGACGGGCGATGGGGTGAATGACGCCCCCGCACTGAAGAAAGCCGATTGCGGCATCGCCGTTTCGGGCGCGACCGACGCGGCGCGCGCGGCAGCGGACATCGTGCTGATGACGCCCGGCCTGTCGGTCATCATCGAGGCCATCAAAGAGAGCCGAAAGATCTTCCAGCGCATGAACAGCTATGCGATCTACCGCATAGCCGAGACGCTGCGCGTGCTGTTGTTTATGACGCTGACGATCCTGGTCTTCAACTTTTATCCCTTGACCGCGGTGATGATCGTGATGCTGGCGCTGCTCAATGACGGCGCCATCCTGTCGATTGCCTATGACAAAGTTCATTACAAGAATCAGCCCGAGGCCTGGAACATGCGGCTGGTGCTGGGGATCGCCACCGTGCTCGGCATCACCGGCGTGGTGGCCGCCTTCGGCCTGTTTTATCTCGGCGAGCGCGTCTTCCACCTCGACCGCGCGCACATTCAGACGCTGATGTATCTGAAGCTGTCGGTGGCCGGTCACCTGACGATCTTCCTCACCCGCACGCGCGGTCCGTTTTGGACGATTCGCCCGGCGCGGATTTTATGGATCGCGGTGCTTGGCACGCAGGTGCTGGCGACGTTGATTGCCGTGTATGGGCTGTTCATGACCCCGCTCGGCTGGGGTTGGGCGCTGTTCGTCTGGGGCTATTCCCTGGCCTGGTTCTTCCTCAACGACCGCGCCAAGCTGCTTGCCTATCGCATATTCGATTCCGCCGGCGCCAAGCCCGCCGTGGCGAGCTAACGCGGGGCAGGATCACTCTGGAAACCCCGGAAGAATTGATGCACACCGTCTTCCCGCATCCCGCATGATCGGAGATGATGGGGACGTAAAGCGCGCCGCCGCTTAGCATTTTTTGAATATGTAGGGAGTGATGCCATGGCCAAATATGCAAACATTCTGGAAACCGTCGGCCACACGCCGGTGGTCAAGATCAACAAGCTGGGGCCGCCGGGCATCAACCTCTACGTCAAGATCGAGGCGTTCAATCCGCTCGGTTCGGTCAAGGACCGCCTGGCGCTCGGCGTCATCGAGGCGGCGGAGCGCGACGGCACGCTCAAGCCCGGCCAGACGGTGATCGAGGCGACCTCCGGCAACACCGGCATCGGCCTTGCGATGGTGTGCGCGCAGAAGGGCTATCCGCTAGTGGTGACCATGGCGGAGACCTTCTCGGTCGAGCGCCGCAAGCTGATGCGCTTCCTCGGCGCCAAGGTCGTGCTGACGCCGGCCGCCGAGCGCGGCATGGGCATGGTCAACAAGGCGGTCGAACTCGCCAAGACGCACGGCTGGTTCCTCACGCGCCAGTTCGAGAACGAGGCCAACCCCGACATGCATTCGCGCACCACCGCGCGCGAGATCATCGACGACTTCAAGGGCGAGAAGCTCGATTACTGGGTCACCGGCTTCGGCACCGGCGGCACGCTGAAAGGCGTCGCGCGCGTGCTGGCCAAGGAGCGGCCCGACACCAAGATCGTGGTGTGCGAGCCGGCCGATGCGCCCATGCTCTCCACCAAGTCGCCGCAGGAACGCAACGCGGACGGCTCGCCGGCCAAGCCCAATGCCGCCTTCAAGCCGCATCCGATGCAGGGCTGGAGCCCCGATTTCATTCCAAAGATCACCGGCGACGCCGTCGACATGAACGTGATCAGCCGTATCGTCACCATTGCCGGTGCCGACGCCTTGAAGTGGAGCAAGGCGCTGGCGCAGCAGGAAGGCATCTTCGTCGGCATCACCGCCGGCGGCACGTTCGCCGGCGCGCTCGAGGTCTGCAAAAGCGCGGCGCCCGGCTCGACCGTGCTCGCCATGCTGCCCGATACCGGCGAGCGCTATCTGTCGACGCCGCTGTTCGGCGACGTCGGCGTCGACATGAACGACGACGAGTTGAAGATTTCCAATTCGACGCCGAACCACCGCATGCCGCCGAAAGCGGCGGCCTGAGGGGAGGGCATCGTGGGCATCTTCCTCTGGATCATCATCGGCCTGATCGCCGGCTGGCTCGCGACGCAAATCCTCGGCGGCCGCGGCGGGTTGTTCTACAATCTCGCCATTGGGCTGATCGGCGCCATTGTCGGCGGCTTCCTGTTCGAGAAGCTCAACCTGCACGTCATGCCGGATTTCTGGGGCAACCTGATCACCGCCACGATTGGCGCGGTCATTTTCCTCCTGATTTGGCGGGCGATAAGGCGGGCCTGACCTGCGGCCGGCGCGGGGCCGCCTTGCGGCGCACCCGCCGCAGCCGTAAGTAACGCCCATGGCCGTCGTCTTCGACCTCAACAACCCGCGCCCGCGCCATCCGGAAAAGGCGCATCGGCCGGATTCGGCCGTGGCGAAGAAACCCGACTGGATCCGCGTCAAAGCGCCGGTATCGCAGGGCTATGCCGATACCCACGCCATCATGCGCGCCAACGGCCTACACACGGTATGCGAGGAG
This sequence comes from uncultured Alphaproteobacteria bacterium, assembly GCA_963749625.1. GTDB lineage: Bacteria > Pseudomonadota > Alphaproteobacteria > Rhizobiales > Xanthobacteraceae > Pseudolabrys. The sequence continues at coordinate 54,192 of CAVVNY010000007.1, read as the reverse complement.
GCCGGCTGCCCGAACATCGGCGAATGCTGGGAGAAGAAGCACGCCACCTTCATGATCATGGGCGACACCTGCACGCGCGCCTGCGCGTTCTGCAATGTCAAAACCGGGCTGCCGGGCGCGCTTGATCCGAACGAGCCCATCCATGTCGGCGAAGCGACCGCCAAGCTCGGCCTTGCCCACATCGTCGTCACTTCCGTAGACCGCGACGATCTCGCCGACGGCGGCGCACAGCATTTCGCCGATACCATCCGCGCCATTCGCGCGCGCTGTCCGCAGACGACGATCGAAGTCCTGACGCCGGATTTCCTGCGCAAGGAGGGCGCGCTCGAGATCGTGATCGCGGCCAAGCCCGACGTGTTCAACCACAATCTGGAAACCGTGCCGTCGCTTTATCTCAGCGTCCGCCCGGGCGCGCGCTATTTCCATTCGCTACGGCTGTTGCAGCGGGTGAAGGAGCTCGACCCGACGATGTTCACCAAGTCGGGCATCATGCTGGGGCTGGGCGAGGAGCGCAACGAAGTGCTGCAGGTGATGGACGACCTTCGTTCGGCCGACGTCGATTTCCTCACCCTCGGCCAATATCTGCAGCCGACCCGCAAGCATCACGCGGTCGAGCGCTTCGCGCCGCCCGACGAGTTCGAGGCGCTCAAGACCATCGCTTACGCCAAGGGCTTCCTGATGGTCGCGTCCTCGCCGCTGACGCGCTCGTCGCATCACGCCGGCGAGGATTTCGCGCGGCTTAAAGCCGCGCGCGCGCTAATTTAGAATGCCGTCATTCTCCACCAAGCGCCGCGTCCGCCACAGTGCGGCCGAAATGTTCGACCTGGTCGCCGAGGGCGAGAAATATCCTGAATTCGTGCCGCTATGCAGCGCGCTCCGCGTGAAAAGCCGCACCGACAAAGGCGACGGCGTCACCGTGCTGGTCGCCGACATGACGGTTGCCTACAAGGTGATTCGCCAGACCTTCACCAGCCGCGTCATGCTCGACCGGCCGAACTTGAAAATCCTGGTCGAATATGTCGACGGCCCGTTCCGGCACATGCATAACCGCTGGACCTTCCGCCCGACCGGCGAGCACACCTGCGAGGTGGAGTTTTTTATCGACTATGAATTCGCCAGCCGCACGCTCGGCATGCTGATGGGCGCCATGTTCGACACGGCGTTCCGCAAATTCTCCGCCGCGTTCGAGAAGCGGGCCGATCAAGTTTATGGGCTAAAAAAGGCTTAGTCTCAGGCGCCATTCCAAAAGACGTCAACGAAACGACGCACAAGGCGCGGTTTGAACCTGCATAAGGCATCGCCGGTATGGCTCGAAATACGTTCAGACCGACCGTAAGCCGATGATACGACGCGGTAATCCCTAAAAGCACATCCGTATAAATTGAATTTCAATTTTGGTGGAACTTCGGCTCACGGCGGGCGTTACCGTATGCCCTGATAGCGGTCGAGAGGGCTCATCCGCGCCGTGATTTCGGCGGGGTGAGTTCCTAAGAACCGCAAGACGAGTTGTCACGGCAGGAAGAGTTCCTGGATGGCCGTGATACTGATCGTCGAAGACGATGTCTTTATCCTCGAAATCGCGGAAATGATGATCCAGGATTGGGGTCATCAGACGCTCACTGCCTGCGACGTAGACGAGGCACTCTTACTCCTGCGCTCCGATCAGCCGATCGACGCCCTTTTTACCGATATCTACCTCAAATCAGCGGTCCACGGCGGGTGCGACCTTGCAAATCAGGCCATCGCATTGCGGCCGAAACTGCGGGTCCTCTACACGACCGGCAATTCCGTTACCGACAAAATGAAAGCGCTGCTTATCGAGGGCACGCACTTCCTTCGTAAGCCGTACACGCAGCATCAGCTTCACAATTCTGTTCAAGCTATGCTCGCAGCATGACATTGAAGTCGCATCATCTTCGGGGGACTACGGCCATGGCCGATATTGCTCTAATAAAGAAAGCGGTATCCGATATAGCCGCAAGTGACATTGTTGAGACCGTGCCCAGCGCACTCATTATTCTCGACAGAAATCTAAACATCACATCCGCCAATCGCGCGTTCTACCAGACCTTTCGCACCAGCGCCGGCGAGACCGAGGGATGTCTGATTTACGACCTCGGAAACCGGCAGTGGGATATCCCGGCGTTGCGCACTTTGCTTGAGAGCGTGATCCCACATCGCGCATCGGTCGAAGGGTTCGAGGTCGAGCATGATTTCCCCACCATTGGCCGGCGCACAATGTTGGTCAATGCCCGGAAGATTTTCAGTCCCGGCGACCATGACGGCTCCATCCTGCTCGCCATCGAGGATGTCAGCGAGGAGCGCGCGGCGCGGGCCGAAAGCAAGCGCAACTGGCAATTGACTCAAAGCATCGTCGATACCATCCGCGATCCGTTGGTCGTGCTCGAAGATGACATGACGATCGTGACGGCAAGCAAGGCGTTTTTGACTATATTCGGGATTACCGAGGCGGAGACGCATGGACGGCTGGTTGCAGAACTAGGCCAGCATCAATGGGACGTGCCGGCGCTTCGGCATTTGATGGAGAAGGTGCTGCCGGAAAACAAGCCGATTGAAAGCTTCGAGATCGAGGATAATTTTCCGGGTCTCGGCCGCCGCGTTTTCAACTTGAATGCGCGGAAAATTTCTCAACCGGGCAACCATGCCCATCGCATGCTGCTCGTGTTCGAGGACATCACCGACCGCAAGCAGCGCGAGCGCGACGCGCAGATGTTGACCAACGAAATATCGCACCGGATCAAGAATAATTTGCAGGTTGTCGTCGGCTTGATCGCCTACGAGGCCAAATGGACGGCGGCTCCGTGCGTGCAAGGGTATAAAGCGATGCAGGAACGCATCGGAGCCATAGCCCAGCTTTACGATTTGATTTCTCAATCCAGCCGCGGCCGAACCGTCGCGGTGGACGCCTATCTCAGGGAAATCGCCAAGACCATGTCAGCGAGCCTGCTTGGAAACACGTCGGGCATCGAAATTGAGGTTAAGGCGGAAGCGTTGGACATAGATCCAGTTCGTGCCGTGCCCTTCGGCCTTCTGGTCAACGAGCTGGCGACCAACGCTATCAAGCATGCTTTTCCGGATGGGACGGGACATCTCATGCTGAGCGTGGAAAAGGTCGGCGATCAAATTGAGTTGATTGTCGCCGATGACGGTGTGGGCATCAAGGATAAGACTTCGGCGAAGGTCCCGGAGAAGCGTGGGTCCGACTACGTTGCTATCTTCGTGCGTCAGCTTGGCGGCAAGATTGTCCCGTCGAAATTGGAGCCAACGGGAACAACCGTTAGGATACTGCTTCCATTGCTTCTGGTCCCAACAGGGGGCGTCGAGCCCATGGCCGCATAGCGCACGTTCTGCGCTTGCCATGCGGCGAGGATGCGGTGGGATGGCTGTACGTTGTCGGCCGCCGCCGATTCTTGGCCCACCCGGGCAATGCGGCGTGACCGACGCTAGTGCGCCGGCGGCAAAGGCGATGTCTCGACCGGCGTTGGCGTGATGGCCGACGCGACCGCCTCGAATTGATCGGCCTGGATCTTTAGCGTCCCGATCAAAGTCGGCATCAGCACGCGCAACGGCGCGATGATCGAGGTGCCGGCGATCGGCGCGAACCAAAGCTCCATGTCGCGCCGGCCGGCGACGTATTTCACGATCATGCTGTCAGCGCGGTAGCCCGCGATCGGCTGCAGCACGACGCCGCAAACCAGGATCGGCCCGGAATAGCCGCGCTCGACCGCGACCTTGTCCATGCGGCCGAACGACAGCACCAGGTTATAGCGGCGGCGCCCGTCGAAGATCTTGAGCGTGCGGTTGCAGTCCGACGCCGCCATCGTGCCGCCGCCGAGCTTGGTCGGAATCAACACCGCGCTCAGCGGATCGGCGATGCCGCGGCGGTCGGCGTCGGTCACCGGCAGGCGGTCGGCGTAAACCGGCGGCTGCGGCGCGATGGTCTCGGTCGCGGCGCCGTCGGCGAAGCTCATCTGCAATTTGATGGCGCCGTCATCGTCGGTGATGGTGGACGTATAGGACGACGGACTGAGGCGGCCGGGCGCGAGACTGCCATGCGCCGCGACCGCGCCTTCGCCGTTCACCAGTACGCTGAGCACGCCGCTCGCCTTGCCGGAGGCGCTCGTGCTGTAGAGCGTGTCGCCGACGTCGACCAACCAGGTGATTTCGCCCACGGTCACCCCGGTCATCGCAATCGTATAGTGCGCTTTGAGCTTGCCTTGTGCGTGCGCCGGACTGGCGGCGAGCCATACGCAGATCAGTGCGGTCAGCAACTTGGCGGCCGCGCGGGCAATATCTGCGGGGATTGCAATCATGTGTTGGGCAATCTAGCCGCCATTACCGGCGGGATTATGATCGGGTTACCCTTGCGTTTCCGCCATCGCTTTCAGCATCGCCATCGCTTGCAGCACGGATTTGTGCCGCACTTCCGAGCGTCCGATGTCGCCGTAACGCATTTCCGCGTGACTAAGCTTGCCGCTGCGCGACGCCGCCGCAAAATGAACCAGGCCAACCGGCTTATCGGGGCCACCGCCGCCCGGGCCGGCGATGCCGGTAATGGCGACCACGATATCGGCGCCGCCTTGGCCGAGCGCACCGCGCGCCATGGCTTCGGCGGTTTGCCGGCTGACGGCGCCGTATGTTCTGAGCGTGTCCGCCGGAACGCCGAGCATTTGCTGCTTGGCCTTGTTCGAATACGTGACGAAGCCGCGGTCGACCACATCGGACGAGCCGGCGATTTCGGTGAGCGCGCCCGCCACCAGCCCGCCGGTGCAGGATTCCGCGGTCGCGAGCTTCAAGCCGCGCGCGCGGCAAGCATCGAGCACGGCGGTCGCGGCGGCATGCAAGTCGGCGCTCATGGCGCGCTCCAGGGCAGGCGCACGGTCGCGGTCGCATAGGCGACGATGCCTTCGCCACGGCCGGTGAAGCCGAGCTTTTCGCTGGTGGTCGCCTTCACCGCGACGCGCCCGGCATCGATTCCGGCGAGCCGGGCGATGTTTTCGCGCATGGCGTCGCGGTGCGGACCGATGCGCGGCGCTTCGCACACGATGTTGATGTCGATATGGGCGACGCGGCCGCCGCGTTGCGTGAGCCGCTCAATTGCGAAGGCCAGGAAGCGGTCGGAGGAGGCGCCTTTCCACTGCGGGTCGCTCGGCGGAAAATGCACGCCGATGTCGCCGTCGGCGAGCGCACCGAGAATGGCGTCGGTGAGCGCATGCAGCACCACGTCGGCGTCGGAATGGCCGGTCAGCGCCTGCGTATGCGCAATGCGGATGCCGCCGAGGGTGACGTGATCGCCGGGGGCGAACGCATGCACGTCGATGCCGGTGCCGGTGCGAATGTCGCCAAGGTTTGAAAATTGCGCGGCGAATTGCGTCGCTTCGGCACGCGCGAAATCGCCCTCGTTGGTGATCTTGATGTTGCCGGGCTCGCCGGCAAATACGCTGACTTTCAGGCCCGCCCATTCGGCGAGCGCGGCATCGTCGGTGAAATCCTCGCGGCCGGCGGCGGCGGCGCGGCGATGAGCATCGAGCAGAGCGGGGAAGGCGAAGCTTTGCGGCGTCTGCACCAGGCGCAGCGTGTTGCGGTCGAGCGTCGCGGCAACACAGTCGGCCGCATCGACGGTCTTGACCGTATCGGTAACCGGCAGCCCGGGGATGGCGGCGCCGCTGCGCTCGGCTGCTGCGATGGCGCGCGATACCAGCGCCGCGCTCGCGAACGGCCGCGCCGCGTCGTGGATCAGGACGATGTCGGGTTTGTGCGGGGCCAGCGCCTCCAGCCCGGCGCGGACCGAGGCTTGCCTTGTGGCGCCGCCGAACACCGGTGGAAGAACGTCGAGTTCCGCCACGGACGCGGCGAACATCGCCACATCATCGGGGTGAATAACCGGCTGTACGACCCCGACGTCTGGGTGTTCTACGAGCGTTACAAGCGTCTTCCGGATCATCGGCTTGCCACCGATCTGCCTGAATTGCTTGGGCAGATCGCCGCCCGCGCGCGTTCCCCGACCGGCAGCGACAATGACGACTGCGACACCCGCCATGCGATGGATACCCCTGCTTTCCGGCTTGGCTTTAGCGCGTTCCTGCTTTAGCGGGAATGGATTAGGCGGCCTGGCCGGCGTTTAAGCATGAACAGTTTTTTGCAGTGCAGCACTTGCGCCCATCGGCGAAATGGCTAAACTCTGAGCATTGAAAGGCGTCGCCTAAATGGTAGGCAATAATCCAGTTCGGGGCGAAATCAAGCAGATTGCGGGAGAGTCCCTGCAGATTGGCACCGTAAAGGTGCCGAACCGTGTGATTTTGGCCCCTATGTCCGGCATCACCGACGCGCCCTTCCGCCGGCTAGCGGAACGCTTTGGCGCAGGCCTGGTGGTTTCGGAAATGACCGCCTGTGCGGCACTGGTCGAGGGCCAGCGCGAGGCGCGCGTCCGCAGCGAGGGAGAAGGCGTCGGGATTCGCGTCGTGCAGCTCGCGGGCTGTGAGGCGCATTGGATGGCGGAGGGCGCCCGCATCGCCGAAGCACGTGGCGCGCATATCATCGACATCAACATGGGCTGCCCGTCCAAGCAGGTCACCAATGGCGCGGCCGGCTCGGCGCTGATGCGGGATCCGGATCACGCCCTGGCCTTGATCGAAGCGACGGTCGCCGCCGTGCGCGTGCCGGTTTCTTTGAAAATGCGGCTGGGCTGGGATCACGCCAGCATCAATGCGCCGGAGCTGGCGCGCCGCGCGCAAGATGTGGGGATAGCCATGATTACGGTGCATGGCCGCACCCGTTGCCAGTTCTACGACGGCAGCGCCGATTGGACGGCGGTGCGGGCGGTCAAACAGGCAGTATCGATCCCCGTCGTCGTCAATGGCGATATTCGCTCTTACGATGACGCCGAACGCGCACTCAACGCATCGGGCGCCGATGCGGTGATGATCGGCCGCGCCGCGCAGGGCCGTCCTTGGCTGCCCGGACAAGTCGCGCGCTATCTCGCGACCGGAAAACGCGAGCGCACGCCGCCGCTGGCCGAACAATTCACACTGATCGATACGCTCTACGACGAAATGCTCGTGCATCATGGGCTGACCATCGGCCGCCGTCATGCGCGCAAGCATCTGGCATGGGCGCTCGATTCCGCGGCGGCAACTGCGGGCGTATCGGTTGATCTTCTCAAGAACCATCGCAGCCTGGTGCTCACGGCCGAGGAGCCGGCGCAGGCGCGCCGTCTGCTCGCCGATGCCTTCGACGCCTTCGCGTGGAGGGCCGCCGCATGAGCCGCGCCCACGCCGTCTCCGCTACCATCAATTCGCCGGCCGACGCGGTGCTCAACGCCCTGCCGCATCCCGTCATCATGGTGTCGCCCGACGGCAAGATTGCCGATGCCAATGTCGCCGCCGAACAGTTCTTCGATGCGTCGATCGCGGTGCTGCGCCGGCACATGCTGCGCGACCTGGTGCCGTTCGGCTCGCCCTTGCTCCAATTGATCGAGCAGGTTCGGCAGCGTGGCTCCGCGGTGAACGAATACAAGGTGGATCTGGCGACCCCGCGCAATCCGGGTGAGCGGCTGGTCGATCTTTATGTCGGGCCGCTGGTGGAATTTCCCGATCATGTCGTTGTGATGTTGCAGGAGCGCACCATCGCCGACAAAATGGACCGCCAGCTCACCCATCGCGGCGCCGCCCGCTCGGTGATCGCGCTCGCCGCCATGCTGGCGCATGAGATCAAGAATCCCTTGTCGGGCATCCGCGGGGCGGCGCAATTGCTCGAGCAGTCGGCCGGCGACGACGACCGTTCGCTCACCAAGCTGATCTGCGACGAGACCGACCGTATCGTGAAGCTGGTCGACCGCATGGAGGTGTTCGCCGACGAGCGGCCGGTCGAACGCGAGCCGGTCAATATTCACGTGGTGCTGGATCACGTTAAACGGCTGGCGCAGACGGGTTTTGCCCGCCACATCAAATTCGTCGAAGAGTACGATCCTTCGCTGCCGCCGGTTCTCGGCAATCGCGACCAACTGGTTCAGGTTTTTCTCAATCTGGTGAAAAACGCCACCGAGGCGATCGGCGAGGGGACAATCGACGGCGAAATCCAACTGACCACGGCGTTCCGCCCGGGCGTGCGCCTGGCGGTGCCGGGCAGCAAAACGCGCGTTTCGCTGCCGCTCGAGTTCAGCGTGAAGGACAACGGGCAGGGCGTGCCCGAAGACCTCATGCCGCATTTATTCGATCCGTTCGTGACCACCAAGCAGAGCGGAAGCGGGCTCGGACTGGCCTTGGTGGCGAAGATCGTAGGCGACCACGGCGGCATTATCGAATGCGAATCGCAGCCGCGTCGGACGATTTTTCGCGTGTTGATGCCGATCTACAGCGGCGGGGGCGCCGTGGCCGATGATGCGCCGCCGGTCCAGAGCCCGTGAGGTAAGACGATGCCGACGGGAAGCATATTGGTAGCCGACGACGATGCCGCAATCCGCACCGTCCTCAATCAGGCCTTATCACGCGCAGGCTATGAAGTGCGCTCGACGGGCAATGCCGCAACCCTTTGGCGCTGGATCAGCCAAGGCGACGGCGATTTGGTCATTACCGACGTCGTCATGCCGGACGAGAACGCGTTCGACCTGATCCCGCGTATCCGCAAGTCGCGCCCCGACCTGCCGATTATTGTCATGAGCGCGCAGAATACGTTCATGACCGCGATCCGCGCCTCCGAGCGCGGCGCTTACGAATATCTGCCGAAGCCGTTCGATCTGAAGGAACTCATCGCCATCGTCGGGCGCGCGCTGTCGGAGCCGAAAGAGAAACGGCCGGCGAGTGCCAAGAGCGAAGACCTCGACAGCATTCCCCTGGTCGGCCGCTCGCCGGCGATGCAGGAAATCTATCGCGTGCTGGCCCGGCTGATGCAAACCGATCTGACGGTGATGATCACCGGCGAATCCGGTACCGGCAAGGAATTGGTCGCTCGGGCACTGCACGATTACGGCAAGCGGCGAAGCGGAACGTTTGTCGCCATCAACATGGCGGCTATCCCGCGCGATCTGATCGAATCTGAATTGTTCGGGCATGAGAAAGGCGCCTTTACCGGCGCCAATACGCGTAGCTCCGGCCGCTTCGAGCAGGCCGAGGGCGGCACGCTGTTCCTCGACGAAATCGGCGACATGCCGATGGAAGCGCAGACGCGGCTCTTGCGCGTACTGCAACAGGGTGAATACACGACCGTCGGCGGGCGCACGCCGATCAAAAGCGACGTCCGTATCATCGCCGCTTCCAACAAGGAACTGCGGTTGCTGATCCAGCAGGGCCTATTCCGCGAAGATTTGTTCTTCCGCTTGAACGTCGTACCGCTGCGGCTGCCGCCCTTGCGCGAGCGCATCGAGGATGTACCCGACCTGATCCGCCATTTCTTCGCGCAGGCGCAACGCGAGGGCCTGCCGCCGAAGCAGATCGACCAGGCCGGCCTTGACCGCCTCAAGCGCCATCGTTGGCCGGGGAATGTGCGCGAACTGGAAAACTTGGCTCGCCGGCTGGCGGCGCTTTATCCGCAAGAGACCATCACGGCCGCCGTCATAGAAGCGGAGTTGGCGCAGCCGGCACTGCCAATCAACAACGACGAGCCGCGTCCGGAGGAGAGCCTCAGCGCCGCGGTGGAACGCCATCTGACCGCGTATTTCTCCGGGTTCGACGACGGTTTGCCGCCGGCGGGGCTGTATCACCGGGTTTTGCGGGAGATCGAATATCCGTTACTGACCGCGGCCCTTGCCGCCACCCGCGGCAACCAGATCCGCGCCGCCGACCTGTTGGGGGTCAACCGCAATACTCTGCGGAAGAAGATCCGCGATCTCGATATTCAGGTTTTTCGCGGCAGTTGACCCGGGCGGGTCAATTTAACTGTGGCTATTGCGCCGCGCTTTTGTCGCAATTCGGCAACATTGTTGTATAAAAGCATCAGTGTCGCGAATGGGCATGCGCCTTTTCGCGGGCACTCTTCAGGGGCGCCGGCCCCGCACCAGCTGTTGCCAGGGATCCATGAGCGTAGACCAGGCCACCAGCGCCGAGACCGCGCTTGCTGCTCCCGCCAAGCGGGGCGAAGCCAGTATGCTCGGACCGATCGCGGTCGGCCTCGCCCTGCTGTCTGCCTTCGTCACCTTTATCGTTCTCGCCGACTTCACGCCGATTTCCCCGACCCACGACGTGGTCGTCACGCTGCTACTGGTGAACGCGACCACGGTACTGCTGCTGCTTGGCGTGATCTTGCGCGAAGTGTGGCAGGTGGTGCAGGCCCGGCGCACGGGGCGGGCGGCCGCGCGGCTGCATGTGCGCATCGTCGGATTGTTCTCCATCATCGCCGCGGCGCCCGCCATCCTCGTCGCGATCGTCGCCAGCGTTACGCTCGACCGCGGCCTCGACCGCCTGTTCTCCACACGCACGCGCGCCGCGATCGAGAACTCGGTGATCGTCGCCGAAGCCTATCTGCGCGATCACGCTCAGATCGTGCGATCCGATATCATGTTGATGGCCGCCGAAATCTCGCATTCGAAGCCGGTCTTCGCGCAAGACCACGGCAAGCTGCAGCAATATTTGACGTTCCAGGCGTCGGTGCGCGGGCTGGCCGCAGCCATCGTGATCGACAAGGATCTCAACGTTATTGCGCGCGCCGAGCTCCGGACCAACCAGACCTTCGCCATGCCGCCGCGCGATGCGCTGCCGAAAATCGGTGAAACCGATCCGCAATTGGTCTTGCTGCCGGATACCAATTATGTCGCGGCCGTCGTCAAGCTGCACAATTTCGACGACGATTATCTTTACCTGACCCGGCTGCTCGATCCGAACGTGGTGCCGCAATTGCAGGCGACCCGGGAGAGCGTGAGCGAATATGCCGCGATCGAGGCCCGCCGCCTCGGCGTGCAGATCGCGTTTGCGCTGATGTACACCGTCATCGCGCTCACCGTGCTGTTGTCCGCGGTCTGGGTCGGATTGGACTTTGCCAACCGTCTGGTGGCGCCGATCCGGCGCCTCATCGGCGCCGCCAATGTCGTTTCCACCGGCAACCTGCATGTGCGCGTGCCGGTCCGCCAGTCGGAAGGCGACCTCGCGCAACTCGGCGAAACGTTCAACCGCATGACCCACGAATTGCGCAGCCAGCGCGACGATATCATGCGCGCGCGCGACCTGATCGACAGCCGGCGGCGTTTTACCGAGGCGGTGCTGGCCGGCGCCAGCGCGGGCGTTATCGGCGTCGACGGCGACGGATGCGTGAGCATCCTCAATCGCTCGGCGGAAAAATTGATCGGCCGTACCGAGCCCGAAACGCTTGGCCGGCCGCTGACGGAAGTGTTCCCGGAACTCGCGGATTTCATGGCGGCGGCACGCTCGGGCGCGCGCACGCAAGACCAGGTGACGATCACCCGCAACGGCCGCGAGCGAAACCTGTCGGTGCGGATCACCAGCGAGCAGTCGGGCGAATCCGACCATGGTTATGTCGTCACTCTCGACGACATAACCGAATTGGTTGCAGCCCAACGCACCTCCGCCTGGGCGGATGTGGCGCGCCGCATCGCGCATGAGATCAAGAATCCGCTCACCCCCATCCAATTGTCGGCCGAGCGCATTCGCCGCAAATACGGAAAGATGATCGGCGACGAAGACCGCGCGGTCTTCGACCAATGCACCGACACCATCGTGCGCCAGGTTGACGACATCCGGCGGATGGTCGACGAGTTCTCCCGTTTCGCGCGCATGCCAAAGCCGGTGATTGCCGCCGAGGACGTGGCCGACACCGTCCGGCAGGCCGTATTCTTGATGCGCGTCGGCAATTCAGAAATCGATATCGACGTCGAAATCGCCGATGGCGCCATGCCGGCACGGTTCGACCGGCGTCTGATATCGCAAGCGCTCACCAACCTCATCAAGAACGCGACCGAGGCGATCGCCGCCGTGCCGCCGGCCGAGCTGGGCAAAGGTTCGATCCAGGTTTTTGCCGCGCGCGACGGCGACGACGTCGTCATCGACGTCGTCGATAACGGAATAGGCTTGCCGAAGGAAAATCGCAGCCGCCTGCTCGAGCCCTACGTCACGACACGCGAAAAGGGCACCGGCCTCGGCCTCGCCATTGTCGGCCGCATCGTCGAGGATCACGGCGGCAGCATCGAGCTGCGCGACGCCGCGGACAAAATCCCCGGCCAGCGGGGCGCTTGGGTGCGCGTGCGGTTCGCCGCCGCCGGCCAGGCCGAAGCGTCCGCGCCTGAAAAACAAAATAGCACGAACGGGTAGTGGGCATGTCCGCAGATATTCTCATTGTCGATGACGAGGCCGACATCCGCGATCTGGTGGCCGGAATTCTGCAGGACGAAGGTTACGATGCGCGCACCGCACGCAACAGCGACGATGCGCTGGCGGCCATCGCGGCGCGCAAGCCGAACCTGGTTTTCCTCGATATCTGGCTGCAAGGCAGCAAGCTCGACGGTCTGCAATTGCTCGATACCATCAAACTGGATCATCCCGAGGTGCCGCTGGTGATGATCTCCGGCCACGGCAATATCGAAACCGCGGTCGCCGCCATCAAGCACGGCGCCTATGATTTCATCGAAAAGCCGTTCAAGGCCGACCGGCTGGTGCTGGTAGCCGAGCGCGCGCTCGAGACGTCGCGGCTCAAGCGCGAGGTCAAGCAGCTCAAGCAGATGGCGCCGCAGCAGGCCACGCTGGTCGGCCGTTCCGCGGCCATCGCGCAATTGCGCCAGACCATCGAGCGGGTTGCGCCGACCAATAGCCGCATCCTCATCGTCGGCCCCTCGGGTGCCGGCAAGGAATTGGCCGCGCGCACGATCCATCAGTCTTCCGCCCGCGCCAACGGCCCCTTTATCGTGATCAATGCCGCCGCGATCACGCCGGAACGCATGGAAACCGAATTGTTCGGCGTCGACCGCGCGAACGGCTCGGAAGACCGCAAGCCGGGCGCTCTGGAAGAGGCGGATGGCGGCACGCTGTTCCTCGACGACGTGGCCGAGCTGCCGCGTGAAACGCAAAACAAGATCCTGCGCGTGCTCGTCGATCAGACGTTCCAGCGGGTCGGCGGCAGCAGCAAGGTCGCGGTCGACGTGCGCATCATGTCGTCGACGGCGCGCAATCTCGAGGCGGAAATCGCGGACGGAAAATTCCGCGAGGACCTCTATCATCGCCTGTCGGTCGTGCCGATCCGCGTGCCGCCTTTGGCCGAGCGGCGCGAGGACATCCCCGATCTGGTCGACTATTTCATGGATCAGATTTCGCAGGTGACCGGTCTGCCGAAGCGCCGCATCGGCGAAGACGCCATGGCCGTGCTGCAATCGCATAATTGGCCGGGCAATGTCCGGCAGCTCCGCAACAACATCGAGCGCTTGATGATCCTGGCCGGTGGCGAGCCCGATGCCGTGCTCAATGCCAGCATGCTGCCGCCCGACGTCGGCTCGATGGTGCCGACCATGCCGAACGGCAATGGCGGCGAGCATCTCATGGGTCTGCCCTTGCGCGATGCGCGCGAAGTGTTCGAGCGCGAATATCTGGTGGCGCAGATCAGCCGCTTCGGCGGCAATATCTCGCGCACCGCCGAATTCGTCGGCATGGAGCGTTCGGCGCTGCACCGCAAGCTCAAGGCCTTGGGCATAGGCTGACCCATGTCGCGCATCGCCTATGTCAACGGCCGCTACCTGCCGCACAGCGACGCCAAGGTCTCGATCGATGACCGCGGTTATCAATTCGCCGACGCCGTCTACGAAGTTTGCGAGGTGCGGGCAGGGCGTCTGATCGACGAGCGCCGTCACATGGCGCGGCTCGAGCGCTCGCTCGGCGAACTGCGCATCGCACGCCCAATGTCGCCGGCGGCGCTCGCGATCGTGCTGCGCGAAACCGTGCGGCGCAACCGCGTGCGCGACGGCATCGTCTACTTGCAGATCAGCCGTGGCGCGGCGCGGCGGGATTTCGCGTTTCCGCCGGCGGACACCAAGCCTTCCGTGGTGGTGACCGCGCGCAGCAACGATCTCGCCCGTATCGAACAATTGGCGGCCGACGGCATCGCCGTGGTCACCGTGCCCGACATCCGTTGGCAGCGGGTGGATATCAAATCGGTGGCGCTGCTGCCGAACGTGCTGGCCAAGCAAACCGCGCGCGATCAGGGCGCACGCGAGGCCTGGCTGGTGGACGCGCAGGGCCGCGTCACCGAAGGCGCCTCGTCGAACGCCTGGATCGTCAGCCGCGACGGCAAGCTCATCACCCATCCGCTCGGCCGCGACATCCTGCCCGGCATCACGCGCTCGGTCGTGGTCGATATGGTCAAGGCCCAGGGGCTGGCGTTTGAAGAACGCGCCTTCTCGGTCGACGAGGCCTATGCCGCGCGCGAAGCTTTCGTCACTTCGGCTAGTCAGACCGTGCTGCCGGTGGTGAGCATCGACGGCCGACCGGTCGGCAATGGCGCCCCCGGGCTGGTGGCCGCCGCACTACGTCGCGATTACCACCGCCACGCCGAAATTGGGTGATTTTCGCGCCCTGAGAGCCGCGGCGGCCATTTGCCCGCCAGCGTCGCTAAATGCCCCGCCAGAACCGTCAAACCGCGCCGGCCAGACCACGAAATACGAGTTATTTCAGCGGTTTGATGGGGCGGGGTCCAACTTGTGCTTGCGCCGGGAGGGCACCTGCCATCTAATAGCAACCTCTTGAGGCTGGCACCGCTTAAGCGTGGGCTAAGCGGCACATGCGGTAGAGTTCCGTGTGCACAGGTCTCGGGCAACGAAGGTCTCGCGCGTAAGACGCGAGCAAAAAATGGAACACGGCCATGGCCGCCGAACGTGCGCAAAATCTGCAAGACACTTTTCTCAATCACGTCCGCAAAGCAAAAATCCCGCTGACCATTTTCTTGGTCAACGGCGTTAAATTGCAGGGCGTAGTGACCTGGTTCGATAATTTCTGCGTTTTGTTGCGGCGGGATGGGCATTCCCAACTCGTCTACAAGCACGCGATTTCGACCATCATGCCCGGTCACCCGATTCAGTTGTTCGAAGGCGGCGAGGAGCCGCCGGCCGGGGATAAGGTCTGATTGGAACAACGTCCGCGTGACAAGCGCGCCGATCTCCTGAGCCCGACGGCGTCGGGGACGGAAACCGGCCGCGCCATCGTCATCGAACCGTGGCTCAAGCGCGAGGTCAGGGCTGATGCAGCCCGTGCCTTAGCGGAAACGCGTACGCCCGAGGCTCGCCTTGAGGAAGCCGCCGGGCTCGCGCGCGCTATTGACCTCAACGTCGTGCAGGAGGGGCTGGTCACGCTCAACCACGTGCGGCCGGCGACCTATATCGGCACCGGCAAGGTCGATGAATTCGCCGGGCTGGTTAAAAGCCTTTCGGCGTCCGTGGTGGTGATGGATTGCCCGGTTTCACCGGTGCAGCAGCGCAATCTCGAAAAGGCCTGGGGCGCCAAGGTCATCGATCGCACCGGATTGATTTTGGAAATCTTCGGCCGGCGCGCGCGCACGCGCGAAGGCGCACTGCAAGTCGAGCACGCCCATCTCAACTATCAAAAGAGCCGGTTGGTCCGCTCCTGGACCCATCTCGAGCGGCAGCGCGGCGGCTTCGGCTTCCTCGGCGGGCCGGGCGAGACGCAGCTCGAAGCCGACCGGCGTGTGATCGAAGATCGCATCAAGCGCATCGAGGGCGAGCTCGACAAGGTCAAGCGCACCCGCAAGCTGCATCGCGACAGCCGCAAGCGCGTGCCTTATCCGATCGTAGCGCTGGTCGGCTACACCAATGCCGGAAAATCGACGCTGTTCAACCGCATGACGGCGGCGAGCGTGCTGTCGGCCGACATGCTGTTCGCCACGCTAGACCCGACCTTGCGGGCGGTCGCGCTGCCGCACGGCAACCGCGTCATCCTCTCCGATACCGTCGGCTTCATCTCCGATCTGCCGACCATGCTGGTGGCGGCGTTCCGTGCCACGCTGGAAGAAGTGATCGAGGCCGACGTCATCCTGCATGTGCGCGACATGTCGCACGAGGATTCCGCCGCGCAATCGCACGACGTCGAAAAAGTGCTCGGCGAACTCGGTATCGAGACGGCCGATCCTCGCCTGATCGAGGTCTGGAACAAGATCGACCGGCTCGACGTCGATGCGCGCGCGCGGCTGTTCAATCTGGCCGAGCGGCAGCCGGAAGCCCGCCGGCCGATCCCGGTGTCGGCCTTGAGCGGGGAAGGGATCGCCCCCCTGATTGCCGCGATCGAAGCGCGGCTCAACGAAAAGCGGCAAACCCTCGAATTGGCGATCGATCCGGCCGATGGCGCCGGCTTAAGCTGGCTCTACCGCCATTCCGAAGTGCTATCCAAAGGCATGCGCGATGACGGCCTGCTGGCGGTGACCGTGCGCGCGGATGCCGAAAAAGCGGCGCGGGTGAGGGCGAAGTTCGGGATGTGACACGTCAAAGTCGCAGCCGTCATTGTTTGATGTGATTGCCGCCCGTCAGTGAGGGAGCGCCAAGATGAACCGTGTCGATGAGCTCGACGTTATCATTCGCCGCAAGAAGGGAAGGGTCATCGCCCTTATCCCGCAACTCAATCTTTATGCCAAAGCCGACGACGTTCAGACCGCGATGGCTGATCTGGACGAGAAGAAGAAAACATTGGTCGCCGACCTCGAAGAACTCGGCGAACTCGATCGTCTGGAATTGGAAGGCCCATCCGCCGGCCGCACGGCCGCACGCGCAAGCGGGGCAGGCCTCGGCCAGTTTGCCATTAAGACCGCCATCGTGGCGGGCGCCATTGCCGCGGTGATCGTTGTTTCCGGCGGCTACCTTGCGGGCAGCATTAATAATTCGATCCAAGAGACCGTGAGCAACGTACGAAGCTTGAAGATCGGCGGCGCCAAGTTCTGGTCGCGGGTGGAAGAAACGGTCGATCGGATGGCTGCTCCCGGAAGCGATATGCCGGAAGCGAAGAAGCAGAAGCTCCTCGGTGACATCCGCGCCATCGGCGCAAAATGGCGGCCGTTCCTGGTCGAGATTCATTCCGCCCTGGACGTGCCGAATAGTCCGGCGGCTAAAGCGCCTGCGCTGGATACGCCTGAAGCGAAATAAAGGCCAACGCGCTTAAGGTGCGTTTTCCGCCGCCTTGGCTTCATCCCAAAGCGCGTCCATTTCCGCGAGACTGGCCTCTTTCGGCGTCTTTCCGCGCGCGGCCAAAGCGCGTTCGATCGCGGCAAACCGGCGCTCGAATTTCAGGTTGGTCTGCCGCAAGATATCTTCCGGATCGGCGGCGAGGTGGCGGGCGAGGTTGACCACGGCGAACAACAGATCGCCCACTTCAGCCGCCGCCGCGGCCTTGTCGGAGCCGTCGAGTTCGGCCTCGATTTCATCGGCTTCCTCGCGGATCTTGGCGAGCACGGCACGCGGATCATTCCAGTCGAAGCCGACGCGGCCGGCTTTGTCTTGCAGCTTGAGGGCGCGGGTTAACGCGGGCAGGGCGACCGGCACGCCGGCCAGGGCGCTCGTGGGGATCGCCTCACCCTGATCGGCCTTTTCCTGGGCTTTGATGCGCTCCCAAAGGCCGGCGACCGCCTCGGCGGTTCGGCCCTCAGCATCGGCGAAGACATGCGGATGGCGGCGCACCATCTTGGCGGTGACGGTTTCGACCACGTCGCCGAAATCAAATGCGCCTTGCTCCTCGGCCATGCGGCAGTGGTAGGCGACCTGGAGCAGCAGATCGCCGAGCTCGTCCTTGAGGTCGGCGAGGTTGCCGCGGGCGATGGCGTCGGCCACCTCATAGGCTTCCTCGAGCGTATAGGGCGCGATGGTGCGGAACGTCTGTTCGAGGTCCCAGGGACAGCCCGAGCCGGGCGTGCGCAGCGCCGCCATAATCTCGATCAGCCGGGCAATATCGCGGGAAGGTTTCACGGGCTGGGGACTCGCTGGGGCGGGAGAAAGCGACCGTAGCAAAGGCCGTCCCGGGCCGCGACCGCCGATCAGAGAGCTTCTCGGCCGCAAGCGTCGGCCCAAAGTCGCTATAGCGATCGCGAATGAGGCCAATAACCTCAGCCCGCAGGCCGAAGGGATAGCTCCGGTTGCTTCGTTTGCCGCGCCGCTTGGATACCAACGCCGCGGGGCCGCGCTGGCGATAGGCCTTCGCCAGCCGTAAGACCTGGCGGCGCCCAAGCCCCATCAACCTCGCTGCCTCGGAAACCCTGATCCGGTCTCCCACCAGATCGCGCAACACGCTCATCCGATCGATCTCCGAACGGCTCATCGAAATCACCGTCATCGGCCGCTCCCCATGCCACCCCAAAAAATGCGCTGGGTGACATCTGTATCTGGGCCAAGGGTGACTTCTCTATCGGGCGTCTACATACACGAATCGCATAAGACATATTATGGAATATTTCTATATTAGGATTATTGGACCCACTTTAAGAACCAACTGTATAAAATTGAAAACACTGCCGTATTTACGAAAGTGATGGGTTCGCCGCGGCCGCGGCTTCGATGGAGATTTAGCTAGCGAATTCAAATTACTCCAACGAAATTCGTAAGATTAAAATTAGCCAGTGAACGTCATCCCGTCGTAGGCCGGTTTGACCCCCGGTGGCAGGCTGGCGCACAGCGTGGCGTAATCCATATCGCTGTGCAGGTTGGTCAGGATTGCCCGTTTGGGCTTGACCCGCGCGATCCATTCCAACGCCTCGTCGAGATTGAAATGGCTGGGGTGCGGCGCCTTGCGCAGCGCGTCGACGATCCAGACCTGAAGCCCGGTCATGAACGGCAGGCTTTCCGGCGGCAGGCTCTTGATGTCGGCCGAATAGGCCACGTTGCCGAAGCGGAAGCCGAGGGACGGGATGTCGCCATGGTCCTGCGGCACTGGCAACACCTCGATAGGGCCGCCCTGCCCGTCGATCGTGACAGCCTGCCCCGGCGTCAGCCGGTGCTCGTGCAAGATCGGCGGATAGCCGCTGCCAGGCGGCGTCATGAAGCAATAGCCGAAGCGGGCGTGCATCGCCCGCGAGGTGGCTTCGTCGAGCCAGACCGAAACGCGCTGGCGCTTGTGCACTAACAGCGGCCGCAGGTCGTCGATGCCGTGGGTGTGGTCGGCATGCTCGTGGGTGATCAGCACGCCGTCGAGCCAGTCGACGTCGGCCTGCAGCAATTGCTCGCGGCAATCGGGCGTGGCGTCGACCAGAACGCGGGTGCGGCCCTGCGCGCTCGTGCGCTCGACCAATAAGCTGCAGCGCCACCTGCGGTTTTTCGGATTGTTCGGATCGCAGGAACCCCAGCCCAAGGCGACGCGCGGCACGCCCATAGAAGATCCGCAGCCGAGGATGGTGAACTTAAGCGTCATGCGGCGTCGGCCAGTTGGCGTGGCACTTTGCTGAACAACCGGAAGAAATTCTCCGTCGTCTGGCGTGCGATGTCGTCCGCGGAAACGCCGCGGGTCGCCGCTAAAACTTTAGCGGTTTCCATGACGTATGCAGGCTCGTTGCGCTTGCCGCGGTACGGCAGCGGCGCCAGATAAGGTGCGTCGGTCTCGACCAGGATGCGGTCGGCCGGGAGTTCGCGCGCGATGTCGCGCAAGGCCTGCGAATTCTTGAAGGTGAGAATGCCGGTGAACGAGACGTAGTGTCCTAAGTCTATGGCGCGCATGGCCAAATCACGGGTGCCGGTGAAGCAATGCAGCACGGCCGGGAAGGCGCCCTTCCCCGTTTCGTCTTCGAGAATGCGCGCCATGTCGGCGTCGCACTCGCGCGCATGGATCACCAGCGGCAATCCGGTTTCGCGTGCGGCCGCAATATGTTGGCGTAAGCCTTGCGCCTGCGCATCGCGCGGCGAGTTGTCGTAATGGTAGTCGAGGCCGGCCTCGCCGATCGCCACCACTTTCGGATTTTTTGTCAAAGCGATCAGCGCCTTCGCATCGATGTCCAATTCCTCGTGAGCATTGTGCGGATGGGTGCCGACCGAGCAAAAAATCTCCGGAAATTTTTCAGCGACCGCAAGCACTTGCGGAAATTTGCGCACGCGCGTGCAGATGGTGACCAGGCGCGCAATGCCGGCGGCCCGCGCCCGCGCCACCACCGCGTCGAGTTCGGCGGCGAAATCCGGAAAATCCAGGTGGCAGTGGCTATCCACCAGCATTTCTCAAGCCTTTGCTTCGGGCTCGACATAGCGCGGGAACACCGGCGCCGGCGGCGGTAATTGGCGGCCGGGAGCTATGCGTTTCGTGCCATCAAGCTCTGAGAAGAACCGTTCCTCGGGCCGAACGGCGAGGAGCTCGAGAAGTTTCGCCGCCGAGGAAGGCACGAACGGTTGCGCCATGATGGAAACGCATCGCAACACCTCGGCGGTGACGTAGAGGATCGTCCCCTGCCGCGTCGGATCGGTCTTGGCCTTGGCCCAGGGCGCCTCGGAGGCGAAGTAGCGGTTGGCGTCGGCCACCACCGCCCAGATGGCATTGAGCACCTGGTGCAGCTGTTGCGTCTTCATGTGCTCGCGCGCGATGCCGAGCATGGCGTCGGCCGATGCCAGGATCGCTTTGTCCTCGGCCGTGAATTCGCCTGGCTCCGGCAGCACGCCGCCGAAGGCCTTGGCCACCATCGACAGCGAGCGCTGCGCCAGATTGCCGAGGTCGTTGGCGAGATCGGCATTGATGCGATTGACGATCGCCTCGTGGCTGTAATTGCCGTCCTGGCCGAACGGGATTTCGCGCAGAAAGAAAAAGCGCAAGGGATCGACGCCGTAGGCATCCGCCATGGTGAAGGGATCGACGACGTTGCCGACCGACTTCGACATCTTCTCCCCGCGATTGAACAGGAAGCCGTGCGAGAAAATGTGCTGCGGCACCTCGACCCCGGCCGACATGAGGAAGGCCGGCCAATAGACGGCGTGGAAGCGCACGATGTCCTTGCCGATGACGTGCAGCGCTGCCGGCCAATAGCGCTTGAACATCGCGCTCTGGTCGTCCGGGAAGCCGACGCCGGTAATGTAATTGGTCAGCGCGTCGACCCACACATACATGATGTGCTTGTCGTTGCCGGGCACGCGGATGCCCCAGTCGAAGGTGGTGCGCGAGATCGACAGGTCCTGCAGGCCGCCGCGCACGAAGCTGGCGACTTCGTTGAGCCGCTCCTTCGGCAGCACGTAATTCGGCCGCTCGTACAGCTTGAGCAACTTTTCCTGGTAGGCCGACAGGCGGAAGAAGTAGCTCTCCTCCTCCACCCATTCGACCGGCGTGCCGGTTTTCGACGACACCCGCACTTTCTGTTCGTTCAGATGCGTCTCGTCCTCGGCGTAATAGGCCTCGTCGCGCACCGAATACCAGCCGGCGTATTTGTCGAGATAGATGTCGCCGTTCTTCTCCATGCGGCGCCAGATTTCCTCCGACGAGCGGTGGTGGCGCTCTTCGGTGGTATGGATGAAGTCGTCGTTCGAGCACTCCAGCCGCTCGACCATCTTCTCGAACAGCGGCACGTTGCGGTCGCGCAGCTCGCGCGCGCTCAAGCCGAGCTTGGCCGCGGTCTGCTGCATCTTCTGGCCGTGCTCGTCGGTGCCGGTGAGAAAATAGACGTCGTAGCCGTCGAGCCGCATGAAGCGGGCGATGGCGTCGGTGGCGATCGCCTCATAGGCGTGGCCGATATGCGGCGCGCCGTTCGGGTAGGAGATCGCGGTGGTGATGTAATAAGGCGTTTTGGCCGGCATTTTCTACTTTATTGAAAGACAGAGTTAGCCGGGCTGGGCTCGGCCATGGTGAGTTGATGACTAGGTATCAATGGAGAGTGATTACGGCAAGCAAGAGAAACGTTTGAAAAAGGGTCTCAAACGGCAGAATAATCACTTTGGAGTTGTAGCCTCGTCCGGCGACTTTTTGCTATCGCCGATCCCCTGTTTCGATGGCGGCGGCGGCATATAGACGTCCCGCGGGGATCTATACTGAGGTGCGCTATTCATCATAGGCGACGGCGTTGCCGCCGGCATAGGTGGCATACTTTGTCGATAGGAAGAGCTGCCGGAGCGGTCTGGGTGATTCTGAACGCCGCCGGAGTTCCAGTCGTTGATCGGAGGGCTTTGTGCAACCCTGGTACGATCGTGGTCGATTGATAACAATTTCGCGCCAGCACTTCCGGGGAACGGCACGTTCGCCGCGGCCTGGCTCGGTGTGCCACATAGCAGAAGCGGCGCGATCATAAATACCGAGAGTTTGCAGGGCGCGACCACGGCTACTGACCCCCATGCGTTACGAATAACGAATTAGACCGAAAATCCCCAATGCCGCGCGGAAAACAATGAAACGATAAGCTAGTTACGGTCGCAACTCAATCGCCTCGCTTTGCCGCGCTATTATTCCCTGGCCGACCGTTTTTCCCACCACGCTTTCATGTTTTCGAACTTGTTTTCACTCAAAGAATGCACGCCCAGCCCTACGATCGGCACCAAAGCGTCGAAAAATACGCCGAGTTCATGCAGCAATATCCATTGCGCAACGAATGTGACGACGACGAGTACGGCCATTGCGGCTAGCTTGGCGCGGCCGCTGAACAGGACGGCGAACACGCCACCGGCGACCATGCCGAAGACGATCTCGATTATGGTCAAGACCCACTTCGGTGTGGCGGCGAACGTCCGGTCGTCAAGAATGGCCTCGACAAAATTGGCGTGCAGCACCGCGCCGGTGATGTAACCGACCGGCGTGCGGTGCTGATCCACACGTGGCCCCCGCCCGGCCGCGTCGCGCGACCAATCGGCGCCGACAATGACTGCCTTTGCGGCCAACATGCTTCGGCGTTGTGCATTTTCGCGCAATGGCGCGCCGATATCGTCGTGCCCGGCTGGCGCAGCCTCGTGTCGGAAATAAAACTGCCATAGCGGTTTGTGTGGCCGATGCGGCCCGCCTCCTCGATCCGCTTCACCAGTTCGCCATCGACCGCGCGCGCAATGGCCAGCGCGAAGGAATTTAGATTGCCCCCGCCGACCACCGGCAATGGGCCGGGAATGGCGAGCGGGTCGTACGGCAAGGCGATATAGGCACAGCTGATGTTTTTTCCGGTTTCGTCGGCGCCGCCGCTTCGCTCCACGCCGGCCCGCGCAGCGTTCGGCCGGTCGTGAACGCACAAACCGTTCGCCTTATAGATATCGCTTTCGCGCCGGTACTCGGAACTTTCGCGCGTCCTGCGAGAAATCGGCGTCGTCAACTCAATCTTTACGCCGCTCGCCGCGGCATTCTTGATCGCATCGATGAGCACTTTAGTCTCTTCGACGTATTCGGGCGGGATCGCCAGGGACGACGGATCGGGCAACCGCACGTCGAAGTCGAGCGCGATGACATGCGCTTTCGCCTGCGCAAGCTCGGTGACCAGCTTGGCGAGGTAGCGGCGCTTGATGGGCCTGCGGCCGGCAAGCTCGCCTTTCCAATATTCGTCGTCTTCGATCAACACCAGCCGCGTGTAGCGCGGCTCCGTTGGCCGCGGCGCTAGCTCGGCCAACTTCTGGAAGAAAGACCCGCGCAAGCCTTCGAGCCGAAGCTCCTCGTAAACGAAATGCGAGCCCGTCGTTGCTACGATGAGGATGATAGCAGCGCTAATCCAGTAGCCCCAGCCTTTCGCCTTGCAGCGGTTCCACAATTCGAAAATCATGTCCGATTTCTCAGCATCAGCTTGCTGACTATTCATTCCCTTGCGGGTTCGCCCTCTGGCATCTCCCGACCCCTTTCGTGCTGAAAGTGAATTCAAAGGGATTGCCGGGTCAAGCCCGGCAATGACGGCGGAGAACATCCGGGCCTCATCCTTCGAGGCGCCCGCCTTCGCCGAAGCTTCGGCGGGCTCCTCAGGATGAGGGTCTTGTGCAGAGCGCGAAAGCGCCCCACCCGGCGCGCGATGGCGCCACTCTCCCGCGTCGGGGGCGGGATAAGAAAACCCCTAGCCCCAATTAGCGCGTATAGTCCCCTGAGCCGTTCGCGCCGAAAGCGCCCGCCCGGCCACTCGCTCATTGGCAAACCAGTCAATTCCGAAGGGAAACCCCATGGCTTTCAAGCCGAATTACGGGATGCAGCGCAATGACCGCAACCGCGCGGCGCAGGCCCGCGCGGAGGAAAAACTGCGCAAGCGGGAAGAAAAATCCGCGCAGCGCAAAGCCGCGCGCTTGGGTGAGACGAAGAGCCCGGCCGACGATGCGAAGGCAGAATAAGGAACGATCGATGACCAACGCCGAATCCAAGGCCCTCAAGAAGGGCAACCGGGTCTATTGGCAAGGCGATGCCGCCGACCGCGGCTGCATCACCGAAACGAGCTGGGATGCCGTCACCATCGCTTGGGACAATGGCAAGGTGGCCAGAGTGCACCATGGCGATATGCGCGAAATCCGGCATACGCCGTTAAAGCCGGTGACCGCGCAGATATAGCGTTCCCCGGGTGGCCCGCCCCTCGCCGCGCGCCTCAACGCCACGCCGGCAGCAGGCGCTCGAGCACGCCGGCGATTTCCGCAACCAGCGCAGCGGCGTCGCCGCGCACCGGATCGAACACCACCAGCGGGTTCAGTCCGTAGGGCGACAGCACGGCAATGTGATACTGGCGGCCGGCGCCGTAGGCCGACAACGCCTCGGGGATCGTGGCGGCCTCGACGTAAAGCGCGGGGAATTCGTCGTGCAAGAGGTCGCGCAGCCGCGTGTTCTTCGGCAGCGCCAGGAAGACCGCGCGCAGGAACGGGAATACCATCGGGTCGGGATCGGCGACGAACAGCAGAATGGGCCGTTCGCGTTGCGCCAGCGCAGCTTCGGTCGCCGCATTCCACTTCAGCCAGACGATGCCGGCGTCCGGGAAATCGCTGAGGTCAGGCGGCGTCGCCATGGCCGTCGAATACTACCCCAAAGTCACCGTCCCCCGGTAGCGCGAGGCGCGCCACCCTCCCCGGCACGGGTTATGGATAATCGTACCCTCACCAAATACCGTGAATCCGGCGCCCACGCCGTTGAACAAATCGCCGCGGTGCGCCATATACGCGGCGGACCAAAGCACCCCCCATCAGGAGCAGGAATGAGCGGTTTTCGAACACCCGACGTTTTGGAACGTCGCAATAACGCCGACGCCGTCAAAAAGGCGATGCTGGAGAAATTTCGCGCGGTAACGCAGGACACCGCCCGTGCCGAGCAGGTACGCGCGCAGCGCCAGGCCATTGCCGAGGCGCGCGAGGCCCGCGCCGCCGAACGCGAAGCCGCCCGCAAAGTCCGTGAAGCCGAACTCGCCGCCGAAGCCGCCCGGCAAGCCGAAATCGAGGCGCAGGCGCAGCGTGAGCGTGAGGCTGCCGCAGCGCTGCTGGCGGCCCAAGAGGCGGAAGAGGCCTTGCGGCTCGCCGCCGAGCAAAAAGCCGCCCGTGATGCCCGCTACGCCGCCCGCAAGGCGGCGAAGAAGATGCGCCGGCGCGGCTACTGACCTGCACGCCCTGCCGTTACGGCCTCCCTCTCTCACGGAGAGAGGGAGCGCGCAGCCGGTCTATTCCAGATTTGTCTGCACGCTATCCTGCGCGTCATAGACGCATACCTGCACCACCGGATAGGCCGTCTTGATGGCCTTGCCGGCCTTCTCGGCGTCATCGAAGGTCTCGAAAGTCGACTTGGTCTGCCGGTCGACCTGCAGACGGAACCGCCCCTGCGACGGGCGCTTCTGGTCGACCTTCAAGACCGTTTCTTCCGCGGCAGCCTTCTTCACCGTGATTTTTCCGGCCATACGTCCAAACTCCTGATTGGCGCGGGCAAAGGCCCGCACGCCTGTCGGCTTTGTATCTATGTATTCGCCCGGCGTTATACATCAGCCGGGCGGTTTAAGGGTGCGCTGCAATAAAATTTAGAAATCCGTCACACGAATCGCTTACCCTCTGCTTATGGCGGTTCGTCAGTTACGGATCGATCGGCAAACAGGGTCTTCGGGGCTCCAACGTTCCCCGACGCCGGTTTCCCCGCCACGTTGCGCACACATCCCTCCACATCGGTTGCCGACAGCGCCGCGCCCGCGCGCGGACCGTTGGCGTGCGCGTTCATCCTCCAGTCCACCAGAAGGAGTCGGCCTTGGGTAAGAATCTCAATCGGAAAAAACGCCGCCACGAACGCCAGCTCGGAACCGCCGAGATCATAAATTTCCTCGATCCGAAATTCGAAATCGAACGCGCGCTGCCCCCGATCAAGGCGCTCAACCCGACCCAAGCCGACTATCTTGACGCCCTCCGCAAAGTTCCCCAGGTGATCGTTCTCGGGCCCGCGGGCACCGGCAAAACCTGGATCGCGGCCACCCACGCCGCCGACCTCTACCGCAACCGCCGCATCGAAAAGATCATCCTCACCCGCCCCAATGTGCCGTGCGGGCGCTCGCTCGGCTATTTCCCCGGTACGCTGGAAGACAAGTTCGCGCCGTGGGCCGCGCCGGTTACCGAAGCCATCAAGGAACGCATCGGCAAGGCCGCCTTCTCGCTCGCGCTCAAGCACGGCGCCATCGAGCTGGTGCCGTTCGAGGTGATGCGCGGCCGCTCGTGGAAGAACGCCTTCGTGCTGCTCGACGAGGCGCAGAACGCAACGCCGGCCGAGATCAAGACCTTCCTCACCCGCATTGGCGAGGACTGCACGGTGGTGATCAACGGCGACGTCAGCCAGTGCGATCTCGACAAGGACAGCGGCTTGCGCACCATCATCGCCATGGTCGAGGCGCAGAGCCTGCCGGTGCCGGTCATCGAGTTTACCCGCGCCGACATCGTGCGTTCCGGCATCTGTGCCATGTGGGTGAACGCCTTCGAGGAGGCGCAGATCTAGCCGCCGCGCCGAGCACATCCTGCAAGCCGGGCGGCCGGGCGCCCGCTGGCGGATTGGGCTTTGAGAATTTTCGTCTTGCGGCCATCGCGGTTCTGTCTCACACAGACGCGCCGAATGAGTCCGCACCCATGAACGCGTTGCAACGCTGGCTGCTCGCCTTGATGCTCACCACCCTGGTGGTGGCGGTCTGTTATCTGTGGCTCGACCGCCCGCTTGCTTTGCTCGCGCATGCCCATAGCGGCCAGCGCGAAACCTTCGCCCGCCTCACCCACATTCCCGATGTGCTCAATCCGGCCGCGGCGATCGCCTTCGTGGCGTTCGGGCTTTGGGTGTTCGCCGGGCGCTCGCTGTCGAAAGTGTTTACGGCCGGCGTGCTGTGCAGCATCAGCCTGATCGTCGGCGAAACCATCAAGGGCCAGCTCAAATTCGTGTTCGGACGGTATTGGCCGGATACCTGGGTGCAGAACAATCCGTCGTTCATCCACGACGGCGCCTACGGCTTCAACTTTTTCCACGGCGGCGCCGGCTACGCCTCGTTTCCCTCCGGCCATACCGCGGCGACCTGCGCCGTGGTCTCGGTGCTGTGGATCCTATTTCCCAGGCTGCGCCCGCTCTACGCGCTGGTCGTACTGGCGGTCGCCGTCGGGCTGATCGGCGCCAATTATCACTTCCTCAGTGATGTGATCGCCGGCGGCTTCGTCGGCACCTCGGCCGGCTGGATGACGGCCGCGCTGTGGCAGGCGCGCCTGCGCCCGCCCTCAGCATAGACCGCCGCCGTCCGCCGCTATTTGCCGCACAGCTTGTCGAGCGCGTCGAGCGCGGCGCCGATGTCTTTGCCTTCCTTCGAATTGGCGTCCATGCCCTGCAGGCCGTCGGTCAGCGCGATATATTCGGGGCCGAGCTTCTGGCTCATCGCGTCCATCTGCTTGGACAGTTCGTCGACCTTCTTGGTGTCCTTCTTCTGGTCGGCCTGCTCGATCTGGTCGCCGATCTTGGACATGTCGCAATAGGTCTTCGTTTTCGCCTTGTCGGCGCTGATGATGGCGACGACCTTTTGCGCGTCCGCCTTGGTCACTTTTTTGCCGGCAGGCGTTTGCGCCTGCGCGCAAAACGGCACCGCGGCGATTGCCATCGCGGCAACGATGAGTTTCAGTTTCATGGAAGGCCCCCTGTGAACATACCCGGCGGAACGACAAGGTCCGCTGCGGGTGCGGATGATAGGCTGCAAATGCTGCCGCGCAATAGGGCTGCCGCGCGGCCGCGGCCGCTGGAACTACGCCATCTTCCAGGTCACGGCGCCGGCGCCGCACAGCGGCAGTCCGAAAGCGGCGACCAAGATGACATCCGCCGGATTGCGATGAATCACCGCGAACAGGAAGATCGCCGCACCCGCCGCCAGCATGACGGCGGCATGGCGCCGGCCCCTTTTTCGCAATACGTCGCGCGGCAACTTTGCCGCCGCCATCACGGTCGTGCCGCAGGCCCGGCAAAAGCGGTCGGCTGCGGCAATTTCAGTCTGGCACGACCAGCACTGCGGGCCATCCACCGGATTTTTCACAGCATCGGCGGCGGCCATGCGATTTCCGCTCTACGCCGCCGGCTTGTGCGAGATGTGATAGGACATCACGCCCGTGAGGAAGCTGCGGCTTTCGATGTCGACGAAGCCGACGCCTTTGAGCAGATCGTCCAACTCGCGCGGCTTGTAGAAGTGGTGAATGGCGTCGGCGAAATAGCGGACGCACTTCATGCTCTCGGCGGAACTGCCGAACAGCTTGGCGGTAAACCAGACCGAGAAGCGCAAGTATGCGAGATACGGAATCTCGACGATACGCGAGGCCGGGCGCAGCATGTCGTCATGGCAGAAGATGCCGCCCGGCTTGAGCACGCGGTGGATTTCCTTGAAGGCGCGGATGATCTCGAGATGGCGCGAGGCGAATTGCAGCGTCACCGCGTCGAACGAATTATCCGGGAACGGCAGCACATGGGCGTCGCAGATCTGGGCATGGATCGTCAGATGGCGCTCGCGCGCGCGGCGCTGGCCTTCGGCCGTCATGTGCGGACTGCCGTCCACGGCGTGGATCTCGAGCGTCGGGTCGAGCGCCAACAGCTTGAGCGGGACTTCGTGGATGCCCGAGCAAACGTCGAGCACCTTGGAACCCGGCGGCAGATGGTTATGGATCGCCTTTGCGAAGATGCCGCTCCAGCATGCGCAAGTGCCGAGCGAGGCGACGGCGTTGCCTTTATCGTAATAGGTCGGGACGTCCCGGAAGACTTCCGGGATCAAGGTCCGCCAAGTCTCGCCAAAAAGCTGTGAACGAAGATCTTCCCGTTTCAAGAAATCTTCTGAGATGCTCATCCGGCTGCCCCACAAGTTGTCAGTCGATACCATACCTTAGGCGCAAAACCCGCCCAACACACAAACACGTGGCCTCCCCCGGCAAAGCAGCGCCTGGCCGGCTACCGCCAGAAAAGGCCCGACGGATCGAGAACTTGTTGCTTGCTAAATCGATTTTCGGCCCCCGTTACTGATCTCGATCAAAATCAAGGGAAACTACGGAGGCGCCATGCGCGGGGCGCAGGCCCCCGCCGGAACGGGTCAAAGCCGCGAATCGGCCGGAGGCGGCGCTCGATTTGATGCAGCGCAAAGCTGCGCGCCGGGGTTGTTGTCAGCATGGCCTATGGAACCCGAAGCGACAGGCGAAGCCGCCCTGTTTCGGACGCTTTACGCGGCGAACTGCGATCGCGTGCACGGGCTATTGGTCCGCATGGCCGGCCCGCAAGACGCCGAGGATTTGACCCAGATCGTTTTCGCCAAGGCGGCGGCCGCCCTGCCGCAATTCCGCGGCGAAGCGCAGGCTTCGACCTGGCTTTACCGCATCGCGGCCAATGTCGCTTCCGACTGGCTGCGCAGCCGTGCGGCGCGCGAGGCCAAGCTGGCGCTTCATGCGCCGGCTGGAGCCACGGCTGTCCTTGCGGACCCACGCCCCTCGCCCGAGCAGCGGCTTGCCCGCAAAGACATGCAGGACTGCATCCGCGGCGAAATTGGAAAACTTCCGGCGGGCAGCCGGGACGTGCTGCTGCTCGGCGAACTCGCCGGCCTCAGCGACGAGGAAGTCGCACAAACGCTCGGCATCACCCGCACCAACGCCAAAGTGCGCCTGCATCGCGCGCGCGGGCAGCTCAAGACCGCCATCGCGGCGCGCTGCGAATTCTATCGCGTCGAATTATCCTGCGCGCCGGCAACGCCGAACTGCTGTCCGCCCGCCGCGGGGCCGGAAGTTGTCGCCGCCAAAAGGTAATACGATGGGCGCCGGCTGGAACTTTCGTTCCGCGCGGCAACGCATGCCGCAGCGGCAAAAGGTACTATCGCACTAGCGGCTTCCCATTTTCATCGAATGCAAGGGATGGCGGAAGGGTTGTGGCAATCGTTCCCGCGTGATTTTGCCGTATTATCCGATTGTTCATTCCAGACTTGTTAGGCTGCAAAATTCAACCGTCAGCGTCGGCACCATTACGTTCTATGGACAGCAGCCAATGCAAGTCGGCTTAGACACGCTTTTGACGATGACCGTCGATATCGAAGCGATGCTCGGTCTGCTTTTGCTTTTTGCCTGGGTGCAGAACACAAGCATTCACGCGGTCGCCTGGTGGGGATTTGCGTATTTGCTGCGGGCGCTCTCCATCCTCCTGTTCGGCAGGTATGGGGCGATGTCCGATCTGATCACCATCGATCTTGCCAATGCGATATTGTTTATTTCGTTTGCCTTGCCTTGGACGGGAGCGCGGGTGTTTGGCGGCCGCTCTGTGCAGCCGCTTGGAATTGCCGCTGGCGCGGTCGTTTGGCTACTCGCCAGCCGGACGCCGTTCCTGATCAACTCCCAGAATGTCCGCGTCCTGCTCGGCTCCGGCATCATCGCGGCCTATACCTGGCTTGCCGCCTACGAGTTCTGGCGTGGCCGCAGCGATGCGTTGCTATCGCGCTGGCCCACGATCCTCGTTTTGGCTGCCTACGGCGCACAAGTTTTGCTGCACACCCCGCTCAGCGCAGTATTGCCCTGGGACACGGACACTCAGTTTTTTGCCAGTGCGTGGCTGACGACGATCAGCTTCTCGACGTTGCTGTTTACAATCGCGGTCGCGTTCCTTTTTCTGGCCATGGCCAAGGAGCGCAACAAATCCCGGCAAAAGACGATTACCGCGCGGCTATGGCGGTGGCCGACCTATTTTTCGAGCGCCAAGTGACGTAACCAAGTGACGACCAACATAATCAAGTGATCCGATCTGGCCGCTGTGAGGGCCAGGCAATTTCCCAAATTGCGCGTGTAACCTTTTTCGCGTGCGCCCCGTCTAAGCAGGCAGGGCGGCTGGACAAGGCCGCGCCGACGGGAGTTTGCATCATGAGAAAACGATTTTGTGCGCCCTGCATCCTATTCGGGCTGGCGCTGCTCGGAACAAGCGTCGCGTTCTATGACGCCTACGCGATCTATAACGGCCAGGCGCTGTGGTGTCCGCCGCCGATCGACGGTTGCAACGAAGTCGCCGGCAGCCCCTATGCCCGCATCTATCATCTGCCGGTGGGATATTTCGGCGTCGTCTACTATTTGTACATGGCCGGGCTGGCGGCGCTGCTCGCCTTCGAGCCAATGTCGCGCGCGTTGCGCTTTGCCGCGCTCGGCTACGCCGCATTGGGTGTCGGCTTCTCGATCTACTTCATGATCCTACAAGTCGCCTTCATCCACGCCTTCTGCATTTATTGTCTCGTCTCCGCGATCACCACGGTGCTTCTGTTATTTACGGCGCTCGCGCATTTGCGGGCGACAAGGCCCGGTCCTGCGGTCGCCGCCGCTTGATCGAGGCACATGCCGCTGAGTTTATCGGTCGCGGTTAACGCGCGGGTTACGATAAGGCGCAAGCGGCGCGCCAAAGCAGCCTTGCGCCTTGCGAATTAGTCTTAATTAGCAACGTTTATTCGATGCGGTTGTCAAACTGCTAAGAATGCCCGGCTAATTTGCGCCAACTCGTACGGGGTCGCGACGCAGAGAAAGTGCCCATGAATATTGCGGTCAATCCCATCCAAGCCAGAGATAATTCCGCCGTCGCGATCATCGGCGCCGGCCCCTATGGTCTCGCCGCCGCCGCGCATCTGCGCGCGGCCAATGTCCCGATCCGCATCTTCGGCGACGCGCTGTCGTTCTGGCGGCAGAACATGCCGACCGGCATGAAGCTGCGCTCGCCTTGGACCGGAACCCACATCGCCGATCCGGCGCACCGCCTGACGCTCGACGACTATTACCGGCAGGCCGGCATGGACGTGCCGAAGCTGCTGCCGGTCGAAAATTTCATCGGCTACGGGTTGTGGGTCCAGCAACAGGTCGCGCCCGACCTCGACACCCGCGCGGTCATTCGCGTCGAGCCGCTCGACGGCGGCTTCCGCCTGGTGCTGGAAGACGGCGACACGTTCTTCGCGCAACGCGTGGTGATGGCCACCGGCCTGCTCGGCCACGAACACCGGCCGGCGCAATTCGATGGGCTACCGCGCGCGCTGGTCAGTCATTCCTGCGAGCACACCGATTCAGAACGCTATCGCGGCAAACGCGTGGCGGTGATCGGCCGCGGCCAGAGCGCCTGCGAGTCGGCAGCCTTGCTGCACGAAGCGGGCGCCGACGTCGAACTCATCTGCCGCGGCAACCTGGTCTGGAACGCGGACCCGGTGCAGCGCAGCCTGCTGCGCAAGGTCGTCCGTACGATGCTCGGCAACATACTAATCCCGCCGTCGCAGGTCGGCCCCTTCCCGCATAACTGGGTGAACGAGGCGCCGGGCATCATCCAGCATTTTCCGCAAGACATGCGCGACCGCTGGAACGAATTGAACCTGCGCGCGACCGCGATCCTGTGGCTGCGCCCGCGCCTGAAGGACGTCCCGATCGACCAGGGCCGCACCATTTTGGCCGCGAAAAAGGACGGCGACGGCATTGCGTTGACGCTCGACAACGCCACCAAGCGCTTCGATCACGTGCTGCTGGCGACCGGCTACCGGATCGACGTCGACAAGATGGGCCTGCTGGCGCCGAAGCTGCGCGAGAAGATCGTGCGCCACGGCGGCTTGCCGGTGCTCAATAGCGGGTTTGAATCGAGCGTGCCCGGCTTGCATTTCGTCGGCGCCGCGTCGGTTGCCAGTTTCGGGCCGCTGCTGCGCTTTATCGCCGGCTCGGGATTTGCGGCGCGGCGCGTCACCCGCGCAGCGCGGCGCGGCCTTGGGCGCGCCAATAATAGCGCGTAACATGGCCTTTGCCGAAACCGCAGCGAGATCGTTTGCAGGCGAGCGTGAACATTCATGAACTTCATGCCAACGCGAGCGCCGGCGAGCCCGGCGCTCAGGCGGCTTGACCCGCGCTCGGCGCCCGGCGCGCTGATCGTCGGCGGCGCCCATGTCAGCATCGGTATCGCGCGCAGTCTTGGCCGGCACGGTATTCCGGTCTGGCTTATGGCCAATCATCCGATCCCGACTTATTCGCGCTACGTGCAACGCAGCTTCGCTTGGCCCGGCGCCGACCATGCCGAGGGCGTGTCGTCGATCGTCGACCTCGCCATCAAGCACAACCTGCAGGGCTGGGTGCTGATCGCGACCGGCGATCAGGACATGCGCATGATCGCGCAAAACCGCGCGCTGCTGGCGCAGCATTTCTGCGTGGCGACGCCGGACTGGGACACCATCCAGTGGGCCTATGACAAGCGCCTCACCTACCGCCGCGCCGCCGAACTCGGCATGGATTTCCCGGCGAGCTTTCATCCGCACAGCGCGGCGGAAATCGAGCGCCTCGATTGCCGCTTTCCGGTCATTCTCAAGCCCGCCTTCCGCAAAAGCATGGACGCCTTCACGCAAGCCAAAGCCTGGCGGGCGGACGACCGCGCGCAGTTGCTCGCGCTTTACCGGCGCGCCGCGGCGCTGGTCGGCAACGATGCCGTCATCGTGCAGGAATGGATCCCCGGCAGCGGTGAACAGCAATATTCCTACGCCGGCCTGTGGGAGCGCGGCCAACCCTTAGTCTCGCTGGTGGCCCGGCGCCGACGGCAACACCCGATCGATTTCGGCCGCTCGAGCACGTACGTCGAGACCATCGAGCAAAGCGAAGTCGAGGAACTGGCCGGCCGTTTCCTGAAGTCGATCAACTACACCGGCGTCGTCGAGGTCGAATTCAAGCACGACAAGCGCGACGGCCATTACAAGCTGCTCGACGTCAACGGCCGGTTCTGGACCTGGAACGGCCTCGGGCGCGCTGGCGGGCGTCGACTTTCCCTATCTCGCCTGGCGCCAGGCGCTCGGCGAAACCGTGGCGCCGGCGCGCGGGCGGGCCGGCGTGGCGTGGATGCACAGCACCCGCGACGTCATCGCGGCCTTCGAGGAAATATCGAACGGCACGCTGAGCCTGCGCGAGTATCTGGCGAATTTCCGAGTGCCGCTGGCTTTCGCGAACTTCGCGTCCGACGATCCGGTGCCGGCCTTGGTCGAACTGCCGGTGGCGGCGTTGAACCGTTTCCGCGCGCTGCCACACAAGCTTGGACAGAAGTTCGCACGCACATTCGGCAAGGCGGCGGATCCGGCCGGATAATTGCGCCGGCGTTACGCCCGCGCCGCTTCCGCCAGCAGGCCGAACACCGCGAACACCAGCGGCTTGCGTTCGAGATTATAGGTCTCGACGTCGCGCGCGGCGCGGTTGACCTTCTCCCAGACCTCGGCAGTGCGCGCCATTTGCCGCGCCGGCCGCGTGCCACCGAGCCGCGCCGACAGCCAGCCATTGACCATGTCCATGAAGGCGGAAAGCGTCGCCGGCTCGCTGCCGCCGAGCGCGTCGCCAAGCGCATGCAGCGCGCGCGGATCGGGATCGGGCAATTGCGCGAACAGCTCGAGCACGCGCTGGCGCAAGGCCAGCGCCGGTCCGTCGAGCAGGCCGATGGCGCGCGCGACACTGCCTTCGGCGGCGGCCGCAGCATCCGCAAGCTCCGCATCGTCGGCATCGCGGCCGAGCGCCGTCCGCAGCGGCGCGCGCCACGTCGGCGGCCGTCGAGCGGGCGCAGCAGAAGGCGGCGGCAGCGCGAGCGGATGGTCGGCAATTCGCGCCCCGGCGCGTGGCTCACCAGCAGCAGCAAAGTGCGCGGCGGCGGCTCCTCGAGCACCTTCAACAGCGCATTGGCGCCTTCGCGCTGAAGGTTGTCGACTGCGTCGACAATGGCGACGCGCCAGCCGCCCTCGCCGGCGGTCGAGCCGAAAAACGGCACCGCGCGCCGCACGTCGTCGACGCGGATCACGGTGTAGAGCTTGCCGGTTTGTTCGTTGATCACGCGCTCGAGCACCAGGAGATCGCCCTGCGCTTGCGCGGCGATGCGGCGGGCAACCGGATTGTCCGCTTCGACCGCGAGCGAGGCCGCATTTTGCACGGCCGGCGCCTGCGGATCGGGATGCGCGAGCACGAAGCGCGCCAGCCGGTAGGCCAGCGTCGCCTTTCCTATTCCGGGAGGTCCACCGATCAACCAGGCATGCGGAATGCGGCCGCCTTTATAAGCCTCGAGCAAGGTGCGCTCGGCCTCGCCATGTCCGAACAGCACGCCGGTTTCGCGCGGACGCAGGACCTCGCTGTCGGCCGCGTCGTCGCTCACGGCGCCGCCGTCGCCGCGAGCTGTTCCAGCCCCGGATGCAGGCGCTGCTCGACCGCCGTCCAGATGCGCTCCGACACCACCTCGCGCGGCGCGCGGCCGTCGACCAGAACGCAGCGCTTGGGCTCCTTGTCGGCGAGCGCGATATAGGCCCGGCGCAGTTCCTCGTGAAACTCGACCGACTCCGCCTCGAAACGGTCGGTCGTGCCCGTGCCGCGCCGGTGCTTGGCGCGCGCCAGGCCAACCGTCGCCGGAACGTCGAGAATGAAAGTGAGATTGGGCCTTGCCGAGCCGACGGTGACGCGTTCGAGGCTGCGGATCAGCTTGGCGTCGACCTTGCCGAGCGCGCCCTGATAGACGCGGGTCGAATTGATGAAGCGGTCGCAGATCACCCACTTGCCGGCATCGAGCGCCGGCTGGATGGTTGCGCGGACGTGATCGTCGCGCGCGGCGGCGAACAGAATCGCCTCGGTCTCGGCGCCGAGCGGTTTGGCGATGCCGGAAAGCAGAATATGTCGGATGATCTCGGCGCCGGGCGAGCCGCCCGGCTCACGCGTCAGCACGACCTCGATGCCGTGCGAATTGAGCCGGTCGGCCAGAAGCCGCGCATGGGTGGATTTACCGCTGCCCTCGCCGCCTTCAAAGGTAATGAAACGTCCGCGCATCTATTCTCCGGTCAGCCCGGCGCGCAGCGCGCAAGCCCGGAACGACAATGTCATCATAACCGCTCGGCCCCGGCGCGGAACAGCGAGATCACCAATTCAGTCACAGCATCGAAGGCGCGGCCGGAAATATTGCCCTGGCCGACGCTCTCGGCGGCCTTGAGCGGCACCTGCAGGACCAATTTGTCGTCGCGCCAGACCTTGAGCAGGCCGATTTGCTGGCCTTGCGTGATCGGCGCCGGCACCGGGCCCTGATAGGCGATGCGCGCGATCAGCCTTTCACCGCCTGCTTTCGGCACCATGATTCTGACCAGGCTTGGCGTCTGTAACGGCACCGAGCCGCTGGTGCCGCCATAGACCTTGGCGGAACCGATGATCTGGCCTTCGGCGAACAGATTGCGCTGCTCGAAAGTGCGGAAACCCCATTCCAGCAGTTTCTTGCCTTCGTCGGCGCGCTCCTTGGCGCTCTTCTCGCCGTTGACGACGACGATCAACCGGGTGCCGTCCTGCACGGCCGAGCCGATCAGCCCGTAGCCGGCCTCCTTGGTGAAGCCGGTCTTCAGGCCGTCGGCACCGTTGACGGTGCCGAGCAGCGGGTTGCGGTTGGGCTGGTGGATCTTGTTCCAGGTGAAATCGGGCTGGCCGAAGATCTTATAGAATTCCGGATAGTTGAGAATGATGTGGCGCGCGAGCATGGCGAGTTCGCGCGTGGTGACGTGCTCATTCGGATCGGGCAGTCCGTTGGAATTGGTGAACACCGATTTGGCAAGGCCGATCTCGCGCGCGCGCTGGGTCAACTTGGCGGCGAAATCGGCTTCGTTGCCGGCGATGCCCTCGGCCAGCACGATGCAGGCGTCGTTGGCGGACTGGATGATCATGCCGTGCAGCAGGTCGTCGACCGGAACCTTGCTGTGGATTGCCGCAAACATGGTGGAGCCGTGCGACGGCGCGCCGCCCTTGCGCCAGGCATTCTCGCTCACCGTGTATTCGTCGGTGAGCTTGATGTGACCTTCCTTCAATTCGTGGAATACGTATTCGGCGGTCATCAGCTTGGCGAGGCTGGCCGGGAAGATGAGTTTGTCGGGGTCGCGCTCGTATAGCTCGGCGCCGTTTTCGGCGTCGATCAAAATGGCGTGCGGGGCGATGATGCCCGCTTCGTCCTTCTTGGGCGGTTCCTTTTTCGGCGAAGCCGCGGCCGGCTTATGCTCGACCTTGTGTTCGGGCTTGTGCTCGGCCTTCGGCGCCGCCACGGCGAGCGCGCCGCAGGCCAGGAGCAACACCGCCGCCGTCAAAAGCCGTCCGAATGCGCTAGTCCGAAACGCCGTCATCGTTATTCTTTCGCCGCCCGCGCGGGGGCGCGTCATTGCGGCTTGGATGGCGGCGATGTGGCGGAAATTTGCGGCTCAGTAAAGGCCGCGGCCGCTCAACAACCCCGCATGGCCATCATAGCCCACAGGGGCAAAGGCCGAAACCGGCGAAGCCTGGGTTTCGGGCTCCTCGGCGGGCGTCGCCTCCTCGAAGGCCGGCGCGGCCTGCGGGCGGCTTGCGGCGGCGAGTTCGACGGTTTGCCGGCGCGCCGCCGGCACCTCGCGGGCGCCTTCGCCCAGCCGGTAAGGCCGGTCGACCGGGGCCGGCACGCGGGCCGCGGCTTCGGTCATCGGCCGGCTGTCGAAATAGGTCGGGGAGTAAGGCTTGTTGGAGGCCACCAGCACCGCCGCCCCGGGGGCCGGCACGCCCTCGCGCAGCGTCGCCACCAGCTTGCGGTCGTCGGAGCCTTGCAGCGGCGCGCGGCCGACATAGTCGACTTTCACCTTGGTGACGCCGTTGCCATAGAAGCCGAGCAGCTTGGCGGTCTTTACCGAGACATCGATGACGCGGTTGCCGACATAGGGGCCGCGGTCGTTGACGCGCACCACGATGGAGCGATGGTTGGCGAGATTGGTGACCCGCGCATAAGACGGCAGCGGCATGGTCGGATGCGCCGCCGAGATCGAATTCATGTCGAAGATTTCGCCATTGGCGGTGTAGCGGCCATGGAAATCGTCGCCGTACCAGGAGGCGAGACCGACGGCGGTGTAATTGACGTCTTCATGCGGGACGTATTCGCGCCCGCCCACGACGTATGGTTTGCCGACCCGGTAGTTGCCGCCGCCTTTCGGCACCGGCTCGCCCATCGCCACCACGCGGGAGCTCGACGAAACGCCGTACTTGGGATCAACCCGGCTGTTGAGACCGCTCGAGCAATTGGCGAGCGCCAGGCAACCGGCGGACAGCGCAACGAGGCGCGCGATCAGGCAAACTCCGCCTTTGCCCCCGAACCCGCCCATGCTGCCTCAAATCCCCGATGCGAAGCGTTTAGAATAACCCTTGCCGGCGGTTTCTGGAACTACCGGCGTGCGAGGTGGTAAATACTTGGTTCCACTGCCACATTTGCCGGTCCCACGGCACAAACGGAATAGCCCAGGCACCCGCCCGCTAGCAAGGGCGAAGCGCTCGCGGCCATTGGACTTGGACAGTATGGCAAGATTGTTACGGAAGGGTGGCAAGGTGCCTGGCGGGAGCGTAGCGGGCTACTGCGCGGACTGCGACAGATGCGCGCGATATGCGGAGCGGCCGTCCGGCCGGATTGCACTGGGGCCTTGCCGATTTGGCGCCGCCGCCGGCCGGGAGGGTAAATTTCAGTCGCCGCGCAAGCCGCGCGTTAAATGCCGGACGGTCACCCGGGTAATGGCGAAGCCCACCACGACGGTGCCGGCAAGCATAAGCAACACGTCGATCCACCAAGGCCACATGATGTGCTCCAGTGCTAGAGGCGCTCCTACTACGCTGGAAGCAACAAATCGCCCGCGCCGAGGTTCCAATGGAGCTATGGCCTGTTCGGCCTGCAACGCATTCGAATCGCGGTGGGACGCGGAAACTGTAAGATCGTCCCGGATTCGCTGCAAGCTTTCGGATATGCCGGCGATGCGGCAAACGCGCCGCTTGCAATGCAGCGGTGGCAATATTCGCGCGGTGTATTTAGAAGGCTGCGCAGGCTTGGAAGGGTGGCCGAGTGGTTTAAGGCACCGGTCTTGAAAACCGGCGTACCCGCAAGGGTACCGTGAGTTCGAATCTCACCCCTTCCGCCAGTTTTGTGCGTTTTCAATGCCTTAACCCCGTTTTTGGCAGTTGGTTTTGGCAATTTTGTTCGCCGCGCGTTCGCTTTTCGGGGCAGCCGCAACATGCAGCGCAACTACATTGTCGGCGTCGGCGATAGCGTCGGCGCGCTCCAACATCGCCATGCCATCATCGGCAAGCTTGGTGCGATTGGCCTGCGACATAGCGCATCGCCTGCTTCATCGTCAGGTGGCCAAGGGTCGCCATGATCTGCGGCACCGAGCATCCGGCCTCGGCTAGCGCGCCGCCAGCAAGGTGCCGCAAGCCGTGCGGCGAAAAGCCTTTGAACCCCAGCGCCGCCGTGATCTCGATCACAATCGAGGTCACAGCCGTCTTGCGGTAACAGCCGCCCTTGGGCGAGGTCAGGATGAAATCGCTCTCGCGCGGCAGCCCCGCGAGGTAGTTGCGCAACCGCTCGTGCATCGGCACCCACAACTTGGTGCCGGTCTTTTCCTGCACCACACGGATGCGTTTGCCCGCCTCGTGGAAATCGGCCCATTTCATCGCGCAACAATCGCCGCGCCGCTGTCCGGTATAGCGGGCGAGCATGTAGAAGGTGACCATGCGCTGATGCCCTTGCGCCTCAAACGCCGCGCACAGGTCGGGGGTCCAGGCGGGCGCGGCCTCGCCGCCTTGATGCAGGGAGGTAATGCCGAGCGTCGGATTGACGCCCGGTAGATCGATATCGAGGTGATTATCGGCGTAGTTCCACAACGCGCCGGGCCGGTCCACAATCGCGTCGGCGACCGAAGTCTTGTCCTTGAACTCAGGCAGATTGCGGATGCGCTTGATGATGCGCCGGTCAAACGACGCCAGCAACTCGCCGCCGTAGTTCGAACTCAGCCAATCGAAACGACGCTGATAAACCGCGCGCGTGCTGTCGGACAGAACATTAAGCCAGTGATCGCCTTTCTTGAACTCGATGATCGCCCAATCGAGCGTACCCTTGAGCGCGCCCCTGCCCTTCACCCGCTTGCGCAGTTCGGGCGCGTGCTGGCTCACCGCGTCCTCATAGGCATCTTGAAATTCGCGCGTGCCCGGCACGCCCGGCAACATCAATTGCGTCGTGCCGCGCCGAAAACGATAGTAGCCCGGCGACGGCTCATCGATATATTTGAGTTTGATTTTCAAGGTTGCTTTTCCTGTTCGCTGAGCCGTTCTTCCAGCTTGTCGCGGCTGCGCTTGATCGGATCGCGACGGCGGTCCTTCAAATCTTCAACCGCCGCATCCAACTCAACCCGATCCCACCGGGGACGGCCCTCAACATCAATCGCTGGCGGCATCTTGCCAGAGTCGATCAACTCGCGAAACTTGGTTGATCCGAAGCCGACATAGGTTGCCGCGCGTTCAAGCGACATAAGGCGCGGCGGGTAGCCGAACTGATCTTGCAGCTTTTCCCTTCTGTTTTGTCCGTCGCGCATAGTGGAGCTCTGATCGGTTACGCAACTGAAACAGTTTGGCGGCCATTACTTTTTCCTTTGGCCCATCGCCTTCGTTGAAAAGCCACGCCAGCCTTGCGCAACGCCTCATAGATCGCGGCATTCGTCAGCCGGTGCATCCTCCCGGATTGCCGCCGTTTCTCGTGGGCGTAAATGGTCGGCACCGGAACCTTAGAAGCTGCCGACAAGTCGTTAACGCGCCACCCAACGGCCATGCGCGCGCGCCGGAGCAGCGCAGGTGTCAGAATGAAGATCCCATCGACGCTCACCGGAGCTGCGTCGATGTCGATTTTTTGCACGGTTCTCTTCATCGATGCAGAGTTATTATCATTACAATGACTATGGCTTTGCAAGCATAAAAGCCGCAATCGTAACATGAATACATAACTAAAATCGTTGAAACTTGTATTCTTCACGACTGTGACAAGTATTCGTCAAGCAAAGTTTGACGGTGAAGCCAGAAATGTCTGATTTTTTGGGGGAGATTTAAATTGCCGTGGTCAGCCTCCATCGGGCGCGCGCAAGCTTCGAATTCCGAGATCGCAAATCCCGCCCCTTCCAAGAGCGATAAGCCGCAGCTTCCTTTCGCGCATGGCTAGAATCGCCAAACGCGGAACGCAGCCGGGACTGCGGCGTTGTCGGGCGATGGGCCAACCCCACTATGTTGTCAGCCCTTTGGCGCGGCAGGCGATCGAGCAATGTCGGCGAGAAATCGCCGCTGGATGGGAGCAGATCGAGGCGGGACGGCAGATTTTGGCGCGATCCGGCTGGCTGCTGCAGCGCTGGGCCAAGCAGGCGCGCGCATGTGGGGCCGCAGCCTTGCCAGCGAATGGAACGCGGCACCCGATGGGTGGAACATTCGAGCCGGTTGAAAGCGAAATGCCGCGCGAACTGCTGCGCACCCGCGTGTCGGCACGATTACGCCTGCGCCGGATCGCCGCTGTAGCAAAGCGGTCTCTTCATCAACCGCTTAGACCAACGGGCGCGCCGTAAGCCATACCCAAAGGAGCTGGTCTGCGCAGAACAGCCTCGCGCGACCTGGCTGCTGCCCTCGCAGGTCGGGCGCATCGTATGGACGCACGCGACCGCCTCGCCCTTAAATTCCGCCCATGCGCCACAAGAAAACGCGCCCGCGCCCTCGCGGTGATCGCGACCCGATAAGACGACCGCACCGGCACCATGCCGCCCATTGGTCGCGCCCCATTGGAACTCGCGCGGAGTTCCCTCTATCATCGTGTGGGGGGCAGCGGCTTTGGGGGGCTTCCATGCCGATCCGCAAATACATACCTGGGGCGACGTTCGATCCTGAAACAATCAAGGTGATGATACTCGACTTCAATGGCGTGCAAGTGATCTTAAACCTCGATAATCCGGACGATCCGCTCGTCGAGATCGTGGCCAAGAAAGTGATCAGCCTGGCGTCACAGGGCATGACTGATTCAGGCGAGATTGCACGTCGCGTAATTGCCGATTGTCGCGACCCCAGCTTGTGACTGCGGGTCGTTTTTTGCGGCGTGCCCAGCGCGCGATATTTGGCGCGCGCCGGTGACACAGGGCGTACAGTTTATCGAGCCTGGACGCGCCGAGAATGGGGGGGCGGCGATGGCCGAATATCGCTTTTACCCGATCCAGAAAGACGGCCACCTTCTCGGGCCGCCAAGGATCATGCATTTACCCGACGACGACGCGGCTATCGAAGCAGCCAAAGAGCTTACCGACGAAAGGCCGCTCGAAATTTGGCAGAGCGCACGCAAGGTCGCCCGCGTCGATCGCTCCTCGCGATAGCGCTTGATTTGAGAGGTAACGTGATCCACGCTGTGAACTTCGGGGCGGTAGCACGCTTGGAGCAATTCCATGCATCACCATACGAACTCCGAGCAATCTCCAAAACCGCACGGCCTAAACGGGAACAAATCGTCCATTTTAAAGCGCTCAATCGTGATGGGTGGCCATAAGACGAGCGTCAGCCTTGAGGACGCATTTTGGACTGATTTGCGAGAGATCGCGCACGAATCTCAAGTGACGATGAGCAGCCTCGTAGCCGGTATCGATGAAGCTCGCCCCCCAGGCAATCTATCATCGGCGATCCGGCTCTTCGTTCTTGAGCATTGGCACAATAAGTCGCGCGCCTAGACGGCCAACGTCCCCCTTTCGATGCATAATCGTGGCTAGGCAAGGAAGCTGGCACCCAAATGCCAAGGGCATTTAGCCGGATCAGACGGCAACCTCACTGAGTGCGGCATCCAATAGGCGCTGCGGATTACGCTCACCCTGCGCTGCGGTTTCGAGAATCCGCACTGCGAGCGACGACTTAGGTGTTACGGCCCGATCCTGTGGGCGCAGCCGGGCCCACGCCTCGTCGAGCGTCTCGCGCATGAGCGCGACCGTATCGAGATCGAAATTTACGGGCTGTGTCGGGTCCATGTGGTTCCCTCCCAATTCCAATTTTCTGAGATTTCCGACTTGGCAATCTGAATACCGATAAGCACTCAAAAATGAGTCAATCGCGTGACGGCGAGCTTAAGAGTCCCGCAATGATGCGGCGCAACAACCCCGGCCCGCTGTTTGGCGGCCTAAGCACGCCACGGGTTCCGCCGAGTTTCCAATCTTTATGTCCGGTGCGCTGGTGATAGTCTTGTCCCATGCAACCGCCGATCAGGCCGATGACGCTGGGCAATATGCGTCTAAACGGCGTGCGGTCGCTGCTGATCCATTGCTTGAATGTGTCCTGCCGTCACGAAGCAGTCGTGAGCGTCGAAGCCTGCGATGACGATGTATTCGTGCCTTCACTGGGTCTGCGAATGCGCTGCCAACTCTGTGGCCAGAGTGGCGCAGACGTCATGCCGAATTGGAACGAGCGCACCATCGTCGGCGGGTTTGTTGGCCGCAGATGAGGCAGTCATAAAAACCCCGCCTGGCAGATGTGGCGGGATGCCAGGCGGGGAAGTCGGTGTTTCGGCTTGGGAAGCAAAACCACCGTTCCTGATGGGTAGACTACGGCGGACAGCGGCGCTGTGATGGCCATCACAATGACCCTACGGCGGTCATGGATTTGATTTGCTGGCTTTCGCCTACCGCCAAGTGATGCCGAGTTGCCGGATGATCGCGGATACGCGGCTACGCGCGAGGCAGAGATGGCTGGTTTCAAGGTGCAGTGGAAAGCGTAGGCGCATGTCGGCATTCGGGCGTAAAGCGGACATTGCGCGGACCAGCCGGTTTGAACGCTTTTGACCCACAACCGACAATTGCAGTACGAAATTCGTGGCGTAACGTGGACGTGCGTCTATGCGCCATCAAATACGTTGGTTCGCCCCGTTGCGGCGCGATTTTTGTTGAGTAGTATCACAGTACTGCGGAGGGGGCACAATGCGTCTGTTAGCGGTCAAGCAAGAGGCTGAAAAGCTGACCCGCGAGAACGGTCCAACAGCGTACGAGAAGGCCGTTGAGGAAGTGCGCGCAGCACGCCGACGACGGAACGCGCGCTTAGAGAAATTCTTGGTAAAAGTGGCTGAAGAAATAAAACGCGGTACTGACGCGCCGCGGAGCTTTCAACCGTAGCAAGCGCAATGCTCAAACGAATCAAATTTCGTGACCGCAAGCGCGCGCGGCAACCTGCGGTGTCGGCAGTCGATTTTGTTTCAACATCAAGTTGGCCGGATGGGAATTGAAAAACTCTTCTCGCACAACGAAAAGGTTTTTCGCAAAGGCCAGCCTGCCCGTTCCATTTACAAGCTCGAGTCCGGCTGCATCTGCACCTATGCGAATAGCGGCAGCGGTCGGCGGCTGATCATTGCCTTCTATTTTCCGGGCGATTATTTCGGACTTGAGTTGCGCGAGAAACATCTAGTTTCCGCCAAAGCGATCGTACCCAGCAAGGTACTCGTAATCCCCACAAAATCGCTAACCGCTGGCGCCGCAACTGATTTGGTCTTGCCGAAGCATATGCTG
The DNA here is from genome assembly GCA_963749625.1 of uncultured Alphaproteobacteria bacterium. Lineage (GTDB taxonomy): Bacteria > Pseudomonadota > Alphaproteobacteria > Rhizobiales > Xanthobacteraceae > Pseudolabrys. The sequence goes on along the minus strand of CAVVNY010000007.1, from coordinate 9,552 downwards.
GCCATTACGAATGCCGAGTTGCGACGCGCGCAAAACCATATTCTGCTGCTACGCAACTCCGCAAACGGACGCGTCGCCAATTTTCTTTTTGAAATGAAGCAGCGCAACGGACGCAAAGATATCGCGCTGCTTATGACCCGTCAGGACATTGCGGATCACCTCAGCCTTACAATCGAAACGGCATCCCGCGCGATGACAAGACTTAAGAAGAAATCCGCTATTTCGAATGTAACGAACAGACGCATGACTGTGCATCTTCGCAAGCAACTGGCGGCGTAACGGCGGCGTCACATTCACTTTCTCAAGATTTCGGAGCGACTTGTGCCGATCTATCGACTTTTAGGAGACAGCGACTTTGGACCGGAGGAAATAAAGATTATTGTGGCGGCTTTCCAACGCGCGTGCGAGCAACTCAACCTGACGGATAAGCCCGAACAAATGAAGCAATTGGTCGCCAAAAGAGTCGTGGAAATAGTACAGACGGGCGAAAGAGATGCCCAGTGGATCAGCGACCGCGTCGTACGGGATTTGCTGGGTAGACCGCAAAAGCCAAAATGACGGGCTGGGCCACTTAAAAAACAAATATGGACGATGTCGCCTTTTGCACAAACCCGACAATCGCGGTACCGCAGCATTTATCGGCTATTGGGGTAAGACCGGACTTCGCACGTCCCCGTCCGTTTGTTATGCGGCGAGCCGTGGCCACACAGTGGCGGCCTTTTAAGGTGGCGGGGGAGACACATTTCAGTGTCATGGACCCGACCACGGTTTAGGGCTAGTCTTCCTCTGTCGTTAGCTGCGTCAATAGGCGCTAACGCTTGAGAGACACGATGGCCACCGCGTTAGAGTGGCACGCGCACTCCCGCCTCAAACACTAGAACGGTCACGCCGGTCAGCACAGGCTGCCGGAGAGGGAGCTTGATATGCGCAGGATCGTCATGTCGACTCGGGAATCTGCCACGCGCAAAATCATTCAAGCAAATATCGATAGATTTAAATTATTGCTCGAAACCACGACCGATCCTACCAAGCGGGCGATGATAATCCGGTTGCTTGCCGAGGAAGCGGCGAAGCAAGTACTCGCGGCGAATGAGGAAAAGGAAGCGTAAGCCGTTCATTATCGATTCTCGTTCCAAACGCGCCAATGTGTAGGCTCAATGTCAATGCGTTTTCTGGTGGCAGCATCGACCCAACCAGTTTCGCTCTTGTGGCACGGGAACACGAGTGCGTGGATTCCGCTAAAGTCCATCACGCATAATTCAAGGTCTGTGCCGTAGGGTGCAATTGAAACCGGCAGCCATTTATCTGGCAATGAGTGAACCCGGGCCATAGCCACTAATTTGCCTGGGTCGGCCAGAGGGCATTGACCCACATCAATCTGTGTCAAATTAACTACTCGATATAGATGATAACGTCCCGTGTGCCGCAATACCCGCATGATCCGAGCTACGCAGCGCAGCGGGTGGCGGCGATGGCGGATTTTAAAGCGCGTTGCAAATCGTAAGTGCATGTCGGCTTTCGGGGGGTAAAGCGGACATTGGCCAACCGTTGCTCGCCAGCCATGTAGACGCATGCTGCTAACCGAGACACGCCCTGGTTTTGGACGATCGCGGCGCGTGCCGCAGCACCCGCATGATCGCGGTTATGTGACGACTCGCGAACAGGCGACGGCGGATTTCAAAGCCTGGTGGAATGCTTCTATCAAGAACGGGGAAAATTACGCTGCGCTTGCCGCGTGTGAGCGAATTGGAAAAAACTGCGATAATCGCTGCGCAGGTACGGCCCGGCTAAACAGGAATCCCTGCATCTGCGTGCAGCCAAGGTCACGAAGCAACTCCTTTTGCTGTTCCATTTCAACGCCCTCTGCAATGGTGATGACGTTGCGCACTTTACTAACAGCAATGATCGCTTGCACGATGGCGCAAGAATGCGCGTCGCCTAGAATATTTTTGATGAAGGCCCGATCGATCTTGACCATGTCGAACGGGACTTGTTGTAGATAGCTTAGGGACGAATACCCTGTACCGAAATCATCCAAAGCAATCTGCACGCCGAGTTCTCGTAGCTGAGATAGCTTGGAGATTGTTGCCTCCTCATTTTGAATTAGAGCCGTCTCGGTAAGCTCCAGTTCCAACCTGTTTGCTGGCAATCGTGAGTCAGCAAGCGCACTTATGACGGCTAAAACCAGACTCTGGCTTTTGAATTGAACAGGCGAGACATTAATTGACACTTTGATGTTGTCCGGCCATGTCTTGGCGTCGGCACAAGCTGTCTTCAGTACCCATTCGCCAAGTTGATTGATAAGACCTGTATCTTCGGCAACCGGGATAAACTCGCCAGGCAAGATCATGCCGCGCTGCGGATGGTGCCAGCGTAGGAGCGCTTCACAGGCGACGACCGTATCGTCCTGGAGATTGATTATAGGCTGATAATAAAGTTCAAATTGATTGCACATCATCCCTTGGCGCAAATCGAATTCCAGCAGGCTCCGAGCCTTCACGCGCGCATCCATCTCCGACTCAAAGAAACGAAATATACCTCGACCATCCGTTTTGGCTTGATACATTGCCATGTCAGCGTTCTTCAATAGTTGAGCCGCGTCAATGCCGTCGCTTGGAGCCAACGCAACTCCGATGCTGGCCCCCATGACAAGCTCATGACCACCAAGTTCGCAGGGCGCTTTTATTACCTCTAGGATTCGGGTCGCCAAGGAAGCCACGGCAGACGGGTGCTCGATGCAATCCAGAACAAGCGCGAACTCATCGCCCCCTAACCGAGCAAGGGTATCTGTATCCCGGAGGCATTTTTGCAGACGCTCCGCTATAGTCTTTAGCAATGCATCACCGACAAGATGCCCAAGCGTATCGTTGACGCTCTTGAAGTCGTCGAGGTCGAGGTAAAGCAGCGCAAATTGCTCGCCACGACTAACTCGTAGTAGCGATTGTTCGAGCCGTTCCTGAAATTGCTCGCGATTGAGCAATCCGGTCAATATGTCGTGATGCGCAAGATATGTAATTCGCGCTTCCGCGCGTCTCATATCGGTAACATCTTCGTGGGTGGTTACCCACCCACCATCCATCGTTGGATGATGGACGACAGAAATGATGCGACCATCGGGCAAGTTCACGAATTTCCTTACGATGGCTCCGCTGTTGAGTCTCGTCCGTAAATCGCTAGTAAAAGCCGGAATGTTTTCAGCAAAAAAGGTGCGACCTTTGATGCGGCAGGCTAGAATCTCTTCAAATCTGCATCCAGGCTTCACGACATCAGATGATAAGCCATACATATCCAAATAGCGTTTATTACAAACGACAAGCCGGGCCGATGAATTAAACATGACAAGGCCTTGCAGCATAGAGCTTAATGCCGCATCGACCTTCACCCGCTCATCGAGGAATCGCCCAATATATTTGATCAGTGCTAAAAGCAGAAATACAGAGCAAACGATCACCAAGAATGCGCCAGTTCCAATGGCTATTGCATGATCGCGCCATCCCGCCAGTGCCGCAGCCTCCGAAATGCTAACGTCAATGACAAGCGGATAATCCGATAGAGGGCGCACCGCGACCAAACGCGCTTTAGTATCAAAGTACCCCGGTGACCGGAAGGTTCCGCCACCCTGTGATACTACTCGATACCAAGGTGACTCAGTCGGCATTTTTGTGCCGCCACGGTCGTTAGGATCAGGATAACGTAGAATCAACGTCCCATCGTTGCGAAGAAGCAAGAAAGTCTGATCGGGTAACGAACTAATAGAATTGTAAATGTCTTGGAAGTAGCTGAGTTTGACCCCAACCAAAATAATGCCCAGAAGCGCGTTATTTGAGTCGTTGAAGCGTTTTGCGAAGAAGATTGTACGCAGCCCGGTAGTACGATCAGGAACGGGGCGGCCCACGTAGATGCGATTATCGTCTATCGTTTTGAAGTACTGGAAATAATCTCGCTCAGAAACATCGATCGACGGTGTTGGCCACTTTTGGGTGGTTGCCACGACCCGTCCATCCTTATCAATTAGCGCAATGAGCGCGGCTTGCGACAAGCGCGACAAGCGGTCCAATAGCGAGTGATACGTATTCTTATCCTGTTTGAGATGACCAAAGTTATCTTGAGTCCTCGCACCGATATTGTCTAATTGTTCCCGAATTTCGTCTTGGACCAGATCAATCGATTGAATTGCGCGATTGGTTTGCTCAGCAAGTACTGTGGCGAGGATTGCGGTATCTCTTGTGGCATCTCTGATTTCGTCCGAGCGGAGCCACCAAATGGTCACGCCTATCGCGAGTGCTGCAGCTCCGAGAAGACCTGCAGCGATGGCGGCGAGAAGCCGAAAGCGCAATCTTTTGGCGCGAATTGACATCCACCTAAAACCGCTTGTTGAAAGCGCGCCATTTTTGTTAAGCGATAAGTGTTTGCGCCTGGTACCAAATGACGCCCGAACGATTGTTGCGTAAACACAATCCTAAGTATCGGTTAGCCCCGCGTTGCAAATGGTCAAATGGAACAAATGTTTCAAAATTCAACGCGATTGCTGGCTAAACTTTACCGAAGGCGATTGTGCTATAATGCGACCTCGATGATCTCACTACGTAGTTTTCCGGAGGCTACGTGCCCATTCGGAGATAGGTCATTAGGCAACCGTGAACCACATTTCAGAAATCAGCGTATCGGGTGCTAATTGCGCGATAGGAGGCCCGCCCACGCGTGGCCTCCTCTCGATCATACATGCGCTGCCTTGCCGCCATGCGGGCGCGCACATCAGCAATAAATTTCGGCGGCGGGGGATATGCGCGATCACGATAGGCCCGAACGCCAGCGGCAGCGTCGGCGGGCACGGCGCAGAGGCTGATTTCTAAGAGTTCCCATTTGCTGGCCGTGAAGGTCAGGCCGTCTTCGTCCCAACGCATGTGGTCAATGGCGGGATCAATGACCTGGCCGTCGCTGTCAGAAATGATCCAATCGGTGACCCGGTAGCCGATGGAGATGCCATTCACTTCCTTGCGCGAAACCATGCCTTCGGCTTTGCACCCCTCCGGCGTGTCGTTGAACATCAGCGTGCCCAACAGCATGCCGCCACTGATCCACGCATTTGTTGCGCGGCCCAATGCATTGTTGAGGCCGACCTGCTGATGCGAATCTAGGACGGGAACTCCGGCTCCAAACACGCGTCCAAGATCGACGGCATCTCGCGATATTTTCAATACTTCGGTGCCATAAAACCGCGTAACCGGCGAGCCGCAGGAAAGAACGGCGTCCACCGTCCGCGCTTCCGAATTGTAAGAAACAGGCGACAAGTCCAGCAACCGCGTTGCAAGCTGGATCGTGGCGCTTCTGGTGGCGCGCTCAATGTCGGCGTGTTTGACCGGATCATCGTGCTGGTCACCATCCACCAGCATGGTTGCCGCCTGCGGCAGCGCAGCCGGTGCCGTCCCGGCGAGCGTTGCGGCGGCGCGGTCACGAAGTATTTGCGAGATCATTTTCACCGCCGCAGGAACTTCCGCGCGAACATTGGCGGTGAAGACTTCAAGGCCCTTTGCATCGAGAATGATTGCGGCGGCGCGACCGGACGCGTCAGCCAATGTTGCCGCGCCAGAATCAAATTTTGACGCGGCTTCCGCTATTTCGTCGGCAAGTGCGCGAATGGTTGCGGCGGTTTCGGCGAGAAGTTTCTTGTCGGCGGCATCGTCACGCGCGCGTTCGAGGGAGGCTATCTGCTGCTCGGTTTCGCCAAACGCGGCGGTTAGCGTTGTTACACGATCCTGTGCGCGGCGAAGCTCGGCTTCGGCTGCATCGAGCGTGGTATCGTCGGCACCGTCGCGCGCCAGCCGCTGTGCCGCCGTCCGCCGTTCAGCGGTTGCCAACTCGGCGGTTTTTAGACGATTGACGAGACCGTCGCGGCTGGCGCGCGCGGCATCGAGATCGCGCGCGAGTTTTTCTTCGGGATCCGATTTGAACGGGTTCATGGGGACACCTTTGGCACCAAAATAAAATAGCCCTCACGCCAAGGAGAGGCCCGCATTTAGTTACAAGCAAAAGCAGCGAAAGACAGATGCCCGTTCGGAATTGGGTGGCAGATTGACAACGTCCATCGAACGCCGAAAGGCCACTGCGCGCTTAATTGAAATGGAAGAAGGCCGCTGCCTGAGGCGGCCAGACCCTTTTGAGCTTGATGCTCTAATTAATCGCTGTCGAATACGAATGTCATATCATGCATCTTCTGCTCAGGAAGATTTTGCATGTTAATATCTCGATGCATTTGGAGGATGTTCATACTGACGGTCGGGATTACGTCCGCTTCCGCTTTCTTAGGGGGGAACAAGAACTGCTTCGCTATTATTCCAATAACGAGTACTGCGGCGACAGCAGCAATGTGATGAATCCGCATGGGGGAACCTCGCCCAACTGAAGTTATAGCCCTCCCCCCGTTACCCGCGAGTGCAACTGTATTGCGCGGTCAGGTTTTAGAACAAGCAACATTCCTTCCCTATTTGGAACTTTGGAACTGTAGTAGATGGAAGGCTGATTTTGAATAAATTGATTTAGAACATTGCACACGGCGGACATTTGAGACCGATAGACAGCACGAGTTGGGCAATGGGTTTGCTATGGCTGAAGATCGCATCGTCCGCCGCAACAAATTGCGAGAAAATCTAGCAGAATTGAAAAACACGGCACTCGCTGAGCTAGAACGAAGGGGTTACGAAGTTCGCGGTAAGACGCCAGCGGAAATTCGACAACTTCTTAAGCGACGCCCCTCAAAACAGAAGTTAGAAGTTCAACCCGCTCAAAATGCCGGACGGCCAAATAGGTCAGAATCGCACTCCGAGTAATTTCATAAGGCGGCTAATTGCGGTCGCGGAATGTCCGTTGGCTTTCAATTGATGACACCGCAGGCTTGCTCAAAATAAAAGAAACAACCAATAGAGACGACTTATGATGCCTTTTCAATCAGATCGAAAAGGCCATCCAGTTTTTGTGCCTGTTCGGCCAACTCGGAACTTACTCCCTCAAGTTCATTGGCGACGTTCCTGTCGCTGCAACTGTTCGCGAGATGCGCGCATCTCAGTGCCAATTGTCGCAACTGTTCCGCGATCCGATATGGCATAACCGTTTCAAATGCCGATTTGGGTGGAACAGCAAATCAACTCAAATTGAAAACAGACTAATGCGGTAGCGGTCATTTTCTCAAGAAAAGGTACCCAGTGTTTAATTTTGAACACAACGTGAATTTAACCAAACCTAACTAAATACCACCAAGAACAAAACGGAACTCGGCAACGCAGGCCCCTCAACATTTCAAAGCAAACCACATAGAACCGGTGCTTGGGCTGGACCGGTTTCGGTCCAGCCATAATTTGCGAAGTCAGCACAAAGCGATTGCTGAACGGAAGTGGCCCAATTTTGCTTTGTCACTGTTTGTAGATGCCTGAGCAGATGATGGCGTCGCCTTCAACGTCGCAATATGCCTGTTTTGGCTCAATCTTCTTGGTCACCGGATCGACAAACTTGTAATCCTGCCAGAAGGTTTTCTGCTTTGCGGCAAGCTCCATGCGCTCTTTCACATAATACTTGCCGTCCACGTCCTGAGCATCGGCCAAGTCTCTGCCGACAAGTTTGACGTTGGAGCCGTGCGCCAGCACTTTGCCTGCCGTGCTATAGACGAGGACATACAAATCGCGGTCGGTAAAATCGCCCGGCTTCTTGTCGAACGCGGCAAAAGCTTTTTCCGCCCCCTCCTTTTTGTAGAAGGCGACAGCCTTGTTCACCATCGCGATGGCTTCGTCCTTGGTCGCATGATCCGCACCCCACGCAGGGAAGCCTATCCCAACGGCCAGCACAATTGCAGTCACAGCTTTCGTCACTCTCATTTCAATTTCTCCACATCCTCGAGTCGGCAGTTAAAACGCTTCCCAACCCGGCTGATTTTTGATGGCGGTGGCAAAGTGAGCAACCGCCCTGGCGCAAGTTCCACGCCGCCTAGGTGTAGTTTATATTCAAATCCTTCCAACATGCTTTAGCTGAACGGCAATCGATTATAATTTCTTCAATTAACAAGCTGGATGAAGAATGAACTCGCGTCCGCCAATTTTTTTGGCTGCCTTACTTTGTTCCAGACAAAACGTGAAACCAAATGTTGAATATTCAACGGCTTTAATCGCCTCGACGAATTTTGGAACGAAGTGCGGCCAAATTCAGAACTGTAACGACACTATGCCGAAACGGGAAGAAATAGCCGACTAATTCGAATTTACGAACGCCTGATTTAGGCCGCCTTAAGCCGCGCCAGATGCACGCCCAAGCTGGCCGTATTGTCGTACCATCGTCCGCGCTCTTTTTTGGCCTCAATCAGGCCGTTTTCACACCACGCGCGCACACATTCGTAAGTGTACGGGCCGCGATCAGCGGCCTTGAGCGCAATCCATTCCGTTGGCGGCAGTGTACGCCGTTTCTCAAGCTGTGCGAATTTCGCGCGCATCTCTTCGTTGTCGCGCGCGGGCGTCTGCACAAGAATGTCCATCGCGGCGACCTTCGCCGCCAAGGCGTTATGTGCTCTCTCGGCCTTAACTGGCATGGAGATTCTCATCCCCGGTCGCGTCGAGGTGCTCCCAAGCTTGCTCCTTCGACCACCTGCACGGATCGCAAAAGCGGATCATCAACAGCGTGAAGATGCGGTCAGCCCGTAAAGCAACGTGATCTGTATGCAGGCCGTCCGCCATATCGCGCTGCCGCATTAGGCGGATCGTTTCCGCAATGAATGGCGCGAGCGCAATTGCCAACGTGCGGCGCGCCTTCAGACTAGGCGCGGCTTTCATTTTCGTCGAAACGTCGATCAAATTCGGCAAAAGCTGCGTCGCAGAGATCAGCAAGGTAATCTCCATTCCCAGCATAGCGCGGTTGGACCATGGGTACGCCGCTTGATGCCAGCGCTTCGATGATCTTTGGCAACTTCCGTCTCGGCTGGCCTCGCTCATGAGAATCTGGCGGAACGTGACGTAGTGCGCGCTTAATTGTGCTCCTCGTTCTTTCGAGCATTTCGGCGGCGAGATTTATTGAAAGATGATTCTGCATTCGTTTCGCCGTGTAGTGGTGGTGCCCTTTAGAAAAAATGCGCCCTGGCCACCCCGGACGCTCGCGCGAGACCGGCTCGGGTACGGCATCGGCTTAGGACCCCGGCGAAATGCGCGCACTATTAAAATGGGGGTGTAACGCGCTGATCCCGCCGCCGCGCCGGCGCCAATCCAACGGGATCGAAAAGAATATCCGCTTGCCAGAAGACGTGTTGGCCTGTTCGCTGCCGTACGCCATTAGCAATGTCAGCGCGAAATTGCCGCCGCGTTACGCGACTATGAACGTCCCGCTAGTAAAAAAGGGACCGTGTGATTAAATCGCATCGAGCGGGTCCGCCGCGCCCAGTTTTTGAGCGTATTCCACACTTGCGAAATCCGACTTGCCTTGCCTGGGCGGATCCTTTCTCCGCCGACGGCCGTTGACCGTGCTGGAGGCGGCTCGTGGAGCGTCTAGGCGGCGAGTAAACCTTGCGCTTCGCTCCTTGCA
>CAVVNY010000006.1:0-171007 GCA_963749625.1 uncultured Alphaproteobacteria bacterium | reverse complement strand
CTTCAGCTTTTCAGTTTTCCGTTCTCGGCTATGGCATCCGCCTGTGCGGTTCATCTCTACGGCGACGATCCGACCGAGGTTGCAGCCATCGCTGAATTGGCAATGAACGAAGTCGCGCGAATTGAGCGGCGCTATTCGCGCTATCGCCGCGACAGCGTCCTCACCGAGATCAACAATGTGGCCCAAAACGCGGGCAGCCTCGACGTGGATGATGAAACGGCGAAACTGCTCGATTACGCCTTTGCCTGCTACCAACGGAGCGACGGCCTATTCGACATTACGTCGGGCCTGTTGCGCAGGATTTGGGATCTTAAGTCCGGGCGCTTGCCTGAGCGTAGCGCAATCCACGAGCTGCTGCCGCGGATCGGTCTTGCCAAAGTGTCATGGCAGCGGCCGCGGCTGACCTTCCCGGTCACCGGGATGGAGATCGATTTCGGCGGGATCGGCAAAGAATACGCCGCCGATCAAGCGGCAGCGGTTTGCGTCGCGTTGGGAATACGCCATGGCCTGGTCGAGCTTGGCGGCGACATTGTTGCGATCGGCCCGCACGCAAATCTGGCGCCGTGGACTATCGGCATCAGACATCCGCGAGAAATTGAGTCGAGGATCGCCTCCGTTGCGCTCGAATCCGGCGCGCTTGCCAGCAGCGGCGATTACGAGCGCTACATGATGGTCGATGGGCAGCGCTATTGCCACATACTCAATCCGCTGACGGGCTGGCCCTGCCAAGGTCTGGCGGCCGTGAGCGTCATGGCGGACCGATGCCTGGTGGCCGGCACGATCTCGACTATTGCCATGTTGAAGGGCCGCGATGGCATACCTTGGCTGTCCGGCCTCGGTCTCAAGCATTTATACGTGGACACAAGCGGCGTACGCGGCGGCACCATGCCGCCGCCTCCGCCGCATCCAAACGCTGGCAATTGAGCGCGGTTAAGAAATTCAGGCCAGGATATTCAGCGACTGAAGGCTGGAACCCAAAGTCTGCCCGGGATCGACCGGGCTCGCCGCCCCCGCCGGATCGGCACGAAGCTGCGCCATCAGGTCTTTCATCGTATTGACGAAATCCTGCTTCGAGACGCTGCCGGCTCCGTTCGGATCGAGCGAATTCCAAATTGCGTTTGCGCCTTGCGATGCGAATGCTGTCGGCGGATTGAGCGTTTGAAATGCCTGTTTGAATTGGGACTGATTGATCGAGCCCGTGCCGCTGGTGTCGATCGCATTGAATAAATTCGACATCTTTTGGTTAGGCGGCATGCTGCCGCTCGCACCCGACATAATTTCCAGAGACGGTGGACCGCCAACCGCGGCAACAGCAACTGTCATTACGCTCTCCAGATTAATCGCCGTTTACGATCTGCTAACTATAGGGATCGTTGGTAAATACCTTGTTACCGGCACTCGGAAACCGCCAAGTCCCGTTTCGAATGCGAAGAGAATGAAATACATTTACACAGCCGGCCTCGCTGGCCGGACGCAGCCTGGCCGTTTACCGGCCCCAAATCTCGCCGGCCAATTCGGTCACCAATCGCAGCTTCGCCCATTGTTCGTCTTCGGCGAGCACGTTGCCTTCCTCGGTCGAGGCGAAGCCGCATTGCGGCGACAGGCAAAGCTGTTCGAGTGGAGCGTATTTCGATGCGTCCTCGATCCGGCGTTTGACGTCATCCTTGTCCTCGATCCTTCCGGTCTTGGAGGTGATCAGGCCGAGTACGACGGTCTTGCCTTTGGGCAAGAAGCGCAACGGCTCGAAGCCACCGGCGCGGTCGCTGTCCCATTCGAGAAAATAGCCGTCGACATTGACCTTGTTGAACAACAGATCGGCGATCGGCTCGTAGCCGCCCGAGGCGATGAAGGTCGAACGGAAATTGCCGCGGCACACATGCGTGGTGACGACGAGGTCGCGCGGGCGTCCGTCCAGCGCGGCATTGATCATGCCGATATAAATCTCGGCCTGCTGGTCGGGATCGTCGCCGCGCTGGGCGAGCATGGCGCGCTGTGCCGGATCGCACAGGTACGCGAAGCTGCAATCGTCGAGCTGAAGATAACGGCAGCCGGCCGCGTAGAAGCCCTGGATCGCCTGTTTGTAGGCCTGGCCGAGATCGCCATAAAACGCATCCATGCTCGGATAGACCGCGCGGTCGATCATCTTTCGCCCGCCGCGATAATGCAGCATCGACGGGCTCGGAATCGTCATCTTGGGCGTGCGTTTGGTGTTCGCCTTGAGAAATTCGAAATGTGCGATCTGCGGATGGTGACGCGAGCCGAGCTTGCCCTTCACGTGCGGCGCCTCGGCCTTGGACGTCACGCCCGCGAACTTGATCCCTTCCGCCTCGGCCATTTCCACGCCGTCGAGCCCGGCGAGGAAATCGAAATGCCAATAGGCCCGCCGCAATTCGCCGTCGGTGACCGAACGAAGTCCGATCGCCTCCTGCTTGGCGATGACCTTCTTGATCTCGGCGTCTTCGATTGCGGTGAGTTCGGCCGCCGATAGCTGTCCGGCGGCACGTTTCCCGCGCGCTTGTTTGAGCGGAAGCGGCCGCAACAGCGAACCGACGTGATCGGCACGAAAGGGCGGTAAGTCGCGCTGCATTTCATTCCATCCGAGCGCTAGTTCTTGACCTTGGACGGATCCTTGAAATTGGGGATGGTCTCGAACTCGACATTGTACAGTTCGCCGTTCACCCGCTCGACCTTGCGGATATAGATGTTCTGGATCACTTCGCGCGTCGCCGGGTCGATGGTGACCGGTCCGCGCGGACTGATCCAGCTCATGCCCTTCATCGCGGCGACAATCGCGGCGCCGTCGGTCGATCCTTTGGTCTTCTTCAAGGCTTCGTAGATCAGATGCATCCCGTCGTAGCTCTGCATCGCCATCAAGTTTGGCCGCATTCCGCCGTTGGCTTTCTTGAAAGCCGCCACAAAGCTCTTGTTCTCCGGACTGTCGTGCGCGGCCGAGTAATGCTGCGACGTGATGATGCCGAGTGCCGCATCGCCGATCTGGTTGACGATGTCGTCTTCGGTCAAGCTGCCCTCGGCGATGAATTTCATGCCCGATTTGTTGAGCCCGCGCTCGAGGAATTGGCGGATGAAGATCGGGCCGACGCCGGCCGGGACAAACCCCATAAGGGCGTCGGGTTTTGCATCCGCAACGTGCTGCAGCGCCGGCGCGAAATCGTTGCTGGACAACGGCACGCGCAGGGATTCGAGCACCTTGCCGCCGGCGGCCTCGAAGCGGTGCTTGAACGCGGTTTCCACGTCGATGCCGGGCGCGTAGTCCGAGACCACCGTGACGACGGTCTTGATCCCGTTTTTCGCCGCCCAATCGGCAAGCGGAACCGTCGTCTGCGGCACCGAGAAGCTGGTGCGGACGATGTAGGGCGAGCGCTCGGTGATGACCGAGGTCGCCGCCATCATCACGATTTCCGGAATTTTGGCCTCGGTGGCGATGGGCGCCGTCGCCAGGGCTCCGGGGGTTAATCCAAATCCGGCGAGGATCGCGACCTTGTCATTCACCACCAGCTCTTGCGCCAGCCGCTTGGTCATATCGGCATTGCCGGTATCGTCCCTGACGATCAGTTCGATCTTCTTGCCGGCAACCGTATCGCCGTTTTGCTGCATGTAGAGCCGGACGCCGGCGGTGATCTGCTTGCCGGTCGGGGTGAAAGGCCCGGTCAAAGGCACGAGCAGACCGATCTTCACGGTCTGTTGGGCGAAGCAGGGCGTTGCGAGCAGAGTTGCGATCAGCCCGGCAGCGAAATAGCGCGCGATGGTCATGGCGTTTCCCCGGTGGCGTTTCTGCTTCGGCAGCAGATTACACCCACCGCTACGGGTCAACGGGGCCTGGAGGAAAATGAAGACAGCATCTCGCCGATGAGACGCGGCGGCAATTCCGCGCGCCATCGGCTGAACCGCCGGCAATGCTCAATGAGCGCAGCGGTAGCGCGGTACGGCCCGCTGCGAGACGAAATGGACAACGCGCGTCAGCTCGCCCCGTAATAGGGGACGACGTAGGGACCTTCCGGGATGATGGCGATGGCGCGGTCGCCATGCCGGGCGATACTTGCGGCAATAGCTTCGTCGACCGAGTTGATCATGTCGACCGCCGTCAGTCTGCGGTCTTCGCCGCCAAGGCCCTTGGTATAGAGTTGAATGCGGCCCACCCGCATCGGCTTCAACTGCATCTCGGTCTGCCACTCGTCGATATCGGCGAAAGACTTGGCCGTGAGCGTGGCGAGAAATTTTTCCGGTCCCATTTCGACAAGCCGCTTCTGCGCTTCGCGGAAGGGCTTCGAACCGAACCCTTCCGAACACGCCGAGACGACGATCAATGTCCCGCCGTGGTCGAGAATGTCGATCGGCGTCACCATGCCCTTGACCGTCTGATAGTAGGTCTTGTCGAGCGGGTAACCGGCCGAGGAGGTGACGACGGTCTTGAAACGGCGCGGCAGCGGAATGCGCGTGACCCGTGCAACGAACTCCACGGCGGCGAGATGGCTTGCGATGATGTCGCCGAACGACACAAAGACCAGGTCGCGGTCTTCGTCGACCACGGTATTGAGCGCGTAAACCTCGCCGACCATGCGGACGATTTGCAGTTGCTCCTCGTGCAGCGGATTGCCGGCGAGATTGCATTGAATGGCCAGCGGATCTTCCATGAAGCGCGCCGAATGGAAGGTGCGGATCGTCTTGTGGCCGGTGACGCCGGGCGCGACGACTTTGCGGCCGCCGGACCAGCCCGCCATGAAATGCGGTTCCACCAGACCGGTGGCGATCCGCAAATCGGCGTCGAGAAAACGGCGGTCGATCGAGACCGGGGTGCCCCGCGTCGGCGTCTTGCCCAAGTCGACGTGGTCTTCGTCGCGTTCCGCGAAATGGTTGGCGACGCGGACGTTGGCAAGAACCCATGGATCGCCGATCAGTTCTGCCAGTTCGTCGCCCTCATTCGGGCGGTGCAGACCGGTCGCGACCAGAATGTTTATTTGGTCGAGCGGGATGCCGGCGCCCGCCAGGATCTCGATCATCGGCCGCAGGAATAGTTTGTTCGGTACCGGCCGCGTGATGTCGCAGACCAGGATGCAGGCGCTGCGGCGTCCGCGCGCAAGTTCGGCGAGCGGCGGCGCATTGATCGGCTTGCTGAAAGCCGCGTGGATGGCGCCAGCGGCATCCGGCAGTTTCGGCAGCGTCGCCTTGCGGATGACGGTCGGCTCCGCCTCCGGCGGCAAGACAAGCGGCAGATGGCCACGGCCATAGGCGACGGAATAAGACTCCGATTTCGGCATAGCTTGGCTCCCAATGCCAACCGGCCGCGTTAATTACCTGCGCGCCGGTCGCCGTGCTTTTTCGTCATCGCGGACAATAGCATAAAACGGGTCGCCGCGCCGGCGGCGCCGCGGACTTGCGGCATACGAAAAACTGTCAGGCGTGTTTGGCGCCGGCGGGGCCGCTCGAGCGCAACGCGCCCGGATTGAGCCGCGGTTCGGCGCCGATCCAGAACAGGACGTTGGCGAGGATGCAGAGGCCTGTCGCCGCGAACCACACCATGGCGGCGCCGACGAAACCGGTGAACAGGCCCCACCACGGGCTGTGCAGCAGGAACAGGATCGAGCCGAGCGTGATGTTGACTCCGACCGTGACGTAAATGCGCCGCTCGAGATACCAGCTGTCGGTCTGCAGGAAATAAAGCTTGGTGTTCGGCACGCCGAGCGCCGCCTTGAAGCCGATGAGCTTGAGCGCATTGCCGATCGGGCAGAACCCGGTCAGCGCCACATTGATCGAAACCAGCCCGGTGGCGATGACGCCGAAGATCCACAGCGGATTGACCAGCACCGCCAAAAGCGTGCTGGCCAGCAGCACGACGCCGGCGATCAGCCAGACCGTCCGCTCGATATACCAGCGGTCGGTCGGAACGACGTAAACCCCTTTGCGCATTGTCATGGTGCAAATCTACTCCGCTGGCCGGACCGGCGCAAGTTTGAAGCGAAACCATAGATAAACTCTTCGCGATTGCATTGATCTACATCAGCACCAATCCGATGCTCAGCAACAGGCTGAACGACAACTGAATTTGCACGGTCCACACCATGATCCGGGTGAGGCCGCGGCCGGGCGGCTCGTGCATGAAGCGGTAAATCAGCGCCAGCGTCAGCGGCAATGTGATGAGCGCAGGCCAGGCATGACCGTGCGGCAATGCGCGGCCGATCACCGGCAACAGCATGTAAGGCAGCAGCAGCAGCGCGGCGAAAATCACGCCGGTGCCCTGCGGCCCCGCCATGATGGCGAGCGTGCGCCGTCCGACCCGTCCATCGGCTTCGACGTCGCGGAAATTATTGACCAGCAGCACCGCTCCGGTCATCAGGCCGAGCGCCAGACCGGCGGCGAGCGCCGGTGCGCCGAAGGTGGCGGTGCACAGCCAAAATGTTCCGCCCACCGCGCCGACACCGAAGAAGGCAATCACGAACAATTCGCCGAGCGGCGTGTAGGCGATCGGCCACGGGCCGCCGGTATAGGCCCAGCCCGATGCGATCGACGCGAGACCCAGCAGCAGGATCGGCCAGCCGCCGACGGCGATCAGATAAAGCCCCATCAGCGCCGCCACCGCGAAGCAGGTACAGGCGCCGTGCTTGACGCGGCGTCCACTCAGCAATCCCATGGCGGTGACGCGCGGCGGTCCGATGCGGTCCGGCCCGTCGCCGCCGCGTTCGGAGTCGACCGCATCGTTGTGCAGGTTGGTGCCCATCTGGATGAACATGCTGGCGATCAACGCCGCCAGCACTGCCGGCCAATAAATCTTGCCGGCCGCGGCCCACGCCAAAGCCGCGCCGACTGCCACCGGCGTGATCGACAGACTGAGCGTGCGCGGCCGCGCCGCCATGAGCCAAGACGACAAATTCATAACTTTCTAATGAAACCCTGAGTAGAGTCCTAGTAGAGTCTTATGCGCTTGGTTTCAGGAACAAATTTCGCCGCCCGGGGTTGACATTCCGGCCCGAGATTGGAGTGTTGCGTCATGCTCATGCTTAGACTGTGCGCGCTCGCTTCATTCATCATGATCATAGCGCCGCTCCCGGCCAGCGCCTACACGCAAGCCGATGCGGACGCTTGCACGCCGGACGCCTTCCGGCTTTGCCAGGACGCCATTCCCGACGCGACACGGGTGAAGCAATGCCTGACCGACAAGAAGCAGCAGCTCAGCCCGGCCTGCAAGATCGTGTTCAGCCGGCCGGAGAGCGCGTCGGACACGCCTGAATGGGACATGCCGGCAGCCGCGCGCCCGGCCTATCGTCAAACGAGAGATTGAACGCGCCCGCGTTGGAACTGCGGCGCCGTCTCACCGGCGCACGAACCCCGTGCCATAGGTTTTCAAGTTCCGTTATAGTGCGCGCCGTCGCGCGGCCCGCCTAGCGGGCGGCTGAAAATAAAAGAGGCGCGCGCACATAACGTGGGGAAAACCGAAATGAAAATGCTGAAGGCGTTGATCTGCGGCGCGGCGATGCTGCTCACCGCGCCGGCCATGGCCGAGACCACCAAGATCGTGGTGCCGTTCGCGGCCGGCGGTCCGGTCGATCAATGGGCGCGCGTGCTCGCGCATGGGCTCGGCCCGCTGCTCGGCGGCGACGTCATCGTCGAAGATAAAGGCGGCGCCGGCGGCGCCATCGGTTCGGAAACCGTGGCGCGCGCGACGCCGGACGGCCACACGATTTTGCTCGCCAGTCTCGGTTCGCAAGTGATCAGCCCGGCGCTGCGGCCGCCGCACGGCTACGATCCGGTGAAAAGTTTCGAGCCGGTGATGCTGGTTGGCGCGGTGCCGACGCTGCTGGTGATCGGGCCGCGATCCGGCGCCGCGACGCTAAAAGAGCTGATCGCCAAGGCGAAGGGCGGTCAGGCCATGGCCTACGGCTCGGCCGGCCCCGGCACCACCATGAACATCGCCGGCGAATTGCTCAACTCAGCCGCCGGCTTGAAGGTCGCGCACGTGCCCTATCGCGGCGCTGCGCCGGCGATCAGCGATCTGATGGGCGGCCAGATCGACATGCTCAACGCCGACTTCCCGGTGCTGCTGCCGCTGGTCAAAGCCGGCAAGGTCAAGGCGCTCGCGCTTTACAGCACCGAGCGCTCGCCGCTCCTGCCCGACGTGCCGACCACCGCGGAACTCGGCCTGCCCGACGTGGTAATGGAGAATTGGTACGGCGTGTTCCTGCCGGCCGGTACGCCCGCGGCCGTGCGCGATAAACTGGAGAAGGCGTTGTTCGAGGTGGTCGCGCAGCCGGCCGTGAAGGAACGCTTCGCCACGCAAGGGATGCACGGCACGCTCGGCAGCGCCGCCTTCACCGCCCGCCTCGCCAAGGAATTCCCCTACTGGCAGGCCACCATCCAGAAACTCGGCATCAAGGCGGAGTGAAACGCCGGCGTCGTGCCCGGCCTTGGGCCGGGCACGACGCCTTTCTTTTCGGAAGCAAGGCGTCGATTCTCTAGGGGAATTTTCGGTTAAGACCGCCATTTCAAACCGCCGCAATGCGGAAACGAACAATTGACGGCTCTCCGCCAAGAAGAAGGCTCGCGAATTACCACGCCGGAAGCCGGCATCACGAGGCGAGGACCATGCGCGAGCTGATCGGCCAAATGGCGACGAGCGAACCAGGCGTGACCCGAAGCGTTTATCGTTCGGAGATGATCCGGTGCGGCGAATGCCAGAAGATGGCGCCCATCGGGATCGAGGTGATTACGGCGAGAAAAGACGGCGATTCGCGGAAGGTCCTGGAACACCGCTACTACTGCCGCAGCCATGGCCTCGACTACGAATCGAGGAGCGAAAGCCAACCGCTCCGCCGCGACACGGCAAAAAGCAAGACGGACAACGACGCCTACTTGCGCAATTATGCTAAACGCCGTTGAGCTGCGCCGAACCTTGCAGTCCCCTTAGCGCTTACTTCTTCCCCGGCAGCAAGTCCTTCACCGGCACGCCGGCCTCGATCTTGGCGGTGCGGATGACTTCGTTCTTGGCGATCTCGCGCACGCGCGCCAGTACTTCCGCCGCGCGCGCACGCGGGATGAAGCAGACGCCGGTCTCATCCGCCAGCACCAGATCGCCGGGATTGACCGTAATGCCGCAGACGGTGACCGGCTTGTTGACCGCCACCGTCTTGAGCCGCCACTTGCCGGTCAGCGGACTGACGCTGCGCGACCAGATGGCGTAGCCGATGTCGCGACCGTGATCGATGTCGCGCACCGCGCCGTCGACGATGGCGCCGATCTGCCCTTGCCGGTGGCCGATCGAGGCCGACATGCCGCCCATGTTCGACACCTGATCGAGGCCCTGCACCACCAGCACGTCGCCGGGCTCCGCCAGATTATGCGCCTCGATCTCCGCCATGCCGGAGACGCCGGTGGCGACGTTGTCCGGCACGCTTGCCGTTGCCGGCACGTTCATCAGCGTCAGCGCGCGGCCGACGATACGTGCGGCCGGGTTCGTCGGCTTGAGCACGCTCGCGGGATACCGCCGACAATGCCGAGCTCGTCCATGGCGTCCGACGCCATGCCGGTGAGATCGCCAAGCGCGCGGAAGCCGTCGATGATGCCGTCCGGCATCGCCGGCAGGTCCAGCATGCCGAAAGCGTCGGCGGGGAGTTTTCCGAGGGTTTGTTTGGTCATGGGGCGCAAGCTAGCTAGCAAATTGAGGAATTCCCAGCCTGTCATTGCCGGGCTTGACCCGGCAATCCATGCGGCCGCGAGGCAGTAGAAATCTTACGTATGTTTTCGTGTGTGGGCGCTCGTCATGGATGCCCGGATCAAGCCCGGACATGACGCCGAATATTATAGTGCGCGCCGCTTTGCTGCTCCCTGCCCTCGCCGTCTATAACGTTCCGGCACAAGACGGATGATTCGATGCCCCCCACCCCTTCCGGCGGCTACACTTTCACGGTCGAGCTCGCCGACGAAGAGGCCACGCGCCGGCTGATGGTGGACATCGCCGCCGCGCTCGCGCCCGGCGACATGATCACCCTGTCCGGCGACCTCGGCGCCGGCAAGACCACCTTCGCCCGCGCCCTCATCCGTCATCTCGCCGGCGACCCGGACGTTGAGGTGCCGAGCCCGACCTTCACGCTGATGCAGGCCTACGAGCTGCCGCGCTTTAACCTGGTGCACGCCGATCTCTACCGGCTGGCGGGCCCTGGCGAACTCGCCGAACTCGGCTTCGAGGACATCGCCCCCGACGCGGTGACGCTGCTGGAATGGCCGGACCGCGCCCCCGCTTTCCTGCCCGCCGACCGGCTCGACGTTTCCTTCACGCTGTCGCCGCCGCGCGGGCCGACCTTCCGCAACGCGCGCGTCACCGGCTACGGCGCCTGCGCCGCGCGCGCCGCGCGCATCGCCGACATCCGCGCCTTCCTCGCCCGTTCCGGCTTCGCCGCGGCCGAGCGGCAATACATGCAGGGCGACGCCTCGCCGCGCGCCTACGAGCGGCTGACGCTGGACGGCGCGCACTACATCTTGATGAATTCGCCGAAGCGGCCGGACGGTCCGCCGGTGCAGGACGGCAAGCCCTACAGCGCCATCGCGCATCTCGCCGAAAGCGTCACGCCGTTCATCGCCATGGCGCAAGCCTTGCGCGTGCGCGGCTTTTCCGCGCCGGCGATTTTCGCCGCCGACCGCGAGGCCGGCCTGCTGGTGCTCGAAGACCTCGGCAGCGAACTGGTCGTCGGCGGCGAGCCGCCGGCGCCGATCGAGCCGCGCTACGAGGTGGCGGCCGATCTGTTGGCAGCGCTGCATCGCGCGCCGCTGCCCGAAGTGCTGCCGGTCGAGCCGGGCGTCACTTACGCGCTGCCGCATTACGACCTCGAAGCCTTCCTGATCGAGGCCGAACTTCTGGTCGACTGGTATCTGCCGTTTCTCAACGCCAAAGTGTCCGACGCCAAGCGCGACACCTTTGTCGAGCTCTGGCGCGAGGCGCTCACGCCGGTGTTCGCCGCGCCCATGACCTGGGTGCTGCGCGATTTTCATTCGCCCAATCTGCTGTGGCTGGCGGAACGCGACGGTGTGGCGCGCGTCGGCCTGCTCGATTTCCAGGACGCGGTGATGGGCTCGCCAGCCTACGACCTCGCCTCGCTGGCGCAGGACGCGCGCGTCGACGTGCCGGAGATGATGGAGATCGCGCTGCTGTCGCGCTACACCCGCGCGCGGCGCGCCGCCGACCCCACTTTCGATGCGCCCGCTTTCGCCCGGGCCTACGCGACGCTCGCCGCGCAGCGCGCCTCCAAGATCCTCGGCATCTTCGCCCGCCTCGACCGCCGCGACGGCAAGCCGCAATATTTGCGTCATATGCCGCGTGTATGGGCCTATTTGCACCGTTCGCTGGCGCATCCCGCGCTGGCGCCGCTCGCCGCCTGGTATCGCGTCAACGTGCCGGCCTTGAGGTCGATTTAGTGCATGATCCCGAAAAGTGGGAACCGGTTTTCGGATAAGATCATGCCCATGCAAAATGACATGAACCCCTCGCCGGCGAAAACGCCAAAATCCGCCATGGTGCTGTCGGCCGGCCTGGGGACGCGCATGCGCCCGCTCACCGAACGCATGCCGAAGCCGCTGGTCGAAGTCGGCGGCAAGCCGCTGATCGATCACGTGCTCGACCGCCTGGCCGAGGCCGGCGTCGAACGCGCGGTGGTCAATGTGCATCACTTCGCCGAGCAGCTCGAGCGGCACCTGGCGCCGCGCAAGACGCCGCGGATCGTCATCTCCGACGAGCGCGGCGTGCTGCTCGGCACCGGCGGCGCCGTGGTGAAGGCGCTGCCGCAATTGGGCGATGCGCCGTTCTTCCACATCAATTCCGACACCCTCTGGATCGACGGCGTGCGGCCGAACCTCGCGCGGCTCGCCGAAACCTTCGATCCCGCCGTGATGGACGCGCTGCTCCTGCTGGCGCCCACCACCGGCAGCATCGGCTATGCCGGGCGCGGCGATTTCAGCGTTTGCCGCCGATGGCCGCCTGACCCGCCGCGGCCGAGCGCGAGGTGGCGCCCTTCGTCTTCGCCGGCGCGGCGATATTGTCGCCCGCGCTGTTTGCCGGCGCGCCGGCGGGCGAATTCCCGCTGCCCTTGCTGTTCGACCGCGCGGCGGAACAAGGCCGGCTGTTCGGTCTGCGGCTGGAAGGCCTGTGGATGCATGTCGGCACCCCCGACGCCATCGCGCTGGCGGAAACCGCCATAAGGGGCAGTACGGCTTGAACGGCGGCACGCGGAAGCGTGTATGATTCCCGCGATGCCGGCCGCCAAACCTCACGTCTTCAACATCCCCGCCTCGGCGAAATTCCTGCCGGTGCTGATCGACGCGCTGCGCAGCGGTAGACTGGTGCCGGGCTTTCCGGCCAGCAACGACCCACTCGAACTCGCGCGCGCGACGATTTTCCTGCCGACCCGGCGCGCCTGCCGCCTCGCCCGCGAGGTTTTCCTCGAGGAACTCAAAACTGACGCCGCAATTTTGCCGCGCATCGTCGCGCTCGGCGATCTGGACGAGGACGAGATCGCCTTCGCGCAGGCCGCAACCGGCGAACTCGCCGAACAAGCACTGGCGCTGCCGGAAGCCTTCGGCGCGCTCGACCGGCGGCTGACGCTGGCCGAGCTCATCGCCAAATGGGCTGCCGCCATCGGCCCGGACGAAGGCGCCCCGCTGATCGCCAATACGCCGGCCGCCGCCATCGCGCTCGCCGACGATCTCGCCCGCCTGATGGACGACATGATCACGCGCCAGGTGCCGTGGCGGAACCTCGACAAACTGGTGCCCGGCGAACTCGACGAATATTGGCAGCAATCGCTGAAATTCCTGCAGTTCGTCCATCCGCGCTGGCAGGACATCCTGCGCGAGCAGAACGCCGTCGAATCCGCCGAGCGGCGCGACCTCTTGATCGCCGCCGAGGCCAAGCGCCTGGCGCACAGCGACGCACCGGTGATCGCCGCCGGCTCCACCGGCTCGATGCCGGCGACCGCCAAGTTGCTCTCAACAATCGCCAAGCTGCCGCACGGCGCACTGGTGCTGCCCGGCCTCGACATGGATCTCGACGACGCCAGTCCTGGGCGCTGATCGCCGGCGACGCCGACGACAAGACGCATGACGGCGCGCCCGCCGCCGGCCACGCGCAATTCGCCATGCACGCGCTGCTCGACCGCATCGGCATCCGGCGCAGCGACGTCACGCAACTGGCGCCGCCGGCGGCACATGGCCGCGAAGTTCTGGTGTCGGAAGCTTTGCGCCCGGCCGCCACCACCGAACGCTGGCAGGCGCGCACCGCCGGCAAAGAGTTCGAAGCCGCCGCCGACAACGCGCTCACGTCGCTCGGCATGATCGAGGCGGCGAACGCCGAGGAGGAAGCGCTCGCCATCGCGGTCGCCTTGCGCGAAGCGGTTGAGAGCCAGGACAAGACCGCCGCGCTGGTGACGCCCGACCGCGCGCTGGCGCGCCGCGTCGTCGCCGCGCTCGAACGCTGGCATGTCGCGGTCGACGATTCTGGCGGCGATGCGCTTGCCGATACGCCGGCCGGCGTGTTCGCGCGGCTTGCCGCCGAAGCGGCGCTCGGCGGCCTCGAGCCGGTGACGCTGCTGGCGCTGCTCAAGCATCCGCTGCTGCGGCTGCGGCGCCAAAGAGGGCGCGCACAACGCCGCCATCGCGACGCTCGAGCGCGCGCATTCTGCGCGGGCCCGCGCCCCAGCCCCGGCAGCGACGCGCTCGTGCCACGCGCTCTCCACCTTCCGCGCCACGCGCGACGAGCTGCACCGCAGCGATCCACGCTGGCTGATCGACGACGACAGCCTTCGACGTCGCCGCCGAACTGGTCGCCCGCCTTGGCGCCGCGCTGGCGCCGCTGGAGAGGCTCAAGCGCGGCAACCATTCGCTCGCCGCGCTCGCCACCTGCCACAGCGCCGTCATTTCGGGGCTCGGCCGCGATGCCAAAGGCGAGGTCGCGGCTTTTGCCGGCCATGACGGCACGGCGCTCCGCCGCGCCTTCGAGGAACTTGCCGAGAGCCCGTCCGCCGCCGGGCTTGCCGTCGCCAAAGCCGACTATGCCGAGCTGTTCCACGCCACGATCGCCGACCGCGTGGTGCGCCGCCCGGAAATCCACGACGTGCGCGTGCATATCTACGGGCCGCTGGAAGCGCGCTTGCAGACTATCGACCGCGTGGTGCTGGGCGGCCTCAACGAGGGCACCTGGCCGCCCGAGACGCGCAACGATCCTTGGCTCAGCCGCCCGATGCGCCGCGATCTCGGCCTCGATCCGCCCGAGCGCCGCATCGGCCTTTCCGCGCACGATTTTGCGCAAGGCCTGGGCGCCGCGGAAGTCATCCTCAGCCGCGCCGCCAAGGTCGCCGGCAGCCCGACCGTGACCTCGCGCTTCGTGCAG
The DNA here is from genome assembly GCA_963749625.1 of uncultured Alphaproteobacteria bacterium. Taxonomy (GTDB): domain Bacteria; phylum Pseudomonadota; class Alphaproteobacteria; order Rhizobiales; family Xanthobacteraceae; genus Pseudolabrys. The sequence continues at coordinate 156,624 of CAVVNY010000006.1, read as the reverse complement.
CGCATCGCCGCGCTCGCCGGCGAACGCTGGGACGGCGCGCTCGCGCGCGGCCACAGCTATCTCGAGCTCGCCCGCGCGCTCGATCATCCGGCCGAGGTGAAATCGGCCGAGCGCCCGGCGCCGAAGCCGAAACTCGCGGCGCGGCCGCAGCGCCTGTCGGTCACGGCCATCGAGGACTGGCTGCGCGATCCCTACACCATTTACGCCCGCCATATTCTCCGCCTGCAGCCGCTCGACGCGGTCGACACGCCGCCGGGCGCGCGCGACCGCGGCACCATCATCCACGGCGCCATCGGCGACTACACCGAGAAGTTCGCCGCAGCAGCACCGGCCGATCCGATGCAGGAACTGCTCAAGCTCGGCGAAAAACATTTCGCGCCGCTTGCCGATTTTCCGGAGGCGCGCGCCTTCTGGTGGCCGCGTTACTTGCGCATCGCGCAATGGTTCGCGGGCTGGGACCAAGCGCGCCGCGCCGGTCTCACGACGCTGCATGCGGAAATCCGCGGCGAGCTGAAATTCCCGCTTGGCAAGCGCGAATTCACTCTGTCGGCCATCGCCGACCGCATCGAGCAGCGCCAAGACGGAAGCTTCGCCATCATCGACTACAAGACCGGCGCGGCGCGCACCGAAAAGCAGGTGCGCACGGGGCTCGCGCCGCAATTGACGCTGGAAGCCGCCATCCTGCGCGCGGGCAAATTCGAAAACCTTGCCGCCGGTCCGGTTTCCGAAATCGCCTACGTCACGCTCAAAGGCGGCGAGCCCGCCGGCAAACAGGCCGAGATCTCCTTCAAGGAAGGCGACGCCAACAGCCAGGCCGAGCACGCGCTGGCGCGGCTCAAAGATCTCGCGGCGAAATTCGAGGACGAAGCGACGCCCTATCTCTCGCTCGTGCATCCGATGTGGAAGACGCATTACGGCGATTACGACCACCTCGCCCGCGTCAAGGAATGGTCGCTCGGCGGCGGGGAGGACGAGTCGTGACCGCGCGCACCATTCCCCCCGCCGTGCGCGACGTCCAGGTCAAGGCCGCCGACCCGGAGGTCTCCGCCTTCGTCTCCGCCAATGCCGGCTCCGGCAAGACCTATGTGCTGGCGCAGCGCGTGATCAACCTGCTGCTGCGCGGCGTCGATCCGGCCAAGATCCTCTGCATCACCTTCACCAAGACCGCCGCCGCCAACATGGCGAACGAGGTGTTCAAGCGGCTGGCCGGCTGGACCGCGCTAGACGACGCCGCGCTCGACGAGCGAGATCGGGCTCTCCACCGGCCGCAAGCCGAGTACCGGCGAGCGCGCGCGGGCGCGCCGGCTGTTCGCCTCCGCGCTGGAGACGCCGGGCGGCTTGAAGGTGCAGACCATCCACGCCTTCTGCACGCGGCTGCTGCACCAGTTCCCGTTCGAGGCCAATGTCGCGGCACGCTTCACCGTGCTGGACGAAGCGTCGACCACGCAATTGCTCGACCGGCTGACCTTGGACGTGCTGCTGCAAGCCTCGGCGCAGCCGGACAGCGCGCTCGGCCAGGCGCTGGCGGCGGCCATCGTCATCGCCGCCGATCAGACCTTCAAGGACGTGATCGGCGACGCCATCCGCGAGCGCGACGCCATCGCGGCCTGGATCGATCGCGCCGGCAGTCTCGACAAGGCGCTGGCGCAGCTGTCGCAGACGCTCGGCGTCGGCCCCGACGAGACGCAAGCTTCGCTGGAGCGGGAATTCTTTGCGCAATCGCTGATCCCGGCGGCGGAATGGCCGGCGCTGATTGAGGTTCTGCAAAGCGGCTCGAAATCCGACGCCAACCACATCGCCTCGCTTAGGGCCGCACAGGCCACCGCCGGCCGCGAGCGGGTCGACAATTATCTCAAAGTCTTCTGCACCACCGAGCTTGCGCCACGCAAGAATATCGTCACCAAGAAGATCGCCGACAAACATCCCGACTGGCTCGCGCGCCTCACCGCCGAACAAGATCGCATCTGCAAGCTGCTCGCGCGCGAACGCGCGCTGGCCGCCCGTGACCGCACCAAGGCGCTCGTCACCATCGCGGCGGAAGTGATTGCGCGCTACGGCCGCGAAAAGGAGCGCCGCGCGCTGCTCGATTACGACGACCTGATCGACAAGACGCTGGCGCTGTTCGCGCGCTCGTCCGCCGCCTGGGTGCTCTACAAGCTCGATCTCGGCATCGACCATGTGCTGATCGACGAGGCGCAGGACACCAGCCCGAAGCAATGGGAGATCGTGCGCACCATCGTCTCCGAATTCACCCCCGGCGGCGCGCGACCGAACGTGCGGCGCACGGTGTTCGCAGTCGGCGACGAGAAGCAATCGATCTTCTCGTTCCAGGGCGCGGCGCCGCGCGCTTTCGACGAGATGCGGCGCGAATTCGCCGGCCAGTTCGACACGCCGGAACAGGGCTGGCGGTTCCTGCGCTTCCATCATTCGTTCCGCTCCGGCGAGACCGTGCTCGGCTCGGTCGACCAGCGTGTTCGCCGCGCGCGAAGTCTTTCGCCAGCGTCACCACCGACGAAGGCGGCGTGCCGCCGCATATGTCGCTGCCCGACGCCGCGCCCGGGCTGGTCGAATTGTGGCCGCTGATCGCGCCGGCGGAGCGGCGCGAGATCGAAGGCTGGGACGCGCCGTTCGACACCGAGAGCGAGGAAAGCCCGCGCGTGCTGCTGGCGCGCCGCATCGCCGCGCATGTGAAGAGGTGGACGGCGGACGGCTTGAAACCCGGCGACGTGCTGGTGCTGGTGCGCCAGCGCGGTCCGCTGTTCGAAGCCATCATCCGCGCGCTGAAGAATGCCGGCATTCCGGTCGCCGGCGCCGACCGGCTGGTGCTCACCGAACATATTGCGGTGATGGACCTGATGGCGCTCGCCGACTGCCTGCTGCTGCCGGACGACGATCTCGCTCTGGCGAGCGTGCTCAAGAGCCCGCTGTTCGGCCTGAGCGAGGAGCAATTGTTCGAGCTGGCCTGGGACCGCAAGGGCTCGCTGCGCGCGAGCCTGCGCGGCAACCCGGCCTTCGCGCAAACCGAACGCGCGCTCGACGATTTCGCGCGCGCCGTGCGGCAACGCACGCCGTTTGATTTTTTCGCCCATGTGCTGGGCGCAGCAAGCGGCCGCGCCAAGTTTCTCGCCCGCCTCGGGCCGGAGGCGAACGACGCGCTCGACGAATTTCTCAATCTGGCGCTCGACTACGAGACGCGCGCGACCCCGTCGCTGCAGGGCTTCCTCGCCTGGCTGCGCGCGGCGCAAAGCGAAGTGAAGCGCGACATGGAAATGGTGCGCGACGAAGTGCGGGTGATGACCGTGCACGGCGCCAAGGGGCTGGAAGCCGGCACCGTCATCCTCGCCGACACGACGACCAAGCCGACCGGTCCGAAAGATCCGCGGCTGCTGCCGCTTACGCAAGGCGAGCTGGTGTGGGCGACGGCGCAGTCGGAAGACGTCGGCGCCATGAGCGACGCGCGCGCCCTCGCGCAAGAGGAGGCGCGCGACGAATACCGGCGGCTCCTGTACGTCGCCATGACGCGTGCCAAGGAGCGGCTGGTGATCGCCGGCACGCAAGGCCGAAATAAAATTCCGGATGGCTGCTGGTATCAGTTGGTCGCGGACGCCTTGCAGCCCGATTGCACCGCCGAGTCAGCCGACGACGGCACCGGCGAAGTGTGGCGTTACCGCAAGACGACAGCGACGGCGGAGAAGGCCAGAACGACCGCTTCGTCTGGCGAGATCAAGCCAACATCTGTGCCGGAATGGCTGAGATCGAACGCCAGTTCTGAAATCTCCGGCGTGCATACCGTCACGCCGTCGCAGGCCGAGGATGACGCCGCCCGCGCGCCCGCCGGCGGCGGCCGCGCCGGGGCCTTGCTGCGCGGTGTCCTGGTGCACCGGCTGCTGCAGTCGCTGCCGGATATCCCGGCGGAAGGACGTGAAAAGGCGATCGGCGATTATCTTGCCCGCGCCGGCGCCAAACTGGCGGCCGAGGAACGCGCGAACATCGCCGAGCAAGTCATGCGCGTGCTCGAGGATGCGCGCTTCTACGAGCTTTACGCGCCCGGCAGCCGCGCCGAAGTTCCAATCGTCGGCAGGCTTATCCTCGATGGAAAGACCGTGCGCGTGTCCGGCCAGATCGACCGTCTGGCGGTGACGCAAACCACGGTGCTGATTGGTGATTTCAAGACCAACCGGCCGGCGCCGCGCCGAATCGAGGACGTGCCGCCGAATTATCTCACCCAACTCGCGCTCTATCGCGCCGTGCTGAAAGAGTTGTACCCGGAAAAATCCGTGCGCGCCGCCGTGATCTGGACCGAAGTGCCTGATCTCATGGAGCTTTCCGCGGAGGCGTTGGACGCCGGCTTGGCGCGCATCACCTTCCCGCGATAGCGCCTTGACGCTGCCGGATAGCATTCATAGGTTCCGGCCCTCACATTTCGGGATCGCGATTCTTTCGCCCACAATTCACAAGAGGTAATCCCCATGGCCGTCGGCAAAACGTCGGACGCAAGCTTCGAATCGGACGTGCTGAAATCAGCCGAACCCGTGGTCGTCGATTTCTGGGCGGAATGGTGCGGCCCCTGCCGCATGATCGCGCCCGCTCTGGAAGAGATCGCCGGACAACTCGGCGACAAGGTCAAGATCGTCAAGTTGAACGTTGACGAGAACCCGAACACCGCCGCCAAATACGGCATCATGTCGATTCCGACGCTGATGCTGTTCAAGAACGGCGAGATCGCCTCGCGCCAGGTCGGCGCGGCGCCGAAACAGAAGCTCGCGCAGTGGATTAGCGGCGCGGTCTGAACGCGGATGAGTTTGCGGGATAAACGGCCGGCCCTTGCGCCGGCCGTTTTCTTATTCACACCGGCAAGGTGCCGTTCTCGCGCAGAACTTCGCCGGCAAGGTAGAGCGAGCCGGTGATCAGGATTCTCGGCGCCGGCTCAAGATCGAGCTTGCGCACCGCCTCCAAGGCATCGGGCAGCGTGTAACGGCCGCTCGCCGGCACGCCGATGACGCGCGCAGCATCGACGATAACTTCCGGGGCGAGGCCTTTTTCGGCGCCCGGCACCGGCACCGCGATCATGCGGCGCGCCAGGCCGGCGAAATTGCCCAAGAATCCCGCGCAGTCCTTGCTCGCCAACATTCCAACGATAAGCACCAGCGGCCGCGAGACGCGCTCTTCCAGATCGGCGAGCGCCGCCGCGACGGCGCGCCCGCCATCCGGATTATGCCCGCCGTCGAGCCATAATTCGCTGCCGACGGGGATAAGATCGACCAGCCGCCCTGCGGCCAACCGCTGCAGCCGCGCCGGCCAATCGGCCTTGACCATGCCGGCCTCGTAGGCGGCCGGCGCAATCTTGAGCGGCTTGATCGCGCGCAGCGCGGCAATGGCGAGCCCCGCATTTTCGAACTGATGGCGGCCGTAAAGCTTCGGCGCCGGCAGATCGAGTAAACCCGTTTCGTCCTGATAGACCAGCCGCCCGCGTTCCTCGGTGGCGGTCCAATCCTCGCCGGCGATCTTCAGCGGCGCTTTGAGCCGCGCCGCCTGCCGTTCGATCGCGGCCAGCGCATCGCGCGCTTGCGCGGCGACGATCGCCGGCGTGCCGCGCTTGAGGATGCCGGCCTTTTCATTCGCTATCTTCTCGAGCGTATCGCCGAGAAAATCGGTGTGGTCGATGGAAATGCGGGTAATGACGGTGGCGAGCGGATGGTCCACGACATTGGTCGCGTCCAGGCGGCCGCCAAGGCCGACTTCCAGCAACAGCACGTCGGCCGGATGGCGCGCGAACAATACAAGACCAACAGCAGTAGTGATCTCGAACACCGTAATGGGAGCGCCGGCATTGGCGCGCTCGCACGCTTCCAGCGTCGCGCTCAATTCTTCATCGCTCACCAACACGCCCTCGCCAGCCGCACCCAGCCGGAAGCGCTCGTTGAAGCGCACCAGATGCGGCGACGTGTAGCTGTGCACGCGCTTGCCCGCCGCTTCCAGAATCGCGCGCAGGAAGGCGATGGTGGAGCCCTTGCCGTTCGTGCCGGCGACGTGGATCACTGGCGGCAGCTTGCGCTCGGGATGGTCGAGCGCGGCCAGCAGGCGCTCGATGCGGTCGAGCGACAGATCGATACGTTTGGGATGCAACGCGGCAAGCCGCGCGACGATCGCGTCAACCGGCGGCGTCATGACGGCGCACTCACGCGTGCGCCGGAACCGGCAATTGCGACGGTGCACCAATTCCGGGCGTTTGCGCCGGCGCTTTGGTCAACAGCCGGCACAATTCGGCAAGCGTCGCGCGCAATTTGTGCCGATGCACCACCATGTCCACCATGCCGTGCTCGGTGAGGTATTCGGCGCGCTGGAAACCTTCCGGCAATTTCTCGCGGATGGTCTGTTCGATCACGCGCGGACCGGCAAAACCGATCAACGCGCCCGGTTCGGCGATATGCACGTCGCCGAGCATCGCATAGGAGGCGGTGACGCCGCCGGTGGTCGGATTGGTGAGCACGACGATATAAGGCTTCTTCGCCTCGCGCAGCATCTGCACCGCGGCGGTGGTGCGCGGCAACTGCATAAGCGAGAGGATGCCTTCCTGCATGCGCGCGCCGCCGGAGGCCGCGAACATGATAAACGGCGTTTGCCGGCGCACGGCCGTTTCAAGCCCCACGATCACCGCTTCGCCGGCCGCCATGCCGAGCGAGCCGCCCATGAAATCGAAATCCTGCACACCGATGGTCACCATCAGGCCGTCCAGGCGGCCGATACCGGCCTTGACCGCGTCCTGCAGCCCGGTCTTGGCGCGCGCATCCTTCAGACGATCGGCATAGCGGCGCTCGTCACGGAACTTGAGCGGATCGAGCGGCACTTCCGGCATGGCGATGTCTTCGTATTCGCCGTTGTCGAACATTGCCTTCAGTCGCGCCGGCGCGCTGATGCGCATGTGATAATTGGAACTCGGAATGACGAACTCATTGGACTCGACGTCTTTGAAGAAGACGAGCTGTCCGGTCTCCGGACATTTGATCCATAGATTTTCCGGCGTCTCGCGGCGCAAAAAGCTGCGAATCTTCGGGCGGACGACGTTGGAGATCCAGTTCATGCTTCGCCTATATAGGCTCGATTCGTCAGAATTATAACCGCCGCTATTCCGCCGCCACGCGGCGGGCAGAGCGCACGCCATCGGCCAGCGCCGACACCAGCGAAGTCACCGCTTGCACCGTTCCTGCGCCGGCTTTGCCGTTGTTATCGAGGCTTTGACACAGCGCGTCCACCAGGGCGGAACCGACCACCACCCCGTCGGCATTTTCAGCGATTGCGCGCGCTTGTTCGGCGGTGCGCACGCCGAAACCGACCGCCACCGGCAGTTTGGTGTGCCGCTTGATGCGTGCAACCGCCGCGCTGACTTTGCCGGCGTCGGGCGCGGCCGCGCCGGTGATGCCGGTGATCGAGACGTAATAGACGAAGCCCGAGGTATTGTTGAGCACGGCCGGCAGACGCTTGTCGTCGGTGGTCGGCGTGGCCAGGCGAATGAAATTGAGGCCGGCCTTCAACGTCGGCAGGCAAAGCTCGTCGTCTTCCTCCGGCGGCAGATCGACGACGATCAAGCCGTCGACGCCGGCCGTCTTGGCGTCCACCAGAAAGCGATCAACGCCGTAGATGTAGATCGGGTTGTAGTAACCCATCAGCACGATCGGCGTCGCGTCGTCGGTTTTGCGGAACTCGCGCACCAAATCCAGCGTCCTGGTCATGCGCTGGCCGCCTTTGAGCGCGCGCACGCCGGCGGCCTGGATCGCCGGACCATCAGCCATCGGATCGGTGAACGGCATGCCCAATTCGATCACGTCGGCGCCGGCTTTCGGCAGCGCCTTGGCGATGGCGAGCGAGGTTTCGTAATCGGGATCGCCGGCCATGGTGAAGGTCACCAGGGCGGCGCGGCCTTCCTGTTTCAGCGCGGCGAAACGGCGATCGATGCGTGTACTCATCGGCGCTTGCTTTCCAGAAAGGCGGCGACCGAATCCAAATCTTTGTCGCCACGGCCGGAGAGATTGACCACCATCAGGTGATCCTTCGGCTTTTGCGGCGCCAGGTCGAATACGCGCGCCAGCGCATGCGCCGGCTCCAGCGCCGGAATGATGCCTTCGAGCTTGCTGCAAAGCTGGAACGCCGCCACCGCTTCATCGTCGGTGGCCGAGAGGAATTTCACGCGGCCCATATCGTTGAGCCAGGCATGCTCCGGACCGATGCCGGGATAGTCGAGACCGGCGGAGATCGAATGCGCTTCCTCGATCTGACCGTCGTCGTTCATCAGCAAATAAGTGCGGTTGCCGTGCAGCACGCCCGGTTTGCCGCCGGCGATAGAAGCCGCGTGCTGGCCGCTCGGAATGCCATGGCCGGCGGCTTCCACGCCGTAGATTTCGATTGAGCGTTCGTCGAGGAAGGGATGGAACAGGCCCATGGCGTTGGAGCCGCCGCCGATACAGGCGATCAGCGAATCCGGCAGCCGCCCCTCGCAAGCCATTAATTGCTCACGGGTTTCCCGGCCGATGATGCATTGGAAATCGCGCACCATGGCGGGATAAGGATGCGGGCCGGCGACCGTGCCGATGCAATAGAACGTGTCGCTGACGTTGGTGACCCAGTCGCGCAGCGCCTCGTTCATGGCGTCTTTTAACGTCTTAGAACCCGACTCGACGGCCCTAACCTCGGCCCCGAGCATCCGCATCCTCAGCACGTTCGGCTTCTGCCGCTCGACGTCGACCGCGCCCATATAGACGATGCAGGGCAGACCGAACTTGGCGCACAGCGTGGCGGTGGCCACGCCATGCATGCCGGCGCCGGTCTCGGCGATGATGCGGGTCTTGCCCATGCGCTTGGCCAGCATGATCTGACCGAGCACGTTGTTCACCTTGTGCGCGCCGGTATGGTTGAGCTCCTCGCGCTTGAAATAAATCTTGGCGCCGCCGAATTTTTGCGTCAGCCGCTCGGCGAAATACAAAGGCGACGGCCGCCCGACATAATTCGTGAGATGACCGTCCATTTCTTTTTGAAACTTCGGATCGGCCTTAGCCGCCGCATAGGCCTTCTCCAGATCGAGGATCAACGGCATCAGCGTCTCGGCGACAAAACGGCCGCCATAGATGCCGAAGTGGCCGCGCTCATCGGGGCCGGTGCGGAAAGAGTTGGGTTGCTGCACGGTCATGCGGTCACTTTCGTCAGAGCGGCTTCGGCTGCCCGCGCGGCGCGGATGAAGGCGCGAATCTTGTCGGGGTCCTTCTCGCCGGCTGCACGTTCGACGCCCGAGGAAACGTCGACGCCTGGTGCACGCGTGATGCGCAGGGCTTCGGCGACATTGCCGGCGTCGAGCCCGCCCGACAGCATGAACGGAATTCCCGGATCGATGCCCTTGAGCAGCGTCCAGTCGAACGGCGTGCCGAGCCCGCCCGGCCGCGTGGCGTCCTGCGGCGCGCGCGCATCGAAGATCAGGCGGTCGGCCACCTTCTTGTAAAGCTCGATGCGCGCGAGGTCCTTGCGCTCGGCGATCGGCACCGCCTTCATCACCGGCAAGCCGAAGCGCGCCCGCAGCGCCGTCACCCGCTCGGGCGTCTCGACGCCGTGCAATTGCAAGAGGTCCGGCTTGAGCGCCTCGACGACACCGGCCAACGTCGCATCGTCGGCATCGACGGTGAGCGCGACCTTGCCGGCGCGGTCTTGGACGCGCTCGCCCAAAGCCCGCGCGACCGCCAGCGCGAGGTGGCGCGGGCTCGGCGCGAAGAACACGAAGCCAACCATGTCGGCGCCGGATTCCAGCGCTACATCAAGCGCTTCCGGGGTCTTCAGACCGCAGATTTTGACCATCAGGCTCATTATGGGCGGGTTCTACCGCCTTATCCGTGCCGCCGCAAAGCGGAACCGAGGCTGACGTTAAGGCAAGGGCGGCGGGATGACCGCCAGCGGGGTGTCCTGCGCGGAGGCCGGCTTCTCGGTCGTGCCAAAGCGGCGGCGGACGGCGTCCATCTCCTGGTGCAGGGCGCGCACCTCGCCATCGAGCCGGCGCGCGGCGCGCCGCCACTTGCCCTGGCGGATCCAGGAAGCGCTGCCGCCGACCAGCACGCCCAGAATCAGCACCACGAAAAGCACGACGAACAGCGGCAGTGTCGCCGCATAGGCCGGGCTCGCCGACGAGAACGGATCGAACGACACCGTCACCGTCTGCCGGTTGGCGACCGCTAAGGCCACGATGACCGCGGCGATCGGGACGACGATGATGGCGGTGACGATTTTGCGGAACATGGGCTTCTCACTTTGTGCGGCGCTCGAGCGGCGACCCAAATTCCGCTCATTCCCGCGCAAGCGGGAATCCAGACCACTCAATCGCTAAATGATCAAGAGCCAGAGCCTCGGTCCCCGCTTCCGCGGGGACGAGCGGGCAAATGGGCGGCGCTCGACTGTCCGACCCCTTACGGGCTGGGCTTGTTCAGCCGCTCGCGCATTTCCTTGCCGGTCTTGAAGAACGGCACCGATTTCTGCTCGACCGAGACATGGGCGCCGGTGCGCGGATTGCGTCCGGTGCGGGCCGGCCGGTGCTTGACCGAGAAGGCGCCGAAGCCGCGCAGCTCGACGCGGTCGCCTTGCGCCATGGCATTGGTCACTTCGCCGAGGATCGCGTTAACGATGTTCTCGACGTCGCGCTGATAGAGGTGAGGATTCTGGGCGGCGATACGTTGCACAAGTTCGGACTTGATCATTGCGGCCGCCTTACTCAATGCATGGTCAGTTGGCGGATGCAGGGTGCCAAAGCGCCAAGAGACCGTCAAGATTGAGTCGCTCGACCGCTTGCACGCCAGCCCAGGCCTCGATCTGGTGCGCCACGGCGCTCAGACCCACCGCCTCGAAGGTCCAGGCGGCGACATGGAGGAAGGAAAGCTCGCTGAATCGCGGCTCCAGCGAATAATCGCGCACCGGCGTCGAGGCCGGAATCTTCTTTTCCTTCTCCAGCCAGGCCAGCGCGGTCTTTTCGTTGCCAAGCCCGTCGATCAGCTTCAGTCCGACGCCCTGGCGGCCGGTGAAGACGCGCCCGTCGTCCACCGCGGCGAGCTGCGTGTCGTCCATCTTGCGGCGGTCCTTCACCAGACCCTTAAACCAGGCATAGGAATCGACCACGATGGCGTTGATGGCTGCGCGCGCCTCCGGGCTGGTGGGCTCGAAGCCGTTCGGCGCCGCTTTCAGCGGCGACGACTTGATCTCCTCCATCTGAATACCGATGGTTTTGAGCACTTGCGTGAAGTTCGGATACTGAAACAGCACACCGATCGAGCCGACCAGCGAGGTATCCTGGGCGATGATGTGGTCGGCCGAGATCGCCGCGATATAGGCGCCGGAGGCGGCCAAGCCGTCGACCACCACGACCATCGGCTTCTTCGCCTGCAAGGCGCGCAGCGCATCGTAAAGCTGTTCGGAGCCGGCGGTGGTGCCGCCGGGCGAATCGATATGCACGATCACGGCGCGGGCGCGCGACTTGGCCAGGCGTTCGAGCGCCTCGACCCGATCCTGATTGCCGCGGATCAGACCCTGCACCTTGATGCGGGCGATGTAGTTGCCGGGCGCCACCAGGCGGGCGCCGGGCACCAGCGCAACGGCCAGTCCGACCAGCGCGAGGAGCGCGACCAGCAGCGCACCGGTGCGCCAGAAGGTGAGCTTACGCCGCATGCGGCGGCGATCGACGATGGCATCGGCATCGAGCGACATGGGTCGGCGCTCCTGAAAAGAATCGTGGACAGTATAACCCGATCGTCATTCCCGGGCGCGAGCAAAGGCGCGCCCGGAACGGCGAAGCTTTGTATCGAACCGGCATTGGGCATGATCAAGGCGCAAACAAAAACCCCCGGGGCTGGCCCCGGGGGTCGTTTGCGTTGAGCCAGGATCAGGCTTCTCGACCTTAATCCTCGGCCTTTTCGGTCTCGGCCTTGTCTTCGGCCTTGTCGTCGCGCTGCTTGAGCGCGGCGCCCAGGATGTCGCCGAGCGAAGCGCCGCTGTCGGCGGAGCCGTACTGCGCCAGCGCCTCCTTCTCCTCGGCCACTTCGAGCGCCTTGATGGAGACGGCGACCTTGTGGGTCTTGCGGTCGAACTGGGTGACGCGGGCGTCCACCTTCTGGCCGACCGCGAAGCGCTCCGGCCGCTGCTCGCCGCGGTCGCGCGCGAGATCGGCGCGGCGGATGAAGGCGGTGAGATCGGTGCCGACGATCTTGACCTCGAGGCCGGCCTCCTTCACCTCGATCACCTCGCAGGTGACCACCGAGTTCTTCTTCATCTCACCGGCGGATTCCATCGGATCGCCGGCCAGCTGCTTGATGCCGAGCGAAATGCGCTCCTTCTCGACGTCGACGTCGAGCACTTGCGCCTTGACCATATCGCCCTTCTTGTATTCCTCGATCACCTGCTCGCCCGGACGCTTCCAGTCGAGATCGGAGAGGTGGACCATGCCATCCACGTCGCCGTCGAGGCCGAGGAACAGGCCGAATTCGGTCTTGTTCTTGACTTCGCCTTCGACCGTCGAACCCGGCGGATGCTTCTCGACGAACACTTCCCACGGATTGCGCATGGTCTGCTTGAGGCCGAGCGAAATGCGGCGCTTGACCGGATCGACTTCGAGGATCTGCACCTCGACCTCCTGCGACGTCGAGACGATCTTGCCGGGATGAACGTTCTTCTTGGTCCAGGACATTTCCGAAACGTGGATCAGACCTTCGATGCCCGGCTCCAATTCGACGAAGGCGCCGTAGTCGGTGATGTTGGTGACGCGGCCCTTGAACTTGGCGCTGACCGGGAACTTGGCCTCGATGCCCTGCCACGGATCGTCGAGCAGTTGCTTCATGCCGAGCGAGATGCGGTGGGTCTCGTGGTTGATCTTGATGATCTTGACCTTCACCTGCTGGCCGATATTGAGCACCTCGGTCGGATGATTGACGCGGCGCCAGGCGATGTCGGTGACGTGCAGCAGGCCGTCGATGCCGCCGAGGTCCACGAACGCGCCGTAGTCGGTGATGTTCTTGACCACGCCGTCGATGACCTGACCCTCTTCGAGGTTCTGCACCAATTCCTGGCGCTGCTCGGCGCGAGTCTCTTCCAGCACGGTGCGGCGCGACACCACGATATTGCCGCGGCGGCGATCCATTTTCAGAATCTGGAACGGCTGGTTGACGTTCATCAGCGGGGTGACGTCGCGGATCGGCCGGATGTCGACCTGGCTGCGCGGCAGGAAGGCCACGGCGCCGTCGAGATCGACGGTGAAGCCGCCCTTGACCTGATTGAAGATGACGCCGGTGACCTTTTCGTTGTTCTTGAACGCGGTCTCCAGCTTGCCCCAGCTTTCCTCGCGCCGCGCCTTGTCGCGTGACAGCACCGCTTCGCCGAGCGCGTTCTCGACGCGCTCCAGATAGACTTCGACCTCGTCGCCGATCTTCAACTCGGCTTGCCGGCCCGGCCCCGCGAATTCGCGCACCGCGACGCGGCCTTCGGTCTTCAGGCCGACGTCGATGACGGCCATGTCCTTTTCGATGCCGACGACCTTGCCCTTGATGACCGCACCTTCTTGCAGGTTTCCGGTACCAAATGACTCGTCGAGCATCTTGGCGAAATCGTCACGCGTGGGTTCAGCAGCAGCGGTGGCCATGTAATCTCCATGTTTGCTTTGAGCATGATCTTGACCGGAAACCGGTTCCCGCTTTTCGGGATCATGCTCTAAGCGGTGCGCCGGCGGGTTTGAATGGCGTTCGAAAGCGCGGGCCGATGATCTTGACAAGACCAACGGCGACCCCCGGAATCCCGGATGGCCGGCGCTAAAACCGTGCTTTCGGAACGATTGGTTCGTTTCAGGCGCCTAACGCAGAGACTCGAGCGGGGCTTTGTCCTCCAACAGCGAGGGGCGTTAATCGCGCCCTCGGCCCGCTCGGGTAGCCTCGACGATATCGATGGCAGCCCGGATGGCCGCGTCTATATCTAAATGCGTGGTATCGAGCAAGTGCGCGTCCGGGGCCTGTTTCAGGGGGGCCGCGGCGCGCTGGCTGTCGCGTTCGTCGCGTTTGAGGATATCGGCCAGCACGGTGGCTTCGGCGATATCCCGCCCTTGGGCCCGGTATTCGGCTGCGCGGCGGCGGGCGCGCACTTCCGGGGTCGCGGTGACGTAGATCTTAACGTCGGCGTCCGGGCAGATGACGGTGCCGATATCGCGGCCGTCGAGCACGGCGCCGGGCGGCTTGGCGGCGAAAGCGCGCTGGAAGGCGAGCAAGGCAGCGCGCACTTCGGGGATGGCGGAGACCACCGAGGCCGCCTCGCCTACTTTGTGGGTTTTGAGCGCGGGCTCGTCGAAACCCGCCGGATCGAGCGCCTGGGCGGCGGCAATGGCGGCGGCCTTGTCGTCCGGACGGCGGCCGGCATCGAGCACGGACTTGGCCACTGCGCGGTAGATCAGCCCGGTGTCGAGATGGCGAAGGCCGTAATGCGCCGCGAGCTTCTTGCCGAGCGTACCTTTGCCCGAAGCCGCCGGCCCATCGATGGCGATGATCATGATAAATCCGCGCCGAGCGAACGCATCAGCTCGACGAAGCCGGGGAAGCTGGTGGCGATGAAGGCCGAGTTGTCGATGCGCACCGGATTGTCGGAGGCCAGACCCATCACCAGTGCCGACATGGCGATGCGGTGATCCATGTGGGTTATGACTTCGCCGCCGCCGGCGACATTCGCCTTGCCGTGCACGATCAGGTCGTCGCCTTCGATTTCCACCGTCACGCCATTCGCGCGCAGCATGGCGGCGGTGGCTTCCAGCCGGTCGGATTCCTTGACGCGCAATTCCTTCAAGCCGCGCATACGGGTGACGCCTTCCGCGAACGAAGCGGCCACCGCCAGGATCGGATATTCGTCGATCATCGCCGGCGCGCGCTCGGCCGGCACGTCGACGCCTTTGAGTTTCGAGGCGGTGATGCGCAGATCGGCGACCTCTTCGCCGCCGTCGTCGCGCTTGCCGACTGTCTCGATATTGGCGCCCATCTCGCGCAACGTGGTCAGCAGTCCGGTGCGCAGCGGATTGGTCATCACCGCGTCGAGAATAAGATCGGAGCCCGGCACCAGCAAAGCCGCGACCAGCGGAAACGCCGCCGAGGACGGATCGGCCGGCACCACCACATTGGCCGGCTCGAGCTCCGGCTGGCCCTGCAAGGTGATGCGGCGGCCATGCTCGCCGTACGGCTTGCTGGTCAGCTTGGCGCCGAAATGTTTCAGCAGCCGTTCGGTGTGGTCGCGGGTGGCCTCCGCCTCGATCACCGTGGTTTCGCCCGGCGCGGCCAGCCCCGCCAGCAATACCGCCGACTTGAGCTGCGCCGACGGCACCGGTGATTTGTAGGTGATCGGAATGGGGTCGGCGGCCCCTTGCAGCGTCAGCGGCAGCCGGTCGCCGCCGGCGGCTTCGATCACGCGGGCGCCCATCCGCTCCAGCGGATCGAGCACCCGCCGCATCGGCCGCTTGCTCAAGGAAGCATCACCGACGAAAGTCGTGGTCACCGGCGACCCGGCGACGGCGCCGATCGCCAGCCGGCAGCCGGTGCCGGAATTGCCGAAATCGAGCGGTCCGGCAGGCTGCGCGAAGCCGGCGACGCCGACGCCATGGATCCGCCACAGGCCCTCAGGCGTCCGCTCCAGCCGTGCGCCCAGCGCGCGCATCGCCTCGGCGGTATGCAGCACGTCCTCGCCTTCCAAAAGGCCGGCAACCGTGCTCTCGCCGACCGTCATGGCGCCTAGAATCAGAGCCCGGTGCGAAATCGACTTGTCCCCCGGCACCCGGGTACGGCCCTGTAAGGGGCCACCGCGGCGGGCGGTCAGCGGTGTCGAAGCGGCAAAGTTCACGGGCGCATCCTTAATTAGGCGCGCCGTCCTACCATGCGCCCGCGCGGCGCGTCATCCCGCGGGCTTTAACCTTTTCATGGCACGCCTGCGCTATTGACAGCGGCGTTGCAACTAGCCAAGTGAAACACCGATTTACCGGCTATTCTGAGGAACCTGACCGTGGCGAAAGCTGAACTCGGCACCAAGCGCATCTGTCCGGAAACGGGCCGGAAGTTCTACGATCTCGGCAAGACGCCGGTGATCTCGCCCTATACGGGCAAGGTCGTACCGATCGTCGTTCCGGCGCCTTCGCGTTCACGGCCGGAAGCGGCCACGCCGGCGGCAGCCGCGCGCCCCGCGCCGACGCCCGAGCCCGAAGTGATCGCGCCCGAGACGGCGGATGCCGAATTCGTCTCGCTCGAGGACGCCGAGGCCGAACAGCAGGGCAAGAAGACGGCGGCGGAAGGCGAGGCCGCGGCAGGAGACGCCGACGACGTCGAGATCGACGAGAGCCTCGACGATGCCGCTTTCATCGAGGAAGAGGAAGAAGGCGACCCCGATGTGACCGATATCATCGGCGAGACCATCGAGAAGGAAGAGGAAACCTGACGCTTCACGCGCGCCGCACGCATTTCCCAAAAATGCGGTAAGAAGATTTGCGAATTGGGGCCATAGCTCAGATGGGAGAGCGCGTGAATGGCATTCACGAGGTCGGCGGTTCGATCCCGCCTGGCTCCACCAACCTTCGCGGCCTTTGGCCGCTTCGGTCACAAGCCGCCCGCCGGGGCGGCTTTTTTATTTCAGCGCAGCGCTGCTGACAGCCGCCACCGCGGCATTGCATGATGGCGGAAACGCCACGGGGGAGAGACACGCAATGCAGGGCAAGATCGCGCTCGAGGAACACGTCGCCATCGAACCGACGCTCGGCGACTTGCAGGTGTTCGGCGCGCATGTATGGAACGATCTCGGTCCGCGCCTGCTCGACGTGCAGGACATGCGCCTGCGCGAAATGGACAGACACGGCGTCGAGATGATGATCCTGTCGCTGAACGCGCCGGCGGTGCAGGCGATCCACGACGTCAAGCGCGCTATCGCGGTCGCGAAACAAGCCAATGACGCGCTGGCCGAAGAATGCCGCAAGCGGCCCGATCGTTTCGCCGCGTTTGCAGCGCTGCCGATGCAGGATCCGGAAGCCGCCATTGTCGAACTCACCCGCTGCGTCAATGAGCTTGGCTTTGTCGGCGCACTGGTCAACGGCTTCTCGCAAATCGCGACGCCGGACAACGTGACCTATTACGATCTGCCGCAGTACCGGCCGTTCTGGCGCACGGTCGAGGCGCTCGACGTGCCGTTCTATCTGCATCCGCGCAATCCGCTGCCGAGCTGGAACCGGCAATACGAAGGCCATTCCTGGCTGCTCGGGCCGAACTGGGCGTTCTCGGCGGAGACCGCGGTGCATGCGCTGCGCCTTATCGGCAGCGGATTATTCGACGAGCATCCGCGCCTGAAAATGGTGCTCGGCCATCTCGGCGAGGGCATCCCAGTGCAGCTCTGGCGCATCGACGGCCGCAACGGCTGGATGAAGGCGCCGCACAAATACGCGGCCAAGCACGGCGTCGGCCATTATTTCCGCAAGCACTTCCATCTCACAACCTCCGGCAACTTCCACACCCCGTCGCTGAGTCAACGCCATGACCGAGATGGGCGCCGAGCGCGTGATGTTTTCGGTCGACTGGCCGTTCGAGGACGTCGGCGAAGGCTGCCAGTGGTTCGACAAAGCGGAGATCAGCGAGGCCGACCGCGCCAAGATCGGCCGCGAGAACGCGATCAAGCTATTCAAGCTGCGGCTGGGTTGAAGGATGCTGTTTTGGCCGGTTTTGGGGTTCCCCAGGCCGAATTCCCCTTGTTCTTGAACCTTTAACCCAGGCTGCCCATATTAGGGGCGACCGGACGGCGGTTGCCGCCCGGTTGGGGTGCCCGCGAGGGGCCCCGTCAAAGTCGCTTCATGCGAGGGCTTTGAGACCATGTCACGAGTTCCGTCACTATCCAGCCCGTTCTTGTTGGGCTTCGACGAGATCGAGCGCGTGCTCGACCGCGTCGCCAAGGGGGCCGACGGCTACCCGCCCTACAACATCGAGCGGCTGGCGCGCGATGGGCAATGCCCTGAGCGGCTGCGCATCACGCTTGCCGTCGCCGGCTTCACCCGCGACCAACTCGACGTCTGCGTCGAGGAAAGTCAGTTGGTGATCCGCGGGCGGCAGCAGGATGACAAAAGCCGCCAATACCTCCATCGCGGCATCGCCGCGCGCCAATTCCAGCGCACCTTCGTGCTGGCGGACGGCATGGAGGTGTTGGGCGCCGACCTGAAGAACGGACTGTTGTCGATCGATCTGGTGCGGCCGCAAGCCGAGCGGATTGTGAAGACGATACTCATCCACGAGCAGGAATGACGCATTCGTGAAAACAGGACTCGACCGCGTCGAGCGTTTAATCAAAGGAGTTGAGGGCCATGAACAAGATGACTGAAACGAACACCATCAACCCGGCAATCACGCAGGAAGCGTTGGCGCATCTCGGCGACGGCCGCCTGGCTTACGTCAGGGCGATCAATTCCGAGGACGTCGCCAACCTGTTCCCGCAGGCGCCGAAGATCGAGCCCGGCATCAAGCTGTTCGCCTTGCACAGCGCGGACGGCACGCCGATCATGCTGACCGACACGCGCGAAGCCGCGCTCGCCAACGCCTGGAGCCAGGAGCTCGAGGCCGTCAGCGTGCACTGATTTTCGGTTGTCGTTCCCGCGAAGGCGGAGACCCATAACCATCATGTTCGAAGTAAGAAAAAAAGCGCGGCCACTGCGGCTGCGCTTTTTCATTTATCGGAACGAAACGGCGTAGGGGTCCCCGCCTGCGCGGGGACGACAGCGTCGGTTACGCCGCGCTGCTTGCCGCCGGCATCGCCAGCACGGCATAGAGCGCGTCGGCATCGCGCGAGTCGCGCAGCTTGCGGGCGATCTCGGGGTCGCGCAGCAGGCGCGCGACGCGGGCCAGCGCCTTGAGATGATCGGCGCCGGCGGCTTCCGGCGCCAGCAGAAGAAAAATCAGATCGACGGGCTGGCCGTCGAGCGCTTCGAAATCGATCGGCCGCTCCAGCCGCGCGAACAATCCGAACAGGCGGCCAAGCTTGGGCAGCTTGCCGTGCGGAATAGCGATGCCGTTGCCGACCGCGGTTGACCCGAGCTTCTCCCGCTGCAGCAGGATTTCCAGAATCGCGCGTTCGCTTTGACCCGTGAGCTCGGCCGCGCGAGCGGCGAGTTCCTGGATCGCTTGCTTCTTGTTGTTGACCTTGAGCGCCGGAACAATCGCATTGGGCGCGACGAGATCGGTGAGCGTCATGGACATGGCCAATGATCGGTACAGGCAGCGCGAAATTGCAAGGGGTGTTGAAGGCGGCGGACCATAAGGAGGGTCCCTGGCGGCGTCAATGGCCGAAGCCGGGCATCGCTTGCCCCTTTTTCTTGCATCTTTTCCGTATTTTCAGGGGCTGCGTTGGGTACGGCGGCGCTTATAGCGCCGCAGCCGCTTTTCGATGTGGACCGCGGCCTGATCGGCGCTTTCATAGGCGTCGGCCGCCATTCCCTCGGCTTCCAGCAGCGCGCCAGAATCCAAATGCAACACGCATTCTGTGTGAAATCCGAAGCCGTCCTTGCCGACGGTGGCATGCCCGGAATAGCCGCCCGAAAAATATTTCGACATCGCCTCTTCGACACGGGCGACGATTCGCTGCCGCAACGCTACGCCGATGTTGATGTTCTTGCCGGAAACCCGCAAAGGCATTGGTTTGGCTCCAATTTTCCGTTCGGCTCGTTATTTCAGCTAGGGAATGTTCCACTAAAGGTCAATGCGCCGCCAGGTAGGTTACAGTGCCGCCGCCAGTTTTTCGCGCCGGCGCTGCACCGACGACGGAATGCGCATCGCTTCGCGGTACTTGGCGACCGTGCGGCGCGCGATGTCGATACCGGCCTCGCGCAATTTGTCGACAATCGTGTCGTCCGACAGCACCTCGGCGGGCGTCTCGGCGTCGATCAAATGGCGGATGCGATCGCGCACGGCTTCGGCCGAATGCGCTTCGCCGCCGTCGGCGGATGCGATCGACGACGTGAAGAAATATTTCAGCTCGAAGATGCCGCGCGTGGTCGCCATGTATTTGTTGGCGGTCACGCGCGAGACGGTCGACTCGTGCATGCTGATGGCGTCGGCGACGGTCTTGAGATTGAGCGGCCGCAAATGCTGCACGCCCTTGGCAAAGAAGGCGTCCTGCTGGCGCACGATCTCACTCGACACTTTGAGAATGGTCTTGGCGCGCTGGTCGAGCGCACGCACCAGCCAGGTCGCGGTCTGCAGACAATCGGCCATGTAAGTCTTGTCTTTTTCGTTGCGCACGGTCTTCGACACTTGCGCATAATATCTTTGGCTGATGAGGACTTTCGGCAGCGTGTCGGAATTGAGCTCGACCTGCCAGGAGCCGTCGGAGGCCGCCCGCACATACACATCCGGCACGATCGGCTGCACCATGGTCGAGCCGAAAGCGAGGCCCGGCTTGGGATTGAGATTGCGGATCTCGGCGATCATGTCGGTGAGATCTTCGTCGTTGACGCCGCACAAGCGGCGCAAGGCGGCGAGGTCGCGCTTGGCCAAGAGATCGAGATGCTCCACCAGCGTGCGCATCGCCGGATCGAAGCGGTCGCGGTCCTTGAGCTGGAGGGCAAGGCATTCGGTGAGGTTGCGCGCGCAGACGCCTGGCGGATCGAGCGTCTGCAGGATAGCGAGGACGGCCTCGACCTCCGCGCGCGGCGCGCCGAGCTTCTCGGCGACGGCGTCGAGATCGCCGCTGAGGTAGCCGGCTTCGTCCACCATGTCGATCAGGTATTGCCCGATCATGCGGCCGGCCGGATCGGAAATCGCCAGCGCCATTTGTTCGGCAAGATGAGCGGCCAGCGTGATTTCGGCGGTGACGAAGGCTTCCAGATTGTAGTCGCCCTCCGCGCCGCTTTGGCTGCCTGCGCCCGACCATTCCGAATAGGCCGGCGGCGGGGTTTCCGGCGCCGCGCGTTTTTCGCCGCCGTCGTCCGGGAAAACATTTTCGAGTTCGGTGCCGAGCCCCTCTTCCATGGAGCTACGGCTGGTTTCCATGTCCTCGCCGATCCAGTCGGGGGTGGGCGTGGTGTCCTCGCCGCCTTCCGCGCTTTCGGACGCGGAGCCTTCCGGCTCGGCGGCCTCGGCCGGCGCGTCGTCGCCGTCGCTGGCGCGCTCCAGCAGCGGGTTTTTTTCGAGTTCCGCGTCGACGTAAGCCGCAAGGTCGAGGCTGGAGAGTTGCAGCAGCTTGATGGCCTGCATCAGCTGCGGCGTCATCACCAGGGCTTGGGTCTGGCGGAACTCGAGTCGTTGTGACAACGCCATAGGGGTTTCCCGGCGGAAACTGGTCCGATTCTTGCTTGTTTTTGCTTATAGCAGGTCTTTCCCGCCAGCGGTATGCGATTCCGCACTGCGGCAATGCACAAATTTTGTGCGGGAAAAGCGGGCTAGAGCTTGAATTCCTCGCCCAGATAGAGTCGCCGCACGTCGGGATTGTTGACGATGTCCTCGGCGCGACCCTCCATCAACACGGAACCGGAATAGATGATGTAGGCGCGGTCGGTCAGACCCAACGTCTCGCGCACATTGTGATCGGTGATCAGAACGCCGATGCCGCGATTGGTCAGGTGGCGCACCAGCGCCTGGATGTCGCCGACCGCGATCGGGTCGATGCCGGCGAACGGCTCGTCGAGCAGCATGTAGCTCGGCCGCGTCGCCAGCGCGCGCGCGATCTCGACGCGGCGGCGTTCGCCGCCGGACAGCGCGATGGTCGGCGTCTTACGCAACCGCGCGATATTGAATTCTTCCAACAACGCGTTGAGGTCGGCTTCGCGCCGGCGGCGGTTCGGCTCCACCATTTCCAGCACCGAGCGGATGTTTTCCTCGACATTGAGGCCGCGAAAGATCGAGGCCTCCTGCGGCAAGTAGCCGATGCCGAGACGCGCGCGCTGGTACATCGGCAGCAACGTGACGTCATAGCCGTCGAGCTCGACGCGGCCGCGGTCGGCATTGATCAGGCCGGTGATCATGTAGAACACCGTTGTCTTGCCGGCGCCGTTTGGCCCGAGCAGGCCGACGGCTTCACCCCGCCGCACATAGAGCGTGACGCCCCTGACCACCATGCGGCCGCCGAAGCTCTTCTCCACGCCATGCACCGCGAGATAAGCGGGGCGGCTGGCCTGCGGCTGCTGAGCATCCGCGGCGCGGCGCTCGCCATTGACCACCGGTTGCGCATCGCCGTTGCCTTGGCGCGCAGCCGGCGCACTCGCCGCCGCCGGGGCGACCTGCCGGATCACCGGCCCGGCCGGCCGCCGGATCTTGCGGCGGGCCGGTTTTGGCCGGCGTCGAAACAACGAGAGGATATCCACCGGGCTACCTCGCCGCGCAGGTAATTGTTTGCTTGAGCATTATTTTTTCAAAACCCGGTACCCACGTTGGGCTTCATGTTCCCGGCCAATCATCCGCCCGCGTTGGGCGGGCTACATTAGCTGATTCCTCGCAGCGGCGGGCAGCCGGCCTTGCCGGGCGTGCGCTTGCGGTCAATGCGGCTGCCGCGCCGGCCGCGGCGCCGGCCCGCCAGGCTGACCCGCGGTCGGCCCGCTGGCGGGCAGGAACAGGCCCTGCACCCGGCCGTCGCCGTTCTTTCCGGATTCGACCCGCGAAACGCCGCTGGTCAAATTGACCACCAGACGGTCGCCGCTCAGCACGTTCTTGCCCTGCGTCATCACCACTTTGCCGGTAAGCGTGACGGTGTTGGCCTTCATGTCGAATATGCCGGTCTCGCCGGTGGCGGTCTGATCCTTCTGCGTCACCACCACATCGCCGTGCGCTTCCAGCCGCTTGATCCTCTGCTGACCGCCGGGGCCGGGGCTATCCGTCTTCAGGCTCTTGCTCTTGTCGGCCGGGGCGCCTTCCTGTTCGTAGAACACCACGAGCTTCTTGCAGCGCAGATTGGTGTCGCCCTGGGTGACATGCACATCGCCGCTGAATGTCGCCACCTTATCCTTGTCGTGCACTTCCAGCGTCGCCGCGTCGATATGCACCGGTTGATCGCGATTCTGCGAAAAACCCTGCAACGCGTTCGGCGGTCCTTTCGATGGCTGCGCGTAGAGCGGCGCAGCGGCCAAACTCAACAGCGCGATCAGCGACGCAACGGCGATCAGGGCAGGATGATGGGCCACGATCATTGCGCTCCGGTCTTGGCCGGCGGCGCCACGGCATTGTCGAGCATCACGGTCATTTTCACGCCGCCGTCGAACCGCATCACCTCGCCGGAATTGAAGATCTCCAGCCGGTTGGCATTGAGCGTGCCTTGCAGCATCTCGACCACAACCGGCTTCGGGGAAACCACGTGGCCCTTGGAGATATCGATCGTCGCTTCGCTCAGCCGGCTGCTATAGCCGGTGGACGATTTGAGCAGGATGTTCTGCACAAGTTTAAGGGTCTCGGCCTTGCTGTTATAGATGCCGGTGTTGGCCGAAATCTCCATCATGCTCTTGTCCTGCATCTGCACCTTGGCGAGGATATTGCTCATTTCGAGCAAGTCCGGATGGGTCAGGTCCTGCTTGGCCGCGTCGGCGGAAAGCGCGTAGGAGCGCGCGTCGCTGGTGAAGCCGGACAGATGCGGCTTCTCCATAGTGACCTTGGTGCCGCTCACCACCAGATTGCCGACGTCGACCGGCAGCTTGGCGAGCATGCGCAATGGATTGAAATAAGCGGCCAGAAACACGCCGGTGAGGCCCACCGCCACGACGACCGGAATAGCGACGCGCAGGATGCGAACCACGCGGCTGTGCCGGCGCGCGGCGCGAAAAGCGCGGTCGCCGTCGCCGCGGCTCATGGTCCAATACGCGTGGCCGTTCTGTGGGTCGGTTTGGGCTGTGGTCACGCGGTCCATGCCAAGATCGGCATTTTGCTCCATTGGATTGCGATTGCGGAAATCACCTTACGCCCCGTTACGCAATTTGGCGCGTGAATATGGCCCCTGCGCGGCAGCCGGCGGCCAACGAATTCAGCCTTAATTACAACAGTTTACACGGAGTGCGAAAAAATGTCCTCGGCCGCCCAGCCGGCGAGGTCGAGCCGCACGCGGTCGGGCAGGAAGCGGAAGCAGGCGGCCGCGAGCTCGGTGCGATTCTCGCGCGCCAGCATCGCGTCCAGCTTTTCCTTGAGCGCGTGCAAGTGCAGGACGTCGGTCGCTGCATAGGCGACCTGCGCGTCGGTCAGCGCGTCGGCGCCCCAGTCGGACGATTGCTGCTGCTTCGACAGATCGACTCCGAGCACCTCGCGCGTCAGGTCCTTGAGGCCGTGCTTGTCGGTATAGGTGCGCACCAGCCGCGAAGCGATCTTGGTGCAGTAGACCGGCTCGGCCATCACGCCAAAAGCCTTGGCCATCATGCCGAGATCGAAGCGCGCGTAATGGAAGATTTTCAGAATCGACTTGTCGGCGAGCAGCTTCTCGATATTGGGCGCCTTGGTCTGGCCGGGCGCGATCTGCACGACGTCGGCGTCGCCATTGCCGGGCGAAAGCTGCACAACGCAGAGCCGGTCGCGGTTGGGATCGAGACCCATGGTCTCGGTGTCGATCGCCACCGCTCCCTTGTAGGCGGAGAGGTTGGGCAAATCGCCGCGATGCAGGCGGATGGTCATTGCGTTACCGGCTCGGAAATCTGGTGCCCAGGAGAGGACTCGAACCTCCACGCCTCGCGGCGCTAGTACCTGAAACTAGTGCGTCTACCAATTCCGCCACCTGGGCAAGGCTTTAGAACTCGCCGGGACTAGGTACGGAGCCGCTTTCAGCTTGTCAATTGAAGCGGTTTTCGAGGCCGGCACTACCCCCGTCCGGGTCTGTACAGCCTGCTCCCGATCCTGTATCCCCGCAACCGTTCACCCCTTTGCCATGAGCGCGGAAATGACCGCCAAAAGCAATTCTGAAACCCTCGTCACCATCTATGGCGGCTCAGGTTTTCTCGGCCGCCACGTCGTGCGCGCCCTGGCCAAGCGGAACTACCTTATACGGGTAGCGGTCCGCCGGCCGGACCTTGCCGGCCATTTACAGCCGCTCGGCCGCGTCGGCCAAATCCATGCGGTGCAGACCAATCTCCGCTACGGGCCGTCGGTGGAAGCGGCGGCGCGCGATGCCGATGTGCTGATCAACCTGGTCGGCCTCTTGTACGAGCGCGGCAAGCAGCGTTTCGACACCGTCCACGCCTATGGCGCCGAGCAAGTGGCGCTGGCGGCGAGCGCCCATGGCGCGCGTATGGTGCATGTTTCCGCGATCGGCGCCGACCCTAATTCGCCGAGCGCCTATGCGCGCTCCAAAGCTGAGGCCGAACGCCTGGTACTGTCCGCGGTGCCGCAGGCCGTCATCATGCGGCCGTCGATTATCTTCGGGCCGGAGGACGATTTCTTCAACCGCTTCGCCGCGCTGGCATGCATCTCGCCGGTGTTGCCGCTGATCGGCGGCGGCGGCACTCGTTTCCAGCCGGTCTTCGTCGGCGATGTCGCCGCGGCAATTGCGAATGCCGTCGACGGCAACGCCAAAGGCGGCACCATCTACGAACTGGGCGGCCCGGAAGTGCAGACGTTCGAACAGCTGTTGCGCTACGTGCTGGCGACGATCGAACGCAAACGGCTGCTGGTGCCGGTGCCCTTCTTCGCCGCCAAGATCAAAGCGGCGCTGCTGCAATACTGGCCGAAGCCGCCGCTCACGCCGGATCAGGTCGAGCTGCTGCGGATCGACAATGTGGTTTCGGAAGCCGCCAAGGCCGAAGGCCGCACGCTGCAAGGATTGGGTATCGAGCCGGAGCCGCTCGAGGCGATCGCGCCGGCCTATCTCTGGCGCTTCCGCAAGACTGGCCAGTTCAAGAGCCGCGTCGCTTAGGCATAGCCACTTCCGGGCTCGCGGCCGGCGGCCGCGTCCCGCAACGGCAACTACCAAAAATAAATCGCCAGTAGTCCGACGGTGCCGATCACGATTCGCCACCAGGCGAATAGCGAGAACGTGTGGTGCTGCACGTAGCCCAAAAACGTCTTCACCACGATCCAGCCGAAGATGAACGAGCAGATGAAGCCAACGGCGATCAACGTGAGGTTGGCATGCGCTAGTTCGGCGCGATCCTTGAAGGCCTCGTAAGCGAACGCGCCGACCATGGTCGGCATCGCCAGCCAGAACGAGAACTCCGCCGCCGAGCGGCGGTCGGCGCCGAACAACATGGCGCTGACGATGGTCGCGCCCGCGCGCGACACGCCGGGAATCATGGAGAAGCATTGGCAAACGCCGATGCCGAAATACATCGGCAGCGTGAACCCGGTCGCTTCGTGGTAGCGCGGCTTGAGGTCGAGCCGGTCGACCCAGAGCAAAATGAACCCGCCGACGATGAGCGCAACGCAGACGATGCGAACGTCGAACAGATAGGCCTTGATGATTGGGTAGGCGAGTGCGCCGACCACCGCGGCCGGCAGGAACGCCAGCAGCACGCCGATGACGAAGCGCGCCGCCGCCCAGTCGGTGAACATGTTGCGCGCCAGATTCCACAGCCGGCCGAAATATATGGTGAGCAGCGCCAGGATGGCGCCGAGCTGGATCAGAATGGCGAACGACTTGCCGAAGGCATCGTCGCCCCAGCCGAGAATGCGCTCCATCAGCAGCAGGTGGCCGGTCGAGGAGACCGGCAGGTATTCGGTCAGGCCCTCGACGAAGCCGAGCACGGCCGCCTTGACCAGGTCGATATTCGACGAAATCAGACCGGCCGCTTGAATGGCGTGAAGGGTCATGGGGCCTGCTCCGGTAGGTTCGGCGCGTTTATACTGCGGCGGGAATCGCTAAGGCCTGCGCTTTTGGCGCAATGCCATCATGGGGGCAACGAAAAAAGTTGTAACCGCCATTAATTTGCTCCGCTTTCATTGCTCCAACGGGACGGATTTCTATAGTGCATCGACCGATTCCCGCCGCGGCCTCAGCCGCCTGACCGGAAACCCATGCTGACGCTGTTCCATCAACCGCTTTGCCCGCATTCGCGTTACGTGCGCCTGATCCTCGGCGAATACGGCATCCCAATGCGCCTGCTGGAGGAACGGTTCTGGGAACGGCGCGAGGCGTTCCTATTGCTCAATCCGGCCGGCACCATCCCGGTGCTGGTGGAAGACGGCCAGCCGGCGGTCCCGGGCGCCACCATCATCGCGGAATATATCGAGGAGACGCTGCCGCCGGAGTGCAGCGAGGACCGCCTGCTGCCGGCGACGCCCGGCGAACGGGTCGAGGTGCGGCGCCTGGCAAGCTGGTTCAACGACAAATTCCATGTCGAGGCCAGCGGTCCGCTGGTGAACGAGCGCGTGTTCAAGCGGCATATGACGCTGGATCAAGGCGGCGGGCCGCCGGACACCGACGCGATGCGCGCCGCCCGCCATAATATCCGCTATCATCTGGCCTATATCGGCTGGCTGGTGCGCACGCGCGATTGGCTTGCCGGCGACCGGCTGAGCTTGGCCGACCTTGCCGCGGCGGCGCATCTGTCCGCCGCCGATTACCTGGGCGATGTGCCGTGGAACGCAGACGAAGCCGCCAAGAACTGGTACGCGCGGGTGAAGTCGCGGCCGTCGTTCCGCGCGATTCTGGCCGACACGCTGGCCGGACTGCCGCCGGCGGACAGCTACGCCAATCTCGACTTTTGACCGACCCCGATAAGATCAAGGCAGCTCTCGTCGCGCAGGCGCGTGCGCGCGGCTTCGACGTCGCCGGCGTCACCCGGCCCGATGCGGTGCCGGAAGCCAAAGCGCGGCTCGAGCGCTTTCTCGCCGACGGCGCGCATGGCGACATGGTCTGGATGGCAAACACCGCCGAGCGGCGCGCCTCGCCTTCGGCGCTGTGGCCGGACGTGCGCTCGGTGATCATGCTCGGCATGAATTACGGGCCGGATGAAGATCCGCTGGCGATCCTCAAGCGCAAGGATCGCGCCGCGATTTCAACCTACGCCAAGGGCGACGACTATCACGAGTTGATCAAGGCGCGGCTGAAAGACGTCGCGCGCTGGCTGGTTGCCAATGCCGGCGGCGAGGTGAAAGTGTTCGTCGATACGGCGGCGGTGATGGAAAAGCCGCTCGCCGCCAAAGCCGGTCTCGGCTGGCAAGGCAAACACACCAATCTGGTGTCGCGCCAATTCGGCTCGTGGCTTTTTCTCGGTTCGATTTTCACCACGCTCGAGCTGCCGGCCGACGCGGCCGAGCCGGACAATTGCGGCAGTTGCCGCGCCTGCCTCGACATTTGCCCGACCGCGGCGTTCCCGGAACCCTACCGGCTGGATGCGCGGCGCTGCATTTCGTATCTGACCATCGAGCACAAGGGACCGATCCCGCGCGATTTGCGTCCGCTGATGGGCAACCGCATTTACGGCTGCGACGATTGCCTGGCCGTCTGTCCGTGGAACAAATTCGCGGCGCAAGGGCGCGAGGCCAAACTCGCCGCGCGTGCGAGCTTGCGCGCGCCCGCGCTGGCGGAGTTGGCGCGTCTCGACGACGCGCAATTCCGTAGCGTTTTTGCCAAGACCTCGATCAAGCGCACCGGCCGCGACCGCTTTGTGCGCAACGTACTCATCGCCATCGGCAATTCGGGCGACGCCGCGCTTGGCAGTCGAAGCCGAGCGCCTGCTCGATGACGCCTCGCCGTTGGTGCGCGGCGCCGCGGTGTGGGCGCTGGGAAAATTACTGCCGCGCGCGAAACTTGCGGCGCTACAAAAATCGGATGCGGACGACAGCCGTGAGCGACGAGTGGGCGGCGGCTGTCGGTTGACCTGTCCTGGGCGTAGCGCAGCACTTTAGTGGTGCGCTGCAGACCCGGGACCTTCACGAGCGCCTAGGCTGGAACGGTCCCGGATCTGCGGTGCATCGCAAGCGCACTGCTCCGCGTCCGGGACTCGGAGAATTAGAACTCCTTCACCGCATTCATCAGCCGCTCGATGTCCTCCGGCCGCGACAGCCGGTGGTCGCCGTCCTTGATCAACGTCAGCACCACGTCGTCGCGGGCAAAACGCGACACCAGTTCGACCGCGTGCCGCCACGGTACGTCGGGGTCCTGCACACCCTGCAGGATATGCACCGGGCATCCGGTTTCGATCAGGCCGCCGAGCAGCAGATGCCTGCGGCCGTCCTCAATCAGGCTTTTCGTGATCGGATAGGGCCCCTCCGAGTATTGCGACGGCCGCAGCCAGACGCCCCTCTCCTCGATCTCGCGCTTGATCGCGTCGGAGAACGACGCCCACATCAGCGCCTCGGTGAAGTCCACGGCCGGCGCGATCAGCACCATGCCGGCAATAGGCGGCGCGCCATTGCGGTTTTTCAATTCGCGCGCCAGCAGCAGCGCCAGCCAGCCGCCCATGGACGAGCCCACGATCACCTGCGGGCCTTGCGCGAATTTGGCATAGACCGCGATGCATTCCTCCAACCAGCGGCCGATCGTGCCCTCGCTGAAGGCGCCGCCCGATTCGCCGTGGCCGGAATAGTCGAAACGTAGGCAGGCGCGGCCTTGGCGTTCGGCCCAACTATCGAGCGCCTGCGCCTTGGTGCCCTTCATGTCGGACATGAAGCCACCCAGCCAGAACAGTCCTGGGCTCTTATTCTCACCCTTGCCCTCGCGCACGCGGACGGCGATGGTCCGCGCCGGCGGCGGCGATTCGATTTCCAGGGATGTCAGGCGCGCGTCGCTCATGGGTTTCGGCCGGATTTGCAATGACCGCGATGTCGGTTCCGACACCTTCTCGCCGCAAGCCGGGCCGATATGCAAGGGGTCCCGGCGTTGCTGAAGCCATTTGCGGCGTTTATACCTCGCTGCAGGCTCGCGACGTCTGACGCCGATGTTTTCGAGGTCGTAAAACGGAATGTCGAGTTTGTCTGCGCCTGAAAGGCCGGCCGTCGAGGACCGCCCCTCCGTGGTTGCGCGCGGCGATGCAGCCGAGCCCGCCACCGACAAGACGCGCACCCAGCCGGCGCGCGACCCGATCAGCGTGCTCATCGTAGTGCCCACCCTCGATGTCGGCGCGGCCGATGTCGGCGCGCTTGGATTGGTGCGCATCCTCAGCCAAGCAGGCCACCGCGCCATCGTGGTGTCGCAGGCCGGACGGCTGGTCGCCGACGTGACAGCGGCCGGGGCTGAATTCATCGCGCTCGATCTCGCCAGCAACAATCCGTTCCGCATGCTGCGCAACGCCATCGCGCTGAACCGGATCGCGCGCGAGCGCAATTGCGGCGCGATCCATGCGCTCGGCCGCTCGGCGGCCTGGAGCGCCTTACTCGCCGCACGCCTGCGCGGCATTCCGTTCATGACGAGCTGGTACAAGGGCTTTCGCGACCAGAACATCTTCAAACATCTGTACAACGGCGTCATGGCACGCGGCGACCGCGTCGTGGCGGTGAGCGAGCAGATCGCGCAGTTGATCAACGACCGCTACGGCACGCCATGGGAGCGCATCGCGATCGTGCCGTCGAGCATCGACGTCGGGCGCTTCGATCCGGCGGACGTTACGCATGAGCGCATCGAGGCGGCGCGTCATGCCTGGGGCGTCAAGCGCGACACCAAGGTGATCCTGATCGCCGGCCGCATCGTACGCCGCAAGGGCCACCATGTGGTGGTGAAGGCGGCGAAGCGGCTGAAGGAAATGGGCTTCAAGGATTTCTTGTGCGTCTTCGTCGGCGAGGACCGCGGCCGCACCCATTACACCGGCGAGCTGTGGGACTTGGTGCTGGCCACCGGCACCATGGACGTGGTCCGCATGGCGGCGCCGGTCGCCGACATGCCGGCCGCCTACGCCGCCGCCGCGGTCGTGGTGTCGGCAGCGGTGCAGCCGGAAGGCCTGCAACGGGCAATCCTGGAGGCGCAGGCGATGGCGCGGCCGGTGGTCGTGTCAGACCTCGGCGCCGGGCCGGATGTCGTGCTCACGCCGCCGGCGGTGCCGGAGAGCCGCATTACCGGCTTGCGCTTCCATGCCGGCGACGACGCGGCGCTGGCGGCGACTTTGCTGCGGCTGTTCGCCCTGCCGGAGCCGGCCCGCCGCACCATGGGCGCACGTGGCCGCGACTGGGTGCTCGACCATTTCAATGCGGGCACCGTCGCCGAGCAGACGCTGCGGCTTTATGGCGAGATCACCGGCCGCGACAAAGCGCCCGCCCGGACTACCGCATTGCGACAAAATTAGAGGTATTTGAATGATTTGACCGCGAATTCGGTCATTTCTATCGGCACTATCGGCGGAACCACGTTGACTTATTCGCCGTTTCTACCAATCTTTCATTTACCGAGGCGCTCATGGGCGGCTTGGCCGCGCATGATCCCGAAAAACGCGCCCTCGATTTGATCGGGGGTGGAAAACGGTTTTCGGAAATGATCGTGCGCAAAAATAACGTCGCAACAGCTTGAGGAGAAAAAAGCCATTCGTCGTCCGATGAAGTCCGCGCTGCCCGCCCAAAAGGACGGCCCGCGCATTAACGAGGAGATCCGCGTCCGCGAGGTACAGCTGATCGATGCCACTGGCCACAATCACGGCCCTACACCAATTCAAACCGCGCTAGAAATGGCGCAGGCCGCGGGGCTTGATCTGGTTGAGATCGCCCCAAACTCTACGCCGCCTGTCTGCAAGGTCCTGGATTACGGCAAGTACAAATTCCAGGCGCAGAAAAAAGCCGCCGAAGCCCGCAAAAAACAGAAAGTCGTCGAGATCAAGGAGATCAAGCTCCGGCCGATGATCGACGATCACGACTATGACGTGAAGATGCGTTCGATGAAGCGCTTCTTCGAAGAGGGCGACAAGGTCAAGATCACCTTGCGCTTCCGTGGCCGCGAAATGGCGCACCAGGAACTCGGCTACAAACTGCTCAATCGCGTGAAGGAAGACACCGCGCCGATCGCCAAGATCGAATCGGAGCCGCGGTTCGAAGGCCGGCAGATGGTCATGCTGCTGGCGCCGCGCTAAAGCGCACCGCTAAGCCGTCTTAGACGCCGCTCGCTGCACGCGGGCGGCGTTTTGCTTTACTCGAGTTCCGCTTCCCAGCGGCCGGCACAAGTGCGGTTGGCGCCGATCCCGCGCCAGACGCCGGAGCCGGTGCGGCCGGACAAACGGCCGGTACCGCTGGCGCCCTTGTCGCCGAGCTTGATGCTGACCTTGGTCGCGCCATCGGGCGCGACGCTGCCGGCAAGATCGATGCCTAAGTCGCCGCGATAACTCACCTGGCCATTCGCGACTTTCACCTCGTAGCGGTAGCCGCGGTCGCATTCGCCCTTTTCGGTGATGATCAGGACGCTCCAGTTGCCGTCCCGGACGGCGGCATAGGCGGCGGGCGACGGCCCCACCAAGGCCGCCCCGGCCAGAAACGCCGAAAAGATCACCGAATTCATCACGCGGCGCATGACCACGACCTCTCTATGGAGCTGATTCAGGAGCCTGATACCAAAGTGCCCTGAAACAAGAAGTTAACGGCCGAGTAGAAGGTTCGGTTGCAAGGGCGGGCCGCCTCTGCCATAACGCCGCCCTCTCGCCGCCCGGCTGGTTAGGGCTGCCGTGGCGGCGAAACAAGCTCAATTCCGAGCACCCGCTCAAGGACTTAGGTCTGCAAGAGCACATCTCGGCCAAATGGGGCCTCGCGCCCCAAGTCGCGCCGTTGAGGAGAGCAAAATGCCCAAGCTGAAGACCAAATCGGGCGCTAAAAAGCGCTTCAAGATCACCGCGACCGGCAAGGTGAAATTCCAGCAGTCCGGCAAGCGCCACGGCATGATCAAGCGGACCACCAAGCAGATCCGCGAGCATCGCGGCACCAAGGTGCTGTTCAAGACCGACGGCGACAACATCAAGAAATACTTTCTGCCTAACGGCTGATCGATATTTCCGGCCGCCACGCGGCCGCATGTCCCCGTCGAGAATTCGCACCAACTGCAAGGAGATTTTCCATGGCCCGCGTCAAACGTGGCGTCACCGCACACGCCAAGCACAAGAAAGTTTTCAAGGCCGCCAAGGGCTATTACGGCCGCCGCAAGAACACGATCCGCATCGCCAAGCAGGCGGTCGAGAAGGCCGGCCAATACGCCTTCCGCGACCGCAAGCGGCGCAAGCGCACCTTCCGCGCCCTGTGGATCCAGCGCCTGAACGCCGCGGTGCGGCCGTTCGGTCTCAACTACAGCCGCTTCATCGACGGCCTGGCCAAGGCCGGGGTGATGGTCGACCGCAAGGTGCTGTCCGATCTCGCCATCAGCGAACCGGCGGCGTTCCAGGCGATCGTGGAAAAGGCCAAAGCCGCGCTGCCGGCGTAAGCCGTCCACAACGACACTTGTCATGCCCCGCGAAAGCGGGGCATCCAGTAGCCACCGGCTATTCGTCATTTCGCGTGCGCAGGGGTTACTGGATCATCCGCTTTCGCGGATGATGACAGCCTGAGGCATCATCAATGACCGAGATCGCGCAACTGGAAAACGAGCTGCTCGCGGCCATCGCTTCGGCCAAGGACGAAGCGGGGCTCGAAGCCGTGCGCGTCGCGGCGCTGGGCAAGAGCGGCTCGGTGTCGGCGCTGCTCAAGACGCTCGGCGCGATGACGCCGGACGAGCGCAAGGTGCAAGGCCCGGCGATCAACGGCTTGAAGGAACGCGTCGGCGCGGCCATCGCCACGGCCAAGGACACGCTCGCGGCCAGCGCGCTCGACGCCAGGCTCAATACCGAAACGGTGGACGTCACTCTGCCGGTGCGCGAAGCGCCGGCCGAGAGCGGCCGCGTGCATCCGATCAGCCAGGTGACCGACGAACTCACCGCCATCTTCGCCGACATGGGTTTCGCGGTGGCGGAAGGTCCCGACATCGAGACCGACGATTACAACTTCACCAAGCTGAATTTCCCGGAAGGCCATCCGGCGCGGGAAATGCACGACACCTTCTATTTCCCGCCGAAGCCGGACGGCTCGCGGCTCTTGCTGCGCACCCACACGTCGCCGGTGCAGGTGCGCACCATGCTAACGCAGAAGCCGCCCATCCGCGTCATCTGCCCGGGCCGCACCTATCGCTCAGACAGCGACCAAACCCACACGCCAATGTTCCATCAGGTCGAGGGCCTGGTGATCGACAAGGGCTCGCACCTCGGCCACCTGAAATGGATACTGCAGGAATTCTGCAAGGCGTTCTTCGAGGTTGACAGTGTGAAGATGCGCTTCCGCCCGTCGTTCTTCCCGTTCACCGAGCCGTCGCTGGAAGTCGACATCCAGTGCAAGCGCGAAAAGGGTGAAATCCGTTTCGGCGAAGGCGAGGACTGGCTGGAGATTCTCGGCTGCGGCATGGTGCACCCGAACGTACTGCGCAAT
Source organism: uncultured Alphaproteobacteria bacterium (assembly GCA_963749625.1). Classification (GTDB taxonomy): domain Bacteria; phylum Pseudomonadota; class Alphaproteobacteria; order Rhizobiales; family Xanthobacteraceae; genus Pseudolabrys. Next base: position 122,314 of record CAVVNY010000006.1, on the reverse strand, counting down.
TGCGGGCTCGACCCGGCGGAGTATCAGGGCTTTGCCTGGGGTATGGGGATCGACCGCATCGCCATGTTGAAATACGGCATGCACGACCTGCGCGCGTTCTTCGAGGCCGACGTGCGCTGGCTCGCGCATTACGGTTTCCGGCCGCTCGACTTCCCGACGCTGGCGGGAGGATTGAGCTCGTGAAATTCACTTTGCCCTGGCTGAAAGAGCACCTCGACACCGACGAGCCGCTCGCTGCGATCGTCGATAAGCTCACCATGATCGGGCTCGAGGTCGAGGCCGTCGAGGACAAGGCGGCGCAGCTCAAGCCCTTCGTCATCGCCAATGTCATTTCCGCCGAGAAGCACCCGAACGCAGACCGTCTGCAGCGTGTGCATGGTCGATATCGGCGACGGCAAGCCGATCCAGGTCGTCTGCGGCGCGCCCAATGCGCGCGGCGGCATGAAGGGCGTGTTCTCGGCGCCCGGCACCTTCATCCCGGGCAAGAACATCACGTTGACGGTCGGCACCATCCGCGGCGTGGAAAGCCGTGGCATGCTGTGCTCGGCGGCCGAATTGATGATTTCCGACGATCACGACGGCATCATCGAACTGCCCGCCGACGCGCCGGTCGGAAAATCTTATGTGGAGTGGGCCGGCGTCAGCGAGCCGGTGATCGATATCAATCTCACGCCCAACCGGCCGGACTGCAACGGCGTCAACGGCATCGCGCGCGACCTCGGCGCCACATCCATCGGCGCCTTCAAGGACCGCCCGCCCAAGCCGGTGAAGGGCACCTTCCCCTGCCCGGTCAAGGTCACGCTCGAAGCGCCGGAATTGTGCCCGGCCTTCGGCCTGCGCCTGGTCAAGGGCGTCAAGAACGGCCCCTCGCCCGACTGGCTGCAGAAGCGCCTCACCGCCATTGGCCTGCGGCCGATCAACGCGCTGGTCGACATTACCAACTTCATCACCTTCGACCGCGGCCGCCCGCTGCACGTGTTCGACGCCGCCAAGGTGCATGGGCACCTCACGGTGCGGCGCGCGCAAAACGGCGAGACGCTGCTCGCGCTTGACGGCAAGACCTACACGCTCGACCAGGCCACCTGCGTGATCGCCGACGAAAAGGGCGTCGAATCGCTCGCCGGCATCATGGGCGGCGAGGCCACCGGCTGCGCGGAGACGACCACCGACGTGCTGATCGAATCGGCGCTGTGGAACGAGTTCAACATCGCGCAGACCGGACGCAAGCTCGGCATCAATTCCGACGCGCGCTACCGCTTCGAGCGCGGCGTCGATCCGAATTTCATGTTGCCGGGGCTCGAGCTCGCTACCCAGATGGTGCTCGATCTGTGCGGCGGCGAAGCCTCGGAGATCGTGGTGGCCGGGGATCCTACGCCAAAGGAAACCATCATCGATTTTCCCTTGAGCGAATTGCCGCGGCTGGCCGGCATCAAGCTGCCGCTGCCCGAGGTGCGCCGCGTGCTGGAGAAGCTCGGTTTCTTCGCCGCCGGCCAGAGCGACAAGGTCAAGGTCGCGGTGCCGTCGTGGCGGCCGGACGTGCATGGCCGCGCCGACATCGTCGAGGAACTGGTGCGCATCGCCGGCGTCGATCAGGTGCCGTCGACGCCGTTCCCGCGCGGCGAGCACGCGCGCAAGCCCGTGCTCACGCCGATCCAGAACCGCACCCGCAAGGCCCGGCGCGCGCTCGCCGCGCGCGCCATGGTGGAGGCCGTCACCTGGTCGTTCGTGGCGAAGCGCGAGGCCGAGCTGTTCGGCGGCGGAAAGCCTGAATTGGCGCTGGCCAATCCGATCGCAGCCGAGCTTTCCGACATGCGGCCGAGCCTCATTCCCGGCTTGGTCATGTCGGCGCAGCGCAACGCCGACCGCGGCAGCGCCGACGTGGCGCTGTTCGAGGTCGGGCAGATCTTCAAGGGCGACCAGCCGCAGGACCAGTTCACCGCCGCCGGTGGCTTGCGCCATGGGCTTGCCAAAGCCGCCGGCACCGGCCGCCACTGGTCGAGCAAGGCCGAACCGGCCGATGTGTTCGACGCCAAGGCCGACGCCTTCGCCGTGCTGTCGGCCGCCGGCGCACCGATGCAAGCCTTGCAGGTCGTGCCTGGCGGGCCGGCCTGGTTCCATCCAGGCCGCAGCGGCACCATCCAGATCGGCCCGCAGAACGTGCTCGGCCATTTCGGCGAACTGCATCCGCGCGCGCTTGCCGCGCTCAAGGCCGACGGGCCGCTGGTGGCGTTCGAAGTGATTCTGGAAAAAATCCCCGAACCGAAGGCCAAGGCCACGCGCGCCAAACCCATGCTCGAGCTGTCGCTGTTCCAGCCAGTCGAGCGCGATTTCGCCTTCGTGGTGGAGAACAGCGTGAAAGCCGCCGACATCGTGCGCGCCGCGCAAGGCGTCGACAAGAAGCTCATCGTGGGCGTCACCGTGTTCGACGTCTACGAAGGCAAGGGCATCGACCCCGGCAAGAAGTCGATCGCCATCGCGGTCACCATGCAGCCGCGCGAGAAGACCATGACCGACGCCGAGATCGACGCGCTCGGGCAAAAGATCGTTGCCGAGGTCGCCAGGAAAACCGGCGGCGTCCTGCGGGGGTAAAAGCTGTCGTCCCGCGAAAGCGGGGACCCAGTACTCCGCAGACCAACTTAAAGCATACGGAGCATTGGGTCCCGGATCTCGCTACGCTCGCCCGGGACGACCCCCGTGTTCACGCCGGCAACAAATCCGCAAAGGCAAAGCCGTCGCGCTCGACGGTCTCGCCGACCTTGACCGGAATTTTGCGGCTGAGCATTGGCCCAGCGGACACGAAAGAATGGAATTCGCCGTTCTCGCCGCAAGGGTCGATTTCGCCCGGCAAGTCGGCGAGCAAGCCTGAATCGAAGCGCCTGCCGGCGAATGCGGCCGGCAATTTCTTCATGTCCACGACCGCCAGATGCGCCTCCACGCCGCCGTCGATCATGTCGCGCGCCAATTGATCGGTCGGTTTTTGCCAGAGCGGAAACACCGCCGTGATGCCGGTGCCGGCAAGATTTTTCTCGCGGTAGGCGCGGATGTCCTCCAGGTAGAGGTCGCCGAAAATAATATGCGTGACGCCGCGCGCCTTGGCATCGGCGATCGCCTTCGCCATCTCGCGCTCGTAGATCTCATTCGGACATGGATAGGGAATGCGCACCATCACCGCCGGCAGTCCGGCGGCGTCGAGCTGCGCCATCAGCAATTCCTCGCGCACGCCATGCATGCTGACGCGAGCGAAGCTGTCGGTGACGGTGGTCAAGGCGCCGACGATGTCGAATTCGCCCGCGCGGCGCGCCTCGTGCAGCGCCCAGGCCGAGTCCTTGCCGCTCGACCAGGCGATCAGCGCTTTCGGCAGGGCGGCCATCAGCGGGCCTCTTGGTATGCGGGGAAAGGGCGGCTAAGCATCGACATGGTATCCGAATTCTTGCTGCGCGGACGCTCAGACTGCACGAACCCGCGTCACACCGCAAATTTCATGGCTAACGCTTGGTAACTCGGGCGCAGCGCGGATGAACCAAATTGCAATGAGTTCTCATTAAATTCGGCCGCAACAAAATACGCGGGTGGAACGAAATTTGAATTTGCCGCGTCAAGGACTGGTGCCGGGGACGTAAAGCGTAATGAGTTGGATGTTCGACGGGGTTGGGCGCCTTCTTGCCCATTATCTGGAAAAGCCGGCGCAGGGCTACGAGCCCTTCACGCCGAGCGACGCCGACGCGTTGCGCGCCACGCTAAAGCCCGGCGATGTGCTGCTGGTCGAAGGCAACAACCACATTTCCGGCGTCATCAAATATCTCACGCAGTCGACCTGGTCGCATGCGGCGCTCTATGTCGGGGCGATCGGCGATCGCGTCACCGAGGAAGGCGAGCCGCTGGTGCTGGTGGAAGCCAATATCGGCCAGGGCGTGGTGGCCGCGCCGCTGTCGAAATACATCCGCTGCCACACCCGCATCTGCCGGCCGACCAAACTAACCGACGACGATTGCGCGCGTGTGTGCGCCTATGCCGCCGAGCGCATCGGCTTCGACTACGATCTCAAAAACATCATCGACCTCATGCGCTATCTGTTTCCGCTGCCGATGCCGCAACGCTGGCGCCGGCGCATGATGGCGCTCGGCTCCGGCCACCCGACCCGTATCATCTGTTCGGCGCTGATCGCGCAAGCCTTCGAGAACGTGCGCTATCCGATCCTGCCCAAGGTGGCGCGGGCGGCGAGCGAACAGGCCTGGCAGGACATTCTGGAAATCCGCCATTCCTCGCTCTATGCGCCGCGAGATTTCGACATCTCGCCCTATTTCGAGGTGGTCAAGCCGACTTTGGTGCGCGGCTTCGACTACAAGACCATGGCCTGGGCCGACCTGCCGATCGCCGATGACCGCGAGCTGCTGTCGTTGGTGCCGGCCAACAGCGAACCGCTCGAAACCGACACGCTGTCGCCGGCGGAGTGATCACCGGCGGCCTTGCCCAATGGCGCGGCCGGCCTTACCTCTGTCCGCATGCTCGACGCGGCCATCAAAGCCCTTTCGCAACTGTTCACGCCGCCGTTGCGCGCGGTGCTGATGAAGGCCGTGGGCTTGGCCCTGCTGTTGATCGTCATCATCGGCATCGTGCTCAACCGCATCTTCAGCGCATTGGCGGCCAGCGGCGCGACCTGGGCCGAACAGGCCTCCGGCGTCGCACCGCACGCGGCCTGGGCGACGCTCGCCTGGGTGCTGTCGATCATGGCGAGCCTCGGCATCATCACCGGCGCGCTGTTCCTGATGCCGGCGGTGACCGCCTTCGTCGGCAGCTTTTTCGTCGACGAGGTGGCCGACGCGGTCGAGCGCGACACCTATCCGGCCGAGCCGCCGGGCAAGGCGCTGCCGCTGTTGCGCGCGCTGATCGAGGGCGTGAAATTCTCGCTTCTGGCACTTGTGATCTATCTCTGCGCGCTGCCGTTCATATTCTTCGCCGGGGTCGGTGTGATCGTGCTGTTCCTGGCCAATGCCTATCTGCTCGGCCGCCAATATTTCGAATTCGCCGCCATGCGCTTTCGCTCGGTGCATGAGGCCAAAGCACTGCGCAAGGCCAATGCGCCCTACGTCTTTCTCGCCGGCATGGTGATCGCAGTGTTCGTGTCGATCCCGCTGGTCAATCTGGCGACGCCGATTTTCGCCATGGCCTATATGGTGCACATCCACAAACGCATGTCGGGCCCGCGGCTGGAGCTGATCGAGCCGCGGCGCTAGATCTTGCGCTGCGCCGCGTTCCAGTGCTGTTCCAGGTTGGCGATCAGCGCCGGGCTGAAATGGCAATAGGCTTGCTCTCTGGCATAGACCGCCATGTAGCGGCGGAAGGTGTCGAGCGGCTCCTCGCCGGCACGAAATGCGCGGCGGTTGCTCGCCGCGCTGACCACGCCAGAACCGGTGAGCTCCTCGACCGTGCGCTCGACGTCCGCAGTCCACCTCGTTAGGCGGCACGACCTTGTCGCAGATCATGCGGCCTTCCGGCGAATCGCAGTCGAGCCTGCGGCCGGCCAGGATCGCCTGCCGCGCGATGCGCGCGCCGACGAAGCGCGGCAGTCTTAAATTAGCGGCGCCCGGGATGATGCCCTCCTTGCGCGCCGGCAGCGTCATATAGGCGTCGCTGCCGGCCACCACGTAATCCATCGCCAGCAGATACTGGCAGCCGCCGCCGATGGCGAAGACGTCGAGCCCAGCGATCCAGGGCTTCTCGTGCGTGCCGCCATAGACTTCGTCGGGGCTGGCCGCGCCGGGCATCGCCACGCCGCGCAGCATCTTGTTCACCACGCCCATGTCGCGGCGGATGTACCAGAGATAAGGGATTTTCCCACGATAGAGGTGAGTGAGGTTGATGCCGGCGGAGAAGACCTTGCGGCCTTGGTACTTCGGGTGCTCGACCACGCCGCCGCGCAGCACGCAGATCTCGCTCAGCGGATCGAGAATGGCGATATCAGCCGCGGTCTCGGTGTCGGCGAGCGTGTCGTCGTCCTCGGCATTAAGGAAGCGCGGATTTTTGACGGTGACGACGGCGGCTTTGCCCTGGCGCTCGACTTTGGCAGGGCCAAGATTGATTACGCCTTTCGCGACGAATTCGCGCACGCGCTCCAAGGCCTCCGGCTTCGGCCGCAGCATAGCCTCACAGAGATGCATGCCTGCGTCGGGTACGGCGAGCACGTGCGCCAGGAAAATTCCCTGATCGATCTCGACGCCGTCTTTCTCGCTTTGCATCAACGCGTTTTCGGCCTTGACCTGCCGTTGCGCCGGCGTGAGACCGGGCACGAGCTTAGCCGTTTCGTCGACCAGTTCGTCGACGCGCAAGAATTTTTCGTGTCTGTTGGTCAGTTTGCGATAGATGCCGCCCGCGTGCGCGGCCATGAAGCGCTCACGCGCATCGCGGCACTGCAAAAGAATGATATCCGCCGCGCGCTTTTGCTCCGGCGTTCGCAGCGGTCTCTTCGGCAGCTTGGCCAAAAGATTTGTCCCCGCCCGCCAGAAGCGCATGCCCGCAGCGCCATCGCGTTTGAGTTTGTCGCGAAATTGCGGCTTGGCATTGAGCCACAGGACCACGCCGCGATGCGGCAAGCCGGCATGTTCCAGAATGACGCGCGCGTCGTCGTGTACCACGGGCTTTGCGCCGGCTGAGCCTTCCATCGGCACTCTCCCTGACGCCGCTTTACGCGGTCGTTTTCTCCGGCCATTGGCACAGATCCGCGATCAGGCAACTCTCGCATCGCGGCTTGCGCGCCAGGCAAGTGTAGCGCCCGTGCAAAATAAGCCAATGGTGAGCATGCAGCTTGTATTGCGCCGGCACCACCTGCTCGAGCTTCTGTTCGACCTCGAGCGGATTCTTCCCCGGCGCCATGCCCGTGCGGTTGCCGACGCGGAAGATGTGGGTGTCGACCGCAATGGTCGGTTCGCCGAAGGCAACATTGAGCACGACGTTCGCGGTCTTGCGGCCGACGCCGGGCAGCGCCTCCAGCGCCTCGCGCGAGCGCGGCACCTGCCCGCTGTGGTCGGCCACCAGCCGGCGCGACAGCTCGACCACATTCTTCGCCTTGGTGCGGAACAGCCCGATGGTCTTGATCAGGTCGCGCACGCGGTCCTCACCGAGCGCCGCCATTTTCTCCGGCGTGTCGGCGGCGGCGAACAGCGCCGGCGTCGCCTTGTTGACGCCGGCGTCGGTCGCCTGCGCCGATAAAACTACAGCCACCAGCAGCGTAAACGGGTTGAGGTGTTGCAGCTCGGTCTTGGGCTCGGGGCTGGCGGCCTGGAAACGGCGGAACGCTTCCGTGACCTGCGCATTGGTCCAAGGCTTTACGACCAATGGCTTGACGACCAACGGCCTGGAAGCCGCAAACTTCGCCCGCTTGAGCGTCTTGCCTTTGCCGACTTTGGTCGAAGTTTTTCGCGCCGACTTTTTCGCCATCGTTCCGGTATACTGAGCGCCATGACTGCCGACAATGAAGAACTCGAACCGACGATCTTTTCGGCCGTGCTCACGCCGCACCGCTCGCTCGGCCATGTCGGCTTCCTGGTGCTGATAATCGTGTTCGGCGGCGTCAGCTTTATTTCCGGCATGGCGTTCCTGCTGATGGGGGCCTGGCCGGTGTTCGGTTATTTCGGTCTCGACGTGCTGCTGCTGTATTGGGCTTTCAAACTCAACTACCGGCAAGCCGCCGCCTACGAGCAGGTCACGATGACCGCCACCGCGCTCAAGGTGCGCAAAGTGAGCCCCGGCGGGACGGCGCGCGAATGGGTGCTCAATCCGCTCTGGGTCAAGCTCGACAGCGTTGAACACGAGGAATACGGCGTCGAGCGGCTGTTTCTGGTGTCGCGCGGCAAGCAGCTCGTCATCGGGAATTTCCTCGGCCCCGACGAGAAGGCCAGTTTCGCACAGGCCCTCGGCAATGCGCTGAGCGAGGCCAAACGGGGGGTGACGAGGTCGGTGATTTCTTAATCCCTCCCCTCGAACGGGAGGGATTAGAGCGCAAGCCAGAAATCGGGTGGTTGCGTCCCGCCGCCAGGCCTAGATACTGGTCATGACCATGACCCTTGCCAAACCGGCCATCGCCGACCGTTTCCCCGGCTTCGCCCCGCTGCCGACAGCGGCGGCGGATTACGACATCGTGCGCCGCGCCATCGCCCATATCCGCGGCAACTGGCGGGCGCAGCCCGAGATCGACACCATCGCCGACGCCGCCGGCGTTTCCGCCACCGATCTGCATCATTTGTTCCGCCGCTGGTGCGGGCTGACCCCCAAAGCGTTCCTGCAGGCGCTCACGCTCAGCCACGCGCGCGATCTACTACGCTCATCGGCAAGCGTGCTGGACACCGCCTACGAAGTCGGCCTGTCCGGACCGGGCCGGCTGCATGATCTGTTCGTCACGCACGAGGCGATGTCGCCGGGCGAATGGAAGGCGGGCGGCGAAGGTCTCACCATTTCCTACGGTTTCCATCCCTGCCCGTTCGGCACGGCGCTGGTGATGAACACGCCGCGGGGCCTCGCGGGTCTGGCGCTCGCCGATGCCGGCAAGGAACGCGCCGCGCTGCGCGACATGCGCTCGCGCTGGCCGAAGGCGCGTTACGTCGAGGATTTCGCGGCGACCGCGCCGACCGCGCGTCGCATCTTCGATCCAACGCTGTGGCGGCCCGAGCAGCCGCTGCGCGTGGTGCTGATCGGCACGGATTTTGAAGTGCGTGTGTGGGAGAAGCTGCTGACCATTCCGATGGGCAAGCTGGTTACCTATTCCGGCGTCGCCGCCAAAGTCGGCGAGCCGAAGGCCGCGCGCGCGGTCGGCGCCGCGGTCGGCAAGAACCCGATCTGCTTCGTGGTGCCGTGCCACCGCGTGGTCGGCAAGAACGGCGACATCACCGGCTACCACTGGGGCCTGACGCGCAAGCGCGCGATGCTAGGCTGGGAAGCCGGCATGGCGGGGGCGTAACCATTCCCCTGCCAGACGTTGACGCTGGCGCCGCGATCCCTCACAACCGTCGCGCTTTAGACACTCGGTGAGGGTTGCAGCGATGCAAAAGCGTCGTCCGGTGATGCTGGTCGTATTGGATGGCTGGGGTTGGCGCGAGGAGATCGCCGACAACGCCGTGCGTCAGGCCAAGACGCCGACCTTCGACCGCCTCTGGAGCACCGACCCGCACGGATTCTTGCGCACCTCGGGGCTCGATGTCGGTCTGCCGCCCGGGCAGATGGGAAATTCCGAGGTCGGCCACCTCAATATCGGCGCCGGCCGCGTCGTCATGCAGGATCTGCCGCGCATCGGCGAGGCCATCGCCAGCGGCGAGATCGCGAAGGCGCCGGCGCTGGTGGACTTGATCGGCAAGCTCAAGCAAAGCGGCGGCACCTGCCATCTGATCGGCCTCGTGTCGCCGGGCGGCGTGCATTCGCACCAGGATCACGCCGTCGCGCTCGCCAGAATTCTCGCCGACGCCGGCGTGCCGTCGGTGGTGCATGCGCTCACCGACGGCCGCGACACGCCGCCGCAATCGGCGGCGGAATATCTCGCCAAGTTCACCGCGGACCTGCCGCGCGCGGTTCCGGTCGTCACCGTGGTCGGGCGCTATTACGGCATGGATCGCGACAAGCGCTGGGAGCGCGTGGTCAAGGCCTACGACGCGATGGTCGCCGGCGAGGGCCCGCGCTTCGGCGATGCGCAAGCGGCCATCGCCGATGCCTATGCGCACAAGATCTACGATGAATTCATCGTGCCGGCGGTGATCGGCGACTACCGCGGCATGAAAGACGGCGACGGCGTGCTGTGCTTCAATTTCCGCGCCGACCGGGTGCGCGAAATTCTCGGCGCCATGCTTGATCCGGCCTTTTCCGGCTTTGCGCGCAAGCGCATCGTGCGGTTCGCCGCGGCGGTCGGCATGGCGCAGTACAGCGATGCGCTCGACAAATTCATGCAGACGATCTTTCCGCCGCAGACCTTTCCGAACATTCTCGGCGAAGTCGTCGCCAACGCCGACCGCACGCAGTTGCGTATGGCGGAAACCGAAAAATATCCGCACGTCACCTACTTCCTCAACGGCGGCCGCGAAGAGCCGTTCCCCGGCGAGGACCGCATCATGGTGCCGTCGCCCAAGGTGGCGACCTACGATCTGCAGCCCGAAATGTCGGCGCCGGAACTGACGGCGAAGGCGGTGGAGGCGATCGAATCCCGCAAATACGACCTGATCGTGCTCAACTTTGCCAACGCCGACATGGTCGGCCATACCGGCAGCCTGCCGGCGGCGATCAAGGCGGTGGAGACCGTCGACACCGGCCTCGGCAAGATCGCCGATGCGATCAGGAAAGTGGGCGGCGCACTGCTCGTCACCGCCGACCACGGCAATTGCGAAATGATGCGCGATCCGGAAACGGGCGGCCCGCACACGGCGCACACGACCAACCTGGTGCCGCTCATCCTGCAGGGAGCCGGCAACCGCATGCTGCTGGCGGAGGGTCGGCTGGCGGATATCGCCCCGACTCTGCTGGAATTGATGGGCCTGCCCAAGCCGGCGGAAATGGACGGCGTATCGCTGTTGCGCTCGTAAGCGGCCGGTTATTCTTTGGCAGCTTGCGTCGCAGAGGCGCCGCGCATTCTCTTGGAGATGCGGCCGGCGCTGACCAAACAGCCCGCGCCGATCACCAGCAAGATGACCGACAGCGAAAGTCCCAGCGGTTCTTTTTCCGGCGTGACAAAGCCTACCAGCCATGTGCCGGCCATCGCGGCAAAGCCTATCACCAGCAGGATTTTGACGGCCTTGCCGCCCGGGGCGCTGAGATCGGTGGTGGCCGCCGGCGTCGGATCCTTCTTCAATTTAGACCAGAGGACAGCGGCGGCGACGAAGCAGACGATCCCGATAGCGGCAAAGAGGTACGGCGCAAAATCCGGCGGCGGTTCAGAGCCGGGCGCGGGCGCCGCGTACTGATAGGCGGCGATCAGCACGGCGATGCCCGCGCCGATGAGCGCGTACATCCAACTCTTGCGCCGCGTCACTTGTTCCGGGGTCACGGCGTGGCCCCGTTAGAAATTCGTCAGGCCGAGCACGTCGGCCATCGAATAGAGGCCCGGCTTCTGGTCGCGCGCCCACAGCGCCGCGTGCAGCGCGCCGCGCGCGAAGATCATGCGGTCTTCCGCCTTGTGCACCAGCTCGATGCGCTCGGCTTGCCCGGCGAAAATCACCGTGTGCTCGCCGACCACGCTGCCGCCGCGCAAATTTGCGAAACCGATATCGCCGGCATGGCGCGCGCCGGTATTGCCGTCGCGGCTACGCACCGAATTTCTGTCGAGGTCGATGCCGCGGCCTTCCGCCGCCGCGCGGCCGAGCATCAGCGCGGTGCCGGACGGCGCGTCGACTTTCTGGTTGTGGTGCATTTCCAGAATTTCGATGTCGAAGGAATTGTCCAGCGTCTTGGCGACGCGGCGCGTGAGCGCCGCCAGCAAATTGACGCCGAGGCTCATATTGCCGGACTTAACGATCACCGCGCTCTTGGCGGCGTCCTTGATCTTGGCCTCATCGGCCGCACTCAAGCCGGTGGTGCCAATGATGTGGACCTTGCGGCCCTTGGCGGCCAGCGCCGCAAAAGCGACGGTCGCCGCCGGCGCGGTGAAATCGATAATGCCGTCGGCCTTGTCCAGCAGCGCCGCGGCGTCGCCTGAGAGCTTGATGCCGTTTTCGCCCAGGCCGGCCAACTGGCCGGCGTCCCAGCCGATCAGCGGCGAACGCGCGTCTTCCAGCGCACCAGCCAGCGCAAGGCCCTTATTGTCGGCGATCGCCTTGACCAGCGTGCGGCCCATCCGCCCGCCGGCGCCGGCGACTACCAGCCGCATCTCGGCCATGGGTCAAACTCCCAAAAACTTTAATGGGGTATAGCGGGCGGATGGCGGCCCTGTCACCTAGGGCTGCGGGCCGTCGTAGCCCTCGATCACGATCAGGTCGGCCTCGGCGGCGGCTTGCCGCAGCGCGATGGCCTTGCCGTATTCGGGCGAGCGGTAGCAGTTCAGCGCCGCGTCGAAGCTGGGAAATTCGATGATGACGACGCGGCTGCGGCTCTTGCCTTCCACCACCTCCATCTTACCGCCGCGCGTGGTGTAGCGCCCGCCGTATTTGCGGAAAATATCCGGCAGCGCGGCGACGTATTCCTTGTAGCCGTCCGGATTGCGCACATCGACATTGGCGATCCAATAACCCTTGGCCATTTCTGCTCCCCTTATTTTCCCGTTGCTTGTTCGATTTCGGCGACGATGGCGTCGGCCGCCGCTTTCGGATCGCGCGCTTCCACCACCGGCCGCCCGACCACCAGATAATTGGAACCGGCCTCGATCGCGCGTGCCGGCGTCATGATGCGCTTCTGATCGCCGGTGGCGCTGCCGGCCGGCCGAATACCCGGCGTCACCAGCACCATGCCCGGACCGACGATGCCGCGCAGATTGGTTACTTCTTCCGCCGAACACACCAGGCCGTCGACGCCGGTGTCGCGCGCCTGCGCCGCGCGCGCGGCGGCCAGTTCGCCGACGCTCATATCGTAGCCGGCGGCGGCAAGATCGGCGTCGTCATAGGAGGTGAGCACGGTCACCGCGAGAATGCGCAGCGTCGAACCCTTCTTGCCTTCCACCGCCGCCTTCATGGTCTGCGGAAAACCGTGCACGGTGAGAAAAGTCGCGCCGAGCTGCGCCACGCTCTCGACGCCTTTTTGAACCGTGTGGCCGATGTCGTGCAGCTTGAGATCGAGGAACACCTGCTTGCCGGCGGCGATGAGGCCTGCCGCAAATGGCAGCCCGCCGGCGAAGGCGAGCTGATAGCCGATCTTATAAAAGCAGACGGAGTCGCCCAGCTTCGACACCATGCTCTCGGCCGCCTGCACCGAGGGCAGGTCGAGGGCGACGATCAGACGTTCGCGTGCATCCAAAGACAATTCCATACTCCCCGGTTCACATCATCATCCGCGCCAAGTCCACCAGCCGCGCGAGCTGCGCGCGCAACAGATTGGCGGTGCCAGTGTCGGCGATATTGCCCAATTCGTCGAAGGCATGATCGGCCTGCGGGATCGCCACCTGCTCTGGGATCACCAGCGCACCACAGCCGAGTTCGAGGATCTGCCGCAGCGCCATCAGCGAGCGCAAACCGCCGGTGCGGCCGGGCGATGCCGATGAGATCGCGAATGCGCGGCCCTTGAAGGCGGCATAGGTCGGATCGCCGCGCTCGCGCACGCGCGAAACCCAGTCGATAGCGTTCTTAAGCATCGGCGTCACCGATGCACTGTATTCCGGGCTGGCAATGAACACGCCGTGGTGCGCCATGATCATCTGCTTGAGCTTGACCGCGTTGGCGGGCGGGCCGGCGTTGGCCTCGAGATCGCCCTCGTAGAGCGGCAGCGGATAATCCTCGAGCGAGATGCGTGTGACGTCGATGTCGATCAGAGCCAGTTCTTTCACCGCAAGCGCCGCCAACTTGACGTTGTGCGAGCCGGTGCGGGTCGAGCCGGGCAAGACGAGAATTTTCGGCGTGGCCATCGGCGGCTCCGAATTCGGGCTCTCATATCATACCAAACAGCAAATGCTGTCATGCCCCGCGCAGGCGGGCATCCAGTAAGCCCTGTGTAGGTTGTGAAACGGTGCGACAGCCGCCGGCAACTGTGAGTTCTGGATTGCAAGCCCGTTCGGGCAACGACACCGAGATTTTTAGCGCCCGCGATAAACCCACACGCGCGCCGGCGGCAGATTCAGCCAGATCAGCTCGGAGGGCTCGGCCTTGATCCCGGACAGCGTCTTCGGAATCGGCGGCACCATCGCATAGGTGAACTGAATGAAGGGCGCGCCCTTTGCCAGCAAGCCCATGGCGTCTGAAATCAAGCGCAGGCGTGTGCGCAGCGGCTTGGTGACCAGCGGCAGTCCCGACACCACCGCGGCGGCGGGCTCGCGCACGAAGGTTTCCAGCAGACGGCGCAGCCGATAGGCATCGCCCTGCACGACGGTCGCCGCCGGATAGCGCGTGCGCAGCAGCCGGCAAAAATCGGGATCGAACTCGACCAGGATGAGACGCGACGGATCGACGCCACGCTGCACCAGCGCCTCGGTCACAGGACCGGTGCCGGGTCCAAGCTCGATCACCGGACCGGCCGCCTGCGGATCGACGTAGCGCGCCATGGTACGCGCGAGCGCCTTGCTCGAAGGCATCACCGCGCCGGTGGAAATCGGTTTTTCGATCCAGGTACGGATGAACTGCATCTCATCATCGAGACGCAGACCCTTTTTGGCTACGCGGGCTACTGTATGTGTGGGCATCGTTGTGGGATCACGCGTGCCGCTGGCTGGAATTAGCCTAAGAACTTCACGGGTATAGCGCCCATGGCGGGGGGGTCAAGATGGCTAGTCTGAATGGCTGCCCCGATTTGCCAGCCCATCGAGAAAATCCTTCACCCGGCTGAAGAAACCGGCCGATTCCGGCTGAGTCGCCTCAGAAGACAGCTTTTCGAACTCCGCCAGCAACTCGCGTTGGCGTTTGGTCAGGTTTTGCGGCGTTTCGACCGATACTTGAACGTACATATCGCCGGTTTGTTTCGACCGCAGCACCGGCATTCCCTTGCCGGACAAGCGGAAACGCCGGCCGGTCTGGGTGCCGGCGGGCACTTTGACCTTGGCCTGGCTGCCGTCGATGGCCGGCACCTCAAATTCGCCGCCTATCGCCGCGGTGACCATGGATATCGGCACCCGGCAGTGCAGGTCGGCGCCGTCGCGCTGGAAGAACTCGTGCGGCGTGAGCGACAGAAAAATATAGAGGTCACCGGCAGGTCCCCCGCGCAGGCCCGCTTCGCCTTCGCCGGCCAGCCGGATACGGGTGCCGTCCTCGACCCCGGCTGGGATATTGACCGACAGATTGCGCTCGCGCGTGATGCGCCCCGAACCGGTGCAAGATGGACAGGGATTTTCGATCACCTGGCCGCGCCCCTGACAGGCCGGACACGTGCGCTCGAGCGTGAAGAAGCCCTGCGCATGCCTGATCTTGCCGGCGCCGCCGCAAGTCGCGCACGGCTTCGGCTTGCTGCCAGCCTTGGCGCCCGTGCCGGAGCAAGCTTCGCAGATTACCGAGGTCGGAATGCGGATTTGCGCGGTCTTGCCGGCAAAGGCCTCTTCCAGGCCGATTTCCATATTGTAACGCAGGTCCGAGCCGCGCTCGCGGCCTTGCCCACGTCCGCCGCCGCGGCGGCCGCCACCCATGCCGAACAGATCTTCAAAGATGTCGGAAAAGGTGGTCGCAAAATCGGCGCCGAAGCCGTGTGCGCCGCCGCCCATGCCTTGCTCGAAAGCGGCGTGGCCGAAGCGGTCGTAAGCCGCGCGTTTGTCGCCGTCCTTAAGGACGTCATAGGCCTCGTTGAGTTCTTTGAACTTGTGCTCGCATTCGCTATCGCCCGGATTGCGATCCGGATGATGCTGCATGGCGAGCTTGCGGAACGCAGTCTTGAGCTCGGCGTCGCTGCAGGTGCGCGATACGCCCAGGACCTCGTAATAGTCGCGCTTGGACATGCCGGTCCTGCCGTTAGATCAAAACGCCGTTATAGCCGTACTTGATTCGTCCGTCCGCCGCGCTCCGGAAAGCTGCACCCCGGGGATTTAGCCCCGGGGTGACACATTTCGAATTCGCGGTTGACCGCACGGCTGGCGCCTTAAGCTCAGGCGGACTTCTTGTCGTTCTTGTCGTCGACCTCGGTAAACTCCGCGTCGACAACGTCTTCCTTTTTGCCGTCGGCGCCGGTCGCGCTCTCGCTGGTGTCAGCGGGCTGAGCGCCTTCCGCCTGCTTGTACATGGCTTCGCCGAGCTTCATGGAAGCCTGCGCCAGCGCATTGGTCTTGGCCTGGATCGCGGCCGAGTCGTCGCCCTTGAGCGCTTCTTTCAAGTCCGCCATGGCGTTCTCGATCGCGCTGCGCTCGGCGTCGCCGATCTTGGAGCCATGCTCGGCCAGCGCCTTCTCGGTGGAATGCACCAGCGCCTCGCCGTGGTTCTTGGCTTCCACCGCCGCCTTGCGCTTCTTGTCCTCTTCGGCGTGCGCTTCCGCGTCCTTGACCATCTTCTCGATGTCGCCTTCAGACAGGCCGCCCGATGCCTGAATGCGGATTTGCTGCTCTTTGCTCGTCGCCTTGTCCTTGGCGGACACGTTGACGATGCCGTTGGCGTCGATGTCGAAGGTGACCTCGACCTGCGGCACGCCGCGCGGCGCCGGCGGAATACCGACCAGATCGAATTGGCCGAGGATCTTGTTGTCGGCCGCCATCTCGCGCTCGCCCTGGAACACGCGGATGGTAACCGCGTTCTGATTATCCTCGGCGGTGGAGAACACCTGGCTCTTCTTGGTCGGGATGGTGGTGTTGCGGTCGATGATGCGGGTGAACACGCCGCCCAGCGTTTCGATGCCGAGCGAGAGCGGGGTCACGTCGAGCAGCAGCACGTCCTTGACGTCGCCTTGCAAGACGCCGGCCTGAATGGCGGCGCCGATGGCGACCACTTCGTCAGGATTGACGCCCTTATGCGGCTCCTTGCCGAAGAACTGCTTCACGACTTCCTGCACCTTCGGCATGCGCGTCATGCCGCCGACCAGGACTACTTCGTTGATCTCGGCCGCCGAAATGCCGGCATCCTTGATCGCCTTGCGGCAAGGCTCGACGGTCTTCTGAATGAGATCGTCGACCAGCGCCTCAAATTTGGCGCGGGTGAGCTTCATGGTGAGATGCTTCGGGCCGGAGGCATCCGCCGTGATGAACGGCAGATTGATCTCAGTCTGCGTGGTGGACGACAGCTCGATCTTTGCCTTCTCGGCGGATTCCTTCAGCCGCTGCAGTGCGAGCTTGTCGCGGCGCAGATCGATGCCCTGCTCCTTCTGGAATTCGTCGGCGAGATAGTTGACAAGGCGCATGTCGAAGTCTTCGCCGCCCAGGAACGTGTCGCCGTTGGTGGACTTCACCTCGAACACGCCGTCGCCGATTTCCAGGATGGAAATATCGAAAGTGCCGCCGCCGAGGTCATAGACCGCGATGGTGCCGGTCTTTTCCTTGTCGAGGCCGTAAGCGAGCGCGCCCGCGGTCGGCTCGTTGATGATGCGCAGCACTTCGAGGCCGGCGATCTTACCGCCGTCCTTGGTGGCCTGGCGCTGAGCGTCGTTGAAATAGGCGGGAACGGTGATGACGGCCTGGTCGACTTTCTGCCCGAGATAGGCCTCCGCCGTTTCCTTCATCTTCTGCAGGATGAAGCCGGAGATCTGCGAGGGCGAATAGCTCTTGCCGTCGATCTCGACCCAGGCGTCGCCGTTGCCGGCTTTGCTGATCTTGTAGGGGACGAGCTTCTTGTCCTTCTCCACCATCGGATCGTCGTATCGGCGGCCGATAAGCCGCTTGACCGCGAAGATGGTGCGTTCCGGATTGGTGACCGCCTGGCGCTTGGCCGGCTGGCCGACGAGACGTTCGCCGTCGTCGCTGAAGGCGACGATCGAAGGCGTGGTGCGCATGCCCTCGGCGTTCTCGATGACTTTCGGCGTCTTGCCTTCCATGATGGCGACGCACGAGTTGGTGGTGCCGAGGTCGATACCGATGACCTTGCCCATGGTTATTCCTCTCAAAATTGCGGCAGGCCGGCCGGGCCAATTGGCGCCCGAGCGGGTGTCCGCGGCCCATCCGCAGACCCCCTTATCCAGCCCCCTGGATACGCTTTTTACCGCATTTCTGCGGCTCAATGGCTCATATAGGAGGGCAGCCCCCGCCCGCAAGCCAGACCTTCACGAAATCGCGATCCGGCGGGTTAAACCCTGCCCAAGCGTTAATCTAACCGTTGCCGGGCCGAGCGAGGCCCGTTAGGCAAGCTGTCCTGCCGGGCCCCGCAATCGGATGGAGAGTTTCATGGCTCAATGGCAACGGCGAAAAGTCACCCTCGGGCTCGCCAGTCTGGTACTGGCCAACGCCCTGATCGGACAAGGCCGGAAGGCAATGGCGGCTAACAAGATCAAACCGGACGGATCGACCGCCCTCATCGTGGTCGACGTGCAGAACTGCTTCCTGCCGGGCGGCAGCCTGGCGGTAAAGGACGGCGACCAGGTCATCCCGGTGATCAACCGGATCGCCAGAGCCTTCACCAATGTGGTGATGACGCAGGATTGGCATACGCCGCACCATGTCTCGTTCGCCTCCAGCCATCCCGGCAAGAAGCCGTTCGATGTGATCAAGCTCGCCTATGGCGATCAGGTGCTGTGGCCGGATCATTGCGTGCAGGGCACCGACGGGGCGCGGTTGTCCAAGGACCTCGACGTCCCCAATGCCGAACTGGTCATTCGCAAGGGTTTCCACAACGACGTGGACAGCTATTCGGCCTTCCTCGAAGCTGACAAGAAAACCCTTACCGGGCTGACGAGCTACTTCAGGGAACGCGGGATCAAAACTGTCTTCGTCTGCGGACTGGCCACCGATTTCTGCGTCGCCTGGACCGCGATCGACGCCCGGCATGCCGGGTTTAACGCCTATGTGGTAGAGGACGCCTGCCGGGGCATCGATGCCGGCGGTTCGCTCGCCAAGGCCTGGGCCGACATGGCCAAGGCCGGCGTGAAGAAAATTCAATCGAGCGATCTGGCGGCGTGAAGGGCTGCGTCCCGCCAGCCGACGCCCGGAAAGGCAAGTACGAAATGCTGCGCCGGCTGATCATCGTCCTGCTCGCAGTCTGCGCGGTTGCGACCGCGCGGCCGGCCAATGCCGAGCCTGTTTTTCCGCCCGGCTTACGCATCGGGCTGGAGCCGCCGGGCGATCTCAAGCCGAGCACACGTTTTTCGGGCTTTGAAGACTTCGACCGCAAAGTCGCCTTCACCATTCTCGACCTGCCTGCCAGCGCCTATCCCGATCTCGCGCGCGGGGCGAACGCCGCCCCGCAGCAAGGTCTCGCCAGCATAAAGCGCGAGAATTTTTCGTTTCACAGCGGTAGCGGGCTGCTGATCACAGGCAACGTCCAGGTCAACGGCGTCACGCTGCACAAATGGATTCTGCTGGCGTCCACACCCGCCGACAAGGACCTCACGGCGCTGATCAATGTGGAAGTGCCGGAGCCCGCGCTTACGGTCTATTCCGACGCGGTGGTGCGTAAAGCGCTAGCGAGCGTTACCTTCCGGCCGACGCCGATCCAGGAGCAACTCGGCTTGCTGCCGTTCAAGCTCGCGCAGCTGGCCGGCTTGCGGGTGATGAAGGTGGTGCCGACCGGCGTCATCTTGATCGATGGGCCGACCGACGATCTCAACGCGCGCCCGCAAATGATCGTTACGATCGGAAGCCGCGCGCCAGAGCAACCCGACGACCGCGCCAGATTTGCGCGCGATCTGCTGTCGGCATCGCCGCTGCGCGATCTCAGAATGCAGTCGGCGGACGCCATGCGGATCGGCGGCCAAGCCGGCTATGAGATCAGGGCCGAGGCCGTAGGCCGCAACGGCGAGCCCATCATGGTGGCGCAATGGTTGCGTTTCAGCGGCGGCAACTATCTGCGCATCGTCGGCATCGGCCCCAAGAGCGAATGGGACGCGCTGTTCACCCGCTTCCGCGCGGTGCGCGACGGGATCGAAGCGCGCTAGGCGTTACTTCGCGCCGCCCGGCTGCGGATTGTCGTTGGCGGAGGATGCCGGCGCTTTCGGCGCGGCTTTGACCACCGCCACCAGCGCCGGGCGCAGCACGCGGTCGCCCAGCATGTAACCGGACTGAATGACCTGCGCCACGTGGCCCGGCGGCTGTTCGCGATTTTCCACCTCGTACATCGCCTGATGCACGTTGGGATCGAACTTCTCGCCGAGCGGCGTGAATTTCTTCACGCCATGCTTCTCCAGAACCTTGTGCAGTTCGCGCTCGGTCAGCTCGACGCCTTCGATGAGCGCCTTCATTTTGCTGTCGGTCTGCGCCTGCAGTTCCTCGTCGATGGTCGCCAGCGCGCGGTGCATGTTGTCGGCCACCGCCAGAACGTCGCGCGCGAAACTGGTATTGCCGTAGAGGCGCGCCTCGGCGACCTCGCGCTCGGTTCGTTTGCGCAGATTCTCCATCTCGGCCAGCGTGCGCAACAGCCTGTCCTTGAAGTCGGCAGCCGCTTCCAGCGCGGCGGAGACTTGCTCGGCCGGCACCAATTCCGGTGCCCCGGTAGCGGCCGCTTCGCTCTCGGGCTGGGCAGCCATATCGGCTGCGGCGGGCCTGTCCGTCATGATGGGTCGATCCTCAAGGCTGTTCGGATGCCGGGGATATCAGGGTTCGGGAGCAAAAAATCAAGCTTAACCCGACAATAGCTGGCTCACGATCCGTGCGGTGTAATCGACCATCGGTATGACACGGGCATAATTGAGTTGGGTCGGCCCGATCACCCCGATCACCCCCAGAATGCTGCCTTTGCTGTCGCGATAGGGCGCCACGATGGTCGAGGAACCGGACAGCGAAAACAGCTTGTTCTCCGAGCCGATGAAGATGCGCACGCCGTCGCCGCGCTCGGCGCGGCCGAGCAGGTCGATCACCCCGCGTTTGGTCTCCAGCGCGTCGAACAGCGAGCGCACCCGCTCCAGGTCGTCGAGCGCGTGCAGGTCCTCCAGCAGATTGGCGTGGCCGCGCACGATCAGCTTGCGCTCCTCGCTTTCGCCGCCCGACCAGCTCGCAAGGCCCGCCGAGATGATCTTCTGGGTCAGTTGATCGAGTTCGGCCTTTCCTGCCTCCATCGCGCCTTCGATCTCGACGCGCAATTCGGCCAGCGTCTTGCCGCGGATACGGGAGTTGAGGAAATTGCCCGCCTCGACCAAGGCCGAGGTCGGCACGCCGGCCGGCACATTGAGCACGCGATTTTCCACCTGGCCGTCTTCGGCCACCAGCACCGCGAGCGCGCGTTCCGGCTCCAGCCGCACGAATTCAATATGCTTGAGCCGCACATTGGCTTGCGCGGTGAGCACCACGCCGGCCGAACGCGTCAAGCCGGACAAGGTCTGCGAGGCTTCGCCAAGCACCGTTTCCAGCGACTTGCCGCTGCCGGTGGCGGCCACCTGCGCCTCGATCGAGCGGCGGTCGCTCTCGGTCAGATCGCCCATCTCCATCAACGCATCGACGAAGAAGCGCAATCCGAGTTCGGTCGGCAGCCGGCCAGCCGAAGTATGCGGCGCGAAAATCAGGCCAAGCTGCTCGAGGTCCGACATCACGTTGCGCACCGAGGCCGGCGACAGCGTGATCGGCAACAGCCGCGCCAGATTGCGCGAGCCGACCGGTTCGCCGGTGGCCAGATAGCTTTCGACGATGTTGCGGAATATCTCGCGCGAGCGCTCGTTGAGCGCCGCCAGGCTCACTTGGTTCGCGCCGATCGGGACGTCGTGGGAAGCCACGGCTTTAACTCCTTAGATCCAGCCAACAATGACCATTGAGCCGGACTTGTTCAAGCCGGACATATGGTTATGGTGTGCGCCTTAACCAACGAGGATAACGCCCGATGCGGCCAAGCCGCCGACAAGTCGATGAATTGCGCGCCGTCTCGCTCGAGCGCAGCGTGGTGAAATACGCCGAAGGCTCCTGTTTCGTGAAATTCGGCGATACCCACGTGTTGGTGACCGCGAGCCTCGAGGAGCGGCTGCCGCCCTGGCTCAAGGGGCAAGGGCGCGGCTGGGTCACCGCCGAATACGGCATGCTGCCGCGCGCGACCTCCGAGCGCACCCGCCGCGAGGCCTCGGCCGGCAAGCAGGGCGGCCGTACCGTCGAGATCCAGCGCTTGATCGGCCGGTCTTTGCGGTCGATCGTCGATTTGCAGGCGCTCGGCGAGCGGCAGATCACCATCGACTGCGACGTGATCCAGGCCGACGGCGGCACACGCACCGCGTCAATCACCGGCGCCTGGGTGGCGCTGTCGGATTGCCTTTCCTGGATGAAGACGCGCGAGATGTTCAAGGGTCAAAATTCCGATCGCGTGCTGCGCGATCACATCGCCGCCGTGTCCTGCGGCGTCTGCAAGGGAACGGCGGTGCTCGACCTCGACTATGCCGAGGATTTGGAGGCCGACACCGACGCCAATTTCGTCATGACCGGCTCCGGCAATATCGTCGAAATCCAGGCCACCGCGGAAAAAGTGCCATTCAGCGAGGACCAGTTCCAGGCGCTGCTGGCGCTGGCGCGCAAGGGCATCGGCAAGCTGGTCGACCTGCAAAAGCTGGCGGTGGCGTGAGCCGAAAACTCACTGGCCCCGTCGTTATCGCCACGCATAATCCCGGCAAGCTCACCGAAATGCGCGAGCTGCTGGCGCCCTACGGCATCGCGGCGCAATCGGCCGGCGAGCTCGGCCTCGCCGAGCCGGCGGAGACCGGAAACACTTTCGCCGAGAACGCACGCATCAAGGCGATGGCTGCGGCGCGCGCAACCAGTAAGGCTGCGTTTGCCGACGATTCCGGTCTGGTGATCGATGCGCTCGGCGGCGAACCCGGCATCCACTCGGCGCGCTGGGCCGGACCGGACAAGGACTTCCGCTTCGCCATGAACAAAATCCAGACGCTGCTGATCGAGCGCGGTGCCAAAATGCCCGCGCAGCGGCGCTGCCATTTCATCGCCGCGCTGTGTCTCGCCTGGCCGGACGGCCACACCGAAGAATTCGAAGGCCGCGTTGACGGCGTCGCGGTTTGGCCGCCGCGCGGCGATGCCGGCTTCGGCTACGATCCGTTGTTCCTGCCGGATGGCTTCGACCGCACCTTCGGTCAGATGAATGCCGACGAAAAGCACGGACTGCCGCCGAAGGGCAAAGGCTTGTCGCACCGCGCGCGCGCCTTCGTGAAACTCGCGGATGCTTGCTTACGCGGTACTTGAACGGTTCCCGATCGTTACAATTTTAATCACTTCTCGGGCCGCGCATCGCATTGGCGCTGGCCGCGAGGCCGCGACGCACTTACACTCCTTAACATGTCATTAACCACACCCGCGCCGTTCGCCGTCTATGTGCACTGGCCGTTCTGCCTGTCGAAGTGCCCCTATTGCGATTTCAACAGTCACGTGCGCCACGGCGGCATCGACGAGACGCGCTTCCTGCGCGCCTTCGAAGCCGAGATCGCCGCCAGCGCCGCGCGCGTTCCCGGCCGCACGGTGTCGACTATTTTCTTCGGCGGCGGCACGCCATCGCTGATGCAGCCTGCCACCGTGCAGGCGATCCTCGATTGCATCGGCAAGCACTGGACGATCGCGCGCGACATCGAAGTCACGCTCGAAGCCAATCCGACCAGCGTCGAGGCGACACGCTTCCGCGGCTATCGCTCAGCCGGCGTCAACCGCGTTTCGCTCGGCGTGCAGGCGCTCGACGATGCCGCGTTGAAGGAACTCGGCCGTCTGCATACCGCGCAAGAGGCGCTCGACGCGGTCGCGGTGGCGCGCGCGAATTTCGAACGTTACTCGTTCGATCTTATCTATGCGCGGCCGCGCCAGACGCCGGCCGAATGGGCCGCCGAACTCAAGCGCGCGATCTCGGAAGCGGCCGAGCATCTGTCGCTCTACCAGCTCACCATCGAGCAAGGCACGCCGTTCTTCGGCCTGCACAAGGCGGGCAAGCTCGTCGTTCCCGATGATGACACCGCGCGCGATCTCTACGATCTGACGCAGGCGACCTGCGCCGAGGCCGGCCTGCCGGCCTATGAAGTCTCTAACCACGCGCGGCCGGGCGCCGAGTGCCGGCACAATCTGGTCTATTGGCGCGGCCACGAATATGCCGGCATTGGTCCCGGCGCGCATGGCCGGCTCAATATCGACGGCCGCCGCTACGCCACCGAAACCGAGAAGCGCCCGGAAGCCTGGCTGATGCGGGTCGAGGCGGCCGGCAACGGCCTCATCGTCGACGAGAAACTCACGGCGGGCGAGACCGCCGACGAATTCCTGCTGATGGGGCTGCGGCTGGTCGAGGGCATCGATCCCGAACGCTTCACGGCGCTCTCCGGCCGCACGCTCGATCCCAAGCGCGTGTCCATCCTGCGCGACGAGGGCGCGGTGGAAACCACCGCGAACGGCCGCCTGCGCGTGACGCCGAGCGGCTTCCCCGTGCTCGATGCGGTGGTGGCGGACTTGGCGGCGTAATGCTCTCGTCGCCCTGAGGTCGAGCGGCGCGGGTCTCGAAGGGCGACGGCCAAGGTCTTGAAGAGTTCGGCCGTTCATCCTTCGAGGGCCGCCATCGCGGCCCCCTCAGGATGACGGATAAAGATCACGTCCCCGGCGCGAACGTCTTCGGCGCCGGGCTGACGACCTGACCGCCCGATGGCGCGACGCGCAGCACCGCAAGGCCGCGCTCGTTGGTGCCGTCAGGCCGGAAGCGGAACACGCCGTCGATGCCGGCAAAGCCCGAGGAGTTGGTCAGCACCTGCTCGCTGAAGCGCTGCGCGCCTTGCGTCTTCACCAGCGCGGCGACCAGCGCCACCGCGTCATAGGCAAGCGTCGCCGTGCGTACCGGGTCGGAGCCGAAACGCGCGCGATAGCGGCCTGAGAAATTGCGGAAGCCGGCCGATTCCGGCGCCGCGTACCAGCCGCCGTCGAGCGTCTTGTCGGAGAAGATGCGCGGATCGTCCCACAGGCCGGTGCCGAGCAGCTGCACGCGCTTCATATTGACGCCCGCCGCGCCAAGCGCCTGCACGACTTGCGGCACCGCGTCGGCGCCATCGGGAATGAAAATCGAATCGACATGCGAAGCCGCCTGCGCCACGCGTCGCGCCGGCTCGGCCATCCTGCCGGCATCGTGCGGATATTTTTCCAGCGCCAGAATGCGGCCGCCGCGGCGCGCCACCTCCTGCTGGAAGGCGGCTTCCACCACCGCGCCGTAGGCGCTGTCTGGCAGCATCGCGGCGAACGAACGTTTTCCGCGCGACACGGCGTAATCGACGATGCGCTTGACGTCGGTCTCGGGCAGGAAGCTCAACAGATAGATGCCGTGCGAGGCGACGCTGACGTCGGTTGAGAACGCGATCACCGGAATGCCGCGCTGGCGCGCGGTGGCGCCTGCGGCGCGCACCGCTTCCGCGAACAGCGGGCCGATGATGATTTCGGCGCCTTCGCTGATCGCCTGCTGGGCGGCGGCCTGCGCGCCCTGCGGCGTGCCGCCGTCGTCCTTCACCAGCAATTGGATGTTCGGATTCTTGAATTCGGCCAGCGCCAGATCGGCGGCGTTTTTCATCGAGGTCGCGGCGACGCCGGCATTGCCCTGCGCCGACAGCGGCAGGATCAAGCCGACGCGAACCTGGCCCTGGCCGAGGGTCGCGGCCGGCGCCGGTGTAGCGGTCTCGGGCGGCGGGGTGTTGCTGAAGAATTCGGAATTGCCGCCGGCGCAGGCGGTCAACACGGCAGCTGCAGCCGCGACAGCCAGCCCGACGCATAGGCGGCGTCGCCCGCGCGACGGTGTCCCCTCCTCAGCTTGCCACTTCCCCGACATGGTGGCTCCCCACGCGACAATTCTATGTCAGTCCTAACGATTATCGGCGATTTTGTCCCGCAAAAGTTAAAGCTGTGAAAAAGAAAGGGAATTTGCCACGATGACGCACCCGAGGCCGCCGTCTAAAGTAGCCGCCATGGCCAGGGACGACAACAACAAGCACGGCAAAACCGCGGACGCCGGCCGGCCGCGCCGCTATGCACTGGCCGGTGACGCCATCGACGCCCCGCGCCTTGCGGCAGGCCTCTATCTGATCGCCACGCCGATCGGGAACCTGCGCGACATCAGCCTGCGCGCGCTGGAGACGCTGGCCGCCGCCGACGTAATCGCCTGCGAGGACAGCCGCGTCACGCGCAAGCTGACCGAACATTACGGCATCGCCACGCCGCTCACGCCCTATCACGAGCACAACGCGGCCGAGGCGCGGCCGAAGCTGCTCGCGCGCCTTGCCGGCGGCCAGGCGGTCGCGCTGGTATCGGATGCTGGCACGCCGCTGATTTCCGATCCCGGCTACAAGCTCGTGCGCGCGGCGAGCGAAGCCGGTCACGCCGTGGTCGCGGTGCCTGGCGCATCCGCCGTCCTGACCGCGCTCGGCGCTGCCGGCCTGCCGACCGACCGTTTCTTCTTCGAGGGTTTCTTGCCGCCTAAGCAAGCCGGCCGGCAAAAACGCATCGCCGCGTTGGCCGCCATTCCCGCCACTTTGGTGCTGTTCGAAAGCGGGCCGCGTTTGCCGGCGGCGCTCGCCGATCTCGCCGCCGGCTTAGGTCCACGCGCCGCCGCGATCTGCCGCGAGCTGACCAAGCTGCATGAGGAAATCCGCCGCGGCGATCTTGCAGATCTGGCGCGCCACTATGCCGGTGACGCCGAGACGCGCGGCGAGATCGTCATTGTGGTGGCGCCGCCCGCCGACGATGCCGGGACGGTCGACGATGTGGACGAGTTGCTGCGCAATGCGCTGGCGCGCGTTTCGGTCAAGGACGCGGTCGGCGAAGTGGCGCTGGCCACCGGCCGGCCGCGCCGTGAGGTCTATCAGCGCGCGCTCGCGCTCTCCGATGCGGCCAATGAAAAGGACGGCGTCGATGGCGCGCCGTAACGACAGCGCGCGGCCGCCCAAGCCGCAGCCGCTAAAGCCGGCAGCGCGACCGGAAAAAGTCGCCGCCTTCGGTCTCGGCATCTCGGCGGAAAGCCGCGCCGCTGCCTGGCTGATCGCGCACGGCTACCGCATTCTGGCGCGGCGCTGGAAAAGCCCGCTCGGCGAGATCGACATCATCGCGGCGCGCCGCCACACGCTGATCTTCGTCGAGGTGAAGGCGCGCGCGACGCTCGACGCCGCAGCGGAATCGGTGACCGAGCGGCAGAAACAGCGCATTGCCGCGGCGGCGGAAATCTGGCTCGCCGCCAATCCGCTGCCGGCGATCCGCGATATCCGCTTCGACGCCATCCTAGTGGCGCCCGGCAAACTGCCGCGTCACATCCCGGCGGCGTTTGAAACGTGATTTCTGTCGTCCCGGGCGAGCCAACGGGTCCGCGCGAAGCGCGGCCCGATGGCAGGCTCCGCGAGGCCCGCGACCCATATTCCGTGTCCTAGCGAGAACCGGGGCGTATGGGTTCCCGCCTTCGCGGGAACGACAAAGAGGGATTAAGCGCTCAGCCGTTGGAAAAACGCGTCGACCTGGCCGCGGATGCGGCCGGCGACGCTGCCAAGATCGTCGGCCACCTTCTTCACCTCGCCCGCGCTCGCGCGCGTGTCCTCGGTGGCGGTGCCGACCAGGCTGACCTCGTCGGCGGTCTCGACCGTGCGCTTGGCGGCGATTTCGACGCTGCGCGCAATTTCCGCCGTGGCGGCGCCCTGCTCGGTGACGGCGGCGGCAATGGCGCCGCTGATGTCGCCGATCTCGCGGATGATGTGCTCGATCGCGGTGATCGCCTCGATCGAACGCACGGTGGCGCGCTGCATGCCGGCGATCTGCGACGATATTTCCTCGGTGGCGCGGCTGGTCTGGCCGGCCAGCGCCTTCACCTCGCCCGCTACCACGGCAAAGCCGCGGCCGGCCTCGCCGGCGCGCGCCGCCTCGATGGTGGCGTTGAGCGCCAAGAGATTGGTCTGCTCGGCGATATCGGTGATCAGCTTGACCACGTCGCCGATGCGGCCGGCCGCCTCATCCAGTTCCTTGACCGCGATATTGGTGCGGCCGGCCTCGTTCACCGCTTTGGTGGCGATGGCGTTCGACTGCGCCACCTGGCGGTCGATCTCGTTCACCGAAGCCGACAGTTCGTCGGCCGCGGAGGCGATGTCGCGCACGTTCGAAGACGCCTCCGACGACGCGGCGGCGGCGCTTGCGGTCTTGGTCGAAGCCGCGTCGGCCGCGCCGGCGAGCTGGCTCGACGCCGCCAGCATCTGATCGGAGATGCGCCCGAGTTCAGCCAGGGTCGCTTCCATGTCGGCCGAGAAGTGCGAAATCTGGCCGGACATCTGCTCCTGGCGTTGCGCGCGCGTCTCGGCATCGCTGCGCACCGTGCGATTGAGCTCTTCATTATTGCGCATGGCGCGCTGAAACACCGCGATCGAGCGGGCGAGCGCGCCGAGTTCGTCGTTGCGCTCGCCGAACGGCACCGTGATCGACGCATCGCCGCCCGCGACCGCCTCGGTGACGCGCGTGATTTCGGCGATCGGTCTCGCCACGCTGCGCGAAATCACCGACGCACCGGCGCCCGCGAGCGCGACGGCGAAGCCGGCGAGCAGGCTCAGCCACAAGGCGGTCTTGTCGATGCTGCTGTCCATCTCGCCAAAGACGCGGGTCGCGCGCTTGGCATAGACTTGGGCGAGTTGTTCGAGATCCTTATTGAGCGCTTTGCGCACCGTGCGATTGGCGTCGTTGTCGCCCCAGACGCGGCCAGCGGCGGGGCTGACCTCGGTGCCCAGCCGCGCCAGTTCGTTGCGGAAATCGATGAACTGGGCGATGCGCCCGGAAAACTTGGCGAACAATTCGGCATCGTCGCCGCGCACGGACTTCTTCCAGTCCTCGACCACCTGCGCGATCTGTTGGTTGAACTTGCGAATGCCGTCGGCGTAGATCTTCGATGTCGCCATGTCGGACGACATGTAGACGCCGCGCGATTCCATCACCACGGCATAAATCAGCCCGTCCACCCGCTCGACGTTCAAGGTGCCGGCATTGGCCGATACGTATTCCTGGTTCAGCGCCGCGTGATGGCGCGCCGCCGTCACCGCGACCGCCGACAGCGCGACGGTCGTGGTGGCCATCAGCGTAAAGATCGCATAGAGCTTGGCGGCAATTGAAAGCTTCGGCAAAGTCACCAGGGCCCCCGTGCTTGCCCCAAAGGGCCATCGGGCCGCTATACTGGCGGGAAAGTGTTAACGGTCTGTTTTCCTTAAGTTTCTCGTTCCCCGAAAGTTCCCTATAAGGGTTGCCATGAGCCTTAAAGTCGCGGTGCAGATGGATCCGATCCAGCGGATCAACATCAAGGGCGATTCAACCTTCGCCCTGCTGCTGGAGGCGCAAAAACGCGGTCACACGCTTTCCTATTACACGCCCGACCGGCTGGCGCTGCTCAATGGCCACCTGTTCGCCACGGTCGAGCCTCTAAGCGTGCGCGACCAGGCCGGCGATCATTTCACCTTGGGCGAGCCGAAGCGCGTGGAGCTCGCCCAGTTCGACGTTATCCTGCTGCGGCAGGACCCGCCCTTCGACCTCGCTTATGTGACCACCACCCATCTGCTCGAGCGCATCCACCCCAAGACACTGGTGGTCAACGACCCGGCGCATGTGCGCAACGCGCCGGAGAAGATGTTGGTCACCGAATTTCCCGACCTGATGCCGCCGACTTTGGTCACCCGCGACCTCGCCGAGATCAAATCGTTCCGCGCCGAGCACGCCGACATCGTGATGAAACCGCTCTACGGCCATGGCGGAGGAGCTGTCTTTCGAATTACGCGTGACGACCTCAATTTCGGCTCGCTCTACGACATGTTCTCGGTCACCTTCCGCGAGCAATGGGTGGTGCAGAAATTCCTGCCCGACGTGAAAAAGGGCGACAAGCGCATCTTGCTGGTGGACGGCGAGTTCGCCGGCGCGGTCAACCGCATCCCGGCCGCCGACGATCTGCGCTCCAACATGGTGCGCGGCGGTGCGCCGGCGGCGACCGATCTGACCGCGCGCGAGCAGGAAATCATCAAGCGCCTCGGCCCGGCGCTGCGCGAACGCGGGCTCTTGTTCGCCGGCATCGACGTGATCGGCGACTGGCTCACCGAGATCAACGTCACCTCGCCCACCGGCATCCGCGCGGTGAAGAATCTCGGCGGTCCGGATGCCGCGGCGCTGATCTGGGACAAGATCGAGGCGAAGCGCAAAAAATCGGCGTGAACAAATGAGCCTTCCGCTCACCATCGCCACAACCGACTACGACCACTTCCGCGATTTCCGGCTTGGCCTGGTGCGCGCGGAAGGCATCGAGGCGAACTGGCTCACGCTCGGCCATCACGAGATCTTCTCGCGCTTCACCTTCAACCGCGAATGGGACGTCTCGGAACTGTCCTTCGCCAAATTCGCGGCGCAGGTGACGCGGGAGAATTCCGACATCATCGGCCTGCCGGTTTACGCCTCGCGGCTGTTCCGCTTTTCCTCGTTCTACGTCAATAAAAACAAGGGCATCAAAACGCCCGCGGACCTGCGCGGGCAAACGCATCGGCGTGCCGGAATGGGCGCACACCGCGGCGGTCTATATGCGCGGCTGGCTGATGCATGAAGGCGGCGTGCCGCTCGCCGACATCGACTGGGTGCAGGCCGGCACCAACGAGGCTGGCCGCATCGAAAAGGTTGAATTGACGCTGCCCAAAGGCGTCAAGCTTACGGCTGCGCCCGACAAGACGCTCAGCGCCATGATCGCCTCGGGCGAGCTCGATTGCGTCATCATCGCGCGGCCGCCCAATTCGTTCCGCGAAAAACATCCCGACGTGGTGCGGCTGTTCCCCGACTTCGAGGCGATGGAACAGCGCTATTACGAGGACACCAAAGTCTATCCGATCATGCACGTGATCGCGCTGCGCAAGGCGATCCTCGACGGCAACCCATGGGTGGCGCGCAATCTCTACAATGCGTTCGAAGAATCCAAACGCCGCAGCCTCGAACGCATCCTCGATCCGGCGGTGTCGCGCTATCCGGTGCCGTGGATGACGCAATACGCAACGCGCATGCGGGACACGTTCGGCGAACTGTTTCCCTACGGCATCGACGCCAACCGGCCGACGCTCGAACTCTTTCTGCGCTATTGTCACGAGCAGGGCATCGCGCACCGGCTCGTCCAGCCGGAGGAGATTTTTCCCGCCGGAATCATGGCCTCGGTGAAGGTCTAGATTACTTCCCCGCCAGCTTTGCCGCCGCGTCACGGATATCGGGCGCGGTAATCTTGGCCAGATCGATCGGTGCCTTCAGATTGCCGGCCTTGAGCAATTCGGCCTGCATCCAGTTCAACTTATCGAGCGGCAAAGCGACCGTCGGATCGATGGCGTGGCGGCGCAGCGTGTCGTCATAGGCGTAGGCCGGACGCGGGTCGTCGGGCTTGGCGTGGATGGCCTCGCGCGTGAGCGCGATGGTCTCGTCGCGATGCGTCACCGCGAAATGCAGCGCGTCCATTTCCGCCGCCACGAAATTGATGGCGTCTGCGCGCCGGCTCGCCAGAGTCTTGCCGGTCGCCGTCAGACAGAGCCGCACGTAATTCGGCAGTACGTCGTGCCCCTCGACCAGCATCTTCACGTCCTTCGGCGCCACCGCCATGAATTCGGCCGCCACGATGCCGGCGTCGGCGACGCCGGCCAGCACCGCCTTGTAGCGGTCGAGGTCGCCGCCGAGATTGGCGAGAGCGTACGTCGCTCGAGGCGGGAATCTTGTATTTCTCCAGGATGGCGTTGGTCAGCAGGTTGGGCAGCGAGCCGGGCGCCGCCACCGCGATGGTCTTGCCCTTGAGGTCCGCGACCTTAGCAATCGTCGCGCGCACCATCAGCACGTGCGGCACGCCCGGCCAGTCGCAGCCGATGATCTTGATGTCGGCGCCATGCGCGCCGGCGAGGATGGCGGCGCCCGGGCTCGATTCGATGCTGTCGAGTTCACCCGACAGCAGCGCCTTGTGCGCGGTGGCGCCGTTCTTCAGCGGTACGATCTCGAGCTTGAGGCCGTGCTTTTCGGCAAAGCCGCGGGTGCCGACCATCAGCGTGAAACCGGCATCGCCCTTGGGCTCGATCACACCGAGCTTCCAGGGCTTGAGTTCTTGCGCCGACACGGGGCCAAGCGTGGCGAGCAGCAGCGCTGCGAACGCAGCCACGGACTTGCCGGTCATGGCGATCCTCCCAGGTTTTCTCGTTGCGGCATGATCGGCGGGCAACCGCGCAAGATCAACTGAGCCGGCGTAGGGAGCAATCGCGGCGGCTCGCAGCGGCGCCGATCAGGGGCAGGATCGCGACGATGCGTCGCGGCCTAATGCACCACCGCGTCGGCAGTGTCGCGATCGACGTCGAAGCCTTCGATCGCGAACACCAGCCGCTGGCGGCCAAGTTGCACGTGCTGCACCTGCCAGATCAGTTGCTCGACCTCCGCGCCGGCGGCCTCGGCCTCGAGCCGGGCCAGCCGCGCTTGCTGGAGGTCGTTTTCCATCGCTTTGCGATCGATCATGACGGCCATCCTCCCTCGGCTACCGCTATCCTAGCCGAGTCGTTTTGTTCTGCAAATGTTCTTGTGCTTTTATCCCCCATCCGCTACTCTGACGGGTAATCGGGTGGTGGGCATCCCATGGTCCAGCGCGTCTCGACAGTCGCCTTTGAGGGCATCGATGCCCGTGCGGTCGACGTGCAAGTGCAGGTCGCGCCCGGCCTGCCCGCCTTCAGCATCGTCGGCCTGCCCGACAAGGCGGTGTCCGAAGCCAAGGAACGCGTACGCGCGGCTCTGGTCGCCTCGGGCCTGGCGCTGCCGGCGCGCCGCATCACCATCAATCTGGCGCCCGCCGATCTGCCCAAGGAGGGCAGCCATTACGATCTGCCGATCGCGCTCGGGCTTATGACCGCTATCGGCGCCATTCCGCAGGACGCAATCTCCGGCTTCACCGTGTTGGGCGAGCCCGTGCTCGACGGCGGTATCGCCCCCGTCGCCGGCGTGCTGCCGGCCGCCATCGGCGCCAATGCGCGCGGGCAAGGCTTGATCTGCCCGGCGGCCTGCGGGCCGGAAGCGGCCTGGGCGTCACCCGAGATCGGGATCGTCGCCGCGGTCTCGCTCATCCAGATCGCCAATAATTTCAAGGGCACGCAGGTGCTGACGCGGCCGCAGCCCAAGATCCGCGAGCTCGACGGCGTGCCGCTCGATCTTGCCGACATCAAGGGCCAGGAGAGCGCCAAGCGCGCGCTCGAAGTCGCCGCCGCCGGCGGCCATAATTTGCTGATGATCGGCCCGCCCGGTGCCGGCAAATCGATGCTGGCGGCGCGGCTGCCCTCGATCCTGCCGCCGCTGCTGCCGGCCGAACTGCTCGAAGTGTCGATGATCGCTTCCGTCGCCGGCGAGATCAAAGGCGGCGCGCTCACCAACCGGCGGCCGTTCCGTTCGCCGCATCACTCGGCGTCGATGCCGGCGCTGGTCGGCGGCGGCTTGCGGGCGCGGCCGGGCGAGATGTCGCTGGCGCATTACGGCGTTTTGTTCCTCGACGAGATGCCGGAATTCTCCGCGCAGGTGCTCAACTCGCTGCTCCAGCCGCTGGAAACCGGCGACGTCGCCATCGCGCGCGTCAATCACCGCATCACCTATCCGGCGCGCTTCATGCTGGTCGCCGCCATGAATCCATGCCGCTGCGGCCGCGCCAACGATCCCGGTTTTGCCTGCAAACGCGGGCCGAATACGCGCTGCGTGGCGGAATATCAGAGCCGGCTGTCCGGCCCGCTGCTCGACCGCATCGACCTGCACATCGAAGTGCCGGCGGTAACCGCCGCCGATCTTATTTTGCCGCAGCCGTCGGAAGGCAGCCGCGAAGTCGCCGCCCGCGTCGCGCGCGCGCGCGATATCCAGTTATAGCGCTACGCCGGGCTCGGCTTGGAGAACGTGCGCACCAATGCACAGGCGCAGGGGCCGGTGCTGGAACAGGTGGCGCGCGCCGACGCCACCGGGCTCGCTTTGCTGCGCGACGCCGCCAACTCGATGCACCTCTCCGCGCGCGGCTATCACCGCGTGCTGCGCGTCGCCCGCACGTTGGCCGATCTCGATGGCGCCGAAAAAGTCGGCCGCGTGCATTTCGCCGAGGCGCTGTCCTACCGGGCGCTCGCCGACGAAGTGCGCCGCGCGGCGTAGATTGGCCACTTAACCAAGAAGTAAGCGCGCTGCATTAACCTTCGCGCCGCGCGGCTGTTCGTCCGCGCCGCCCAGGAGGGGCCGATGACGCGTACCCATGTCGCCGCGCTGCTGGTTTTGGCCGCAGCCATCCCCGCCGCCACCGCCGCATCGTTCTTCGCACCGAGCAATCCGCCCTGCATCATCGCCGGCGCCTCCGGCTACCGCATCACCGACAGCCCTTCCGCCAATTTCACGGTCCGCATCGACAACGAGGCGGCCAAGCCCGACCTGCGCCTGCAATTGGTCGACGATTCCGCCGCCGCCGATTTCGTGCTGATCGACGACAGCGACTCCGTCAACGCCTGCGCGAGCGCCAGCGCCGTGCAAAGCATCCGCCTCGATCCGCAAGCGGCCCATGCCGACCTTACGGTGGCGCTGTCGCGCGCGCCCGCCGCCTATAAGATCTACGCGCGCTCGGCCAATTTCTCGCAGCAAGACGCCGCCGCGTTGTTTGCGGTGATCTGGAAAACCGCCGGCAAGATCGCCGGTTCCGGGCGTGAATTCGCCGCTCGCGACTGACTGATTTTGCCTGCCGCAGGATCTATTCCGAAGCCGGTTCCCCCTTATCGGATCATGCGGTTACCTCCGCTTAACGCTCCCTTCACCACGTCGGCCACGGGTCCGGCACCGGGAATGAAATTGCAACGTTAAAGGTGCCAGATACTCCGGTCATCTGCGGGGATCGGGCACCGGACGATGGGAGCGGAGTCGCAAAACTCAGTCACGCAACGCGCGCACACCCGCGGCCGCAACACGGCGGCACTGGTGCTGTTCGGCCGTTCCGCCGTCGCCACTTTGGCGGTGATCTCCGGCTGGCTCGGCTTCCTGGCCGGCATTCGCCTGCAGAGTTCGACCTACGACCCTTACGCCTACGGCATCGGCGTCAGCGCGTTGTTTTCCGCCGCCTGCGCCTTCATCGCCTACATGTTGATGCGCCAACGCGCGCATACCGAGACGGTGCGCGCGCTGGAAATGCGCATCGAGGAATTGTCCGACAACAATTGGGAGCTGCACGACATCGAGGTGAGCGTGCTGGCCAAGGCGCGCGACCAGGCGGAAACCGCCAACCGCGCCAAGTCGCGCTTCCTCGCCACCGTGAGCCACGAAATCCGCACGCCGCTCAACGGCATTCTCGGCATGGCCGATCTTTTGCTCGACACCCCGCTGACGCCCGAGCAGCTCACTTACGCCAAGGCGGCGAAGGCATCGGGCGAAACGCTGCTGTCGCTGATCGAGGAAATTCTCGATTTCTCCAAAATCGAAGCAGGCCGGCTGGAGCTGGAAGCACAGCCCTTCGCGCTGTCCGCACTGGTCGAGGAAACCGCCGAGCTGTTGGCGCCGCGCGCGCAGGCCAAGAACATCGAGATCGCATCCTTTGTCGACGAGCAGCTACCGGAGCGGATCGTGGGCGATGCCGCACGTTTGCGTCAGGTGCTGCTTAATCTCGCCGGCAACGCCATCAAGTTCACCGAACAAGGCGGCGTCGCGGTGATCGTCGAACCGGGCGAGCGCGAAAACGATATCCGATTCCTGGTGCGCGATACCGGCATCGGCCTGGCGCCGCAGGATCAGCAGCGCATCTTCCGCGATTTCGAGCAGGCCGACGGATCCTCCACCCGCAAATTCGGCGGCACCGGCTTGGGGCTCGCCATCTCCAAGCGCATCGTCGAGCGCATGAACGGCACCATCGCGGTCGACAGCGAAGCAGGCCAGGGCGCCACTTTCAGCTTCACCGTGCCCTTGCCGCAGGCTGACGGCGTCGCGCAAGGATTTGCCGCGCCCGATCTTAACGGCAAGGCCGTGCTGATCATGGCCGCGGCGGACATTTTTTCTTCGCTGCTGGCGCGCCGGCTCGGCGGCTGGGGCGCCGGAACCGTGGTCGCGGCCGCGGCCGACGGCGCCGCCGCGCTGCCGGCGGGGCAGCCATGGGACGCGTTGCTGGTCGATTATCCGTTGGCGCAGAGCCTGATCGCGTGCGGCGATTTCGCGCGTCTCAACGCGGCGCGCCGTATCGTGCTGATCCGCCCCTCCGAGCGGCATGAACTGCCCACGCTCAAAGCGGCGGGCTTCACCGGCTATCTGGTCAAGCCGGTGCGCATGGCGTCGCTCGCCGCGCGGCTTGCCGCCGAATCTGTCTTCGAAGACATGCCGGCGGAAATCGCCGCCGATGCCGCCGCCGCTGAAGACGGCAAAGCGAAGGGCCTGTCGATTCTGGTCGCCGAAGACAACGAGATCAACGCGCTGCTGGCGCGCGCGCTGCTGACAAGGCTCGGCCATCGCCCGGTGCTCGCCGGCGACGGCGCGGCGGCGGTTGAATCATGGACCGCCGCGCGCGACGCAGGCCGCCCTTACGACCTCGTGCTGATGGACGTGCAGATGCCCGGCATGGACGGACTGGAAGCCGCCCGCCGCATCCGCGCCGCCGAAACGCAAGCCGGCGACCGGCCGGTCCGCATGCTGGCGCTCACCGCCAATGCCCAGAGCGACGACCGCGCCGCCTGCCTCGCCGCCGGCATGGACGGCTTGCTGGTCAAGCCGCTCGATCGCGAACGGCTGCGCGAGGCGCTCGAGGCGGTAGCGGCCCGGCTTGCGGCCTGAGCCAGTTTTCCTACATTGTCATAAATCCGTGTCCGGTCCGTGCTGTGTAGGGGGTAGCAGCAGCCGTTCGTTGATTCGCTTGCTTTAAGTCCCAGCCAGTCAATAGCTTTTCGCGCTGAAATGGAGCCGCATTCCCCATGGCACGCCGCGACAGCCTCAATCCGCATCGCAGCCTTTTGGAGCGTTTCCGGCCGGCGCCCGCCGCTCCCGGTCTGATCTCGGCGCTGCAAGCCTATGGCGGCCTGCAGGCCTGGGCGGCGCGCGCCCACCGCCCCAGCCAGAGCTTAGGCCGGCTCGGCCCGCTGGAGGTCCGCCTGGCGCAGACCGCCGCCGAGGTGCGCCAAGCGCAGAAACTGCGCTACCGCGTTTTCTACCAAGAGGGTTCGGCAATCGCCAATCCGGGCCGCCTGTTCGCGCGCCGCGACGTCGACGCTTATGACGCGTTCTGCGACCACCTGTTGGTGCTCGATCATGCCGCGCGCGACAGCCATAACCCCAGCCGGCCGGCGGTGGTCGGCACCTACCGGCTGCTGCGGCAGCCGCTGGCGGAGGAATATGGCGGCTTCTACACCGCCGGCGAATTCGACATCGGCAGGCTGATCGCGCGTCACGCCAATCTGCAATTCCTCGAACTCGGCCGTTCCTGCGTGCTGCCGCCCTACCGCAACAAGCGCACGGTCGAGCTGCTGTGGCACGGCATCTCCGGCTATCTGCGGCAGAACCGCACCGACGTCATGTTCGGCTGCGCCAGTCTCGACGGCACCGATCCCAGGCAGTTGGCGATACCGCTGTCGTTCCTGCACCACTACGCGCGGGCGCCGGAAGAGTGGCGGACGCGCGCCCTGCCCGAGCGCTATGTCGAGATGAACCGCCTATCGAAGGAAGCGATCGATCCGAAGGAAGCGCTGCGCGTGCTGCCGCCGCTGATCAAGGGCTATCTGCGGCTCGGCGCCTATATCGGCGATGGCGCCGTGGTCGACCACGAGTTCGGCACCACCGACGTGCTGATCGTGCTGCCGGTGTCGGCGATCAAGCAGCGCTATATCGAGCACTTCGCCGTCGGCCGCCGCGCGGCGTAGCCGCGGCTGTCATCGTCCGCGAAGGCGGACGATCGAGTAATTGCGGACTCATCGATTAAATTGAAAGGCCTATGTTTACTGGGTCCCCGCTTGCGCGGGGACGACCGGAAAACCATTCACAATCGCCGCAGCGACACTTCCTGAACCTGGTGGCTCGCGACCTTCTTCAGAATGAGGTCGGAGCGCTGCCGCGTCGGAATGATGTTCTCATGCAGATTGACCAAATTGATGCGCTCCCAGATCGACGACGCGGTCTCGACCGCTTCTATATCCGAAAGGCTTGAATAGCGGTGGAAGTAGGATTTCGGATCGCGGAACGCGGTGCTGCGCAAGGTCAAAAACCGGTCGACGTACCAGGCTTTGAGCACGGACTCGTCGGCGTCGAGATAGACCGAGAAATCGAAAAAGTCGGACACGAACGGGATCGCCTTGCCGTCTTTCGGCAGGCGGCCGGTCTGCAGCACGTTCAAGCCTTCGACGATGAGGATGTCCGGCCGGTCCACTTCCACCCATTGGTTCGGCGTCACGTCGTAGATGAGGTGCGAATAGACCGGCGCGCGCGCCGGCCGGCGGCCGGCTTTCACGTCGGTGAGGAAACGCAACAGCGCCGGCAAGTCGTAACTCTCCGGAAAGCCCTTCTTCTCCATCAGGCCTTCGCGCTCGAGGATCGAATTCGGATAAAGAAATCCGTCGGTGGTGATGAGATCGACCTTGGGCACGTGCGGCCAGCGCGCCAGCAAGGCTTGCAGCACGCGCGCGGTGGTGGATTTCCCGACCGCGACCGATCCGGCGACGCCGATGATGAACGGCATCTTCACGTCCTCGGTGCCGAGGAAGCGTTCTTGCGCGCGGAACAGCCGCTGCGTCGCCGCCACGTAGAGCGAGAGCAGCCGCGACAGCGACAGGTAAATTTCCTCGACTTCATTGAGGTCGAGCCGGTCGTGCAGCGAACGCAGGCGCGTAACTTCCTCCGAGCTCAGCGTCATCGGCGTGTCGTCGCGCAACGCCGCCCATTCCGCGCGCGAGAACGTGCGGTAGGGCGAAAGCGTTTCTTCGGTGCGCTGTTCCATTCGCGAACCTTTGCTCAGCCGCGCGCGGCTTTTTCCGCGTGGCCGGATTGCGCGGTGCGTTTTTCCAGTTCCGCCTCGACCTCGGCCAGCGCGACGCCGCGCGCTTCCAGCACGACCATGAGATGATAGAGAAGGTCGGCGGTTTCCGCGATCAGGCGGGTGCGGTCTTCCTGCACGGCAGCCATCGCGGTTTCAAAGGCCTCTTCGCCCAGTTTTTTGGCGCAATGGGCGATGCCCTTGTCGAGCAGTGCGCGGGTATAGGAATCCTGAGCGCTCGCTTGGGCGCGTTCGTGAACCTTCTTTTCCAGATCGGCCAGCGTGAACTTGCTCATGCGCGGGTCCATAGCACCTCTGGATTTATGAGTCATTCCGGAGCTAACGAAGCGAGCGAGCCCGGAATGACGGAAATCTAAGCATCCAGCCGCATCGGCAGACCGGCTTTCGCCATATAGAGCTTGGCTTCGCGCACCGAGTGCTCGCCAAAGTGGAAGATCGAAGCAGCCAGCACCGCGGTGGCATGGCCGTCGCGGATGCCCGCCACCAGGTGATCGAGCGTGCCGACCCCGCCGGAGGCGATCACCGGAACCGGCACCGCGTCCGCCACCGCACTGGTGAGCGGGATGTCGAAGCCGCGCCTGGTGCCGTCGCGGTCCATGGAGGTGAGCAGGATCTCGCCGGCGCCGAGCGAGACGACCTCCTTGGCGTATTCGACCGCGTCGATGCCGGTCGGCTTGCGGCCGCCAACGGTGAAGATTTCCCAGCGCGCCTTTTCGCCCGGGTTCGACACGATCTTGGCATCGATCGCCACCACGATGCACTGGTCGCCGAATTTCTCCGCCGCTTCCTTGACGAAAGCGCGCCGGTTCACCGCCGCGGTGTTGATCGAGACCTTGTCGGCGCCGCAGGTGAGCAGCTTGCGAATGTCGTCCACCGTGCGCACGCCGCCGCCGACGGTGAGCGGCATGAAGCAGGCCTCCGCCGTGCGCCGTACCACGTCGTAGATGGTGTCGCGGTTCTCGTGGCTTGCGGTGATGTCGAGGAAGCAAAGTTCGTCGGCGCCTGCGGCATCATAGGCAATGGCCGCTTCCACCGGATCGCCGGCGTCGCGCAGATTGACGAAATTGACGCCCTTGACCACGCGGCCGTCTTTAACGTCGAGGCAGGGAATGACGCGGACTTTGAACATGGCTTACGCCGCCGCCCGTGCGTCACGAATGAGCTTGAGCGCCTCGGTCGCGTCGAGCCGTCCGTCGTAGAGCGCGCGGCCGGCGATGGCGCCTTGCAGTTTCATCGCGCGCGGCTCGAGCAGCGCCTTGATGTCGTCGATCGAAGCCAGGCCGCCCGACGCGATCACCGGGATCGAGATCGCTTCGGCCAGCGCGATCGTTGCGTCGAGGTTCAGACCCTGCAACATGCCGTCACGCGATACGTCGGTGTAAATGATGGCGGCGACGCCGGCGTCCTCGAAGCGGCGCGCGATGTCGAGCGCCGACAGTTCCGAGGTTTCCGCCCAGCCTTGGACCGCCACCTTGCCGTCGCGCGCGTCGAGCCCGACCGCGATCTTGCCCGGATAATCGCGCGCGACTTGTTTGACGAACGGCGGATCGCGCACCGCCGCGGTGCCGATGATCACGCGGTTGACGCCCTTGCCGAGCCAGGCCTCGACCGTCGCCGTGTCGCGGATGCCGCCGCCGAGTTGCACGCACAGCCCGACGGTCTCCAGAATGCGCTCGACCGCGGTGACGTTCATCGGCCTGCCGGCAAAGGCACCGTCGAGATCGACGACGTGCAGATGCTTGAAGCCTTGCGTCTCGAACACCTGCGCCTGAGCCGCCGGATCGCGATGGAAAACGGTGGCGCGCGCCATGTCGCCCTGCTGCAGCCGCACGGCGAGGCCTTCCTTCAGGTCGATGGCGGGGAACAGGATCATGGCTTCCACTTCAAAAAATTCGCGATCAGCTTGAGCCCCAGCCGCTGGCTCTTCTCGGGATGGAACTGCGTGCCGACCATGTTGTCGCGCCCGACAATGGCCGTGAGCGGGCCGCCGTAGTCGGCCTGCGCCACCAGATCGCCACGCTGCGCCGGCTTGAGTTCGAAGCTGTGCACGAAATAGGCATGCAGGCCATCGCTGCCAAGCGGAATATCCGCCAGCAGCGGGTGCGGTTTGAGCATATTGAGCGTGTTCCAGCCCATGTGCGGAATCTTCAAACTGGCGTCGTTCGGCGCGATGCGGTCGACCTCGCCGGCGATCCAGCCGAGGCCGGGCGTGACCTGATATTCGCGGCCGCGCTCGGCCATCAACTGCATGCCTACACAAATACCGAAAAACGGCCTGCCCTGCTTTCGGACGCTCTCATTCAATGCATCAATCATGCCGGGAATGGCGTCGAGACCGCGCCGGCAATCGGCGAAGGCGCCAACGCCGGGCAGCACCACGCGGGAGGCAGCCGCGATCTGCGCCGGATCGCTGGTGACCACGACCGGCTGATCATGGCCGCTCTCGCGCGCGGCGCGTTCGAAGGCCTTCGCCGCCGAATGCAGATTGCCGGAACCGTAATCGACGATGGCGACGCTCATCGCCCGCCCTCCGGCTCCGGGAACAGGCCGATGATGTCGGGCGGCGTGGCGCGCCGCACCGGCGCGAGGTAGCGCGGCTCCGTCGCAGGCGGCGGTGCCGGCGGCGCTGCGTGCGGACGCGTATTTTCTTCCTTGGCCCAGGCGCCAAAGAACCGCCGCTCCGCCATTTCGAGATCTTCGCCGATCACGAAGCCGAGCATCTTCCAGCCGCGCCGGTTCAATTTCCAGCGCCGCAGCGTTCCCGCCTCGAAACCGATCAGCAGCGCGACCAGCAGCCCGGCGAAAAATTGCACCGTCGCGCCGGCGCCGACCACGGCAAGCGCGATGCTGAGCAGGATGCTTACCGCGAGATAGAGCACGAATGCGAGCCACAGCCGGTAGCGCAGCAGCCAGAACGGCGTCAGCACGAAGGCCCAGAAATGGAATCCGTCGCGCAGGAATAAGAAACGTTCCGGAGCGCTTGCGGCTTCGCCCTTGCGCGGCGGCGGCTGGTGCACGGTGTAAGTGGGCATCTATATTCTCAACGCGACTACGATATCCGGTTTTCAACTTGTCATGGCCGGGCTTGTCCCGGCCATCTCGCTTAGAAGGGCACAGTGCGTGCCTAAGCGGGATCACCGGGACAAGCCCGGTGATGACAGTCAGTGGCTCACCCGCCGAGCGAGCCCTTGGTGGACGGCACCTCGTCCTTGGCGCGCGGATCGATCGCCACCGCCGCGCGCAGTGCGCGCGCCAGTCCCTTGAAGCAGGACTCGGCAATATGGTGATCGTTCGTGCCATATAAAGTCTCGGCGTGCAGTGTGATGCCGGCGTTCATGGCGAAAGCCTGGAACCATTCCTGCACCAGTTCGGTGTCGAAGGTGCCGACCTTGTCGCGCACGAACTCGGCCTTGAACACCAAAAACGGCCGACCCGAAATGTCGATCGCCACCCGCGTCAGTGCCTCGTCCATCGGCACGTGCACGTCGGCATAGCGCGTGATGCCCTTCATGTCGCCGAGCGCCTGCTTCACGGCGCTGCCGAGCGCAATGCCGACGTCCTCGGTGGTGTGATGGTGATCGATGTGCAGGTCGCCTTTGGCCTTGACCGTGATGTCGATGCGCGAGTGCCGCGCCAGCAGGTCGAGCATATGGTCGAGGAAGCCGATACCGGTCGCGACCGACGAGCGGCCGGCCCCGTCGAGGTCGATCTCGACCTCCACGTCGGTTTCCTTGGTCTTGCGCTTCACGGCGGCTTTGCGCATGGCGTCATCCTTGAGACGCGCGCCTTTTATCAGGGGTTTGCCGGATTCGCCACAGGCGGGCCGCCCCCGTTTGCATTAGGGTTGCGGCGTGCATAGATCACGGCCTTCAAAAGGTTAACCCGCATGGCTTCTTCCGATATTCCCTCCTGGCACGGCACCACCATCCTGACCGTCCGCAAGGGCGGTACCGTGGTCATTGGCGGCGATGGCCAGGTCACGGTCGGGCAAACCATCATTAAATCCAATGCCAAAAAGGTGCGCAGGCTGGGCAAAGGCGACGTGATCGGCGGCTTTGCCGGCGCCACCGCCGACGCCTTCACGCTGTTCGAGCGGCTGGAATCCAAGCTCGAGCAATATCCCGGCCAGCTGCTGCGCGCCGCGGTCGAGCTGGCCAAGGACTGGCGCACCGACCGCTATTTGCGCCGGCTGGAAGCCATGATGATCGTCGCCGACAAGCAGGTTTCTCTGGTTTTGACCGGCACCGGCGACGTGCTGGAGCCAGAGGCGGGCGTCGCCGGCATCGGCTCGGGCGGCAATTACGCGCTGGCCTCGGCCCGCGCGCTGCTCGACGGCCCGCTCGACGCCGAGGCGATCGTGAAGAAGTCGCTCGATATCGCCGCCGACATCTGCGTCTACACCAACCGCAATGTGACCATCGAGTCGCTGAAAACGTGACCGGCGCTGCAAGCTCTCAACTGCGGACCGGCGCGTTCATCGCCGTCGCCGTGCTCGCGCTTCAGGCGGCCGTGCTGCTGGCGATGGGGCGCGTGCCGATCTGCACCTGCGGCACCGTCAAGCTTTGGTGGGGCGTGGTGCAGAGCTCGGAGAACTCGCAGCATATCTTCGATTGGTACTCCTTCTCGCACATTATCCACGGTTTCATCTTCTATGGCCTCACCTGGCTGGTGCTGCCGCGCGCGCCGATCGTGCTGCGCTTTGCAATTGCCATGGGCATCGAGGCGTCGTGGGAGATGGTCGAGAATTCCCCGTTCATCATCGAGCGCTACCGCGCCGCGACCATCTCGCTGCAATACTACGGCGACAGCGT
The DNA here is from genome assembly GCA_963749625.1 of uncultured Alphaproteobacteria bacterium. Lineage (GTDB taxonomy): Bacteria > Pseudomonadota > Alphaproteobacteria > Rhizobiales > Xanthobacteraceae > Pseudolabrys. Next base: position 78,897 of record CAVVNY010000006.1, on the reverse strand, counting down.
GGTGAATTCGCTGTCCGACACTTTCTGCATGATCGTGGGCTTTGTGCTGGCGCGCCGGCTTCCTATATCGGCGGTGGTGGCGGCAGCCGTCGCCATGGAGTTGATTGTAGGCTATGTGATCCGGGATAATCTGACCTTGAACATCATCATGCTGGTGCATCCGCTCGACGCCATCCGCGCTTGGCAGGCCGGCGGCTAAAGAAACGTACACAATGACCGACTTCTCCCCCCGCGAAATCGTTTCCGAACTCGACCGATTCATCGTCGGCCAGAACGACGCCAAACGCGCGGTCGCCATCGCGCTGCGCAACCGCTGGCGCCGCCTGCAGCTCGACGAAAAGCTGCGCGAGGAAGTGCTGCCCAAGAACATCCTGATGATCGGACCGACCGGCGTCGGCAAGACCGAGATTTCGCGCCGCCTGGCGCGGCTAGCCGGCGCGCCGTTCCTCAAAGTCGAAGCCACCAAGTTCACCGAAGTCGGCTATGTCGGCCGCGACGTCGAGCAGATCGTGCGCGATCTCGTCGAGATCTCCATCGCGCTCACGCGCGAGAGAAAACGCAAAGACGTACAGGCGCGCGCCGAGCTCGCGGCCGAAGAGCGCGTGCTCGACGCTTTGGTCGGGCCCGGCTCAGGCCCCAGCACCCGCGAGAGCTTCCGCAAGAAGCTGCGCGCCGGCGAAATCAACGACAAGGAAATCGAGATCGAAGTGCAGTCCGGCGGCGGCGGCATGCCGATGTTCGAAATCCCCGGCATGCCGGGCGCGCAGATGGGCGCCATCAATATCGGCGATATTTTCGGCAAGCTTGGCGGCGGCAAGACCAAGACGCGGCGCGTCACCGTGCTGGATTCGCACGACATCCTGGTCAACGAGGAATCCGACAAGCTGCTCGACAACGAGCAGCTCATTCAGGAATCGATCAAGGCGGTCGAACAGAACGGCATCGTGTTCCTCGACGAGATCGACAAGATCGCCGGCCGCGAGGGCCGCATGGGCGCCGATGTCTCGCGCGAAGGCGTGCAGCGCGACCTCCTGCCGCTGATCGAAGGCACCACCGTCAACACCAAGCACGGGCCGGTGAAGACCGACCACGTGCTGTTCATCGCCTCCGGCGCGTTCCACATCTCCAAGCCGTCGGATCTTCTGCCCGAACTGCAAGGGCGGCTGCCGATCCGCGTCGAGCTGAGCGCGCTGTCGCGCGACGACATGCGCCGCATTCTGACCGAGCCGGAAGCCTCGCTGATCAAGCAATACGTCGCGCTGTTGAACACCGAGGGCGTGACGCTCGACTTTTCCGAGGACGCCATCGACGCCATTGCCGATATCGCCGTGGCGGTGAATTCGACGATCGAGAATATCGGCGCGCGCCGCCTGCAGACGGTGATGGAGCGCGTGCTCGACGAAATCTCGTTTTCCGCCACCGACCGCTCCGGCGAGACGGTGAAGATCGACGCCGCCTACGTCGAAAAGCACATCGGCGATCTGGCCAAGAATGCGGATCTGAGCCGTTTCATCCTGTGAGTGTTACGCGGGCGCCGCTGCCGTGGCTCTTGGCCGTCATTGCGGCGCTGACGGCATTTTCCGTCCACGCGGCCGACCGCGGCGTCTCGAATGCCGCGTTGGCGCGGGCCGCACGCGAGGCCCGGCTCGATCAGATCGACGACTTCCGCAACCGTTGCCACGACGGCCGCCGGGTCGAGGACTGGCTGAAGGAGGTTGTCGGCGGCACGGCCAAATCGGTCCGCTGGTCGGGCGGCCGCTGCCAGCTCGTCAACAAACTCAGCCCGCTCGACGGCGGCACCGATTGGTGCGGCCAGGCCGTGATCGCGCCGAAACACGGCAAGGACGCGACCATCGAGGTGTTCTTTGAAAAGCCCGTGCACGGCAGGCCGGGCGTGCCCTTCGCCTTCCGCGCCATCGCCGACACCAAAGACGGCCCGGACTATATGCGCGAAACTTATGCCTTCGAGGTCAACTGGAAACAAATGCACGTTCCCGGCAACACACCACCGAGTAATCAGGATTGCGACTAACCGACGGGCTATCTCACCTTCGCTGTCATGCAATCCATGACGAATTTCGAACGCTCTTCCATCTTGATGTTCTGATCCGCCGCCTGCTTCTCGCAGGCCTGCATTTTCTTGGCTTCGGCCGACGACATCATTTTCTGCGGCGCGGTCGGTTTCATGGGTTGCGCGGCAGCGGCCGTGACGCTCAAGCCCATGATCGCCGCCGTCAGCAGTGCGATCGGACGCGGCATGACGGGTCCTCCTCAAGCCACAAGGCAGCTTACTTCTTCTTGCCGTTCCTGTCGTGATGCGGCGCGGGTTCCGTCACGGCGACCGGATCGGACGCCGGGAAGGTCTCTTCGAGCCCTTCCTCGAGTTCGCGCTCGAGCACCTTTTTGTCGGGCTCGTAGCCTTTTCCGGACGAATTCACTTTGTTGGACATAAACCGGTCCTCCTTGGAACGACGCTCACGCGCCCCGCATTCTGCGCACCCGCACATAAAGTGCGCCTTCGCCACCATGGGCGATATGCGCATCCTCGAAGCCGACCACAAGGGAACGGAATTCCGGCAGGCCCAGCCACTGCGGCACCTGGCGGCGCAGCACGCCGGGCTCGGAGCCGCGGCCTTTTCCGGTGATCACCAGCACCAGCCTGGCGTCGCGCGCATGCGCATTGTGCATGAAATGCAGCAGCGCGGAATGCGCCTGCGCCTGCGTCAGCCCATGCAGATCGAGGCGGGCGTCGATCGCCTCCTTGCCGCGCGCGACGCGCTGCTTCATGCGGCGGCCGAGGGGAGCAAGGGGAGCAAGGGGCGGGGCCGGCGGCGGCGCAGTCCGCTTTGCCGGCGCGGGCGGCGACGACTGAATGCGCCGCGCCGGAGACGCCTCCGGGGCGGCCGGCGCGATGGCGTCATCCCCGGTATCGAAATGCGCGCTCGCGTTCAGCGGCTCGATCGCCTTGGTGACGGTCGTCCACAGCACGCGTTCTTCGTAAGTAAGGACGCGGCGCCGCGAACTCATGGCTTGGGCTTGGGCAGCGCCGCCGTGCGCGCCGGCCGATTGTCGGCGATGATGTCCTTCGGCCGCGGCCGTGGCAGCGGAACATTGATCTTCTCCGGCGCGCTGCCGCTCACGGACACGTCCTTCGGCACCAGCATGACGAATTTGCCGAACTGCTTGATGCGGCCGGCGATGTGCGGGATGTCCTCGCCGTGACCGAAATAGATGTCGGCGCGCGCCGCGCCGCGAATGGCCGAGCCGGTATCCTGCGCCACCATCAGATGCTGGAAGGTGTCCTGCGGCAGGTCGCTGCTGAGCGGGAATTTGGCGTCGATCCAGATCGGCGTGCCGTAGACGTGGATGGTGGGATCGACCGCCAGTGAACGCCACGCCGTCAGCGGAATACCCTGCGCCCCGACGCATTCGTCGCTCGGCCCGAGCTGCGTCGCGGAAAAGAACACGAAGGAGCGGTTCTTCTCGCGCAGCGCCTTGCCCTCTTCCGGATGGGCTTCCATGTATTCCCGGATCTTGTCCATCGACATTTCTTCGGGCGTGTATTTGCCCTCGTCGATCAGAAGCCGGCCGACCGGCGTATAGGGCTTGCCGTTGCTGGCGATGTAATTGAGCCGCAGCAATTTGCCGTCATCGAGTTTGACGCGTGTGGAGCCCTGGATCTGCGCAAAGAAAGCATCGACCGGATTTCGAATCCAGCAAATCTCTAAACCCCTGCCGGCCAGCGCGCCTTTATCGATTGCGCTGCGGTCGTATTGCGCGAACACCCTGGTCTTCTTGCCGGCGACTTTCGCCGGCACGCCGTAGATCGGAACGTCGTAGTCCGCGGTCTTGACGCGCGAGCCCGTGACTTCGGCCTCGTAATAGCCGGTGAAAAAGCCGTCGGCGCCGGTGTAGTAGCCGTAGGTGTGCACGGCCGGCAAAATGCGCATCGGCTTGAAATTGTCCTCGAAGAACTTGCGCGCATGCGCGCGATCGACCGCGCCGCCGGCGGCGAGCTTGGCCGCCTTCTCGCAGGCATTGTACAGCCCGGCATAGATCGGCCGCGCCTTGCGTATGGCGCGGGTGCCTTGCAGAATCGCGCTGCAGCTCTTGATGTAGGCGCCGAAGGCGGCGGCGTGGTCGTCGTTCTTCCAGCCGTCGAGTTTGGCGAAGCTGACCGGCTCGACCTGTGCGTTGCGGAATTTCATGCCGTTCGCCGACGCCTGGCCGCCCGCCGCGATCAGGCAAAACGCCAGGCCGCTTGAAAATATACCTGCGCCAATGCGTGAGCGGGGTGGTAACGCCGCCATGCGGTCATTGCCCGGCTTCGGTTGCGACCAATTTCCAGTTCGGATCACGCGACGACAGATCACGGGCGAATGTCCAGACGTCGGTGACGTCGGTCACCTTCTCGGCATTGCCGTCGATCACGTTGCCGTCCTTGTCACGCGTCGCCGACACTAGTTTGCAGTGGAAGCGCACGGTCAACTGCGCGGTGCGTCCGCGCATTTCGGCGGCGGTGATCTCGGCATTGTCGATGGAGACGAAATGGCTCTCCATCGTCTCGCCGCGTTTCTCGCGCTCGCCGATGGCAGCTTCGAAGCCTTCATAGACTTCGCGCGACAGCAAATTCTTCAGCGTGCGGCGATCGCCATCGGCGAAGGCGGTGACGATCATCTCATAGGCCGCGCGCGCGCCGGTGAGGAAATGCTTGTGATCGAAATTGGCGTCGGCGCCGACGATCGCGTCGAGCCCGGCGGCAAGCGGCGTGCCGGCCTCGGCAACACCCTTCCAGCGCTCGCCGGGAACGACCGGTTCAATCGGCTCGGCTGGTTTCGCCGCGCGCCACTTCCGGCGCGCGGTTCGGCAGCGCGACGACTTTTTCCGTCGCCGGCCGCGCCGGCTCGCGCGCGGCATAGGGATCGTAAGGCGGCCGCTCGCGGCCCGTCCGTTGACCGAGCACGCTGCGCAAGCGGAGGAAAATGAAAACCGCCAGCGCCAGGAAGATGATGGTGTAAATATCGAACACGTCTGACATGCTTTCGGTAACCGTAACGGCAGATCGGCCAGCGGCCCGTCGCCGGATCGACGCTGTGGCAGCCGGGCTCACCGTACCTATCTATGCCGGTGTCCGCGCCAATCCATAGGCCCAGCGCAGGTATTTCGGCGCAATTGTGCTTCGCGAACAAAGCTTAAACGATCGGGACGCCAACGCCAACCTCGACAGCCGGCGCAAGATCACGAAAGCATGACCACGATCCGGCCGGGATGGGCGCCGGTTTTTAGATAAGATCGTGCGCCTAAGGTAGAAACGTTGATGAATATGGCAAAATACCTGCTGTTGGCCGTGCTGGCGCTGCCGTTCATGGAACTGGCGGTATTCATTGCGGTGGCGGGATCGATCGGTTTTTTGTGGGCGCTGTTCTTGGTGGTGGCGACGTCGATGGCCGGCGCCATGGTGCTGCGCCATGCCGGCGGCAACCACATCGCCCGCGTGCGCGTGGCGATGGGCGATGGCGGCTTTTCCGCCTTGCAAGCCGACGGCGCCGGCGCCGCCACTCTTTTTGCCGGGATTCTGCTGCTAATTCCGGGGTTTATAACGGACGTCCTGGGTCTTTTGCTGCTTTTCGCGCCGCTGCGTCGGGCGCTTGGCGCGCTGTTCAGCGTCAAATCTCCGCCCGCGCGCGCCGACGGTGTGGTCGATCTCGAGCCCGAACAGTGGCATCAGGTGCCGGACGCCGCACTCTCCGATCGGCGCGACCGCGAGCGCGAGTAGCCGCGTATCCTTGTTCCTGCAAAGACCGTGTGTTAGCCAACCGCCGCGTTAAATCGTTGCGGTAAGGAGTTCCTATGTCCACGACCAATGGCGGCCCGGCGCCGGCCGCAAATCAGCAGCCGCAACTCAACGTGGTGGCGCAATACATCAAGGATTTCTCGTTCGAGAACCCGAATGCGCCGCAGTCGCTGGCGGGCGGCACGATCTCGCCGCAGATCGCCATTCAGATCAACGTCGAGGCGAGGCCGCTGTCGGAAACCGACATCGAGGTGACGCTCAAGCTCGACGGCAAGGCGGAAAATGAAGCCAAGCTGATGTTCCGCTTTGAGCTGGAATTTGCCGGCATCTTCCGCGTCCAGAACGTGCCGCAAGAGAGCATGAACGCGATGGTGCTGATCGAATGTCCGCGCCTTCTGTTCCCGTTCGCGCGCGAGATCATCGCCACCACCGTGCGCAATGGCGGTTTCCCGCCGCTGCTGCTCGATCCAGTGGATTTCGTCAGCCTCTATCGCCAGAAGATGAACGAACTGCAGGCTGCCGGCGCACCAGCGCCGCAGAGCTGAATCCAATCCGTCGCCCTGAGGCGATCCTCAAAAAGTGACGGATTAAGAGTCAGATATAATCCCGCCACAGCGGTTTCTCGCCCAGCGTCGTCACGAATTCGCGGTGCGCCGCGCGATCGGCATCGCTGATGCGTGGCGCCAGCGCCACCTCGCGCTCGCGCCGCACCGCGACGCCGTCGCGGCCCGAACCGCGGCGGGCGCCGCTTTCGGCCAGACCGAGCTGCGCCTGGCGCGCGCCGATCAACTCGAGATAGACCTCGGCCAGGATCTCGGCATCGAGCAGCGCGCCGTGCTTGGTGCGGCGCGAATTGTCGATGCCGTAGCGCGCGCACAGATCGTCGAGCCGGTTCGGACCCGCCGGATGCTTGCGGCGCGCCAGCAGCAGCGTATCGACCAGCCGCTCGCGCGCGATCGGCGGCCGCGCGACGCGCTTGAGTTCGGCGATGAGAAAGCCGTGGTCGAATCCGGCATTGTGGATCACCAGCGGCGCATCGCCGATGAACTCCAGGAATTCGTCGGCGATATCCGCAAACAGCGGCTTGTCCTTGAGGAACTCGGTCGCCAGGCCGTGGATGGCGAAGGCCTCGGCCGGCATATCGCGTTCCGGATTGAGATAGCGGTGGAAGGTCGCGCCGGTCGGAATGCGGTTGAGCAGCTCGATGCAGCCGACCTCGACCAGACGATGACCCTGGCTGGGGTCGAGGCCGGTGGTTTCGGTGTCGAGCACGATTTCGCGCATTGTTCCGTCCGCTCAGGCGCCGATTAGAATCACGGCCGCCGTCTCGGCATCTTAGCGACCGCCTTGAGGATATCACGCACCTGGGCGCGTGCGGCGTCGAAACCTTGCGACGTATCCACCACGAAATCGGCGCGCGCGCGTTTTTCGGCGTCCGGCATCTGCTTGGCGAGGATGGCGGCGAGCTTGGCCTCGGTCATGCCGGGGCGCTCGAAGGCGCGCCTGCGCTGCAGGTCGGCCGGCGCCGATACCACCACCACCGCGTCGCAGCGCTTGTCGCCGCCGGTCTCGAACAGCAGCGGCACGTCGACCACCGCCACCGGCGCACCGCTCGCCTCGGCCTGCGCCATAAAACGCTGCGCCGCGGCGTGCACCAGCGGATGCACGATTTGCTCCAGCCGCTTGATGGCGGCGGCATCGCCGAGCACGTATTTGCCGAGCTTTTCGCGGTCGACCTTGCCGCCCACGGTGGTGCCGGGAAACGCCGCCTCGATCGCCGGCGTCGCCTCGCCCTCATAGAGCCGGTGCACCACGGCATCGGCGTCGTGCACGGGCACGCCCTCCTCGGCGAACATTTTCGCCGTGGCGGATTTTCCCATGGCGAGCGAGCCAGTCAGACCGAGAATCAACATCGCGCGTTACCGCCGTCAGCCGTCCACCAAATTGTTCTGCCGCAGATAGGCCAGCAACGGCAACAAGGGCAGGCCGAGAATGGTGAAAAAATCGCCCTCGACGCGTTCGAACAGATGAATGCCAAGCCCTTCAAGCTGATAGGCGCCGACGCTCGCCAGCGCCGCGTCGCCCACCATGTCGAGATATTCCTCGATAAAACGGTCGGAAACCTTGCGCATGGTCAGTTTGGCGCTGTCGACGCAGTCGAACACCACGGTGCCGTCGCGCACCAGCGCCAGCGCGGAATTGAGCTCGTGCGTGCGCCCGCGCAGGGAGCGCAACTGCTCGGCCGCCTCGGCGCGCGATTTGGGCTTGCTGAAGCGCGCTGCGCCGCGCGCCAGGGTCTGGTCGGCGCCCAGCACCAGCCGGCCGGGCACCGTGCGCGCAACGGCGGCGGCTTTGGCGCGCGCCAGAAAGCGGGCGGCGGCGGCCGCGTCCGTCGTGCCGGACTCCGCTTCCACCGCGCGTTCATCGATTTGCGCCGGGCGGATCTCGAAGCGCAGACCGACCGCCGCCAGCATCTTGCCGCGCACATCGCTTCTCGACGCGAGCACCAGCGGCTGCGGGCTGAGCCAAATCGGCATGAAAATTCCTTATCCCCCGGGCAACTGCGCAGCGATCATAAGGACAATAACACCGCTGGCCGCCCCGCATTCGCCCGCAGCTGCCCGTCTACGGCGAAGAATCAAGTCACCGGCTGGCGGCGGCGTTCGCTCAAAAGCTTCATCACTGCGGCGGCGGTTTCCTCGATCGAGCGGCGCGTCACGTCGATCACAGGCCAGTTGAACTTGGCGCAGAGCCGGCGCGAAAACGCCACCTCCTCGGCCACCGCGGTCTTGTCGATATAACGGTCGTCGTCGCGATGCGCTTTCAAGCCTAAGAGCCGGTTCTCGCGGATCTGCACGATGCGCTCGGGACTGGCGAACAGCCCGACCACCAGCGGCCGCGTCAGCTTCTCCACCTCGGGCGATACCGGCACGCCGGGCACCAGCGGCACGTTGCCGGTCTTGATGCCGCGATTGGCGAGATAGATCGAAGTCGGCGTTTTCGACGTGCGCGAGACGCCGACCAGCACCACATCGGCGTCCTGCAACCCCTCAACGTGCTGTCCGTCGTCGTGAAACATCGTGTAGTTGAGCGCATCGATGCGCTGGAAGTATTCCGCATTCAGCACGTGCTGGGCGCCGACCCGGTGGATGGTCTCGGCGCCGAGATAGGATTGGAACAGCCGCAGCACGGGACCCAGCACCGACATGCACGGTAGCGCCAGATCGCGGCATTTCTTTTCCAGCGATTCGATGAGGTCTTCCTCGAGCAAAGTGTAAAGCACCAGGCCCGGCGATTCGGTTATCTCGGTCAGCGCATTGTCGAGCTGTCTTTTGGTGCGCACCATCGGGTAGAGATGTTCGACCGGCGACACGTTGGCGTATTGCGCCGCGGCGGCGCGCGCGACCGTGATCAAAGTTTCACCGGTGGCGTCGGAAACGAGATGGAGATGAAAGTATCCGGTGTTCGGCATCTGTATAGGCGTGGGACCGCGTGTGGACAGAGCGGGAGAAGGCCACGGCTTGGCCCGCCACGCAAGCGCACCCCGGCAATGAGTTCATTTTCCATCCACACCGCTGCCCGCGGGACGATCCTGGGATAACCGCTGGGTATCGATAAGGGGATGTGGACAGCGGCTTGGGGATGGACGGGGAAAGGACGCTAAAAGCCAATAACAGAGGCTTTATAGCTGTGGATGAAATACCGCTGGATTCGGTGCGATTCTGAATCCAGCCTTGCCGGGCAGTGGACAGACTGTTGATCGGAAGGCATGAGTCCAATCCACCGTCTAATAACTACTACAAAGAAACCAATAAGAGTCTTTATGGAAGAAGCAGGCAAAACCATTGGCATGGGGATAAAACCCCTACTCAACGTGCTTAGCGGCCAGCGCGAGGCCGTTCCGCCGGTCTGGATGATGCGGCAGGCGGGGCGGTATTTGCCGGAATATCGTGCTGTGCGGGAGAAAGCAGGCGGCTTTCTCGATCTCTGTTTCAATCCGGAATTCGCGGCCGACGTCACCTTGCAGCCGGTACGGCGCTTCGGTTTCGATGCGGCCATTCTATTTTCCGACATTCTGGTGATACCGCTCGCGCTCGGGCGCAAGCTTTGGTTCGTCGAAGGCGAAGGTCCACGGCTTGATCCGTTGGCGGATCCGAAAGCGGCGATGGCGCTGCGGCAGGAAGTGGACCAGAAGCTGCTGTCGCCGATTTATGAAACCGTGCGGCGCGCCAAAGCCGAGCTCGGTCCCAAGACGACGCTGATCGGCTTTTGCGGTGCGCCGTGGACCGTTGCGACCTATATGGTCGCCGGCCAAGGCACACCCGACCAAGCGCCGGCGAAAAATCTGGCGGCGCAGGCACCCGAAGCGTTTCAACACATTATCGATTGCTTGGTCGATGCCTCTGTCGATTATCTCGAGCGGCAATTGGAAGCTGGTGCCGATGTGGTGCAGATATTCGACACCTGGGCGGGATCGCTGGCGCCGCCGGAATTCGAGCGCTGGTGCGTGCAGCCGACCAAACGCTTGATCGCCAAACTGCGGACACGCCGGCCGGGCACCAAAGTGATCGGTTTTCCGCGCGGTGCGGGCAAGAATATTCCGCGCTATGTCGATGAAACCGGCGTCAATGCGGTCAGCCTGGAAAGCGGCATCGACCGGACTTTGCGCGCGAACAGATCCAGACGCGGGTACCGGTGCAGGGCAATGTCGATCCCTTGATCTTGCGTGCAGGCGGCGCGGCGCTCGACCGGGAAGTCGATGATGTGCTGAAGGCTTTTTCCAGCGCGCCGTTCATCTTCAATCTCGGCCACGGCATTCTGCCCGACACGCCGATCGCGCATGTCGAACAGATGCTCAAGCGCGTTAGAGGCTAAGTCAGAACGGCAAATGCAATGTACCTATGGCTGAAAGCCCTGCACATCATCGCCGTCATCTCGTGGATGGCCGGCATGCTCTATCTGCCGCGGCTGTTCGTCTACCATGTCGACGCGGCGGCCGGCTCCGTGCAGTCGGAAACCTTCAAGGTGATGGAACGCCGGCTGCTCAAGGCCATCATGACGCCGGCGATGATCGTGAGCTGGCTTGCCGGTCTTGCGCTGGCCTACGAGGGCCATTGGTTTGCCGCGCCCTGGTTCGACATCAAACTTGCCTTGGTGCTCGCCATGACCGCCGTGCACGGCCTATTGAGCCGCTGGGTCAAGGATTTCGCCGCCGACCGCAACCGGCATACGGGTAAATTCTTTCGTATTGTCAATGAGATACCAACGTTGCTGATGATCTTCATCGTCATCCTGGCGACCGTCAAGCCGTTCTGACCCAAGCTTTAATTCGCGTTCGCCGCCGCCGCGCTACTTGCGAAAAATCCGATTCCCGCTTATGTTGAGTGCTCCCACCGAACGCAGGCGGATGCTAGTCGCGTTCCGGCACCCAATGTTTGGGCCGGTCGCAGCATCGGGTTCCGGGCACTTTTCCAAAATCCCCTCGTTACCCTAGACCTGCGATCTCTCTCCTCAAGTCAATCGGTTCCGAGTCTTCGTGATTTTCAAGACTCGACCGGTCACTCTCCCAAGGATCAATGCCCCCAATGCGGGAAATGAAACTCCAGGACCTCAAGTCCAAAACGCCGGCCGAACTTTTGTCGTTCGCCGAAGAACACCAGGTCGAAAACGCCAGCACGCTGCGCAAGCAGGAGCTGATGTTCGCCATCCTCAAGCAGCTCGCGACGCAAGAGATCGACATCATCGGCGAAGGCGTCGTCGAAGTGCTGTCCGACGGCTTCGGCTTCCTGCGCTCGCCGGAATCGAATTACCTCTCCGGGCCCGACGACATCTATGTCTCGCCCTCGCAGATTCGCCGCTTCGGCCTGCGCACCGGCGACACCGTCGAAGGCCACATCCGCTCCCCGAAAGAAGGCGAGCGCTATTTCGCTTTGCTCAAGGTCAACACGATTAACTTCGAGGACCCCGAGAAGGCGCGCCACAAGATCAACTTCGACAATCTGACGCCGCTTTATCCCGACGAGCGGCTGAAGATGGAATTCGAGGACGCCACCAAAAAAGACCTCTCGGCCCGCGTCATCGACATTGTCGCGCCGATCGGCAAGGGCCAGCGCGCGCTGATCGTGTCGCCGCCGCGCACCGGCAAGACCGTGCTGCTGCAGAACATCGCGCACTCGATCACCACCAATCATCCCGAGTGCTATCTGATCGTGCTGTTGATCGACGAGCGGCCGGAGGAAGTCACCGACATGCAGCGCTCTGTGAAGGGCGAAGTGGTGTCTTCGACCTTCGACGAGCCAGCCTCGCGCCACGTGCAGGTCGCCGAAATGGTGATCGAAAAGGCCAAGCGCCTGGTCGAGCATCAGCGCGACGTGGTGATCCTGCTCGACTCGATCACCCGCCTAGGCCGCGCCTACAACACCGTCGTGCCCTCCTCCGGCAAGGTGCTGACCGGCGGCGTCGACGCCAACGCGCTGCAACGGCCGAAGCGCTTCTTCGGCGCCGCGCGCAACATCGAGGAAGGCGGTTCGCTCACCATCATCGCCACCGCGCTGATCGATACCGGCAGCCGCATGGACGAAGTGATTTTCGAAGAGTTCAAGGGCACCGGCAATTCGGAGCTCATCCTCGATCGCAAGGTGGCCGACAAGCGCACCTTCCCGGCCATGGACATCACGCGCTCCGGCACGCGCAAGGAAGAGTTGCTCACCGATCCTGCCGTGCTCAAGAAGATGTACGTGCTGCGCCGCATCCTCAATCCGATGGGCACCATGGACGCCATCGACTTCCTGCTCGACAAGCTCCGCAACACCAAGAACAACGCCGAGTTCTTCGAGAGCATGAATACGTAAGCTTTGTCGTCCCGGGCGAGCGCATTGGCGCGAGGCCCGGGACCCATACTCCGTGTCCCATCGAAATGCTGCGACGTATGGCTCCCCGCCTGCGCGGGGACGACGGCTGAGTGTGTTGCCGCGCGTAATCATTGACAGGTTGCGCCCCGCCCAAAGTTTGTGCGCGTTTGCCCTTATTTGATGCGGGTTTTTCGCAACTGCGAAAGGAATTTGAAACCATCTTCTGGCGAATTTGACCGCGGGAATCTCGCCGCGAGCCGCAAATGACTCCGCCACGCCGAATGACTTTTACCCGCCCCGCGTTGTGGATTGCGGTACCGACTTTCATCGTCAGCATGGTGGTGGCGGCCAGCCTGCAAGCCGGCCTCACCGCCGCGTTGGTGGTCGGGTTGATCGGCGCGGCCTTCGTCGGCGCCTTCGCCGAAGCCCGCCTCGCCCACATCCTCTCCTCGATCGACCGCATCGCCCGCGGCGACCGCTACACCTCGCTGCCCGAACTGGTCGGCGACGGCGCCATCCAGCAGTTCGCCGGCACCGCGGAAACCGTTCGCGCCGCGCTGATCGAGGCCGATACGCTGACCGTCGATCAGCTCCGCCGCGAGACCGAGGCGCGCCTGCATCACGCCGGCCGGCTGTTCTTCACCGGCAATTTCCGCCGCGCGGTGGAAGAAGTGGTCAACGCCTTCACCAGCGCCGGCGAACGTATAAGGCGCACCGCCACCGATCTTGGCGAGAGCAACCGGCATATGGCGCAGCAGGTCACCGAGGCTTCGGACGCCGCGGCGCAGGCCGCCGAGGATGTCGCCGGTGTCGCCGCCGCGGCACGCGACGTCGAAATGCTGGTGATGAATTCGGCGCAGCAGGTCGTCGAAGCGCGCGCCGCCACCAAACGCACGACGACCGAACTGGCGCGCGCCGACGAGACCATGCGCAATCTCGGACTGGCCGCCGGCCGCATTGAGGAAGTCATCAAGCTCATTCAGGCCATCGCCGGGCAGACGTCGCTGTTGGCGCTCAACGCCACCATCGAGGCGGCGCGCGCCGGCGAGGCCGGGCGCGGCTTTGCCGTGGTCGCCGCCGAGGTGAAAGAGCTGTCGCGCCGCACCGCCAAGGCGACCGAGGAAGTGAGCGCGCAGATCCACGGCATTCAAGATGCCGTGAGTGAATCCGCCGAGGCGATTTTGGCGGTTGATCACAGCGTCGCCGCCATGGGCAGCGTCAACGAGAACATTAACACCATCATCGAGCAGCAGATTGCCCAGCTCGAGCTCATCGGCAGCGAAGCGATGAAGGTCGCGGTCAAGGTGAGCGAGGCGCTGCCCGGCATCCGCGCCGTGGTCACCGACGTGGCGACCGCGGGCGATGCCGTGCTGACCACCGCCGAGGATCTGATCGGACGGGCGGAATTGCTGGCGAGTTCGGTCAGCCGTTATTTCGCCGATCTCGACCACGGCTCGATCAAAGTCGGCATCCTGCATTCGCTGTCGGGCACGCTCACCGCCAGCGAACGGCCGTTGCAGCAACTGCTGGTCATGATGATCGAGAAGCTGAACAAGCAAGGCGGCTTGCTCGGCCGTCCGGTCGAGGCGGTGATCATGGATCCGCGTTCCGACACCAAAGCCTATGCCGAGCAGGCGCGCGCATTGCTCGCCGACCACAAAGTGGCGGCGATCTTCGGCTGCTGGACCTCCGCCTCGCGCAAAAGCGTGCTGCCGGTGCTGGCCGAGCATGGCGGGTTGCTGTTCTATCCGAGCCAATATGAAGGCGAGGAGCAGTCGCCGCATGTCATCTACACCGGCGCGACGCCGCAGCAGCAGGCTTTGCCCGCGGTCGATCATCTGTTGGCGCTCGGCCGCCGGCGGTTCTTCCTGGTCGGCACCGATTACGTCTATCCGCGCACCACCAACGCCATCATCCGCAATTACCTGGCCTCGCGCGGCATCGGCGCCGATGCGGTGGACGAGCTCTATGTGCCGTTCGGCGAAAAATCCTGGCACGACCGCGTGCGCAATATTCGCCGCTTCGCCGGCCGCAATGGCGCCATCATCGCCACGCTTTCCGGCGATTCCAACGTGCATTTCTTCCGCGAACGCGCGCGGCAGGGGTTAGATGCCGACATCCTGCCGGTGATGAGCCTGTCGCTGGGCGAAGCCGAAATGCCGGCGCTCAAGGAGCGCAACCTGGTCGGCCACATGGTGTGCTGGAGCTATCTGCACTCCGTCGACACGCCGGAGAACCGCGCCTTCATCGACGAATGGCGGCAGTTCACCGGCGATCCCTCCGCAATGACCAACGATCCGATGGAAGCGAGCTGGGTTGGCTTCAAGCTGTGGACCGACGCGGTGGCGGCGGCCGGCACCACCGATGTCGACGCGGTGCGCCGTGCGCTTGCCGGCCGCTCGATCCGCGCGCCATCGGGCTTCGACGTGCGGCTCGATCGGGAAAATCAGCATCTGCACATGCCGGCCTTCATCGGCCGCATGGACACGCACAATTACATCTGGCCGGTATGGGCGAGCCCGGCGCTGATCGCGCCCGAGCCCTGGAGCCAGTGGCTGGCGCACAAGCCGGCGCTGATTGCGAAGTCGGCGTAGCCTAAATCAAAAGCGGCTGGCGGCGAGATGAATGCGGGCGCGCTGCCGCACGCTCGCAAATTCCGGATCGGGCATGCAGATCGCTTTTTTGTCGCCGATCGATTGCTGGCACTCCGTCACGCTGGAATAGCCGCAGCGCACCTTGGAGTGTTCCTTGTCGAGGAAGCCGCACCAGTCCTGGGCGCGCGCGGACGGGATCGACGTCACCAAGGCCGCCGCCGTCATAAGGCCGAGCAAGAGCCGCATTGCCGTTCTCCTGGTCGCCGCCCCCGGGAGAATCTTCGCCGCCGATTATTTTGCCGCAGGCTGTGGCGAGATCAAGGTCGCTGTTGTTTTCCCTGCCCTTTCAGGGGGCGGATGTGGAGCGCATCTTCGCGACGGCACCCGCGATCTGCGCCACGTCCGTCACCGGCAGCGAGCACCGCTCGCCGACGCAGACGAAGGCGGCGTTGCCGTCCGCGGCCTTGATCTTTTCCTGCGCCGGATGCGTAGCCGGCAGGTCGGCGGCCGCGACGCGCGCGCAGCACGATGCGGTCGAGGTACGGCAGCTTGAGCGCGGCCTGCGCGAAGCGCTCGGCCTCGGGGCCGGTCACCACGATCTCGGCTGCCCGCAGGCGCAAATCGAGCGCATTGAGCAGCGCCATATGGCCGAACAGATTGCGTTCGGCCGCCGAGAGAATGCCCTCGATCAGCCGGTCGGCCTGGGCGCGAAAGCGGTCGTCGCCGGCGAACACGGCAAGCCGCACCAGGTTGCCCGCCGCCACCGCGTTCGGATTGGGGGTGGCGTCGTCGGCCGTGGAATGCGGCCGCAGCAGCAGGTCGGTGGCGTCATCGGCGGAAAGGTAATAACCGCCGGTGTCGGGGTCGGCGTAATGGGCGTCGAACGCCCGCTGCCAGGCCAGCGCGTGGTCGAGATAGCCCGGCTCGCCGGTCGCCTCGTAGAGCGCCAGCGCGGCCCGGATCATGGCGGCGAAGTCGCTGGCGAGGCCGGGAACGAGCAGTTTTCCGGCCCGCCAGGAATGGCCAAGCCTTTGATCTTGCACCATTTGCTGCGCAACAAAATCGAAAGCGCGGCGGGCCAGAGCCAGCCAGCTTGGCCGGTCCAGAATGATGCCGGCATTGACCAAAGCGGCGATCATCAAGCCGTTCCAGTCGGCGAGGATCTTGTCGTCGAGACCGGGCGGGACCCGCGTTTCTCGTTTTTTGTGCAGCATAGGGCGCAGCATGGCGAGCCGGCGCTCATCTTCCATGCTGCGCGGTAAGTCATTGAGGCGGTTGAGGATATTATGTCCCTCAAAATTGCCTCCGGGACTTACGTCGTAAAACGCAGCAAAGAATGCAGCATTTTCCGCGCCTAAGACCTCCTCGATCTCCTGCAGGGTCCAGACATAGAACTTGCCCTCCTCGCCCTCGGAATCGGCGTCGAGCGAGGCGCAAAACGCCCCCTCCTGGATGGTCATTTCGCGTTCCAGCCAGGTAACCGTCTCCAAAGCGCGTTCGCGGAATACCGGGTTACCGCTGCGCTGATGCGCTAGCGCCAGCAGCTCGAGCAGTTGGGCGTTGTCGTAGAGCATCTTCTCGAAATGCGGCACCAGCCACTTTTCATCGACCGAATAGCGGGAAAAGCCGCCGCCGAGATGGTCGTAGATGCCGCCGGCGCACATCCGTTCCAGGCTGTGCTCGACCGTCTCGAAAAAGCGTGCGTCGGCGGTGCGCATGCCGGCGCGCCAGAGCATCTCCATAATTGCCGGTTGCGGGAATTTCGGCGCCCCGCGCAAGCCGCCATTCACGGGGTCGAACATATTGCCGACCTGGGTCGCCGCGCCGTCGAGTTCGCGCGGCCCGATGATGACCTTGCCTTGAGGCCGCGCCTTGTCGGCGAGCCGCGCCAGCAGCGCGGCGCGGTTCTGCTCGATCTTGTCGGGCTCCTCGCGGAACAAGCGTGCAACTTCGTGCAGGATGTCGGTAAACGCCGGCCGGCCGTAGCGCGACTCCTTCGGGAAATAGGTGCCGCCCCACACCGGCTCGGCATTCGGCGTGAGAAACATGGTCAGCGGCCAGCCGCCCTGCTCGCCCAGCAGGTGCAGCGCGTTCATGTAGATCTGGTCAATGTCCGGCCGCTCCTCGCGGTCGACTTTGATGCTGACGAACAGCTCGTTCATCAGGCGCGCCGTCGCCGCATCCTCGAACGACTCGTGCGCCATCACGTGGCACCAGTGGCAAGCCGCGTAACCGACCGACAACAGGATCGGCCGGTTCAAGCGCTTGGCCTCGGCCAGCGCCTCAGGGCCCCACTGCCACCAGTCCACGGGATTGTGTTTGTGCTGGAGCAAATAGGGCGACGTCGCCTGCGCCAAGCGGTTTTCGTGCACGCTATCGGGAGAAACAGACATCGGTGCAGATTAGCGCGTATTGCGCGCGGTACAAATTGTCCGTGAATTTAGGTGAATAATGCCGAAATTTTCTGGATCAAGTTGAGCGTTTGCCCGCCGGCGCTCACGCCGCGCGCACGTGACGGATGAATTGGTCGATCTGCCGCTGCAGAATCTCGGCATGATCGAGCAGGCTTTTTGCGCCGGCCAACGCCTGTCCCGAGGCGTCGTCGGTGGCGTGCGTCTTCTGGTCCAATTCCACAATATTGTTTGCGACAATGCGCGAACTGTCGGCGGCCTGCTGCGCGCTGCGCGAGATTTCCTGGGTCGCCGCCGCCTGCTGGCCGACCGCCGTCGCCATATCGATCGTGCCATCGCCGAGCGAGCCGATGGCGCCGATGACTTGCTCCATGATGACGACGACCGCGCTGCACGAGGCATTCACCGCAGTTATTTTTTTATTGATCTCTTCGGTCGCTTTTGCCGTTTGTTGCGCCAGCGATTTGACCTCGCCGGCGACCACCGCGAAGCCTTTGCCGGCGGCGCCCGCGCGCGCCGCTTCGATGGTGGCATTGAGCGCCAGCAGATTGGTCTGCTGCGCGATTGCCTGGATCAGGCCGGTGATCGGCGCGATTTGCCCGACCGAGTCGAGCAGGTGCTGCACGTTGGACCTGGCGTCGGCCGATTCGGCGACCGTCTTGGATGTCAGTTCGCGCGCGCTATGGGTTTGCGCGGCGAGCTCCTCGATCGAGCGCGCGAGATCGTCGGCGGCCTTCGCCACCGCGTCGACGTTGCTCTGCGTTTCCATGACGATGTCGGCGGTGGTCTGCGATTTGTCGCGGGTTTCCGCGGCGATCAGCGACATGGCCTGGGTGTTGTTGTGCATGATGCCGGCGGCGTCGGCCAGGTTCTTGACGATCTGCTGCACCGACTTCTCGAACTCGCCGGCGAGCTGGTGCATTTCGGCACGCCGCTCGGCCGTGCGCCGCTGCTCGGCCTGATGGTTGGCCTGCTCCATCGAGCGCATATCGATGGTGTTCTTGCGAAACACGTCGATGGCTTCGGCCATCTTGCCGATCTCGTCGTGGCGGCCGAGATGGGCGACTTCGACGTCGATTTCGCCCGCTGAAAGCCGTTGCATCGCGTCGGTGATCGACTTGATCGGCCGCACGATCGAGGCGCCGACCATGAGGGTCACGACAATGCTGACCAGAAATCCGGCGACGGTGGTCAGGATGATAACCAGCTTGGTGCGTTCGGCGGCTTGATACAGGCTCGTCCGCACCGCGTTCGCGGTATCGGTGGTGGTCTGCGATAGTTTTTGAAGATCGGTGTCGACCGCCTTGAAGCTGTCGTCGGTCTGGCCGAGCAGCATGGTCGCCATCGGCGCGTCGGTCTGGCCGACGTCGATGGTGTCTTGCGCCCGGCTCTTGCACTTTTGCCATTTGTCAAAAAGCGTTTGCAGACTTGTACGCTCGGCCTCCGACAGGTCCGACCGTTTGCCGAGCGCTTCGATGCGCTGCGACAGCACGGTGAGGTCTTCGTTGATGCGCATGTAAAGCGGATCGAGCAGCTTTTTGCTCACGCCGTTGCTCGCCCACGAGACGTAGCGGAAAATCTTCATGTGGGTCGCGACGACGTCGTCGCCGACCGCGGAAAACGCCTGCAGCTTCGGTTCGATCTCGTGCGACAACATCCGCAGGCCTTCGGCGGACTTCATCGACGTCATGTAGGCGTTGGCGCCGACCGCCAACAGGCAAATCAGCAGCACGGCGGACGCGGCCGAGGCTTTGATCTGAATGGAAAGATTGTGGAGGATGCCGAACAGGAAATGCCGACCGTGGACGGCCCTGGCGATGGCCAGAGGTTGATGGGCGGCGGCGGCATCCTCCATGGAATTTACTGCTTATAGATGCCGACGCCGACGAAGTAGTCGCCCATCTTTTCGACGTAGCTCGACTTGTCCTCGATCTTGTTGTTGAGCGGATTGGGCCACTTGTAGTCGACCCAGCCGCTGCCCGGCCCTTTCACCACCGTCACCATCTCGCGGATCAGCAATTTGCCGTCCTGGTCCTTGAGGTCGATGAGGTTCTTGCCGATCAGCGCCGGGCGCGCGCCGTGCGCGACGCATTTGCCGGACATGTCGTAGATGAAGGGATAAAGATCGCGGTCGTGATATTCCGCGACCGCCTTGTCGGAGACCGCTTTGAAGGTGGCGGCCGGTCCGTCTTTTTTGAACTCGGCTTGCACGCGCTTGACCATGGCGACGGCCTCGTCCTTGCTGCCGAATTCGGCGGCCGAGACGGGTGACGCCATTGTAACCAGCGCCGCACACACGATTAATGCGAAAAACCGCATGGTTTCCCCCTCTGGTAAGCGAGTGGGGGATAGTCGGATGCGCGCGTTAATTAGTATTTAACGCTATGCGGCCGTAGAAAGAAATTACTGCACGGGAGTAAGGGGATAAGGCCGAACGGCGAAATCCAATCCGGAGCGCCGCGGCAAAGTCAGCCGCCGCTCCCGACCGACCGGGCGCCCGTCACTTCACCTTGGTCCAGGTCTCGCCCCGGCACAGGATCATGACGCAGCCTTTGAGATTGAGCGCGCGCGGCCCTTCGAGCGTGACCACGCCGGAATAGATCTTGCCGCTGTCGACCTCGAGCAGATCGCCTTCCCATTTATTGTCGCCGGTCTTGGCCGCGCCTTTCATGATCATGGTGCCGATTTCTTTCTTGCGTGCCGGATCCTTGACCGCGACGATCTTGGCGCAGAGCTTGCCGCCGCAATCGTAGAAGTGCACCTGCGAGCCGGTCGATGGACGCATCCAGACGCCGTAAGGGTCGGCGGCGTTCGCCGTGCCGGCGAGCGCGAACGATGCCAGAGCGATACCCGTCAACAGCGATGTGATCTTGCCGCGCATGATGGTGCCCTCCCGGTGGCGATTGGAATGCCTATCCTAGCAGCAAAGCCTGCCGCCGGGCGCGGTTCCATCGCGGCGGAGGCGCATTCCTCCGGTGCAAACTCAAGAAGATGTGAAACGGAATGGCTGCCGAGTTCGTTATTGCGCCGGGCCTGCGGCGATCCTGGCGCCGCTGGCATTTGGCGCGCGAGGTTTGGTACAGTGAATTCCCCGAGAATTATGGGAACTGGCACGATGGCGCATTTCGGCATTCCTCGGCGTCAGTTGCGGGCGAACGACGAAGAGGCCATGGCGCTGAATTGGCGCCGCGGTCTGTTTCGCGTCTGGCTTTTGTTTTGCGCCGCCTGGCTGATGGGCTGGGTCATTTATCTGATCATGTACGGCCTGCATGGCGGCTTCAAAACGACCGGCGATCTGCTGGTGATCCCGGTGCTGCTGATCGGTCCGCCGATCGCGCTTTTGCTGTTCGGCCTGGCCACGGCATGGGCCTTCCGCGGCTTCAAGCCGGAGGACAAGACGGCGGACAACGACAATCACTAGGCGGCCGGATGCGCGCGCGACCGCCCGCGGCGTCATCGCGTTGCGAGAATAATGCGTTCCGATTAGTTCCCGGCGAGGCTCACCCGGTAGCGCCGCGCGAGCGTCAATGCTTTTCGCACGTTCGGGTCTTCCGACTGGCTGTCGAAGACGATTGGGGTGGCGCATTTCGGACAGTTCACCGAAGAGCCGCTCCGGATCTTGGAGTGGTGCTCTTTGAAGGTCTGGCCGCACTTTCCGCAGGTAATTGTCTCCGTGATTAACGGCTAAGCGATTGAATGTGAGTCTCTTTTTGCAGTTTTGGTCGATTTGAGTTTGCAGGGTTTCGCCGCTTTCGGGCGGAAGCTGCAATTTCGGTTTTCGATTTTCTTTCTGCGCAAACCATGATTCCCTGGCAGCATCGGAGGTACGATGCGGCCGAAGCAACACGCGACGACGGATCAAGCGATCTGTTCCGGGCCAGGCTCGAGCAGATCATCAACATGAAGCTCGAGCTGGTGCAGCTCGCAGTCAAGCTCGACTGGCATGGATCGACGGCGAGATTGCGCCGCTCTACAGCGACCAGGTCGGCCGGGGTCGAGACCCGCTTCGTGATCGGGCTGTTGCTGCTCAAGCACATTTACGGCCTGTCCGACGAAGGCGTGTGCGAGCGCTGGGTGCATGATCCGTATTTTCAGTATTTCACCGGGGAGAGTTCTTCCAGCATGAGTTCCCGCACGAGCGCTCGACCTGAGCCACTGGCGCAAGCGGCTGGGCGATAAGCTGGAACTGCTGCTGGCCGAGAGCCTGCGGGTGGCGCATGCGAGCGGCGCGCTGCGGACGCGCGATTTGCGCGGGTGACGGTCGACACAACCGTACAGCCCAAGGCCATCAGCTTCCCGACCGAGCCAAGCTGCTGCAGCGGCGATCAGGGCTCAACCGCCTGGCCCGTCGGCATAGCGTGCGGCTGCGGCATCCTATCTGCGCATCGCCAAGCAGGCGCGATGATGGCTGGCGCTATGCTCACGCCAAGCAGTTCAACCGCCATCGGCGGCAGTTACGCATCCTGCGCACGCGGCTCGGCCGCATCATCCGCGATATCGGCCGCAAGATTGTCGGCCTGCCGCTGAGGAGGCATTCCAATGGCCGCTCGCACGCGCCAGCCAGATCCGTTCCAGCAGCAGCGCCAGCGCGGCTGGAAGCTGTATTCCTTCCATGCCCCAGAGGTCGAATGCATCGGCAAGGGCAAGGCCAGCGCGCCCTATGAGTTCGGCGTCAAGGCTTCGATTGTCACCACCAACGCCCGTGCCCCGGGCGGCCAGTTCGTGCTGTACGCCAAGGCGCTGCCGGGCAATCCATATGACGGCCATACCTTACGCGCTGCCATCGAAGACACCGAAAGGCTCACCGGACGCGAGATCGAGCGCGCCTATGTCGACAAAGGATACCGCGGCCACGATGCGCCGAACCCACATCGCGTCTTCATCTCCGGACAGAAGCGCGGCGTGTTCGGCGCCATCAAGCGCGAGCTGCGACGCCGTTCCGCCATCGAGCCAGTGATCGGCCATATGAAAGCCGAGGGCCATCTTGGCCGCTGCTATCTCAAGGGAACCGCCGGTGACGCCGCCAACGCCATCCTCACCGCCATCGGCCACAACCTCCGCCTCGTCCTCGCCTGGTTGAGGATGCTTTTGCGCCTGATCCTGGAAGCGCTACGCAGCACGCTTGCAGACCATCCCCAGCTCAAATCGGCTTCTTAACGGACGACTAATTCGATTTTGGACATCGGCGCCTTTCCCAACTGTAAAGCGCGTTTTTCCGGCGGTGAAACTTTAGAGGGCGGTACCTAAATACAGAGTTAATATGGAACTTGTCAAATTATGCAGCAATTACAAAAATTTACGCGGGCCAGACGGATGCGCCGCGTACTATAACAACTATTGGTAGTATTTGGCGAGCGGCAAACGCGAATCGGCGCCCGGTCAGCCGAAGCAGACGCCGACGCGGCCGGTTTGCCGCCAGGCGACGCGGCAGGCGCGGGCGGAGCGGAAATTGTCGAAGCTCAGCTCGAACAAGTCGGGCGTCTGCAAGGGGGCGGCGAATTCAAGGCATGCGCCGTCGCTCGTCAGATTGCGCACCGTGCAATCGACAAGGGGACACTGATCGTCGAATCCGACTTTGGCTGGCTTGAGCACGACGTGTCTCGGCAGCCGGCGGCGCTCTACCATAGTCCCACCTTTCGAGCAGGTAGGCCTATCCGGCTTGCGTTGCGGGGGCGCTAAAACGACCGGCAATTTCCGGGGGTAACCTCGAAGGTTACGTTAATTGTATTTTTGCGCGCCCGTCGGCGATCCCAAACACCTCGCGCAAACCGCGTTGTCCGGCGGGCGTCAGGCGCAGCGCGCGGCTGCCGCGTGCGCGGGCGAGCCAATTTAACGCGACGAGGCGCGTCAGGATTGCCGCCCCGGCCAGCCCGGCGATGTGGTGGCGCCGCTCGCTCCAGTCGAGGCAGGCGCGGCAGAAGATGCGCCGGCTGCCGGATTTCGCGGTGAGATCGGCGCCGAAGTCGCAGAGAAACTTTTGCCCGCGCGCGGTGAGCGCGCCGCCCTCCTCGCTCAGCACGACGAATTTCTTCGCCACCAGCGCATCGGCGAGCGCGACGCCAAGCCGGCCGGCGAGGTGATCGTAGCAGGAGCGCGCGAAGCGCAGCGCGTCGTCCTGCGCCGAGCGCGGCTGATAGCGCGCCGGCGTCTCCAGCGCCGCCACCGCCTTGATGCTCTCCAGCATGCGCGCGACCAAAGGCGAGGCGATGCGGTAATAACGGTTGCGCCGCTTCTGCGTGACGGCAATGAGCCGCGCGGCGGTGAGCTTGCCGAGATGGCCGCTGGCCGTGGAGCGCGTACATGCCCGCGAGCGCGGCGAGTTCGCTGGCGGTCAGCGCCTGGCCGCCCATCAGCGCCGCCAACATCGTGGCGCGCGCGGTGTCGCCCACGAGAGCCGCCACTTCCACCATGTTTGCCGCCGCGACCATTTGGCGAGATCTAGCGCGGCCAGTGTCGCGAGCCTAGCAGGAATGGTTCGGTAGCGGCCGAACCATCGAAGCAATAATCGGAGCTAAATCCCCCTACCGTTCGTCCCCGCGAAAGCGGGGACCCAGGGGCGGAATCGCGAGGTCTGTGATTGGGGATCTGGATTCCCGCTTGCGCGGGATGAGGAGAATGCGGTAAATGGGAGAGCATCATGATCAAACGCATACGGGTTGAACCGTTTTCGAGTTATCTGGAGCGCTATCGGAAAGGCGTGGTGAACCCAGTCACCATCGCCAATGGCTTCGTCTATCTGTCCGGCATGCCGCCGTTCGAGCCTAAGAGCGGCGAGATCGCGCCGGCGCCGTTCGAACAACAGTGCGAGCGCGTGCTGGCGCAACTTAAAGCGTGTTTGGAGGCGGCCGGCACGTCGCTTTCGAACGTCATCAAGTGCAACGTCTACTGCGTGCCGGGCCCGGCGCACTTTGCGACGTTCAACGCCGTCTACGACCGCTATTTCCCGACAGACGCGCCGTCGCGCATCTTCATGTTCATCCACTCCTGGCCCGGCCCGTTCGACCTCGAGGTCGATTGCGTGGCGGTGTTGCCAATGTGACCGCTTGGTAGCAATCTCGGTTGGTCGCTGATCGACGTGTGCCAGCTCATGGGGGTCGAGAATGTCTGCAAACGATCGTCCCGTCGTCACCAGGAAAGGCCACGAGCACGGCAACACGGGTCAATCCGGCGGCTTGAAGCTGATGAGCGGCGTCGGACCGCAGCATACGCCGGCGACCAAAATCTGGTTCGGCAAGGCCAGCAACCCGCCCGGCTTCCGCTCGCTGCCGCATCACCATGGCGAGGCCGAGACCGGCGCCTATGTGCTGTCGGGCCGCGCCCGCGTCTACTTCGGCAAGGACTTCCAGGACTACGTCGATTTGTCGGAAGGCGATTTCATGTTCGTGCCGCCGTTCATCCCGCATCTCGAAGTCAATATGAGCACGACGGAAGAACTGTGGTGGCTCGCCTGCCGCACGCCGGAGAACATCGTGGTGAACTTGCCCGACATCGAGGATTCGACGCTCGTGGGGTACCGAAGGGCTTGAAGGTCGTGGCTGTGCGCCGCATTCTCTGTGTCATGCCCGCGAAGCCGGGCATCCAGCAAACGCAATCAGCGCCGTGATTACTGGTCCCCGCCTTCGCGGGGACGACAGCCACATCGTTGTCATGCCCGGACTTGATCCGGGCATCCATGATGCATCGCCGAGTGTGACGGCCTTACGTGAGTCCGCCGAGGCCGCGCCTCATCATGGATTGCCGGGTCAAGCCCGGCAATGACGGCTTCGTAGCCCGGATGCGCGAGCGGAGCGAGCGAAATCCGGGTTCGGTTTGATGCGTCGAAGCCGCTCCGGATTTCGCTTCGCTCATCCGGGCTACTTGATTCAGTCACGCACTGCGTTGATTAGCAGCGTTCCGAGCGGAGCAATCAATGGAGTAATGTGTGGATTACTCGCAAATGCGATGCAATTCAGTCGTTCTAAATTGGCGAAAGAAACGAGGACCTCTGCTTCGGAGCTTTGCAGCCTAGTCTTAATGAAATCGCGGCCGGTGGGCGCCATGTTGCCGTGTGGATATTCGGTTACAACGCGGAATACGAGTACGTCGAACGAATCCAATTGCTTAACTGTTTCGATGAGCGAGTGACGAACAAAACTTTGACGCTTTGGGTCCATGGCTGCCGCGAGAAGCCGTTCCCAAAGATCGCGCAGCTCCTGCCGGTTTTCGTCGGCGGCAGCGGCCAGAATCGGTAGTGCCAACTTCAAGCTCGGCGGTTTGGGGTCCGTGATGCCACGATCATTGAGGCGCTTCTTCACGCCTTGCCACAAAATAGCAATCCGTTCGGCGCGCCAAGCTTTCACACGATCGCCGAGCAGCACACCTATCAAATCTTTCGGGAGGTCTCCGAGAATTTCAGCTAAATAGCCGCCTAAATCGCGGCCTGACGCGACGATCTCACGTGCGAGCTTCGCTTGTTCGTCAGTTAATGGGAGAAGCCTGTCACTAGTCATCAGAATACCTGGGTAGCTCGCAGTTCACAGTTACAGTGCTTTCAGTAATATCTTTTGCCAATCACTGCGGGATACGCGTCACCTTTCAGCCGGTCAAGCAACTGGCGGGTAGGCGCTCTCGGATAGTGCTGATGTGCCGGGACCTTGGGTCACCCTTGACCCTTCTTAACTATAGGCGCTCACCTGCGCCGCGATGTCTGAGCCCCAGCGCGACACCATCTTCGCCCTCTCCTCCGGCCGCGGGCCGGCGGCGATTGCGGTCGTGCGCATCTCAGGCTCGCGCGCCGGCGCGGCGCTGAAAATCCTGTCGGGCAAGATCCCGGCCCCGCGCCAGGCGGCGCTCGCCCGCATCCGTGGCGGCGACAACGAGATCATCGACGAGGCGCTGGCGCTGTGGTTTCCGGCGCCGCATAGCGAGACCGGCGAGGACGTCGCCGAGCTGCAATTGCACGGCGGCCGCGCCGTGGTCGCGGCGACGCTCGCAGCGCTTGCCCGCATCGAGGGCCTGCGCCCGGCCGAGGCCGGCGAGTTCACCCGCCGCGCTTTCGAGAACGGCAAGCTCGATCTGACCGCGGTGGAAGGCCTCGCCGACCTGGTGGCGGCCGAGACCGAGGGCCAGCGCCGGCAGGCGTTCCGCCAGATGAAGGGCCTGCTCGGCGGCCGGGCCGAGACCTGGCGGCAGCGGCTGATCCAGGCGCTCGCCTGGGTCGAGGCGCGCATCGATTTTTCCGACGAGGCCGACGTGCCGGAAAACCTGCTGGCGCCGGCCTTGGCCATCGCGCGCGAGCTGGAGATCGGAGATCGCCGCGGCGCTGGCCGACGGCGGCCGCGGCGAAAGATTGCGCGAAGGCCTGGTGGTGGCGATCGCCGGCCCGCCGAATGCCGGCAAATCGACGCTGCTCAACCGGCTGGCGAGGCGCGAGGCGGCGATCGTGTCGCCTTACGCCGGGACCACGCGCGACGTGATCGAGGTGCATCTCGACCTTGGCGGCTGGCCGGTGACCCTGCTCGACACCGCCGGCATCCGCGAAACCGACGATCCGGTCGAGCTGGAGGGCGTGCGGCGGGCTCAGCAACGCGCCGCCGCGGCCGACCTGGTGCTGTGGGTGGTCGATGCGGGGCAAGCGAATGCTGCAAAAAATGCTGCAGCAAAGGGTGCAGCAAAAGCGGCCTCCGTCATTCCGGGGCGTCCCGCCGAAGCCCGCGAGGGCGAAGGCGGAGGAACCCGGAATCCAGAGCCACAATCCGTAGCCACTGGATTCCGGGCCCGGCCCTTCGGGCCGTCCCGGATTGACGGTGATTTTGGCGGTCTGCCCCCTTCCAGCCCCCCAATCTGGCTCGTCCGCAACAAAATCGACCTGATGAAGTGCCTGAAACGAAGTAATGAACTTGGGGAACTAAGTATTTATAAGAATGAAGCCGTATTCGACCCTAATAAGGCCTTAAAAAGTATGGCTAAAGCCGAGTTAACATCAAGTAATGAATCTTTATCCGCTAGTAGTGAGTTGGAATTCAGTCTTTCCGCCGCTACTGGTGAGGGTTTTGACGCCCTTTTGGACCGGCTGGCGCGCCAGGCCGGGGAATTTCTCGGCGGCACCGACTCCGCCCTCATCACCCGCGCCCGCCACCGCCACGCGCTCGACGAGGTCCTGGCCGCGCTGCGGCGCGCCCAGAGCGGCGAGGTGGCCGGCCGCGAGGATCTGCTGGCCGAGGAGCTGCGCATTGCCGCGGCCGCGCTGGGGCGGCTGACCGGCCGGGTCGATGTCGAGGATATCCTGGACGTGATTTTCCGCGACTTCTGCATCGGCAAATAGCGGCCCAGGGCGCAAGTCCCGGCGGGCCGGCGTTCTTGCATCGAGACGACGGAAGAAGATCGAATTCCAACCTAGTTCTGGGCGAACAGGGCAACATCTGGCGCAAGAAGACCCATTTCTTAGGTATTCTGGCACCAGTAGGGAATGTTTCACGTGAAACATTCCCGGGAAAGCGCTTGTTTTTGACCCCTCCCCGCGCCTCCGCTACAACGCCGCATCCGAGGTCCTATGCGCACACGATTCGACGTTGTCGTCATTGGCGGCGGTCATGCCGGCTGTGAAGCCGCCGCCGCCAGTGCCCGCATGGGCGCGCAGACCGCGCTGGTGACGCATCGTTTTGCCACCGTCGGCGCGATGAGCTGCAATCCGGCGATTGGCGGTCTCGGCAAGGGCCATTTGGTCCGCGAAATCGATGCTTTGGACGGCCTCATGGGCCGCGTCGCCGACCAGGGCGGCATCCAGTTCCGCGTTTTGAACCGCCGCAAGGGCCCGGCCGTGCGCGGTCCGCGCGCGCAGGCCGATCGCAAGCTCTATGCCGCCGCAATGCAGGCCGCCATTCGCGAAACGGCGAATTTGCAGGTGTTTGAGGCGGAGGCCGACGATCTCATCATCGCCGATGGCCGCGTTTGCGGGGTGAAATTCGCCGATGGCCGCGAGATTTCCTGCGGCGCCGTGGTTCTCACCACCGGCACCTTCCTGCGCGGCCTCATCCATATCGGCGAACAGCAGATTCCCGCTGGCCGCGTCGGAGAAGCGCCGGCCATGGGGCTTTCGCGCACGCTGGAATCGATCGGCTTTACGCTCGGCCGTTTGAAAACCGGCACGCCGCCGCGGCTCGATGGCCGCAGCATCGATTGGTCCGCCTTGGAAATGCAGCCCGGCGACGATCCGCCGGAAGCCTTTTCGGTTCTGACCACGCGCATTGAAAACCGCCAGATCGAATGCGGCATCACGCGCACGGTCGCCGCGACGCACGAAATCATCCGCGCCAATGTGCATCGCTCGCCGATGTATTCCGGGCAGATCGCCAGTACGGGACCGCGCTATTGTCCGTCGATCGAAGACAAGATCGTGAAGTTCGGCGAGCGCGACGGCCACCAGATTTTCCTGGAGCCGGAAGGCCTCGACGATCAGCACCGTTTATCCGAATGGAATTTCGACGTCGCTGCCGGAAGAAGTTCAGCACGCGCTGGTCGCGACCATTCCCGGATTGGAAAACGCACAAGTTCGTGCGTCCTGGCTACGCGATCGAATACGACTACGTCGATCCGCGCGAGCTCGAGCCGACGCTGCAAACGAAACGACTGCGCGGGCTTTATCTCGCCGGTCAGATCAATGGCACCACTGGCTACGAAGAGGCTGCGGCACAGGGACTTCTTGCCGGTCTCAACGCGGCGTCACTGGCCGCCAGCGGCGCTGAAATCATTTTCGATCGCGCCGAAGCCTATGCCGGCGTGATGATCGATGATCTCGTTACACGTGGTGTGAGCGAGCCGTATCGTATGTTCACGTCGCGCGCCGAATATCGATTGAAGCTGCGCGCCGACAACGCCGATCAACGTTTGACCGGCAGAGGAATTTCCATCGGCTGTGTTGGATCTGCGCGCGCGAAATTCCACGCGGAAAAATCGGCGGCGCTGAATGCCGCGCGCGAATTCGCCAATTCGGTTTCGCTTACGCCGAAAGAAGCCGAACGTTACGGCCTCGCATTGAACAAGGACGGACAACGGCGCACGGCGTTTGAATTGTTGTCCTATCCGAATGTCGCGATCGCCGACCTCGCGAAAATCTGGGCGCGCTTTGGTGAGCTCGATGCGAAAATCGCCGAGCAGATCGAGATCGACGCGAAATACGACGTCTATCTTTCGCGCCAGGCGGCGGACGTGGCCGCGTATCGGCGCGATGAAAGCTTCACGCTGCCGGACGATCTCGATTATTCGGCGATGCGCGGGCTTTCCAACGAGGCCAAACAGAAGCTGCAGCAAAATCGGCCGCGCACCATTGGACACGCCAGCAAAATCGACGGCATGACGCCGGCGGCGCTGACTTTGTTGGTGGCGCATGTGAAACGCGGCCGAAAAGCCGCGAGGCGCGCTTGAAAAATAGCGGGCAGGGCGCTTTCGACCTCGAAGCCGACAAAAAACGCGCGCTCGCGCTCGTAAATGTTTCACGTGAAACAGAAGCGCGGCTGAATATCTTCGTAGATCTGCTTCTTCTTTGGCAGACGAAGTTCAACCTCGTTGCATCGTCGACGCTTCCTATTCTTTGGACCCGCCACGTCGCCGACTCGCTCCAGCTCTTGCCGCTGGCGCCGGATGCGCGAAGGTCTGGGTCGACTTCGGATCGGGCGCCGGCTTCCCGGGCATCCCGATTGCCTGCGCGCTGGCCGATACCCCCGGCGCCAAGGTGCACCTGGTCGAAAGCGTCGGCAAAAAAGCGAACTTCTTGCGCGAGGCGGTGCAGGCGACCGGCATTCCGGCCGAGGTCCACCAGGAGCGGGCCGAGAAATTTGGGGATACCTGTGCAGAAGCCGTGGACGTGGTGACGGCGAGGGCGCTCGCCCCATTGAAAGTCCTCTGCGATCAGGCGTTTCCTTTGATCGCCAAGGGCGCGGTCGGCCTGTTCCTCAAGGGACAAGATGTAGGGGCTGAATTGACCGAAGCCGCTAAATATTGGAGTATTCAGGCCTCGACGATGCCCAGCGTGACCAATCCGGCCAGCTCCATCGTTGTGTTGCGCAGCCTACATAAACTGAAAACTCCGTGGCACCAACGCTAAGTATCTGATTAAACAACGGAATTATAAAATGTCCGACGTGCCCAGTGATCACCCCGACGTCGTCCCCTTCCCGAAGCCGGGACCCCGGCCCGAGGCCGGCCGCCCGCGCGTGCTGGCGGTCGCCAACCAAAAGGGCGGCGTCGGCAAGACCACCACCGCCATCAACCTCGGCACCGCGCTGGCCGCCATCGGCGAGCATGTGCTGGTGGTCGATCTCGACCCGCAGGGCAACGCCTCGACCGGGTTGGGCATCGAGCGCAAATCGCGCCGCACCTCGACCTATGACGTGCTCACCGGCAAGGCGCCGATGCGCGACGCGGTGCTGGCGACCGCGGTGCCGCAGCTTTTCATCGCGCCCTCGACCATGGACCTGTCCGGCCTCGAGCTCGAGATCGGCCAGCAGCGCGACCGCGCCTTCCGCCTGCGCAACGCGCTCACCGAACTCAACAAGGGCCCGCGCGCCTACGACTTCACGTATGTGCTGGTCGACTGCCCGCCCTCGCTCAATCTGCTCACGGTCAACGCCATGGCGGCGGCGGATTCGATCCTGGTGCCGCTGCAATGCGAGTTCTTCGCGCTGGAAGGCCTGTCGCAGCTTTTGAAAACCGTCGAGCAGGTCAAGAGCAGCCTCAACCCGAACGCTGTCGATCCACGGCATCGTGCTCACCATGTACGACTCGCGCAACAACCTCTCCAACCAGGTGGTCGCCGACGTGCGCCAGTTCATGGGGCCGAAGGTTTACGACACGGTGATCCCGCGCAACGTGCGCATCTCGGAAGCGCCGTCCTACGGCAAGCCGGTGCTGGTCTACGATTTGAAATGCGTCGGCAGCGAAGCGTACTTGCGGCTCGCGACCGAAATCATCCAGCGCGAGAAAGCATTGAAGGCGGGGTAATCGCAACACTCTGTCATCACCGGGCTTGTCCTCGCGCGCGAGGATCCCGCTTAGGCGGGCAATGTGCAGTACCCTAAGCGGGCTGGCCGGGACCAGCCCGGCCAGGACAAAAATCAAAAGCGGTTCAAATCGCAACGAAAATTGAAGAGGCAAGCGTGACACGGGGTTCAGGAGCGGCGGCGATGGTGGATCATTCGCGATTGGGACGCGGCCTCGCTTCGCTGATGGGCGATGTCGGCGACGAAACCGCGCCGGTGCAAGCCGACAGCGGCCGCAAGCCGCGCCGCGCGCCGATCGAAAACCTGCGCGCCAATCCGCGCAACCCGCGCCGCGCCTTCACCGAAACCGAACTCGCCGAACTCGTCGGACTCGATCCGCGAGCGCGGCATCATCCAGCCGATCGTGGTGCGCGCCGTGCGCGGCCACGACGATCAGTTCGAGATCATCGCCGGCGAGCGGCGCTGGCGCGCGGCGCAGCGCGCCGGCCTGCACGAGGTGCCGGTCGCGGTGGTGGAGGCGACCGACGCGCAGGCGCTCGAATTCGCCATCATCGAGAACGTGCAGCGCGCCGACTTGAACGCGATCGAAGAGGCGGCCGGTTATCAGGCGCTGATGGAAGAGTTCAACCACAGCCAGGACGAGGTCGCGCAGATCGTCGGCAAGAGCCGGCCGCATGTGGCGAACACGCTGCGGCTGTTGCGCCTGCCCGCGCCGGTGCAGGCGCTGGTGGTGTCGGGCGAACTGTCGGCCGGGCACGCGCGTCTCCTGGTCGGCCAGCCGAACGCCGAGCAGATCGCGCACGACGTCATCAAGAAGGGCTGGAACGTGCGCCAGCTCGAGGCCGACATGCGCAAGGACGGCGCGCGCCAGGCGCGCGACGTGCGCAACGAGGCGAAGGGTCACACCAGCGGCGCCAAGGACGCCGACACCCGCGCGCTCGAGCGGCGGCTGTCGGACACTTTGGGATTGGAAGTGACCATCGACCACCGCGGCGAAGGCGGCACGCTGCATATCAAGTATCGCGACTTGGATCAGCTGGATGGCGTGTTGAGGAAGTTGGGGAGCGGTAAAGGCTCTTCTTCGTGCCGCGAAATTTATTCGGCGTCATGCCCGGGCTTGACCCGGGCATTTCCATTAGGGATTCGCACTGCCATCCCAAGCGGGACACCGAGACTGCAGCCCAGTGATGACAGAGGGTCAAGCCCTTTTAGACGACGAGCAAGCGCCAGAGTTGACAAGGCGAAGCGTAGCCCACCGCTTTCTCGTTTCGAGTTTTCGAGATTGCTGGTGGGCTCAGCGTTCCGCGCCATATCCCACTCAATGCTTACGGCACATGCTAGCTTGAGCGTCTAAAGGCGAAGCTTCCCAAGCATCAGGAGAGATCGCCCATGAAGCGACTTATCGCCGCCGGAATGTCGATCGGCGCTTGCGTCGCCACGATGGCGGCGAGCCCGGCGCTAGCGCAAACTCGTACGGTCGCCGTCAACCAGTGTCTGTTTTCCGGACCGATCGGCGCGATGGCCGGCGGCGCCAATGGCGATCCTGTCCGCTATGACATCGACGCGGATGGCCGCGCCGTGTTGATCGTCCATAAGGTGCAGACGAATTTCGACTTCAACAATCCGTTCAAGCCGAAAGTCTTCGCCGAGAAGCCAACCTGCCGGCTCAAGCTGGATTGCGTCGTCTCCAAGCAAGGTCTCAAGGATATCGGCGTTCAATCGACCCGGGGGGAACCAGGCGGCGAACCCAACATCTGGACGCGGGTCGGGTTTTCCGTCGCGTTCAATTACGCCGACGCGGCCCGCAACACGACGTGCCATATCGTGGCCATCGATTCGATGTGAATGGCGTTTGCGCTTTCCCTCTCCCAAAGGGAGCGGCGTGCTGCGCGCCTGAGCCGACCCTACGAGCTAGCCCTTCTTCGGCGACCAGCGATAAGCCTTGGCGCAGGCGCTGCCCATCGGCATCGCGCGCCCGCGGTCGCTCAGCCTCGGGGAAAGGAAGCCATCAGCGATCAGCCGCCATTTGATGCCTGCCGCAAGCCGCCGAGCGCCAGGCGCGAGATGAGGTCGGTCAGCTCATCCAGAAACGAACTGTCCGGTGTGATCTTGAACGGCTCTTGCGCGAAAATCTCGCGGTTGCGCACGAAGGTGCTGCATTGGCCCATCAGCCAGATGGCGCCGCACAGGGCGACCCGCCGGTCCGTGCCCGAGGGCAAGAACCTTTGCACGATATCGACGGCGGCGGTCAGATAGGTGACCGTGTTCTTCGCCATGAACTTGAGAAAGATCTTGCTCGGATGCGCGGCCTCCCAGGCGAATATGCGGATGTACAGGCTTAGCTCGTCGCGGAACAGCAACGGCCGCAGCTGCTGCTTCACGAAAGCGCGCAGGGCCTCCTCGCGCGACAGCGATTTGAGCTTCGCGGGATCGAAGCCGGACTGTTCCGTCAGCTTCTCGAACGCCGTCTTGAGCAGTTCGAGATAGAGCCCGTCTTTGCCCTTGAAATGGTAATTGATGGCGGCTTGGTTGACGCGCGCCTTGGCCACGATGTCGCGAACGCTGGTGGCTTGGTAGCCCTTGTCAGCCAAGAGCTGCACGGCTGCCTTCACGATTGCATTGCGGGTGTATTCGGACGGACGCGTCATCGGGCTCCC
This sequence comes from uncultured Alphaproteobacteria bacterium, assembly GCA_963749625.1. Taxonomy (GTDB): domain Bacteria; phylum Pseudomonadota; class Alphaproteobacteria; order Rhizobiales; family Xanthobacteraceae; genus Pseudolabrys. The sequence goes on along the minus strand of CAVVNY010000006.1, from coordinate 44,614 downwards.
AATTCAAACAAGTGTTTGAATTCCATTACATAATGGCTCTTGCAACAAAATGCAAACGTCTTTGATCGCCCGCCGGGCGCCGAATGTCATGGTTCCGCCTCAAACGGCTGTTTGAATTTCATTCAAGCGTATGAAATATGTGTTTGCGAGATTGCTGCCCTGAGAATCACGGAGTCCTTCCATGCTGGAGCGAACGTCGAGATTCGTCCTGGAAACGCTGCCTTACGTCATCATGGCGACGTCTGCCGTAGTTCTCGTGCAAATGTTCGTCAGGCTCTAAACCGAGGCCTCCCGTTTCGCGATTCATCAAAAATCGCGCCTGGGGACATCGTCTACCGCGAGCGTAAAGCCATGGCATTCTTCAGCGGAAAACCGCAGTTACCCCGCCTCTTTCGCTGGCGGTGGTTGCTTGGAAAATTGGTGCCGGCATCGGTCACTTACCGGCCCGAGCGGTACTACATGCGCGGCCCCGGGCCGAAGTATCGCGAACGGCACCCCGAGCCGCAAACCCGCCGGTCGGCCGGCTGACTCAGCCCTTCTTCGGCTCCCAGCGGTAAGCCTTGGCGCAGGCGCCGCCCATCAGCATCGCGCGCTCGCTGTCGCTTAGGCGGTCGGTCTCGAGGAAGGGCTTCACGGCCTGCTCGTAGTTGACGACGGCGTTGGCGCGCGTCCAGTCCGTGCCCCACAGGCAGCGCTCGAAACCCCAGGCGTCGAACACGCGGGCGAGCGGATCCCAGATGTCCGGAAACGGATAGGGCTCCTTCGACAGCGTGCAGGCGCCGCTCACCTTGATCACCAGGTTCTTGCGCTTGGCGAGGTCGAGCACCTTCGGCAGGTCGGCCCATGGCTGCGGCGGCGCCGGCGGCGTGCGCGGCTGCAGGATGCCCAGATGATCGATGATGAAGCGCGTGTTGGGGTTGCGGTCGATCACCGACATGGCCGCGTCCAGGTTGCCCCAGCACAGCATGTTGACCGGAAGGTCTTGCGCGGCGGCCGCGCGCGCAATGCGGTCGAGGCCGGGGTGGCTCGGATCGCGCGCGCGCCCTGGCTCGTTGGTCAGGATGATGCGGATGCCGACCGCGCCCGGCGTCCGTTTCCAATCGGCGATGACGTCGGCCACGGCCGGATCGTCCGGATTGACCGGCTTGACGATCGCCATGCGGTCGGGATGGGCCTTTTGCACTTCCACCGCGTAGCTCGCGTCGTACTGGTAGAGCGAAAAGGCGGAGATGAAGATGGCGCCGTCGACGCCGACCTTGTCCATCGCCGCGCACATCTCGTCGCCGGTGACGTGCGGCGGCCAGTTCGGCACATTGTGCCATGGCCGCTGCGGGGTATTCGCGGCATAGGCGTGAACTTGGGAATCGATGATCGCCACCGGGGAAGCTCCTCTGCTGAATGCGTTCGCTATCGCAGCAGGTCGCACAGCTCGTGTCCAGCACCTCCCGTTCTTGAACGTCTCGCCGTCCTTTCGCGACGTATACGCATTGCGGCACCTTCAGAGGGGGGTACTTATGAGCGACAGCCGAAGCGGCAAAGCCGAACCCAAGAAGGCCAAGCCGGGCAAGATCGCGCTCCTGGGCGCCTTCGCGACCGCGCTGGCCGTCTTCAATATGGCAACAAATGGCAGTGAGGCGCCGTCGCAGGCGGTCATGATCCTGCAATACGCCGGACTTGCCGGCGGGCTGCTCGCCCTGATCGGCGGATTGATCATGATGGCCGCGGCTCGGACGTGAGGCGGTCCGCTACGGCTTTCGCCCCCAGAAAATCTCGATGCCTTTCCAGACGAAGCTGCCAGGATCCTTGACCTGCCCGGCGAAGGCTTTCTCGAGATCCTTCGGGCTGTAATAGGGAAACTCGTCGAGCTTCCAGCCGACGCGGGCGAGCAGCTTGTCGAACACGTAGGCGATGTGCATGTCGAGATCGATCTTCATCGCCGTCTCGGGACTGTAGGCGATCTCGGCCAGTACCAAATTTCGCCCGGGCTTCATGACGCGCAGCATTTCCGCGCCGGTCTCGCGCCAGTCGTCGGTGTGCTGCACGCCCTGCAGGCAGGCGGCGCAATCGAACGCGCCGTCGGCGAACTCGCGCGTGTAGGTCCATTGCCAGGTGGCGAGCTGGCCGTAGCGGCCGCGCTTCTTGGCGATGTAGTTGTCGCGCGCCTCGTCGGTGATGTCGATGACGCGGACTTCGCCTTTCGGTCCGATGCGCGCGCGCATGTCGTCGACAAAGCCGCACGGCTCGATGCATTCGCCGATGATGAGCACCTTGTCGCCTTCGCGCAGCTCGAGCCGGTCGTAGATGACGTTGCGCGCGACTTCCGCCTTGCGCCACATGAACGGCAGTCCGCCGAGCAGCACGGCGCGGCACCAGCGCTCCTGCTCCTTCTCGTCGAGGATGACGTCGCCGAAGCGGCGCACGTCATAGGGCTGCATCCACTTCCAGGGGTCTTCTTTGTCCATTCCACCCATGCTGCGCCTCGGTTCAGCTGGCCGTGCCGGGCGCGGCCTTGTGCAGCATGGCGGTGAGTTCCTTGACCGCCGCCGTCAGGTTCATGACCTCGGTCTCGCGCAACTGATCGATTTTATGGTGCAGCAGCTCGATTTCCAGCTCGGCCTTTACGTTGACCTGAAAATCGTTCTCGGCCTTTTTGCGGTCGATGTCCTGCTGCCGGTTCTGGCTCATCATGATGAACGGCGCCGCGTAAGCGGCCTGGAACGACAGCGCCAGGTTGAGCAGGATGAACGGGTAGGGATCCCATTGCTGGATATAGGCGGTGACGTTGAGGACGATCCAGATCAGCAGGATGATCGATTGGATGATGATGAAGCGCCAGGAGCCCATGTTGGTGGCGACGGTGTCGGCGATGCGCTGGCCGACGGTCAGCTGCGGCTCGTGTGACGCGTGACCGGCGCGCGCACCGCGGCGCAAGGTGCGCAATTCGGTGAGCAGCCGCTTTTCGGTTTCGTGCAACTCGGCTTTCAAGGCGTTGGAATCTTGCATGCGATCGGCCCTCCCGCAGGTTTCCACCCGATTCGGATTCTATCGCGAATTGCGGGAGCGGCCCACCCCGCGGCCGGCACGATGAACGCCGAGCCATCCGTTGGGCGGGCAAAGCGCAGCATGCCCGGTGAATTTGACGTTGGTGCCGAATTTATCGGAGGGCTCGGTGCTTCGCGTTAGCCAACGCTCCGCGCGCTACTCCGGCTCCCGCGAAACATGCGGCTCCATTTTATGGTGCATCTGTTCGGCGTCGGTCAGGGTGTCGACGACGGCTTTGGCGGCGCCGGCAATCTGGGCGAGCACGCCTTTGCGCTTGGCGATCGGCTTGGATTTCGGCTTTGCCTTGCGCGCCGCTTTCCGTTTGGCGACGGCCTTGGATTTCTTCTTCGCTACGGTCTTGCTCTTTTTCTTTGCGGCCGCGGCGGGCTTCTTCTTTGCCTTCGCAGCGGATTTTTTGCGCGACTTCTTAGCCATAAGCAGCCCCCGTGTTACGCAGGTCTCTAAGGACGCAGCCTAAGCGGCGTCTGGCTCTTGCGCCAGTGGCATTCGCCGGACTTAGCCTGCTCACGCCAGTTCTTGCGGTTGCCCGGGATGCCGGCCGGCCCGTTGCGGCAGCAACAGCAGGCACAGCAGAATGAATGCGGCAATGACCGCCGAGGCGACCGGGCGGCTCAACGCGAGCCCGCCGTGGCGGACCGGCTTATCGAGGTAGTCGCCGACGGTCGCGCCCAAGGGCCGCGTCAGGATGAAGGCGATCCAGAACAGCAGCACGCGCGAGACGTTGGTCCAGTAATAGGCGGCGGCGACCACCGCCAGGCCGGCGGCGAAAACCAGCGCGCCGTATTCATAGCCGAGCCCGGTCGAATCGGCGGTCCAGTCGCCGAGCGCGGTGCCGAGCGTCTGCGAGAAAGTGATGGCCGCCCAGTAGAACACTTCGACCTTTGGCGTGGCGACGGTGTCGACCGAGATCGAGCCGCGCGACCAATGCCAGAGCGCCAGCACGATCAGCAGGCAGGCCAGCAGCAGCGTCGAGCCGCCGGCATAGCCGATGCCGAGCGAGCGGTCGGCGAAATCCGCCATGGTGGTGCCGAAGGTCGTCGAGGCGATGATCGTCGCCCAATAGAGGTACGGCCGGAATTCGCCGGCGGCAATTTGCCACGCCACCAGCACGGCAAGCACGGCGAGGAACAGCGCGGTGCCGGCGAGATAGCCCCAATGCAAGGTCATGGTCACCGTGTCGCCGCCGGTTTCGCCCAGCGTCGTCGCGGCAATCTTGATGAGCCAGAATGTGAAGGTGACTTCGGGGACTTTGCTGAGGACGTCTTCGGCGGCTTTGTTCATGAGTCTCGCAGCTAAATATTGCGGCACACGGCAACAAATGCGCCGCGCTTCGGTTCCGGCGGTTCGCTTATTGCCTGCCGAACATGGCGAAAATTCGCTGCCACATCCGGCAAAAAGTCAGATCGAGCCGGGGCCGGCCTTGTCATAAATGCCGAGGCATTTTTGCGCGTCCTCGGGCATGTCCGGCACGCGCAAGGCGCGGCCCATAAACGTGATCCAGGGCTTCTCGGCGACCGGCTGCAGCAGCGCGAAATTCCAGAACTGCCGCTCATTCATTTCGATCTCGGTCACATCGTTGTCGAGCACCCAGTTGCGCAAAATGGTTAGCCTGGCTTGCTTGTCGGCATCGGAGAACATTTGTTCCGGCAGGGCTTTTCTCATGGCGCAAGCTATAGGCTCATCTGTTTAACAAGGCCTGACAGCGCACATAGAGAAGGCCGGCCAATTCGCTCCGCGCTTTGTCGGAAAGGGGGACCCCCGGCGGCGATGGAACTTTTTTAGCCCTTTCCCAAGGGATACATTCCCAATAAGCTTCCTTAGCCGAATACCGCTGGCTTTGAGTGAGGTCTATGCGCGCCCGCCGCGACGCCGCCATTCGCGGCCTGAAAGTCATGATGGTGGCCTTGGTCGCCATTCCGGTGGCGATTTTTTGCTACGCCAGCTGGATCGGCTACCAAAATACGTTTGCGCATGCCGATGAAAGACTGTTGGCGAACCTCGGCATCATGTCCGAGCATACCTCTCGCATCTTCCAGTCGGTCGATCTCACCTTTACCGCCATCGACGCGATTGCCGGCGATCTCACCGACGAACAGATCAAGACGAACGAGGCAGTGCTGCACGCGCAACTGAAGAAGCTGGAAAAGGCGACGGCGGCGGTCGACGCCATCGTGATCACCGACGCCGACGGGCACGTGCTGGTGTCCTCGGCGATTTCGCCGATCCCCGCGACGATCGGCGTCGCCGACCGCGACTATTTCAAGGCGCAGAAGGAGCGCGATGCCGGAACCTTTATCGGTGAGGTCCTGCATCCGCGCGTGCGCAAGGATGCGGGGGATTTTTTCGGCGTCAGCCGCAGGCGGCCGCTGCAGAACGGAAAGTTCGCCGGGGTCGTTGACGTTGCGGTCGAGACCAAGGTGTTCACCGATTTCTACGCACAACTCGCCCGCGACGCCGGCGGCGGCGGCTTCTCCCTGGCCAAGAGCGACGGCGCCATTCTCGCGCGCTATCCCGATCCGCCGAACGGCATAACACGCTTCGGACCCGACAGCGGCTTCATGCTCAACGTGCCGCGTTACCCCAACGGCGCCGTCGTCACCACCAATCATTCGGTCGAAGGCGTGCAACGGCGCATCGCGTTCCGCAAGCTGGGCTACGGCAATCTCTATGTGTCCGACGGCGTGGCGACCGATACCATCATTGGCGACTGGCTGCGCACAATGTCGGCGCATCTCTATTTCGGCATTCCCGCCGTCATCGTGCTGCTGGCGCTGGTGCTGATGACGATGCGCCGCACGCGCGAGCTTTATGCGGAAGCCGAGCGCCGCGAACTGGCCGAGGAGGGGCTGCGGCAGGCTCAAAAGATGGAAGCCGTCGGCCAATTGACCGGCGGCGTCGCGCACGACTTCAACAATCTTCTGACCATCATCCTCGGCAATCTCGGCATCGCCAAGCGCGGCGTGGTCGAGGCTCGCGCCGAACGCGCGCTCAACAATGCGCGGATCGGCGCCGAGCGGGCGGCGCAATTGACGCGGCGCCTGCTCGCGTTCTCGCGCCAGCAGCCGCTCGATCCGAAGACAGTGGACGCCAACAAGTTGATCGTCAGCATGTCCGACCTGCTCAACCGCTCGCTCGGCGAAAATATCGCGCTGGAAACGATCGGCGGCGCCGGGCTTTGGAAAATCGAATGCGACGTTTCCGAACTGGAATCGGCGCTGCTCAATCTCGCGCTCAACGCGCGCGACGCCATGCCGGACGGCGGCAAACTGACCATCGAAACCAGCAACGCCTATCTGGACGACGAGTATTGCCGCCACCACGCCGATCTCACGCCCGGCCAATACGTTCTTATCGCGGTTTCCGACAGCGGCATGGGAATGTCTGCCGAAACGATCGGGCGCGCGTTCGATCCGTTCTTCACGACCAAGGAAACGGGCAAGGGAACCGGCCTGGGGCTGAGCCAGGTCTACGGTTTCGTGAAGCAATCCAAGGGTCATGTGCGGATCTACAGCGAGCCCGGCGAAGGCACGACGATCAAGCTCTATTTCCCGCGGCATGACGGCGAAGAGACGGTCATGTCCGCCGACGAGCAGGGCGATCCCGAACGCGGCCGCGGCGAAACGATATTGATCGTCGAGGACGACGACGGCGTGCGCGAATATGCTTCGGAGATCCTTCGGGACCTGAACTACCAGGTCATCGAGGCCAAGGATTCCGCCAGCGCGATGCGCCTGCTGGAGGCCGAGCGGCCGTTCGACCTGATGCTGACCGACGTGGTGCTGCCGGGCATCAGCGGCCGCGCGCTGGCCGACGAGGTTATTCGCCGCCGTCCCGGCGCCAAGGTGATCTTCATGACCGGCTATTCGCGCAACGCCATCGTGCACCAGGGCCGCCTCGACCGCGGCACCGAACTGATCTCGAAACCGTTGACCGAGGCGACGGTGGCGCGGAAAATCCGCCAGGTGCTCGACGCACGCAGGTGACGGCGCTGGCGGCAAATTGCTAGCGTGATGCACCGCATCCAACCCCAGAAGGCGAGCGCCGTGCAGAATTTCAAGAACAAGACCGTTCTCATCACCGGCGGCGGCCGCGGGCAGGGGGCGGCCGAGGCGCGCATGTTCGCTTCTGCCGGCGCGCAAGTCGTCGTCGCCGACGTGCTGGACGCCGAAGGCGGCGCGCTCGTGCAATCGATCCGCGCCGCCGGCGGCACGGCCGGCTTCCGGCATCTCGACGTCAGCAGCGAGCAGGATTGGGCGGATGCCGTGGCCTTCGCCAAGGCGACGTTCGGCTCGCTGCACGTGCTGGTCAACAATGCCGGCGTTTCGCTGCGCGGCGTCGATCTCGCAAGCACAACGCGCGCCGACTGGGACCGCGTGCTGTCGGTCAATCTCACCGGGCCGTTCCTCGGCATCAAGGCGGCGGCGCCGATCATTCGCGACAGCGGCGGCGGCGCGATCATCAATATCGGTTCGACCGCGGGCATCAACGGCCATTTCGCCGCCGCCTATAGCGCGTCGAAATGGGGCTTGCGCGGACTGACCAAGGCGGCGGCGATGGAATACGCCGGCTGGAACATCCGCGTGAACGCCGTGCATCCCAGCATCGTGCGGACGCCGATGGTGGAAGGCGCCGACAAATTCGTCGAGGCCATGGAACATGTCACGGCGCTGGAGCGCAGCGCGTCGCTCGAGGATGTCGCCCATGCCGTGATGTTCCTGGCGGGCGAGGAGGCGGGATATCTCACCGGGCTCGACCTCCCGGTCGACGGCGGCTTCACCGAACTCGGCGTTTACCGGCAGGTGTGGCGGCGCGCGACCGGGCGCGACAAGTCTTAAGCGGCACGCCGGAAAGCTAGAGACACCGCGCAACCGGGTCGCTACACTTTCGCTTGGGTTTCAGGGGGGCGTCACAATGTCAGCGCGCATACGGCGGCTATCGTCGAATCTCGTCATTTTGGTTGCGGGTCTTGTTCTCTTGACGTCGCCGCTGCTGGCGGCGGGCAAGCTCGATTTCATTGCTAAATTCAAGCAGGGCAGTCTTGAGCTCAATGTTGCGACCTATACCGAACAGAACAGTACGACCGGCAAGCTCGACAAGGTCGGGCTCTTGGCGCTCGCGGCCGGAACGCTGAGAAACTCCTTCGCGTCGGACGGGCCGCAATGGCCGCGGTTGATCGCGCTCGTCGCCAAGGCCGCCAAGGCGCAGCCGGCGGGCAATAAATGGACGGTCGTCGGCGAGATCTACGAAACGGGCACCAGCGACGTCTCGCATCTCGTCGTCAGCGCCGGCCCGGGCATAAGATTTGCGCTCAATTCTCCGAAAGGAGCGAGCCTCACTTATGAGCTTCCCAAAAGCGACATCGCGCGCTTGCAGCAGGCCATGGGCCAGGTGCGGCAGTTTCTAGCGGCGCCTTGAGAGGTTCGCGCGAACAGAAGTTCAGGCGGCGCGCACCTGGCTGAAAAAGGCGGTCACTTTCGATTCGAGATCGCTCGCCCGCTCCGACACGCGCGCCGTCAAGTCCGCGATTTCGCTGAACGCGGTCGCGCTGCGTCCGGCAGCCTGCTCGACCGACTGGATTTCAGCCGACGCGCTCGCGGTGTGGCCGGCCGCGGTCTGGATGCTGCCGGCGATGCTGCGCGTGGTCGTGCTTTGCTGCTCGACCGCCGACGCGATGTTGGTGGCGGCAATGGTGAGTTGCTCGATGGCGCGCGCGATCGAGGAAATTTCGTTCACCGACTTGCGCGTCGCGTCCTGAATGGCGGCGACCTGGTGCGATATTTCGTCGGTGGCGCGCGTGGTTTGATTGGCGAGCGCCTTTACTTCGGACGCGACCACCGCGAATCCCTTGCCGGCGTTGCCGGCGCGCGCCGCTTCGATGGTTGCATTGAGCGCCAGCAGGTTGGTCTGCGACGCGATCGTGGAAATGATGCTGACGATGGAGCCGATGTGTTCGGCGGTGTCGTTGAGCGACAAAATGGCTTGATGCGTGCGCTGCGTGTCGCCGACCGCCGCCTTGGCCATATCGAGGCCGCGGGTCGCCTGCTCGCCGATGTGCTGGATCGACGCGGACAATTCCTCGGTGGCCGCGCCGGTCATCTCGACGCGCTGGGTTGTTTCCGCGGCCGCGGTCGATGCCACCGCCATGCGCTTGAGGGTGTCGCCGGCGATTTCGCGCATGCTCGTGCAGGTGGCGGTGAGCGAGACGGAGGCCTCGGTGATGGCTTGCAGCACTTCGCCGACATCGCCGGCGAAGCCGTTGATCGCTTCGTCGATCGCTGTGCGCCGCACGTCCGCGGCTTTCTCCGCCGCTTCGCGATGCAGCGTCATGGCGTTGGCGACGTCGAATGCGATCGCCTGCGACACCAGCTTTGCGCTCGCGGCGAGCTTGGCCGGCGAATACCAGAACTTGCGCGCGAGCGTATCGAGCGCCGCGCGCAGAACGTAGTTGCCTGCGGTGCTGCGCAGGCGGGCGTCGAAGCCGAGCTCGGCTTCCTGACCGACGGTTCTCTTGCATGACTCGAAATAGGCGCGGTCGAGCTCGCCGTTCAGCAGCGCTTCCAAATGCGACAGTTCGAGCTGTTTGATGAAATCATGGTGCTGCACGGCGGTCGGGCCGACCATTCGGCAATTTCGCGGTTGCCCTGAGAATGGCGTCGACCGCCCGATCGAGCGCGGGCGCGATCACGGGCCAAAGGTCCTTGATCGCGCGGCGGGCCGGCGCGTCGAGCTCGTAAAGCGCGTAGCGGGATTCAACCCCTTGGATGAACTGGCTTGGCAATAGAGCCCCGGCGGACTAGAAAAACAGCCGTTTCCAAAGGTATTACAGATAGGTTGTGGCAATCCTAACGGGCCGAAATGGGTCCGTAGAGGCTGGCTTATTCCGCTGGCCATGCGATAAATCCGGCTTAAATCGGCAACCAAAACACTCTTGGGAGGACAGGCGTGCCCGCTTCAATGCAAGGTGAAATCCTACCGGCCATCTACCGCTTCAAGCTCGGCGGTTTCGAGGTCGCCACCATCATGGACAGCTATGTGATCCGCGCCGGGCTGACCCCCTCGTTCGGCGGCGAGGCGCATGCCGACGAGGTGAAGGCGCTGGCCGCCGCCAACCGCATCGAGGCGGACCGCTACTTCCACCCGTTTACCCCGACGCTGGTCAATACCGGCAAGGAGCTGGTGCTGTTCGACACCGGCAACGGCTCGCTGTCGGCCGAATACGAGCAGCTCAAGGGCCGGCTGCCGCCGGGCAACCTGGTCGCGCGCCTGGGCCTGGCCGGCTACAAACCGGAGGACGTCGACGTGGTGGTGATCACGCATGGCCATCCCGATCATATCGGCGGGTTGACCAAGGGCGGCGTGCCGGTGTTCCCGAACGCGCGCTACGTGTTCGGCGCCGCCGAATTCGATTTCTGGAACAAGGGCGAGAACGTGCGCGAGGCGCGCAAGCTCAACCGCGAACTCTACGTGAAGATCGTGGTGCCGCTGGCGAACCGCGCGACCATGATCAAGCCGGGCGACACGGTGGTGCCGGGCATCACCGCGGTGGACGCCTTCGGGCATTCGCCGGGCATGCTCGCCTTCATGATCGAGAGCGAGGGCAAGCGCGTGCTCAATTGGGCCGACACCTGCGGACACTACGTGGTGTCGTTGCAGCGTCCGGATCTGCATCTCGACGTCGACGACGACAAGGAGAAGGCGGTGGCCACCCGCAAGCGCATCCTCGACATGGTGGCGACCGACAAACTGTTCGTCGCCGGTTTCCACATGCCGTATCCGGGTCTCGGCTACGTGGAGAAGGCGGGCGGCGCCTATCGCTGGGTGCCGCATAGTTACCAGTTGAATTTGTAGAGCATTGTCGTCCCGGCCGAGCGCGTAGCGCGAGGGCCGGGACCCATACTCCGCAGCCTTTCGATAGTTCACGGCGTATGGGTCCCCGCTTTCGCGGGGACGAGCGGATTCTCAACTCTCTCTTCGTCTCGCGCTCACCGCGATCGACAATAAGGTCCTCTGCCCGATCGCCTCGGCCAGCGCCGCATTGCGCCGCATATCGAGCGAGGCTTCGGCGAGCTGCGCCATGGCACGCAAGAGACGCTGCGGCGTCCAGCTGCGCAGCGCGGCTTCTACCGGTTTCTTGCGCGTGAAGTGCACGGGCGGGGCGCCGCGCATCATGGCGAACTCGATCGAGTCGCCGCCCTCCACCGCCAGCTTCATCTTGTGCAGATTGGCGACCTGACGGATCGCGGCGGAAACGATCGCCGCCGGCGAGGAGCCGCCGGCACGCGCCTTGCCGAATTCGGTCTCGACGTCGCGCGTCTCGCCGGCAAAGGCCGCGTCGATCACGCCGTCGAGCGCCAGCGCCGAAGCATCGGCCACCACCGCCATTACGTCGGCGAGTTCGATGGCCTTCTGATCCTTGGCATAGAGCGCGAGCTTGCGGATCTCGTTGCGTGAGGCGAGCCGGTCGCCGCCGAGCAGCGCCGTCAGCGCGGCGCGCGCGTCGGGCGCGATGCTCAGGCAGGCACTGCGCATTTCCTCGTCGATCAGCCGCGCCAAATCGCGCTCGCCGTCTTCGTAGCAGGGCAGCGCGGCGGCGACTTTCGCCTTTTCGCACAGCGCACGCAGCGGCGCGTTCCGCTTCAAGTCGCCGGCTTCGATGATGATGCGGCAATCGTTCGACGGCGCGGCCAGCACCGGCTCGAGCGCGGCGGAAATGTTGCGGCCGCCGGCTTTCACCAGCACGGCGCGCCGGCCGCCGAACAGCGGAATCGTGTTCGCCTCCTCGACCAGCCGAGACGGATTGGCGGAGAGCTCCTCGCCCTCGATGCGCACAAAGGCGAAGGGATCGTTAGGGTCGTCGACCGCGGCGCGCACCAGCGCGTCGACGCGTTCGCGCACCAGGCCGGCGTCCGGCCCGAACACCAGCACGATCGGCAAAGCGGGATCTGGCTTGGCGATGAAACGGTCGACGTCGGCGTTCTTGATGGCGGTCATTTTGGCGCTCGTGTCCCGGGCGCAGCGCAGCACGAAGTGATGCGCTGCAGAACCGGGACTTTGACAAGCTCCGAAGTTGGAACGGCCCCGGCTCTGCGGTGCACCGCTGCGCGCTGCACCGCGTCCGGGGCAGGAACCTCGCTTACGTCCCCGCCACGAAATACGACGCCAGGCGCGAGCGGATACCGTCCGCGATCACTTTGGCGGCGCGGTTCTCGGCGTCGCGCAAGCCGCGGTCGCCGGCGAAGCGCTGCTGCTGACCGGGAATGTTGTAGGACACGCGCGAGAACGTCGTTCCGCTGACGACCGCCTTGCCGGTCGTAATATCGGTCAGCGTATAGGTTGCGTCGATGGCATAATTCTGGATTTCCGGACGCGCGGTGTTGATGTCGACGATCACCTGAGTCTGGCCGGCGGCAAGCCGGACGACCAGCTTGTAGTTGGTCGCTGGAGCGGCGGCGCCGCCGGTCAAGCCGTAAATCAGATTGTTGCGCACCTCGACGCCGACGCGGGCAAGGCGCGTGCCGTTCGGCACATCGACCGGCGCGACTTCGACGCTGCTCAGTCTGTCGCCGATGCCGGTCGTGCCGGTGGCGGTCTTGTCGCCATAAAGCGGCTGGAAGCAGCCGGCGGTGAGGCCGGCCAGCAACACTATAACCGCCAACCGGCCAAAACGTGGGGATTGGCGCGGGGGTTCAGACCACCACATTCACGATCCTCTGCGGGACGACAATGACCTTTTTCGGGCGCTTGCCGTCCAGCGCCTTTATTACCTCATCGAGGGCCAAAACGGCAGCCTCAATCTCGGCATTGGTGGCGTCGCGTTTAACGGTCACTTCGGCCCGTTTTTTGCCGTTGATCTGAACCGGCAATGTGATGGTGCTTTCCACCAGCAAATCGGGCTCGATCTGCGGCCAGGCCTCGGCGGAAACCAGGGTTTTGTGGCCGAGCGCCGCCCAGCATTCCTCGGCCAGATGCGGCATCATTGGGTGGAACAGGCGAACCAGGATGTCGCCGGCTTCCCTTAAGGACCAGGCGAAATCGGGCGAGGGCGCGGTTTCGGCCTCGCCGATGGCGTTGCTGAGCGCATTGGCGAATTCATAGATATGCGCGACGCAGCGGTTGAAGCGCATTTTGGCGATGTCGTCGGAAACATTGGCGAGTGCGCGATGGGCGGCCTTGCGGAGGCTCAATGCGGCGTCGCCGAACGCAGCCGGGCGTGCGGCCGGCGCGGCGATGCCGGCGATCTCGCCCACCATGCGCCAAAGGCGCTGCACGAAGCGCCAAGCGCCCTGCACGCCTTCCTCGGTCCAGATCACGTCGCGCTCGGGCGGCGAGTCCGACAGCATGAACCAGCGCGCGGTGTCGGCGCCGTAGGCGGCGATGATGTCGTCGGGGTCGATGGTGTTCTTCTTCGACTTCGACATTTTTTCGATGGAGCCGATCTCCACCGCTTCGCCGGTCGACGCAAGCGTGGCGCGGCGCGCCTCGCCCAGGCCTTCGATCTTGACATTGGCCGGTTCGACCCATTCGCCGCTTTTGTTGCGATAGGTCTCATGCACGACCATGCCCTGGGTGAACAGGCCGGCGAACGGTTCGTCCATGCCGGCGTGGCCGGTCTTGTGCATGGCGCGGACGAAGAAGCGCGAATAGAGCAGATGCAGAATTGCGTGCTCGATGCCGCCGATATATTGATCGACCGGCATCCAGTCGTTCACGCATTTCAAGTCGGTCGGCGCGCTCGCCAGCCACGGATCGGTGAAGCGCGCGAAGTACCAGGACGAATCGACGAAGGTGTCCATCGTGTCGGTCTCGCGCCGCGCCGGGCCGGAGCACCGCGGACACTTGACGTTCTTCCAGGTCGGATGGCGGTCGAGCGGATTACCCGGTTTGTCGAAGGTCACGTCGTCGGGGAGCGTGACGGGCAGGTCCTGCGCCGGCACCGGGACCACGCCGCATTTGTCGCAATGGATAATCGGGATCGGGCAGCCCCAATAGCGCTGGCGCGAAATGCCCCAGTCGCGCAGGCGATAGTTGACCTGGCGCTGCGCCAGCGGACGATTGCTGCGCGTGTCGCGCTCGAGCCGCTTGGCGACTTCTTCCTTCGCCGCGTCGATGGTCATGCCGTCGAGGAAGCGCGAATTGATCATGGTGCCGTCGCCGTCATAGGCGACATCGGTGATGACGAAAGTCTTCGGGTCCTGCCCCGGCGGGCAGACTACCGGCGTGTTGCCGAGGCCGTATTTGTTGACGAAGTCGAGGTCGCGCTGGTCGTGCGCCGGGCAGCCGAAGATGGCGCCGGTGCCGTATTCCATCAAAATGAAATTGGCGACATAGACCGGCAGCTTCCAGTTGGCGTCGAACGGATGCACCGCCTTGATGCCGGTGTCGAAGCCCATCTTCTCGGCGGTGTCTATCGCCGCCTGCGAGGTGCCCATGCGGCGGCACTGCTCGATGAATTCCGCAAGCTGCGGATTTTTCGCAGCGGCGGCCGCCGCCAGCGGATGATCGGGCGACAGCGCCAGGAACTTGGCGCCGAACAAGGTGTCGGGCCGCGTGGTGAAAATCTCCAGCTCGCTCTCTTTGTTGGGAGCGGTCGCGGGATCGAGCATGAAGCGGACCAGCAGGCCTTCCGAGCGGCCGATCCAGTTCTTCTGCATCAGCCGGACTTTTTCCGGCCAGCGGTCGAGCGTGTCGAGCGCGTTGAGCAGGTCTTCCGAATAATCGCTGATCTTGAAGAACCACTGGGTGAGCTCGCGCTGCTCGACCTCGGCGCCGGAGCGCCAGCCGCGGCCGTCGATCACCTGCTCGTTGGCGAGCACGGTGTGATCGACCGGGTCCCAGTTCACTTTCGACTGCTTGCGCTCGACCAGCCCGGCTTGCAGGAAGTCGAGGAACATCTTCTGCTGGTGCTTGTAATAAGCCGGATCGCAGGTGGCGATCTCGCGTGCCCAATCGAGCGACAGCCCCATCGACTTGAGCTGCGTCTTCATCGCGGCGATGTTTTCGTAGGTCCACGTCTTCGGGTGCACCTTGCGGTCCATGGCCGCGTTCTCTGCCGGCATGCCGAAGGCGTCCCAGCCCATCGGGTGCAGCACGGCGTTGCCCATGGCCCGCTTAAAGCGCGCCACCACGTCGCCCATGGTGTAGTTGCGCACGTGGCCCATGTGGATGCGCCCCGACGGGTAGGGGAACATCTCCAGGACGTAGTATTTAGGGCGCGGATCGTCGTTTTTGGTCGCGAAAATCCCGCGCTCGGCCCAGGTTTTCTGCCAGCGGGCCTCGGCCTCGCGGGCGTTGTAACGGTCGTTTTTCTGCGATTTGGGGGGCATTTGTGGGTCTTTTTAGGGTGCCGGGAGGTGACATGAAAGGGCTTGGCGGGTCAACGGGCGACTTGACGAGGAGGCCCTGTTTACGGGCATTAGGGGCATGACAACGACCAACGCCGTATCGGCCGCTACGACCTCCACGTCCGGTCTCGATGCCGTCCGCGCCGAAATCGCGCGCGCCTGCAAGGACGCCTCGCGCGATCCGGCGGAGGTGACGCTTGTGGCGGTATCGAAGACTTTTCCGCCCGAGACGATCGAGCCGGTGATCGCGGCCGGCCAGCGGATATTCGGCGAGAACCGCGTGCAGGAAGCCAAAGCGAAGTGGCCGCCGCTTTTGGCCAAGCACGGCGGCATCGCGCTGCATCTGATCGGCCCGTTGCAGTCGAACAAGGCCAAGGAAGCGGTGGCGCTGTTCGACGCCATTCATTCGGTCGACCGGCCGAGCCTGTGCGAGGCGCTGGCGAAGGAGATCGCCAAGCAGGGGCGCGCGCCGCTTTTGTTCGTCGAGATCAATACCGGCGCCGAGGCGCAGAAGGCGGGCGTGCTGCCGCAAGATGCCGACGCGTTTCTCGACAAATGTCGCGGCGTCTACGGCCTGGCTATTTCCGGGCTGATGTGCATTCCGCCGCTCGACGAAGCGCCGGGGCCGCATTTCGCGCTCACCGCCAAGATCGCCCGGCGCAACGGGCTCAAGCTGTTGTCGATGGGCATGAGCGCGGATTTCACGACCGCCATCCAGTTGGGCGCCACCCATGTGCGGGTCGGTAGCGCGATTTTCGGCACCCGAGGCTAGCGAAACCGCGGCGGCGGTAGCGGCGTTTTGGGTCCTTGCGGCATGCCCAAACTGGCATCGAGCGGTTTCTTCAGCAGGCTCGAGCGTAACGCCTCGCCGCGCGCCGAGGGCGGCACCGGCATCGGCGCCGCCGGCTGCAACGGCGCGGAATCGGAAGACGTCGAATAGTCGGCGAAGTCTTCGTCGCCGCCACGATGGCTCATGCTGGCGCTGCGCCAACGCTCGATCACCGTGGTAAGCAGATCGCGGCTCATCTTGGCGCCGCCATCGGCGCGGGTGTTGCTGGCCGCCTCACTGTTCGGCCGCCGCTCCAGCGGCATTTCCATGAACCGCATGCGCGTCGGCATGGCCACGCCGGGGCCGAAGGTGAACACTTCGCGCATGCCGAGCGACGGGATGAATGACAGCAGATTGACCGCCGCGTCGGACACCGCCGAGCGGATCAGACCCTGGTCGCGGTCATTCGAAAGCCGCATGACGAACAGCGTCGAACACTGCGAGATGATGGTGGGATCTATTTCGGCCGGACGTTGCGTCACCAGGCCGAGGAATACGCCGTATTTGCGGCCTTCCTTGGCGATGCGCGAGAGCGCGCGCTTGGTTGGACCGAAACCGATTAGTTTGTCAGCGGGCGCGTAACGGTGCGCTTCCTCGCAGACGAACAACAGCGGCGCGATACCGTCGCTCCACACCCCGAAGTCGAACGCCATGCGGCAGAGCACCGAGACCACCGAGTTGATCACTTCGGCCGGGAAACCGGCGAGCTGCATGATGGTCATCGGCTTGCCTTCGGTCGGCAGCCGGAACAGGTGAGCGATAATTTCGGCCATGGTGTCGCCGCCGATATTGGCGTTCTCGAACATGAAGGCGTAGCGCGGATGATTGCGGAAGGTCTGAATGCGCCCGATCAGCTTGTGATAAATCATGCGCGAGTTGCGGTTTTCCAACTTGCCCATGCGCTCGTCGAGCAGATTGATCAGATCCTCGATGCGGTAGGGCACTGGGGTGTCGGCGGTGAAGCCGGTGTCGCGCGGATTACGCTTCTTGGCTAGCGGGTGCTCGTTGTTGACGCGGTATTGCAAATAAGCCGACTTCGCCAGCGGAATGACTTCCGCAAGAATTTCGACCTCCTCGTCGATGCCGGGCCGGCCGCCGAAGAAGGCGTCGACCGTCTCCTCGAAATTGAACAGCCAGAACGGCAACCGCAGATTTCGCGGATTGAGTACCTGCGCCTTGTCGCCGAAACAACGGCCGTATTCGTTGTGCGGATCGACCAGGAAGATACGCAGGTTCGGTCGGGCATCGAGAATTTTCTGCAGGATAATGGCGACGCCGCTCGACTTGCCGACGCCGGTGGCGCCTAGTATCGCGAAATGCCGGCTAACCAGATTGTCGATGTCGATGTGCACGCCGATTTGCGAATTCTGCTGCAGATCGCCGATATGCGCATGGTCCTCGTCGGCTGTGCCGTAGACGATGTGTAATTCGCGCTCGCCCAGTAGGACGGCAGCATCGCCGAGCGCCGGATATTCAGTGATGCCGCGCTGGAAACGCGCCGTGCCGTCCGGCGCTGAGCGGACTTCTCCGAGCAGGTCGAGCCGCGCAACCTTGCGAAGCGGCAGTCCGGCGGCCGCCGGTAGCACAGCCAGTTCGCCGACCTCGGTGATCATGCCAACGATCAGGACCGAGCCGCTCATCAGCCCCATGAATTGGCCGACCGTTGCCTTTTCTTTGCTGCGCGCGCGCGGGTCGAGCTCGACAGTGACTTCCGAGCCGGTGACGACGATCACATTGCCGATCAAATCGGCTCCGGACCGTGCCGCCGCATGGGCATGATGGGCATTGTGATGCGCTAATGTGTCCATGATCACCCCAGCGCGGCTATGTTTCGCGAGTCTTGCACGCTAGCCGCGCTTTCATCGAAATATCACGCGGCGATGCCCGTTCCGTTAATGCGCCGGTTACGGCATTGGCGGCGCGCGCCTATGCTTAAGAAAAGATGGCCAGCGCGATTAAAGTAAGAGTCAATAAACCATGATTCTGGTGCGCGGGCCGATGCGCGCGAGCAGCCTTCGCAGCGAATGCGTGGTGAGCGCGACGCAGCCTGCGGTCGGCGCGAAGCCCGGCCGCGCCACATGGATGAAGACGGCGCTGCCGCGGCCGGCCACGCGCGGCCGCGTGTTGTGGTCGATCTCGATAATGAAGTCGTAGAGCGCGTCCTTGCGCGCCAGCCGGTCGGCCGGCGAGCGGGGCGGCACCTTGACCGGCCGGTTGTAATGGCGATCGGACGGGTCCTCGCACCAGCCGTCATCCGGCTTGATCGGCCGGACCGGCAATAATGTCGCCGGGCGCGGATGACGGTCGGCGCGCCACCACAGGCGCTTGAGCCGGAAATTGCCGCGCGGGGTCGCGCCGTCGCCTTCGCGTTTGTTGGCCTTGATGCCGGCGCGACCGAGCGCCACCGGCAACGCCAGAGGGCCGGCCTGCAGCACGCCGCGCGCCGGCTGAGCCGGCTTGCGCCGCAAGGCCAGCCGCCGCAATGATGTATCGTGTTTTCCCGGCGGCAAGCTGCAAAACTCCCCGAATCCCGGCTAAATTACCAGTTCACTCTTGCTCTTTTAGCCCTGAATGCTCTACTTCGCGAACATTCCCATGAGGCGACCCAGTTAGCGATGCCCAACAGACGAACCATTCTGATCGTGGACGACGATACCGAGCTGCGCGAGGCGCTGGTCGAACAACTGGCGTTGCATGAGGAGTTCGATGCCATCGCGGTCGACAGCGGCACCAAGGGCGTGCAGGCGGCCAAGGGCGGCAATATCGATCTGGTGATCATGGATGTCGGGCTGCCGGACGTGGACGGTCGCGAGGCCGTGCGTATCCTGCGCAAGAATGGCTTCAAGGCGCCGATCATCATGCTGACCGGCCACGACACCGATTCGGATACCATCCTGGGGCTGGAATCAGGCGCCAACGATTACGTCAGCAAGCCGTTCCGCTTCGCCGTGCTGCTGGCGCGCATCCGCGCGCAGCTACGCCAGCACGAGGCGAGTGAGGACGCCGTTTTCACCATCGGGCCCTATACGTTCCGGCCAAGCTCCAAGCTGCTGCTCAGCCCCAAGGGCAGCAAGGTGCGGCTGACTGAAAAGGAAACCGCCATCCTGCGCTATCTCTATCGCGCCGCGCAGAAGCCGGTATCGCGCGAGACCTTGCTGCAGGAAGTGTGGGGCTACAATTCCGGCGTTACCACCCACACGCTGGAGACGCACATCTACCGTTTGCGGCAGAAGATCGAGAAGGACGCCGCCGCGCCCGCGATCCTGGTGACGGAAGCCGGCGGCTACAAGCTGGTGCCGTGAGTAAAAGAACTCCGTTCATTCCCGCGCAAACGGGAATCGAGAGCGGCAATGAAGTGGTCGTGGTTTTTGCCCTGGGCCCCCGCTTTCGCGGGGACGAACGGTCGAGCAGTTCCCGTCATCACGGCTGAGACATGTCCCTCGAAGACGACATCGCCTTCTTCCAGCAGGTGCCCACCTTCGCGGCGCTGGGCAAGCAGGCCCTGCAAATTCTCGCGATCGGCGCGGAAACGAAGCAATTGCCGAGCGGCGCGGTGCTGTTCTACGCCGGCGAACTCGCCGACGGCGGCTACGTGGTGCAGGAGGGCGCGCTGGTGCTCGAGCCCAACTCGGCGCTGAGCGACGAGCAATTCATCGCCGGCCCCGGCACGCTGGTCAGCGAGCGCGCGCTGTTCACCGAAACCGTCTGCTCTTCGACCGCGATCGCGCGCGGACAGACGGTGGTGATCCGCATCTCGCGCAGCCTGTTTCGCAAGATGATGGAGGGCTATCCGGACGCCGCAGGAAAATTGCGCGACATGATGGGCGAGCGCGTCGGCAGCTGGATGCGCGAGCTGGACAAGGTGAAGCGGACGCTGGAGAAGCGGAAGTAAAACGAGAATTTTAAATCTCGATTGTCGCCGTCACCGGCACGTGGTCGGAAGGGCGCTCGGCGCCGCGGTAGTCCTTGGCGATTTTTATTTTCGACACTCGGTCCGCCAGCGCATCCGAGGTCCAGATGTGATCGAGTCTGCGGCCGCGATCGGCTTGGCGCCAATTGTCCATCGCGCGATAGCTCCACCAAGTGTAGATCTTCTCGGGCTCCGGCGTAAGCACACGCATCGCGTCGATCCACTTGCCGGCATGGCGGGCCGCGGTGAGCTTCTCGCATTCGATCGGCGTGTGCGAGACCACCTTGATCATCTGCTTGTGACTCCAGACGTCGTGCTCGAGCGGCGCCACGTTGAGGTCGCCGACCAGGATGGCGCGCTGCGACGTTTGTGGGCGCAGGCCTTTATGCGCGCGCATCTCGTCGAGAAAATCGAGCTTGTGCTGGAATTTCGGATTGATCTCGGGATCCGGCTCGTCGCCGCCGGCCGGTACGTAGAAATTATGCAGCGTGACCGGCTCTTTCAGGCCGGCGTGCTCGCCCAGCGTCACCGACATGTGACGGCAATCGGTCTTGCCGCAGAAGTTTTCGAAGCTGAAGTTCTCGAACGGCAGGCGCGAGAGCACGGCGACGCCGTGATAGCCCTTCTGCCCGTTGAGCGCGGCGTGCTCGTAGCCGAGCCGCTTGAAGCGCTTGAGCGGAAACGCTTCGTCCGGACACTTTGTTTCCTGTAGGCAGAGCACGTCGGGGCGCGCGCTCTTGAGAAACTTGGCGACCAAATCGATGCGCAGGCGGACGGAATTGATGTTCCAGGTGGTGATCTTGAGGGGCATGGGCTGCAACATAGTGATCTGTCATGCCCGGCGAAAGCGGGGCATCCAGTATCCACAAATTGTTCCGTATTTATCGGGTCGCCGTTCGCGCGGGGACGAAATTCAGTTGTGGTAACGCGTGTAGTCGATCTTGAACATGTTGGGATCGGGACGCTGGGTGGTGTTGAGATTGTAGACCGCCACGGTGGTGTCGTAGCCCTGCGGATCGGTCACCGTCCACTGCTTGAGCTGCATGTCCTTGGCGCTGAACATGATCATCAGCCGGCTGGTGCCGACCAAAGTGTTCTTTTCCTCGACCACCACCGTGATGAACACGTCGTCGGCGTAGACCGCGACCAGGCTGGTATCTTTCATCAGGTCGACATGGTCGGCGAGCAGGAAGCGCAGCGGCGTCTGCGACAGCGGATAGACATCCTGGGTCGCCAGATTGCGATCGCGCACCACCACCGACTGGCCGTCGGCGATCAATTCGATCGGGCTCGGATCGTCGTATTCGAAACGCACGCGGCCGGGCTTGGAAATATAGAACTCGCCTTGGGTGCGGCGGCCATCGGGCGCGACCTGGACGAATTTACCCGACAGGACCTGCATATTGGACAGATAAGTGTTCACCCGCTCGACGATGCTGCGTTGCTCGGGGCTGAGCGCGGTGGTCGAACCCGGCCGGCCCAGTAAGGCGGCGAATGGATTGGAAACCGGATTGGGCGCCTGCTGCCTGCGGCGCTTGGGCGCGGGCGGCCAGCGCGGCACTCGGAATTGCGGGCCTGGATGCAGCGATCGCACCGGTGGTCGTGGGATGAATGTTGATTGGCGGACGCGGGGTCGGGAGCGGAACTCCCTGGGCCAGCGCCGGGGCCGCCGCCAGGCCGGCAAGCATCGCCGCTATCGCCAATGTGTGGCCGGTTCGCGCACTAAGGTATTGCGCCATCACGGTCTCCGCCTCGCGCCCCGTTTTTGCGTTCAAGTCCTGTTCGCGTCCTATATGGGCCGGCTGTGGCTATTTCGCGGCCCTAATCATGCGCTGATTCGGGCTCAATCGCGATAATGCGTTTCCTAGAAGCGGTCATCGGCCGGATTTTCGGGGATCAGGATCTCGCGCTTACCGGCATGGTTGGGCTGGCCGACGATGCCTTCCTGCTCGAGCCGTTCCATCAGCGAGGCAGCGCGGTTGTAGCCGATCTGCAACCGGCGCTGGATGTACGACGTGGAGGCCTTGCGGTCGCGCTTCACGATGGCGACGGCTTGGCTGTAGAGGTCGCCGCCTTCGGCGAGCCCCATGCCGGTCGCGTCGAACACCGCGCCGTCCTCGCCCTCTTCCGGATCGCCGGCGGTCACCTCTTCGAGATATTCCGGATGGCCTTGCGACTTCAGGTGGCGCACGACCTTCTCGACTTCGTCGTCCGACACGAAGGGGCCGTGCACGCGGCTGATGCGGCCGCCGCCGGCCATGTAGAGCATGTCGCCCTGGCCGAGCAGCTGTTCGGCGCCCTGCTCGCCCAAAATGGTGCGGCTGTCGATCTTGGAGGTGACTTGGAACGAAATGCGGGTCGGAAAATTCGCCTTGATGGTGCCGGTGATCACGTCGACCGACGGACGTTGCGTTGCCAGGATGACGTGGATGCCGGCGGCGCGCGCCATCTGCGCCAGGCGCTGGATGGCGCCTTCGATGTCCTTGCCGGCGACCATCATCAGGTCGGCCATCTCGTCCACGATCACCACCAGATAGGGCAGCGGCTCGAGTTCGAGCTCCTCCTTCTCGTAGATCGCCTCGCCGGTTTCCTTGTCGTAACCGGTATGAACTGTGCGCGACAGCGTCTCGCCTTTCGCTTTGGCTTCCGCGAGCCGCGCATTGTAGCCGTCGACATTGCGCACGCCGAGCTTGGACATGCGCTTGTAGCGCTCCTCCATCTCGCGCACCGCCCATTTGAGCGCGACCACCGCCTTCTTTGGATCGGTGACTACCGGCGTGAGCAGATGCGGGATGCCGTCATAGACGGAAAGTTCGAGCATCTTCGGATCGACCATGATCAGCCGGCACTGGTCGGGGCGCAGCCGGTAGACCAGCGACAGGATCATGGTGTTGATGGCGACTGATTTGCCAGAGCCGGTGGTGCCGGCGATCAACAGATGCGGCATGCGCGCGAGATCGACGATCACCGACTCGCCGCCGATGGTCTTGCCGAGACAGAGCGGCAGCTTGGCGGCGCTTTCGTTGTAATCGTTGCCGGTCAGCAATTCGCGCAAATACACCTTTTCGCGCGTGGGGTTTGGCAGTTCGATGCCGATGGCGTTGCGGCCGGAAACGACGGCGACGCGGGCGGACACCGCGCTCATCGAGCGGGCGATGTCGTCGGCGAGCCCGATGACGCGCGACGACTTGATGCCGGGCGCGGGCTCCAGCTCGTACAGCGTCACCACCGGGCCGGGGCGGGCATTGATGATCTCGCCGCGCACGCCGAAATCGCTGAGCACGCTTTCGAGCGCGACGGCGTTGGCGTCGATGAGGTCTTTCGACAGCGTGGAGCGTTCCGAGGCACGCTGCGCGGTCAACAGATTGAGCGACGGCAGCACATAGCCGTTGCCGGAGCGGCGGGCGGGCGCGCGCGGCGCGGCGCGGCGGCGCGGCGTGGCCGGCGCATCGTCCTCGTCCTCGTCTTCTTCAACGGAAACGTCGGGCTCGGCCTGCATGGCGGCGCGGCCATAATTGTCGAAACGCGGCTCCTGACGCGGTCCGGCTGCCGCCGGCATTGCGGCGCGCAGCGGCGTGCGCGGCGCGCGGCGCAGCATACGGCCGGCGCGCGCCTTCCAGCTCAGCAGTGCGTGCGCGATCATGCCGAGCCAGGCCGAGGCGTGATCGCCCTCGTCTTCATCGGTTTCTTCGTTGGGCTCGCGTATGGCCGCACGTTCGCTCGGCCGCTGCCAGCCGAAGCCGCCGGCGAATGCGGATGTCACCGCGGCGGCGGCGCCGAGCAGCAGAGCGGCGATCAACAGCGCCACGCCGTGCAGCGGTTTGCCGAAAACGAAAGCCGGCGCGTGCAGCATCGCGTCGCCGAACACGCCGCCGAGCCCGGTCGGCAAAGGCCAGGAGCCGATGCGCGGCAAAGTCGACACGAAACCGGCGGCAAAGAATGTGGCGAGGATCCATACGAGGCCGCGCCATTTATCGCCGACCGGCCGGTGCGACAATAGCCGCCAGCCGAGCAGCAATTCCGGCAGCAGCAGCATGACGGCGGCGAGGCCGAGCAGCTGCATCGCCAGGTCCGAGAAAATTGCGCCTGGGTATCCGAGCAAGTTGCGGATCGGCGTCTGCGTGGCGTGGCTGAGCGAAGGATCCTGCACCGACCAGGTGGCGAGTGCGATGGCGCCGAGCAGCGCCAGCGTGATCAGCGCGAGACCCGCAAGTTCGCTAAAGCGCCGCCGCAGGATGTCGCGGAAATGCTCGGATACGAAAGCGACGGCGTCGAGGCTGCGGTCGATCGCGGGCATATATGTCTACCTCAAGCAAGCACCGCGACGAGGCGATGCAGCGCCTCCGCCGTGGTCGCCTTGTCCTGAACCATGGCGACGCGGATGTAATCCGCGCCGGGATTGCTGCCGTCGGCCTGCTCGCGTGCGAGATAGCGGCCGGGCACGACGCGCACGCCGGCCTCCTGCCATAGCCGCTTGGTCACGATCTCGCTGCCGCCGAATTCCGCCACGTCGAGCCAGAGAAAAAATCCGCCGGCCGGACGCCGGTAGCCGTAGCGGTCGCCGATGATCTGGTCGGCGAGATCGAACTTGGCCGAATAGAGCTTACGATTCTCCTGCACATGCGCTTCGTCGCCATAGGCCGCGACCGCGACATGTTGCGCGGGGCCGGGCACCTGTGGCGCCGCGATATTGCGCAGCTCGAGAAAGGCCGCCAGAAAGCGGCGGTCGCCGGCGGCAAAGCCGACACGCAGGCCGGGCAGGTTCGAGCGCTTGGACAACGAGTGGAACACGACCGTGTTGGCAAAGTCCGGCTCGGTCGCTTCCAGCATGCCGGCCGGCGCGTGTTCGCTGTAGATCTCGCAGTAGCATTCGTCGGCGAATACGAGGAAGCCGAAGCGGCGCGCAAGACCGGCGAGCTTGTCGAGATAGGCACGGCTGGCGACGGCGCCCTGCGGGTTCGACGGCGAAGCGAGATAGAAGGCGACGGTGCGCGCCAGCAGCGCGTCGTCGAGCGCGTCGAGATCGGGCAGGAAGGCGCTCGCGCGCGTCGCCGGCATGTAAACCGGCTCGCATTCGGCGGCGAGCGCGCCGGCGGCGTAGGCGGCATAGAACGGATTGGGGATCAGCATCGGCGGGCTTGCCGGCGCGCGGGCGGACCCAGCGCTTGGCGGCGATGGCGGCAAGGAACAGGCCCTCGCGCGTGCCGTTGAGCACGAGCACTTCATGTTCGGCGTCGACCGGCCGCGTCAGTTTGTAGCGGCGGCCGAGCCAGCCGGAGACGGCGCGGCGGAATGGCTCGCTGCCTTTGTTGGCCGGGTAGCGGCCGAATTCGTTGAGATGAGCGGCGATCGTAGGGCCGACGAAAGGCGGAATCGGATGCTGCGGCTCGCCGACCGACAGATTGATGGCGGGCTTGCCCGGCTCGATGCCGGCGATCAGCTCGGCCAGCCGCACGAAGGGCGAGCGGGCATCGGCAGGCTTTTGAACCGCCGGAGCAGGGGTGCTGGAAGGCTCGCGCTGGGCGGTCATCATGGTCATGCCGATACACAAGCGGGAACAGCCCGCGGCACAAGGGTGAACCACAATAGTGAGGTCGAGGTTAAGACCCGATTAACCATCGGGCGGTGGCCGCCAAAGAAGGCCATCCCGGAATGATGGGGAGCCCAAAAAGAGAGAGGCCCCCGGCTCTTGCGAACCGGGGGCCTCGACGGAAGGGACAGTGCCGGGTTTCCGCCCCTACCGCTAGCTTGTTGTTACTGCACCACCTCGCCATGCAGCGCGAGATCGAGACCGTCGCGTTCCACCTCTTCGGTGACCCGCAGGCCGATGATCACGTCGATGATCTTCAAGATGATCAGCGAGACGATGGCGTCGTACACAAACACGATGACGATGCCCTCGAGCTGGTTGAGGACCTGGCCGGGGTTGCCCTCGATCAGGCCGGAAGTGCCGCCGTATTCGTTGATCGCGAATACGCCGGTGAGCAGCGCGCCGGCGATGCCGCCGATCGCATGTACGCCGAAGCAGTCAAGCGCGTCGTCGACGCCGTGCATCTTCTTGAGGCCGGTAACGCCCCAGTAGCAGACCACGCCGGCAGCGAGGCCGATTACCATCGAGCCGACCGGGCCGACGAAGCCCGAGGCCGGAGTGATGGCGACGAGGCCGGCGACCGCGCCGGAGGAGATGCCGATGACGGTCGGCTTGCCGCGGTGCGCCCATTCCACCAGCATCCAGGTGAAGCCCGCGACTGCGGTGGCGATCTGCGTCACGGTCATGGCCATACCTGCTTGCAGACCGGCGGTGACAGCCGAGCCGGCGTTGAAGCCGAACCAGCCAACCCACAGCAGCGAGGCGCCGATCAAGGTCAGCACCATGTTGTGGCCGGGGCCGGAGTCCTTGCGCTTGCCGAGCATGATCGCGCACATCAGGCCGGCAACGCCAGCGTTGATATGCACGACGGTGCCGCCGGCGAAGTCGAGCACCTTGATCAAGGCGTCGGAATTGCCGGACGACAGCATGCCGTCCGAACCCCAGACCCAATGCGCGACCGGGGCGTAGACGAAGATCGACCACAGTCCCATGAACCACAGCATGGCGGAGAACTTCATGCGCTCGGCGAAGGCGCCCGCGATCAGCGCAGGAGTGATGATCGCGAAGGTCATCTGGAAGCACATGTACACGGTCTCAGGTATCGTCGCGGCGAGCGGATTTGGATTACCGCCGCCAGTGGCGATGTCGCTCATGATGCCTTGCAGGAACGCGCGGCTAAGCCCGCCGACATAAGGTGAGCCCGGTGTGAAGGCCATAGCTGTAGGTGAGGACGGCATAGACGATGGTGACCAGACAGGTGATGGCGAAGCTCGTCATCACGGTGTCGCCCACGTTCTTCTTCCGCACCATGCCGCCGTAGAACAGGGCGAGGCCCGGAACGGTCATCATCAGCACCAACGCCATGGATGTAAGCATCCAGGCGGTGTCGCCGGAGTTGGGCGCGCACTTGGTCAGCACGGCCTTTTTGGGATCGGGGTCGTTAGCGCAGGCTGGCGCCGGCGCCGGTGCCGCAGGTGCGGCCGCGGCCGCAGGTGCCGCCGGAGCAGCCGCTGGCGCGGCGGCCGGAGCGGCAGGCGTCTGCGCGTAGGACGTATCAAACGTCCCTACGCTCAGAAACAGGCCGAGCAGAATCCCGAAGGCGAGAGCCAACAGTCCCGCACGGGAGGATTTCTTCAACGTCATGGTCTAACTCCTGTCCGTATTGTTTTGCGGTGCGGGTTACTAGAGGGCCGCAGCGTCGGTTTCGCCGGTGCGGATGCGCACGGCGTGATCCAGGGCAAAGACAAATATTTTGCCGTCGCCGATCTGGCCGGTCTTGGCGGCACCAGTGATGGCGCCGATGACCTTGTCGACCTGCTCGGTCGCCACCGCCACTTCCACTTTAACTTTCGGGAGGAAGCTCACCGCATACTCGGCCCCACGGTAGATTTCCGTGTGACCCTTCTGACGCCCGTAACCCTTGACTTCTGTGACAGTCAGCCCTTGCACCCCGATGGAGGTCAGAGCGTCGCGGACCTCGTCGAGTTTGAAAGGCTTGATAATGGCCATGACGATTTTCATGGATTCGATCCCCGCTTGTGCCCGTTTTCTACAATCACGCAGTGCGGGCGGTTTCACTGAGCCGGACCCGAAAAGCGCACTTCGCGGGCAGAGCCACGCCAGTAGAATCAAACGCCGTGCCAGATGCCGGACTTCGGCGCATCTGGCTGATTCGATGAACGAATTTTTACGATTGGGGCGGCGAGCCGATAGCTCCGAGGGGCGTTAGCCCAAAGTCGCGCCAAGACTCATAGGGCCTGCATATTTTTTAAGCAGGCACCCTGAAAGGTAAAACCGCACCCGCGGCGACAGCGGGCGCGGCCCGTTTTTGCACTATTGGAGCGCCTCGCCATGCTGGGTGACGTCGAGACCCATCACCTCGTCCTCGTGGCGCACCCGCAACGGCACTATGGCGCTAACGATCTTGAGGACGACAAAGGTCATGATGCCTGACCAGGCTAGGGTAACGATGATGCCATAGAGTTGGTCCAGCACCAGTCGCGGATTGCCTTCGAGCAGGCCGGATACGCCATGCGGCATTTCGGGACTTACCGACAGAGCGCCGACCGCCAGCACGCCGGCGAGGAACGTGCCGGTCAGGCCGCCGATGCCGTGCACGCCGAAGACGTCGAGTGAGTCGTCGTAGCCGATCTTCATCTTCAACCAGGTGCAGGCCCAGAAGCAGACCGCGCCGGCGATCAGGCCAATCAGCACGCCTTGCATCGGCATGACGAAGCCGGAGGCCGGCGTGATGGTGCCTAAGCCCGCCACCGCGCCGGAGATCATGCCGAGCACCGAGGGTTTGCCGCGCGTCCGCCACTCCAACGCCATCCAGGTGAAGGCGCCGGCGCTGGCTGCAAGATGCGTCGAGGTGATCGCCATGGCGGCGCGCGAATTGGCGCCAAGCGCCGAGCCGCCGTTGAAGCCGAACCAGCCGACCCACAACAGTCCGGTGCCGATCACGGCAAGCGTGAGATCATGCGGCGACAGATTTTCGCTGCCGTAGCCGCGCCGCTTGCCGATCACATAGGCCGCGACCAGGCCGGCGACGCCGGCATTGAGATGTACCACCAGGCCGCCGGCGAAATCGATCACGCCATGGCTGCCGAGGAAGCCGCCGCCCCAGACCCAATGCGCAATCGGCACATAGACCAGCAGCAGCCAGAATACGCAGAACAATAAAAATGCCGAGAAGCGCATGCGGTCCGCGACCGAGCCTGCGACCAGCGCCACCGTGATGACGGCGAAGGTCATCTGATAGATCATGAACAGGCTTTCGGGGATGGTCTTAGCGAACGGCGAGATCGAGTTGAGCGTCATGCCGCTGAGGAAAATGCGATCGAGCGTGCCGATATAGGCGCCGTCGCCGGTGAAGGTGAGCGAGTAACCGAAGACCGCCCATAAGATGGAAACCAGGAAGGTGGCGGCCATGCACTGCGCCATGGTGGCGAGCACGTTCTTCTTGCGCACCATGCCGGCATAGAACAGCGCGAGGCCCGGTATCGTCATCATCAATACCAGGCCGGTGGCGCCTAACATCCAGGCGGTGTCGGCTGCGTCGATCTTGGGAGTCTGCGCGAGAGCCGGCGATGCGGCCAGTGTCGCCGCTGCGGCTGTTACGGCCGCCGCGACGCGAAAATGCGCCCGTGTCATTTCATATCCCCCGGTCTGGTCTGCAAATTTCTAAAGCGCGCTGTCGTCGGTCTCGCCGGTGCGGATGCGCACGGCCTGCTCGAGTGGCGTGACGAAAATTTTTCCGTCGCCGATCTGTCCGGTCTTGGCGGCAGCGGCGATCGCGTCCGTCACTTGGTCGATATGATCGCTGGAGACTGCGACCTCGATGCGCAGCTTGGGCAGGAAATTCACCGCGTATTCGGCGCCGCGATAAATTTCCATGTGACCTTTCTGCCGCCCATAACCCTTGACCTCGTTCACGGTCATGCCGTGAACGCCGATGCGGGTGAGGGCGTCGCGCACCTCGTCGAGCTTGAACGGTTTGATGACGGCGATGACCAGTTTCATAGTTTTCCTTCCCGGCAAAATCTCTGGCTGGCGCCTGATCTAGTCCGAAAACCGGGTTCCACCCTTGATTTAAGTGGAGGGTCTTTTTGGGATCATGCGCCGGGGACGACGAAAGCCCTTCCCGGCAGCTGCCGGCGAGGCTCATTTGCCCACCGTATCGACACCCGGATCAAAAATTAAGCGGCAATATTGCTGTGTCCCAAGGCAATCGCCGCGCGAAAAGGCATTTTAGGGTAGTATTACTGTCCTACTTGCCCTGGGCGGCCAGGCCGAGGTCATGGATCAGTCCCGGCAACCGGGCGCGCGCCTGCTTGGCGGTCATTCCGGGTTGAATGCGCGGGTCGTAGAGCAGGGTCAGCAGCGACCGGTCATAGACCGTCAGGTAGCCGACCATGCGTTTCTGGTTGAGCGCGGTCCATGGATTGCTCGCGTCATGGTTCGACAGGCCGAAGGCGTGCAGCAGCTCGTGATAGGCGCAGTCGAGGAAGACCTCGTCGCCCTTGTCGACGACGATGAAGGTGACCGAACGGACGATGCCGCCATCGGCGCTCGATTTGACGCTGGTCATGCATTGCGGATCGGTACGCACGACGAAGGTCTTGGTGATCTTGGCGCCGAAAGCGGCCTTGAGCGCCGGAGTGAAATCTTTTTCGTCGAGCAGCCGCACCTCGATGTCGGCGTCGGCGGCGTCCGCCACCACGCTCAGGCGCAGGTTGGGCACCTTCTCGGCATATTCCTCGATCACCTTCCGCATGGCGGCGGCGCGATCGACGCTGCCGCTGGCGATCACGGCGAGGCGGATCGGATGATCGAAGCGGCGAATGCCGCGCGGCGCTACGCCGATGCGCAGATCGGCGCCGAAGCTGAGCTTGAAAAAGCCGCGCATAAGTTCGGCGGTGGAGAAACGCGTGTATTGCGGCGGCGCGCCCGCAAACGAGCCTGGCGGCGCCGACTGCTTGCCGGAAGCGGCGAGCGCGGCCGTCAACGTTGACATCAGAAAGAAGACTGCAGCGAACGATCGCTTCATAACCGAACTATGGCGCGCGACGCTGACGCACCAGTCCTTCCTGCGCCACCGAGGCGACCAGCGTGCCGTCACGCTTGAATATAAGTCCCCGGCCGAAGCCGCGCGAGCCGTGCAGGTTGGGCGTTTCCTGCGCATAGAGCAGCCAGTCGTCGGCGCGGAACGGCCGGTGCAGCCAGAGCGCATGATCGAGGCTGGCGGCCATGAATTCCTTTTCGAACAACGTGCGGCCGTGCGGCACCAGCGCGGTGTCGAGCAGGCCCATGTCCGACGTGTAGGCCAACACGCATTGATGGATGGCCGGATCGTCCGGCAGCGGACCGGTGGTTTTGATCCATACGTTGAACCGGCCGTCAGGATATTTCTTGCCGAGATAACGGTCGAATTCTACCGGACGCAGCTCGATCGGCCGCTCGCGCTCGTAATAGCGCCGCACCGGATCGGGCATCATCGGCAGGATTTTTTCGCGCATCTCCGCTTCGCTCGGCAGGCTTTCCGGTGGCGGCACCTCCGGCATTTTCGCCTGATGTTCGAGGCCCGGCTCGTCGGTATGAAACGACACCAGCATGGAAAAAATCGGCTGGCCGTGCTGGCGCGCGGTGACGCGGCGCGTGGTGAAGCTCTTGCCGTCCCGCATGCGGTCGACGTCGTAGATGATCGGCACCTTGGGATCGCCCGGCAGCAGGAAATAGGCGTGCATGGAATGCGGCGGCCGCGTCTCCACGGTGCGCACGGCGGCGACCAGCGCCTGGCCGATCACCTGGCCGCCGAACACGCGCTGCCAGCCGACCTGCGGGCTGCTGCCGCGGAACAAATCGACGTCGAGCCGCTCGAGGTCGAGAAGATTGAGCAAATCCTGGACGGCAGAGGCGGGAGAGGGCATGGGTGCGGCCGGTGTGGGTCAAATCCTGCCCCCAACCTGCTATGCTGGGCCGAGTTTTACAAGGAAGGCGCACAGAAACCCGCATGCCGAAGGCCCTAAAGCAAAATTCTAAAACTGACCTGGTGATCGGCGGTGCCGGCTTTGCCGGTCTGGCGCTGGCGATCGCGCTACGCCAGGGGCTGGGCGAGATGTTCACGGTGACGGTGGTCGACCCGGCGCTGGCCGCGACGGTTTCCAAGGATCCGCGCGCCTCGGCCATCGCGGCGGCCGCGCGCCGCCTGTTCGAGGCGATCGGGGTCTGGGACGCGGTCGCCGGTGACGCGCAGCCGATCCTCGACATGGTGGTGACCAATTCCAAGCTGGACGACGCGGTGCGGCCGACCTTCCTAACCTTTGGCGGTGAGGTGGAGGAAGGCGAACCCTTCGCGCACATGATCGAGAACCGGCAGCTGATCGACGCGCTGGTCGCCAAGGCGAAAGAGCTCGGCGTCGAACTGCGCGCCGACGCGGTCAGCGGTTTCGCCTATACGGATAACGCGATCGACGTCGTGCTCGCCGGCGGCGAGACGATCTCGGCGCGGCTGCTGGCCGGCGCCGACGGCGCGCGTTCAAAGATCCGCGAACAGGCCGGCATCGCCACGCATGGCTGGAACTACGATCAGTCGGCCATTGTCACCACGGTGGCGCACGAACGCGAGCATAACGGCCGCGCCGAAGAACATTTCCTGCCCGCCGGACCATTCGCGATTTTGCCGCTGACCGGAAAGCGCGCGTCGATCGTGTGGACCGAAACCACGCGCGAAGCCGAACGCATGATCGCGCTGCCCGACGAGGAATTTCATAGCGAGCTGGAGAAGCGCTTTGGCCTGCATCTCGGCGACATCGCGGTGGTGGGGCCGCGCCGCGCCTTTCCGCTCGGGCTGTTCACGGCGCGCACGTTCATCGCCGAGCGCCTCGCGCTGGTCGGTGACGCCGCGCATATCATCCATCCGATCGCCGGCCAGGGCCTCAATATGGGCCTGCGCGACGTGGCGGCTTTGGCGGAGGCGGTGGCCGACGCCGCGCGGCTCGGGCTCGATATCGGCGGCGCGGACGTGCTCGAGCGCTATCAGCGCTGGCGCCGCTTCGACACCATGACCATGGGCGTCGCCACCGATGGATTGAACCGGCTGTTCTCCAACAGCTCCGACGTGCTGCGCCTCGCGCGCGACCTCGGCCTCGGCGTGGTCGAGCGTATTCCGGCGCTCAAGCGCGCCTTCATCCGCGAGGCGGCGGGCTTCACCGGCGACGTGCCCAAGCTGCTCAGGGGCGAGGTGTTGTAGGGGTCAAGCCCTCCCCTTTGAGGGGAGGGATAAGAATTCACGACAGCGGAATACTGCCGACGTGATCCTGGAACGGCTTGCGCTTGGAGATCGCGTCAAACCAACGCTCGAGGTTCGGCGTCGCCGGCCGGTCGGGCACCAGTTGACGGTAGCGGTAGGCCATGACGCCGACCGGAATATCGCCGTAGGAGAACGCTGGGCCGGCGACGTAGGCGGTCTTGCCGAGCTGCGCCTCGAGCATCAACATCGCGGCGACGGTCTTCTCCTGTGAAGACTTGATCGCCGCCGCGTCGCGCTTTTCCGGCGGCGTGCGGATCAGGCCCCAGAACGCCGGCGTGATTGCCGGGCCGACCACCGACAATTGCCAATCCATCCACTGGCTGGCGAGCGCGCGCTGCTTGGGATCTTTCGGCTCGAGGATGTTGTTCTTGTCGTGCTTGCCGGCGAGATAGCGCACAATGGAATTGGATTCCCACAACAGAAAGCCGTCCTCTTCCTCCAGCGTCGGCACCAATCCGTTCGGATTCATCGCGAGATAAGCCGGCTCCTTGTTCTTGCCGAAGGCGCCGCCGACGTCGATGCGCGTATGCTCGAGCCCGAGCTCGCCCACCGCCCACATCGCCTTCTGCACGTTGGATGAGGTATTGCGCCCCCAGATTTTGATCATGACAGTTTCCTTCCCAGTCGTTTTTTTCGTGGCCTGCACTAGTCCAGCTTGCGCGCTTCTTCCGGCAGCATGATCGGAATGCCGTCGCGGATCGGATAGGCGAGCTTGGCCTTGCGCGAGATCAGTTCCTGCTTGACGGCGTCGTATTCGAGCGTCGTTTTGGTCAACGGGCAGACCAGGATTTCCAGCAGCTTCGGATCGACGCTGCCAGACGTCTGTTCGGTGGACGGGGTGGTGGGCATGGGTACGCTCCCGGCGAGTTTCAGCAACTATAGCATGGCGCTTTCAATTGTCGTCCCGGGCGAGCGTGAGCGAGCCCCGGGACCCATACTCCGTGCACGATCTAGGGGCTGCGGAATATGGGTCCCCGCTTGCGCGGGGACGACAAGGAAAAGCTACTGCAGCTGCGACTCGCCCTCGGTGTTCTTCTTGGCGAGTTCGATCTCGGTAATGGCGACCAGCAGTTCTGCGCGGGTCTTCAGGTCAGGCGCCTCCAGCAGTGCCTGCTTTTCCGGCGGGCCGTAGGGCGACATCATCGACAGCGCATTGACCAGCGCCTCGTTCGGCGCCTTGTCGATGCCCTCCCAATCGGCCTGCAATTTGTTGGCTTTCATGAAGGCGCGCAACGCATCGAGCACTGCTGCGCGGTCGACGTAGTCCTCGCCCTTGCGCGGGATGAAATCGTCGGCGAATGGCGCGTAAGTGACGCGGCATTGCCGGTAGTCCGTCTTGACCGGCAATTCCTGCTCGACGCGGAAACGCGCGACGCCCGTGAGCTCGAGGAGATAGCGGCCGTCGCCGCTCTCGGCGAGCTGGGTGATGCGGCCGACGCAGCCGACCTTGAACAGCACCGGCTTATCGGCGGGCCCGGCATGCGCGGCATCGGGCTGGATCATGCCGATCAGCCGGTGGCCGTCGCGCAAGGCGTCGTCGATCATGGCGAGATAGCGCGGCTCGAAAATATTGAGCGGCATCTGGCCGCGCGGCAGCAGCAGCGCGCCCGGCAGCGGGAATACC
Source organism: uncultured Alphaproteobacteria bacterium (assembly GCA_963749625.1). Classification (GTDB taxonomy): domain Bacteria; phylum Pseudomonadota; class Alphaproteobacteria; order Rhizobiales; family Xanthobacteraceae; genus Pseudolabrys. Next base: position 9,945 of record CAVVNY010000006.1, on the reverse strand, counting down.
GGGATCACTCCGGGCAGATCGATCGGTCCGCGGTATTCGGCGTTCATCGGCATGGCGCTAGCTCCGCACCACCACTGTCATGCCCCGCGAATGCGGGACATCCAGTAGTCACTGACGTCAACGAGTACGCACCGCAGTGAGTACTGGATCGTCCGCCTGCGCGGACGATGACACTCTGAGTCACGAAAACAAAATCGACGACAGCCGCTTGCGGCCTTCCACGGTGGCCGGGTCGGTCGCGCCCCAGGCCTCGAAAAACTGCACGAGCTGTTTGCGCGCGCCATCTTCGTTCCATTTGCGGTCGCGCTTGACGATGGCGAGCAGATGCTCGGCGGCCTCGGTGCGCTTGCCCTTGGCATTGAGCGCAATGGCAAGATCGAAGCGCGCCTGATGGTCGAGCGGATCGGCGGCGACTTTCCTTTCCAGTTCGTCGATCGGGCCGGCCGACTTTGCTTGCTCGGCGAGCTCGAGCGCCGCGCGCGCGGCGGCGACCGCCGTGTCGTTGCGCTTGACCTCCGGCACCATGGCGAGCGTCTGTTTGGCTTGCTCGAGCGCGCCGGTCTCAACATAGCAGCGCGCAAGCCCGGCGAGCGCCGCGACATTGCCGCCGTCCTGCGTGAGCAATTGGCCGTAAAGATTGGCCGCCTCGGCGGCGTTGCCGGCGGCGAGCGCCTCGTCGGCGGTCTTCATCAGATCTTTTTCTTCGGCGCCGATCTTGCCCTTGGTCAGCCGTTCCAGGAACGCGATTACCTGGCTTTCCGGCAGTGCGCCCATGAAACCGTCGGCCGGTTGGCCGTTGACGAAGGCGATCACTGCCGGGATCGACTGGATGCCCATCTGGCCGGGAATTTCCGGATGCTTGTCGATGTCCATCTTGGCAAGCTTGACCTTGCCCTTGGCCGACTTCACCGCTTTTTCCAGGATCGGCGTGAGCTGCTTGCAGGGCCCGCACCAGGGCGCCCAGAAATCCACCAGCACCGGCTGGCGCTTGGATTCCTCGATCACGTCCTTCATGAAGCCTTGCGTGGTCGTCTCGATAACCGCGCCGTCGGCCTGGGCCGTCAATCCTCCGCCGTTTTGCAGCATATTTCCTCGCCTTTTCGGCCCATCAGGCCGCGAAATCCCGGTTCCATTTCCCGATTAGATGGGTCATCCGGCGTATGAATGCAATCGGGTCAGGGAGCGTCCGGCGCGCGGCCGGATACCCGCTCGATGCGGGGACTATGCCCGGCTGCGTCCAGAAACCTCACCAGATCGTCGCGCTGGATCGACGTGGTCATGGTGTTGACCAGCGGATGATAATTGAGCGTCGCGTGTTCCATCATGGCGGCATCGAGCACCACGGTGACGCGGTTCAGCGCGTCGTTGACGGCGCCGAACGGGGTCACCGCGCCGGGCTCGACCCCCCACACCTCGCGCAGCAGGTCGGATGAACCGAACGAGAAGCGTCCGGTGGCGCCCAGTTGCCGGTGCAGACCTTTGAGGTCGATATCGGCGTCTTCCAGCGCCACCACCAGGTAAAGCTCGTATTTCTTGTCGCGCAGGAACAGGTTCTTGGTGTGGCCGCCGGGAATTTGCCCGCGCAAGGCACGCGACTGTTCGACCGTGAACAGCGGCGGGTGTTTCACCGTTGCATGGGCGATGCCGAGGTTGTCGAGATATGCAAAAAGCTGGTCTGGCGTCATCGGCATTGCGGCACCAATTTAACCGGGAGCAGTGTTAGGTTCACGCGGGAAAGAGAGGTCGAATTCGATGCGCTATATGCTGGCTTTAGCGGTTTTCATGGCCGCCATGGCTTTCGACCTGCGCCCGGTCAAGGCCTATGGGAACGAGCCCTGGTGCTCGGCGGTGGTATTCGATCATTCCGTGGTGAGGAATTGCCAGTTTCGGACGTTTGAGGCGTGTCTGCCGGAAATCCGGGGCGGCAACCGCGGCTTTTGCGAACAAAACCCCGACTGGTATGGCCGGGAACGCAAGGTGGAAGCGCCGAAACGGCACCGCAAGCCCCGCGTTAATCGGGATTAACGGCCTAGTCTCGCCGTTGTTGCAAAGTAGTCAATCTTTTGGCTATAGGAACGGGCTTGGCGGCCGGGATAGTGCTCCCGGCCAAATATGTCTAACGGATGCGGGTGTAGCTCAGGGGTAGAGCACGACCTTGCCAAGGTCGGGGTCGAGGGTTCGAATCCCTTCGCCCGCTCCAATTTTTTCTTGATTCCTCTTGGCACTTTTTGTCATGGCCGGGCTCGTCCCGGCCATTCGCTTAGGGACGCACGTTGCCATCAAGCGGGATCACCGGACAAGCCCGTGATGACAGTTAAGAATTCCCGGAGTTCGTCCCTACAGCGAAGACGTCAATATCCCGCCGCGAGCGCGCCGCGGGTGCGGGTGTCGGCGGCGCCGACATAGCCCTGCGGCGTGAACTCGGTCTTCGGGATCACCATGATCGAATTGGCCGAGGTGTGCGGCTCGGTCGGCACGATTTTGTGGCCGCGCGCTTTGAGTGCATCGAGCACGTTCGGCGCAAAGCCCAGCTCGACATAAGTCTGGTCCGGTTCCCACTGGTTATGCAGCCGCGGCGCGCTCACCGCCTTGTCGATTGGCATATGAAAGTCGATCACGTTGCTGATGACTTGCAGCACCGCGGTGATGATGCGGCTGCCGCCGGGCGAGCCGGTGACCAGGAACGGCTTGCCGTCTTTCAAAACGATGGTCGGCGTCATCGACGACAGCGGCCGCTTGTTCGGCCCGGGCAGATTGGCGTTGAAGCCGACCAGCCCGTAGGCGTTGGCGGTGCCGGGCTTTGACGTGAAGTCGTCGAGCTCGTTGTTGAGCAGCACGCCGGTGCCGCCGGCGACCAGGCCGAGGCCGTAGGAAAAATTCAGCGTGTAGGTATTCGACACCGCATTGCCGTCGCGATCGATGATGGAAAAATGCGTGGTGTTCTTGCCCTCGTCGTCGGCGGGCTTGCCGGGCTTGATATCGGCCGCGGGCGTTGCCTTGTTGCCGATGCCGGCGCGCAAGCGTTCGGCGTATTTTTTCGAAAGCAGGCCGGCAATCGGCATCTTCACCGTGTCGGGATCGCCCATGAACACGGCGCGGTCGGCATAGGCGCGCTTCATCGCCTCGATCATGAAGTGCAGCGACTGCGCGCGGCCGAGTTTGCCGAGGTCGTAGCCTTCCAGGATGTTGAGCATCTCGATCAAAGCGACGCCGCCGGAGGAGGGCGGCGGCATGGAAACGATGTCGTAGCCGCGATACGTGCCGTGCACGACCGGACGCTCCAGCGCGCGATAATTTCTCAGATCGTCCACAGTCATGATGCCGCCGGCCTTGACGACCGCGTCGGTGATTTCGCCGGCGATGCCGCCCTGGTAAAAGGCGCGCGGCCCTTCTTGCGCGATCGCGCGCAGCGTGTCGGCGAGATCGAACTGGATCAGCCGGCTGCCTTCCTGCAGCGGCTCGCCGCCATTGAGGAAAATGCCCGCTGAGGACGGCCAGCGCGCCAGTTTTTCGCGCGCCTGGGGCAGCGAGTCGGCAGTGTCGTCTTCCACCCGAATGCCGTTTTGCGCGAGATCGATCGCCGGCGCCATCAGCTCGGCGAGCGAAAATCTGCCGGAGCCGTATTTCTCCCGCGCCAGCGCCAGGCCCGCCACGGTGCCCGGCACGCCGACGCTAAGCCCGCTTTCGCGCGATTTTTTCGGATCGGGATTGCCTTTCGCATCGAGGAACATGTCCGGCGCGGCCGCTGCCGGCGCGGTCTCGCGGTAGTCGATCGCAACGTCGCGGTTGTCCAAGTTACGATTTTTGGCGAGATGGATCACCATGAAGCCGCCGCCGCCGAGATTGCCGGCGCGTGGATAGGTGACCGCGAGCGCGAATCCGACCGCCACCGCCGCGTCCACCGCGTTGCCGCCGCGGTCGAGAATCTCGACGCCGATGCGGGCGGCGCGGCTCTCCTGCGCCACCACCATGCCGTTATGGGCGAGGATCGCCGCCGCCGGCGGAATGACCTGAAGACGCCTGGACGTATAGTCCTGCGCCGAAGCCATGGCGCCAACCAAAAGCGCGGCAAAAAACGTGGCGATAAAAGCGCGACGCTTCATGTGTTTAAGGTGGTCCCGGTTCCCGACTTGTTCGGCGTCGTCATAGCTAGTGAGCGGCCGGGCCTCGGCGCAAGGCCGCGCCTAACAGCTTCGATATCAGCGCGCCTGTCCGTGATAGACCGTGTTCGGCCGCATGTCGGTGGCGGAGGCGACGCGGTTCGACATGTTGAAGAAACCGGTCACCGCCGAAATATCCCAAATGTCGCGATCGGAAAAACCGGCGCGGCGCAGCCGCTCGCGGTCGCCGTCCTCCACGCTTGCCGGCGAGGCGGTGAGCTTGACCGCGAAGTCGAGCATGGCGCGCTGCCGCTTGCTGATGCGCGCGGCGCGATAATTCATCACGATCTGCTCGCCGAGCAGCGGATCGCGCGAATATTGCCGCACGGCGGCGCCGTGGGCGGTGAGACAGTAGTAGCAGCGGTTCTGCGACGACACCGCGACCGCGATCATCTCGCGCTCAAGCTTGGATAGGCCGCTCTCGCCCAGCATCAAATCGTTGTACATGGCGACGAAGGTTTCGAGCTTCACCATATCGAAGGCGTAGGCGGCCAGCACGTTCGGGATGAAGCCGAGTTTTTCCTGACACTTTTTAAAATAGGCGGCCATGGCGGGAGTAAGCTTCGCCATCGGCAAATTGAGTGCGATGATTGGCGCGTCGTCGGCGGCCGGCGCTACCGCCTTGAGCGGGACCGGTTTTGCCAAGGCCGGCTTGCTGGCGGGCTTCGCGCTCGCCGCCTTATTGGCGGTTTTGACTGACTTGTTGGCCTTGTTCATTGCCCGCGCCCCTTGCTGTCCTCACCCGGTCTTAAGATTACAGTGTTCCGCAAGCCCGCGATACGAGGGCTCGGACCAAATTCGTCCTTTTGTGTCAGTGCCTTATGGCGGCGTTGCGGGGTTTTTGCGGTCCGTCACGGTCGCGTCACCATATAGTGGGTTGCTCTCGACGGCCCGCCCTGGAACGTGAAGACTCCCCACCATGCTCGACCGATTCTCTCAACCTGCGTCCGGCGCCATGGCCGATGAATTTCCCGCCAGCGAGCACGAAAACGCCGCCCGCGCTTTGATCGCACGGGCTGGCGCCGAACTTGGCGCGCGCCGCGCCGACATGCCGGCCTCTTTTGTCGCGCAGCTCTACGGCCGCGTGGTGCCCGAGGATGTGCTGTGTTACGCGGCCGCCGATCTCGCCGCGCTGGCCGAGCGGGCGTTCGATTTTCTCGAAGACCGTCCGCCGGGCGCGCCGAAGATCCGCTGCGAAACCGTGACGCTGAAAGATTCGGGCGCGCGCAAGTCGATTTCGGTGATCGAGATCGTCAACGACGACATGCCGTTCCTGGTCGATTCGGTGATGAGCGAACTCGCCGAACGCCGCCTCGCCGTGCAACTGGTGGCGCATCCGGTGTTCGGCGTGCAGCGCGACGGCGCCAAGCTTCTGGCGCTGGGCGCTGCCGACGCCGCCGGCAACGCGCGCGAGAGCTTCATCCATATCCATCTCGAGCCGGTCGCCGACGAGGCCGCGCGCGCCGATATCGTGCGCGCGCTCGCAGGTGTGCTCGGCGAAGTGCGGCTGGCGGTGCAGGACTGGCGCGCCATGCTCGAGCGCGCCAACAGCATCGTCGCCGATCTCAAGACCAATCCGCCGCCGCTGCCGGTCGACGAAATCGCCGAGGCGATCCAGTTTCTGCAATGGCTGTTGGCCGACAATTTCACCTTCCTCGGCGTGCGCAATTACACCTTCGACGGCAATGCGTTGCAGGCCGATTTCGACAATGCGCTCGGCATCATGCGCTCGCCCGAATTGCGCGTGCTCAAGCGCGGCAATGAATTGCTCGAATACACGCCGGAAATCATGGCGTTCCTCAAGGAACCGCGGCTGCTGATCATCGCCAAGGCCAATATCCACGCGCGCGTGCACCGGCGCGTCTATCTCGACTATATCGGCATCAAGCGCTTCGACGCCGCCGGCAATCTGGTGGGCGAGCAGCGCATCGTCGGGCTGTTCACCTCCACCGCCTATACCCGCACCGCGCACAGCATTCCCTATCTGCGCCGCAAGATCGCCGGCGTCGAGCAGCGCGCCGGCTTCGACGCCAACAGCCATTCCGGCAAGGCGCTGACCAACGTGCTGGAGCATTTTCCGCGCGACGAACTGTTCCAGATCGACGACGACTCGCTGTTTCATTTTGCGCTCGCCATCCTGCAGCTCGACGAGCGGCCGCGCGTGCGCGTGCTGGCGCGGCGCGACCGCTTCGACCGCTTCGTGTCGGTGCTGGTTTACGTGCCGCGCGATCGCTACGACAGCGACATCCGCGTGAAGATCGGCGATTATCTCAGCCGCGCCTTCATCGGGCGCGTTTCGGCGTTCTATCCGTTCTTCCCGGAAGGCCCGCTGGTGCGCGTGCACTTCATCATCGGCCGCTCCGGCGGCGCCGCGCCCGCGATCGACAGCGCCACGCTGGAGCGCGAGGTCGGCGGCAATCGTTCGCTCGTGGAGCGACGGATTGAGCGATGCGCTCGCCCTGGTCAATTCGCCCGACAAGGCGCGCGCGTTGTTCGACCGCTACCGCGATGCGTTTTCCATCGGCTTCCAGGAAGCCTATGCGCCGACGGTGGCGGCCGGCGATATCCGCGTTGTCGAATCGTTGAGCGAAGAGCGGCCGCTGGGCGTCGATTTCCATCACCGGCTGGAGGAAGAGCAGCGCGCGGTCGGCCTCAAAGTCTGGAGTCTGGCCCGTCCGCTGCCGCTGTCGGAACGCGTTCCGGTTCTGGAAAACATGGGTTTCCGGGTGGTGGACGAGCGCACCTACCACATCGCGCCGAAGGGCGACGGCGCCCACGATGCCTGGTTCCACGACATGCTGCTGGAGCGCCGCGACGGCGGCATGATCGACCTCGAAGCCGGCAAGGCGCGGCTGGAAGCCGCCTTCCTGATGGTGATGCGCGGGCAAGCCGAGAACGACGGCTACAACGCGCTGACGCTTTGCCGGCGGTCTGGCCTGGCGCGACGTGGCGCTGATCCGCACGCTGTCGCGCTTCCTGCGCCAGGTGCGCGTGCCCTATTCGCAGGATTACATGTGGGCGACGCTGACCAAGCATTTCGCGGTCGCCGGCGATGTCGTCGAACTGTTCCACGCCCGCTTCGATCCGCGGCCTGACGCCGCGCAAGGGCGCGACGCCAAGCAGAAAGAGATCGCCGCGCGCATCGAGGAGAAGCTGCAGAAGGTCGAAAGCCTGGACGAAGACCGTATCCTGCGCCGTTTCGTCAACGCGGTGCAGTCGGCGATCCGCACCAATTTCTATCAGACCGACAAGGCCGGTAATCCCAGGGCGCTGATCGCGGTCAAGTTCGAAAGCCGCAAGATCACCGATATGCCGCTGCCGCGGCCGCTCTACGAGATTTTCGTTTATTCGCCGCGCGTCGAAGGCGTGCACATGCGTTTCGGCAAGGTGGCGCGCGGCGGCATCCGCTGGTCCGACCGGCCGCAGGATTTCCGCACCGAGGTCCTCGGGCTGGTGAAAGCGCAGCAGGTGAAGAACGCTGTGATCGTGCCGGTCGGCTCCAAGGGCGGCTTTGTGCCCAAGCTGATGCCGAAAGGCGCGGCGCGCGACGTGGTGCAGGACGAAGGCATCGCCACCTACAAGCTGTTCATCTCGACGCTGCTCGACATCACCGACAATATCCATCACGACGGCAGCATCATCCCGCCCGACCGCGTGGTGCGGCACGAGGGCGACGATCCCTATCTGGTGGTCGCCGCCGACAAGGGCACCGCGACCTTCTCCGACATTGCCAACGCAATTTCGATCGAGCACGATTATTGGCTGGGCGATGCCTTCGCCTCCGGCGGCTCAGCCGGCTACGACCACAAGACCATGGGCATCACCGCGCGCGGCGCCTGGGAATCGGTGAAGCGCCACTTCCGCGAGATCGACGTGAACATCCACGAGACGCCTTTCACCTGCGTCGGCGTCGGCGACATGTCGGGCGACGTGTTCGGCAACGGCATGCTGCGCGAAAACACCATGCGGCTGCTGGCGGCGTTCGATCACCGCGACATTTTCATCGATCCAGATCCCGATCCGGCCAAAGCCTTCGCCGAGCGCAAGCGGCTGTTCGATCTACCGCGCTCGAGCTGGCAAGACTACGACAAGAAGCTGATCTCGGCAGGTGGCGGCGTCTATCCGCGTGCGTCGAAGGAAATACGGCTCAGCGCCACGGCACAGAAGCTGTTCGGCGTGGGCGAGAGTGTGACGCCGCAGGAACTGATGAAGGCTATCCTGAAGGCGCAAGTCGATCTGCTGTTCTTCGGCGGCATCGGCACATACATTCGCGCGTCGAGCGAAAGCGACGAGGCGGCCGGCGACCGCGCCAATGACGCCATCCGCGTCACCGGCGGCGAGTTGCGCGTCAAGGTGATCGGCGAGGGCGCGAACTTAGGGATGACCCAGCGCGGCCGCATCGAAGCGGCGCTGGCCGGCATCCGCCTCAACACCGACGCCATCGACAACTCCGCCGGCGTCAACACCTCCGACGTCGAGGTCAACATCAAGATCGCGCTCAGCCGGCCGCTGCGCGCCGGCGCGCTGACGCTGGAAGGGCGCAATGCGCTGCTCGCCGAAATGACCGACGAGGTTGCGCGCCTGGTATTGCGCAACAACTACCAGCAGACGCTGGCGCTTTCCTTGGCGCAGCGGCGCGGACAGGAGGACCTCGGATTCCAGCAAAGACTGATGCAAACGCTGGAAATGCATGGGCAACTCGACCGCACGGTGGAATTCCTGCCCGACGAAATGGCGATCGCCGAGCGGCGCAAGCGCAATTTGGCGCTGACGCGGCCCGAGCTGGCGGTTCTCTTGGCCTATGCCAAGCTCTCGCTCTACAGCGAGCTACTCGACAGCGCAGTGCCGGACGATCCCTATCTCGGGCGCGAGCTGGAGCGCTATTTCCCCAAGGAAATGTCGGAACGCTACGACGACGCGCTGCAGGCGCATCGGCTTAGGCGCGAGATCATCGCCACGCAACTCACCAACTCGATGATCAACCGCGGCGGCGCCACGCTGATCGTGCGCATTGCCGACCAAACCGGCGCTTCCGCCGCGGCTATCGCAGCCGCTTTCGCCGCCGTGCGCAACAGCTACGAACTGATCGCGCTCAACAGCGAGATCGACGCGCTCGACAACAAGGTGTCGGGCCAGACCCAGCTTGCGCTTTATGCCGCCGTGCAGGATTTGTTGCTCGACCGGCTGGTCTGGTTCCTGCGCAATGCCGATCTCAAACAAGGCTTAGAGACGATTATCGGGCATTACCGCGAGGGCATCGCGCAAGTGGCCGCCGCCCTCGATGGCGCGCTGTCGAAGCAGGCCATGGCCGCGCGCGATGCGCGGGTGGCGGAACTCGTCCGGGCCGGCGTGCCCGATGCGCTCGCGCGCCGCATCGCCAGCCTTAGCGAGCTGAAGGCCGCGCCCGATATCGTGCTGGTGGCGGACCAGGAGAAGAAGCCGGTCGGCGAGGTGACCGCGACCTATTTCGCGACCGAGGCGTTCTTCCAGCTCGACCGCGTCATCGGTGCGGTGCCGGGCATCGTGGTGTCGGATTATTTCGATCGTCTGGCGCTTGACCGCGCGCTCGATTCGATCGGTGACGCGGAACGGCGGCTGACCGCCGCCATGGTCGGCAATGGCAGGTCTGGTGCAGGATTGGCCGGCGCCGGCGCCGTGCAGGAATGGGTCAAGCCGCGCCAGATGGAAGTCGAGCGCATCCGCGCCGCGATCCATGAGATTGCCGGCTCGGGGCTGACGCTGTCGAAATTGTCGGTGGCGGCGAGCCTGCTGGGCGATCTGGCGC
>CAVVNY010000005.1:0-139387 GCA_963749625.1 uncultured Alphaproteobacteria bacterium | reverse complement strand
GATATAGGGAAATAATCCCAATTATGGACTTGACTCCACATGCCGCTAGGGGTAGCAATCCCTGACAGGGTAGCGAAAAGCCTTATTTTACTAGCTATTTGGTGCGGCTATGACTGATAGGCCCAAAACGGACCATAATCCTAAGAAAGTCGAAATCACGCCTGAGATGATCGCGGCGGCTGAAACAATTATTGCCCACCAGGTGGGTTGTCCCGGCGATGTAATTGGGGGATTTTTTTCTGCCCCCGATTTGGCAGCTTCGGTATATCGGGCCATGGAGGCTGCTCGGATTCGATCCGTAGCGACACAGCTAGACGGGAACAAAAATCAGAAAGCACGGTAGCCGTTTCGCGGCACCACTGAAATTCCTGCAGCAAGTCTCGGTTTTGAAGGCCGCGCGCTAGTGGGCTTCCTTGAAATGCGTTGGGAACGAGTTTCTTTGCGCCTTTCAGGAACCAATATGGGGCATGAATTACCATGTTGCGTCGAATTGATAGAGTGTCTGTTTCGGCTAATAGCCATTCGATTCTGTCGGCTACTTTTTTGTTCTTTTGCTTGTCCTCCGGCTTCCCAAATTTTCTGCGATATTTTGCCGATGCGGCTGCGCTTAAAATCTGACGTTGAGTTCTATCGCTTGTTAGGGAATGCCAAATTGCGAGCGGCACGCTGCCATCATTACCACCAACGACAGCCCAGAATAAATTTGCTAGATTGTCATGGAGCTGGTTCCATCCGTAAACGAAGGCGCCTAGCTCAATGGCATAAAGTTGAAAATGTTCAGCAACATCGGAGGCTGAAAGTTCTTGCGCGATCTCTTGAATTGGGGAGTCCTTACTAGCCATGGCACGCCACCCACAAATTGACGCCGATGATCAATATAGCGAAGCCGAGACGCAGCAACGCTTTGAAAAGCTGGTCCGGCGCGCGCTGAATACCCGCCCCAAGCCGCTCAAGAGTATGGGGCCGAAAGGGATGCCGTCGCAATCGAAGAAACGGCGGAAAACAAAGCGTAGGGCGGCTTAATTATTTCCGAGGACAATTTGCGATCGATATTCGATTCTTGGTCCTAAGGGTTCCGATAGCGATTGCGGCACCACATAGGGGCCCGTCAATTTGCTTCGATAAAAACGCAGGAATGTGCGGACTTGTGGCGGCTGAAAATTGATACTTCCTGTTGTTATGGACATATCAAAGAGGCCAGACCCGATTCCGAATTTTTCACTTTGAAAGTGACCGTTTGCAACAAACGCTTCTGATTGAGCTAATCGACAGTCTGGCGCGCAGGGCGAAGCTCTTTGAATTGAGATTAAAAGTCTAGTTCCGTCCGGAAGATTTGTTTGCCCGCTTATCACCGGCGAATTGAATTTTGTGGGAACATCATACGCAATATTGAAAGTCGTTGACTGCTGTTGTGCGTTAGCGCCGCTTGTTGCGGCAACGAATGCAATTCCTATTATTGTTGAATAACGCACACTCACCATCCTCGAAATGGTATGGCAATTAAAGTATTTTACCGCTAAAATAGCAATCGGCCCAGACTGGCATCCGAGCCGACTAAAATTCTGAAGCGCACCGCTGCGCGCAACTCTTATACGCGCAACGGAGGCGCTTGACCAATGGCTAACGATATTTCCCCAGAATTTTGGGAATGGTTGGAAAACCACCAGAAAGAATTTAATGCCGTGCCGTTTCCTAAGTTGAGGGCGGCAATTTTGGCTTCACGCCAGCATCAAGAAGAAATTTGCACAACGCGGAAGCAACAACAGAATTTAGGACAAGAGGACCAGCTTTCAGACCCTTCTCTGACGCGAACGACACAAGATAAGTACCAGGAAGCGGGCCTTCCCGATTAGCCACGCTGACTATCTCGCCATACTCATAAAAGAGTTTAGCTGCTTCCACATCGGTGAATGTCGGAAACTTTTCTCGAAATAGATTTTCGCGGTCTGACATGGTTTCGCTCCTAGTTCGGCTTGGCAGCTACTAGGATAGCGACGGCGGGGATGGGCCGCATTGCCCATCCCCGTCACTTAAACGGTAGTTCAAGCTGTCGTGGATTGTACCGCTGCTTCTTGCGCCAGCGCAGAAAGCGCCGCGCCTGATATTTGAAATCCGGCTAGTGAGGTTGCCGGTATGTCAGGCGCTTGCCTTCCACGCCCTTCACGGCGGCAATGGTGCGGTCAATGTCGCTGCATCCGAGCGCGACGCGGTGATTGTAACGGAAATCAAATTCCGCGAGATAGCGATGCAGGTGCTTTTCCTTGCAGTGCTGATAGACGCCCTTCATGCCGCGTTTGAAGATCGAAAATGTACCTTCAATCGTGTTTGTATGCACATCGCCGCGAGCATATTCGCCTTGCGAGTGCGTGACGGTTTCGTGCGAGGCGAAATGAGCACCAGCACAAATATAAAGGCGGCTTTCATCGGTGTGCAGCCGCGGCTCGCGCTTCGATGTTTTCGAGCACGATGCGCGTCACGGTTTGCCATCGGCAATCGCCAGATGGAATGATCGGACGTCGCCGCCGCGCTCGACTAGCGAAACGATGGCGCGCTTGTTTGACGGGCCTGGCGGCCACCCTTGGTGAAAGGGCGGCCGTTGGCGGTCTTAGTGCGACGCGTTGGCTTCCTGACTCGGCCGAAATAGGTTTCGTCGGCCTCGACGATTTTGCCTTCCCCGCCCAGCGGGCCATTCCTGGCTCGTCATCGTCGCGCATGGCTTCGCGGATGCGATGGCACATGAACCAAGCCGATTTGTAATCGACGGCCAGCGCGCGGTGGAGCTGATGCGCCGAAACGCCCTTCTTGCTGGCGGACATCATGTAGAAGCCCATCAGCCACTTGTTGAGCGGGATATGGCTGCGCTCCATGACGGTCCCAGTCGTGACCGTGAAGTCCTTTCGGCATTCCTTTTCGGCACACCGATACCAGCCTGCCTTCTTGGTCTTGTAGGCGTGGTTAATGGTGCCGCAATGCGAGCAAACCGGCCCTTCCGGCCAGCGGGTCTTTTCTAGCCACTCACGGGCCAATTCTGGGGTCTGAAAATGGGGGGCTGTGAAGGCGTTAGACATGGCCGATTTCCTCGATTTGTTGAGGAAACACTAGCCTAAGTAGCTTGTGGAGTCAAGTCCATAATTGGGGAAATAATCCTAGTCGAGGAGATGGTGAATGACTCTAGTCCAAGCTCTCAACAAACCGCGCCGCCGGCTACGCCGGCCGCCATTCAACGACGACACCGCGCGCATCTGCTGGCTGATGGAATCGGCCACGGCAGCTGTCTTCGCCGTGCCGGTGGATGAGTTGCGGGCGCCGTCGCGCCGCGCGCCGGCCGTCGCCTTTGCGCGGCAATGCGCCATGTATCTCGCCCACGTCGCGCTCGGCCTGCGCTACAGCGAAATCGGCCGGTTGTTCCGGCGTGACCGCACCACCGCCGCCTATGCTTGCGCCTTGGTCGAAGAACGGCGCGACGATCCGGCAATCGACTGTATGCTGTACACGCTCGAGGGCCTCTGCGGCGATCTCGCGCGCGGCATCCTTGCTCGCCCGCAGGTGCGGCCATGAGCGGCAGCGCCGGAAAGTCCGCGCGCCATATGTCGGAGCCGCCCGAGCCGGCGATCGATAGCTTTCGCGGCCAGCACCTCGAATTGGCGGAACGGCAGATCGCGACCGAACACGGCCGCGCCAACGTCACCGTGGATGAATCCGAAAGTCCTCTCGCCTGGCTGGCGCGCCGGCGCGGACGCAATGGCCGCGCCTTGATCGAGCCGCATCAATTTCAGGCCGGCGAACGGCTGCGCGCCGATTTCACGCGCGCCCACCTAATGCCGCGCACGACGTCGAACTGGGCGAGCCCGATATCGTCGGGCCGCCGCGGCGCCGGCGGCGAGCGCGCTGCGGGCTTCACCGAGACGATGATCGCTGCGCGCCAGCGTATACATCAGGCGCTCGATGCGGCAGGTCCTGAATTTGGCGGGCTGCTGCTCGATGTCTGCTGTTTCCTCAAAGGTCTCGAAGATATCGAACGCGAACGCGCCTGGCCTTCGCGCTCCGCCAAAGTCGTGCTGCAGCTCGCGCTCGACCGGTTGGCGCGCCATTACGGTTATGCGGCGCAGGTAAGGGGGCCGGCTCATGCGGCGATCCGCACGTGGCTGGCGGAGGGCGCGGGGTTCAGTGTCGGTGGGGGCTAGCGCGTGAACTCATACGCATGCGACGTGATTCATGCAGTGCAAACCACACGATCGCGATCGTTAGCGGGACGATGAAGTAGATCATGCGGTAAGCAAAAAACGCGGCCAGCGCCGCGGCCTTCGAGGGCGGCGCCGTCATCAAGGTGGTCACGGCCTCGAACACGCCGAATCCGCCAGGCACGAGACTCAACACCGACATCGTTGCGGCGATCACATAGATGCCGAGATAGAACTGGTAGGTGAGGTCCAAGTCGGCCGGTAGCAATACATACATCACCGTCCCCGCCAGCATCGCATCAACGGATGCCAGTGCAACTTGTGCGGCGGCTAAAGCGAGGGAAGGGGGTCGCAATTGAAAGCGGCCAATCGCGATCGGTCTGTGCCACATGGCGGCAACGGCGAGATAGGCGGCACTGGTGGCGACCAAGGCGGCACCGGCGGCAGAAATCATTGTTTGCGAGACGTTGAGCAGCGTGGCGACCGCAGCCGGTTCAATGAGGGCCAGCATGCCGCCGACGGTGATGACGCCAAGCGCGTAGGTGAAGGTACAAAAAGCCACGATCTCCCCGATCTCGACAGCGCCGAGTCCGAAGCTCGAATAAATGCGATAGCGCGTTGAGCCACCCGACAAGAGCTGAAATCCGATATTGTTGCTGAACGCGAAGGCCGAGAACGAGGCGAACAATACGTCGCGAAATCGCAAGCTGCGCTGCACGTAGTGCAAAGCTAAAAAGTCATAACCGGTTAAGAGCAAGTAGCTTGTCGCCGTAAGCCCAGTGGCCGCCAAGATTTGGCGCGCTGGCAAGGCTGCGAGAGACGCGAGCGCTTCGCGCGGACTGACGCTGGCAAATTGATGAAAGAGGACGGCGATGGCGGCGCAAAAAATGGCGACCGTCGCGACAAAGATGAGGCGATCGAGCAGCTTCGATTTCATGCCGTTCTTAGTCAACGTCGCCCGATTGGTCCGATTATGCCGGGTTGCGGCATGCGCGCCACCGTCGGCGAGCACGAAATGCAGGGATATCGGCGGTCATTGTTTCAAGGCTTGTTCAGGCTCTAACATATTGATCGCGACACTCATCGCATTGCCGCGCCATTCGAATTCATTGCCGACCCAAGCCGCGACCCATAACACGGGACAAAGCGCGTCGCGCAACATCCAAACCGGGATTGACCAAAGCGAAAATTGCCAACCTGCGCAATAGGCCAGCAACGCTTCAGCCGCATACCACGTAGCCACAAACGGCACGAGCGTGCCGAGCATCGGCCAGCCTGCCGCGGCAGCGAGCGCGGCTGCCACAGCCAATGGCGGGACAATTCCGACGAACAATTCCGGAATAAAAAACAGCTTGAATGTGATGCGCCGCAGCCGCGCCCAACGGACTTGGCGGCGCCAAATGTCGGCCAGGCTGCGATGACCGAGCGGCTGCACGAACGGAGGGGCGACGAGGCGTACGCGCAGACCGAGCGCCCGGATGATCTTCGTCGCCGCCGCGTCTTCGGCGATTTCGTTGCCGAGCGCCTCGATGCCGCCAGCCGAGTCAAGCAGATCCCGCCGCCAAAGCATTGCTTTGCCCTGCGCAAAGCCCAGCCCAATACCGTCGGCGAAATATTGCCAGCGCGCTTGATACGTATTGAGAAACGCGCACTCGAGTTCAGCCCACACGCCTTGCGGTGAACTCCCGATCGGAGGCGAGCAGACGAGACCGGTATCGGGGCGCCAAACCGAAAGCATGCGCTGCAGGTGATCCTTCGGCATCAGCACGTTGCTGTCGGCCATGAGAACCCAATTGTAACGGGCCGCATGCCAGCCTTTTACGAGATTGTTGAGTTTCGGGTTGGCGCTGACCGCCGTATTCCCGATCAAAAGCCGGGCTTCGATATCCGGATGTGCCGCAATCAACCGCTGCACGAGAGGGATGACTGGGTCCTTGCCGTCGGCAGCGCAGAACACGATCTCGTAATGCGGATAATCGAGATGAAACGTCGATCGCAGTGTCTCCTCAACGAAATTGTCGATGCCGCAGACGGGCCTTAGGATGCTCACGCTCACCGCATCATCAACAGCCCGTTTATCGCGCCGGTGAAATCGTGAAATCGCCAGAACGATGCTAGTGATATGTGCAATTGCCGCAATACAGAACGCGGCGCTGCCGATGGGAATCAGCAAATTCATACGGAGCCGGCGAGGAGAATCGAATGAATCATCAGGGCTTAGTATTGGGCTCTGATGACACTTAAACGACAGGGATAAGCCGGCCGGCAGGCGATTTTCTCGTGATGCGGGTGTCCCGCCAATTGCTGTCGCGCTTCGGCGGGCGGCTCTCTCGTCAGGCCGGCGCCAGCGCTGCCTTGGCTTCGGCGCGGATGCGCTCGATCATCGAGCGCAGGCCATTCGAGCGTTGCGGCGTGAGGCCCTCGCGCAAACCGATGCGGTCGAACAGGTTCAATGCATCGATGTCCAGGATCTCGCGCGCCGTCTTGCCCGAGTAGAGCGCAATGACGATGGCGATCAGGCCGCGCACGATATGGGCGTCGCTGTCGCCGTCGAAGCTGAGGCTCGGTCCCGCGGCGCCGTCCGGCTTCACATGG
This sequence comes from uncultured Alphaproteobacteria bacterium, assembly GCA_963749625.1. GTDB lineage: Bacteria > Pseudomonadota > Alphaproteobacteria > Rhizobiales > Xanthobacteraceae > Pseudolabrys. The sequence goes on along the minus strand of CAVVNY010000005.1, from coordinate 132,611 downwards.
GTGAGCAGCCAGACCTGGCTGGCGCAGCCGCGCACTTTGTTGGCCTCGGTATGGGCGCCTTCCGGCATCGGCGGCAGCATGCGGCCGAGCTCGATGACGTAGCGATAGCGGTCGTCCCACTGATCGAGCAGCGTGAAATTCTCAACGATTTCATCAATGGCGGTCATGCCGTCAATATATAGGCTAGGTCGCAACGATGGCCAAAAAAGATCGTGGGCGGGCGCAATTTGCCCGCGAAAAATACCGATAAACGGAGTGCCTAAACGGCTGGCCGGCCGCTATGCGCCTCGCGCCGCGGTGGCAGCGGAACCGGCGCATGCCAGACCGGCTGCAGGTCGGTCGCCGTCAGCGTCCCTCGGCCGGGCGCGGAGACGTCGACCACCTTGGCGCCGGGTTTTTCGGCCGGCGCCGATTTTTCGCTCAGCGTGGCGGTGATGAATTCGTAGATCGTGCGCGCGCCGGCTTCCGCTTTGTGGCCAAGCGCGACCGCGACCTTGCCGCCGACCGCACAGGCATCGGGCTGCCGATCGCAGAAGCCGCGCACGTCGGACACGGCGGCGCTCGCCAGAGTCACCGCCTGTTTGGCATCGATATTGGCGTCGGGCGAAGCCGTTTTCGTACCGCTCGGCAGCAGCACGCAAACGACGCCCAGCCAGAATGCCATTCGCAGAAGAAAGAACATGACCCTACCCACTTTCCCCGACGGCTGTTCCGCCGCCTTTAAAATAAACCGTAGCAGACAGGCTTGAAGCCGCCGTTGGCATTGAAGCGAGGTTTTTGGCCAAAATAGACGCGAATACGACGCGAATTTTCGTCAAATTTGACAGAGTCGAATTCGATTAAAATTTTAAGCGTCGCCGCGCGGTACCTGCAGCATGGCGCCGATCGGCTCGATCGCGCATAGTTACCGGATCGGTAACCTTTCGTGTGGCGGCGAATTGTGGCGCCGCGCGGCAACAGAAATTTCACCATGACGGGCGATTGGATCGTAGGCCCGGCCTGTAATGCGGCAAAGAGGCGGTAACGGCCTCCGCTTCGGCCCCGCTTTAGTGTTCGCTTAAGCGGCTCTCGCTACGATTCCCACACGAAAAAAAGGGGCGCGTCTGTTCGTACAAGACGTGAGACAGGAATCGTGAGCTTCCTCACGCCAGTGTGGAACTATGTGGACGCGCTGGTGCACCCGTCGGCGCAGCAGGATGCGCTGATGGCGGCGCGCCACCGCGCCTTCATTGCGCCGCGCCTGCTCGGCAGTTTCGCCGCGCTCGCCAGCTTCCCGGTCTATATCGCCTTTCGCGGCGTGCCGAACGCGCTTGAGCTCGGCGTTTTCGGCTGGCTGGTGGCGCCAATCCTGATCGCCTATTTCCTCTCGCGCACCGGCCGCTACGAAAGCGCGCACGTGATGTCCTCGCTGTCGCTCACCGGCCTGGTGGTGGTGGTGGCCTGGTGCACCGGCGGCATCGGTTCATTCGCGGCGATCTGGCTAGTCGTCGTGCCGCTGGAAGCCGCGCTCTCCGCCTCGCGCCGGGTCGTGACGCTGGCCTCGAGCTTTGCGCTCGCCGCCGCCGGATTATTGCTCTGCCTCAGTGCGCTCGGCTTGCAGCCGCCGCCCGTCACGTTAGCAGGCGAGCATGGCGCGCTGGCGGCGCTCGGCATCATCTCCGCCGCGCTCTATGCCACCGGTCTGGCGCTTGGCGCCGAGCAGCTCACACGCACCAGCGCCGGGCTGCTCAATGCCGAGGAGGAGCGTTATCGCCTGCTGGCGCGCAACATGACCGACGTCATTACTCGGCATGGGAAGAACGGCGCCGTGCAGTTCGTTTCGCCAGCGGCCGAACCGCTGTTCGGCGTGCGTGCGGGCGAGCTTGCCGGTCATGGCCTGTTCGACCGCGTGCATGTGGCCGACCGGCCGGCCTATCTGACCGCGCTGGCCGATGCGGCCGCGCTCGGCGAGGACCGCTCGGTCGAATTCCGCATCCGCCGCAGCACCGACGCTGAGCCCCATGGCAGCCATTTTGCGTGGGTCGAAATGCGCTGCCGGTTGCTCGATCCCGCCTGCAAAACCGCGGATCTCAGCGGGCGCGAAGTCGTCGCGGTGCTGCGCGACGTCACCGAGCGCAAGGTGCATGAACGCGCGCTCGAAATCGCACGCAAGGAGTCGGAGCGCATCAACAATGCGAAAAGCCGCTTCCTCGCCACCATGAGCCATGAGCTGCGTACGCCGCTCAACGCCATCATCGGCTTCTCCGACATGCTGAGCAACGACTCGATCGAGCTCGATGCGGCGCGCGAGCGCGAATACGCCAAGCTGATTAACGACTCCGGCCGTCACTTGTTGTCGGTCGTCAACGGCATTCTCGACATGTCGAAGATGGAGAGCGGCAATTTCGAGCTCACCCCGGAACCGCTCGCGCCGGCGCAGGCAATCCGAAGCTGTTGCGATATCCTGGTGCTCAAGGCGCAAGAGGCAGGCGTCGAGCTTAAAACCCGCATCGCCGCCGACCTGCCCGAAATCCTGGCCGACCGGCGGGCGTTCAATCAAATCATGATCAACCTCGTCTCCAATGCGATCAAGTTTACGCCGCGCGGCGGCCGCGTCAGCGTGAGCGCGATTTGCGACGGTCCGCGGCTTGTGGTCGCCGTCGAGGACACCGGCATCGGCATCGGCGAGGCCGATTTGCCGCGGCTGGGCGAAGCGTTCTTCCAGGCGCGGGCGTCCTACGACCGGCGTCATGACGGCACCGGCCTCGGCCTGTCGATCGTCAAAGGCCTGGTCCGCCTGCACGGCGGCGATATGGATATCCGCAGCCGGCTTGGCGCTGGAACGCAGGTGACGGTGCGTTTGCCGATCGATCGCGAAGGCGTTCGGCCCGCCGTTGAACCGATCAAGCTAGTCACCGAGCGCGTCCGCGAATTTGCCGCGGCCGCCAACATTCAGGCGAAGAAAAGTGCGTAGCCGCAGCCGGCGCGAGCAGATGCGGGAGGTTGATGGCGGCGCCGGCAGGCTGGCCGCTGCGATCAGCCGTCACCCGCGTGAATTCGTCGGCATCCTGATGGCGACGGTGGCGGTCTTTGCGATCTTCATTAATGCGCTCTACCTCCAGCGCGGTCCGCATCCGGCCCCCATCTTCGCGACGCGGCCGCCGCTAGCGCAGCCTGCGCCGGTGGTCTTGCCGCGTCCGCGTGTGGCGGCGCCGGCGGCCGCGCCGGCCGCGGTCGCCCGCAGCCAGGTGCAAATCATCAGCGATATCCAGCGCGAGTTGAGCCATAAGGGTTTCTACGACGGGGCCGTCGACGGCATCTGGGGTGCCAAGACCGATGCGGCGGCGCGCGACTTCGTCCAGTCAGCCGGGCTGAAGATCAACGCGGATGCGAGCGAAGGCATGCTGCGCGCGATCGTTACGTCCAACGCCACGGCGCCGAACGGCCGCGTCGCAGCGCCGGCGCACAACGATCCGATCGCCGAACTGATCGCGCCGACCAAACAGGTGCTCGCGATCCAGCGCGCGCTGGCCGATTTCGGTTACGGGCAGATCAAACCGACCGGCGTCTACGATCCGGAGACGAAAGACGCGATCGAGAAATTCGAACGCGATCGCCGCCTGCCGGTGACCGGCCAGATCTCCGATCCGCTCGTGCGCGAACTCTCCGCCATGACCGGGCGTCCGCTGGAATAAATAGCGGGCCTTCAAGGCCTCGTGGTACTGAAGGTCATGCGATTGAAATCCGGCATCTGGGTGGCGGCCTATCTGCGCCGTTGCGGCGTCGAAGGCGCCTTCGCGGCGGTGCGCCGGCGCGGCGCCGAAGAAGCCGGCGCGGTTTTCATCAAGGTCAGCCGACTCGACGGCACCGCCACGTTGTATGGGCCGGCGGCGCAATCCACCTTTGACGAGGCGAAGCCGGCCGAGCGCAATTTCACCGCGGTACTCGGCGCCGGCAAGCCGGTGCCGGAAGCCGATATCGAGGCCCGCCTGACGCGTGAGATCCGCTTCGATCCCGACGTGTGGATTGTCGAAGTCGAGGATCGCGCCGGGCGAAATTTCCTAGACGACAACGTGGTGGATTAGCACCCGCTATTTGCCGCTGGTCTTGACCTGAGTGGGCTGTCCAATGCGGCCGCGATCCGAGCGATAGCGTGCTGGGGTCGACAGCGAACGGGCATCGCGACGCTCATCGTCCCAATGCGCCGGCTCATGCGCGGGCCGCGGCCGGTCGCTGGCCCGGCGCCAAATCGTGATCATGCGCTCGCCAACGGCCGGCGAGAGTTCGTCGTAGAGGTTGGCGAGGTCATAGACTCGCTCGACCGATTGGCCAATCGCCGGATTGAAGAACAGTAGAATTCGGTGGAGTACGGCGGCAGACATGCCGAGGGCGCGCGCGGCGACCACGATCGGCTCGCCGGAGGGGTCGTGCGCGATGCGCTCGGCCAGCGCCCGGCTGACGCCTAGCGCGCGTTCGAGCATGCGGCTGAATTCGCCGGGGTTGCGCCGCAGCGCCGCGCTTTCCAGACGGCGGATCACTTCGCTTGAGGCTGGTGCTTGCCGCTGCGGCACGGCTTCGGCCGTTACTTCGAGATTCGTCAAAATCAGCCGGCGTTCTTCGGATTTGGCCGCAAAGAATATTTCCAGAAGATTGTCTACGGCGGCGGGCTTGGCCGCGGTCTGAGCGGGCGCTGGCGCGGCCGGCCGCGAGGAGGGAATGGCAAGCCTGCCGAGGATCGCCGCCGGAGCGGCCGGATAGGCCGCCAGCCTGTCCGCCACCACGGCAAGGGTCGTCGCATCGACGGCCTTGATGAGGCCCAGCGCGAGCTCGACGTATTGGGTTTCTTCTTCGGCGCTGTGGACCGGCTTCTGTACGTAAAGGTCGGTGAGGACGCGCAGCAGCGTCGGGCGGATGTCGACGCCGTCCCGGCATGCCAGATCGACCAGACTATCGAGTGGGGGGTACGCGAATTTCACCATGACTATACGATGTACTGAGCTCCTATCGCTCACATTAGTCAGGGCGCGTTAGCGGACCGTTAACCTTGCGACCCCTTTAATTGTCAAAAGACGCCGACCCGGCGGTTCCGAACAAGGCTTCTCGCCGCGGCGGCAAGGGGGTTGCAATGGGCGAAGTTATTCAATTTCCCGACGAAACGGGCCACGTGCGCGGCGGTAGATATATCGACGCCAGTACGGAGCCCGCGACCGTCATCATTCTTCCGGTGATCCGGGTCGAGCGCGATCCGGGCGGGTCCAACGGCCTCGAACCGGATACCGGCAACACACCGGGCCGCCGCCGTCGTCGCCGCATTGCGCGTTGAACCTTAAACGGCTTCGAGCGATCGATGCGAAAACCGCCGCCGCCGGTGATGCGGGTGCTCATTTGGCGCCGGACCACTATGGCGTTTGCGGCTTTGTTGCTGCTCGGCGGATGCGGCACCCCTAACACCGATTTCGGTGAGGTCCGCTCCACACTTGTTAGCGACGGCATGCATGATTGGATCGGGCCCTATGCCAGTGCAGGGCGCAAGGCTTCAAGCTTCGAATTGACCGACGACGAACGCGCACTGCGCGATCTCGCTTACCCGCTGATCGATCCACCCTACGATCGGCAACAATGGTATTCCGTCGCGGGCGAATACGGTCTCTACCGGCCGACGCGCGGGCCGGCGTTCGACCGCACCGCTTACGCGAAGTGGCTGCTTTCGGGAGATGGCCCTTCGCCACTGGCGCGCTATTCGCCGCAGTTGGACGAGGTGCGCCACGACGTTGCGAGCTTTTTGTCGCCGCACGAGCGCTCGCCGTCGGTGCGCTATGCGCGTCTGATGGACGATGTGCGCAACGACACCACGCGGCTGCCGCAGTTCTTCGAAACCGCCACGCGCGTGCTCGAGATCGATCTGAAGCGGAAGAAGACCCTGACCCACTTCGCGGATGTCTCGCCCTCAGAGCGCAAGAATGCCGGCCTGCGCATACGCGAGAATGCGGCCATCGTCGCGTTGACGCGTGAAAAACTGCTTCAGCGTGAATTGTCTTACCGGTTTGCGCTTGAGCGCCTCGTTATCACGACGCCATCGCCGCAGGCGGCCGACGTCGAACGGAATATCAATCAACTGCAAGCTTTGATCGCGCGCTACCGTGCCCCGGCGCCGACATGGGTGCGCGAGCAAAACCTGGCTGCGGCTCGCTGATTATCGTTGCGCTTTCGGCTCGCGTTCCAGCGTGCATTTGGCCGCGGCGATCTCGCCTTGCGCCTTCGGCATCAAACCCGGTTCCGGCGCCAGCGCGCGGATCGAGATCAGACCGGTAAGCGTCGGCGATTCCACGATCAGGCGGTCGGCGGCGGTGATGTCCTCGTCTTCCGGCATCTGGCTGTGCTGTTCGGGCGTCATCAGTTCGAGCTCGATCACACGCCGGCCGGCGGCGCGGTCGTTGATGGCGTAATAGGCCACATCGTAGCGCGTATAGAATGAGACCGAGGTGTAAGCGGTGCTCACCGGAACGACGAGCTTCAGCGGTCCCAGTGAAAGATCGTAGCGGCAGACGGCGCTGGCGAAGGCCGGGTCCATGTATGGCATGGGCGCGGATTCCGGGGTCGGCGCCGGCAGTGCCACGACGCTATCGACCGGGGCGATGCGGGTGAGCCGCGCGTAGGCGTCCTGCGTGGCGGTGCGCGGCAGGATGATGATCGTCGCCAGATGCACGATTCCGCCCAGCAAGGCGCCGGCTAAAGCCAAAAGCACCCAGCGGATCATGGGCAACTCCTGACGTTTAAGGTCGGCATCGGAACTTCGCGGCCGGCTTTAGTCGCGACGCCAACCGCCGTATCGTAAAGGCGCAGCACGAGGATGTAGCGTTCGACGCCGCCGGTCGGCAGCCAATTGCCGGGATTTGCGCGCGGAGCCATGACGATCTCGAAACTGCCGTCGGCGTGGCGCACGATTTCCTGGCTGGTGAATCCGTAACGTTTGACCGAATTGGCCACCAGTTCGCCGTCGCGGTCGTAGAGCGTCAGCGTCCAGAAGCGCGCCGCCGGAGTAACGCCGGCGAGCACAACATCGCATCGCCCATCGAGCGGGCGGCTGTTGTCGTCGGCTGCGGCGGTAAACGCGACGCCATCACCGAGCGCGGTCGGCAATCGGCCGGAGCGCGCAATCGATGCCCGCGCGTAAGGGTCGGCCTCTACGGTGCCGGTCTTCGGCCAAGCCGTCCAACTGCCGATGGTCAGTGGGCTAAAAGCGGCGCCGCGGGTGAGTGCGAGATACGTCGCGCCGAGGCCGACGGCGGCGGCCACAATGAGGGCAAACAGCGATCCGAGAAGAAGCCGCACGATCGTTCCGCTGGCGGTGAGGGGACGTTGATTTGCGAATGGGAGACTACGCCGGCCGCTGGCGACCGGCTAATCAGTTCCGGCTGCCGAACGCATGCCCCTCCAAGGCCGACGCGAGAGCGTCGCCTTTTTGCTGGGCTTCGGCCTGCTTCTTCTTGTCTGTGGAAACGGTGGGAGGCAATGGCCCCATGGCGCGGTTGGCATCATCCATCATCCGCTCGACACGAACGAGGATGTCGGCTCCCCGCTTGGTGAGCACGGTCGGCCGCGGCGGCGGCGCGCCGGTCTTCGACTTGACTTCGGCAACGGCCGGCTCCGGCCGCACCGCCGGCACCGGAACTCCGGGAAGTTGTTTGATCTCAATGCCCTGATGCGCATATTCCATGATGTTGTGCCAGGTCATTGCCGGAAGAGCGCCGCCGGTCATGCGGTTGGTCGAGGTGTAGTCGTCATTGCCGAACCAGACGCCGCAGACGAAATTGCCGGTGTAGCCCATGAACCAGGCGTCGCGATAAGCGTTGGTCGTGCCAGTTTTGCCGGCAGCAGCAATACCGTCGAGGCGAGCGCGCCGACCGGTGCCGTTCTCGACCACGCTGTTCATCATCTTGATCATGTCGGCGGCCACGTGGTCTGGCAGCACCCGCTTTGGCTTCGGACCGTCGCGATCGAAGCGCCACACCAACTTGCCGTCGCCGGTGCGCACCTCGAGGATGGCATGCGGGGTCATTTTCATGCCGAGATTGGGGAAGGTGGCATAAGCGCCGACGTGGTCGATCAGCTTCACCGCGTCGGCGCCGATCGGCAGCGACGGCGTGTCAGGCAACGGCGTGGTGATGCCCATGTCGTGCGCCGTCTTGATGATGCGCGCGCGGCCGAGCTTGGCATTGCCGTCGCCGACCACGACCGACAGGCGCACGGCAATGGTGTTGATTGAATGGGTAAGCGCGGTGATCAGCGTCATCGAGCCGCCATAACCCCGGCCGTAATTGTGCGGGCACCAATTGCCGATGCAGATCGGCGCGTCGACGACAATCGAGGTCGGCTTCATGCCGTGCTCGAGCGCGGTGGAATAAACGTAGGGCTTGAACGAGGAACCCGGTTGGCGCATCGCGTCGGTGGCGCGGTTGAACTGACTGGCGCCGTAGTCGCGCCCGCCCACCATGGCGCGCACCGAGCCGTCGACATCCATGAGCACGGCCGCGGCCTGGCCGGCATGATATTCCTGGCCGTATTGGCGCAGCGAATTCTCGACGGCATTATCCGCCGCATGCTGAAGATTGACGTCGAGGGCGGTGCGCACCACAAAGACGCGCTCGGTCATCGATTTCGGGAAGGTGTCGACCAACTGCTTCATCTGGTCGAATGCCCAATCTAGATAGTAGTTCGGCGCGCGATCGTCGCGGCGGTCGACGGGGGTGGCGGGGTTGCGGCGGGCGCCGAACACCTGACCCTCGGTCATGAAGCCGGCGTCGACCAGGTTGTCGAGCACGACGTTGGCGCGCGCGCGCGCCGCCGGCAGGTTGACGTTGGGCGAGAACTTCGACGGCGCCTTGAACAGGCCGGCCAGCATCGCCGCCTCCGAGAGGTTCACGTCGCGCGCCGATTTGTTGAAATAATATTGCGCGGCGGCGTCGACGCCGAAAGCGCCGCCGCCCATGTAGGCGCGGTCCAAATAAAGCTTGAGGATCTCGTTCTTGGTCAGGCGCGCTTCCAGCCACATGGCCAGGAAGGCTTCCTTGATCTTGCGCTCGAGCGTGCGTTCGTTGTTCAAAAACAAGTTCTTGGCGAGCTGCTGCGTCAAAGATGATCCGCCTTGCACCACGCCGCCGGCCTTGGCGTTGGTGACGAAAGCGCGCGCGGTGCCGGCGATATCGATGCCGAAATGCTCGTAGAAGCGGCGATCCTCGGTGGCGAGCACGGCTTTGATCAGATTGTCGGGGAACTGGTCGAGCGGGATCGAATTGTTGTGCCGAATGCCGCGCGTGCCGACCTCGTTGCCGTAGCGGTCGAGGAAGGTCACCGCCAGTTCCGACTTCTTCAGCCAGTCGCTGTCCGAGGTCTCGCGGAAGGCGGGGACGGCGAGCGCCAGCAGCAGCACCGCGCCGGCGGTGCCGATGGTGGCGGCCTCCGAGGTGAGCTCGTTGAGCCAGCGCTTCCAGCCGGCGGCGTGGAAGCGGTCCATGAAGGTGGAGAAGCTCTCGTAGGTGTCGCGCAGCCGGGTGAAACCGCTGAACAGGCCGGAATCGACGCGGGCGTCGAAGCCGAGCAGCAGCTTCTTGATTTTGGGCTTCCAATCGGCCGGAAAAAGGTCGCGCAAGGCTTCTCGCTGGGTTCGGGCTTGAGGCGATCGCCGCCGGCGGCCAATTTAACCGATTGGCGCGATAAGGGCCAAGGGCGCCGCCGCGGTCAATACACGGCAAGATGGGCGCCAATTGCGGCCATATATCGTCATTCCGGGTTCGCTCGCCATAGCGGCTCGCGCCCTTGAATGACGGGAACCATGACGGAATCGCCTTGAGTGGCTACAAGGCCGCCGGAAGGAACCCGTAATGCCCGACCCAAAAGCCCCCGCGGCCCCGTTCTGGCGCACCAAGCGCCTGGGCGAGATGAGCCAGCGCGAATGGGAGAGCCTGTGCGACGGCTGCGGGCGCTGCTGCCTGAACAAGCTGATCGACGAGGACACCAACCAGACGGTGTTCACCGACGTCGGCTGCAGGCTTTTGGACGGCGAGACCTGCCGCTGCACCGACTACGCCCACCGCCAGGCCAAGGTGAAGGACTGCGTGCGGCTGACCCCGCGCAACGTGCGCAGGCTTTCCTGGCTGCCGCCGACCTGCGGCTATCGCCTGGTGGCGGAGGGGCGCGACCTTTACTGGTGGCACCCGCTGGTCTCGGGCGACCCGGAGACGGTGCACGAAGCCGGCGTCTCGGTGCGCGGGCGCGTGGCGGCGAGCGAGAAGGACGTGCCGGACGAGCGGCTGGAGGATTTCATCGTCAGTTGGCCGGGGAAGTGGCCGAAGGGGGCGAGGGGAAGCGCCAAGCAGCGGAAAATAAGGGGGAGCGTTCACAGCGCCAACTCTTCTGTTTGTATCCCAATATTGGGATATACATTTGCTATGGCACGACCGAAAGCAAGTAACGACAGGCGTCGCCTGCGCGCCAACGAGACGCTCCCGGAACCAGGTTCGCTGGGCGAGCTGAACCGTTATCGCGCCTGCGCGCGCCAAGGCCGGCCAGCCGGGCTTGCGCGACGGCGACCGGCGCCGCGCAGGCGCTGGTGCGGGCGGTCGAGATCGCCACCGAGCGCTGGCACCAGTTGCTGGTGCGCTAGGGACGCGGCTCGATGGGGAGGTCGTAAGCCTTGCCGCGCGTGCCGTAGCTGAAGTGCCACCATTCGCGGAAATAATTGTGGAAGCCGCGCTTGCGCATGGCGGCGACGAGCCTGGCGCGCCAGCGCTGCTGCGCCGGCGTGACCGCGGCGCTTGCCGTGTGGCTTTTCTCGTCGAAGCAGTCGAAGCCGGTGCCCATGTCGATCGAGTTGTCGGGCGCGCGTTCTGCGGCAGGCCCCGTGCAGGGGCCGTAAGATGCGTGCGGATCGAAGGCCGGCGCCGGCGCGGCGGGCAGTTGCACCAGCGTGAGATCGACCGCGTTGCCGGTCGAATGCGCCGAATGGCTGGCGATATAGCCGTCGGCGAACAGGCGGCGCTTCTCCAGCGTCGGATAGAAGCGCTTGGTCGCGCCGTCGTCGTCCGCATTTTCGATTCTTGCGCCCAGCGCGCAAAAGCTTCGACCGCGCGGGCCGGGCGGTAGCAGTCGTAGACCTTCAGGCCGAGGTTTTCGCGCGCGAGATCCGCCGCGACGCGGGCGAGCGCCGCCGCCACGTCGCGCCGCAGCACGCATTCGGCGGCGTCATAGCCGGGCAAAGGTTGGCCGGTGAAATTATCGGAACCGGCATAGCGCATGTCCTGGGCGATGCCGGGGGCGACATCGCGCAGATAGGCAAAGCCTTTGGGCAGGCGGCCCGCTGCCGCCGCCGCAGGCAGCAGGGCGGCGGCAAGCGCGGCGAGCCTCGTCAAGGTTCCGATGCGCCGGACGGCCGGCGTCGCAAAATGTGACATCGGCAATGAACATAGCACCTCCGCGCCGGCATCAGCCGCTTGCGCTTTCGGCCGGTGCGCGGCATCTAGCGGGACGATGAACGCCGCATTCCACGCCGCGCCCGCTCACGCATCCCGAGATCCGGGCGATCGTGCTCGGCATCATGCTGGCGATGTTTCTGGGCGCGCTCGACCAGACCATCGTGGCGACCGCGCTGCCGACCATCGGCCGGCATTTCAACAATCTCGGCGACCTCGCCTGGGTGGTCACCGCCTATCTGCTCACCGCGACCGCGGTGACGCCGCTTTACGGCAAGCTGTCCGACATCCACGGCCGGCGCGCCTTGATGCTGGCCGCCATCGTCATTTTCGTCGCCGGCTCGCTGATCTGCGCGATGGCGCCCAGCATGACCGTGCTGGTGCTCGGCCGCGCGGTGCAGGGGCTGGGCGGCGGCGGCCTGATGGCGCTGGCGCAGACCATCATCGCCGACATCGTCTGCCCACGCGAGCGCGGCCGCTACCAGGGCTATATCGGCGCGGTGTTTGCGACCTCTTCGGTCGGCGGGCCGGTGCTCGGCGGCTTCCTGACCGAGCATCTCGACTGGTCGCTGATCTTCTGGATCAACCTGCCGCTCGGCTTGGCCGCGCTCGGCATGACGTCGAACGTGCTCAAGCGCGTGCCGTTTCATCCGCGCAAGCACCAGCTCGACGTGCTCGGCGCGCTGTCTGATGATGGCGGCGGCGGTGGCGCTGCTGCTGGCGCTGTCCTGGGGCGGACGCAAGTTCGACTGGATCTCGCCGCAGTTCGGCGCGCTGCTGCTGACCTCCGCGATCCTGTGGGGCCTGTTCGCCTGGCGGCTGGTGGCGACGCACGAGCCGTTCTTGCCGCTCGCCGTGCTGGGCAATCCGGTGGTGCGCTGCGCGGCGCTGGCCGGCGCCTGCAACATGGGCGTGCTGGTCGGCATGACGATCTTCGTGCCGCTCTATTTCGAGGTGGTGCTGCACCTTTCCGCCGGCCAGTCGGGCCTCGCTTTGATCCCGCTGATGGGCGCGACCGTGGCCTCGTCCACCATTACCGGCCGGCTGATGATGCATGTGGTGCACTACAAGCGCATGCCGCTGGTTGGGCTGCTGGTGTCGTTGCTGGCGCTGGCGGCGCTGTCGATCTGGCCGGCCTCGATGCCGACGGTGCTGGTGCTGTTGCTGCTGTTGGTGATCGGTTCCGGTCTCGGCACGCTGTTCCCGATCTCGACCGTCTGCATGCAGAACGCGGTGACGCAGCACCAGATGGGCGTCGCCACCGGCGCCGCCAATTTCTTCCGCTCGCTGTTCTCCGCGCTGGTGGTGGCGGTGCTGGGCGCGATCGTGCTCGGCGGGCTTGGCGGCGTCACCGGCATGTCGGTGGAACTCTTGGCGCGCGCGGCCTCGGCGCACGAACTCGCCTTCGCCTTCCGCTTCGTGTTCATCGCTTGCGCGCTGGTGCTCGCCTTCGGCATGGCCTTCGTGGTCGCGATGGAAGAGCGCGTGCTCAAAGGTCCGACGCCGTCGGCGGCGGCGGAAGCCACCGGCCCGGCGACGCCGATCCCGGGGGAATAGCGCCGCCGGGATCTGACCGGATCCTTACACCGGCATTTGCTGATGGCCGCCGGTTTCCTCGACCGGCAACAAAGGTCAGCCGCGCCCGACGGGCACCGCGATGAAGCGGGTGGCCTGCGCGGTTTTCACCCGCATCAGCACGTCGTGCTTGCCGGTGTCGCGCGCTTGCGTCATCGCCTTGCGCACATCGCCGGCATTGGCGACGGCCTTGCCGCCGACATCGAGGATCACGTCGCCGGACTTGAAGCCGCGTTCGGCCGCCGGCCCGTCCGGATCGACGCCGACGACGGCGACGCCTTTGCCGCCAGCACCGGCGACATCGTTTGCCGGCGCCAGCGTGAGGCCGAGATGCGGCACCCCGTTCTGCGAGTCGTTGCTGCCGGTGTCGGCCTTGGCCGTTTTCTCGTTCGGCATTTTGCCGAGCGTGAGGTTCATGGTCTTGACCTCGCCTTGGTGCAGCAGCGTGAGCTTGACCGATGTGCCGGGCGCCATCATGCCGATGGTCTGCGCCAGTTCGCGCGAGCCCTTGACCGTCTTGCCGTCGACCGCGGTGATTACGTCGCCGGCCTGGATGCCGGCCGTGGCGGCCGGGCTCGCCGGCTGCGGCTGATCGACCAGGGCGCCCTCGGCCTTCTTCATGCCGAGGCTGTTGGCGATGTCTTCGGTGACCGGCTGGATCTGCACGCCGAGCCAGGCGCGGTTGACGAAGCCGTGTTCCTTGAGCTGGGCGACGACCGTCTTGGCGGTTTGCGCCGGGATGTCGAAGCCGATGCCGACCGAGCCGCCGGACGGCGAGAAGATCGCGGTGTTCACGCCGATGACGTTGCCATTGACGTTGAAGGCCGGACCGCCGGAATTACCCTTGTTGATCGGCGCATCGATCTGGATGTAGTCGTCGTAAGGGCCGGCGCCGATGTCGCGGCCGCGTGCCGAGACGATGCCCGCGGTGACGGTGCTGCTCAGGCCGAACGGATTGCCGACCGCGACCACCCAATCGCCGACGCGCGGTTCGTGCTGGGCGAATTGCACATAGGGGAAGGTCTTGTCGGCGTCGACCTTGATGAGGGCGAGATCGGTCTTCGGGTCGGTGCCGATCACCTTGGCCTGGTAGGTCGTGCCGTCGTCGGTCTTGATCTGCACGTTTTTGGCATGATCGACGACGTGGTTATTGGTCACCGCGTAGCCGTCCGGCGAAATGAAGAAGCCGGAGCCTTCGCCGGTGATGATCTGCTTGGCCTGCGGCATGCCGTTCGGCTGGCCCTGGAAGCCGAATTGCTGGAAGAATTTCTGCATCGGCGAGCCGGGCGGGAACGGATTGACATTGCTGCCTTCGCTGAAACCCATGCCGGTCGTATTGGCCGACTCTTCGATCTTGACGCGGACCGAGATGACGGCCGGTTTCACCTTGGCGACCAGATCGGCAAATCCGGCGGGCGCTGTGACGGCATCGGCGGCTTGCGCGGCCGACACCGGCGCGAAATCGACGGAACGGTAGGCCGCCGGACCGCCGACGACAACGGCGACCGCAACACCGGCGGCGGACGCCAGCAAAGCGAGGCGCCGCGCAGTGAGGGTTTTCGGTTTTCCGGAATTGAGTGGATTGTTTTGAGTCATCGCGAAATCTCCGTAGCCAATTGGATAAAGGGAGTGCGGGCACACCCGCTGCGATAGAGATAACGCGCGCGCATTACGTCCGCCTGTCGTGCGAATTTATGTTTCGTAATGTGATCGGCTGCCGGCGAAAAAAACCGTGGCGTTTCAACAGATTTGCGGCGCGCAAAGATGATATTTTCGTCATGAAAATTTGGTCATGCGCGAAAACGAAAAACCCCGGCCTTGCGGCCGGGGCTTTGCATCTTTGTTAAGGCAGAAAAACGCGGAGCTATTCGCAATATTTGCAGGGCGGGAAGTCGCGGCTGTAAACCGGCTGCGCCAGGAACTTGGCCTTGTCGTAGGTCCAGAACTCGCTCACCGCCGGATATGTCTTGATCACCGTGTTCCAGAGTTCGGCTTTCGGATAGCCGAACATCGTCTTCTTCTCGACCTTCTTGATGTAGATGTTTTCGATCGGGCTTTTGGTGGCGAGGTCGAGCTTGACCGGGCCGCGCGGCGCATCGATCTGGATGGTCGCCATTGTCTTGATGAAATCGACGGGGCCGGGATATTTGCCGCCGGTCTTCTTCAAGGTCGCATCGATCCACATCGCGGCCGAATAATTGCCCTCCGAATAATAGGACGGCACCTTGCCGTATTTGGCGCGGTAGGCCTTGACGAACTTCTCGTTGGCCGGCGTCGCGAGCGCGGCACTGTATTGCAAGGCGGAGACGTCGCCGATCACCTCGTCGCCCATGAAGGGCAGGGCGAACTCGTCGTAGCTGGTGCCGCCGCCGACGATGGGCGCCTTGTTGCCGGAGGCGCGCAACTGCTTAGGAAATTGCAGCGACATCGGGCCGACCATCAGCGTGAAGATGGCGTCGGCGTCGCTTTTCATGGTGGGGATGTAAGGCCCGAAATCCTTGGTGCCGAGCGGCACCCAGATTTTCTGGATGATCTTGCCGCCGCAGTCCTCGAAGCTTTGCTGGAAGCCGCCGAGCTGCTCATAGCCAAAGGCGTAATCGGCGGCGATGGCGACGATCTTCTTGTAGCCCTGGTCGCAGGCCCATTGCCCGAGCGGATGGTTCGGCAGCGAGGGCACCCAGGTCGGCAGCACGAGATACGGATATTTGGCGACTTGCCGCTGCGCGAGATCGTCGGCGGTGGATACGGTGCCCATATAGAGCATCTTCTCGGCGGTGGACACCGGCGCCAGCGCGTAGGCCGACGAGGCGAGCACCGCGCCGACCAGCATGTCCACCTTGTCCTGCAAAATGAGCTTCTTCGCCTTGGCGACATCGACGTCGGGCTTGCCCTGGTCGTCTTCGACGATGAACTTCACGTCCATGCCGCCGAGTTTGCCGCCGTGCTCGTCCAGATACATCTGGAAGCCGTTGACCATGTCGGTGCCGAGCTGGGTGAAGATGCCGGTGCGCGGCGCCAGGAAGCCGATGCGCAATTCTGCCGATTGCGCCGGCGAACTCACTGAAATAGCGAGCAGTAACGCGCCCACGAGCAGCGTGAATGAGCGATGCATGATGTCCTCCCCGTTGGCCGGCGTCCTTCTTGCGGATCTGCTGCGGCGGTATCACGCTATCCTGCGGCGATTGCCGGCGGAAGCCGTGGGCGAATGCCCAACGAAAAAACCCCGGCGGTGAAGCCGGGGTTTTGCATGTCGTATCAATCCGCTAACGCGAGTCTTATTCGCAGTTCTTGCACGGCGGATAATCGCGCGAATAGACCGGCTGCTTCAAGAACGCGTCCTTGCCGTAGGTCCAGTACTGGCTGACGGCCGGATAGGTCTTGATCACCGTGTTCCAGAGCTCCTCCTTCGGATAGCCGAACATCTTCTTCTTCTCGACCTTCTTGATGTAGATGTTCTGCACCGGGTTGCGATCCTCGAAAGAGACCGGCCCGCGCACCGCGTCGATCTTCTCCGCCGAGGCCATCTCGATGAATTTCTCCGAGCCCGGCCACTTGCCGCCCGCCTTCTTGATCACGTCGTCGATAAGCTGCGCGGTGGTGTAGTTCGACTCCGAGAAGTAGGACGGCACCTTGCCGTACTTCGAGCGGTACGCCTTGACGAAGGCTTCGTTCTTCGGCGTCTCGAGCGCCGCCGAGTATTGCAGCGAGGAGACGTCGCCGACGACTTCGTCGCCCATGAAGGGCAGCGCGAACTCGTCATAGCTGGTGCCGCCGCCGATGATCGGCTTCTTGAAGCCGGAGGCGCGCAGCTGCTTGGGGAACTGCAGCGACATCGGGCCGACCATCATGGAGAACACCGCGTCGGCGTCCGCCTTGATGTTCGGGATGTAAGGCCCGAAGTCCTTGGTGCCGAGCGGCGGCCATATCTTCTGGATGATTTTGCCGCCGCAGGCTTCGAACGTTTTTTGAAAGCCGCCGACCTGCTCGTAGCCGAAGGCGTAATCGGCGGCGACCGCGGCGATCTTCTTGTAGCCCTGGTCGCAGGCCCACTGGCCGTACGGATGGTTCGGCTGCGACGACGACCAGCCGGTACGGAAGAAATACGGATACTTGCTGAGTTGCCGCTGGGTGAGATCGTCGGCCGCCGGAATCGAGGCGATGTAGATGGTCTTCATTTCCGAACTCACCGGCGCCAGCGCATATCCGGTCGAGGCGAGGACGCCGCCGATGAACATGTGCACCTTGTCCTGCAGCGCGAGCTTCTTGGCCTTGGTGACGGCGGAGTCAGGTTTGCCCTGGTTGTCCTCGACGATGAACTTCACCGTCATGCCGCCGAGCTTGCCGCCGTGCTCGTCGAGATACATCTGGAAGCCGTTCACCATGTCCTTGCCGACTTGGGCAAAGCCGCCGGTCATCGGCGCGATGAAACCGATGCGCAGATCCTCCGCGCGAGCGTTCGATGGAATGGTGAGTGCGGCGGCGAAAACGCCGCCGAGCAAGAGCGCGGTTGCGCTGCGCGAAAGTCCTCTGGTCATAAGTTCTCCCTCCCGATCGGCGATGCCGCTTTCCGTTCAACGGGGAAATGCGGACGCCTGTGGCTGCCTGGTACCGGCGGATTAGGCTACCACTATGCGGATGGCGGGCGGAAGCCCATGGCGGGGGCGCGTCATCTTATGCCGCAGGCGGGGGCGAAAGCCGGCCGGGCAGGCCGGATGCCATGGCGCAACGTATCTTGGCGCAAAAGAAAACCCCGGCCGCAGGGCCGGGGCTTTCATGGTGTCGAAACTGCGATCCCCAACAGCGGGGTAAGCCAATGCGGTTCTTAGAGCTTGTGGCCGTTTGCTTCGAACTTCTTGCCCGCGGCATTGCGCGGACCGCCGCCCGCCGGATTGACGTGGCAATAGCCGCAAGGCTTGCCGGTCTGTCCAGCATAAGCCGGCGTTGCGGACGCGGAACGCGGGGCCGCGACCATAGACGCGAGCAACACAAAGGCCGCCAGGACCGTCGACCCGACAAGAATGGTCTTCATGGCGATCCGTGCCGTAGATACTTCTGGGCTTTTCATACCAGTCTCCTCTTAATGCCCGGCGCCATGCCGACGGCACAGGATTTATTTGTGACGGCAGTAGTCTTTAAGCCTTGATCGATGTCAAGCAACGCGTTTTTTCGCCGCCGGCCGCGCCCCGGCAAGGTCCTCGCTTAAACTTTAGGCTAGGGAGCGGACGGAAAGAATGGAGGCGCGAAGTTGCGCCCACGGCAAGCGGTCATTGCGACTTGCGGACTGTCTTTCCCAAGGTGATTTCCGGCCTACGGAAACCCATCGCGATCCAAGCGGCGATAAGCCTCAACATGAACTTGCCGGAGTGGCCATTATAATTCGGCAAGTCATCAGCAAGCTCGATGCCGTCTCGCCGGTCTTGTGTCATGACCCGCATTTCAACGGGCGGAGCGCCTGCCGGAAAGCGGTTCCGGTACATCGTCAGCCAATGTCCCTTGGTAAAGTCGACGAACATTGCCGAGTTGCAACATGTGGCAATGACCCGCCGGGTCGGGGAATCAGGCTTGAGCCGGTGCTCTTCAAGATGCTCCTGCCCCGTCACACATTGCACTCGATCCTTTCGATATAGGACGTAGTCTGTTCCACCGTCGGGATTGAGCACGGGTGGCGCGGAAGCCAGTTGCTCGAAGCGGCTTCCGGCTTCTTGGCAACTCGCGCAATAGCAGGAGGCGGTCATAATCGGCCGGCCGACCGCCTCCAATTTCACCTTGCCGCATCGGCATGTCTCGGAGAGGTGTTTTTGCTGTTTCCGGTTCACTGCGACCGTCCATTCGCGGGTCCTGCTTATTAAATCATTTTGGCGTTAGTACGAAATGTCCGCAACGAGTCATTCGTGCCCGAGCCGTTCAGGCGCCGGACGGCATGCAAGATAGAAAGGTCGATATGTGATGGCTCCGCAAAATAGCGGGCAACGCTGCCGTCTTGGGAGTCTGGAACGCGAAAGACACAACCCAGCGCCGAACCGCCGGCGCGATGTCTGCATTATCTCCGATAACGGAAATTCGGCGGCGAACCCACGCGTGCAGGCCGCGCCGGACACCGCAGCCGCGGTTCGGAAAGGTTGATCCAGGTCAAACAGGTTCGCGGTATTGCCGCCAGACTGGTCAACACGATCGTTGACTCCCCCGGCATGGCCGGCCGCGGCGATCGCGCCTCACAGCCGGAGACACGGCATGAAGTACGAAGATCCATCTTGCGCCTATTGCCCGGACAGCGTGCGCGCCTGCCGCGTGGGTGAATCGGCGGAACGCGGCCCCGGCTATTGCCCGACCAAGGTGGACCCGGAAGGCATCGACGAGGCGGCCGGCAAATACGACGACGCCGAAATCCGCCGCGTCGCGCAAGTCTCCGCCGTGGTCGAGGCGGAGGGCTATTGCAAGTGGACGCGCGTGCAGGAGATCTGCGAATTCGCCAAGCGCATGGGCTTCAAGAAGATCGGCATCGCCACCTGTATCAGCTTCGTCGATCACGCCAAGGTGCTGAGCGGCATCCTCGAGAGTCACGGCTTCGAGGTGGCGTCGGTCGCCTGCAAGCACGGCGGCATCCCGAAGGAGGAAATCGGCCTTCAGGACGCGGAGAAGATCCGCCCCGGCAATTTCGAGGCGATCTGCAATCCGGTGGGGCAGGCCGAGCTGCTCAAGCGGGCCGGCTGCGAATTCAATGTCGTGCTCGGGCTCTGCGTCGGCCACGACAGCCTGTTCTTCAAGCACGCCGCGGGACTGACCACGGTGCTGGTGGCGAAAGACCGCGTGCTGGCGCACAACCCGATCGGCGCGCTCAATCTGGCCGACACTTATTACAGCAAGCTGTGGGGACCCGATAAGCCGGCGAAGCCGCCGAAAATTCCCGTCGAGGGCCGCCGCACAAAGGACGCGTGATCTTACCGCGGCCTTACGCCACGCGTCACGCCAGCGTCTGACGCAACCGTGCTGGTCGAGATATGCATGATTTGATCGGTAGACCGTCACTACCGGCCCAGCGCGCACCTTGCCCACAATAATCAGGAGGCAGATGCTGCGCGCGCCGGCCGCGCGCGATTCCCTCAGCCGACATATGCGGTCATTGATATATGTCATGGCGCGCGCAATCGAGCGGCCCATGTTGCGCAGCCGGCCATCAAATGCGTGTCATTTGATGAACGTATGAAGCGGATGCCGAAGGAGGCGACGCAAATGAACACCGAACGCGATCGACTGATGTCGCCGCGGCCTGTGTTGTCGTCGCTGGCGGCGTTCATCGGCGCGGCTTTTCGTCCGCGCAGCGCGCTCGCCCGCGCAATCGTCGTCGTGCTCGCCGCCAAGCTCATCGCGGTTATCGCCATGACGGCCTATCAGCAGTTTGCCGACCAGAACGCGGCCGTCGACGCCGCGGCCGTCAGCCGTTTGCTCGGCCCTACGTCGCGACCGTGAAGGAAAGGAAGACATCATCATGGACCACATCGATCCGGTAAGCCTGGCGCGGCTGCAGTTCGCCATGACGGCGCTTTATCACTTCCTGTTCGTGCCGCTCACGCTCGGGCTGTCGTTTCTGCTCGCCATCATGGAGAGCGCCTATGTGATGACCGGCCGCCAGATCTGGCGCGACATGACGCGCTTCTGGGGCAAGCTGTTCGGCATCAACTTCGCCATGGGGGTGGCCACCGGCATCACCATGGAATTCCAGTTCGGCACCAACTGGGCCTATTACTCGCATTACGTCGGCGACATTTTCGGCGCGCCGCTGGCGATCGAAGGCCTGATGGCGTTCTTCCTGGAATCGACCTTCGTCGGCCTGTTCTTCTTCGGCTGGGACCGCATGAGCAAGCTCGGCCACCTGGCGGTGACCTGGCTGGTGGCGTTCGGCTCCAGCATGTCGGCGCTGTGGATTTTGATCGCCAACGGCTGGATGCAGAATCCGGTCGGCGCCGAGTTCAATCCCGACACTATGCGGATGGAACTGAGCTCGTTCTACGAGCTGCTGTTCAATCCGACCGCGCAATCGAAGTTTGTGCATACGGTCAGCGCCGGCTACGTCACCGGGGCGATCTTCATGCTGGCGATCAGCGCCTATTACCTGCTCAACAACCGCCACCACGCCTTCGCCAAGCGCTCGATCATCGTCGCCTCCGCCTTCGGATTGGCCTCGGCGTTGTCGGTGGTCGTGCTCGGCGACGAGAGCGGTTACACCATCACGGAAAACCAGCAGATGAAACTCGCCGCCATCGAGGCGATGTGGAAGACCCAGCCGGCGCCGGCTTCGTTCACGCTGTTCGCGCTGCCCGATCCGGCCGACAA
This sequence comes from uncultured Alphaproteobacteria bacterium, assembly GCA_963749625.1. Taxonomy (GTDB): domain Bacteria; phylum Pseudomonadota; class Alphaproteobacteria; order Rhizobiales; family Xanthobacteraceae; genus Pseudolabrys. Next base: position 111,258 of record CAVVNY010000005.1, on the reverse strand, counting down.
AATGAACAAGATGGAGATCAAGATTCCGTGGGCGCTCGGGCTGATCGCGACGCGGTCGCTGGACCGGCCGATGCCGGGCATCAACGACCTGGTCGCGCGCGCGCAGACGCGCATCCGCAACGGCATCGTCGCCTATGACGGGCTCGAGAAGCTGAAGGCCAATCGCAAGGACGAGAAGGCGCGCGCCGACCTGACGCTTGAACGCGCGCGATCTCGGCTATGCGCTGCTGCTCAAGCGCTACGTCGCCGATCCGCGCAAAGCCGACGACGCCACCATCGCCAAGGCGGCGGCCGACACGGTGCCCGGCGTGGTGCCGCTGTTCTGGACCTTCCGCATCATGGTCGCGCTCGGCTTCTACTTCATCTTCCTGTTCGCGGCCGCCTTCTACTACACGTCCAAGCTCGACTTCTCGCGCAAATGGCTGCTGCGGCTGTTCCTGTGGTCGCTGCCGCTGCCGTGGCTGGCGGCCGAGCTCGGCTGGTTCGTCGCCGAATACGGGCGCCAGCCCTGGGCGATCGACGGCGTGTTGCCGACGTTCCTCGCCTCATCCTCGGTGTCGACCGCGCAGATCCTGTTCACGCTGTGCGGCTTCGTCCTGTTCTACTCGTCGCTCGCGGTGGTCGATTTCATCCTGATGCGGAAATACGTGCGCATGGGGCCGGTCGAGGCCCTCGGTCAGGATACCGCGCCCGCGCTTAACGCAAAGACAGCGTGAAGGAGCCATTCCATGTCCATCCCCGTCGACTATGAAATCCTTCGCGTGATCTGGTGGCTGTTCCTCGGCGTGCTGCTGATCGGCTTCGCCATCATGGACGGCTTCGATCTCGGCGTCGCGACCTTGCTGCCGTTCGTCGCGCGCACCGAAACCGAGCGGCGCGTCGCCATCAACACCATCGGTCCGGTCTGGGACGGCAACCAGGTCTGGCTGATCACCGGCGGCGGCGCCATCTTCGCCGCGTTCCCGCCGGTCTACGCGGCCTCGTTCTCCGGCTTCTACATCGCCATGTTCCTGGTCCTGGCGACCTTGATATTGCGGCCGGTCGGCTTCGAGTTCCGCAACAAGATCAAGGACACGCGCTGGCGCGCGTTCTGGGACTACGCGCTGTTTTCCGGCGGCTTCGTGCCGTCGCTGGTGTTCGGCGTAGCGTTCGGCAATATCCTGCAGGGCGTGCCGTTCCGCATCGATGGCGACATGCGCGTGCTGTACGAGGGCAGCGGGCTGTTCGAGCTGCTCAATCCCTTCGGCATCCTGTGCGGCCTGGTGTCGGTCGCCATGCTGACGACGCACGGCGCGGTCTATCTGACGGTCAAGGCCGAGGACGGCCCGGTCAAGCAACGCGCCAAGGCCTATGTGCAGATCGGCGCGCTGGTCACGGTGGCGCTGTTCATCATTGCCGGGATTTGGACGGCGTTCTGGCTGAAAGGCTTTGTGATCACCAGCGCGATCGTCGCCGACGGCCCGTCCAATCCGCTGCTCAAGACGGTCGCGCAAGCGCCCGGGCAATGGTTCGCCAATTTCGGCGTCCATAAATGGATGATGCTGGCGCCGGCGCTCGCCATTCTCGGGCCGCTGCTGACGCTCGCGCTGACCGCCGGCAAGCGGGCAGGGCTCGCTTTCGTCGCCAGCGGCATCGGCATCCTCGGCATCATCTCGACCGCGGGCGTGAGCATGTTCCCGTTCCTGATGCCGTCCGACATCATGCCGCAGGCCTCGCTCACGGTGTGGGACGCGACCTCGAGCCAGCTCACGCTGTTCGTGATGCTGATCGCCACGCTCATCTTCCTGCCGATCGTGCTGAGCTACACCGGCTTCGTGTTCCGCGTGCTGAAGGGACCGGTGACGTCCAAGCAGATCGAAGGCAATTCCGCCAATCACTATTGAGGAGCAAAATCAATGTGGTACTTCGCCTGGGTTCTCGGCCTTGGTTTTGCCTGCGGCTGCGGCGTGCTCAATGCCGTCTGGCACGAGCACCAATTGCCGGATCAAAGCATCGCCGAATAGACGCGGCCTTTGCGTGACGTTGGAGGGCGGACATGATCTCGCGGCGGCGGTGGCTGATAGCGGTGGCGGCGGTGGCCTTGGCGGCGCCGGCCTATGCGCAACAGATCGTTGAGATCGGACGCGAGTTGCCCGAGCGCAAGCCAATTCTCGATACCGTGCGCGCCGCGGTCGAAGGCGTGCTTGGCATAAGGGTCATCTTCGTGGTCGACCGCATCCGGGTGTTCGGCGACTGGGGGTTCGCCTCGCTGCATCCGCGCGACGCGGCGGGCAACCGCATCGACTACCGGCGCACGCGCATCGCCAAGGACTTCGATCCCGAGCAGGACAGCGACCTGGTCGGCGCCTTGGTGCGGCGGCGGGGCGGCGCCTGGACGCTGGCCGAAAGCGCGTTGCTGCCGACCGACGTCTATTGGGAAGAGTGGGAGCAGAAATACAAATTGCCGCGCGCGATGTTCTTGAGCGAATAGCGGCAAGGCGGCGTTTGGCGCGGCGCATTCCAAAAATGCGCGTGCCAGCACAACGAGCATCAGCCAGCGGGTGTGAGTATTAGTTGGGCAAAGTCCGCTTCGGGTCATAGCAGATTCACCGACGGGCCGTCGCGATGTCCGCTCCCGCAAGCGGTGCGCCGTTCGGCGACCGCCGCAAAAGATGGGGTAATCGGCCGGCCCAGCTTGTGGATAGCTGAAGATTTTGGGTGCTGCGCTTCAGGCTGATGGTGGAAACGAGGTCCGTGGTGACGGCCTCAAGCATCAGAAGGAGAAGCGCAGCATGGACCATTTTGCTGGATTGGACGTATCGGTCAAGGAGACCAGCGTCTGCATTGTGGATGACACAGGCAGGATCGTGCGGGAAGTGAAGGTGGCGAGCGAACCTGAAGGTCTGCTGGAGATTCTGGGAAACCCCGCCTACCGCTTCAAGCGGATCGGACTGGAAGCCGGGCCGCTATCGCAATGGCTGTTCAGTGCTCTCGCCGAAGCGGGTTTGCCAGTGATCTGTGTTGAGACGCGGCACATGCGGGCGGTATTGAAGGCCCAGATCAACAAGACCGACCGCAACGATGCCCGCGGCATGGCGCAGATGATGCGGGTGGGTCTTTATCGCCCGGTGCATGTGAAGACGTTACGCAGTCAGAAACTGCGGATGTTGCTGACCCATCGCAAGCTTCTGCAGTCGAAGGCGATTGCCATCGATAATGACCTGCGCGGCACCTTACGCAACTTTGGTCTCAAAGTAGGTGTGGTGGGCAAGGTAAGGTTCGAGGCCCGCATCAGGGAGCTGGTCGAAAACTTGCCCGACTTGGCCGCGCTGATCGAACCACTGCTCATTGTCCGACGGACGCTTCGCGAGCAGTTCTGCATCCTGCACCGTCGCTTGCTGGCCATCGTCCGAGACGATGAGGTATGCCGGCGCTTGATGACAACTCCTGGCGTCGGCCCCGTGGTGTCGCTGACCTATCGCGCCACCGTTGACGTGCCCGCTCGGTTCCGCAAATCCAAGTCAGTTGGGGCGGTGTTTGGGCTGACGTGTGCCAAGTATCAATCGGGTGAGGTCGATTGGAGCGGCAAAATATCCCGCTGTGGGGATGAGATGATGCGGGTCATGCTCTACGAAGCAGCTCAGAGTATGATGCGTTCCAAGAAATGGTCCTGGCTCAAGGCCTGGGCGATGCAGATCGCCAGGCGCCGCGGGATGAAGAAGGCGATCGTGGCGCTGGCGCGCCGATTGGCCGTTGTCATGCACCGCATCTGGGTTGACGGCACTGAGTTCCGCTGGACCCGGGAGCAAGCCGCGGCAGCAGCATGACAACCCTGCAAGATCAGATCCGATAGAATTGACAGGAGGACACTCGAGTTCCACCGAACGGTGGAAAGATGTCCCTCGCGGGACGACGGATGAGGTGAGTTCGCATGTCTGCTTGGACCTGCCGTTCAACTGACGGCAAGGCCGTCCAAAAGATTGTTCCACCTCGTCCTCGGATCCCATAGTGGAAGGGCCATGGCGCCGATTCCGGAGAGAAGCACGAGCCCGTGAGCGACATCGACACTGTAGTGGTGGATAGTCTGAAAGCGCTTGACCCCAAACGGCCGATTAGAGAAGCAGACATCGCGCACTTGGTCTGGAAGTAAGAATTGGTTTGAAATTGAGAATTGGTTTGAAATTGAAAAGACCGCCGGCGAGCGGGCGGCCTCATTGCACGGAAACAACGCGTTGACGCTTACTTGATCTGCGTTGAGACGTTTGTGAACGTGGTATTCAGTTGAGTGCCAATGCCGTTAACGGCGGCGACGATTACAATCGAAAGACCGCCGGCGATAATGGCATATTCGATCGCGGTGGCCGCAGACTGGTCCGCAAGGAATGCGAGGATCTTTCGGGTCATGGCGGCAGTATTGGGCTAATTCCTAAAGCGTTGGTAAAACGCAACAAGCGAATGTGACCAATCCTCGCAATAAAATTGCGACCCTGAGCCTGAAGCGAAGGGCAGCATGGAATTTTGCGTGGTTCAGCGGACAAACCAGCGCGCGCCGATATCCACATTTTCCCTCCGTTATTCAGTTTGCCGGCAAATGTTGCGATGCCGCGAATGGCCACGAAGTGCCGCAAGCGGGATCATGCGCGCCAGCAAACGCGAGCTCTATTCAGGCACGTGGCCGGCGCGGCGGCTGGCCCATCTGATTTGGTTAAAACCCGAAGCGATTTGATATCGCAGGAATAAATGAAGGCCGCGCCTTCCGGTTATAACCAGATATTCAGAGTTTTGCTGTTTTCTGGGCATGCCGATGTACCCAAGCCCGGGGGGCTTTCGGCGGCGCACGGACGCTTGCAGCGTTTACACCATAACCATGCCGGCACCCGCTTGCCGGTCACAGTAACGGCAACGGCAATACGGCGTTGGGTTGGAAATGTCGCTTCGGTACAACCCAGCACTGGATGGATTGCGAGCGGTTGCGATAACATTGGTCATCGCAGACCATTGCTGGGTTCCCGGATTCGACGGCGGTTATTTCGGTGTCGATGTTTTCTTCGTTCTAAGCGGCTTCTTGATTACCCAACTGCTCGTCAATGAAGTTGACGCCCGGGGCCAAATCGACCTGCCGAGATTTTATCTGCGCCGCTTGCTTCGGCTCGCGCCGGCGCTGGCGTTGTTGCTGGCCGCGTATCTGGCGATCGCGCCGATAGTCTGGCCGCATTACGGTCTGTGGTCGCACATCCGCGACGCCGCGCTGGCGGGACTTTATCTGTCCGACTATGGGCGAGCCTTTTGGTCTGACCCGACCGTATTGCAGCACACGTGGTCGCTTTCGGTCGAAGAGCACTTCTATTTAATCTGGCCTTTCGCCGTCCTGCTGCTTGCCCGCGTCGAACCGCGCTGGCGCATGGCCGGCCTCTTTGGCGTCTACTGGCTCGCGACGGCATGGCGTATATTCGAATACGAAAGCTTGGGCTGGGCGGCGACGTATTTTCGCGCCGACACCCGCCTGAGCGGACTGATTTGCGGCGCGCTTCTCGCAATCTGCCTCCCGCGAATGGGCCGAATCTCAGAAAAGACTGCCAACGGCGTCGGCATTCTCGCTTGCGCCGCGCTCGCTGTCTGCCTATCGCTCGGCTTTTGGCGGGCGCCGTCGACTTTGGTGTGGCTGGCGAACCTGGCGCAGATGGCCGCCGTGGGCTTGCTCATCGCAGCCTCGGTACAAAACTCGTGGGTAAGCAAGGTATTGTCGGCGCCGCCCCTTGTTGGCATCGGGATCATCTCTTACGGCCTTTATCTGTGGCATTATCCCGCGGCTGTCTTCTTCAGAGAGCTGCTGCCCTGGTACCAGACGGTCCCGATCGTTTTGATTTTTGCGTTCGCTGCGGCGATCGCCAGCTACTTGACGGTTGAGCGGCCGCTGCACCGGTATCGCCGGATTCTCGGAGTGCGCCGGCGGGGGATCGACGCCGAGCCAGAACCAGCGGGAAACGATCGCGCGTCGTTGCTCCTGAAGGAAGATCCTGTACGGGCCACGTGACGCGTGTCTGCTTTGGGTCTTGGTCGTGTAAAAACGCCGTTGCAGAAGCATTGACGCCTTGGGACTTCGGCGACGTGGCCGTGCATTGCCATTTTCGTAATTTGACGGTTTTTCGGACTGGAAGTGCTGCTGATAAAGATTCCAGCCATCTTGGGCGGTTCTGCAATGACAGACTACTGCGCGCCGGCGGTTATGCCCTGATCGCCGCCATGAGCGGTTTGGTGCCCATGATGTTCATGACGCGCGTGAGGTTGTAGGCCAGCACGTGCAGCGCCATTTCGGCCGCTACCCGTGGCAGCGTCTTCATCAGAAAGTGCGTTGCGCCCATCCTGGCCTTGATTGTGCCGAAGGGATGCTCGACCGTCTCGCGCCGCTGGCGCATTTTCTCCGGATGCTCGTCAAGCCGGCGTTGCACCGCCTCAAGAACGTGCTCATGCTCCCATCGGGTGATCCGGCGCTCCTTGCCGGTCGTGCAGCTGTGCTTGATGGCGCAGCGGTGGCAGGCGTCGGTCGCGTACCGACGCAGGGTTAGGCCTTTGTCCTCGGTCGTGAAGGAGTAGGCGAGCCTTTCGCCGGCAGGACAGATGTAAACATCATCTTCAGCCATGTAGCGAAAGTCCTGCTTACCGAAGCGCCCTTCCGCCTTTGAGTTCGAGGTCATCGGCTTGGGTAGCGTAACTGTGATACCCGCTTCCTCGCACGCCAGAATCTCCGCACTGCTGAAGTAGCCGCGGTCGGCGACGGCATCGAGGTTCTCTACTTGCAGCGTCGCCTTCGCCTCTTTGGCCATAGGTGAGAGCTGCGACCGGTCGGTCCCGACGTTGGTCACCTCATGCGTGATAATCAGATGATGTGTGGTGTCGACGGCAACTTGGACGTTATAGCCCACGACGCCAGAGCCGCGGCCACTGGTCGCCATCGAGCGAGCATCGGGATCGGTCAGCGAGATCTGCTGGTCCGGCGCCGCGAGCATCTGCACCCGGAGCTTCTCCAGACGCTGCATCTGCTCCTTCAGTTTCTCGATCTTCTCTTTCAGGCGGCTGGTCTTGGTTTTGAGTGCCTCGGACGGCTCCTGCCGGTCGGCGCTATCGAGCTGCTGCAGATAACGCGCGACGCTCTCCTCAATCTGAGCCATGCGCCGCTCCATCTTGGCCCGCGTGAAGTTCTTGTCGCGGTTGTTCACCGCCTTGAACTTACTGCCGTCGATCGCGACGCTGGCTTGCGTGAGTAGGCCCAGGGTGCGGCAGAGCGCAACAAACCGGGCGCAGACCTGCCGGATCGCGCGGCCGTTGTCCTTGCGGAAGTCGGCAATCGTCTTGTGGTCGGGAGCGAGCCGTCCCGTCAGCCACATCACCTCAACGTTGCGTCCCGCCTCACGCTCCAGCCGGCGGCTCGACTGGACCCGGTTGAGATACCCGTAGATGTAAAGCTTCAGCAGCACCGACGGATGATAGGAAGGCCGGCCGGTTATCTCGGGATCTACCCCGCTAAACCTAAGCTCCGCCAAATCGAGTTCGTCGACAAAGACGTCAATGACGCGAACCGGATTGTCCTCGCCGATCCAGTCTTCCAGACATCCAGGAAACAGCGTGTTCTGCCCGCGATCCGCCGCCTCAACGAAGCGCTTCATCCGATCCTCCCGTAAGCCGCGCGAGAATCTTATCGCGAGAATCAAATCTAGAGATGCGTTTTTACACAACCAGGGTCAAAAGCGAACAAACCGGCGGGCCTGGCGCGACGGCCGCTTTGCCGGCAAGGGGACAACCGGCGGCGCATCCGCGCCGCCGTGTCGCCGCTCGCAAGCTCTAGTTCTTGATGAACGTGCCGTTGCGCAGTTCGGTGACCGCCTGTTGCAATTCGGCCTGCGTGTTCATCACGATCGGCCCGTACCAGGCGACCGGCTCCTCGATCGGCTTACCCGACACCAGCAAGAAGCGGATGCCGTGCTCGCCGGCCTGCACGGTGACCTCGTCGCCGCGGTCGAACACGACCAGCGAACGGTCGCCGACTGGCTCGCGGAACAGGATCTCCTCGCCGCCGACCTGTTTCTCGGTCAGCACGCCGAACGGCTTCGACGCGTAAGCGAAACTGCCCGAACCTTCGAACACGTAAGCGAAGGCATGGCGCTCGGTCTCGACCTTGAGCGTCTTGCGTCTTCCCGCCGGCACGAAGACGTCGAGATAACGCGGGTCGGCGGCGACGCCCTCGACCGGGCCTTTTTTGCCCCAGAACTCGCCGCACACGACGCGCACATGGGTGCCGTCGTCGTCGGTGATTTCGGGGATCTCGACGCCTTTGACGTCCTGGTAGCGCGGCGCCGTCATTTTCAGCGAGGAGGGCAGGTTGGCCCAAAGCTGGAAGCCATGCATGCGGCCTTGCGCGTCGCCCTGCGGCATCTCCTGATGCATGATGCCGCGGCCGGCGGTCATCCATTGCACGTCGCCGGAGCCGAGCGTGCCGCGATTGCCGAGGCTGTCGCCGTGCTCCACCGTGCCGTTCAAGACATAGGTGATGGTCTCGATGCCGCGGTGCGGATGCCAGGGGAAGCCGGCGAGATAATCCTGCGGGTTGTCGTTGCGGAAATCGTCGAGCAGCAAAAACGGATCGGTCTCGGCCGTTTCGCCGAAACCGAAGGCGCGGCGCAGCTTGACGCCGGCGCCCTCCATGGTGGGCGTCGACTGCGCGATGCGTTTCACGGGTCGGATGGACATGGGCCTTCTCTTTCGTGTCTAGGCCGCTTGCCTTGCGCGTTCGGGGGCGAACTTGCCGGCAAAAGCGGCGAACTGGTCGATGAAGCTCTTCAGGAATCCCCGCACACTGTCGTCGGTGACCACGCCCTGCGCGTCGATGAGGTCGGGCTTGAACTGAATATAGGCTTCGCCGCCCATCAAATGGAGGCCCTGGTTGCCGAGCACCGCGCGCAAATGCTGCTGGGCGATGGCGGTGGAGATGGCGCCGCCCGCAGTGCCGATGATGGCGGCCGGTTTGCCGGGCCAGGAGGTCTTGCCCCAGGGCCGTGAACCCCAGTCGATGGCATTTTTCAGCACGGCAGGGATCGAGCGGTTGTGTTCGGGCGTGACGAACAACAGGGCGTCTGCGGCCTCGACTTCGGACTTGAAGCGGGCGACCGGTGACGGGACCGGCTGCTCGTTGTCCTGGTTGTACATCGGCAGGTCGTCGATCTGGATGAATTTGGCCTCGAAAGCGCCGGCGCCGAGATTTGCCAGCGCCTTGGCAAGTTTCAGGTTGATCGACTCTTTGCGGTTTGAGCCGACGACGACGCCGAGCTTGAATTTCGACATGGTAACCCCTAGGTTGTTAGGAACAAATGATTACCAAGGCTAGATAGATGACCAGAGCGAAAGCGCAAGGAGGCACATACGCCGCACCAGGTAACCTGCATGTGCCCGAGGACTGCCGGGCGGTGAGCGAGGTGCTGTCGCGCGTCGGCGACAAGTGGACCGTGCTGGTGGTGACCACGCTCGGCGACGGCGCCAAGCGCTTCAACGAATTGCGCAAGGCGCTGGGCTCCATCTCGCAGCGCATGCTGACGCTGACGCTGCGCGGGCTCGAACGCGACGGGCTGGTGACGCGCACGGTGTTCCCGACCAATCCGCCGCGGGTCGATTACGAACTGACCCGGCTCGGCCGCTCGCTGCTCGAGCCGGTGAGCGAACTGGGCTCCTGGGCGCGCAAGAACCGGCCGGCGATCGCGCAGGCGCGCGAGCGCTTCGATGCGACTGTGAACAAGGCGTAAGGGGAACCCATGCCAATGCTCGAGACGCAGAGCATTTCCCTGCATTACGAAACCTTCGGCGGCCGCCGCAAGCCGCCGCTGCTGCTGATCGCCGGTCTCGGCGGCGTCGGCGCCGGCTGGGGGCCGCAGATCGAACGTTTCGCGGCCGAGCACTTCGTCGTGCTGCCGGATCACCGCGGCACCGGACAGACCACGCGGGCGGCCGACGGCTATACCATCGCGCAGCACGCGGCGGACATGGCCGCGTTGATCGCGCATCTCGACGTCGGGCCGGCCCATATTGTCGGTTCGTCGACCGGCGGCGCCATTGCGCAATGGATGGCGCTCGACCACGCGCCCCAAGTGCGCAGCGTCACGATGGCGTCCTCGTTCGCGCGGCCCGATGCTTTCATGCAGCGCCAATTCGCGTTGCGCCGCAAGCTGGTTGCTTTAGGCGACATGCAGACGGCCTATAGCTGCGCCGCGCTGTTTTTGTTTTCGCCGCGCTACGCGAGCGAAAATCCGCAGCGCGTGGCGGCCTGGGTCGACCGCGCCGCCGCGCAGCCGTCCGAACCGGAGATCGCGGTGCAGCGCATCGACATGATCATGGCGCACGACGCTTTCGCGCGGCTCAGCGAGATCCGGCAGCCGGTCCTCGTCGTCTGCGGCAGCGACGACTTCTGCACGCCGCCGCACCTGTCGGAAGAAATCGCCGGTGCCATCCCTAAAGCCGAACTCAAGGTTCTGCCCGGCGCCGGCCACTTCGTCTATATCGAGCAGGAGCAGCGTTTCTTCGACACCGTGCGTGCGTTTGTCGGACGGCATTGAGGGCGGCCGAATCGCGCCGGCGCGTGAGCGCTTCGGCGCGGCGGACAGGCGCGCCTGACCGGCAAAACCCGGCACGGCGGCCGGGCTTTGTCGAACGCATCGGAGAGTAGGCGGGAAGGCCCCGAAACGATTTCGGGGCCTTCGCCGGTGCAAGGGCTGGCAATCAGTTGCCCTCGGTCGCCATCAAATTCTGATGGTAAGCGTAAGGGTCGACGCCGGCCGGGGCGCCGTCAAAGATGCCGCCTTGGTGCGACATCCGCGGCGCGCGGTCGATCGCCGGCCGCGCCTGGGCGTAGGCAGACGTCGCTTGCTGGCTGGACACGACCGGTGCGATATTGGCGGTGCCGAGTTCCGGATTGTAGGATTGGGCAAAGGCCGGCGCACCGAGCGCCGCCGCCAGAGCCGCCGCTAAGATCAGCTTCTTCATAACTTGTCTCCATGTTGTGGCAGGCATCGACCACCGATGCTTGCGACCGATTAACTGGTGACGCGCGGCGCGCGCGTTTGAACGTTCTTGCTGATTATGATTCCGGCTTGCGCAATCGCATGCGGCGCGCGCCAATCGATGCAGCCGCCGCGTCAAGCGAATTACGAAATTGTAATTGCGGCGCGTCCCCGGAAGCCGCTCAACTCGCAATCGCAATCTTGTGATGGCGCGCGAACCCGCATCGAGCCGCCGGGTTCCGCGCGCCGTCGCGTTTAAGTTATTGATACGAAGCGCAAAGTTGTTGCGGGGGCGTCGCCGCCAGGAACCGCATGCGAGTCATGCGCCGCGTCCTATCGACGGCAGAATGACGGCTCCCTAATAGCGATGGGCCGGAGCGGCCGGTAACGGCCGGCAGAATGCGAAACGACCGTGAGGAAACCCCCATGAGAGCGGAGGCGAGCATCATCCACTGGAGAGACGCGCTATGTTGTATGAAGGCGAAAGAGCTGCCGCTCCGCAGATCGTCAGTTTCAGCCCGCCCGAAATCACGCGCCGCCATCTTGCCGCCTGGGACGGTATGCATGCCGACAGCGTGCAGGTGGTCCGGCACGAACCGTTCGAATACGGCTTCCAGGGCCCTTACCATCTTCTGATCGCTTCCGAGCGCGCCGAACGCTATGACGGCGAAACCTCGGTCGAGGGACAGCCGACGTCGGTGGCCCGCAATTTCAACCGCAAGCTCACTTTCGTGCCGGCCGGCCGCCGCTTTCACGGCTGGCAAAAGCCGCGCGTGCTGGCGCGCGTGACTTATTTCTACATCGACCCGCAGGCGCCGCTGCTCGATCCGGAACTCAATTTCGCGGATGTCGACTTCAAACCGTCGATCTTCTTTTTCGACCAGGATCTGTGGGACACCGCCATCAAGCTGCGGGCGCAGGTGGAAAATCACGGGCCCGGACAGCGGCAATATTCGGAAGCGCTCAGCGTCGTGCTGTTGCACGAGCTGTTGCGCCACAACAACGGCGGCGCGGCGCCTGCGCCGGTCGCCTATGGCGGGCTGGCGGCGTGGCAGCAGAAACGCGTTGCCGACTACATCGAGGAACATCTTGCCGACGATGTTCCGCTGGCGTCCTTGGCGGAGACGGCGCGGCTCAGCCCGTTCCATTTTTCGCGCGCCTTCCGGCAATCGTTCGGCATGCCGCCGCACCGCTATCATATCCATCAGCGCATCGAGCGCGCCAAATGCATGCTCGCGAACATGGCGCTGTCGGTGACCGAGATCGGCCTCCGGCTTGGCTTTAGCGAAAGCAGCGCGTTCGCGGCGACATTCCGCAAGGTCACCGGCCGCACGCCGAGCGATTTTCGCCGCAGCCTGCAATAGTCCCTCGGCGCGCGATTGACGCGGCGTCGCGCAACCCGCAAGATTTGCCGGGCAGCAATAAACCGTAACGGATGGAGCGCATGGGTCTCGGACTGGATGGCGTCGTTGCCGTGGACACCGTGCTCAGCCATTCCGATGCCGGGCGCGCCCGCCTGTGGCTGCGGGGAAAGCCGCTCGAGGAGGTGGTCCGTTCGTTCGGCTACGAGAGCACGGTTGCGCTGCTGTGGTCCGGATTTGCCGGCGGCGACCTGACCGGCGAGCAGATCCGCGCGGACTTCGGCGCCGGCCGGCAGCGCGCCTTCGTGCGCCTCGGCCGCTGGCTGCCCGGCATCGCGGGTCATACTCCGTCCGAAGCCACGCGCCAGTGTCTGGCGGCGATCCCCGACGCCAGTTCTCCTGCCGAGATTGCCAGCGCGCTGGCGGTCGGCGTGACGGCCATCTTGCGGACGCGCAAGGGGCTGCCGCCGGTCGCGCCCGATCCGGCGTTGAGCACCACGGCCGATTTTCTGCGCATGATGACGGGAGCCGCCGGTACGCCGGCCGCGGTCAAGGCGCTCGACACCTATTTCATCGTCGCGGTCGAAAACGGCCTCGGCCCGTCCACCTTTGCCGGGCGCGTCGTCGCCTCGACCGGCGCGTCGCTGCCGGCGTCGGTGCTGGCCGCCTATTGCGCCTTCGACGGGCCGCTGCATGGCGGCGCGCCGCGTACCGTGCTCACCATGCTCGACGAACTGCAGGCGAGCGGCGATATCGACGGCTGGCTCGACCGCAAGCTGGCGGCGGGAGAGCGCCTCGCCGGTTTCGGCAATCGCGCGTTTCCGAACGGCGATCCGCGTGCCGATCTGTTGGCGGAAGCGGTGGCCGAACTCGGCATCGCTGAATCGCGCGCGCGTTTTGCCGCCGATTTCGAGCGCCGCGCGCTCGCCGCGCTGGCGCGGCATAGGCCGGGCAAGACGTTGCAGCCGAATTTGGAAATCTATGCCGCCGTGCTGCTCGATGCTTGCGGCGTGCCGCGCGACGCGTTCACGCCGGCCTTCGCCACCGCCCGCGTGGCCGGCTGGATCGCGCATGCCTTGGAGCAGCAGCAGACCGGCCGGATGATCCGTCCGACCTCCCACTACAACGGCCCGACGCTGTCCTGAGCGGGCGCCGTCACCGGCCGGTAATAACGCTGTCATCGATCGCCGCTTAGCTGAGGGGATGTCCTCTGGCGTAGGGGCGCGTGGCGTGCCGCGTTATTTCTTTCATTTTTCCGATGGCACGCGCCGGTTCACCGACAGCCGTGGACATGACTTGAGCGGCTTGGGCGCCGCGCGCCTGCACGCGCTCAAGGATGTGCGCGACCTCAAGGCCGCGTTGTGCGACCGCCATATCCAGGACCTGTCGGGCTGGACGATGATCGTGGCCGACGCGCGCGGCAGACCGGTGTTCGAACTCGGCTTCGACTTGCAGCCACGGACGCGCGGCCTGACGGCGGAACGCCAACGTTCCGGCGCTGCACTCTAAGGCATTGACCCGGTACAGCTTTCCTGCGCCGCGCCGCCCCCTCGGCGCTTCCCGCTAAATCTTTGAACAATTTACGATTTTCCCGACAGGCCTAGGAGTTTTCCACAGGCGCGCGCGATGCCTGACGATAGTCCTAGGAAAATAGTCTTGACAGCGGCACGCTCCCTTGCTAGAAATCGCTCACGCTCTACAGTTGTGTCCAGCCGAGCCGTCCAACGCTGCGGGAACGCCGTCGCGGCGGCGTTGTCGGTGCCTCGGAATTGCGGTCGGGATTTTCCGGCGCCCCGGAGGTCAGCCATGCTGGAAAGCGATGACGACCAAATCGTGAGAACGCCCCTCGAGCCGTCCGCCGGCGCTCAAGAATTCGCGCACCCTGCTGATAGTGTGCCTGATCGGCGCCATCCTGCTGATGATCGTGATCGCGGCGTTTACGTTCAACTGACTGGCGCTTGCGGTTGCGTTTGTTCGCGCCGGCCGTTGCCGCCTGCGAAACGAAACGCCGGGAAAATCCACCATGACCGAGATTCCACAGGAAGCCGCGCTGGCGCGGCAGCTGTATGCCGACGGCCATTCGGTCGCCGATATTCTGGCCGAAACCCAGCTGACCCATGACCGGCTCTATTACTGGCTCGACGGCGGTCCCGGCCTGCTGCCGCCGCTGCCGCGCCGGCGTAGTTTCAGCCGCGGCATCGCCATCGCCAGCGAACGCATCGCCTTGATCGGCCGCATGATGCGCGCGGCGGAACGGCAGGTGCACGAGATCGAACGCCGAAGCGCGGCGAACGTAAGCTGGCCTAGCGGCATCGCACTATTAAGCAGACCGCGCGCCTACAGCTTCATGAATTCCTTGAACGTGTTGTACATCTTCGGCAACAGCGTGATGTAGTCGTCGATGTTCTCGGTCGTGCCGTTGGTGACGACGACATCCTGCTCGGCCCACAGCACCTTGCCGGGCTTCGAATAGACGCGCAGGTAGCGCTTGGTCGTGTTCCACTCGTTGATCCTGGCGATGCTCGCATTGCTGTTGGTCCAGCCGGCGGCGAACTGGATGGCGCCGCAGCGGTTCGCGGTGCACTCGAAGAAATAAACGTCGAAATTGACGCCGGCGACGTTGCTTTTGATGATCACATTGCCGCTGCTGTCCTTGTCGATCTTGGCGGGCAGGCCGTCGGCGAGCATGATCTCGACCATTTCCTCGCGCGTGATGCCATCCTTGCCGATCGGGCTCGCCAGCGCCGGCACGGTGGCCGCGAGCGCGACCGCCAGCACGGCGGCAACCTGCAAGTGTTTCATCGGAACGCCCCCTTCACGTGACCGCGACCGCCGCGGCCTGTCAGACAAATATCGGGCGGAAACGCGCGCGAAATCAAGGCGCGCGCCCGCCCGCATCTTCGAGGCATTTTGGCAGGCCGGCTACTTGGCGGCGGCCGCTTTCAAAATCGGCGTCAGCCGCATGATGTCGCTGTGCACCAGCCCGGCCAAAGCTTTCGGCCCACGCTGGTCCGGCTCCGCGATCTGGGCGCCGAGGGCGCCGAGACGCTGTTGCACGGCCGGCTCGTCGAGGCCTTTGCTGAGCGCGGCGGCAAGCTTGTCGATGATCGCTTTCGGCGTGCCTTTCGGCGCGAAGATCGCATAGAAGGGCGCGCAGTCGAACTGCGGGAAACCCTGCTCGTAGGAGGTCGGCACGTCCGGCAACAGCGGGCTGCGCTTCTTGGCGGCGATGGCCAGCGCCTTGACCGTGCCTTTGCGCACATGTTGCAGCGGCCCGAGCACCGGGTCGCAATCGTAGTCGACATTGCCGGCAAGGATGGCGTTCATCACCGGCGCCGTGCCGGTGAACGGCACCAGCGTCGGTTTGATGCCGATGGCCGAGTTGAGCAGCAGGCAGCCGATGTACGACACAGAGCCGACGCCGGCATGCCCCATGTTGAGCTTGCCCTGGTTCGCCTTGGCCCAGGCGGCGAATTCTTTCAGGTTGTTGGCGGGGATGTCCTTGCGGACCGCCAGCAATTCCGGCTGCACGGCGGTCAGGTTGACCGGTTCGAAATCCTTTTCCGGGTCGTAGCCCAGGTTGGGATAGAAAATCGGCGCCAGCGCATTGGTGCCCATGTGTCCGGCAAGCAGGGTGTAGCCGTCGGGCGCGGCGCGCGCGGCGCGGGTCGCGCCGACCGTGCCGCCGGCCCCGGCGACGTTCTCGATCACGAAACTCTGGCCGAGATGGCGGGACAGGATGTCGGCCGCAATGCGGCCCATCACGTCGGCCGGTCCGCCGGCCGCGAACGGCACGATGATCGTCACCGTTCGTGTCGGATAGTCTTGCGCCTGAACGCCACTCATGCCGGCGAACACCGCAAGTGCCGCCGCAAGCCATAGCCTGGTCATTATCGTTCCCCCCATCGTTTTTGGCTCTTTGCCAGCAAGTCTGCCACTTCGCGGCGCGCATGGGGAGGGGGGTCGAACGCCGGGAGTGCCGGGCGCCGAGCATCGGTCCGATCGAACAATTATTGCGACGCGACGTGGGATCGGCCGTCGTCGCGCACTGTCACATCCATCCAACAGGAGAAGCCAATGGATATCGATACCCACAATGAACTGGAGACCAAGGCCGGCATTCCGCTCGACGCCGTGGTGACGCATGGCGAGATGATGCGCGCCTTCGAGGCCTTCAAGGAGACCAACGACGAGCGGCTTACCAAGCGCGACCAGGACGTCGTGCTTGAAGAAAAGCTCGCGCGCATCGACCGCAGCATCGACGCGCAGGCGCGCCGGCACGACGAAATCACGCTGAAATCGGCGCGGCCCGCTATGGGCGACAACCGCGCGGACGTGCGCAGGGCGTCGGCCGCGACGTGTAGGACTTCGAAGCCGTCTAGCTGATGAAGTTCGCGGCGAGCTGATGGGCGGGCGATATACCAGAGGTGACAGGACCCGGTTGCGCCGGTGCGGCAGCCGGCGCAATTTAGGGCTAAGAAGCCGGTCAAGGAATTCGCCACATGGATAAAGAAATCGCCCGCGAGATCGTCCGCGCTGCGTTCCGCAGCGGCGCCGAGCTGCAGAAACTGCTTCGCCTGCTGAAGGAGCGCTGCAGCCCGGAGGATTACAAGGATTACGCCAAGCAGGTGAATATGGCGATCGACGACATCGATGCCGCATTGCTGGATAAGGTCTTGGAGAAGTTTCCGGAGTTGCAGGACGAAATCATCGCGCAGCAGGCGCTTGCCCAACACGCCACGCCGTAGCGCGGCGGCGTACAATATCTTTACGCCATCAAGATGATAAAGTCAGCGGGGGTGGTGCGCGGGCGGCTACGCAATGACGTTCAAGAGCGCCGACGTCATCTGCGCGTCGGTTTTCAGCACCGCCGCATTGGCGGCATAGCTGACGCTGGCCATGATCTGCTGCACGGCCTCGTTGCCCAAGTCGACGTTCGGCATGGCCACCAGACCGCTCGCATTGGCGAAGGGCGCGGTCGGATCATAGGCCGGCACGGTCGCGGGCGAGACGGACTTCACCGATGTGCTGACGCTGCCGTCGGTCCGCGCCGCTTGATCGAGGCGCTGCGGCATAAAAGCGGCGGGGAAGTTCGCGCCTGCCGCCGTATCGGGCAGCGGGCCGGACGAATAGACGTTGGCGACGTTGTTGGCGGAAACCTGCAGCCGCAATGTCGCCGCGGACAGGCCGGAAATCGCGATGGAGCTGACGCTACTCATGGCTTCAAGGCGTAGCCGCGCGTCGTTAACTCGGGGTTCGCCGAAGCGGTTAAGGAGCGCTGAAAAAAATCAGTCCAATGCGCGCGGTCTTCGGGGTCCAATCGCGGTAGAGCGGAAACGGCGTTGCGGCGCGAGGCCGCCGCAGCTCTTACGCGCGGCGGTCAGTCGTTATTCAAGGCGTAGCGGTCGTCGCGCGTGCGGTACGCCATAGGCACCGGCGTATGGTCGAGATGCGCCACGACCACCAGGCGGTCGACCTCGCCCTTCAAATAGGCCTGCAGGAATTTTTGATAATCGCGGAACGACACGCAGCCGTTCGACTGGCCGTTGGGACCGAGCATGTAGGTGTGCGCCAGCATGCCGTCGCGGCCGTACATCTTGCCGTCGTCGACCGGATTGAGGCGGATGGCGCGCACGCCGTGGAACAACTCTCCGCGCAAGGTGAGATCGTAGACATTCGGCGGCGTCGGACCGCGCATTCTGACATTGACGTAGCGCGGGTTGTCGAGCTTGTCGCCCAGTCCGGAATGCGCTTCCAGCTTCTGCCCGCTGGGCAGATAAACGGTATGCGCGGCGATGTCGTAGACCGCGGTGCGGCTGCCGGGGCCGGGCAGCGCGGCCAGTTTGTTGGATACCTGCGGCGGCGCAACGCGCGGCGCGGGGGCCGGCGGCGGTGCAAGCGCGGCGATCTGCGTAGCGGCTTGGTGGAGCGGGGAACGCGCGGCCTCCTGCGCCGCCGGGCTCGGCCGCGGCAGCGGAACGATGGCCACCTTTTCGGGCGCGCGCTGCGGTGGCAGCGGCGGGATGCTGGCGGGTGCGGGCTCGAGTTTGGCGACCTGCGTTTCGGCGGCAACATGGGCCACTTGCGGCAGAACGACGGGACGGCGCGGCGGCAGCGGCACGTTGGCCGCGATCTGGTCTTGGTGCGGCGGGGCAATGGCCACGGCCATGACCGGCACGGCAGCCGGCCCCGTTACGCGTGCCCAGCGCGCCTCAAAGCTTGTATCCGCGGCATCGGCGAGACGGACCTGGACCGGCGGCGGACCTGAAATACCTGTGGCGTTCGCGCCGGAGGGGGCAGGGCCGGCCAGTGCAAAGGTTCCCGGACCCATCGGCGCGCGCGCATAGATATGCGGATTGCCGGAGAGCGCGGTGTTGAGCATCCAGGCGGCCGCCAGTGTGACGCTGGTGATCAGCACGCCGGTGGCGGCGACCGCTCCGAGGCAGACGGCGGCGCCGCGCACGACGCGGCGATAACCGCTGCGGGCGGCAATTCGACCGTTGAAAGCTGTGACGCCATAGAACGACGCGGTCGTATCCGTCATCTACGCTACTCGAACTCGCAGGCCTACACTGACAGCGCGGCCGGACGCGCCGGGTGGAGCGCGTCGACCGATCGGGATGACGTGAAAGATGCGGGATTTGGCCGGGTCGTCCTGGTCCGCCACTTCACGACAATTGAAGCGATCGAACTATGCAGGGGTTAAGGTTAAGCTGCTGTAAACGCCTGCGCGCATGCAGGAAAATCGCGGTTTAGGCGCGGCCGGCAAGACTTTGCGCGCCACGGCGCGAGCGGCGAATGAAGACTGCCAGCCGTCTCCACGATTGAGGTGCGGTAAGGCAATAGAGGTGTCATGCCGGGCATGAGGGTTGACGCCGCATCGCCCGACGATGACTAGCCCCGCACCTTGCGTCCGATCGCCAGATAAATGTGCGAGGCGATGACGACACCCAATGCTTCGACGATGGTACCAAGGACGGCGCTGAACACGCCGTAGACGACCGACAATGCTGAGCCGCGCACCATGACCCCGCGCCCCAGCGCGATGGTGGTCAGAATGGCGACGGCAATGAGCGGGATGAACGCCAGCAGGAAAATCGCAACAAGCCTAAGGTCGTAACCCTTGGTGTCGGCAAAGGCGTTGCCGGCTTTGGCGCCGGGCGCGCCGACCGCGATTGCCGGAAACAGCACGATCACCCGCAGCGCCAGCCAGAACGCGACGAGCAGCGTGATCAGAAACGAAATAAGTGCGGCGAACGGCGATACCGCGCCCATCCTTAGGTACGTCACGAGCGCCTCGGCGAAGGCAAAGACGAGCGCGAACAAGACCGAAATTGCCATCGTCCATGCAAAGAAAAGCAGGAAGGTACGATCCGTCAAATCCACGATGTAGCTTCGGGTGACGTCGCCGCGGACGATGAAGCGGTGAATGGCGATCATCACCGGCGTTATGCAGAAATATTGCACGGCGTTTTCGAGCACGGTCGCGAGCGTGCCGAACACCGGCCCGCTCCATAGGCGCGCCGGCAGCACCGCTTCGGCCACCCGCCCTGCAAGGAAGATGAGGATGGCGCAGCCGAACAACAGCGGCATCGCCCGCAGCGCGCGTTCCACGTCGCTATAGGAAAGCGCAACGAGGCGCCATACCGGCAAATTGCGTGCTTGCATGAATGTCGCCCCTTCGCGAAAGCGCACGTTAGCTTAGCAGCGGACAGGCGGTCGAGTCGGTCCCGTTATTGCAGCGGCGAATTGAATTTGGCGGCCGTGTCGACGATCCATTGCCGGTAGAGCAGAAGCGGCGTCACGCCGGTGAGCCCGCCGCAGCCTTCCGCATCGGCCGGCGCGGTCGACCAGCTCACCACGCCCATTACCGCTTCGCTCGCCGGCTCGAAGACGGGCGCGCCCGAGTTGCCGGTGCAGGCGCCGAGACCGATGCGCAGATTGCGCGTCGCCAGATCGTACAGCCGGACTTGCAGGCTGCCGGGCTTGCCGGTGACGGTAAGCGTCGCCATGCGCGGCACGCCGAGGCCGCGCGCGGTGCCGGCGGCGGTGACGCCGAAGCCGGCGATGGTCAGCGTCTCGCCGACGGCGACGCGCCGCGCGGGCGCCAGTTTCGCCGGCATCACCAGGCCGGACAACGGCGCCGCGAGCTTGAGCAGCGCAACGTCGGCGGTGGCACGGCTGGCGGCGTAGCTGGCGCGGTCGAAGCGCGGATGTAAGGCGACGCCGCGCACGGCGATCGTCTGCCCGGTCTGGAAGGTCTTGATCTCGACCGCGAGCCCGGGCGTCACGCAATGGGCGGCGGTGAGCACCAGGTCGCGCGCCAGCGCCGTGCCGGTGCACAGATCGCCGCGCGGGTCGACGACCATCACGATTCCGCGCGCCGCAAAGCCGCTCGCCGGCGGCGCCTGGCCGGTGAGGGCGAAAGCGGGCGCGCATAAGGCAAGACAGGCGAGGGCAGCGAGGGCGCGGGGCATGGCATGCGCATGAGCCTGGGCGCTGCAGATTTGTCAACACTCGACGCATGCGGCGAGCGATCGCGACGACGTATGATTCACAGCAATTCCGAATGGCTGGACCATCAGCTTAAGCGCTGTATGCGTCCGGACGCACAACATTTTGTCCGCCCCGATTGGCGGCGGCATGTACGACCCGGCTTCGAGCACGAATATCCGTTCGATTTCTACGAACGAAAATACAGCCCAGACCAGCCGCGCGTGCCAGCGGGGAGTCCCGAAGGAGGGAAGTGGATAAGCGGTCAAGAAGAGGCGCGCAGCGATAGCGCACAGACGATCGAGCTCAGTGCGGTAGGTCACCACAAAGTGCCAAAGGGAGTTTACGAAAAATATCAGCTACCACCTGAAACCAAGGCAGTCTTCGACAAAGCAACGACGGGATCCTTGCTCGATCCGAGTAGCAACCGCTTCGATTAGGTGCACAGAGATTATAACGATGCGGTTGGCGAGGCGTTTGACCGTTTCTTGAAGACAAACCAAAGAAATCCTGAGAAAATGACGCCCGATCTCAGCAATGCGGCCTATTGAGGAGCCCAGATTGAGTGGTCCAATTGGAATGTTAATTCAGACCTTGCGGTTGCGCTAGCGTGGCCGGCGGAGCCGGTCCACGTAGCGAAGCCGGCCACGCGGCGAACGCAGGCACGAAGACCTCCGGTGCTGGTGGTTTGTAGTTGAGCGATGCATGCGGCCGAACGGCATTGTAGTGACGGCGCCAACTCTCGATTACGATCTTGGCTTCCCGCAGCGTGTAGAAGATCTCGCCATTGAGCAGTTCATCGCGCAGGCGGGCATTGAAGCTCTCGATGTAACCGTTCTCTCAAGGGCTGCCAGGTTCGATGTAGGCCGTCTTCGCCCCGACTGTGCCGATCCAGTCCTGCACCGCTTTGGCGACGAACTCTGGGCCGTTGTCGAAGAATATGGCCTGTCCGCCACGTAGGATGAACAGGTCGGACAGGACGTCGATCACGTCGATGCCTTGAGCTTGCGGTGATGCGGATCGCCAGGCACCATGGGTGAACTCATCGCCGACTTTGAGCATGCCGTACTTGCGGCCGTCATGGGTACGGTCCTCAACGAAGTCGTAGGACCAGACGTGGTTGGGTCGCTCGGCCGCAGGCGGATGCAAGGCCATCGTAAGCCAAAGACGGCCCCGTTTGGGCTGCTTGGAGGGCACCCTAAGCCCCTCGCGCTTCCAGATCCGCTCGACCCGTCCGTCAATTACTGACCAGCCGGCCTGGCGCAGCCAGGATCTTACGATAGCCATAACGGCCATAATGGCGCGCCAGCTCAATTAAATCGGTCGTTAGTCGTTCGGCATCTTCTCGGCCCCGCGGGACCTTGCGCTGCGTCGAGCGGTGCTGCTCGAGCGCCGTTCAGGCGCGACGCTCGGAGACCTGCAGATGCTCTCGGTATGCTCGATGCAAGCGCGACGACGAGCAGGTGAACAGCGGCTTTTCATGCGAGGTGTCGTTCCAGTTCGCCGGATATTGCGCTCGCTGCTGCTCGCAGCCATCCGGTGCAAAGGCGGCGGCCGGGCCGATTGTCCCGGCGATAAAGGCGCTCGCCAGTAGCGATCGTTGAAACTTCATCGTTCGCCTCTTCTGCACTCAGCCCATTTCATAAATTATCATCATCGGCGTTATCTTTCAGGTCTTTTCTCAGGGCGCTCGACCGGTCACACTCTTCGCAAATCCTGCGGAGCTCCCCATGGACGTTCTCGACGCCGTCGCCAGCCGCTATTCCTGCCGCGCCTTCCTGCCGACGCCAATTCCCGAAGCCATCGTTCGCGACATTCTCGAGCGCGCGGCGCGCGCGCCGTCCGGCGGCAATGTGCAGCCGTGGCGGGTCGATGCGCTCGCCGGCGAGAAACTCGAAGTGCTCAAGGCGCTGGTGCGCGCGCAGCCGGAATTGCTGCCGCGCGGCGAGGGCGCCGAATACGACATCTATCCGCGCGATCTGAAAGAGCCCTATGAGACGCGCCGCCGCCAGGTCGGCGCCGCGCTCTATGCGTCGATCGGCGTGCCGCGCGAGGACCGCCCCGGCCGTTACCGACAATATGCGCGCAATTTTGAATTCTTCGGCGCGCCGGTCGGGCTGCTGTTGTCGATCGACCGCAGCATGGGTCCGCCGCAATGGTCGGACCTCGGCGGCTATATCCAGACGGTGATGCTGCTGGCGCGCGGCTATGGCTTGCACACGTGCGGCCAGGAAGCCTGGACCCACTGGCACAAGACCGTCTATTCCTTCCTCGATATCCCCCCGAACTACATATTGTTCTGCGGCCTGGCGCTCGGCCACGCCGATCCGGACGCAGCCGTCAACCAATGGCGCGCCCCGCGCGCGCCGCTCGACGCTTTTGCGTCGTTTCAAGGCTTTGAAGGCTAACGGTTACGCGCTCTTAATACTGGCGTTCAGCCCGCGTTCACCGGCGCGCGTTTACATCCCTCCCATGCCGGTTTCCCGACCTCTCTCTATTATGCTGCTTGCCGCCCTGTTGGCGGCGCCGGCCGTTCTTGCCGGTCAAGCCATGGCCGCCGATCCGCCGCACAGTGCCTGCCTGAGCAAGGCCGAACAGCGCGCGGCGGTCGCCGAGCACCGCGCCATTCCGCTGGCGCAAGCCGTCAAAGCCCTGCGGGCGCACGGCCGCCGGGCCGAACTGGTGCGCGCCCGGCTCTGCCGGCATGGCGAAAGCCTCGCCTACGTGCTGACACTATTGCCGCGCAGTGGCAAAGTGTCGCGCGTGACCGTTGACGCCGCCAACGGCGAGCCTATCAACGGGCGCTAGCCGTCCAGCGGAGAAGAATGTCTTGCGCCTGCTCGTCGTCGAAGACGACCCCGACCTCAACCGCCAGCTCACCACCGCGCTGACCGACGCCGGTTACGTCGTCGACCGCGCCTTCGACGGCGAGGAGGGCCATTTTTTGGGAGAGTCGGAACCCTACGACGCGGTCATCCTCGACATCGGCCTGCCCAAAATGGACGGCATCTCGGTGTTGGAGTCCTGGCGGCGCACCGGGCGCGCCATGCCGGTGCTGATGCTGACCGCCCGCGACCGCTGGAGCGACAAGGTGCAGGGCTTCGACGCCGGCGCCGACGACTATGTCGCCAAACCGTTTCATCTCGAGGAAGTGCTGGCGCGGGTGCGCGCGCTGCTGCGCCGTTCGGTCGGCCACGCCAAAAGCGAGTTTACCTGCGGGCCGGTGCGGCTCGATTCGCGCACCGGACGCGTCGCGGTCGACGGCAATCCGGTCAAGCTCACCAGCCACGAATACCGGCTGCTCGCCTATCTGATGCACCACGCCGGCCGCGTCGTCTCGCGCACCGAACTGGTCGAACATCTCTACGACCAGGATTTCGACCGCGACAGCAACACCATCGAAGTGTTCGTCGGCCGCATCCGCAAGAAACTCGGCGTTGACATCATCCAGACGGTGCGCGGCCTCGGTTATCTGCTCGATAAGCCGAGCGCGTAGCGCCCGATGCGCGCCAACTCCCTCGCGCTGCGCCTGTTCGTCTCGGCCACCGCCTGGGCGGTGGTCATCCTTTTGATCACTGGCGTCATCCTGTCCTCGATCTACCGGCAGGCGGTCGAGCGTGCCTTCGACCGCAGGCTCAACGTTTATCTGCGCACGCTGGTGGCCGATGTCGCGTCGCCGGAGGAGGCGGGCGACAAGTTCCCGCAATCGCTCGGCGAGCCGCTGTTCGAATTGCCGCTGTCGGGCTGGTACTGGCAGGTGACGCGGCTCGATCCCGACAAGCACGACGTGCGCGCCTCGCGCTCGCTGTGGGACGCCGGCCTGCCGCATCTGCAGGACCGCGGCGTTGCGGCAGGACCCGACGGTTCGCGCCAGGGCTATGTGGAGGGGCCGGAGGATCAGCGGCTGCGGCTGGTCGAGCGCAATATCGATCTCGGCGACGACGGGCATTATCTCGTCGCGGTTGCCGGCGACGCCGCCGAAATCACCGATGAGACGCGTTCGTTCGATCAGGCGCTGGTGGTTACCTTCGTCTTGCTGGCGGCGGTGCTGCTGCTCACCACCATGTTCCAGGTGCGCTTCGGTCTTGCCCCGCTCAAGCGCATCACCGACAGTCTCGCCGCCATCCGCTCCGGCACGGCCGAGCATCTCGCCGGCAAATTCCCCGAAGAGATCGCGCCGCTCGCGCGCGAGACCAATGCGCTGATCGACGCCAACAAGGAAATCGTCGAGCGGGCGCGCACCCATGTCGGCAATCTCGCGCACGCCTTGAAGACGCCGCTCTCGGTCATGGTGAACGAGGCGGCGGCGCGCCCGGGCGACGCCTTCGCCAGCAAGGTCAAGGAGCAGGCCGAGATCATGCGCGACCAGGTCGCGCGTCATCTCGAGCGCGCGCGGCTGGCGGCGCGGCTGACGGTGGTCGGTTCGATCACCGACGTCGCGCCGGTGGTCACCGCGCTCGCGCGCACCATGGAGAAGATCCATCACGACCGCGGCATCGCCGTCGAGGTGCATGCCGACAGCGACGTTCGCTTCCGCGGCGAGCGGCCCGATCTGGAGGAAATGATCGGCAATCTGGTGGACAATGCCTGCAAGTGGGCGTCCTCACGCGTGGCGGTCGACGTGGTGCGCGAGCGCCCCGATACGTCGAGCGCCGACCAGGTGCTGCGCATCGTGGTCGACGACGACGGCCGCGGCCTGTCGCCGTCCGAGCGCGAGCAGGTCGCCCAGCGCGGCCGTAGGCTCGACGAAACCAAGCCGGGTTCGGGACTGGGGCTGTCGATCGTGGTCGAACTGGCCGCCCTTTACGGCGGTGAACTCAAGCTCGGCAACGCGCCGCTCGGCGGCTTGCGGGCCGAACTGGTGCTGCCGGGGGCCTGATCCGCCGCCGGACTTTCGCCCGAATCCTCGCGTCTCGATGTGCCGATTGCCCCGCCGTGGACGGCGGGGCCCGATTTCGCTTCGCTTTGTTTTCCCGGGGGTCGACATGTCCGTGTCCAAATTCGCCGCCATCGCGATCATGGGTCTCGCGCTTAGCGCCTGCGCCGCGGGCCCGGATGGGACCGGCCCGAAGGAGAATACCGGCACCTTGCTTGGCGCCGGGACCGGCGCGTTGCTCGGCGCCGCGGTCGCGGGCGGCGGTACCGGAAACCGCCTGGCCGGCGCCGCGGTCGGCGGTCTGCTCGGCGGCCTGATCGGCAACCGAATCGGCGCGTCGATGGACGACGAGGACAAACAGCGCGCTTATGCCGCACAAATGGATGCGCTCGAAAGCGGCCCCTCGGGCGCGCCGGTTTCGTGGCGAAATCCCGACTCGGGCCGCTACGGTACCGTGGTGCCGGGTCCCGCCTACCAAGAGGGCGGCCGCAACTGCCGCTCGTTTACCCACACCATTTATATCGACGGCCGCCCGCAGACCGCCCGCGGCACCGCCTGCCGCAACCCGGACGGCACCTGGACGTCGCTCGGCTGAGCGGCGTTACGGCTCAAAACGCACACGTTACAGCCGGAACGTGCGTTTGATCTTGCTCAATGCCGCCACGATTGCGCGCCATGTATGTCAGCGGCGGCGGCTGTGAGGGATGGCAACCGTGGCGACCTGCCTATAAGGTGCGGCGCTTGCCGGCGATCTCGACCGACGTCGCTAAATCGGGATAAACCGGGGGCTTCAAAATTGAGCATAGTCGAGGCGCAATGACCCGCAAGCAGCGACGGTTGATTCTGATTGGCGGGAGCGTCGGCGTTCTTGCGCTCGCGGTTGGGCTTGTCCTCAACGCAATGAGCGGTTCCATCGTCTTCTTCAATTCGCCGACCGATGTGGCCGAAAAGCAGATCACGGTCGGCACCCGAATCCGCATCGGCGGGCTGGTCAAGCCGGGCAGCCTGAAGCGCGGCGACAATCTGCGCGTCAGCTTCGAGGTGACCGACGGCAAGAGCGATGTCGCGGTCCGCTACCAGGGCATCGTGCCCGACCTGTTCCGCGAAGGGCAGGGCGTGGTCGCGGAGGGTAAGCTGGAACCCGGCAAGATACTTGACGCCGACACCGTGCTCGCCAAGCATGACGAACGCTATATGCCGAAAGAGGTTGTCGATGCGCTCAAGAAAAGCGGGCGTTGGGACGAGAGCGAAGGCAAGCTCGCTGGAGGCAAGACGCCATGATTCCTGAACTCGGTCATTACGCGTTGGTGTTGGCGCTGGCGCTCGGGCTGATCCAGTCGGTGGTGCCGATCATCGGCGCGAAAACGCGCGATACCGCGCTGATGCGGCTGGCGACCTCCACCGCGCTCATGCAGTTCGTGCTGGTGGCGCTGTCGTTTGCCGCGCTGGTGACCTGCTACGTCACCTCGGACTTCTCGGTCGCGACCGTGGTCGAGAATTCCCACTCGATGATGCCGCTGATCTACAAATTCACCAGCGTGTGGGGCAACCACGAGGGCTCCATGCTCCTGTGGGTGCTCATCCTGTCGGTGTTCGGCGCGTTCGTGGCGGCATTCGGCGCCAATCTGCCGGCGACCTTGAAGGCCTATGTGCTGGCGGTGCAGTCGTGGATTGCCTGCGCCTTCTATCTGTTCATCCTGCTGACCTCGAACCCGTTCCTGCGTTTGGCGCAGGCGCCGATCGAGGGCCGCGATCTCAATCCGATCCTGCAGGACCTCGGTCTCGCCATTCATCCGCCGCTGCTCTACCTCGGCTATGTCGGCTTCTCGATCTCGTTCTCCTTCGCCATCGCGGCGCTGATCGAAGGCCGCATCGACGCCGCCTGGGCGCGCTGGGTGCGGCCGTGGACGCTGATGGCCTGGATGTTTTTGACCGTCGGCATCGCGATGGGCTCGTATTGGGCCTATTACACGCTCGGCTGGGGCGGCTTCTGGTTCTGGGACCCGGTGGAAAACGCTTCGCTGATGCCGTGGCTTGCCGGCACCGCGCTGCTGCATTCCGCCGTCGTGATGGAAAAGCGCAACGCGCTCAAGGTCTGGACGATTCTGCTGTCGATCCTCACCTTCTCGTTGTCGTTGATCGGCACCTTCCTGGTGCGTTCCGGCGTGCTCACCTCGGTGCATTCCTTCGCCAACGATCCGGCGCGCGGCGTGTTCATTCTCGGCATTCTGGTCCTGTTCATCGGCGGCGGGCTGACGCTGTTCGCCTGGCGCTCGTCGACCTTGAAGCAGGGCGGGCTGTTCGCGCCGATCTCGCGCGAGGGTTCGCTGGTGTTCAACAATCTCTTCCTCACCACCGCCTGCCTGACGGTGTTCGTCGGCACGCTTTATCCGCTGGCGCTCGAAGCGGCGACCGGCGCAAAGATCTCGGTCGGCGGGCCGTTCTTCAATCTGACCTTCGGTCCGCTGTTCGTGGCGCTGATGTTCGCGATGCCGTTTGGCCCGTTGCTGGCCTGGAAGCGCGGCGACCTCCTGGGCGTGGCGCAGCGGCTGATGACGGCGTTCGCCGTCGGGCTTGTCGCCGTCGCGGCGGCCTTCGCGGTCAAGGGCGGCGTTTCGGTGCTGGCGCCGTTCGGCGTCGGCCTGGCGTTTTACGTGATGACGGGCGCAGTGGTCGACCTGGTGGAGCGCACCGGCGTGATGCGCATGCCGATGGCGACGGTGCGCGCGCGCGCGTTGGGCATGCCGCGCTCCGCCTGGGGTACGGCGGTGGCGCATTTCGGCATTGCCGTGTCGATGCTCGGCATCATCAGCGCCGGCACCTGGGGCGCCGAGCGCATCGTGTCGCTCAAGCCCGCGCAGATCGTTTCGCTGTCCGGTTACGATTTGAGCTTCGACGGCATCATCGAGCGGCCCGGCCCGAACTACACCGCGCAGGTGGCGAAGTTCACGGTGCGTGAGGGCGGCATACCGATCGGCGTGCTGGAGCCGTCGAAGCGTAATTTTTCGGCGCGCCAGATGTCGACCAACGAGGCGGCGCTGATGGCGCGCGGTGCGGGGCAGCTTTATTTGTCGCTGGGCGACGCCAATCCCGACGGTTCGATCGCGATCCGGCTCTATTACAAGCCGCTGGTGTTGCTGATCTGGATCGGCGCTTTGGTGATGATGTTCGGCGGTGCGCTGTCGTTGTCCGACCGGCGGCTGCGCGTCGGCGCGCCCAAACCGGCGACCAAAGCGGCCATGCAGCCGGCGGAGTAGGTCCCATGCGTCGCTTGGCAATGATCGCGGTGCTTTTGGCGCTTTTCGCGCCCACCGCGGCGTTCGCGGTCGAACCGGACGAAATTTTGAAAGACCCGGTGCTGGAAGCGCGCGCCCGCAATCTGTCGAGCGAGTTGCGCTGCCTTGTCTGTCAGAACCAGTCGATCGACGATTCGGCGGCCCCGCTCGCCCGCGATCTGCGGCTGCTGGTGCGCGAGCGGCTGGAGAAGGGCGACAGCGACAAGCAGGTGCTCAACTTCCTGGTGGCGCGCTACGGCGAGTTCGTGCTGCTCAAGCCGCGCTTTGAAATGCAGAACTTGCTATTGTGGGGCTTGCCGCCGTTTGCGCTGGTGGCCGGCATGATTGCGCTGTTCTTATCGGCGCGCCGCCGCCGCAGCGTGAATTTGCAGGCGCAGGCGCTAAGCCCGAGCGAGCAGCAGCGGATTGCGACTTTGGTCGAGCCCCAGGCCAAGTGAGGCTTGTTCAAGCTATTGAATTTCAAGAAAGATATTCTTCTAACCTTACAAAAGTTTAATCCCCCCGACAGGACGCTGTAAGGCTCATCCGCCCATCTTCGGATTCGAAACGGCGCGCGACCGCGCTCACGAATTGAGATGGAGTTTTCCGAATGAACCTGAGCGACAGTGCCGCTCCCCCGCCTCCGCAGAAGCCGCGCGTGCTATCGGCGCGCCGCGCCATCCTCCTCGCCACCACTATTGCCGGCCTCGGCGCCGCCGCGCTCATCATCGGCCCCGGCCTCAATTTTTCGAGCGGCTATCCGGCCGCGCTCGCGCAAAATCTGACCGAACAGGCGCACAAGCTGCAGGCGCCGATCGGTTTTGCCGACATCGTCGAGAAGGTCAAACCGGCGGTAATCTCGGTGCGCGTCAAGGTCGACGGCGGATCGCAAACCACGGGTCTCGGCAACAATGAGATTCCGCCGGGCCTGCGCGAATTCTTCCGCCGCTTCGGTATGCCCGATATTCCGAACGGCCAGGGAGGCACGCCGGAGGGTCACGGCCATAACATCATCACCGGCCAGGGCTCCGGTTTCTTCATTTCCGCCGACGGCTATGCGGTGACCAACAACCACGTCGTCGAAAAAGCCGAAAGCGTCAAGGTCACGACGGACGACGGCAAAATCCACACCGCCAAAGTGATCGGCACCGATCCGCGCACCGATCTCGCGCTGATCAAGGTCGAGGGCGGTCCGTTCCCCTTTGTGAAGCTTGCGGACAAGGCGCCGCGCATCGGCGACTGGGTGCTCGCGGTCGGCAATCCGTTCGGCCTCGGCGGCACCGTCACCGCCGGCATTGTTTCGGCGCGTGGGCGCGACATCGGCGCCAGCGCCTATGACGACTTCATCCAGATCGACGCGCCGGTGAACAAGGGCAATTCCGGCGGCCCGAGTTTCGACACCGAAGGCAATGTGATCGGCGTCAATACGGCGATCTTCTCGCCGTCGGGCGGCTCGGTCGGCATCGCTTTCGATATCCCCGCCGATACCGTCAAGAGCGTAGTCAGCCAACTCAAGGATCACGGCTCGGTCACGCGCGGCTGGATCGGCGTGCAGATACAGCCGGTGACGCAGGACATCGCCGACAGCCTCGGCCTGAAGAAGGCTGAAGGCGCGCTGGTCGCCGAACCGCAGGCCGACAGCCCGGCGGTGAAAGCGGGCATCGAAGCCGGCGACGTCATCACCGCGGTCGACGGTAAGACGGTCAAGGACGCCCGCGATCTCGCCAAGAAGATCGGCGCCATGCCGCCGAAGACTTCGGTCAAGCTTGCGATTCTGCACAAGGGCGCGGAGAAGACCGTCACCCTGACGCTCGGCGAGATGCCGGCCGCCAAGGAGGCGCGCGCCGAGACGCCGTCCGAAAACGGCAATGTCGATCTTTCCAAGCTCGGCCTGACCCTTGCTCCGGCCGCCCGCGTGGCGGGCGCCGGCAGCGAAGGCGTGGTGGTGACCGGCATCGATTCCTCGGGCGTCGCCGCCGACCACGGCTTCTCCACCGGCGACGTCATTCTGGAGGTCGCCGGCAAATCCGTTTCGACGCCTGCCGACGTGCGCAATTCGATCGCGAGCGCGCGCACGGAAGGTAAGCGCACCGTGCTGTTCCGGGTGAAGAAGGGCGACAACTCCCGCTTCGTCGCCCTGCCGGTCGGTAACGGTTGATCCTAGTTCGGGGCGTGCCGTTGGCATCCGTCGCCCCCGCCGGCGGCACACCTCAACGGGACGGGCCTTGTGCCCGTCCCGGCACTATCCCCGGAAGTGGGCGGGCCTGACGGTCCGGCCACTTCCGAACAGAACTCCAACCCTGGCATCCGTCGCCCCCGCTGGGGTGGGGTCGTGGAGGGGGTGGCGGGCCAAATCCGCCACCCCCTCACGTACGAAAGGGGGGTCGACACTTCAATAACCGGATTTGACCGGCGGAATGACTGGGGGCACGTGGGCGGGAGTTGACGCCGTCGTCGATTTGACTGGAATTGGTGTGACCAATGCGCACTTATGCGGATATTCAAGGAGTTCGTGCTTTCGGCCGGATGGCCGATGCGCAGCCGGATCGGGTCACCATGCGCCTTCTGGTCATTGAGGACGATCGCGACGCCGCCGACTATCTGGTCAAGGCGTTCCGAGAGGTCGGCCATGTCGCCGATGCCGCCAACGATGGCGACGACGGCCTGGCGATGGCGCTCGACGGAAAATATGACGTGCTCATCGTCGACCGCATGTTGCCGAAGCGCGACGGGCTCTCCGTGATCGGCACATTGCGCGACAAGGGGATCGAGACGCCGGCGCTGATCCTGTCCGCGCTCGGCCAGGTCGATGACCGGGTCAAGGGACTGCGCGCCGGTGGCGATGATTACCTGCCCAAGCCCTATTCGTTCACCGAGCTATTGGCGCGCATCGAAGTCCTGGCGCGCCGACGCGGGTCGCGCCAAGAAGAAACGGTGCTGCGCGTCGGCGATCTCGAACTCGACCGGTTGTCGCACCAGGTCCGCCGCGGCGAGGAGGAGATTACGCTGCAGCCGCGCGAATTCCGCCTGCTGGAATACCTGATGAAACACGCCGGCCAGGTGGTCACCCGCACCATGCTGCTGGAGAACGTGTGGGACTACCATTTCGACCCGCAAACCAATGTGATCGACGTGCACATCTCGCGTTTGCGCTCGAAAATCGATAAAGGTTTCTCCCAGCCGCTTCTGCATACGGTCCGCGGCGCGGGATATATGATACGTGACGGCGCTCGGTAAACTCTTTCGCACCACCACGTTCAAGCTGACGCTGGTCTATTTGACCGTGTTTGCGCTGTTTGCGGCGTTTTTGCTCGGCTATTTCGCCCTCAATACCCGCCGCCTGATCACCGAGCAGATCACCGATACGGTCAACGCCGAGATTACCGGCTTGTCCGAGCAATACCGGCAGGGCGGCATAAGGCGGCTGGTGGTCGCGGTCGATGCGCGCGCGCGCCGGCCGGGCTCGAGCCTCTATATCGTCACCAATTTTGCCGGCGAGGCGCTGGCCGGCAACGTCACCGCGCTGGCGCCCGGCATCCTCGATAATCCGGGCTGGACCGAGACCGTCTACCGGCGGCTCGACGAGGCCGAGTCGCCCGAACATCCCGACCACCACGCGTTGGTGCGGGTGTTCCAATTGCCAGGCGGCTTCCGGCTGCTGGTCGGTCGCGATCTCGAGGAGCGCGAGCGGCTGTACAATATCGTGCTGGACGCCGGGCGCTGGTCGGTCGCTATCGTGATCATCCTGGGCCTCGCCGGCGGGCTCTTCGTCACCCGCCGGGTCCTGCGCCGCGTCGACGCCATGACCGAGACCACCCGCAGCATCATGGCCGGCGATCTCGGCGAGCGGCTGCCGGTCGCCGGCACCGGCGACGAACTCGACCGGCTGGCCGACAACCTCAACGCCATGCTCGAGCGCATCGAGGCGCTGATGTACGGGCTTAAGGAAGTGTCCGACAATATCGCGCACGATCTCAAGACGCCGCTCACCCGCCTGCGCAACCGCTCCGAGGAGGCGCTGCGCACCGCCAAGAGCGAGGCCGAATACCGCGCCGCGCTGGAAGCCACCATCGAAGAATCCGAGGGGCTGATCCGCACCTTCAACGCGCTTCTGATGATCGCGCGCGCGGAGTCCGGTCAGGCGCGCGACGACATGAGCGAGTTCGACGCCGCCGAGATCGCCCACGACGTCGGCGAACTGTACGAGCCGTTGGCCGAGGAGAAGGGCATCGCGCTCAAGGTCGAGGCCGATGCGCCCGCCAAAGTCAAAGGCAACCGCGAATTGGTCAGCCAGGCACTCGCCAATCTGGTCGACAATGCCATCAAATATACCGAGCCGCGCCCGGGCAGCCTGAACGGCGCTGCGCCGGAAATCGTGGTGCGCGCGGTCGAAGAGGGCGACCGCATCTTACTTACTGTTACCGACAGTGGGCCGGGCATTCCGGAAGCCGACCGCGGACGCGTGGTCGAGCGCTTCGTCCGCCTCGAGCAGAGCCGCTCGAAGCCGGGCTCGGGGCTGGGGCTGAGCCTCGCTTCGGCGGTGGCGCGGCTGCATGGCGGCGAATTGACCCTGGCCGACAACGAGCCGGGATTGAAGAGCATCATTGCCTTACCGCGGGGGGGGCCGGTACAGATTGCGGGATGAGGCGGCCCGCCACCAAGAAGCGAATCGTTCGCAAGAAACCCGCGCGCAAACTGGCCGGCGCGAAGCGCGTGCCGGCGGGCGATGCAACGCTCGCCGAGCGCATCGTCACCGCGCCCTATCTGGCGGAGCCGAAGCTGGCGCGAGCGCGCGTGGCGGAATGGCTCTCCGGCTTGCCGGCAACGCAGGCCAAATCGCTCAACGCGTTGTTTGCCGCTCATCCTAAAGTCGGCACGCTTCTGCAAAGTCTGGGCGAAAGCTCGCCCTTTCTTTGGGAACTGGCGAGCGGCGATCCGCAACGCCTGCTGCGCCTTTTGGCTGCCGAGCCCGACCGGCATTTGGCGGCGCTGCTCGCCGAACGCGGCCGCGCCGTTGCCGCGACACGGGACGAGGCCGAAGCGATGCGGCTGCTGCGCACCATGAAGGCGGAGGCTGCGCTGCTCATCGCGCTCGCCGATATCGGCGGCGTCTGGCCGGTGATGCGGGCGACCCGCGCCTTGACCGATCTCGCCGATACCGCGGTCGATGCCGCCGCCCGCTTCGTGCTGGCCGCGGTGGCACGCGAGGGGCGGCTGATGCCGGCGGATAAATCAAGGCCGCAGGACGGCAGCGGCTACATCGTGCTCGCCATGGGTAAGATGGGCGCCTTCGAACTCAACTATTCGAGCGATATCGATCTCATCGTGTTCTACGATCCTTCGGCGCCGGCTTTGCCGGAAGATGCGGCGCCGGCCGCGCTATTCGTGCGTCTGACGCAGCGGCTGGTGAAGCTGTTGCAGGAGCGCACCGGCGACGGCTACGTGTTCCGCACCGATCTGCGGCTGCGGCCCGATCCGGCGTCGACCGCGATCGCCATCTCGACGGCGGCGGCGATGTCCTATTACGAGAGCGTCGGGCAAAACTGGGAGCGCGCCGCCATGATCAAGGCGCGCGCCTGCGCCGGCGACATCGCGGCAGGCGAGGCGATCCTCAACGACCTGTCGCCATTCGTGTGGCGCAAATATCTCGATTTTATTGCCGTCGCCGACGTCTATGCGATGAAGCGGCAGATCAACGCCTATCGCGGCCACGGCGAGGTCGCGGTGGAAGGCCACAACATCAAGCTCGGCCGCGGCGGCATTCGCGAGATCGAGTTTTTCGCGCAGACCCAGCAATTGATCGCGGGCGGACGCAATCCGGCGCTGCGCGACCGCGATACGCTCACCACGCTCGACAAATTGGCGCAGGACCGCTGGATCGACGAAGCCGCGCGCGACGATATGAAGGCTGCCTACGTCTTCCTGCGCACGGTCGAGCACCGATTGCAGATGATCAACGACGAGCAGACGCAAACGCTGCCGGCCGAGCGCGCCGAGCTCGAGCGGTTCGCGCGCTTTCTCGGCTTTGCCGACCGCGACGCCTTCGCCAAGGTCCTGCTTGCGCATCTCGACAAGGTGCAGCGTTACTATTCGCGCTTGTTCGAAAAGACGCCCGGCGCCGACAAGCCGGAATTGGCGTTTCGGCCCGACGGCGACGACCACAAGACATTGGATCGGCTCTCCGAGCTCGGCTTTCGCGCGCCGCTGGAGGCCTCGACCATCATCCGGCATTGGCTGGCCGGGGGGCACCGCTCGCTGCGCGGCGAGGTCGCGCGCAGCCACCTCGAAACGCTGCTGCCGGTCCTGCTCGAGCAATTGGCGCGCACCGACAACGCCAACGCCACGCTGGTGTTGTTCGACCATTTCCTCGCCAATCTGCACGGCGCGGCGCGGCTGTTGTCGCTGCTGCGGCAAAATCCCGATCTGATCGCGCTGATCGCCTTCGTGCTGGGGATCGCGCCCAGGCTCGCCGATACGCTGGCGCGCAATCCGCAGGTGATGGATGCGCTGGTCGACCCGAGCTTCTTCGGCGCCTTGCCGGACGATAAGGAACTCGGCCAGCGGCTCGATGCGGCGCTGGCGCAATCGCGCTACGACGAGGACCTGCTCGAACGTATCCGCATGTTCGGGCTCGAATACATGTTCCTGATCGGCGTGCGCATCCTGTCCGGCACGCTCACGGCGCGGCAGGCGGGCGAGGCCTTCGCGCGGCTGGCCGACGCGGTGATCCGTGCCGTACACCGCGCGGTCGCCGGTAATTTCGCCGCCACGCACGGCCATATGCGCGCCGAGGCGACTGCGGTGCTGGCCATGGGCAAGCTGGGCGGCCGCGAGATGACCGCGAGCTCCGATCTCGATCTGATCCTGATTTACGATTTCGACGACAAGCATTCTGAATCCGACGGCAAGCGGCCGCTCTACGGCGCGCAATATTTCGCCCGCCTGACCCAGCGGCTGATCAATGCGCTGACCGCGCAGACCAATTACGGCGCGCTTTACGACGTCGATATGCGGCTGCGCCCGTCAGGCCGCGCCGGACCGCTCGCCACCCAGATCGGCGGCTTCACCAGCTATCAGGAGAGCGAGGCCTGGACCTGGGAGCACATGGCGCTCACGCGCGCGCGCGTCGTCGCGGCCACGCCGGAATTCGGCGCGCGGGTGGACAAGGTCATCCGCGGCATCTTGCAGCGGCGGCGCGACGCCGCGTCGATCGCCGGCGACGTGGTGGAAATGCGCGGCGCTATCGCCAAGGAAAAGGGCGACGCTGAACGCTGGGACCTCAAATACGCCGCCGGCGGCCTGGTCGATATCGAGTTCATCGCGCAGTATCTGCAGCTCGTGCATGCGCACTCCGTGCCCGACATTCTCGATAACTCGACGGCGCGCGTGCTCGACAAGGCCTGGGCGCTGCACGTGCTGCCGGTCGAGGAGGCCGAAGTGCTGCGCCCGGCGGTGCAGCTCTATCAGGACCTCACGCAGATCCTGCGGCTGTGCTTGGCGGGGCCGTTCGATGCCAAGACGGCAGGGCCAGGGCTGTTACGCCTGCTCGCGCGCGCCGCCGACGTGCCGGATTTCGCCACGCTCGATGCCACGCTGATCGAGACGCAGGCGAAGGTGCGCGCCAGCTTCGTGCGGATTTTGGGCAGGGCGCCTTAGGCCGCTTCTTCCTTCGGCAGCATGCACTGCGGATTCTTCGGCATACGCACCACCACCAGTGAACCTTTGCCGGGCGTCGAGCGGATGCGCATACGGCCGCCGTGCAATTCAACCAGTGATTTGGCGATGGCTAGGCCGAGCCCCGAACCGTGATGGCTCTTGGTGAGCTGACTTTCGACCTGCTCGAACGGCCGGCCGAGCCGCGCCAGCGCTTCCTTGGTGATGCCGATGCCGGTGTCGGCGATCGCCAGCACGATGCAGCCGTCGGCGGCGCGTCCGCGCACCGTAACGCGGCCGCCGGCGGGCGTGAATTTCACCGCGTTGGACAGAAGATTGAGCATGATCTGCTTGAGCGCGCGGCGGTCGGCGCGCAGGCCAAGTTCGGGCGAAATTCGCGCGACCAGTTCGAGCTGCTTATCCTGCGCGCGCGCGGAAACGACTCGGATGGCTTCGGCCAAGAGCTGATCGAGGTCTAGTTCCTCGAAATCGAGGCGGATGCGGCCGGCTTCGATCTTGGCCATGTCGAGAATGTCGTTGATGACGTCGAGCAGATATTCGCCGCTGCTGCGAATGTCGGTGCAATATTCGTTGTATTTCTCGGCGCCGAGCGGGCCGAACATCCCCAATTCCATGATCTCGGAAAAGCCGATAATGGCGTTGAGCGGCGTGCGCAATTCGTGACTCATATTGGCGAGGAATTTCGACTTGGCCTGGTTGGCTTCCTCGGCGCGGGTCTTTTCGGCGGCGTATTTTTCGGCGAGTTCGCCCAGCCGCTGCTGCGAAGCGCGCACGTCGGCGACCGTCGCCATCAGCCGCTTCTCGCTGTCGACCAGTTTTTCCTCGTGCCGCTTGAGCGCGGTGATGTCGGTGCCGACCGAGACGTAGCCGCCGTCCTTGGTGCGCCGCTCGCTAATG
Source organism: uncultured Alphaproteobacteria bacterium (assembly GCA_963749625.1). Classification (GTDB taxonomy): domain Bacteria; phylum Pseudomonadota; class Alphaproteobacteria; order Rhizobiales; family Xanthobacteraceae; genus Pseudolabrys. The sequence goes on along the minus strand of CAVVNY010000005.1, from coordinate 73,661 downwards.
TGCAACCAGCGGCCGTCCTCGAGCTGGGCCTCGAAGGTGCGTGCGCCCGGAATATTCGGGCCGCCGGTAATGGCCTTGCTGCGCACCACCGGCTTGCGGCCGGCCTCGACGACCGATTCATACGAGGCGCCCACCATAATCGCCTCGTCGGGCAGGTTGTGCAGTTCCTGGAAATTCGAATTGCACAGCACCAGCCGATTGTCGGCATCCCACACCACGAAGGCTTCCGGGATGGTTTCGATGGCGTCGCGCAGGCGCATGTCGGCGGCCACCGTCTTCTCGACCAGGTTCTTCTGCTCGGTGATGTCGACCGCGATGCCGATCACATGCAAGCCCGGCTCGCCCGGCTGGCGCACCAATTCGCAGCGCGCGCGTAGCCAGATCCAGTGGCCGTCCGCGTGGCGCATACGGAAGGCGCGGTCGATGGCGGTGGTCGTTGCCTCGGCGAGTTCGGCCGCGAGATCATAGAGCCGCAGGTCGTCCGGATGCGTGAGCGCGCTGACATCGCCGAACGTCAGCAGGTCGTCCTTGGCCTTCAATCCCAGGATATCGAACATCGACTGCGACCAGAAGATGCGGCCGCGCGCCAAGTCCCAGTCCCACAAGCCGCAGCGGCCCCGGTTGAGCGCGGTGTCGATGCGGCTGCGGACCGTTTCGTAGATAACGTCCGCTTCCCGTGCCCGTGTCGCTTGCCAGTGGAAGGCGAAGCCGAGGATCAGCACGACGAAACCGGTGGTGGCCGAGAGCGTGATGGTCAGCGTGGTGAGCGAACGCCAGGGGGCCAGCGCTGCTTCGCGTGACTGCACGACGGCGATTTGCCCGAACGGAGGTTTAAGCATGCGCACGGTCGCCAGCGCGCGGCTGTCGTCGGGCAGGGTGATTTCCATGACGCCGGCGCCGGCGCCGAAGGTGGTGAGCGGTTGCGTCGGACCGAGCAGGTCGATCAGGCGGCGGCCGAGGGTGGCGTCGGTCGAGGGTGTGGCGGCCGCTACCACACCCTCCGCATTGGTCAGGAGAAACCGCCGGCCGGCGGTGGTGGCCCAGGGCGGCAGCGCACCCGCCAGGACCTCCTGTGCACGCGCTTTCGCGTCAAGCGGCTGTTGCAGCCGCGCGGCGGCGATATCGGCGACCGCGTCGAGCGCGGTCACCATGTCGCCGAGGGTCTGGCGGCGCAGGTCGAGCACCTGCACGATGGCGCCGACGCAAATGGTGGCAAGAAACGCAATGATGAGCACCGGAACGGCGCGACGCAGCAAGGGCTCGGCGGTCAACAGGCGACGATATGCCGGCTTGGCTATCGACTGCGCGAGACCTTGAATAGAATCCGAGCGTGCAGACGCACTCGCCGCACTGGCGCGCGCCATGAAGGCCTCCGTTTGGAATTTCCCCTACCACCCGACCGGAAGGATGTGCCGCATCGCTTTCCGAATCACTGCCGATTGGAATCGATGGGCGCTGATTTGTCGAGAGTCCAAAGAGTCAAATATTTAAAAATCGTTATCCACGGGTAGTTTAATCCGGATGAGGGGTATGCGGCGGCGGGTGCGCCGGAAATACATCGGTATTGCAGTAAACTAGCGGGCTAGCCGAGCGCGCGGTCGACGATGTCGGCGAGATCGCGCGAGCGATTGGGTGCTGCCTTGATGCGTTCGAGCGCGGTTTGCGCCTTGGCGCGGCGGCCGGCCTCGAGCGTGCGCCAGGTGCGGAAGGCGGTGGCAAGGCGCGCCGCCAATTGCGGGTTTTTCGGATCGAGCGCCAGCACATTGTCGGCGACGAAGTCGTAGCCGGCGCCGTCGGCGCGGTTGAATTGGGTCGGGTTGGCGGCGAAGGCGCCGATCAGCGCCCGCACGCGGTTGGGATTGGCGAAGGAGAAGGCGGCGTGGTCGGTGAGCGCTTGCACTTGGGCGAGCGTCTCCGGCTGCGGGATCATCGCCTGCAGCGAGAACCATTTGTCGATCACCAGCGCATTGGACAGCATAGCGCGCATAGAAATCGGCAAGCGTGCGCTCGCGCTCCGGGGCGGCGAAGAGCGAGAGCGTGGCGAGCGCCGCCAGGCGATCGGTCATATTATCGGCGGCGTCATATTGCCGGGCGGCGCGCGCGATGGCCTCCGGCGCGGCGGTCGCCGCCAGCAGATCGAGCGCGACATTGCGCAAGGATCGCCGTCCGGCGTTGGTGGCGTCGGGCGAGTAGGGGCCGGGGACGGTCATGCGCTCGTAAGTCTTGACGAGGGCGGCGCCGAGCTTGCCGCCGGCGCTGGCGCGCAAGGCGCGGCGCGCACGGAAGATGGCGTCCGGGTCGATGTCGCGGCCGATCTCGCGCGCCACGTCGCCCTCACCGGGCGGCACCAGCGCGAGCGCGACAAAGGCCGGTTCCAGACTGGCATCGTCGAGGATGGCGGCGAGCGCCGCGATCAGGCTGTCGTCGCTGTGCGGCGGCTGTCCGGCCTGCAGCGCGGCCACATTGTCGATCAGCAGCCGCATGGCGGTAGTCTGCAACGCCTGCCAGCGATTGAAGGCGTCGCTGTCGTGCGCCGCAAGCAAGGCGAGATCGCCGCCGTCGAGATCGGTGTTGAGCTTGATCGGCGCCGAAAAGCCGCGGTTGATCGACAACACGGGCTTTTCGCCGATGCCGGTGAATTCGAAGCTTGCTGTGGGCTCGTTCAACACCAGCACGCCGCGCTCGATTGCTGCGCCGTTCGCCAGCGTCAGCGGCAGATCGCGGCCGTTCTTGCCGACCAGGCCGACGCCGAGCGGGATCACTATCGGCTCCTTTGTTGGCTGGCCGGGCGTGGGCGGCACGCTTTGCTTGGCCTCGAGCGTGTAGGTCTTGCGCGCCAGATCGAAGCGGCCGGCGACCGTCACTTCCGGCGTACCGGCCTGGTTATACCAGCGCATGAACTGCGTCATGTCGCGCCCGGATGCGTCGGCGAAGCACTGGATGAATTGCTCGACGGTTGCCGCCTCGCCGTCGTGGCGCGCGAAGTAAAGATCCATGCCGGCGCGGAACTTTTCTTTGCCGATTAGGGTCTGCACCATGCGCACCACTTCGGCGCCCTTCTCGTAAACGGTGCTGGTGTAGAAGTTGTTGATCTCTTTATAGGTCTCCGGCCGGACCGGATGCGCCAGGGGGCCTGAATCCTCGATGAATTGCGCGGCCCGCAAGCCCCGCACATCGCTGATGCGTTTGACCGGCCGCGAGCGCATGTCGGAGGTGAATTCCTGGTCGCGGAAAACGGTGAGGCCTTCCTTCAGGCAGAGCTGAAACCAGTCGCGGCAGGTGATGCGGTTGCCGGTCCAGTTGTGAAAATATTCGTGCGCGATCACCGCCTCGATGCCGGCGTAGTCGGCGTCGGTCGCGGTTTCCGGCGTTGCCAGCACGTATTTGTCGTTGAAAACGTTGAGGCCCTTGTTCTCCATGGCACCCATGTTGAAGTCGGACACGGCCACGATCATGAAAATATCGAGATCGTATTCGCGGCCGAATTTCTCCTCGTCCCAGCGCATCGAACGCTTGAGCGAATCCATGGCATAATCGCAGCGGCTTTCCTTGCCGGGCTCGACATAAATGCGCAGCGCCACGTCGCGGCCCGACATGGTGACGAAACGGTCCTCGATGACGCTGAGATTTCCGCCGACCAGGGCGAACAGATAAGACGGCTTGGGATGCGGGTCGTGCCAGGTTGCGAAATGGCGGCCGCCGGCGAGGTCGCCGCTGTCGGTCAGATTGCCGTTCGACAGCAGCACGGGCGCTTCGCTTTTGTCGGCCTCGATGCGGGTGGTGTAGACCGCCATGACGTCGGGCCGGTCGGGGAAATAAGTGATGCGGCGGAAGCCTTCGGCTTCGCATTGCGTGCAGAAGGTGCCGCTTGAGCGGTACAGCCCGGAGAGCTGGGTGTTCGCGGTCGGGTCGACCAGCGTCTCGATCTCGAGCGTGAAGGGGCGGTTCGGCACCTGCGGAATGGTCAGGCCGTCGGACGTCGCAACATAGCTTTCCGGCGGCAGCGTGGTGCCATCGAGCTTGAGCGCGGTGAGCGTAAGCCCGTCGCCGTCGAGCACCAGCGGGGCGGCCGCCGCGTCCGGATTGGGCTTAAGCGCCAGCGTGGCGCGGACTTTGGTCGCGGTCGGATGCAGCGAAAAATCGAGCGCGACGGTTTCCACCAGCCAGTCGGGCGGGCGGTAGTCTTTCAGGCGGATGGGCTGGGCGGTGTCGGTGCGCATTTTGAATGGGTCCAGAATGGGGCTTTGATCTAGGATGTCCGTGGCGGAATTGGAAGGAAGAATGATGGCGAGTATGCAGGCCATGGTGCTGGAGGCGCCGCGTACGCCGCTTGTCCTCCGCGAGCGGCAGCTAGCAGCGCTTGGCCCCGGCGAAATCCTCGTCAAGGTCGCGGCCTGCGGCGTTTGCCGCACCGACCTGCATGTGGTCGACGGCGAGTTGGAGCACCCGAAGCTGCCGATCGTGCCGGGCCATGAGATCGTCGGCCGCGTGGCCGCAACGGGTGCGGGCGTCAGCGGATTTTCGATCGGCGAGCGCGTCGGTGTGCCCTGGCTGGGCGCGACCTGCGGCACCTGTCCTTATTGCAAGAGCGGCGCCGAGAACCTGTGCGATGTGCCGGTGTTCACCGGCTACACGCGCGATGGCGGCTACGCGACGCATGCTGTGGCCGATGCGCGCTATTGCTTTCCGCTCGGCGAGGCGGGCGACGACGCCGAAATCGCGCCCTGGCTGTGCGCTGGCCTGATCGGCTGGCGCAGCTATCGCATGGCGGGCGAGGGTAAGACCCTCGGTCTCTACGGTTTCGGCGCCGCCGCCCATATCCTGGCGCAGGTGGCGATCTGGCAGGGCCGGCGCGTGTTCGCTTTCACGCGCAAGGGCGACACGGCGGCGCAAGATTTCGCCCGCTCGCTCGGCGCGGTGTGGGCAGGCGGCTCGGAGGAGACGCCAAGCGAGCCGCTCGATGCGGCCATCATCTTCGCGCCGGTCGGCGCGCTGGTGCCGGCCGCGCTGAAAGTAGTGCGCAAAGGTGGCCGCGTGGTCTGCGGCGGCATCCATATGTCGGACATCCCGAGCTTCCCTTACGCGCTGCTGTGGGAGGAGCGGCATGTGATGTCGGTGGCTAACCTCACGCGCGTCGACGCGCATGAATTTTTGGCGTTGGCGCCCAAAGCCGGCGTGCATTGCGAGGTCACGCGCTATCCGCTGGCGCGCGCCAACGAGGCGCTCGCCGACCTGCGCGGCGGGCGGCTGCAGGGAGCGGCGGTGTTGATTCCTTAGCGCGTCGGCTCGGCGTGGCCGATCACGCGCTTGATCGAAGGCGAGCGCTGCTTCAAGGCGCGCTCCAGCGCATCGACCTTCTCGTGCACGGTCTGCACGCCCAGTTGCGGATCGACGCGGCAGTGGAAATTGACGACCTCGCCTTCGTCGGTCTCGCGTACCCGCACATGGTGCACGTCGCGCAGCGTGCGGCCGTCGGCGGCGAGTTCCGCCAGCGCGATCTCGACCGCCTTCACGCGCTCGGGCGGCGCCTCGCGGCCGGCGGCGCGGTGCGGCTGCAGCGGCTCGATGTGGGTGTCGATTTCCACGCTGGCGCCGAGTTCGGCGGCGATCGCGCTTTCCAGCCCGTCCGCCAAGGCGTGCGCCTCGCGCAGCGAGAGCTTGCCGTCCACTTCCAGATCAAGCGAAATCGCCAGCCGGTCGTTGAGATCGTGCACCGTCACGTGGTGCACGGCGAGCGCGCGGCTGCGCGCGATCACCATGACGCGATCGAGCACCGTCTCATTATTGAGCGCGACCGGGTCGGTGGTGACGATGGCTTCCGCGCCCGGTATCTGCTGGCGGATCGCGGCGGCAGTGGCGTCCTTGATCGCGGTCACGCGGTCGAGCGGCAAAGTGCGGCTGACCGCGACCGTCAAATCGACGAAGGTCGTCTCGCCGACGGCGCGCGCGCGCACTTGCTCGACGGCGACCACGCCTGACACTTTCGCGGCAATGGCTTTGATCTTGTCGGCCGCGCCCGCCGGCGCCACGTCGGTAAGGGTGTCGATGGTACGCCGGCCGAGCCGCCAGCCGGCGACGCAGACCAAAATCGCGACCGCCAGCGCGGCCGCCGAATCCGCCCACCAATAGCCGAGGCGCACGCCGCCGAGGCCGATCAACACCGCCAGCGAGGCCCACAGATCGGACGAAAAATGCAGCGCGTCGGCTTCCAGCGCCTGACTCTGCGTCTGTTTGGCAGTGCGCGACAGCGCGCGCGAACGGAAGAAATCGACCGCGACCGACACCGCAATGACGCCGAACGCCCATGCGTTCGCAACCACCGCATGCTGTTCGTGTTCGGTCAGCCGCTTGACCGCCTCCCAGATCACCACGCCGGACAGCAGGAATAAAAGGGCGGTTTCGGCCAGCGCCGAAACGCTTTCGACCTTGCCGTGGCCGTAGTGGTGTTCCTCGTCGGCCGGCTTGCCGGAAATGCGCACCGCGACATAGGTCATCACTGTGGCGCCGAGATCGATCAGCGAATGACCGGCCTCCGACAGGATCGCCAGCGAGCCGGTGGTAATGCCGACAATACCCTTGGCGATCGTCAGCGCGGCCGACGCCGCGATCGAGGTGAGTGCGACCTGTTCTTTTTCCTGCTGCATGCCAAGCCGATATTACAACGTAATCGGCTTGCCGTCCGCCGCCGCCGAGCGGACTACTGCGTCGAATATGCGGATATTGCCGAGCAAATGCTCGGTGGAGAAGCGGTAGGGCGCGCGGCCCTCGATGGCGTCGGCCCAGGCCTCGAAATTCAGCCGCACTGTGTTGGCGTGGTGGTAACTACGGGTTTCCCGGCTGCCGTCCGCGCTGCAATGCACGAAGCTCGAGGGGATGCCTTTGTCGACATTGCCGCCTTCTTGTGTTTCCACCCAGCCATGATCGCCGAAGAGCGTGAACCGGCCGTAGAACGGCGGCGTCGACAGGCAGGTGATGCGGCCGCGTGCGCCATTGGCGAAATCGACCTCCGCGCTGACGAAATCCTCCGACGGTGCCGGGAAGATCTGCGAGGCGGTGCGGGCGGCGACGCGCACCGGCCGACCGGCGAGCGAGACGAACATGTCGCCGAGATGGATGCCGAGCGCGGTCCAGGCGCCGGCCGGCGCGTGCCGGGGATCGCGCCGCCAGTTCGACGGATCCATTTTGCGGAAATTGCTGTGGCTGACATTGGCGTCCATGTGCAGCAGGCGGCCGAGGCTGCCTGCCTCGAACAGGCTCCGCATCTCCTCCATGGCCGGCTCGTAGCGGCGTTCATGGCCGATGCCGAGCACGCCGCCGGCTTTGGCGCAGGCGGCCAGGATCCGTTCGGCGCTGGCGGTGTTGAGGGCCAAGGGCTTTTCGCAGAACACCTGTTTGCCGGCGGCAAAGCCGGCGATCGCCATTTCCTCGTGCAACAAATGCGGCGTCACTACTGCGATCGCATCGACGTCGGAGCGCTTGAGCAAGTCCCTGTAGTCGGTGACGAGGTCGAAGCCATGCGCTGCAGCAAAGGGCGCGACCGTGTTGTGATCGATGTCGCATCCGGCCACTACCTTGAAGCGTGAACTCTCGGCCAGACACGTGACGATCTGTTTGCCCCACCAGCCGAGCCCGATAATGCCGATCCGGATCATGTCGCGTCATTCCTTTGCTTCGCTGGCCCCGACAATGTGGGGTCGCGCGCGAATGTGCAATGGTTTGCCGCAACGCCGCTTCCGAGACCGATAACGGCGCCAATGCGTGCGCATGCGCGGGGCGCATTGATATCGGTCAAAAATGCGCTCTGACTGCTTGCTAGGCTAATTTTACCCGACCCGCACTTTCGCGTGACGCCGTCAAATTCTAACCGCCGCAACAAGTCGATAGGGTGGAGGAAATTATGAATCTCAAGGTCGGGCTTAACGCCATTGCCGAAGCGAGCAAGAAACTCTCGAATTGGGGCCGTTGGGGCGCGGACGATCAGATCGGTACGCTCAATTTTGTGACGGCAGAAGACATCGTCGGAGCGACCAAGTTGGTGCGCAAGGGCAAGGCGTTTTCACTCGGCATTCCTCTCGACGCCAGCGGGCCGCAGACCGGACTGTTCGGCCGCCGTTTCAATCCCATCCATATGATGCTGCACAGCGGCGTCGACGGCATCGGGCTCAAATATGAAGGGACGAGCACGGCCAGCTATGCCGACGACGTTCTGATGCTGTGCGTGCAGGGCGCGACGCATTGGGATTCGCTCGGCCACGTCTTCTACAAGGACAAGATGTACAACGGTTACGATGCCGCGTTGGCGAACAGCTCGGGCATCCACAAGAACGGCATTCAGCACACCCGCAACAAGATGATTGGCCGCGGCGTACTGCTCGATGTCGCGCGTTTCAAGGGCATGGACGTGCTGCCCGACGGTTATGGCATTTCCAATGCGGAACTTGACGCTTGCGCCAAAAAACAAGGCGTTTCGATCCGGCGCGGCGATTTCGTCATTATCCGGACCGGCCAAATGGAAGCGTGCCGCAAGTCTGGGCAGTGGGGCGGCTATGCCGGCGGCGACGGCCCGGGGGTCAAGTTCGAGAACTGCTACTGGTGCCATGAAAAGAAAATCGCGGCGATTTGTTCGGATACTTGGGGCGTAGAGGTGCGGCCGAACGAAACGACGGAAGCGCAGCAGCCGTGGCACTGGGTGGTGATACCCGCCATGGGCCTGACCATGGGCGAGATCTTCGATCTGAAGGAGCTTGCGGAAGACTGCGCGGCCGACGGCGTCTATGAGTTTCTCTTTACCGCGCCGCCGCTCATTATCACTGGCGGCTCCGGCTCGCCGATCAATCCGCAAGCCGTCAAATGAGCGGCGCGCTCATCGTAGCCACTGCAACACGACTTTGCCGAGGCGCCCCTCGCGCTCTGCATGCGCCAGCGCTTCGGTGAGGCGTTCAACCGGGTAGCTGGCCTCCAACGGCACGCGCAACGTCTTGGCCTGGAGCATGGCCACGAGGCGAGCAAAGACAGTCCTGATCTCCGTGGGGTCGGTGGTCGAGAACCAACGTGAATACCAGAAGCCCCGCAGGCTGATATCGCGAAACACGATATCGGCGGCGTCGACTTCACACGGCTTGCCCGAGAGCAGGCCGTAATTGACCACCATGCCGCCGCCGGCAAGACAGTTCGCCAGCCGGCGAGTCGCCTCGCCGGCGATGGCGTCGATGGCCAGTTTGATCGAGCCGCCGCCAACGGCGTCACTCACCCGCGCCGGCAGGTCGGGTCCGTCGACGAGCGTCACGTCGGCGCCGAAGGCGGCGAGATGGTCGACCAGTTGCGCGCGCCTGACCACGTTGACCGTTCGCAAGCCCATGGTCTTGGCGATCTGAATCAGGCTGACGCCCACCGAGGAATTCGCTGCGTTCTGCAGCACCCAGTCGCCGGGTTGCAGATGGCCGAAGCTCTCGAGCATGAGCAGCGCCGTCGGCGGATTGGCAGCGAGCAAAGCGAGGTCGACGGGGGCGGCGCCCGATACCGGGATAACGCGCGCGGCGGGCCAGACGAAGCGCTCGCACCAGCCGCGCCGCTCGGTGTTCACGGCGATGACCCGATGACCGGGCTCGAGATGCCGCACGTCGCGCCCGATCGCCGCAACGCGGCCGAGGATGCCGGAGCCGGCGAAAGCGGGCAGGGGCAGTTGCTTTGCGTAGCGGCCTTCGAAGTGAAGCAAGTCCGATGGGTTGATCGGCGTCACCTCGACTTCGATCAGGACCTGATCCGGCCCGGGCGCCGAGGGCTCGGGGATGTCGACGAGTTCGGCGACTTCCGAAGCGCGGCCGAACCGCGAAAACCGCACCGCTTTCATCGGACCGGCCTCTCATTCAAGGAATTCGTGCGCACGCTCGCATTGCGAATATACAATAAAAAACCCCCGGCATCAGGAACGCCGGGGGCGATATTACGCGGCCGAACGCAATCGGCGGGCGCTTAGCGATGCGTGGCGTCGAATGGCGTCTTCACCGTGCCCGATTTCAATTCGGGCGGGTAAATAATGACCTGCTTGCCCGCTTGCTTGAACTGCTCGACGTCGTTGCCGACGACGCCTTGATATTGCACCAGCAGAATGCGCGGCTTGGCCCATTCGCCCTCCGGCGAGAAGCTGATATCGCCGACCACGGTCTTGAATGTCGACTTGTGCATGTAGGCGGCGAGCTTGCCGTCGTCGATGCTGTTGGTCGCCTTGACCGCCTGCTCGATGATCTGCATTTCCGCATAGGCAAAGGGCGGAATGTAGATGCCGAGTGGGTCAACGCCGGCGGCCTTGGCCTTTTCACGGTAGCGCACCAGGAGTTGCTCGATGCCGGGGAAGTTCATCGTCGGTTCCGGCACGTACAAGTCGTAGCTGACGACGTTGTTCAGCATCGTATTGAGCTGCTGTTTGAACGTGGCGAATTGCAGTCCGATGGTGCCGCCGCCGAACAGCTGAGCCTTGATGCCCACGTCGTAGGCGGCACGCACCAGCCCCGCCGAGTCAGGCGGATAGGACGCCAGAAAAACGAGATCCGGGCTCGCCGCCTTGATCGGCCGCATGATGGAGGCAAAGTCGACCGTATTCGACGGATAGGTCCGGTCGTAAACGATCTTCATCCCGTACTTCTTGGCGTTGATGCGCGCGCCTTCCAACGCCAGTTGCGAATATTCCGCATCGGCGCCGGTGAGGGCGATCGTTTTCGGCTTGGGAGTCATCGCCGAAGCAACTTCGTAGAATCCGCGCGAGATCTCGGTCTTGGCAACGGGGCCGTTCGGCTGCAGTTGGAAATAGCGGTCGTATTTGAATTGATCGTTCAAGGCCAAGGCGAACAGCGACAAGAATACTTTCTTGTGCTGGATCACGGTAGGCATCGCCGCGGCGGTCGGCACCGTCGCATAGCCCGAAATCACCAGGTCGACCTTGTCGATGTCGAGCAGCTTGGAATAGATGGCGGGCACCGTCGCCGGGCTGCTCTGGTCATCGTAATAGACCAGCTCGATCTTGCGGCCGAGCAGGCCGCCTTTGGCGTTCACCTCTTCCGCCCAAAGTTGATAGGTCAAGAGCGCCGCCTTGCCGCCGCCGGCAAGACCGCCGCTCAACGCCATGCTGAATCCGATTTTAATCGGCGGCTGGCTTGTCTGCGCCAGCACGGGAAACGTCGAGCTCAGCAGCGCTGAGCCAATTAAAGCAGTCGATTGGCGTCGGGTAATTCCGCTCATTGTGTTTTCCTCCGTAGGTCGATGATTTTGCAGCGGGCCTTGACGCAACCGTTGGACGGATGCGTTTTTGTTTGACGAGGGTGGCCCGCTGTATCGAATGCCTGGGCTGCCGTTTGCTCACACGGCCGTCGAGAACGGCCCGCGTGATCGCGCTGAAGCTGCGACATTCCTCCGCGCGCATCATCGAACAATGCACAGCGCCGCACGCTTGATTTAAATCAAAGGTTTTCCGCTTCGAGTATGATTTTTCGTTCAGTAGCCGGTAATAGCGGGATTGTTGCGCAAACGACCGTGGCTTCCGAGGAGGCTCGGCGGCTAGTTCTCCGGGGAGGATGCGGCGTGTGGAAGAAGCGCAACGCGATCACCGCGTGCATCGTGCACCGAATGCCTGATATCTTCGCGCTGTCGCTGCATCCGCCAAAATATATGTTCGTGCCCGCCGCCGATGCGCGGAACGGAGGCAGCTGATGGAATTCAGCTGGGACTTGGTCATCAACGCCATCGTTACGGGCGTTGTTTTGGGTGGCTTCTACGCGTCGGTGGCCATCGGCGTGACGATTGCCTTCGGCATGCTCGATATCGTCAACATCGCGCATCCGGCCTTCATGATCGCCGGCGCTTATCTTGCGTTTTGGGGGTCGGAAAAATTCGGCTTCGACCCGTTCGTATCGATGGCCGTCTTCGCGCCGTGCGGATATCTGTTCGGACGCGTCTTCTACCGCGCCTACCATTTTTTCTTCGAGCGCCGCGGCGACGAATCGCTGCAAGGGCTCGCGTTCTTTTTCGGCATCCTGTTTATCGTCGAGATCGGCGTCGTTTTGATCTTTGGCGTCGATTATCGCTCCATCACGCAGCCCTATCTTGAGTCCTCCATCGGCGTCGGATTTGTCTCGGTGCCCTGGCGGATGCTGGTGCCGTTTCTGGTCGGGCTCGGTATGCTCGGCAGCGTCAATCTGTATCTCTCGCGAACGTTTACCGGGCGCACGATTTTGGCCGTGTCGCAGGATGTCGAAGCCTTGCGTCTGATCGGCGCCAATCCGATCCGGGCGAAGGAAATCGCCTTCGGCATTGCGGTGGCAACCGCCATCGTCGCCGGCGTTCTGCTCATCATCATTCAGCCGGTCGAGCCGTCGATCACGCGCGAATATATCGGGCGGGCGTTTGCCATCTGCGTGCTCGGCGGCATCGCCAGCATTCCCGGCACCCTGGTTGCTTCGCTGATACTGGGCGTTGCCGAGGCTTTGACGACGACTTTCTACGGGCCGTCGTGGTCGCCCGCGGTCTCGTTCGGACTGCTGCTGCTCACGCTCATATTCCGGCCGGCTGGGATTTTCGGACGATGAACGGACAAGCCCTTTCAGCGCCCGAACTGCGGAAGCCGGCGTCCGGGCGCTCGCGCACGGGACTTGCCATCGTCTTGATCGGCGTTGTGCTTTTGGCGGCCACGATGCTGCTCGGCGCCCACATCGGCGAGTACTATTACCTCGCGACCTACACGATCCTGCAGTTCATCGTACTCGGCACGGCATGGAATATTCTTGGCGGCTATGGCGGCTACGTCAATTTCGGCACGGCCGGCTTTTTCGCCATCGGCTGCTACACCACGATCGTTCTCAATAAAATTTTCCCCATGCCGTTGTTCTTTGAAATGCTGGTCGCGGCGGCAACCGCAGGGCTGGTCGGGTTCGGCACGGGATATTTGACGCTGCGGCTGCGCGGCGTGTTTTTCTCGATCGCAACGCTGGCGCTGGCCATCGTTCTGCAAACCCTTATCGTGAACTGGAGTTTTGTCGGCGGTGCACGCGGCGTTTACGTCATCCGGCCGGCGATCTCCGGCTTCTTTGTTTCCTATGTGCAATTCCTGGTCGTCCTCATGCTCGGCCTGGCGATTTTTGCCGTGGTCGTGGCCTGGGCCGTCGAGAAATCGTGGATCGGCATTGGGCTAGCGGCGATCCGGGACGATGAGGCCGCGGCGGAGACTTCGGGCGTACCGAGCCTTCGCCTCAAACTGATCGCGACGACCATGAGCGGCGCCATAATGGGCATGGCCGGCGCGCCGTTTCCCTATTACGTCACCTATGTCGATCCGGCCACCGCCTTCGGCCTCGCGATCGCGGTGAATTCCATTGCCATGCCCTTGGTCGGCGGCACCGCCACCTGGTGGGGCCCGGTGGTGGGCGCCATCCTGCTCGGATCGGCGCAGCAGATCCTGACCGTCACCATATCGTCGGCCGCAAACCTATTCATTGTCGGCATCCTGCTCGTGGTCTTTCTGACCGCCGCGCCGAAAGGCGTGGTCGGCATCGTCCGGGGCTGGAAGCGAGGCCGCCAATGATCGCGAAAATCCTCGAAGCGACCGGCGTGACGAAGCGGTTCGACGGCTTTGCGGCGCTCACCAGCGTCGACTTCACGCTGCTGAAAGGCGAACGCGTCGGCCTCATCGGCCCGAACGGGTCCGGCAAGAGTACATTCGTGAATTGCCTGACGGGGATTTTGGCGCCCAACGAGGGCTCGATAAAATTCGACGGCAACGACATTACCAAAATGCCGGCCTGGCTTAGGGCGCGGCGCGGGCTGGCGCGGACCTATCAGATCCCGCGGCCGTTCCGGGGAATGACGGTTCAGGAGAATATCGAGGTGCCGCTGCGGTTTGCGGTCGGCCACAGCTCGGCGCGCACGATCAGCGAAGCGGCGCAGGTCATCCTCGAACAGGTTGGCCTCAGCGACAAGGCGGCGCTCAGCCCGAAAGGTCTAACCCAGGTTGAACTGAGGAAGCTCGAGCTTGGCCGGGCGCTCGCCGCGCAGCCGAAGTTGCTGATCGCCGACGAGGTGATGGCCGGTCTTTCCGAAAGCGAAGTCGATGAGATCCTTGCGTTGCTCAATCGCCTCAATTCGGAAGGAATTTCAATATTGCTGATCGAACACATCATGCGCGCCGTCATGCTGTTCTCGCAGCGCATCGTCGTGATCGTCGCCGGCTGCAAAATCGCCGACGGGCTTCCCGACGATGTCATGAAGCAGGAAGATGTCGAGAGGGCTTACCTTGGCGAATAGTCTTGCCATTGAAGGGCTGCATGCCGGCTACGGAGAGGTGCGGGTGCTCTCCGGCGTCAGCATCAATGTGCCCGGCGGCGAGACAGTCGTGCTGCTCGGAACCAACGGCAATGGCAAGAGCACCCTGATCAAATGCATCATGGGGCAGGTTCGCCCGACCGCTGGGCGCATCGAGGCGACGATCGACGGCACCACCTACGATCTGGTCGGCAAAAGCACCGAGGATATTGTCGGCATCGGCATATCGCTGGTGCCCGAGGGCCGGCGCCTGTTTCCCAAGCTGACGGTGGAGGAGAATCTCCTGCTCGGCGCCTTCCGCGAATTCGCGCGCGCGCGCATCGCCGACAGCCTGGCGTTTTGCTTCGATGCGTTTCCGCGGCTAAAAGAGCGGCGGCGGCAGTTGGCTGGCAGCATGAGCGGCGGCGAGCAGCAGATGCTGGCGATCGCGCGTGCTTTGATGGCCTTGCCGAAAATCCTTCTGATCGACGAGCCGTCGGTCGGGTTGGCGCCTATCCTGGTGTCGAAAACGATCGAGACGATCGCTAATCTCAAGCGGCAGCTTGGGCTGACCGTGCTGATGGCGGAGCAGAACTTCCGGCAGGCGATCCGCATTGCCGACCGGGGCTATGTGCTCGTGCACGGCCAAATCGTGCTTTCGGCGGACGATCCGCAGGCGCTCCAGAAAAATGAACTTGTCCGCCGGTTCTATCTGGGCGTCGGGTAATTTTATGCTGGCGTACAAGGGTAAGTCAGAACATATGTCTGCCGTCTTCGATAAATTTCTGCCGCGTCCCTCGCGCCAGGAGGCCGAAGCGGCCGTTCGCACGCTCCTTGCGTATATCGGCGACGACCCGGACCGTGAAGGATTGCGCGATACGCCCAAGCGGGTCGTCGGCGCATTCGATGAAGTCTACGAAGGATACCGCCAATCGCCGGCCGAGGTGCTGGATCGCACCTTTACGGAAACCGCCGGCTATGACGATTTCGTGCTGGTGAAGGACATAACCTTCAATTCGCACTGCGAACACCACATGATGCCTTTCTTCGGAAAGGTGCAAATTGCCTATAGGCCGGTCGATCAGGTGGTCGGCTTGTCGAAACTCGCGCGGCTGGTCGATGCGTTTGCGCTGCGCCTGCAGTCGCAGGAAAATCTCACGGCGCAGATCGCAATGTCGATCAATCAGATTCTCAAGCCGCGCGGCGTCGCCGTGATGATCGAGGCCGAGCATATTTGCATGTCGGTCCGCGGCGTGGCGAAACGCGGCGCCTTGACCGTGACGACGCAATTTGCGGGCAGCTTCCGCGACAATGCGGACGATCAAGTCCGGTTTATGATGTCGTTGCGCGGCGGCCGGTGATAGGCGTTGCGGCGCGGCCGTTACAGTGCTCGAATCTCGGCCGGTGCGGGCACGTAAAAGGCGACCGGCGCGGTTGCCGGAGCAATCGGCTCGGCGGTGAGCGATGACGGCTATAGACGCAAAGCTGAGCCAGGAGATTGCCGCTTTTCTCGCGGCGCACCACGTGATGTCGCTCGCAACTTTTGGTGCGAGCGGCGCGCATGCGACCAACCTGTTTTACGCGTGCGACGGCTTGGCGCTGGTCTGGATATCGGAACCCGATACGCGGCATTCCCAGGAAATCGAGGCGGATGCGCGTGTTGCAGCGACGGTAGCGCCCGATTACTCGGATTTTGCAGCCATTCGCGGCGTGCAGATCGCCGGAACGGCGCGCCGGATCGTGGCGGCGGATGAGCGGCTGCGGCACCTGGCGCTGCTCGAAGCCCGGTATTCATTCCTTCGCGAACTGGCGGCGCAGCCGTCGAAATTGCGTGAAGCCTACGGCCGGACGGCTGTCTATCGCCTGCAGCCGGTTTCCATCGTTCTGATCGACAACACAAAAGGCTTCGGCCATAAAGAAACGCTCGAAATTTCTCCGTAGGCGGACGGCACGAACATTAATTTATTGCTTTCCCGGTGGATTCACAGAATACATTTCGAAACCACGTGTGTGCAGCCCGGCAGCTGAAGAGGGGAAGGAAAGATGCGACGCTTGATCGTTGGCCTGACCGGAGCAACCGGCGCAATTCTCGGGGTGCGATTACTCGAGGCGCTCAAGGAATGCGACGTGGAATCCCATCTCGTCATCAGCAATTGGGGCCGCCGGACGATCGAGCATGAGACGCCATATACTTTTAAACAGGTCTGTGCCTTGGCCAGCGTTTATCACAATTCAGCGAACATGGCGGCCGAGATTTCGTCAGGCTCGTTCATTACCGAGGGTATGGTGGTGATACCTTGCTCGATGCGAACGCTGGGCGGCATCGCCACCGGCTATGGCGAGCACCTCATCCATCGCGCCGCCGACGTCATCCTCAAAGAACGGCGGCGCCTGGTGTTGGTCGTGCGCGAAACGCCGTTATCCGAATTGCACCTCGAGAATATGCTGAAGCTGGCCCGCGTAGGGGTATCGATCATTCCGCCCATGCCGGCCTTTTACAACCATCCGAAATCGGTCGATGACATCGTCAATCACATCGTGGCGCGCGTGCTCGACCAGTTCGGCATCGCCGCGCCCTTTGCCAAGCGCTGGGACGGCAAAATGCAAATGATGTCCGAGCTAAAAGCCGAGCCGACGGGCAACGAATAATGGCCGCGCCATGACGGCGGTAAATGCCCTGCATCGGGGATTGGCAATCCTGCGTGCGATCAATGACGGTCACGCGCAGGTTCGCGAGATCAGCGCGGCGACCAAACTGCCGAAATCGACGATCGCGCGCATGCTGGAGACTTTGGTCGCCGACGGCTACGCGGTCCAGGACGATCAAAAGGGTTATCACGTCACCGCGCGCGTCATGACCCTGTCGCGCGGCTACAATGCGCACGAATTCCTGCTCAAGGCGGCGCAACCCGTGTTGGAGGGTCTGCGCAGACATCAGATCTGGCCGAGCGATCTTGCGGTATTCGATCAGGATGCCATGGTCATTCTCGACACCGGCCGCGATCCTGGCACCTTGTCGCTCAACCGGACGGTCGGCTCGCGTCTGCCGGTGCTGGTGACGTCGCTTGGCCGCGCCTTCCTCGGTTTCTCCGACGACGAAGTGGTCGACCGGACGCTCTCTCGTTTGGCGCAATCAAGCAACCCCTTCGATGCGCCGGCCAAGAGCGTGGCCGCGATGCGGCGCGTGCTCGCCCAGGTGCGGCGGCAGGGTTATGCGACCGGCGACCGGGAATACCAGCGTACTACCCGCACGCTTGCGGTGCCGATCCTGGTCAATTCCGCGCCGGTGGCGAGCCTCAATATCATGGTAGTGCCGAGCGCGATGCGGATGGAGCAACTGGTGAAAACCCTGTTGCCGGCGCTGAGCGCCGCGGCCAAATCCATCGGCAGCGCGTTGTCGCAAACGCAGCCGGTCCGCGGCTAAGCCGCAAACACGCCCGCGTCGTCGCGTCCGCGGCGAAGTCCCGTTCGGTTTCCACGCAGCAATACTGAAGTCTTTGGCGAGGCTGATTTTTCCGGCGTTCGCCGCGGCGACGTTTGCCGCGTGCTCGTGCGTATTCCGTATGCCGGAACGATATTCCGAAATTTCTTGAGGCGCGTGGCGTGACTCGCTAGCGTCGGCTGCTTTTTGGCGTGCGCCGTGGCGTGCCGCCGTCATCTCGGACGAAAAGAGATTCGCACATGAACAAGATCGTCAATTTGCCGCTCACCGGCTCGCGTAAAACGAAAGCAGTCAAAGGCATCGGCAAAAAGCCGATCGCGGATTTGCGTGAATGGTTGCAGCGGGTGGAGGGGATTGGCGAGTTGACCCGCGTGGACCAGCCGGTGGACCGCGACGAGGAAATGAGCGCGATCTCCTATCTGGTCGCCAAGCAGCAACCGTCGCCCGCAGTGTTGTTCAACCAGCCGCGCGGTTTTGAAAAGAGTAAGATCGGCGCCAGGCTGTTGTGGAATATTTTAGGCCCGAGCGTGAAGCGCGTCGCGCTGACGCTCGAGGAGCCGGCGGACACGCCGACGGTCGAATTGATCCGGCGCGTCAAGGACAAGCTCAAGCGGCGGCTGCCGCCGAACGAGGTGTCTGCCGCGAATGCGCCGGTCTACGAGAACACGGTCACCGGAAAAAATATCGATTTGAACCAGTTGCCGATCCCGCGGCACTGGCCGCTCGACGGCGGCCGTTACGCCGGCACGGCGGACGCGGTGATCACCCGCGATCCCGACAGCGGCTATCTCAATATCGGAACCTATCGCATGATGTTGCAGGGCAAGTCGCAGGTCGGGCTCTATCTCTCGCCCGGCAAGGACGCGCGCCTGCACATCACGCGGGCTTGGCAGCAGGGCAAGTCGATCAATGTCGCCGCCGCCTGGGGCATTGACCCTCTGTTCATGCTGGTCGGCTCGCAGACATTTCCCAAAAACGTGTCCGAATACGAATACGCCGGCGGCATCAAGGGGCAGCCGATCCCGGTCGTTCGCGGCAAGACGACCGATCTTCTGCTTCCCGCCAACGCGGAACTCGTCATTGAAGGCGTCATCAAGCCAAACTCGGTGAAAGCGGAGGGGCCGTTCGGGGAATTCCCCGGCTATTACGGCCGTCCGGAAGCCGGCTGTCCGCTCGTCGACGTCACCGCGGTGCACTACCGATCGCAGCCAATCCTGACCAACGCCCTGATGGCCGACTATCCGTCCTGCGAACAGAGCGGATTTTTCTCCGTCATCCGGTCGGCGAAAATCTGGGACGATCTCGACAAGCTCGGCATTCCGGGAATCCACGGCGTCTATTCGCATCCCGCGGCGGCGGGCGGCTTCGGCATGACCGTCATCAGTCTCGAGCAGCGCTATGCCGGTCATGCGGCGCAGGTGCTGGCGCTGGCGGCCCAGGTTCCCGGCGGCGCCTACTACACCAAATGGATTATTGCGGTCGACGAGGACATCGATCCGACCGACATGGACCAGGTGATCTGGGCGATGGCGAGCCGGTGCAATCCGATCGACGATATCGACATCCTGCGCAACACCTGGAGCACTTGGCTCGATCCGACGCAAAACCCGCCGGAAAAGCGGCCGTACGGCTCAAAGGCGCTGATCAACGCCTGCAAGGAGCATCGCCACCTTCCGGTCTTCTCCAAACGCACGACGCTGCGCAAGAAGGTCTACGATCAGGTCGCCGCGCGGTGGAGCAGTCTTGGCTTGCCGGGTGAGGCGCCGGCCGTGCGGGCGTTCGAAGCCGAGAATACGGTCACCTATCACGAAGTCGGCGGCTTCGAACCAGGACGGCAGCCGGGCGAGAAGAAGCCGGGCGACATCGCCCAGATCGCGAAAAGCAAAAAGGCGAAAAAGAACAAGTGATGCTTGGCACGTTCTCACGGAACGCGTCTGGGCAAAACGCGCAACCAGACTTGCTGCTGCCGACGTCTCGACACGCGCCTTCTCGTTAACGTGGAGAACCTTATGGCTTCCAACATCCATCCGAAGGATATGCGAACCTGGATCGCAGAACTCGAGGAAGCCGGGGAACTCATTCGTATCGCCAAACCGGTCGATCCGCTCACGCAGATGGGGTCGCTGCTCTATCAATCGCGCGAGAAGGCGCTTTTCTTCGAAAATCTACCGCATGGCTGGCGCTCGCTTGGGCAGGCGCCCGCCAATACCCGCCATGCGGCCATCGCTTTCGGTACCAGCCTGGAAGCCATGGTGCCGACGATCGCCGAGCGCATGGGCAAACGCATTGCGCCGGTGATGGTCGAGGATGGGCCGGTCAAGGAAGTCAAACTTAGCAAGGATGAGTTCGACCTCACGCAGCTTCCGGTTCACATCGCCGGCCAGCGCGATGGCGGGCCGGTGATCGGTTCGGGCCTGGTGGTGACGAAAGACCCCGACACCGGGCAGCGGAACGTGAGTTTCCACCGCTTGCAGATCAAGGGGCCGAACAAATCCGGCATTTTGCTTTACCCGCGCCATACCTGGAAGAACTACGTCAAATACCAGGCGCGCAACGAACCGATGCCGGTGGCGATCTTTATCGGTCACTACCCGCTCTATTACGCCGCGGCGGCGACGACGGCAGCCTACGGGCTCGATGAATTCGAGATCGCGGGCGGTTACCTCGGTGAGCCGGTACGCTTGGTAAAGTGCGAGACCGTCGATCTTGAGGTTCCGGCCGACGCGGAGATCGTGCTGGAGGGCCACATCCCGCCGCATTATCGCGAGGAGGAGGGACCGTTTTCCGAATTCCAGGACTACTACGTGACGGGCACGGGCAAGAACCCGATCGTCGAATACCAATATATGACGCGGCGCCACGACGCGATCTTCAAAAATCTCCAAAACGGCTCGGAGATGGAGGGGTGCGTTTTCCATAAGGTCCCGATGAGCGCGGCCATCTTCCGGCGGCTTAAAGATGTCGGCGGCGGCCCCATTCTGCACAACGTGATGGTGACGCCCGGCATCTTCGGGCTGGTCATCCAGATGACGCCGCGCGCTTATGGCGAGGCCAAGAACTTGCTGATGGCGGCGCTGTCGTCCGAATACCAGCATCCGAAAGTGGTTATGGCGGTCGACGCCGATGTCGACATCTTCAATCCGTCCGAACTGCTTTGGGCGCTGAACACGCGCGTCGATCCGCAAAAAGACGTGACGATCATCTCCGGCACGCACAATCACGCCATGGACGCGAGTTTGACTGAACTTGGCGCGCCGGGGACGCCGCTTTGGCAGCGTTTCGGCTCGAAGATGCTGATCGATGCGACGATTCCGCCGCCGGCCGATGCCGAAGCCCGCTCGATGTTCGAACGCATTCGGCCGCGCAATCCGCAACTGCGCCTTGAAGACTTCGCGGCCGAAGGCTCCATGCCGCTGGTCCGGGCTCTTTCGCCAATGTTCTTTGGCTCGAAACTCTTGGGTGAACGCTGAACCTGCGCAATTCGCAATAACAATGAGATCTGGCAGTATTGATGGTTCGATGAGCTCAATGAATTGCGGAGGCTAAAATGTCGAAACGGTGGCTTTGCACGATTGCACTGTTGTTGATGAGCTTCGGCACCCAATCATGGGCGCAGAGTTGGCCAACCAAAACGATCCGGGTCATCGTCCCCTACAGTCCCGGTAGCGCGACTGACATCATTCCGCGCACAATTTTTGCCAAGGTCCAGGAACAACTGGGTCAGCCGATCATCGTCGAAAATCGGCCGGGAGCATCGAGCACGATTGGCACAGCGGCCGTGGCGAAGGCTGAGCCGGATGGCTACACGTTCCTGGTCGCATCTTCCGCCTATACGATCGTGCCATCGACCGTGGCGAATCTGCCCTACGATCCGTTGCACGATCTCACGGCCGTAACACCATTGGCCAACATGGCCAACGTATTGGTTGTCGCTCCGGAAAAAGGGGCCAAGACCGTCGCCGAATTCGTCGCCGCAGCTCGCGCGCGACATGGCGCGATGAACTACGTGACCATCGGCGAAGGCAGCGCCGCGCACCTCAATTCCGTGCGGTTTCTGCATGCCGCGGGCTTTAAAGCGCAGCCGATACCCTACAAAGGATCGCCGGCGGGACTGACCGACGTCATGACCGGGCGGGTCGATTTTTATTTCTGCCCGCTATTGCCCGCGCTTTCGCTCATTCGCGATGGCAAGCTCACGGCGCTGGCCGTGAGCAGCACGCATCGCTCGCCGGATCTCCCCGATGTACCGACCACCACGGAAGCCGGGTTCCCGAACTCCGAGTATAATTTTTGGTTCGGCGTGTTCGCGCCCGCCAAAACGCCGCCCGCCATCATCCAGCGGCTCTATGACGAGATTACCAAAGCCCTGCACGATCCGGCCGTGAAGGCCAAGCTGACGAGGCTCACCGTGCAGCCGATGCCGATGACGCCGGCGCAATTCAACGACTATGTCGCCAAGGAACTCAAACAAAATGCGGAGCTCGCGCAGGAAGCTGGCATCAAAGCACAATAATGGCGGGCTCGTTCAACGCGTTCAACAAGAAGAAAAGCCCATCATCGCGGAGGAAAGAAGCCAATGTTATCTAAATTCATGATCGGCGCGACCGCGTCGATTGCGCTCGGCATCTTCTTCGCCGGTGGCGCGCTGGCGCAGGATGTCGTCAAGGTCGGGCTCATCATATCCATGACGGGCGAGCAGGCTTCGACCGGCCGGCAAGTCAAGGCCGGCGTCGATCTCTACATGAAGGAGCACGGCAACAAAGTTGCCGGCAAGACGATTCAAGTCATTCTCCGCGATTCCGGCAGCGTGCCGGACAACACAAAACGGCTGGCGCAAGAACTGGTCGCCAACGGCAAGGTCAATGTGATTGCCGGTTTCGAGATCACGCCGTCGGCCCTTGTCGTTGCGCCGCTTGCGACCGAGGCGAAGGTGGTGGAAATCGTCATGGCGGCGGGCACCGCGATCATCACCGAGCGCTCGCCCTATATCGTGCGCACCAGCGATACGGTGCCGCAGTCGAGCGTCATCATCGCGGACTGGGCCGCGAAGAATAATATCAAGAAAGTCGTCACCATCGTCTCCGACTATGCGCCGGGCTTCGACGCGGAGAAGTGGTTCACTATGCGCTTTGCCGCGGCCGGCGGCCGGGTCGTCGAGTCGATCAAGGTGCCGCTCGCCAATCCGGACTTCTCGCCATTCCTGCAACGCGCCGCCGATGCCAAGCCGGACGCGATTTTCATTTTTGTGCCTTCCGGCCAGGGCGGCACCTTTATCCGCCAGTATACCGAACGCGGCCTCGACAAGGCCGGTATCAAATTGATCGGACCGGGCGATGTGACGGATGACGACCTGCTTCCGGGCATGAGCGACGCCGCCATCGGAACGGTCACCGCGCATCATTATTCGGCCGACCACAATTCGGCGATGAACAAGGTCTATGTGGCCGCCTTCGAGAAGGCCAACCGCTTCCGCCCAAACTTCATGTCGGTCGGCGGCTATGACGGCATGCACTTGCTATACGAGGCGCTGAAGAAGACCGGTGGCAAGGCCGACGGCGATTCGCTCATTGCAGCGATGAAAGGCATGCATTGGGAAAGCCCGCGCGGGCCAATCTCGATCGACCCTGAGACGCGCGACATCATCCAGAACGTCTATGTCCGGAAAACCGAGAAGAAGAACGGGCAGCTCTATAACGTCGAGTTCGCCACCTTCGAAGACGTCAAAGACCCGGTAAAGGCGGCGAAGGAATAGGGAAGATATTTTTCCAGCACTGCGGCATCGACCTTGACGATGGTCAAGTTCGTTTGAGGTGAGTCCGGCTATTTACCTTGAAGGACAATTGATCATCGGCGCCGTCAGGCGGCTCGGGAAGGCCAGCCGGTAATGCTGCAAGGATGCACAGCGTGGCCCGAGGAAACCGCTCGCCGCTATCGGCAGCAAGGTTATTGGGCGGGCATCACGCTTTACGACATGTTGCTCCGCTCGGTCGCTGCCGCGCCCGGCCATACCGCCTTAGTGCAAGGTACGCGGCGCCTAAGCTATGCGCAGTTACGCACCGCGATCGACGCGCTGGCCGGCCGTCTGATCGATCTGGGATTTCGGCCGCTCGATCGGGTGGTGTTCCAACTGCCGAATTCGATCGAGTTTGTCATCGCGTTCTTCGCGTTGCTGCGCATCGGCGTTATCCCAGTGCTGGCGCTGCCGGCGCACCGGCGGGAAGAAATCTCGCATATCGTCGCTCACACCAAAGCGGTGGGGTACATCGTGCCGGACGTGTGGCGCGGCTTCGATTATCGAACGCTCGCCGCGGATATGGCCGGCTTGGCGCCTTCGCTGCGCCATGTGCTGGTGCTCGGAGAGCCCGGTTTTAACCAGATCTCCTTAAGCGGCCTGCTTGCGCCCAACGGCCACGGCGGCGGCATCGCCGATCTTGCCGCCTTTGCTCCGCCGCCCGATGAAGTCGCGTTGATGCTGCTGTCGGGGGGCACGACCGGTCTGCCCAAGCTCATTCCGCGCACGCACAACGATTACGTCTATAATTGCCGGCAATGCGGCACGGTCGCCGGCTATGACGCGGCGACCGTGTTCCTGGCTCTGCTGCCGATGGCGCACAACTACACGCTCGGCTGTCCCGGCGTGCTCGGGGCGCTCGCACACGGCGGCACCGCCGTGATCGCGGCGGATACCGGCATTGAATCCGTCGCGCGCTTGATTGAAGCCGAGCGCGTCACGGTCGTCTCCGCCGCCGTTCCGCTGATCGTCAATTGGCTGAATGCCGATCTTGCGGGCCATCACGATCTATCCAGCCTGCAGGTGATGATGAACGGCGGCGCCAAGCTCGTGCCGGAATTGCGCCGCCGGGTCGAACAGCGATTTGGCTGCGCGTTTCAGGAGAGCTTCGGCACCGGCGAGGGGCTGCTGAACATGACGCGTCTCGACGACCCGCCGGAAATTCGTTTCATCAGTTCCGGGCGGCCGATCTCGCCGGCGGACGAAATCCGCATTGTCGATGAGCAGGGCAACGACGTTGCCGAAGGCGCGGTCGGCGAGTTGGTCTGCCGCGGCCCCTATACCGTGCGCGGCTATTATAACGCCCCGGACAAAGACCGCGCCGCTTTCACCAACGACGGCTATTACCGCATGGGCGACATGGTGCGCCGGGCCGGCGGCAATCTCTACGTCGAGGGACGCCTGAAAGACATCATCAATCGCGGCGGCGAAAAGATCAGCTGCGAGGAAGTCGAAAATTACATTTTGGGCCATCCCAAGATCAAGAATGTCTGCATCGTGGCGATGCCGGACGCGACGTTCGGCGAAAAGGCCTGCGCCTTCGTCATTCCCGTGGCAGGCGAGACGATCGATCTGGACGAGCTCAAGACCTTCCTGTTGGGCCGCGACATCGCGAAGTTCAAACTGCCCGAGCGGCTCACCGTCGTGAACGAGTTTCCCATCAGTCCGGCCGGCAAAATCCTGCGCCGGGAACTGCGCCGCGTTGCCGCGGATACATGCGTGCATGCTTGAGGACATCTTGCCATGAAACTGTTTGAGCCCTTGAACGCCGGCGGGATGATCCTTCCCAATCGGGTGATGGTGCCGGCGATGGTGACGCGGCTGTCCGGCGAAGACGGCCTGGTCAACAAGGACATCAGCGATCGCTATGTCCGGTACGCGCAAGGCGGAGCCGGGCTCATCGTGATCGAGGCCATGGCCGTGCATCACGCCAAATCGGGGCCGCTGCTGCGCATCAGCGACGATCAATTCGTGCCGGGTCTCTCCGAACTGGTCCGGCGCATCCATGACACTTCGGATTCGAAGGTGGTGCCGCAGATCATCCACTTCATGAAGGTCGCCAAATCGGGCTGGCGGCAGACGATCGACATGCTGTCGCTGGCCGAGATCGACCGCATTGTCGAGGAGTTCGGCGACGCCGTGGCGCGCGCGCGATCGGCCGGATTCGACGGCGCCGAGCTGCATTCGGCGCACGCCTACACGCTGGCGTCGTTTTTATCGCGCGTGAACCCGCGCACGGACGATTACGGCGGCAATACGCTGGAAGGCCGCCTGCATTTGATCGAAAGAATCTTCGCCAACATTCGCCGCAAGGTCGGCGATGACTTTCCCGTCGGCGTTCGCTTCCTGGCCGACGAATTCATCAAGGACGGATACACGGTCAACGACGCGAAACTCATCGGCTTGCGGCTGGCGCAGCTCGGCGCGGCGTATTTGTCGTTGTCGGTCGGCGGCAAATTCGAAGACGCCGTTCATGCGCCCGGGCAGGTGCCTTATCCCTACACCGGCTATTCGGGCGATCGCTGCATGCCGGGCGACTGGTATCCGGCGGTGCCGCACGCGCATTTCTCGGCGGAGATCAAAGCGTTCATCCGGGCGCATGGTTTCAACACGCCGGTCGCGACCGCCGGAAAAATCTCCGATCCCGACGACGCCGAGCGGCTGGTGGCGACCGGCGCGGTCGATATCGTCGGCATTGCACGCGGTCTCTTGGCCGACCCCGATTGGCCGAACAAAGTTCGCCGCGGCGAGTTCGACCGCGCCGTGAAGTGCGACTATTGCAACGTCTGCAAGCATCTCGACGGCACGCATACCCGGGTCATATGCGCGCTCTGGCCGCAAGGCTCGCTGCAGGCGCCGCCGGACGATCGCGCCAATGAAGCTCCGGAGTGGGGCGCGGAAGGCGCGAACCTGACGGCAACGCTCGGCAAAGGCGCGGTGGCGCTGAAATGGAACAAGGCGGCCGGCGCCGCGCGCTACGATGTTTTCCGGACCGATCCGCTCGGCAATGTCCACATTGCGGACGCGGTCAAGGTGACACGCTGGGAGGATCACGGCGTGCTGGCAGGAATGCCCTATCGCTATCACGTGTGCGCCTACGGCGCTGCCGGGCAGGGCGGCGCCAGCTCAAACACCGTCGCCGTGACATTGCCGATGCCCAATCTCGCGGCTAGCGCCTAATCAATTCCGCCGAGTCTTGCGGTTTCGAGTTCGGCCGCCGGAGTTCGCACGCGGCTGGTTCGGCGTGACTGAATAAGATTTCTCTATTTGAAATAGCCATTGATGGCGCGTGCCCGCGTTGGCGGGCGCCCCTGCTTGCAAGGAAAGAGCGGACGACGCATAAGCCGTAAGAGCCCGTGTCGTGAGGATAGCCACGGAACACGTACCGATCCCAACAAACCAGCGTCCGAGGAGAGGGCATGCATCCAAATCGCACCAAGGAGAAGTTGCAGCGTGGCGAACCGGCCTATGGGCACGGCATTCGATTTTTCGCCGGCCCGGAGCACGCGAAATTCGCCGCCAATGCGGGCTATGATTTCCTTTTCATCGATTCCGAGCACGGCGCCTTCAATTTGCAGGAGGGGACTGCGCTCTGCCGTGCCGCCTTGGATGCCGGCGTGACGCCGGTTGTCCGCGTCTGTGGCTTCGATCATCATCTATGCACGCAATACCTGGACAACGGCGCCCAGGGCATCATTTTCCCCCATGTCGAAACCATCGAGCAGGTCAAGCTGATCGAGCGCGAGCTGTTTTTCCCGCCGCGCGGCGCCCGCAGCCTGCCGGGTCCGATGGCGATCAACGATTATATGCCGATCTCGCATAAGGAACTCGGCGAGCAGGGCAACAAGACCACGCTGGCCGTGGGCATGGTTGAATTGCCGGAGGCCGTGGAGCGTTTGGATGATTTGCTGGCGCTCGGTGTTCTGGATGCGATTATCGTCGGCGCCAACGATCTGTCGATGACGCTGGGCGTTCCCGGACAATGGGAAAGCAAGCCTTTCGTCGATGCGCTCAATAGCATCGTCGCCTCGTGCAAAAAGGCAAACGTTGCGTCGGGTCTGGGCGGTGTATTCGTGCTCGACATCATGAAGCATTGGGTCAAGCAAGGCATGACCATGATGTATTGCATGTCCGACGGCGCGGCTCTGATCCAATATCCGGCCGCGCGCCTGAAGGAGATCAAGCAGTTCATCGCCGGCTAGCGTGACAGGACTTTCGCAATGGTCGAATATGTTCGTCTTCCCGCCGCCGGGCTGACCGAAGTCGCGGCACGGGTTTTTCAGGCCGCGGGCGGCGCGCGCGGCGAGGCGCTGGAAATCGCCACGAATTTGGTCGGCGCCAATCTCGCCGGCCACGACAGCCACGGCCTGTTTCGCATCCCGCGCTATCTCGATTGGCTCAAGCGCGGCTATCACAACTTCGACCGCCACATCAGCGTCATTACTGAGAATGCGGTGATGGCCTCGCTCGACGGCAATTACGGCTTCGGCCAGGTGCTCGGGCGGCAGGCGGTCGAGTTCGGCCTGAAGAAAGCGCAGGCCAATGGCCTCGCGCTGGTGGCGCTCAGGCATGGCGGCCATCTCGGCCGCATCGGCGCCTGGGCCGAACTCGCAGCCGAGGCGGGCTACGTCTCGATCCATTTCGTCAATGTGGCGAACAGCATGCTGGTTGCACCTTTCGGCGGCCGCGAGCGGCGCATGTCGACGGCGCCGGTCGCCATCGGCATCCCCAACGGCGCCGACGATCACTTCATCCTGGATTTTTCGACGGCGCGCAGCGCCGAGGGAAAAATTCTGGTCGCTTACAAATCCGGCACGCCGGTGCCGCAAGGCTATCTGATCGACGGCGACGGCAAATTCACCGCCGATCCGCTGGCGCTCTACGGGGAGGTGCCGGATGGCCAGGCGCCGAACCCGCGCGGCGGTCCCGGTGCGCTGGTCGCCATGGGCGATCACAAAGGCTCCGGGCTGGCGCTCGCCTGCGAGCTGCTCGCCGGCGTGGTCACCGGCTCGGGCACCGCCAGCAACGGACCGCAGCCGTGGAACGGCATGTTGTCGATCTATATCGATCCGAAGGCGCTCGATGGCGGGCGGAATTTCCCCGAGATGGTCGCTGGCTATGTCGACTTCGTGCGCTCGTGCAAGCCGCAACCTGGCGTGTCGAGCGTCATGGTGCCAGGCGATCCGGAGCGCCGCCAGCGCCAGGATCGCCTCGCCAATGGTATCCCGCTCGCGATCGATGGCTGGAACGACATTATCCGCTCGGCCGAAGCGCTCGGCGTCACGCGCGCGACGATCAACGAGATCTTCGATGCGGCGGGAGACAAGAAGAATGAATAGACCGCTGGTCGTCATTCCCGACCCCGTGCATCCGGATGTGCTCGAAACGCTCAAGCCGCACTTTCGGGTCATGGGCGGCGAGGAATTCGCCCACGATCGGACGACGGCGCTGGCGCAGGCCGAGGCGGTGATCCCGCGCAGTTTCAAGATGCCGCAACAGATTCTCGAAGCCTGTCCGCGCCTTAAGGTCATCGCCCGGCACGGCGCCGGCGTCGACAGCGTCGACATGGCGACCGCGAGCCGCTTAGGCATCGTGGTCGCCAACGTCCCGGGCGGCAATGGCAAGGCCGTGGCCGAAGCGACGGTCGCGCTGATGTTGGGCGCGATCTGGCGCACGCCGGTCGCGCACGACTTCGTCAAGTCGAGCCAGTTCGAGCGCCGCTGGGAATTGCATTTCGAGCAGTTGACGGACCGCGTGCTCGGTCTCGTCGGGCTCGGTAATATCGGTGCGCGCGTCGCGCATATCTGTGGCGCCGGCTTCGACATGAAAGTGCTCGGTTACGATCCCTTCGTCGATCGCGCGCGCATGGCGCAGATCGGCGTCGAGAAGGTCGACGATCTCGCGACGCTGCTGGGCGCGGCCGACGTGGTATCCCTGCATCTGCCGCTGACCGCGGAAACGCATCATCTCATCGGTGGAGAGCAACTACGGCTGATGAAAAAGACAGCCGTTCTCGTCAATGCGGCGCGCGGGCAATTGGTCGATGGAAAGGCTTTGTGCCAGGCGCTCGAGCAGGGTCGGATCGCCGGCGCCGGGCTCGACGTGTTCGAGAAGGAGCCGCCGGCGCCCGACGATCCGCTCTTGCGCGCGCCCAATCTCGTGATGACGCCGCACAGCGCCAGCCTGTCGGTCGAGGCGGACCGGAATGTCGGCTTGGCGTGCGTTGAAATCGTCGAAGACGTTTTCGCCGGACGGAAACCGAAGACCTTCATCAACCCTGAAGTCTGGCCGGCGCGGCGGACCTAACCGGGTGGCAGCAACTCGTTCATTGCCACGACCCTCGCACCATCCGAGGATCGTACGATGGCCTCGATGACCGCGACGGCTTGCATGGCCTCGCGTCCGCCGGTCTCGGGCCTCGTCCCGTTCTGGATGCAGGCGGCGAATTCGTCCAGTTCTTCCTGCAGCGAGGCGCGCTGCTGCTGCTTGGGTTCCCAGGCGCCGACGACCTCGAAATCCGCAGCGCCTCTTTTCTTGTAGGAGAGCGTGCCGGCGTCCTCGTCGATGAAAATAAATCCATCGGTGCCGAACAGGTTCACGTATTTACGCACCGGCGATAAGAAGCTGCCGCCGAGATAGCCGAGCGCGCCGGTCTCGAATTCGAGACAGGCATTGACCACGTCGTCGGCCTCCATCGCCCCGCCGATTTTGCGCGAAAAGCCGGTGACGCGCTTGGGGATGCCGATCAGACGATTGAAAAAGTCCGCATGGTGGACAGTGTGCGTCGTCAGCGGGCCGCCGGGGCTTTCGTTGCGGAACCACCGCCACTGCGCCGGCGTCGTGTTGAAGCCGGTCTCGCTCGATGAATTAGCCTCGATCAGTGAGATCGCTCCGACCGCGCCGGCTTTGACCAACTCGTAGGCCTTGCGGAACATCGGCATGCGCCGCTTGTTCTGGCCGGTCGCCAGCACGACGCCGGCTTTGTCGGTCGCGGCGATCATCCGTTGGCAATCGGCCACCGTCAAAGCCATCGGCTTCTCGATAAAGATGTGCTTGCCCTGCGCGGCGGCAGTGATGCATTGCGCGGCATGCATCGAGTTCGGCGTCGTCAGCACGATCGCGTCGATGGCGGGATCGCCGATCACGCCGTCGAACGTGTCCTTGGCCGCGCCACCGAATTTTTCGACAAAAGCCGCTCTCTTGTCCGCCGATCGCGACATGCAGGCGGTGATGGCGATCCGTTCGCTGGCTTTCGCCGCGTCGGCGAGCATATTCGACCACCAGCCGAGTCCGACAAACGCCATCCGTACTTTTTCAGTCATTGGTTGATTCCAAACGACGAGACAATTCGATTTGAGTCTGGCCAATGCGGAAATTACATCTTAGTGTTCGAGTTACAAAACTTATCGTCGCTGTCCGCGATGTGGACATGCCGCCGGCCAAAAAACAAACAGGGAAATTCGAGGGAGGTTCACGATGCTGCGCGGTCGTTGTCGGTTATCGCTTTTGCTCGCCGCCGTTGTCGCCTTCGCCGCCAGCGGAAGCAGTCTGTTTGCGCAAGATTATCCGAACAGGCCGATCCGGGTGATCGTGCCCTACGGCGCAGGCGGGGGCACCGACATCACCTTGCGTGCCGTGCAGAAAAAGGCCGAAGCGGTGCTCGGCCAGTCGTTCGTCATCGAATATCGCGCCGGCGGCGGCACGTTGATCGGCACCAAAGTGGTCGAAAGCGCCGCGCCCGACGGATATACGATTGGCGTGTTCGACCCGGCTTTCATCATCAATCCGACGATTTCAAGCAGTGCGAAATATGACCCTTTGAAAAATTTCGTTCCGGTTTCGCTGATTTCGGCGACGCCGCTGCTCTTGGCGGTGCCGCCGGGGTCTCCTTTCCAGTCACTCAAGGAATTGCTCGATTTCGCCAAAGCCAATCCGGGCAAGCTGACCTACGGTTCGCCGGGTATCGGCAGCGGCGGGCACATGGCGATGGAGCAATTTTGCCACGTGTTCGGCCTGAAGATCGTGCACGATCCCTACAAGGGCTCGGGACCCGGCATCGTCGCCTTGCTGGGCGGCCAGATGAACATGATGATGGTGGGTTCCGGCATCACGCCCTATGTGCAGCAGGGCAAACTGCGCGCCTTGGCCGTGACGAGCGCGAAGCGGTTGCCGGCGCTGCCGAATGTGCCGACCTTCGTTGAACTCGGCTATCCGAACGTCAATGTGCAGACCTTCGCAGGCGTGGTGGCGCCGGCCGGCACACCGAAAGAAGTTGTCGACAAGCTGCACAATGCCATCGCCACGGCGGTGCGCACGCCGGAGGTGCGTGACCGGCTGGTGAAGTTCAACCAGTTCCCGGTCGGCAACACGCCTGACGAGTTCCGCGAATTTCTGCAGACCAACGCGAAAAATCTACAGGTCATCGCCCACGAATTGAACATCAAGATCGACTAGCGCTCGCGCGCAAACCGGCGCAAGCGATCGGCAATCACCAACCGGGACCGCGGGCCGCCGCGGTCCCGTACCATTTCTCCCTTCCATGGAATCAGCCGCATGACCGCGCGATCGACCATCGACATCCACGCTCACATCCTGACCGACGAGACGATGAAGCTGCTGGCGGAAATATCGCCACGCGTCGCGCCGATCATGAAAGACATCGGCCGCGATTCCGCCGCGCTGCTGGAGATCAACGGCAAGGTCATGCAGAAGCCGGTGCCGCGCGGGCTGTGGGATGTGGCCTGGCGTCTGCGCGAGATGGATGAGAACGATGTCGGCGTGCAGTTGCTGCTGCCGACCACGCAGACATTCTATTACGAGGAAGAGCCGCAACTCGGCGCCGCCTGCGCCGCTTTGCAGAACGACCAGATCGCTAAGACGGTCGCCGAGCATCCTGGGCGTTTCATCGGCATGGCGACGGTACCGATGCAGGCGCCCGAACTCGCCGCGGCGGAGCTGCGCCGCGCGATGACCCGGCTTAGCCTGCGCGGCATGGAAATCGGCTCCAATATCTGTTCGCGCAATCTCGATGATCCGGCGCTCGAACCGGTCTGGGCGGCAGCCGAGGAGCTCGGCGCCTTCATCTTCATCCATCCGCACAATTTCAGCGCGCGCGAGCGGCTGCGATCCTATCTGCAATCGAACACCGTGGGGCTTCCCTTCGAGACCACGCTGGCGGCCACCTCCCTGGTGTTCGGCGGCGTGCTGGAGCGGCATCCAAACCTGAAAATCTGCCTGTCGCATGGCGGGGGATATGTGCCTTACCAGCGCGGCCGCTTTATCCATTCATGGCACGTGCGCGAGGAGCCCAAGGTCAACCTGAAGAAGCCGCCGGACGAATCGTTCTCCCGTTTCTATTTCGACAGCATCGTCCACTCGAAGCGCACGCTGGAATATCTAGTGGACATAGCGGGCTTCGAACACGTCCTGCTCGGCAGCGATTACCCGTTCGACATGGGCAATCTGGATTGCGTGCGCCGGGTCGAGGAAATCGACAAGCCGCGTGAGCAGCGCGACAGCATTCTTGGCGCCCGTGCCAAAGCGCTACTGAAGTGGCCGAATTGATCGAGAGGTCAGGATTTCGCCGGCAAGGCCCATGGCCGGCGCTTCTGGTCCTCGGCTCGGAACGCGGTGATGCGATCCCGATGGCTCTCCGTCAGATCGATGTCGTCCCAGCCGTTGATGAGCTGATTGCGGCTGACCGGATCGATGGCAAACGGATAGACACGATTGCCGCGCGAAATCGTCTGGCGTTCAAGATCGACGCTCACGGGCAGTTCGGTATCGGCCGCGATCGCCGCGGCCAGTTCGGCGGCGTCCGCTTCCGGCAAGATTGCGGTCAGCAACCCGTTCTTCACCGCGTTCTGCGCGAAGATGTCGCCAAACGACGATGCAATCACGCATTTTATGCCGGCATCGTACAGCGCATAGACCGCGGCCTCGCGCGACGAGCCGCCGCCGAAGTTGCGTCCCGCGACGATTATCTTTGAGTCGCGCCAAACCGGCTTATTGAGCGGAAAGTCGGACCTCTCCTTGCCGTCCGAGTCATGACGCAGGTCCTGGAACAGCACCTTGCCTAGGCCTTTCGAGCGCGGCCACTTCAGATAGCGGGCGGGCAGAATCTGATCCGTATTGAGATTGGGCAAAGCCAGCGGACAGGCTTTTGCGGTGAGGCGAGTGAATTTCTCCATTGCGGGTGTCTCTAATTCGGCTTTGCGCCGGACGCCTTCACCAGCGGCGCCCAGCGTTTGATGTCCTCGCGCACGAAAGCGGCGAACGCTTCCGGCGAATCGCCGACCGGCGTGGCGCCCTCGGTCTTCAGTCGGCTTTGCATCTCCGCATCGGCGAGCCCGGCCACGATCGCGGAATTCAGTTTCTGCGTGATCGCCGGCGGCAATTTCGCGGGTCCGAACACGCCGAACCACGCGCTCGAACTCGAAACCGGGGACGACCTCGGCGATTGCCGGCACGTCGGGGAAGGACGGGTCCCGTTGTGTGCTTGTGATGCCATAGGCGCGCAATTTTCCGGCGCGAACCTGCGCCGCCCCGGTGACAACACTGATGAACATCAGATCGATCTGCCCGCCGAGCACATCGGTGAGCGCTGGCGCGGTTCCTTTATAGGGCACGTTGAGCAGGCGGACGCCGGTCATGAGCTTGAACTTTTCCCCGGCAAGATGCAGCGACGAGCCTAAGCCGCCAATGCCGATGGTGAGCTTGCTGGGCTGCGCCTTGGCTAATTCGATCAACGATTTGAGATCGCGGGCGGGCAGTTTGGGGTTGCCGACCAGCAGGCTCGGAACGGTCGCGACCTTGGTGATGGCCGTGAAATCGGCCGCCGGATCGTAGGGCAGGTGGGGATAAAGCGATGCATTGATGGTGTGGCTGGTGAAGCTCACCAGCAAAGTGTAGCCGTCGGGCGCCGCCCTGGCGACCGTCTCGGCGGCGATATTGCCGCCGGCGCCGGGCTTGTTCTCGACGATGACGTTCTGCTTGAGCGTCGCCGCCATCGGCCGCGCAATCGAACGGGCGATGGTGTCGGTGGTGCCGCCAGGCGGCGCGCCGACCAGAAGCTTGATCGGCCGCGACGGGTAATCGTCGGCGCGCGCGGGAGCCACTGGCATGGAGACGCAAGCCAGCGTCAGTCCGAGGGCGATGATGGCAGATTTTTTCATGGTGCGTCTCCAGCCCGTTATTTATCGTACTTCTTATGATTTTCGTCCGGCCAGCAGCGGCCGGACGTCAGCGAGGTGGCCGCTGACCGCGGCAGCGGCGACCATTGCCGGCGACATCAGATGCGTGCGCGCTCCCTGGCCTTGCCGGCCGCGGAAATTGCGGTTGGTGGTCGAGGCGCAACGTTCGCCCGATGCGACAAGGTCGCCGTTGATGCCGACACACATGGAGCAGCCCGAATCCGCCCATTCCAGCCCGGCGTCGCGGAAAATCCGGTCGAGACCTTCCTCTTCCGCTTGGCGCTTCACCAGCGATGACCCTGGCGATACGAGACCCGGCACTTTGGCGGTGCGGCCGGCAAGGACGGCGGCGGCAGCGCGCAGATCCTCGATGCGGGCATTGGTGCAGGAGCCGATGAATATCCGGTCGATGGTGATTTCGGTCAGCTTCTTGCCAGGTGCGATGCCCATATAATCGAGTGCATCCCGCAGATACTTGGCCCGCACCGGATCGGTCTCGCGCGCCGGGTCGGGCGCATAGGAATCAATCGGCAACGCGTCGTCCGGGGTGGTGCCCCAGGTGACGATGGGCGCGATTGTCGCGGCATCGAGCGTGGCCTCACGATCGAACACGGCTTCGGGATCGGAAGCGAGCGACGACCACGCCTCGACCGCTTGCTCGAATGCAGCGCCCTTTGGCGCGTAGGGACGGCCTTTAAGGTAGGCGAAGGTCGTTTCGTCCGGCGCGACCATGCCGCAGCGGCCGCCGGCCTCGATCGACATGTTGCACAGCGTCATGCGCCCTTCCATCGACAGCGCCGCGATCGCGCTGCCGGCGAATTCGATCGCATGGCCTTGGGCGCCGTCGGCGCCGATGTGTGCAATAATCGCAAGCGCAATATCCTTGGCGCTCACCCCGGCGATCGCCTTGCCGCCAACGTTGACGCGCATCCGCTTCGGTCTCTTCTGCCATAGGGTCTGCGTCATCAACACGTGCGCCGCCTCCGACGCGCCGATGCCGAAGGCGTAAGCGCCGAAGGCCCCGTGGGTGGAGGTGTGGCTGTCGCCACAGACGATCAGCAATCCGGGCAGCGTCAATCCCTGTTCCGGGCCGACCACATGCACAATGCCCTGGCGCGGATCGTGCAGCCCGAACAGCGTAATGCCGCTTTCCGACGCGTTGGTTTCCAGGTTGCGCACCATTGCCGCGATTTCGGGATTGGCGATCGCCTGGTCGCGGTTGCGCGTCGGCACGTAGTGATCGGCGATGCCGAAGGTGAGCCCAGGCTCGGCGATCGAACGGCCGCGCGCTTTCATCTGGCCGAACGCGTTAAACGAGCCTTCGTGCACATAGTGACGATCGACCCAGAGCAGCGCGGCGTCATCCTCGCGGCACGTGATCTCGTGCGCGGACCAGAGTTTGTCGATCAGGGTTGAGGGTTCGCTCATGGGTGCCGACCGGCTGCAGCGACGATTGTGACACTTGGTTGGGCTTGTCGAAGCCCGCCAATAATGTATGCTAAATAATACCAAGTAAAGCGCTGGCCGGCGAGGGTGCTTGGATTAGGGGACGTCGCGTGCGCGATTGGCTCGGCGAGGCGAAGGCAAAGCAGGTTTATCTGGTCCTGCGCGACCGCATTCTCAGCGGCGCCGCTGCCTTCGACGCCAAGCTGCCGACCGAGAACGAACTGGCGAAATCCCACGGTGTTTCCCGCGTCACGGTGCGGCGCGCGCTCGGCGAACTCGCGCGCGAACGGTTGATCGAGCGCCGCCGCAGCGCCGGCACGCGCGTCATCTACCGGTCGTCGCCGGCGCCGATGACCGCCGACATATCCGGCGTTTTGGCCAATCTCGCGGAAATGGGCCGCCGCACGGCGGTCAAGCTCCTGTCCTTCGACTATGTGCCGGCGGAAGGCGCCGTTGCGCGGGCGCTCGGCGTCGGGCCGAACGAATTGTTGCAGCGCTCGGTGCGTGTGCGTGCCGTCGACGGCGTGCCGTTTTCCTATCTCACCACGCACGTTCCCGAGAGCGTTTCGTTGACCTTCAGCAAGCAGGAATTGGCATCGAGGCCGCTGCTCGAACTGCTCGAGCGCGCCGGGGTCAAGGTCGAGCAGGCGCGGCAGCGCATCAGCGCCGTCCTTGCGACCGGCGAGGTTGCCGAAGCGCTCGACGTGCGCACCGGATCGCCGCTCATCGAGCTTATCCGGGTCGTCTACGACCAGGCCGGCCGTGGCGTCGAGCATTTGCACGCGCGCTACCGGCCCGATCGCTACGCCTTCGAGATCGACCTCGTGCGCTCGGGCGCCGCCGATACCATCGCTTGGTCGCCGGTCGTGCGCAGACCGGGCAAAGCAATTGCCAAGACATCGAAAGTCAAGACGCCGAATGCAGGAACTATGAGAGGCAAGACGAAGCCATCGACTCCAACGCCGCCACGGTAAACGAAACAGGGAGATAGAAAATGTCCGATCAAAGAATGCCGTTCAGCCGCCGCCGATTTCTCGCTACCACGGCACTGGGTGCCGCGGCGGCGACCGGCAGCCTCGCGATGCCGTCAGTCCTGCGTGCGCAGGGCGCCGGCGTGAAAGTCGGCATATTGCACCCGGTCAGCGGCGCGCTGTCTTATTCCGGCCAGCAGGGCCGGCTCGGCGCGACGATGGCGATTGATGAGATCAATGCGGCCGGCGGCATCAAGGGGATGGGCGGCGCCAAAATCGACCCGGTCCTCGGCGACGCGCAGTCGACGCCCGAGGGCGGCACCGCGGAAGTGGAGAAGATGAATTCGGCCGGGGTCGCCTGCGTCGTTGGTGGCTATGCCTCGTCGATCTGCCTGGCCACGACACAGACCGCCGCCCGTTACAATCTGCCTTACATCGTCGACGTTGGCGTCACCGACGCCATCGTAAACCGTGGCCTGAAGAATACGTTTCGCTTCGGTCCCGGATTTGGCGTGATCGCCAAGGCCGCGCTGGCGAACCTCATCGCGATCAACGACAAAGCCGGCAAGCCGGCCAAGACCGTCATGATCGTGCACGAGGATTCAGCCTTCGGCTCCGGTCTCGCCAAGCTGCTCAACGCGCAGCTGCCGACGAACGGTTTCCAGGTGCTGGACACCATCGCGCATCCGACGCCGACGCGCGATTTCAACAACGTCGTGCTCAAGATCAAGGCGGCGGCCCCGGACATCGTCATCCCGGCCAACTATTACAACGAATATGTGCTGCTGGCGCGCACCATGCAGCAGCAGAAGGTGCGGCCGAAGGCGGCGATTTACTCCGTGCTCGGCGGCGCGGCGTCCTCCTACAAATTCGTCAAGGAATTCCCGGAGGCGGCGCAGTACATCATGGATTGCAATCACTGGTTCGATCCGCGCAATCCGAAAGCGCAGGCTTTGAAGAAGAAGGTGGAGGCCAAGGGCCAGTTCTTCACCTACGAGGTGTATCTGAACTATTGCTGCGTCCTGCTGCTGGCCGACGCGCTCGAACATGCGAAATCGGCCGACCGTGCCAAGATCATCGCGGCGCTGGAAGCCTCGACTTTCGCCGGCCACATCATGCCCTACGGGCCGACGAAATTCGTCAACGGTCAGAACCAGGGCGCCGCTCCCGCCAACACGCAGGTGCAAGGGCACGATATCCAGGTGATCCTGCCGGAGGCCTTCGCGTCGGCGAAGCCGGTTTATCCGCTGCCGCCGGCTTGATGACGGCCATCGCGGGCGGCGCCTCGGCGCCGTCCGCTGCCGCCTTTTCCGAAGTATCGAGTCCGTGCTCTCGCCCACCATCCTGATCCCCGCGATCCTCAACGGCCTTATGACCGGGGCGGTCTATGCGCTCGTCGCGCTCGGGTTGACGCTGATTTACGGCGTGCTGCACATCATCAATTTCGCGCATGGCGCAATTTTGAGTGCCGCCATGTTCGCGGCGTTCTTCGCCTTTCAGCAACTCGGACTTGACCCCTACCTCGCCGCCTTCCTGCTGGCGCCGGCCTTTTTCGCCTTCGGCTATGCGTTGCAGCGTTTCGTCATCGGTCCTGCCTCGCATGGCGATGACCGCAACATGCTGCTGGTGACGTTGGGTATCGCCATCGTCATCGAGAACGCTCTGCTCTACGCCTTCCGCGCCGACACCCGCACCGTCGATGTCCCTTACGCCTTTAAGACCTTCGATTTCGGTTTCACCTTCCTGGCCGTTCCCCGCGTCATCGGTTTCGCGGCGGTCTTTGCCGTCGCGCTGCTGCTCTGGCTGATCATGAGCTGGACCGACGTCGGCAAGGCGATCCGCGCGGTCGCCAAGGAGAAGCTCGGGGCGGAGCTGGTGGGCATCGACGTCGCGCATGTCTACGCGATGACCTTCGGCCTCGGCACCGCCTGCGTCGCCGTCGCCGCGTGTCTGCTGATCCCGACCTATTACGTCAATCCGAACGTGGGCAACGCCTTCGTGCTGGTCGCCTTCACCATCGTCGTGCTCGGCGGCATGGGATCGGTGCCGGGGGCGCTGATCGGTGGCCTCATCATCGGCGTGGTGGAAAGCCTGTCCGGCCTGTTCCTCGGCGAGTCGCTCGGTCAGATCGGAATTTTCCTGATCTTCATCGCGGTGCTGCTGGTGCGCCCGAACGGATTGTTCGGAGCCAAGGCATGAGGGGCCTTTTGCCGATCGCGATCGTGGTCGCTGCGCTCGCCGCCGTGCCGCTGATCGTGCAGTCGAACGTGGTGCTCAACTTCCTCGTCGTCGCGCTGCTGATCGCGCTGGCCGGACAGGGCTGGAATATCCTCGGTGGTTACGGCGGGCAATATTCTTTCGGCCACGCGGCCTTCTTCGGCACCGGCGCCTATGTCACCGGCATTTTGCAGGTGCGCTATGGCGTCAATGCCTGGGTCGGTTTCGCCGCCGGCATTGCCGGCGCCGCCGCGGTCGGCGCGACGATCGGCGGTCTGGTATTCCGCGCGCGGCTGCGCGGCTCTTATTTTGCCCTGGTCACGCTTGCCTTCGCGGAGGTGCTGCGGATCGTCGCCAGCGTCGCACCGATCACCGGGGCCGGCGTCGGCACTTTGATCAAACTCGATTTGCACGCGCGATCGTTCCAGTTTGAAAGCCGCGCCGTGTTCTACTGGGTCATCCTCGTGCTGGTCGCGGTGTCGTTGGTGACCGCGCAATTGCTCGAGCGGTCGCGCTTCGGCGCCTGGCTGATCGCGGTGCGCGAGAACGAGGACGCGGCACAAGCGCTCGGCGTCGACGCTACCATGGTCAAGTTCGGCGCCATGGTGTTGTCGGCCGCCATCACCGGGGCGGCCGGCTGCTTCTACGCGCAGTATTTTCTCTTCATCGACGCCGGCATCGCCTACGGCACCTGGATATCGATAGAGGCGCTGCTGACGCCGATCATCGGCGGCGTCGGCACCGTGTTCGGGCCGCTGCTCGGTGCGCTTGTGGTCAAGTCGTTCGGCGAGGGCGCCAAGCTGATCGCCGGCGACGCCCCGGGTCTCGATCTGATCGCCTATGGCAGCGCGCTCGTGCTCGTCATCGCTTTCGCTCCGCGCGGTGTCATTGGCGCCATTGCCGATGCCCGCAAGTGGATGATGCGCCGCTCCACCTCATCCCGCTCTTCGGCACGGGAGGCCGGCCATGGCTGAGCCTCTGTTGTCGGTCGAGCACGTATCGCACCGCTTCGGCGGTTTGCTGGCAGTGAACGCGGCATCGCTGTCGGCGCCGCAGGGCCGCATTACCGGCCTGATCGGGCCCAACGGCGCCGGCAAGACCACGCTGTTTGCCATTATCTCCGGTTTCCTCAAGCCGAGCGAAGGCTCCATTCGCTACGGCGGGCAGGACATCACCGGCGTACCGCCGCACCGGCTGGCGCGGCACGGCATCGCCCGCACCTTCCAGATCGTGCAGGCCTTCGCCGGTCTGTCGGTGCGCGACAATATCCTGGTGGGCGCCTATTTGCGGCACGCGTCGCGTGCCGCCGCGCTTGCGGCCGCTGAGCAGGTCGGACGCGACGTGGGCCTCGGCGACATGCTCGGCCGCCCGGCCGACACGCTGACGGTCGCCGGCCGCAAGCGTCTCGAACTCGCCCGTGCGCTGGCGACCGGACCGAAGCTGTTGCTGCTCGACGAGGTTCTCGCTGGGTTGAACCCCTCCGAGATCCGCGACATCCTGCCGGTCATCCGCGGCCTGTGCGACCGCGGCATCACCATCATTATGATCGAACATGTCATGCAGGCGGTGATGAGCTTGGCCGAGCATGTATTCGTGCTGGCGGAAGGCCGCATCATCGCCGCCGGCAGTCCCGCGCAGGTGGCGGCCGATCCCGCCGTCGTCGAGGCCTATCTCGGCCACGGCGCGGCGGCGAAGCTTGAGGCGGCGCATGGACACTGAGCCGCTGCTCACGGTGCGCGACCTCTGCGCCGGCTATGGCGAAACCGAGGTTCTGCGTGGCATCGACCTGAGCGTCAACGCCGGCGAGATCGTCGCCGTGCTCGGCTCCAACGGCGTGGGCAAGTCGACGCTCAATCGCACGATTTCGGGCATCGTGCGCGCGCGCGCCGGTGCGATCCATTTCGACGGCGTGGCCATCGAGCGCGCCAAGCCGGCGGAAGTCGTCGCCCGCGGACTGATCCACGTGCCGGAAGGCCGGCGCATTTTCCCCAATCTGTCGGTACGCGATAATCTCGATCTCGGCAGCTATCGGCGCGGCAAAGAGCGGCGGGCGGAAAATCGTGAGCGCGTATTTGCGACCTTTCCGCGACTGTTCGAGCGGCAATCGCAACGCGCCGGCACGCTGTCGGGCGGCGAGCAACAGATGC
The DNA here is from genome assembly GCA_963749625.1 of uncultured Alphaproteobacteria bacterium. Classification (GTDB taxonomy): domain Bacteria; phylum Pseudomonadota; class Alphaproteobacteria; order Rhizobiales; family Xanthobacteraceae; genus Pseudolabrys. The sequence continues at coordinate 32,169 of CAVVNY010000005.1, read as the reverse complement.
TGGCCATCGGCCGCGGGCTGATGGCCGAGCCAAAGCTGATCATCCTCGACGAGCCCTCGCTGGGCTTGTCGCCGCTTTTGGTCGAGGAAATGTTCGCCTTGATCGCGCGCATCAATGCCGGCGGTATGTCGGTGCTGCTGGTCGAGCAGAACGTGGTGCAGAGCCTCGAAGTTGCCGATCGCGCCTATATCCTGGCCGAGGGAAAATTCGTCATGTCGGGCAAGGCCGCGGACATCGGCGCCGATCCCGAGCTCAAACGTACTTACTTAGGAATGTAACGCATGACCGAAAACACCCTGCACGCCCGCCTGTCGCGTCCGCCGATTTTGATCGCGCCGGGCGTCTATGACCCGCTTACCGCGCTGATCGCCGAACAGGCCGGCTTCGAGGCGCTCTACGTATCGGGCGCGGCGATCGCCTATACGCGCCTGGGGCGGCCCGACATCGGTCTCGTGAGCATGAACGAGGTGGTCGAGACGGTGGCGCTGATCCGCGACCGGGTGCGCGCCCATCTTGTCGTCGACGCCGACACCGGTTACGGCAACGCCATCAATGTCGGACGCACCGTGCGCCTGCTGGAGCAGGCCGGCGCCAATGCCATCCAGATCGAGGACCAGGACTTCCCCAAACGTTGCGGCCATCTCGACGACAAGACGCTGGTCTCGGCGCAGGAAATGGTCGGCAAGATCAAGGCCGCCGCCGATGCGCGCCGCTCGCCGGACACGCTCATTATCGCGCGTACCGACGCCGTCGCCGTCGAGGGCTTCGACCGCGCCATCGCGCGCGCCGCGCTTTATCGCGAGGCGGGCGCCGACATGCTGTTCATCGAGGCGCCGCGTGAGCGCTCCGAACTCGGCCGTATCGGCGCGCTGATGGGAAAGTCGCTGCCTCTGATGGCGAACATGGTGGAGGGCGGCAAGACGCCGATATTGGCGGCGAGCGAGCTAGAAGCGCTCGGCTTTGCCTTCGTCATCTTCCCCGGCGGCATTGTGCGCGCGCTCGCCAAGACGGCGGAGGATTTCTACGGCTCGCTGAAGGCGAACGGCAGCACCGATCCGTTCCGGGCGCGCATGTTCGACTTCGACGCGCTCAACCGTCTGATCGGAACGCCGGAAATGCTGGAGCGCGGCAAGCGCTATGCCGGGCAGGATCCGGCGCCGGACCGCAAGTCGGGGCAGGGCTGATGCACACGCTGGACCCGGTCACGCTCGCGGTGCTCAACGGCCGTCTGGTGCAAATCGCTGACGAGATGGACGTGACGCTGTTTCGCTCGGCCTTCAATCCGATCATCGCCGAGGCGCATGACGCCTGCCACGGCCTCTACCATGCCGAAACCGGCGCGACGCTGGTGCAGGGCACTTCCGGCCTGCCGATCTTCGTCGGGGCCATGGCCTTCGCGGTCAAGGCGGTGATCGGCAAGGTGAAGGCCCAGGGGGGCTTGCAGGAAGGCGACACGTATCTCTTCAATGACCCTTACGACGGCGGCACCCATCTCAACGATTTCCGACTGGTGCGGCCGGTGATGCGCGCGGGCAAAGTGTTCGCTTGGCTCGCCTCTGTCGGTCACTGGCTCGACGTCGGCGGCAATGTGCCGGGAAATTTCAATGCGAAAGCGACCGAAAGCTTCCAGGAAGGCTTCCGTGTGCCGCCGGTGAAATTGATGAAGGCCGGCGTGCTGCAGCAGGACATCGTCGATATCCTCGGCGCCAATTCGCGCGTGCCGCAGTCGAATTGGGGCGACCTTAACGGTCAGATCAATGCGCTTGGCCTCGGCGAGCAACGCGTGCACGCGCTGCTCGACGACTACGGCGACAATACGGTCGCCGCCGCGATGGACGCGCTGTCGGCGCGCGCCGAGGCGCTGATGCGCGCCAACATCGCCTCGCTGCCGGACGGCACTTACTCGTACGACGATTTTCTCGACAATGACGGCGTCAGCGACGAGCCGCTGCGCATCGCGCTCGATTTGACCATCGCCGGCGACCGCATGAAGCTCGATTTTTCGCGTTCGTCGCCGCCGTGTCAGGGGCCGCTCAACATCGCGCGCTCAACGGCGGTCGCCTGCTGCTATGTCGCGCTCAAGCATTTGTTCGTCGACGTGCCGGCCAATGCCGGCTGCCTGGCGCCGATCGAATTCGTCATTCCCGACACGACGCTGCTCGGCGTCTCGGCGCCGAAGCCGGTCGGCGGTTACACCGAGACGATCCTGCGCGTCATCGACACGGTGTTCGGCGCCTTCGCCAAGGCCGCGCCGGAACGCGCCAATGGCAGCCCCTACGCCACCATCAATGCGCTGTCGCTCGCCGGCTGGCGGCGCGACGGCAAACGCTGGGTGATGTTCTGCTTCTTCGGCGGCGGACTCGGCGGCAATCCGGAGGGCGACGGCCTCAACCACGGCAACAATCCGATCTCGACCGCAACCATCCCGCCGGCGGAAATCCTCGAGTCATTATATCCCGTGATGTTCACCCAATGGGCGCTGCGCCCCGATTCCGCCGGCCCCGGCCGTCATCGCGGCGGCCTCGGCGCGATCTACGAGATCGAAGCGCTCAACGAAGGCGACACCGACGTGTTCCTGCTCGGCGAGCGCGGCAAGTTTCCGCCCTTCGGCGTCAACGGCGGCAAGGCGGCGGCCTTGAACCGCTTCATCTACCAGACCGACGCCGGCGAGCGCACGCCACCGCTGGTGTCCAAGGTTACCGACGTGCGAATCCGGCGTGGCCAGCGCGTGCGCCTGGAAACGCCGGGCGGCGGCGGTTTCGGCGATCCATTGACGCGCGATCCGGCGCGCGTCGCGCGCGACGTTCGGCTCGGCTACATATCGCGGGAAGCCGCGCGGCGCGACTATGGCGTGGCGTTGCAGGAAGACGGCGGCATCGATGAGCCGGCCACGGCAGCTCTGCGGAGCGGGGTCGGGGCATGAGCGCGGCCAAGTCCATCGTTGGCGTCGACGTCGGCGGCACCTTCACCGACCTTTTCCTGTTCGACGCTCAGGCGCGCAGTTTCCGCACCGCCAAGGTGCCGTCCGAGCGCGGCAACGAGTCGGCCGGCTTCATGCAAGGGTTGGGTGTGCTCGGCAAAGTCGCGAGCTTCGGCTCGATCGTGCATGGGACCACGGTCGGCACCAACACGTTGCTCGAGCGGCGCGGTCCGCGCATCGGCGTTATCACCACGCGCGGTTTTCGCGACGTGCTGGAGATGCGCCGGCGCGACCGGCGGCAGACCTGGGGGCTGTGGGGAGACTTTCAGCCGATCACCGACCGCGATCTGCGGCTCGAGGTCGACGAACGCACGCTGGCCGATGGCACGATCCGGACGCCGGTCGACGCGGACGCCGTGCGCGCCGCGGCGGCGACGCTGCGCGGGCGCGGCGCCGAGGCGCTTGCCATCATTTTCATCAATGCCTACGCCAATCCCGACAACGAGCGCCGCGCGCTGGAAGCGGCCCGCGCGGTGTGGCCGAACGAGCACGTCTCTGCCTCGCATCAGGTGCTGCCGGAGATCCGCGAGTTTGAGCGCGCCTCGACCACGGCGCTCAACGCCTATCTGCAGCCGGTGGTGGGCGATTATCTCGGCAAGCTCGAAGCCGCCTTGGCGGCCGACGGTTTTGGCGGAACGTTTCATATCGTGCAGTCGAACGGCGGCGTGATGTCGACGGCGACGGCGCGCCGGCTGCCGGTGCGCACGGCCTTGTCGGGCCCGGCCGCCGGCGTCATCGCCGCCGCGGCCATCGCGCGCGCGACCGGCTACGATAATGTCATCACTTGCGACCTCGGCGGAACTTCGTTCGACGTCTCGCTGGTCGCCGGCGCCAAGCCGTCGCTTGCCGCGCAGACGGTGCTCGACTTCGGCATGGTGATCCGTACGCCGATGATCGAGATCACCACCATCGGCGCTGGCGGCGGATCGATCGCCTGGGTCGATCGAGGTGGTTTGCTGCAGGTCGGGCCCGAAAGCGCCGGTTCGGTGCCGGGGCCCGCGTGTTACGGCCAGGGCAATGAACGGCCGACGCTGACCGACGCCCATGTGGTGCTCGGCCGCATCAACGCGGCGCGGCCGATCGGCGGCAAGCTTGCCAGGCTCGACGTCGAGGCCGCCAAGCGCGCGATCCTCGCCCATGTCGGCGAGCCGCTGCAGCTCGATTTGATGCAAGCGGCCGAGGCGATCGTGCGGGTCGCCGACGCGCGCATGGCCGGCGCGATTCGGCTGGTGTCGATCGAGCGCGGCCATGATCCGGCGAAATTTGCCGCCATGCCGTTCGGCGGCGGCGGCGCCTTGCATGTCGGCGCGCTGATCAAGGAGATCGGCCTCAAATGCGCGGTCGTGCCGCGGTTCCCCGGCGTCACGTCGGCGCTCGGCTGCGTCATTGCCGATCTCCGCCACGACCAGGTGCAAACCGTCAATCTCATGGTCGACGGTGTCGATGCCGCGGCACTTGATGCGCGCATGGTGGCGGCGGGCGAGGAAGCAAGAGCGGTGGTGGCGGCGGCTGGCATCACCGTCGAGCGTATCGACGTCACGTTCGAACTCGACATGCACTACCTCGGCCAGACCCACACGGTCGCCGTGCCGCTGCCCGTCACGCTGACGCCCGGCGGCACCGGGATAAATGAAGCGACCGTGCAAAGCGCATTCGACACGGCCTATGCCACTGCCTTCGGCCGCCTCTTGCCAGGCATTCCGGCCAAGATCGTATCGCTGCGCACGGCGGCCATCGGCCGCCGGCCGCCGTTCGACTTGACTGCCTTCGCGCCCGGGCCAGACGCGTCGGTCGAAAAGGCCGCCAAGGGTTCGCGGCCGGTGTGGCACGCCGGCGCCTGGCGTGAGACGCGGGTCTGGTCGCGTCTCGATCTGCCGGCGGGCGCCGTGATCGAGGCGCCGGCGGTGCTGGACCAGCCGGACGCCACCATTTTCATCGATCCCGGCCTGCGCGGACGGGTCGACGAGCTCGGCAACCTCATCGTGGAACGCATCCCATGAACCCCGCAACGACGGCACTGCTGCTGGTCGATCTGCAGAATGATTTTCTGCATCCGAACGGCGCCTATGCGCGCGGCGGGACGTCGAGCCCCGCCATTGCAGCGCTGCCGGCGCGGTTGAAGCCGCTCGCCGATGCGATGCGCAAGCGCGGCTGCCTGGTTATGGCGACATTGTTCACGCTGGTGCCGGGCCGCGGCGGTGAGCCGATCGTCTCGCCGCATTTGAAGACGTTGCGGCCGTTCCTCGGCAAAGGCGATTTTGCTCCCGGCTCGTGGGGACAGCAACTCGTCGACGAGCTTGCGCCGGCCGACCTCACGGTGGAGAAGATCGCCTATTCCGCCTTCTACATGACGCGGTTGGAATGGCTGTTGCGCAAGACCGGCATCACGCGAATCTATGTTGCCGGCATCGTCACCAATGGCGGCGTCGCCTCCACGGTGCGCGACGCGCATGTGCGCGATTTCGATTGCACCGTGCTCGAGGACGGTTGCGCGGCCTTTGCGCAAGACGTGCATCGTGCGGCGATCGAAGGGCTGCGGCCGGTCGCGAAAATCGCGGCCATCGCCGACGCAATGCACGACATTTCGGCGCCATGAACGCGGTCAGCTACGAATTTGACGTCACGTTCGACGCCGAAGCGCCGCTGCTGATCATCGGCGCCGGCGCCGCCGGGCTGTGCGCGGCGCTCGCGGCCAAGGAATCCGGCACCGATGCGGTGCTGATCGAGCGCGACGCCGTGCCGGCCGGCTCGACGGCGCTGTCGGCCGGCCTCATTCCCGCCGCGGGGACGCGGTTCCAGCGCGTCAAAGGCATCGCCGACGATCCGCAGCTGTTTGCCGCGGACATTCAGCGCAAGGCGCACGGCGAGGCCGATGCCGCGGTTGTCGGCGCGGTCGCGAACGGTTCGGGACCGCTCATCGAATGGCTGGCGGACCGCTACGGTTTGCCGTTCGACGTCATCGACAATTTCAATTACCCCGGACATTCGGCTCTGCGGATGCACGGATTGCCGAGCCGCACGGGACAGGAACTGATCGACCGTCTGCGCAATGCCGCGGAGGCAAACGATATTATTTTCCTGTCCGAGCGCGTGGCCGAGCGGCTGCTGGCGGAGCCCGACGGCCTTATCCGCGGCGTGGACATCCTGCGCGGGGACGGCACACGAGAACGGATCGGCTGCAAGACATTGATTCTCGCCTGCAACGGCTATGGCGGGAATCCGAATCTGGTCCGGCAATTCATTCCGGAGATGGCCAACGCTCTCTATTTCGGTCATCCGGGCAACCGCGGCGACTCTGTGCTGTGGGGCCAGGCGCTCGGCGCGCGATTGGCGCATCTCGGCGCCTATCAAGGCCACGGGTCGGTCGCGACGCCGCATAATATATTGATCACTTGGGCGGTGATCATGCAGGGAGGCATTCAGGTCAACCGCGAAGGCCGCCGGTTTTGCGACGAATTGCGCGGCTATTCCGAGCAAGCGGCGGACGTTCTTCGGCAGCCGGATGGCATTGCGTGGAGCGTCTTCGATGCGCGGATTGCGTCGGTTGCGCGCCAGTTCGAGGATTTTCGCGAGGCCGAACGCGCCGGTGCGATGTTGACGGCGAAGACCATCCCGGAGCTTGCGCATGCCATGCACGTTCCGGCCGAGACCTTCGCCGCAGAATGGGCCGAAGTCGAAGCTCTGAAGGCGCAGAATGGGCATGATCGCTTACGGCCGAAAATTCGCTGCGGAGCAGCGCTGCGAGCCGCCGTTCCACGCGGTCAAGGTGACCGGCGCGCTGTTTCACACCCAAGGCGGGTTGGCCATCGACGCCAGCGGCCGCGTCAAGCGCAAGGATGGCACGCTGTTTCCAAATCTGTTTGCGGCAGGCGGCGCGGCGGCCGGCGTTTCGGGCGCGAGCGCCGCGGGCTATCTGTCAGGAAATGGACTGTTAACCGCGACAGTCCTCGGCCGCGTGGCAGGGCAATCTGCCGGGCAGATTTCGCATTGAAAGCGTTTTTATTTCAGTAGAGTGACGATTCCGGTATGGCCGGAATTTGCCGCAATATCGGCGGCGGTCTCGCGTTTTTTGTTGATTTGGCGAGAATTTGCGCCGCGCTCCAGCAGGAGCTTGACGACTTCCGTGTGGCCCTCCTGCGCGGCCATCATCAACGCTGAGTAACCCAGCGCGTTCCGAATATTTGGGTCAACCTTCCGCCGCAACAGGTCGCGGACGATATCCGAAAAACCGTCTTTAGCCGCCAAGATCAGCGGCGTGTTGCCGGTCGTCGTGAGGTGCCCGAAATCGGCGCCTTTATCCAACAACAGTTTGGCGGAATTGGCGTGTGCGTTCTGGAGCGCCTTGAGAAACGGCGTCACGGACTCCAAATCCGCGATGCGTTGGTCCGCTCCCTTGCCGAGGATCGCCCCCACAATAGCCGCGTCGCCGCGGTCGGCTGCAAACCAAAGCGCCGTGCGGCCTTTCTTGTCGGTGGCGTTGATGTGTGTGTTGTCGGTCAGTAGCAACCGGACAACCGGGTCGGAACACGTGGTCGCCGCGAGCATGAGCACGGTTCGGCCATCGGCGAGACCGGCATTCGTGTCGGCCTTGCCGTTGACCAGACTGCGCAGTGCCTTCTCGTGACAGTTGCGAACAGCCAGCATCAGCGCGGTAGTTCCGTCGTTCGCCTTGGCGGAAGGGTTGGCTCCTTTCGCCAACAGCCGATCGATGATTTCGGCATGGCCCCCGGCGGCCGCAAGCATCAGCGCGGTTTCGCCGGCTTTGTTGCGTGCATCGATGTCCGCATCGACCGGAATGAGGATATCCAACGCGGTGGTTTTTCCGGCCGCGGACGCCAAGGCCAGCGCCGTATTCCCGTCCTCGTCCCGGTCCGTCGTCGTCACGCCCGCGGCGATCAAACGCTTCAAGGCGTCGTCCTGGCCGCGCAATGCCGCGTCGATAATCGCCGGACGGCCGTTTCGAACCGCGCCTTTCGGAGGGAGATGGCTTGGCAATTTGCGGCCATCGATGCCGAGCCCGGCGGTTTGCAAGGCTTTGGGCGGCGCCGGCGGTCGCGCCTCGATTTCGGCCATAAGTTTTGCCGCGCGTCGGTCGCCCTTCGCCGCGGCTTTCCGCAGCCATGCCTTGGCCTGACCCAAGTCAAAACCAACTCCGCGTGCCGCCAGATATATTGTCGCAAGACTAAACTGCGCTTTCGTAAGCCCTCGCTCGGCGGCGGCTTTCATCCATTTGAACGCCAGCGCATCGTCTTGCCGCACGCCCTGACCGGAGCGATAGAGCGACGACAGCAAATACTGCGCTTCGCTGTCGCCCGAGTTTGCGGCAGTCTCCAGAAGCGCGGCTGCGTGACGAAATTGGCCCAAACGTATTGCGGCGTTGACCGCGCGGATGGTGGCTGATTCCGGCCGTTTCGCCGGACTGTCCAGAAGAGGGCCGGGGGGCTCGGGCTTGATGTTTGCGCTTGGCGCAGGTGCCGCGCGATCGTTGGCTTGGGCAAACGCGGGTTGCGCGAAGGCTGCAATGGCGGCGAGTGGGCAAAGCAACCCTAGAAGCAATCTTGCGTTTCTAGACCGTGCCGCGCTTCGTTTCGACATTGACCCCAATGCTCTCAAGAAACGGTGTTGGTAGAATACCCCCGGCGGAGACAACAACCGCATTGTTCTCGATGATGTGCCGTTGCCCCAAGTGCTCGATTTCGATCTTTTCGACTTCAATTCGCTTGACCTGCGATTGGAGCAGGACCCTCAATTGGCCGGCTTTTTCGAGAGCTTCGACGCGCTGACGATTCTTAATCTTAGCACGTGAAAATGATTCGCTGCGATGGGAAAGCGTGACGACCGTGTCGGGTACCTCGGCGATGCTGCAGGCGGCCTCTAAAGCGCTGTCGCCGCCGCCGACCACAAGAACATGCTGACCGCGATATTGGTCAGGATCGACCACGCGATAAACGACTTTGCTCTGGTCTTCGCCCGGCACGCCGAGTGTGCGCGGCGTGCCGCGGCGCCCGATCGTCAGAAGCACGGAATGGGCTCGATAAGTGGCGCGCGTCGTCTTTATTTCGAAGTCCTGCTGGACCGGGACGATCGATTCGACGCGTTCGCCGAAATTGACCTTAAGCCCCGCGTCGTCGGCAATATTCTCGAAGAGTTCCACCAACTCTTCTTTGCTGAGTTCCTTGAAGTTGAATTTTCCGGCCAAGGGCAGCGTGAATGGCGCGGTCATGACCAGTTTTTTGCGCGGAAAGTGGGCGACCGTGCCGCCAAGACTATCCTGTTCCACCGTGACAAATCGAAGTTTGCCTTCGATCGCCGCTAGGCTGGCCGACAGCCCGGAAGGCCCGCAACCGACGATAAAAATATCCAGAACATTGGATTTGGCGGCGCCCCTCATCTTGCGGATGGAGCTGACCGCCTGGCGCCCTTGCTCGATCGCGTTGCGCACCAGTCCCATGCCGCCCAATTCACCGGCAATAAAAATACCAGGTACGTTTGTCTGGAAATTCTCATTGACGTTCGGAATGTCTACGCCGCGACGTTCGGTTCCAAAAACGAGGGTGATGGCGTCGGCCGGGCAAGCGGCCTTGCAGGCGCCATGGCCGATGCAATGCGAAGGCTCCACCAACTCAGCTTTGCCGTTGATTAATCCCAGGATTTTGCCTTCCGGGCAGGCGCGCACGCAGGAGCCGCAGCCGATACATTTTGATGGATCGATTACCGGGTGCAGGGAGGCGGGGTCAAGCATCCCGGCCTCGGTTGCCGCTGTTATTTTTGCAACGCTATCGCGCTTCGTGTTTTTTGCGGACCTTTATGTAAATGGTCCATACGATTGCCAACGGCAATGCGTAAGCCAACATCGGGTCCGCTAATATTGAAGCTAACGTCATATTACGCTTCCGGTACTTCGGTCAGATATGACGGTTCGGATTTGTCGGCATTGCGCGGAATCAAACTGATTTAACTCGTCTTTAATTTCTCTTTTTGGTGCGGCCGCACATCGTCGTCCGCACAAAAAAGCCTGTGTACGACAACCAGTTACACCATGCCGGTAACTCCGTAGTTCAGGCGGAACCTAAAATTTTATGCAATTGAGAACCGAATTCGCCCGCCTCCCCCCGATCAGAGATGAAATCCAAACGGATTTGTGCGGTGAAAGTGCGTTACTCCTCACGTGGATCGCCGCACAATGATAGATTTACTAACGGTCTCACCATTTTGTTAAGCATTTTGAAAGGCAAAATTAAGGCTTTGGATATTTCGACGCGATTGAGGGCAAACCGTATTGAAAATTTAATCGACGGACGATTTTCGTAGCCGGCAAATAACGCTAAGCGCCAGCGGCGCATTGGTCGCATCAGTCCGGTCTCGGGCAAGATCCAATACTTGTCAGCCGCACCTGTACGGTTGACGACGGATTGGAGCCTTGTAGGCAGCATGATGCGGGCCGCTGGTGAAGAAATCGAAGTATGCCGGGCCAATTCGCCAAGGCTATAAAGTTATTGACGCCAAACTGTACAACGTTTGGCGCGAACGAAGAGAGCGGTTATTGAAGGTGTAAGTACCGGTGCCAACGGAGTAATTTTGCAAATTTTAGTGGCCAAAGATGGCGCCGCGAAAGATTTCGTTTTCGCGCCGTAATGGCGCGGTATAGGTTTGCCGAATGTCAACGATAACGAATCAGGTCGGCAGGCAAGCCAGTCCGCGGCCGAGTTTTCAGGTCAGGCGCTTGGTCGGAAAATTGGTCCCACTTTTCGTCGCTGGAGTCGTGGTTGTCGTGCTCGTGCTCGGATGGCTCGCGCGCGATGAAGAATATCTGACGCCGAAATCTGGTCTCGGCTATTGGCTGGGGATTTATGGCGGCACGGCGATGCTGCTGTTGCTCCTCTATTCGATACGAAAAAGATCGCGGTCCCTGCGATGGCTTGGCCCGATTCCTACGTGGTTCCGTGTGCACATGCTGCTCGGTATCGCGGGGCCGGTATTGATCATTTTTCACTCTAATTTCAAGCTTGGTGCGCTCAATAGCAATGTCGCATTTATTTCGATGTTGATCGTGGCGTCGAGCGGAATTGTCGGCAGGTACCTGTACGGCAGATTCATATGGGCCTCTATGGCCGGAAGGCGGAAGCACAAGATATCCTGGCGGAAGCGGAGGCGCTGCGGCAATCCCTCGGACACGAGATGGAAGCCGCCAACTATGTTGCAGAGGAACTGAATTTATTCAGCAAGAAAATTGCGACAAATATGCCTACTGGCTTGTTTTCGAGCCTTTGGCGCGGCGGCGTTTTGTCCGTGCAGACCCGATTCATAAGCATGCGGTTGATGCGCGAGGCTTGGCGTCTTGTGCAAATTGAGGGAAAGGCGCGGGGGTGGTCGCGGCGGGAGCGAAGGAAACGGTCGGCCCACATCGGCAAAATCATTCGACTCTATTTCGACGCCGTGCTGAAGGCTGCGGAATTTACGTTTTATGAACGCCTGTTCTCGCTATGGCACGTCTTCCACTTGCCGCTAATATTTCTTATGGTGGCTGCCGCCGTTGTCCATGTTTGGGCGGTTCATCAATATTGACCTGGGGGCACGATATTGTTTGGCCGTAAAGAAGGCAGATTGCTACTGGCGGCGCTGCTCATCTTTGGGATGCCTGGCGTCGCCGCAGCGCAAACCCTTCTGGAAAAACTAATTATACCCGGCCCGGTTATTCAGGGGCACGCTAAATTCGAGAAAGATTGCGGTAAGTGCCATGAGCCGTTCTCGCGGCAGACGCAGACCCGGCTTTGCCTCGACTGCCACAAAGAGACTGCGGCGGACCGCACATCAAAAAAGGATTTCACGGGCTATATCCCGAAGCGCTGAAGCAGGAATGCCGGCACTGCCACACGGACCATAAGGGCCGGGACGCCGACATCAATCAGCTCGACCGGGAAACTTTCGATCACGGCTATACGAACTTTAAGCTCAAGGACGCGCACAAAGCGGTCCCTTGCTCGGGCTGCCACCTGCCCAAAATTATTTTCCGCAAGGCGCCAACCCTTTGTTTTGATTGCCATAAAGCTGTCGACCCGCACAAGCGCCGGCTCGGCGAAAAATGCGAGAGCTGCCATAGCGAGGCAAAATGGGCGCGCGTAAAGCCCTACGACCACAGCAAGACAAAATTCGCGCTCGAAGGCGGCCACAAAAAAGTCGATTGCGCGACCTGTCATGTGGGCGAAATGTACAAAGATCTTCCGCGTACGTGCGTGTCGTGCCACCGCCTGCAGGATGTCCATTCAGGCCGCTACGGCCCGAAATGCGAGGCCTGCCATGAGCAAAACAAATGGAAGACGGTGCGGTTTGACCACGACAAGACGAAGTATCCGCTTCGCGGAGCACACAAAAAGGTCAAATGTGACGCCTGCCACACCGGCGACGTCTATCGCGAGAAACTACAAACGACCTGCGTCTCCTGCCATAAGAGCCAAGATCCGCATAAAAACCAACTCGGTCCGCGATGTGAGCGGTGCCACAATGAGGACAATTGGCGGCACAAGGCAGGATTCGATCACGACCTCACACGCTTTCCTCTGATCGGGCTGCATGCTCCGGTGCCATGTGAAAACTGTCATCAGTCGTCGCAATATAAAAAGGCGCCGCTCACGTGTGAAAAATGTCACAAGGACGAGCATCAGGGACGTCTCGGAACAAAATGCGCTTCTTGCCACAATCCGAATGGCTGGGGACGTTGGCGTTTCAGCCATACAACGCAGACAAAATATCCATTGACCGGAGCGCATGAGAAAATCGCATGCGAGGCGTGCCACACACCGAAGAACCCGGTTAATTTGAAGCTTCCAACCGATTGCTACAATTGCCACCGCAAAGACGATAAGCATCGCGGGGCTTTTGGGCGATTGTGCGAAAAGTGTCACGTAACGACCAGTTGGCAGAAATTGAATATCCGCAATTAATTGCCATGGGCGGTTTCTGAGGTAGAGTGATGCCTCGTTTTGCGTCGAAAATGCCGCAAAAAATTCTTTTGCTGTCGTGCCGATTTATAGTGTAGGGGAATTGTTCCTATTGGCTTTGCTTAGATTAGAATCCTCCATCGCAGTTATGGCTGGTATGGAAGCCGGTGCGAGATGGGATTATGCCATCATCAATGCTTCGAATTGGCGTCGGCGGCTGCATATTCGGATGGATTTCCAGCCCTTCCTACGGCCATGCCTCTTTTTGACGAAGCAGACATATCAGTTGCGGCACTTCAAAATGGATTTGCGCAAAATAGTGGAACCGCAGTTTCCGCTGGACGAGAAATTTTTTGATGTGGTACTTTGGTACGCGTATCCGAATCGGCCGATTTTGATCCTGTCAAAATTGTTGAGTACCTGGTTGCATCAGTGTTTTGTCTCAGGGGTTGTTTCGGTGAGTTTTCTACCGAAGCAATCTGGCGCCATTCCGAAAAACGAATGTTCCCTCGTTCGCGTGATGCGGGTGATGTCACTGATCTTATGCGTGGCTGAAAGGACTGCATTTCTTATGGGAATAAATTGTACTTAGTATGTGACAACGATTGTGAGTGTTTTTTTTGACGATAGTCTGTGGAAAAAGTTTTGCTATGTGGTGTGGCGCTTAAATTTAAACAATTTTTAACCATAAATCTTCACATAATTAGTTTTTGGTTGGTAGCCCGGACTGGTTGCTGGCTGTGTAGTTTCCGCGTGATTTCTGACCGAACTCCAACTCATGGTTGGGTGGTTCGTTTGTGCAAAGCGTCGTCGCCTTTGACGACAAGGAGTCTAATCCGCAGCAGGTTAGCGAGGCTGCAAAAGCGAAAAGTTGAAAGTTCAATGGTGGACGAGGGCGGCGCCCATCTGAAGTATTTGAGTATGTTTGCGAGGCGAATTGCGATGACGATAGTCGTCGCGTTTGTCTCAGCTTTATTTATTGTTCCGGGCCACACTCGTTCTTCCGCTCCGCCGTTCAATCACTTTTCAACCGGGTTCGCCCTTACCGGAAGTCACGCTTCGCTCAGTTGCGCCTCTTGCCATGTTCCAGGCAGGTCCCAGTCAATTCCGAGAACGTGCTTCGATTGCCACAATGGGCAAACGGCGAGCGGGAAGTCGCAAAACCATACGCTCACTTCAAACAGGTGCGGGGAATGCCATCAGACCACCTTTTGGGCTGACCTTCGTCTCATCCAACATGCCGAGATTCCCTCTGCTACGCCGTGTTCAGCTTGCCACAACGGTGCAATTGCTATTGGAAAGGCGACGATCCACATCCCTACGGTCGCGCCGTGCCAGATGTGCCACACGAGCACGGCGAGCTTCGCCATCGGGGCGAAGTTGGACCACACCGGGATTACTTCCGGCTGCGCCACTTGCCACAATAGCACTGCCGCGCTGGGCAAGCCGAACAATCATATTCCCACGAATCTGCCGTGCGAGACCTGTCATTCGAGCACGGTCACGTTTCCCGGCGCGACCTTGGCCCATGCCGGGCGACACCAACTGCGTCACCTGCCATGACAATGTCGTTTCTGTCGGACTGACGACGCCGCCTCATATTCCGACGGCCAGAGCAATGCAGCAACTGCCATACCAATACTGCACCGTCCTTCACCGCCTACACGATGAGCCATGCGGCGGTGACGGGTACACGATGCGACGCTTGCCATAATGGTTCATATACGAGCCAGGGCACGCAGGCGCCTACGGAACAGCCCAATATCCAAGCCATGTGCCGACGAGCGGGCAGGACTGCGGGACCTGCCACGCCTCCGCGGCGTCGAGCTACATCAGTTGGGCCGGCGGGACTTTTGTTCACGGGCCGGGCGATACAAACTGTTCGACCTGCCACAATGGCACGACGGCAACCGGCAAAACCACGCCGCCGCATATTCCGACGGGACCGTCCAATGCGGCAATTGCCACGTCAACACTGCAGCGAGCTTCGTTACCTATACGATGAAGCATTCGGCGGTGAGCGCCAGCCGCTGCGACAGCTGCCACAACGGATCTACACGACAGAAGGAACGACCGGCGCGAAAGGCACGGCGGCGTACCCCGGTCATGTCGCGACCAGCGGTCGCGACTGCATCACCTGCCACGCCAGCGCGGCAACGAGTTTCACCAGTTGGGCGGGAGCAAAATACGTCCACGCCGACCGACACGAATTGTTCGTCCTGCCATAACGGTACGACCGCGTTGGGCATGACGACGCCGCCGCATGTTCCCGTCACGGGCGTCCAGTGCGGCAACTGCCACGCCAACACGGCGGCCAGCTTCGTCACCTATACGATGAACCACTCAGCGGTGAGCGCGAGCCGCTGCGACGCCTGCCACAATGGCTCCTACACGTCCGAGGGCACCAAAGGCGCGCAGGGCACGGCGTCATATGCCGGTCACGTGGCGACAGCCGGGCGCGACTGCATCACCTGCCATGCCAGCGCGGCCACGAGCTTCACCAGCTGGGCCGGCGGAGTTTATGTGCATCAGCCGAGCGATACGAATTGCTCGAGCTGTCACAACGGCGCCACAGCGACCGGCAATACCATGCCGCCGCACATTCCCGTCCGGCATCCAATGCAGCACATGCCATACCAACACGGCGCCGAGTTTCATCACCTACACGATGAACCATCCGGCGGTGAGCGCCAGCCGGTGCGACGCCTGCCACAACGGCTCCTATGCATCGCAGGGGACCAAGGGCGCGTCCGGGACCGCGTCATATCCCGGCCATGTGGCGACCAACGGCCAGGATTGCCTCACCTGCCATGCCGCAGCAGCGGCGGGCTTCACCAGTTGGGCCGGCGGCGACCTACGCCATCAGCCAAGCGACACGAACTGCTCGAACTGCCACAACGGCACCACCGCGACCGGCAATACGACGCCGCCGCACATCCCGGTGACCGGCGTCCAGTGCAGCAACTGCCACGTCAACACCGCGGCGAGCTTTATCACCTACACGATGAACCACCCGGCGGTGAGCGCCAGCCGGTGCGACACCTGCCACAACGGATCCTATGCGTCCCAGGGGACCAAGGGCGCGCTGGGAACCGCGTCATATCCGGGCCATGTGGCGACGGCCGGCTCGACTGCGCCACCTGCCACGCCGGCGCGGCCACGACCTTCACGAGTTGGGCCGGCGCAACCTATGTCCACCAGCCGAGCGATACGAATTGCACGAACTGCCACAATGGGCTCACGGCACCGGCCTGACGACGCCGCCGCACATTCCCACCGGCACATGCAATGCAGCAATTGCCACTCCAACACGGCGGCGAGCTTCGTCACCTACACGATGAACCATGCGGCCGTCAGCGGGAGCCGCTGCGACGCCTGCCACAACGGATCCTTTACGGCCGAGGGCACCAAGGGCGCAAGGAACCGCATCATATAGCGGGCACGTGGCGACGAACGGCTGGGACTGCGTCACCTGCCATGCCAGCGCCGCCACAAGCTTCACCAGCTGGGCGGGCGGCACCTATGTCCACAAGCCGACCGACACGAACTGCTCGACCTGTCACAACGGCACGACCGCGACCGGACTACCACGCCGCCGCACGTTCCGGTGACCGGCATCCAGTGCAGCAATTGCCACACCAACACCGCCGCGAGCTTTATCACCTATACGATGAACCACGCGGCGGTCAGCGCCAGCCGCTGCGACGCCTGCCACAACGGCTCGTATACGGGCGAAGGCACCAAGGGCGCGCAAGGCACCGCGTCGTTTCCGGGCCATGTCGCGACCGGCGGCCGGGATTGCATCACCTGCCACGCCAGCGCGGGAGCTTCACCAGCTGGGCGGGCGGCACCTATGTCCACCAGGCGAGCGATACGAACTGCTCGAGCTGTCACAACGGCACGACCGCGCCCGGCATGACCACGCCGCCGCACATCCCGGTACCGGCGTCCAGTGCAGCAACTGCCACACCAACACGGCGGCGAGCTTCGTCACCTACACGATGAACCACGCGGCGGTCAGCGCCAGCCGCTGCGACGCCTGCCACAACGGATCCTACACCGCGGAAGGCACCAAGGGCGCACAGGGCACCGCGTCCTATTCCGGCCACGTGCCCACGACCGGCCTGGACTGCATCACCTGCCACGCCAGCGCGGCAGGCAGCTTCACCAGTTGGTCGGGCGGCACTTACGTCCATCAGGCCACCGATACCAACTGCTCGAGCTGCCATAACGGCACGACCGCGACCGGCATGACAACGCCGCCACATATCCCGTCCGGCGTCCAATGCAGCAATTGCCACACCAATACCGCGACCAGTTTCACGACCTATACGATGACGCATGCGGCGGTCAGCGGCAGCCGCTGCGACGCCTGCCATAACGGCGCCTATACGAGCCAGGGAACCAAGGGCGCATACGGCACCGCGTCATATCCCGGCCACGTTGCCACCAGCGGCCAGGATTGCATTACCTGCCACGCGAGCGCCGCCACCAGCTTCACCAGCTGGGCCGGCGGCACCTATGTCCACCAGCCGCCGACACGAATTGCTCGAATTGCCACAACGGCACGACGGCAACCGGCATGACCACGCCGCCGCACATCCCGGTGACCGGCGTCCAGTGCAGCAACTGCCACACCAACACCGCGCCAAGCTTCACCACCTACACGATGAACCATTCGGCAGTGAGCGCCAGCCGCTGCGACTCCTGCCACAACGGCTCCTACACGACCGAGGGGACGAAGGGCGCGCCCGGCACCGCGTCGTATGTCAACCACGTCGCGACCAGCGGCCAGGACTGCGTCACCTGCCACGCCAGTGCGGCGGCGACCTTCACCAGCTGGGCCGGCGGGACCTATATCCACCAACCCAGCGATACGAATTGCTCGACCTGCCACAACGGCGCGATCGCGACCGGCAATACCACGCCGCCGCATATCCCGGTGACCGGCGTTCAATGCAGCAACTGCCACACCAACACCGCGGCGAGCTTCGTCACCTACACGATGAACCACCCGGCGGTGAGCGCCGCCGCTGCGACTCCTGCCACAACGGCTCCTACACCGGCGAGGGCACCAAGGGCGCCCACGGTACGGCGTCATATCCAAACCACGTGGCGACCAACGGCTGGGACTGCTCCACCTGCCATGCCAGCGCGGCCGCGACCTTCATCAGCTGGGCGGGCGGAGCATACGTTCATCAGCCGACCGACACGAATTGCTCCACCTGCCACAATGGCACCACCGCATTGGGCATGACGACGCCGCCGCATATTCCGGTGACCGGCGCAGTGCGGCAACTGCCACACCAATACGGCGACGAGCTTCGTCACCTACACGATGAACCACTCGTCGGTGAGCGCCACCCGCTGCGACAGCTGCCACAACGGCTCGTACACGGCGAAGGCACCAAGGGCGCGCAGGGCACGGCGTCCTTCCCGGTCACGTCGCGCCCGCCGGACGCGACTGCATCACCTGCCACGCCAGCGCGGCCGCCAGCTTCACCAGCTGGGCCGGCGGAAGCTACATCCATCAGCCCACCGACACGAACTGCTCCTCCTGCCACAACGGCACCAACGCGTTGGGATTGACACGCCGCCGCACGTTCCGGTGACGCGGCGTCCAGTGCGGCAACTGCCACACCAACACGGCGACCAGCTTCGTCACCTACACGATGAACCACTCGTCGGTGAGCGCCAGCCGCTGCGACAGCTGCCACAACGGCTCGTACACGGCGGAAGGCACCAAAGGCGCGCTGGGCACCGCGTCTTATGCCGGTCACGTCGCGACCAACGGGCGCGACTGCATCACCTGCCACGCCAGCGCGGCCACGAGCTTCACCAGTTGGGCCGGCGGCCGTTTACACCCATCAGCCGAGCGACACCAATTGCTCCTGCTGTCACAACGGCACGACAGCGACCGGCAACACCACGCCGCCGCACATTCCGGTCACCGGCGTCCAGTGCAGCAACTGCCACACCAACACGGCGACGAGCTTCGTCACCTACACGATGAACCACTCGGCGGTGAGCGCCAGCCGCTGCGACGCCTGCCACAACGGCTCGTATACCTCGCAAGGCACAAAGGGCGCGCTGGGCACCGCGTCGTATGCCGGTCACGTCGCGACCAACGGTCAGGACTGCGTCACCTGCCATGCCACGCGCGGCCTCGAGCTTCACCAGCTGGTCGGGGGCGACCTACATTCATCAACCAAGCGACACCAATTGCTCCAACTGCCACAACGGCACGACGGCGACCGGCAATACGACGCCGCCGCACATTCCGGTCACCGGCGTCCAGTGCAGCAACTGCCACACCAATACCGCGACGAGCTTTGCCACCTACACGATGAACCACTCGGCGGTGAGCGCCAGCCGCTGCGATCCTGCCACAACGGCTCGTACACCTCGCAAGGCACCAAAGGCGCGCAGGGAACCGCATCATATCCGGGCCACGTGGCGACCGCCGGCCGCGACTGCGTCACCTGCCATGCCGCCGCGGCCACGACCTTCACGAGCTGGGCCGGCGGCACCTACGCCCACCAGCCGAGCGACACCAATTGTTCGACCTGCCACAATGGCACCACCGCCTGGGCTTGACGACGCCGCCGCATATTCCGACGGGCGTCGTACAATGCAGCAACTGCCACACCAATACGGCGACGAGCTTCACCACCTACACAATGAAGCACTCGGCGGTGAGCGGCAGCCGCTGCGACTCCTGCCACAACGGCTCCTATACGGGCGAGGGCACCAAGGGCGCGCAGGGCACCGCGTCCTATCCCAATCACGTCGCGACCGGCCGGACGCGACTGCTCATCTGCCACGCCAGCGCGGCCACCACCTTCACGAGCTGGGCCGGCGGAGGCTACGTCCACCCGCCGACCGACACGAATTGCTCGACCTGCCACAACGGCACGACCGCCACGGCTTAACGACGCCGCCGCATATTCCGGTGAGCGGCGTCCAGTGCAGCAACTGCCACACCAACACGGCCCCAAGCTTCGTCACCTACACGATGAACCACTCGGCGGTCAGCGCCAGCCGCTGCGATTCCTGCCACAACGGATCTTATACGGCGAGGGCACCAAGGGCGCGCAAGGCACCGCGTCGTTCCCCGGCCACGTCGCGACAGGTGGCAAAGACTGCATCACCTGCCACGCGAGCGCGGCAAGCGGCTTCACCAGCTGGTCGGGCGGCACTTACGTCCACCTGCCGACCGACACGAACTGCTCCAGCTGCCACAATGGTACGACCGCGACCGGCTTGACCACGCCGCCGCATATTCCGGTGACCGGCGTCCAGTGCAGCAACTGCCACAATAATACCGCGATCAGCTTCGCGACCTACACGATGACGCACTCGGCGGTGAGCGCCAGCCGCTGCGACGCCTGCCACAACGGGTCCTACACCGCCGAAGGCACCAAGGGCGCAATGGGCACCGCGTCTACGCCGGCCACGTCGCGACCGGCGGGCGTGACTGCGTTACCTGTCACGCCGCGCGGCAGCGAGTTTCACCAGCTGGTCGGGCGGCACTTACGTCCATCAGCCGACCGACACGAACTGCTCGAGCTGTCACAACGGAACGACAGCGACCGGTATGACGTCGCCGCCGCACATCCCGTCGGGATCCGTGCAGTGCAGCAACTGTCATACCAATACCGCGACGAGCTTCACGACCTACACGATGACGCACTCGGCGGTCAGCGGCAGCCGTTGCGACTCCTGCCACAATGGCAGCCTACACGAGCGAGGGAACCAAGGGCGCCTATGGCACGGCGTCGTATGCCGGTCACGTGCCGACCAGCGGTCAGGACTGCATACCTGTCACGCCACCGCCAAGACGACCTACACGAGCTGGGCCGGCGGCATATACATCCATCAGCCGACCGACACGAATTGCTCGAATTGCCACAATGGCACGGCAACCGGCATACCACGCCGCCGCACATCCCGGTGACCGGCATCCAGTGCAGCAACTGCCACACCAATACTGCGTCGAGCTTCACTACCTACACGATGTCTCACGCCGCGGTGCATGCAACCCGCTGCGATACTTGTCACAGCGGCACTTACAAGAGCCAGGGCACCAAGGGCGCACAAGGGCCTGACCACGGCAAGAAGACACAGGATTGCGGCTGTTGCCATGTGAAATCGGCTTCAACGTTTACCAGTTGGAGCAACCCGCAGTCGCCTGCTGCAGGTTGCGTGACGACCGCGCAAGCACCCGGTAGCCGCTCACGAAATTTGTCTCGGCTGTGCGGTCGATTTACGCGAAAGTCGTTGGTGGCGTCAGTGCTGTGGTGCGTAGTGCAGTATCAAGGGTGTTGCCGCCGAAGCAGTCGGTAGCTACGGCAACCCGTTCGCCCAAGGCGACGGTCCCGTCTGCGGTTGCAACGACGAAGCCCACGGCAAGAACGGCGACATCCACGCCCGGAACACCGAATCCGATCGCGAGGACGACCGTCACCGCCACGACCAGGGCACCGGCGGCACCTGGAACCACGAATCCGGTTGCCGAGCAAAAAGCCACAACGCGAACAGCGGTCGCGCCGGCGACGCCTGGCCACTCGACTGCGGTCGCTACAAAGACAACACCGGCGACGACAAGAAGCCCGAATGCAGTTGCTGAGTCGAACCCCGCGACCAGAGCCGCGGCGGCGTCCGGAAATGCCGGACCGCAGGGTATGAATTTAGGTTCGGCCGCGGGTGGCAGCCTGAAGTTTAGTCATCCCGCCGTAAGCACAAACTGCGTGCAGTGCCACAATGGCGTTAAAGCCATTGGGAAGCCGCGAATCCATATCGCGACGACCGCGCCCTGCGAGACCTGCCACAAGAGCACAATCACATTCGCTGGCGCGCGGGTCGATCACAGCAGCGTCACAGCTCCATGCGCAACGTGTCATAGCGGAGTTGGCACAAGGGTCGCTGTTGGAAAGCCGCCGCGGCATATTGTGACGAATGCGCCTTGCGAGACCTGCCACAAGAGCACGCTCACTTTCGCCGGCGCGCGGGTCGATCACAGCAGCATTACCGCGCCATGCGCATCGTGTCACAGCGGAGTTGGCACAAGAGGCGCGATGGGAATGCCGCAACGGCATATCAGGACCAGTGCGCCGTGCGATAGCTGTCACAAGAGCACGATGTCCTTTGCCGCGGCGCGTATGGACCATGGCGCGGTAACCGCGCCCTGCGCGACGTGTCATGGCCGAGGAGCTTCGGCACGAGCAGGTATGGCCCCCGGCACCGGCCCAGGTCATTTTATGACGACTTTGCCGTGCGAGTCCTGCCATCGCTCGACGACATGGACGTTTGTACTCTATCGGCACACTTCGGCGCTTTATCCAAACCACGGGATGAATATCGAGTGTCGTGCTTGCCACGTCACGAATTCCGCGACGTTTGCTTGGAAGTTCCCCGCTTTCAAGCCGGATTGCGCTGCTTGCCACGTCGATAAATTCCGTCCGCAGTCGCACATCAAATATACGAAGCCAGCGACCATGTATTACACGGCCGCGGAGCTCCGGGACTGCACGGGGGCGTGTCACATCTACACCGACAATTCGATGACGACGATTGTGACCCGTCGCATGCATATGCATCGTCCGATCGGAGGTGGATGGTAATGCTTCGCCGTTCACATTATTGGTTGGCCCTGCTTTGGGTGATGGCGCTGGGTGTCGGCCCGGCGCTGGCCCAACCTGTCATCGATCAATTCGTCGCTGGAGCGCAGGTTATTGCGAAAAAAGAGTGCGCGCTGCTCGTCGTGAATTTTAATGTCCGGTTGCGGTATGCCTCGCACTTTCCTCAGAATAGCGGCGACGAATTGCGCATATCGCTTTCTCTTATTGATCTTCCCGTAACGGAGCAGCGTATATTCCGAAGGGAAGGGGTGCAGGTTATCAACGGTAAGCTTGCTGGCATCCGCTCTGCTGCCGTCGACCTCGATCAATCGAGAGGTCCGGTATTACGGATTCAATTTGAGCATCCGGTCTCGTTCTTGGTCACTCAAAGCAAAAGCTTTGACAGCATAGCTGTGGCGATTTCACAAAAAGGTTCCCCAGCGGCCTGCAATTCAATTGTAGGGCGACCAAAATGGCGGCGGTGTGCAGCCCGTCGCCCGGCCCTGACAAAAGTAGGTCAATTGGAAAAATCTCCCCTGAAGACTTCAAAGTCGTGGAAGCCTCGATGGATGAGGCCCGTGCGGCTATGGAGAAGGGAAAATTCGACGATTCAATTCGTTTGCTGAAAAAGGTATTGAGGTTCCCGGAAAATAAACACAGCGCTGAGGCGCAGGAATTGATTGGGGTGGCCCAGCAGAAAGCGGGCCGCCTGCAAGAAGCACGTGCGGCTTACGAGACGTATCTGCATCGCTACAGCAAAGGTGAAGGCGCTGATCGCGTCAGGCAGCGCCTTGCGGGAGTCTTGACCGCAACCGGCGGGTCAAATGAGCCGTTGATTAGTGACGTCAAGGCTCGATCCGCCAAGGACAAAAAACTAAAATTCGCAACCGACGATGAAGTACGGTGGACACAAGCCGGCAGTATTTCCAGCTACTACATTCTTGACGATAGTTCCACCCAACTTAAAGACCTATCCACAGCGCCAAATCCGAACGCCGATCCGGACGCGCATCGTGTCCACCAGAATATGCTGCTGAACAACTACAATTTGTTTGGCACCTTTGAGAACAACGCGACCGTATCGAAGTACAGATTCGCAGTGACAGAAGAACATGGTTTCGTGCCCAGCAGCGAAACAATCGGCATATCCACAGCTTACGCGGAGACTACGATAAAGGATAAGGATCTGCTCGTGCGGGTGGGTCGGCAGAGCCGCAATTCAGGCGGAGTAATGGGGCGGTTCGACGGCGCCTTGGTGAGTTGGCAGTCGACTAACTTTGTTCGACTCAACGTCGTTGCCGGCTCACCGAACTGGAGCCGTTTCGATGCGCCATTTATGGACGACAAGTATCTTCTCGGCGGCAGCGTCGATTTTGGGAAAATCTTTGGTGGCCTGGAGACAAGTTTATTCGCAATTCAACAAAACGATAAATGGCTGATAGATCGTCAGGGGGTCGGCGCTGAGTTCCGCTACTTCGATACGACCAAGTCGGCGCTTGCGACTGTCGATTACGATGTGCATTTTCAGCAACTCAATGCGCTGATATTTTCGGGGACATGGATGTTGCCCGATAAGTCGGTTCTTACGACCGCCCTCGATTATCGCAAGGTGCCATACCTGTCGAGTTGGAATGCGCTGCAGGGCCAACCGTATTTGTCGCTTTACGATATGCTGTTGGCCTATAACAAGGACCAGATCAGGCAGTATGCGCTGGATCGCACGCCGACGTTTTCTTCTGCGATGGTCGGATACTCGTATCCGGTGTCGAGCAAATTCCAAGTCAGCGGCGACGCGACCGTAACAAACCTGACCGGAACGCCGCCGTCGGGCGGCGTGGATGGTACCCCGTCGGAAGGGACCGAATATTATTTCTCAGGCCAGCTCATTGGCTCGGGACTTATCAAGCCGGGCGATATGTTCACGACCGGCCTGCGCTACGCCATACTGAATAATTCGAATGTCTATGAGTTCGATTTCAATAGCCGATACCCGATTACCAAAGACCTTCGTATCAGCCCGCGGCTGCGGCTTAGCTATCGCACAGGCACCGATCCCGATTTGAAAGAGAAGTCGATTTTTCCATCCATCTTGCTGGACTATATGTTGGTCAAAGATGTCGAGATGGAGCTGGAGGGCGGTCCGCGATGGATCGTAAGCGACCAGGCCGGGACTAGGACTACGACGCTGGATCTCCAGGTCTCGCTTGGCTTGCGTTACGATTTTCATGCTGACGGCAGCCACAGGTGCAGCGGTGTGATCGGACCGTGTAATCCAGTCGCGCTCGCGGGTGTGCCATCTTCTGGTTCTTTGGCGGCGAATGAAAAAGGCCGCGCCGCGTTCTATAAGTCCGAACCGTTGCGATCGGTTTTTGTCGTAGAAGCCGGAATGCGATATTGGCGTAGTAACGGGAAAAATGCTTATAATTACTACGCTGATCCGACGCCCACGCTGGAGGTGTCGCGGTTGTCGTACGAAGGCATGACCGCTAATTCCGGAGAAATGTTCTTCCGGATTGATGCTGCGAGCGGCCCGTTAAGCAACTTTTTTGTGAAGGGGTACCTTGGCCTCGGCGGCATAAAAAGCGGCAATCTTTATGACGAGGATTTTCCTCCGATTACCGATCCGTATTCAAAGACGAAGAGCGACACCGCTGGCAAGCTGCGTTACGGCAGTATCGACTTCGGCTATAACGTTTACACAAACAAATACGTTAGGGTTGGCGCGTTTACCGGCTACCATTATTGGTTCGAAACCGTTGATGCCAGCGGGTGTTTGCAAGTCGGTTCAAATCCGTTCATTTGCGGGATGTCGCCGTTGGATACCTCGATCGTGGTTATTACCGAGCAAGATCGGTGGAACTCGATGCGGTTCGGCGGTGTTGTCGACGTCAATCTAACCGATCGGCTTACGTGGAGTGGTGATTTTGCATACGTGATGACTTGGCAACGCGCGCAAGATACCCATTATTTCACCTTCGGCGCTTCGCCTGCGAGCGGGACCGGCAATGGATTCCAGCTGGAATCGACGTTAAAATATCAAATTACAGACAAATTCAACTTGGGCGTTGGGGCGCGCTGGTGGCATTTTACGTCCAATGCGACTGACAATTTTGATCAATTGCTGAGCTACACAACCGACCGGTACGGCGTATTCGTTCAGGGCAGCTATTTATTTAAATAACAAGAAATAGGAACCGCGCTTGCGCGCTGCACCGTTCGCGGCTTTGCAGTGTCGATGAACTCAATGCAGCGTGTGAACGCGGCGTTGCCGTTACGAATGTGTGGAGGTTCTTGGCTTGGTCAAGCGCGATGCTCGCGCCGTTCACGGCGTTAGGCCGAGGCCCTTTGCGCCCGCTATCAGCCGGTCGTGTTCCGGTGAATTCGCCTCGAACACTTTCAAAGCGCGTGCGAACGCCTCTTTGGCGGCTTTCGGGTCGTTTAACACCTGTTTCGACCGGATGAGCATGATCCAGCCGTCGACGTCGCGCGGCGATTTTTCCAATCGGCTTTCGAGCCGGCTGACCATGGTGCCGATCATGGCCGATTGGTCCGCCGGCGCGGCAGGAGGTTGGGCGGCATCAGGTTTGGCGTCGCTTTGCGGTGCCATCGCGGGCGCTGCCGCGGCGGCGGGGCCGGTAGCCGGCGCCGGTGGCATGGCGAGTGCGGCCTCTATTGGCTTGTGAAGGCGCTTATTCACGTCGACTTTGAGTTCCTTGGCGAGCTCCGCGATGCGTTGCCGCACCGTTGGAACCATCGGCTCGTTCGCGCCTGCGTCATTGGCGACATCGATCCAGATATCGAGGGCTGCGGCCTTATCGCCGGCCTGCATTTTCTCAAGGCCATTGTAGAACCGCCCGCGCAAATCGGTTGCATCGAGCTTCAGCGCATCGCCAAATGCCTTTTTGGCTTCCGGCGTCAAAGTTCCATTGGCGGCTTGGACCAGCGCCTCGCCGCGCGCGCTGTAAAGGTCCGCGACATTCGGATAGAGCTTGATGGCCTTGGCATAGGCGGCGGCCGCGTCATCGTAATGTTGGATATTGAGATTCGCCCAGCCGAGCGTTCGCCATCCCGCAATATCGTTGGGATTCTTCTGCAAACGTGTGGCGAGGCGCTGGATCAGTTCGTCAACGGGAGGGAGTCCGGCATTGGTCTTGACCGGAGCTTGGGTGCCCGCGCTACCCGACGCAAATTGTTGCAGCTGATCCAAGGCCCGGTCGGTCGATGCATTTTCTTGAAAGAATTGCGAACTTCCAGGGAGCGGGGCCAGCTGCGGCGTGGCTCGGGGCGAACTTGCCCCCGCAATTGACGTGTCCCCGGAAATCGTTTGATCGCGGCTCGCATAAATACCGGCGCCCACCAGAACGACGATGCCGCCGGTGACGGCTGCTGCGCCCCAAATCCAGCTAGTTCGATTGGGAGCCGGCTGAATAGTCTGCGCTTGCGCAAGGGGAGGCGACTGAACGTCGCCCGGCTCGGGCTGTGCCCGATTGGCGTCCACCGGCTTCGGCGGCGAGTTCATCGCAGCAGGGTGCAGCTGCGCCGCGCCAGCCTTCGCCTCGGAAGTCGTAGCCGCGTGCCGAACCGCGTAGCGCCATATGATCGGTCCGGCGATCAGGACTGCCGCAATCGAGGTTACGATGGTCGAAAGGATCCACGGAATCATAATGCAGCCTTTTGTTTCATCATTCGGGCAGCAACGTGTCGTTCGATCGGCGCCGTGTATAAGCTTGCGGAAAAAGCTATGGAAAGGTCAATATGCGCGTTCGTTGCCAAGGCCGGCGTGTGTATGAATTTAGGGTCCGTTCCACAGGCTGGTGATATCTTCACGGATTGCGGGCCTTGAGACCTGGCTTGGGAGAGCTTTCAGAGGAGCCCTCCGGTGCCGTTGAAAGTGCTGGCGGCGTCAATCTCGAAGGTCGATTGTAGGAAAGTGGCGCATGAATAGGCTTCTAGGTATCGCGGGCGGCAGCTTTCTCGCCTCGCTTGCGATCCTCACGTCTCTTGGTTCGGCGCAGGCTGCCTGCCAGGGAAGTGTTGTGCAGTTTTCCGATAATTTCAGTCATCCCAGCACGCTGTGGGATCCGCCGAACGATCAGGTGTTCCGTGCGGGAAAATACGTCATGACGCTCGAGCCTAACGGTATGGCTTCCGATTGGCCGATCGCGCCGCTGTTTTCGGGCGACTATTCCGTTTGCGCGAAACTTAAACTGCCATTCGACCCGACCGGCGCCGCGGGTTCCGGGGTGATATTTTGGATCGACCCGCTGAACAACAAGAAGGGCGGCCATAATTTCTATATGGCCATGATAAGCCCCGACGGATTTTATTGGGTTTCGAAACAAATCGACGGGGAGAAATCTAACGTCATCGAGCCGGTGAAAGGCGATTTTGTCAAAAACGGGCCGGATGCCGTCAATGAAATTGTGGTGGCCTTACGCGGCGGCCAGGGAACATTGATCATCAACGACAAGAAGGCCGGCGAGTTTTCAGGCCAGCCTCCGCTGCAAGCGCATGCCGGAATTTTCGGAGGCGCCCCGCTCGAAAAGAAATATCAGGTCGAATTTTCCGACTTTCGCGTCGTGAAGCCGTAGGCGGCGTGGAATATTTCAAGGGTTTCCTGTTGTGAAATATCGCCGGACAAGGCCAAAGTTCCAAAAAAAGGAACCGGCGCAGGCTGTGGATAACTCCAATCTTGTCACAAATTGCCCACAGCAAACGCGCTTTTTAGACACGGGGGCGCCAAAGCGGAACTGCGACGTAAGCGTAGTTTGTGACCGGCGCTAGTGCGTTACTGGGGGGCGGGGCATGAGAGCGCTTGTTTGGGGCGCGTTGCTGTTGGCGGGTCTTGCATCGCAAGCCCAAGCCCAACTCGCTGTCGGGCCAATCACGATAACGAACGACGTGAACGGCGTCCCGGTTGCCGTCAGCGCGACCTCGTGGATCACCGTTAGTTCCGCCGGCAATGAAACCGTCGTCGACACGAGAATCTTCGCCGATCTGATTGATCTTCAGAAAAAGTTCTCGCGCGTCGTGGACACGTTCGCGCCTCCCGCGGACGACTGCGCCAACCGGGGTGCCGACAACTTAAGTTCGGTTGTGTCTCTCAAGAGCGGCGCGGTCTGGCCGCGTGACGATCAGCTCGTCATGTTTATTCGTGGTCACATTGATATTTGGTCATGCATTGCCGCACGTTCCAAGTCCGAGCTCCGGTGGAAAAAGAAGAAGATCGGATTCATAAAACTAAAGCTTCCGCTTTTTCATACCTGGACGACAAACGCGATGAAGAGCAAGGACGGCACGCAGCCGTTCCGCGGGAGTTTCCCGATCCATCTTGTAAAAAAGGACAATGCGACATTCACGCTGAAAATCGCCAAGCCTAATATGACGCTGGAAGGGCAGGAAATGTCTTTGACGAATGCAAGTCTGCAGCATGCGATCGGGGACATAAACCAGAAAGCGTACAACGCCATTCTAAGCGCCATCGAGCCGGCGAGTTTGAAGAAGGCTCTCCCGGAAGAGCTGCAAAAATTGAACATGACCGTTGTTTCGGCCCGCTTCAGGGATTACGGCGGCCATGCGATTGCGGAGATCAATCTTTCCGCGAGGGTCCCAGGGAGCTCGATACCGCAGCTGTTGCAGCAGGCCGCCGTCATCCCGCCAAATCGAATTGGCAATGCCAGTACGGTACTCTATTCACAGCGCTGACAAATTGTACCCTTCGCGGCTGTGCCAGGTTGATTGCCGACCAGGAAAAAATTGCAATACTTGGTCGCGGCAGTACGGCTGTGGGGCAATCGTCGCGTTTTTTCGGTCTACCAACTGCCATTCAGTGAATTCGAAGGCGTTTTTTTGATCAAGGTCCGGCCTCGTGCGGAAGGGCTTTGCAATGCTGCGCGGACGTTGCCCGTCCGCTTCAGACGGAGACAAGATGAAATTCGGCGTTGCCGGTCTAAAGAAGAAAATTGAGTGCCGTAGAAGGGACATTCGAAAGGTATTTTGCGATGCGTGATGGAGTGTTGCTTCTTCTGATGGTCTCGCTCTGTAGCTGTGTTTCCCAGGGTAATCAGCCTGCCGACGGTAGTGCGCCGGCATCGTCGAGCCAACCTTCATCAGAAACGCGCACTTTTCGGGGCGACTATTTTGAGCTTGCGACATGCTCCGAGCAAAATTTGGAGGCAATTCAGCCGGGGTTGCGAAAGGCGTATTTTCCTGAGACCAAGACGATTGTTCTCTCATTGTCGTCAGGCGGTGTGAAATATTGGGAGGTTAATTTCAGGTCGATCTCCGACACGGTAACAGTCGTTAATGTGACGACTGGTGCTGCGCTGGCGGGGCCACCGCGAGGTGGTGAAAAAATTATGGCTGAGGTTGAAAGATGCGCTTCGCGTTAGTGGCAAAATCCGTTGTATTTGTTGCGTTGGGGCACTGCGGGGCGTGAGCTCCGGCAAGATGCGTCTGTGGTGCGCGCTTGCTGGCCGCTTGGCATTCAAATTTTTCTTGTTGGCATAAGGCGGCGCTCCGGGCCGAGCCATCGCGGAATTAAATGCCCCTTCCCAGGTGCACATTTGCAAATCGCTTGGCTTAATAAAAAGTCCGGTCAGACTAATTTTGCACGACCTCGAACAAATAAAGGGCTCGAGTGCAAATATTGGGTGTAGAGCATCCGGTCGTTATATTGTGATTATGGTGGGAGGTTAGGGGAGCCGCCAATGTTTAGTCGTCTGAACTGGTGGCAATGGACCGCGCTCGGGATATCGGCGATTTGGGTAATCATTGGCGGCCTTTTAGGCTATTACGTCGGGCTCCATGAGTCCGACGGGATAGTGAGCGGTTACAGTTTTTGCCTAGATTATAAGCCGGACGATTGGCCTCCATGCTGGCAGCTTTTTAATAAGGAATTTGTCGAGGCGACGAAATACCAATGGTGGGACGTTGCAATTGTTGCATTCGTTCCAATCCCTTTTGGGTGGGTCGTTATGTGGGGGCTTGTTGTGTCTTTGCGTTGGATGTTTCGGGTGCTTCATATTTAGATTTATTGCGTCAACGGGAGAAGCTGCAAAATTGCTCAGGTTGTTAGACGGAATGGATGTTGTTTGCCGTCTGCATCGGCTTGAGGCCGATGATCAGGATGTGCGCCGATGAAACGGGAAGCCCGATTTTGATCATGACGCCAACGGTTCGATGTATTATCGTATTGCGGTCCGGCCGCAACGACGGCCCGGGCCGGGTTTGAGGGAGGACAATCAAGATGACAAAAACAAAGCCGTGGCACGCGGCGCTCGATATTCTATCGACCATCGCGTTGACGGCCGGTTCGACCGCGGCGGCGCGGGCGGAATATCCCGAAAGGCAGGTGCGTATCGTCGTGCCGGTCGCGGCCGGTGGCGGTGTCGACGTCATGGCGCGGTTGTTGGCGCAGCGGCTCGGCGAGCGGCTTGTCCCTGTCGAAGACCTCGTCCGCTGGCAGATGAAGTCGAATCGGATGATGCTGCGGTCCGATGAGGGATATCTGTAGCCTGCTCTGGTTCGCACTGTTCGGATTGTTCCGGTCGCGGGCATCGCTGCAAGCTGAGGTCCTGACACTTCGTCAACAACTCAACGTGCTGCAGCGGAAGGTACCGGCGAGGCCGGCATTCCGGAGCGTCGACCGGTTCATATTATCGGTGCTGTATCGTGTCGCGCCGAGCGTGCTGGACGCCCTCACCATCGTGAGGCCGGAGACCGTGATCCGCTGGCATCGGGCGGGTTTTCGAGCCTGGTGGCGCTGAAAATCAAAGCCGCGCGGCGGCCGGCCGAAAACACTGCTTGAGATCCGCCGGCTCATCCGCGACGGTAGTCTTGCCAATCCGCTCTGGGGCGCACCGCGGATCCATGGTGAACTTCTCAAGCTCGGCATCGATGTTGGGCAGACGACGGTTGCCAAGTACATACCGCGGGTTAAACGGCCGCCGTCGCAGGGATGGAAGACATTTCTCCACAACCATGCCAACGGCATCGCGGCGATGGATTTATTCGTCGTCCCGACGATGTCATTCCGGCTTCTGTTCGGGTTGCTTATCCTGCGGCATGATCGGCGTGAGATCCTATGGTTCGGCGTAACTGAGAATCCGACGGCCGAATGGATCGCTCAGCAGCTGACGGAAGCATTCGGTTGGGAGATGCCGCCGCGATATCTGGTGCGCGACCGGGACCACGTCTATGGTGACGTGTTCGTCCGGCGTGTTCGGGCAATGGGCATCCGGGATCGGCCCATCGCGGCGCGGTCACCATGGCAGAACGGATATTGCGAAAGGGCGATCGGATCGATCCGACGGGACTGCCTTGAGCATATCATCGTGTTTGGCGAGCGACACCTGCGCCATCTGTTGCGATGTTACGCGAGCTACTACAATAAAACCCGAACACGCCTTTCCTTGAACAAGGATGCGCCAGTCAGGCGATCTGTCCATGCCGTCGGGTGTATCGAAGCGAGGCCAGTTCTCGGCGGCCTACACCATCAATATGTCCGGATTTGATTTCCGACAGGCGCAGCCGAAAATGGTACGACATGAGCCCAAGCGGGAAGCAGACAAGTGACTGAAAAAGTGGAAAAAACGCCGCAGAGTCGGTCCCGCCGATTCTGTGTCGCCCC
>CAVVNY010000004.1:0-353940 GCA_963749625.1 uncultured Alphaproteobacteria bacterium | reverse complement strand
CTAGACCCCAACCCAGAATGTCGCATAACCTTCACATAGGCTTGTTATCGCCGGCCGATGCAACGGCCGCAGGGACGGTGGATAAAGCCGGTGAGCAGCGTCGTCGTCCGCACGGTGAGCAAGTTCTGGGGTGAAACGCCCGCGGTCGTTGACGTTTCATTCGAGGTCGCCAAGGGCGATCTCACGGTGCTGCTTGGCCCGTCCGGCTGCGGCAAATCGACAATTCTGCGCATCATCGCCGGGCTCGACGCGCCGACCAAAGGCACGATCGAAATCGACGGCCGCGACGTCGCCGGCCTTACCGGATCGGCGCGCGGCGTCGCCATGGTGTTCCAATCCTACGCGCTGTTCCCGCATCTGACGGTTGCCGACAACATCACCTTCGGTCTCGCGGTGCGCGGCACGCCGAAAGCCGAAATGGCGCAACGGCTCAACAAGGTGGCGGTCTTGCTCGGCCTCGAGGCGCTGCTGCGCCGCAAGCCGGCGCAGCTGTCCGGCGGCCAGCAGCAGCGCGTCGCGCTTGGGCGTGCGCTCATCGCCGAGGCGCCGGTCTGTCTGCTCGACGAGCCTTTGTCCAATCTCGACGCGCAATTGCGCCAGGACCTGCGCCGCGAAATCCGCGCGCTGCAGCAGCGGCTCGGCATCACCATGATCTACGTGACGCACGATCAGACCGAAGCCATGAGCATGGCCGACCGCGTAATCCTCCTGCGCGCCGGCCGCATCGAACAGAGCGGCGCGCCCGCCGACCTTTACGAACGGCCGGCGAGCCTGTTCGCCGCCCGCTTCATCGGCGGCGCGCCGATGAGCCTCATCGAGCTCGACGACGGTCCGAACGGAGCCGTCATTGCCGGCACCGGCGGGCCGGCGCTCGTGGCCGGACCCGGACGCGGCCGCACCCTCGGCCTGCGCCCGGAAGATGTGGCAATCGGCGGCAACAGCGGTCCGGGAACCTTTCACGCCCGTGTCACTGCGGTCGAATACCTTGGCGCCGAGGCGCTCGTCACCTGCGCCATCGGCGAGCGGACGATCTTGGCGCGCACGCGCGGCGGCGTTGCTCCGCCGGTCGGAGCCACGGTCGGCCTCTCATGGGACAGTTCGGCCGTCCATCTGTTCGACGCCGCCAGCGAAAAGCGTGTCGACCTCGATGCCGGCGGCAAAGCGACGGCCTCTGGTCAAATCAACGAACAACAAAGGAGCATTTGCGCATGAAAAACTTTACCCGCATCGCCGCCGCCGCAGGTCTTGCGGCCGCGTTTCTCGGCTCGCCGGCCTTTGCAACCGAGATCACCTTTTATTACCCGATCGCCGTCGGCGGCCCGATCACCAAAATCGTCGACGGCTATGCCGCCGAATTCACCAAAGCGCATCCGGATATCACCGTGAAGCCGGTCTATACCGGCAGCTATCAGGACTCGGTGGTCAAGGCGATGACCGCCGCCAAGGCCGGCAATGCGCCTGACGTCGCGGTGCTGCTCTCCACCGACATGTTCACGCTGATCGACAACGATCTGATCGAGCCGTATGAGTTGATCGCAAAATCGGAAGGCGATAAGGCGTGGATCAAGTCGTTCTATCCGGCCTTCATGGAAAACAGCCAGGCCGGCGGCCACACCTGGGGCATTCCGTTCCAGCGCTCGACGATCGTGCAGTATTGGAACAAGGACGCCTTCAAGGCGGCCGGGCTCGATCCCGACAAAGCGCCCAAGACCTGGGACGAGATGGTCGCGTTCGGCAAGAAGCTGACCAAGAAGGACGCTGCCGGCCATGTCACCCAGTGGGGCATCGAGATCCCATCCTCCGGCTTCCCATATTGGCTGTTCCAGGCGCTGACGACGCAGAACGGCGCCATCCTCGCCAGTCCGGACGGCACCAAGGTCGCCTACAACGATCCCAAGGTCGTGGCAGCGGCGCAGTTCTTTGCCGATCTCGGTGAAAAATACGGCGTCATGCCGAAAGGCATTATCGATTGGGGAACGACGCCGAAGGACTTCTTTGAAGGCAAGACCGCCATCATGTGGACCACCACCGGCAACCTGACCAACGTGCGCAAGAACGCCAAATTCCCGTTCGGCGTGGCGGAGCTGCCGTCGAAGGCGCGCGGCGGCTCGCCGACCGGCGGCGGCAACGTCTACATCTTCAAGAACAAGGACAAGGACAAGATCGCGGCGGCGCTCGAATTCGCCCGCTTCCTCACCACGCCGGAGAAGGCGGCGGACTGGGGCATCGCCACCGGCTACGTCGCCACCCGGCCCGATGCCTGGCAGACCGAGGCGATGAAGAAATACGTCGCCGATTTCCCGGCCGCGGTCGTCGCCCGCGACCAGCTCAAGGCGGCGGTCGCCGAGTTGTCGACCCACGACAACCAGCGCGTCACCAAGGTGCTCAATGATGCGTTGCAGGCGATCCTGACCGGCGCCAAGCCGGCCAAGGCCGCGCTCGATCAGGCGCAGGCCGAAGCAACGCGGATCCTGGCCAGCTACAAGCACTAATGAGGCGCCGGCGGGGCGCGCTCGCGTCCCCGCCGGCTTCTTCATTCCCACGATGCCGGACCGACGCAACAGTCGATTGAACATCCACGTGCAGGGCTGGCTGCTCGCGCTGCCTGCCGTCGTGCTGCTCGCGACCTTCACACATGTGCCGGCCGTTGCGACCATCTTCGACAGTTTCTTTGCGACGCCGCACGGAGCGCGCGCGGCGCCCTTTATCGGACTTGAGCAATACCGCAGTATGCTCGCCGACCCGATCTTCTGGCGGTCGCTCGAGAACAACCTGCTCTACGCGCTGATCACGGTGCCGGTCGCAATCGGCGTTGCGCTCTCGATGGCGCTCTGGGTCAATGGCCGCATCGGCGGCCGCGCGGCCTTGCGGCTCGCTTTTTTCACCCCGACCATTCTGCCGATGGTGGCGGCGGCGAATATCTGGCTGTTCTTCTACACGCCGGAATACGGCCTGCTTAATCAGATCATCCGCGTCTTCGGCTTCGGCAGCGTCAACTGGCTCGGCAATCCGGATACCGCGCTGCCGGCGATGATGGCCGTGACGATCTGGAAGGAAGCCGGCTTCTTCATGATCTTCTTCCTCGCGGCCTTGCAGCAGGTGTCGCCCGATCTCTATGAAGCGGCGCGCATGGAGAATGCCAGCTGCTGGCAGGTATTCCGGCGCATCACCTGGCCGCTGGTGATGCCGACCACGTTGTTCGTCGCTATCAACGCGCTGATCAACGCCTTCCGCGTCGTCGATCAGGTCATCGCCATGACCGGCGGCGGCCCGAACAATGCGACCTCGCTGCTGCTGTTCTACATTTACCAGGTCGCCTTCAGCTTCTGGGATTCCGGCTACGCCTCCGCGCTGTCGACGGTGCTGCTGCTGGGGCTCGCGGCAGTGGCCCTGGCGCAATTCTTCGTGCTCGATCGCAGGATCCATTACCAATGATGGAAACCGGCGCCAGCAATCGCTTCTCGTCGCTGTCGACGGCGGCCGCCTGGCTGTTCGGGCTGCTGTGGGGCCTGCCGCTCGTCTATGCGCTGTGGGCCGCGTTTCACCCTGCCGCCTATGCCACGCATTTCGACCTGCTCTCGCCGCTGACCCTGGGCAATTTTGTCTACGCCTGGGACGCCGCGCCATTCGCGCGCTATTTCCTCAACACGACGATGCTGGTGCTGGGCATCATGGCGGCGCAATTCGTCATCTGCACGCTTGCCGCCTTCGGTTTGGCGCGCTGGAAATTCTTCGGCGCAGATGTGCTGTTCGCGCTGATCCTAATCCAGCTCATGGTCACGCCCGACGTGCTGATCTTGGAGAACTACCGCACTCTGCAGGCGTTCGGCCTGATCGATACGCTGACCGGCGTCGGCCTGCCTTACGTTTCTTCGGCGTTCGGCATCTTCCTGCTACGCCAGGCCTTCAAGACGATCCCGAAAGAACTCGACGACGCCGCGCGCATGGAAGGCGCTAGCACCCTACAGACCATCTGGCGCGTCTACCTGCCGCTCGCCCGGCCGATCTACGTCGCCTACGGGCTGGTCTCGGTGAGTTATCATTGGAACAACTTCCTGTGGCCGCTGATCGTCACCAATTCGGTGGAGACGCGGCCGCTCACCGTCGGCCTGCAGGTCTTCGCCTCGGTCGATCAGGGGGTCGAATGGTCGGTGATCTGCGCCGCGGCGCTAATGACCTCGGCGCCGCTGATGATCGCCTTCCTCGTCTTCCAGCGCGCCTTCATGCAGAGCTTCCTGCGCGCGGGCATTCGTTAGCCAGAAGGCGCAGCGCGGCTACACGCCGAGATAGCGCTGCAGCACGTCCGGGTTGGCCTTGATCTCGGCGGCCGGGCCCTCGTGCACGATATGGCCGTTGTTGATGATGTAGGCGCGCTGCGCCAGCGCCAGCGTCGCCGCCAGGTTCTGCTCGACCAGCACGATGGTCTGCCCCTCCGCCACCAGTTTGCGGCAGGCCGCCATCAGATCGCGCACGATCACCGGCGCCAGCCCCTCGAACGGTTCGTCGAGCAAAATCAGCTTGGGATCGCGCACCAGCGCGCGGGCGATCGCCAGCATCTGCTGCTCGCCGCCCGACAGGTCGGTGCCGCGGCTGCGCCGCCTTTCCTTCAGGCGCGGGAAGATCTCGTAGATGCGCTCGAGCGGCCAGGCCTGCGGCGCGGTGAGGCTGGCAAGCACGATGTTCTCCTCGACGTCGAGGCTGCCGAAGATGCGGCGGTCTTCCGGAACGAGCTGTATCCCGGCCTTGGCGATGGCGTGCGCCGGCCTGCCGGCGACATCCTTGCCGTCGAAGACGATTGAGCCGGAGCGCGGCCGCACCACCCCCATCAAACTCTTCAAGGTGGTGCTTTTGCCGGCGCCGTTGCGGCCGAGCAGAGCCACCACCTCGTGCGCCTCGACGCGCAGAGCGACGTCGAACAGAATGTGCGAGTCGCCGTAATAGCTGTTGAGACCAGTGACCTCGAGCAGGCTCATTTTTCGAGCACTCCGCCGAGATAGGCTTCCTGCACGGCCGCATTGCCCTTGATCTCCTCGGGCGTGCCCTCGACCAGCACGCGGCCTTCCTGCAGCACGGTGATCCGCTCCGCCAACTCGAACAGCGCGTCCATGTCATGGTCGATGATGATCATGGTGCGGCCCTGGCTGATCGATTTGAGCAGCCTGACGGTTTCGATGCGTTCGCGCGGGCTCATGCCGGCGAGCGGCTCGTCGAGCAGCAAGAGGCTGGGATTGCCGGCGAGCGCCAGCCCGATCTCCAGCCGCCGCTTTTCGCCATAGGCGAGTTCGGCCACCGGCAGTTCGGCGCGTTCGGTCAGGTGCACCAGCGCCAGCGTTTGGCTCACCTGCTCGCCGAGCCCGGCGACGCTGCTCATCGAGCGCAGCAGATCGAGACGGAACGGGCCGCGGATCTGGCCGAGCGCGGCGATGGTGACGTTTTCGCGCACGGTCAGGCGGGTGAACAGCTGATTGACCTGGTAGCTCTTGGTCAGGCCGAGCTGGCAAACCTGCGTCACGTTAAACCCGGTGATGTCCTTGCCGTCGAAGGTGATCGAGCCGGCGGTCGGCGGCAATTCGCATGTCAGCATCTTGAAAAAGGTGGTCTTGCCGGCGCCGTTGGGGCCGATGATGCCGCGCAGTTCGCCGCGGCTGACGGTGAAGTTGATGTCGTCATTGGCGGTGACGCCGCCGAAGCGCTTGGACAGGCGCTGCGTCTGCAGGATCGGCGGTCCGCTGCGCACGGGTGCCGCTCGCCGCACCGCGGGCGCTGCGCCGTTGCCGTTCCCCGCGTCGATTGCCGGCACCAGAGTCAAATCGGGCTCGACCGGTTCGGGCCTTTTACGGGCGGCGATCAGCCTGGAAACATCGGCGATGGCGCCGACGATGCCGCGGCGCAGGAAAAACACCAGCAGCACGAACACGATGCCCAGCACCAGCTTCCACGTCGCGCCGAGATGCAGCGTTGTCTGGAAGAAATCGCTCAGATAGAGCCAGACCGTGGCGCCGACCAGCGGGCCGAACAGCGTGCCGGTGCCGCCGATCGCGGTCTGCATCACCAGTTGGCCCGAGGTGTCGAAGGTGAAGGCTTCGGGCGGCATGAAGCCCTGCATCAAGCCGAGCAGACCGCCGGCAAAACCGGCATAGGCCGCGGCGATGACGAAGGCGGTCAGCTTATAGCTATGGATATTGTGGCCGACGGCCGCGGCGCGCTGCGGATTGTCGCGGATCGCGCTCAGGATGGCGCCGACCGGCGAGCGCACGATGCGCAGCGCCAGCACCATGCCGGCGAAATAGCAGACCGCCAACAACCAATAGAGCGACCCGTCGGTGTCGAATTTGATGGTGGTGAAGCCGAGATTGAATACCGGGGTCGGCACGCCGGGCAGCCCGTTCTCGCCGCCGGTAAAATCCGACAGCGGATTGAACTCGATGAAATAGAACATCTCCGCGATCGCCACGGTGATCATGGCGAAGTAGATGCCGGTGCGCCTAAGCGCGATCAGGCCGATCCCATAGGCGACGGCGGCCGCCGCGATCGTGCCGACGAATACCGCCGTCATGACATGCGGAAAATTCAGAACCGTGAGCAGATAAGCGGCGACCATGCCGCCGGTGCCAAAAAAGGTCGACTGGCCGAACGACAGCAGGCCGGTAAAGCCGAACAGGATGTCGAAACCGATACCGAACAGGCCCCAGACCAGGATGCGGTTCACGGTGGAGGGTGAAAAGCCAAGGTGCGGCAGCACGAACGGTGCGGCGATCAGCCCGACCGCCGTCAGCGTCTCGACCAACAGGGGACGTTTCCTGACCATCAGAGGACTGCGTTCATTCGCGGCCGACCGTGCCGAGCAGGCCGTAGGGGCGGAGCACCAGCACCAAAGTCATCGCCGCGAAAAGCATGACGTAGGAATAGCCCGGGTTGAACATCGACGTGATGCTGATGATCTCGCCGGCGATCAGGCCGCCCAGCACGGCGCCGAGAAACGAGCCGACGCCGCCGATGACGACGACGACGAAGGTCTGCACCAGAATCGCCTCGCCGACGTCAGGCGCGATCGACACCACCGGAGCGTTGACGATGCCGGCGAAACCGGCCGCCATGGCGCCGATGCCGAACACCAGCATGAAGACCTTGTAGACGTCGATGCCGAGTGCATCGACCATGACCGAATCCTCGATGCCGGCGCGCACGATCATGCCGATGCGGGTGCGGTAGAGCACGATGTAAAGCAACAACAGCGCCACAGCGACGATGCCGAGCAGCGCCAGCCGGTAGGTCGGATAGAGCATGAAGCCGATCGAGGTAATGCCCACGAACGGCGGCGGCGCCGGCACCATTTTCGACAGGCCGCCGAAGAAAAAACGCGCGGCCTCGACGAAAACGATGCCAAGGCCGAAGGTGACGAGCAACTGATCTTCGTGCGGCCGGCCGTAGAAGTGGCGAATGATCAATCGCTCCATCAGCACGCCGACGACCATGACGAACAGGGAGCCGGCGATGACCGCGACGATGAACGAGCCCGTGTACGTATACGCCACCCAGCCGGCATAGCCGCCGAGCATGAACATGGCGCCGTGCGCGAGGTTGAGCACGCCGAGCGTGCCGTAGATGATCGTCAGGCCCGACGAGATCAGCGCAAGAAGCGCGCCGAGCACCAGCCCGTTGAAACATTGCGAGAAAAAATTAGGCCAGTTGAGCATCGATCAATTCTCAAGGGGGCAGCGACACTTCTCGCCCGCTCGTCCCCGCGAAAGCGGGGACCCAGGGGCAGCAAATCGAAGCCGAATACGTGGCCCTGGATTCCCGCTTGCGCGGGAATGAGCGGAAGAGAGGTTGGCCGTCAGCTGTAGTCGCCGAGCTTGCAGCCGAACGCGTCCGGCTTCTGCATCAGCGGCGCGCCCGGCACGATTTCGGTGACCTCCCAGTAGTCCTCCTTGTTCTTCATCGCCTTCGGCGCCTTGCCTTTGACGATGATGACGGGACGGACGAGCTGGTGATCTTCGGGGCGGAAGTGAACCTCGCCGACGGTGGAGTCGAACTTCTCGCCCTTCTCGTACTGCTTGATGACGTCCGGCGGATAGAACGAGCCGGCCTCCGACACCATGCGCGCCCAGATGGCGAATTGCATGTAGGCGTTGTTGGCGCCCCATTCGGGCTTGTAGCCGTATTTCTTGTCGAAGGCCTCGACGAACATCTTGGCCAGCGGATACTTGTCCTCGAGCGTCCACCAGAAGTCGGTGGCGGCGTAGACGCCTTCGGTGAGCTCCGGCCCCGTCTCCTTGGCGAGGAACGGGATCTGGTAGGGAACCACCATCTTCATCTTCGGCGTCAAGCCGAACTGCTTGGCCTGCTGGATCGACAGCACGGCGTCGCGGCCCCAATTGACGTTGATGATGAACTCAGCGCCGGAGTTGGCGATGTTGGTCAGGAACTGGCTGAATTCCTGCGTGCCGAGCTTGGAGACCTGGTTGGTCACCATGGTCCAGCCGCCGTTCTTGGACAGATAGTCATTCACCGACTTGGTGACCGTATGACCGTAGGTGTAGTCCGGCGTCATGAACGCTGCCTTCTTGTTCTTGCCGAAGGCCTTGAGCAGGACGGGGCCGATCGCATTCGCCGCGGTCTCGCCGTAGAAGCACTGGCGGAACGAGTAGCGCGCGCAGTCCTTGCCGGTGGTGTCGTTCGAGCCGGAGATCGCCACCAGATAGAGAACCTTCTCGCGCTCGGCGAACTTGTTGAGCGCCACCGCCACCGCCGACGAGGTTGAGCCGGTCATGGCGACGATCTTGTTCTCGTTGATGAAGCGCTGCTGTTCCTGCACCGCGTCGTTCGGCTTGGCGCCGCTATCCGCGACCACCAGATTGACTTGCTTGCCGAGCACGCCCTTGGTGATCTTGGGCGCGATCTTCTTGATCAGCGGATGGCCGGCGTTGATGTGCTCGACGGCCAACTGCATGCCCTTGAGTTCGTCTTCGCCCTGCACCGCATAGGCGCCGGTGCGCGGCACGGCGGCGCCGATGCTGACCGACGGGCCGGCCGAGCCGGCCGGCCAGGTGCCGAGCGGCGGATGTTCGGCCATGCCGACCGCAACCGCGTGATGAGTCAGCGCCAGCGGCAGTATGGCGCCGCCGGCGAGCCCGGCTCCGGCCTGCAGCAAAGCGCGGCGTGAAACGCCGCCTCGTTCATGATCGCGTTGTGACATTTCCGTTTTCTCCCTGTGGGTTTTTGTAAAGCTCGCGCCGGGTTTTCCCCGGTCGTTCTCGTCCAGTCTGATAAGCTTTCGTGCGCCCCCTTCAATTGCCAACGGACCGCCGCGGCACCGCGCCTCTGCGGCACACGCCACGCCCGTCGTCGAACGGCCATTGCCGACTGCATCGGCCTCCGCCGTCAATTGCACTTTCGTCGTGGAACGAAGAGGCAAGCGCGGCGAACGGCGGCGCTTTCGCGGTTCGTGACGCCGCGCTGCGTCAACTCGCCACAGAAAAAAATCATACGCGTGCAAATCGCTGGAAAGTTTTCCGGCGCACCGCGCCGCCTATTGCGCCGCACAATGCGTCGGCTTCAGCTGGCCTTCTTCTGCGCCAGCCGCTCGTCCCGCTCGATGAACAGCCACAGGCCGCCGCTACGCGACGACTGCACGCGAATGCGCAACTCGCGCTGCGGATCGCCGAAGTCGCCGGGCCAGCCGATTTCGAGATCGACCGGGCCCTGCTCCATCGCGCGCTCGATGCGGCCGCGAAAGGCGTCGCTGCCCAGGCACTTCGAAATCGCGAACAGGTTCTCGCCGAGCGGAATCTCGCCGTAGCCCGACAGCCGCGCTTCGGTGGAATTGTAGAACCGCACGGTGCCGTCGCGGTCGAGCCGGATCACGCCGAACGGCAAGTGGTCGAGATCGAACAGGCTGGCGCGCTCGGCGCGGGCGGCAAGATCGGGCGCGTCGAAATCAATTTCCGCTTTAGGCATGTGCAATATCCTGTCGCTGCGTCTTGCGACGCTGCTCCAGGTGCATCTGATTCGACAAGGGATATC
Organism: uncultured Alphaproteobacteria bacterium; assembly: GCA_963749625.1. Classification (GTDB taxonomy): domain Bacteria; phylum Pseudomonadota; class Alphaproteobacteria; order Rhizobiales; family Xanthobacteraceae; genus Pseudolabrys. The sequence continues at coordinate 343,914 of CAVVNY010000004.1, read as the reverse complement.
GCGCTACCGTGCGGTCGCGCGCTTACGCCGCTTTGGTGATGGCGCCGGTTGCGTTGTCGACGATCACCGGCGTGTCGAAATAGGTGACCTGCGGCGCGTTGCCGTAGAGCTTGGCGACGCGCTCGCGCCATTCGCCGCTGTAGACCTTTTCCGCCGCCGCCTTCGACTCCCACAGGTAGACGCCGCCGGCGGTGCGGCCGTCTTCCGAGCGCAGATAATATTTGCGGATCAGCCCGGGCAGATCCCGGTATTTCGGCGCGGTCGACTCGAACATGCGCGTGGCTTCGTCGAGCGACACTGGCGCCGGCAATTGGAACTGGACGATGGCGGTGATCATGGGCGTCCTCCGTTGTAATCGTTGGGAGGATATTAGCCAAACGCGCATTCCGTGTCCCGGGCGCAGCGCAGCACGAAGTGGTGCGCTGCAGACCCGGGACCCCGGTTAATTTAAAAGAAAGCTGGGTCCCGGATCAGCGGTGCACCGCTCCGCGCTGCACCGCATCCGGGACACGCTTAGCCCAAATTCAATTCCTTGAAGAAGTCGTTGCCCTTGTCGTCGACGACGATGAAGGCGGGGAAGTCCTCGACCTCGATGCGCCAGATCGCCTCCATGCCGAGTTCGGGATATTCCTGCACTTCGACCTTCTTGATGCAGTATTCGGCCAAGTTCGCCGCCGCGCCGCCGATCGAGGCGAGATAGAAGCCGCCGTATTTCTGGCAGGCCTCGCGCACCTGCGGCGAACGGTTGCCCTTGGCGACCGAGATCATCGAGCCGCCGGCCGCCTGGAACTGCGCGACGTAAGAATCCATGCGCCCCGCCGTGGTCGGCCCGAAGGCGCCCGAGGCGTAGCCCGTCGGCGTCTTCGCCGGGCCGGCGTAATAGACCGGGTGGTTCTTGAAATAATCCGGCAGCCCCTCGCCGCGCTCCAGCCGCTCGCGCAGCTTGGCGTGCGCCAGATCGCGCGCCACGATCATCGGCCCGTTGAGCTTGACCAGCGTCTTGATCGGATACTGCGACAGCGTCGCCAGGATTTCCTGCATCGGCTTGTTGAGGTCGATGCTGACGACCTTGCCGCCGAGCTTCTTGTGGTCGAACTCCGGCATGTATTGCGCCGGATTGTGCTCGAGCTCTTCCAGGAACACGCCGTCTTTGGTGATCTTGCCCATCGCCTGGCGGTCGGCCGAGCACGACACGCCCAAGCCGATCGGCAGCGACGCGCCGTGGCGCGGCAGCCGGATCACGCGCACGTCGTGGCAGAAATATTTGCCGCCGAACTGCGCGCCGACGCCGGTCTGCTGCGTCATCTTCAGCACTTCCTGCTCCATCTCGAGATCGCGGAAGGCGTGGCCGTCCTCGGAGCCCTTGGTCGGCAGCTCGTCGTAATAATGCGTCGAGGCGAGCTTCACCGTCTTCATGGTCAGCTCGACCGAGGTGCCGCCGATGACGATCGCCAGATGATACGGCGGGCACGCCGCGGTGCCCAGCGTCAGCACCTTCTCCTTGAGGAACGCCAGCATGCGGTCGTGCGTCAGGATCGACGGCGTCGCCTGGAACAAAAACGACTTGTTGGCCGAGCCGCCGCCCTTGGCGATGAACAGGAACTTGTAGGCGTCCTCGCCGTCCGCATAGATCTCGACCTGCGCCGGCATGTTGTTCTTGGTGTTCTTCTCCTCGAACATGGAGATCGGCGCGAGCTGCGAATAGCGCAGGTTCTTTTTTAAGTAAGCGTCGCGCGCGCCTTCCGACAGCGCGCCCTCGTCCGTGCCGTCGGTGAACACCAGGCGGCCCTTCTTGCCCATGATGATGGCGGTGCCGGTGTCCTGGCACATCGGCAGCACGCCGCCGGCCGCGATGTTGGCGTTTTTCAGGAAATCGTAGGCGACGAACTTATCGTTGGCGGAAGCCTCCGGGTCCTCGAGGATAGTGCGCAGCTGCTTCAAGTGCGCCGGGCGCAGCAGGTGATTGATGTCGGTGAAGGCGGCCTCGGCCAGCGCGCGCAGGGCCTCGCGGGGTACCACCAGCATGTCCTTGCCCATCACCTTCTCGACCGTGATGCCCAAATTACCGGACTTGTCGTCGAGCTTGCGATAGGCGGTCTTGTCGGGGCCGAGCGGGAAGAGCGGCGAGTGGTGGTACGGGGGGACGGTGGGGGGTGTGACGGGGGCGTTCATGGGGGTGAGCCTTACAATCTCTGGGAATTTGGAGGAGTTCTTATTCTATTATTGCCAATCTTGTCAGCTCTTCTTCAATGCCTTTTTCAAATTCGCGGTACGACTTCAATTTTCTCAACTCCGGCAAACGTATCCTGCCCGAGCGCGGTCAGAAATTCCATCAGCCGACTGACCAAGAAATTGCCGGCGCGGTTGCGCATCAGCGCCGCGGGACCACCCGCCGCTTCATCAATGCACTTTGGGCGGTGCCTTGCGCTTGCCGAACGGCAGCCAGCCGCCGAGCCCGCCGCGGCTGCCCGGCATTTCCTGCTTGACCCGAAACTCGCCGCCGACAGCCTCGGCCATCTGCCGCTCGTCGCGCCATTCCTGAACCACGGCTTGCCGCTTGTTGCCAAGCTCTTCGAGAACGTCGGCGGGAACATTGCGGTCGTCGAAGGTCGGTTCCGGCGCGATGTAATCCGGCGATGTATAGCCGTGCTTGTGCGAGCGCAGCACCTCGATCTGATACAGCGGGCCTTTCAGTTCGCCAGACATGGCGCCCTCCGGAATATGGCGCACGCGGTAGCAGTTCTCGAGGTCGGGCCCGAACGTACTGCCGTCCGGAATGATGTAGCCCTTATCCGCCGTCGCGATCTTCAGGAATGCAAAGATCGTCTGGATCGCATCGGGCACGGGCAGCGGGCTCGGCAGCAGTTGGATTTCGCGATCGATGAAATGCGCCGCGCCGAAGGTCTTGATTTGAATCTGCTCCCTGCGGTCGGCGCTCAGGCCACCTTTCACGATCAGCGGATGGATGTGCAGCAAGCTCGGCGCCGGCTGGAGCGCAAGCTCGGCGAAGTCCTTCCCCGTCAGCAGGTGGTCGGTCGTCGTCCAGTGGACGAGGCTCGCATCGCCCAGCCGGTGTGCGAAGGCCGACAGAGCGCCGCACAGGATCAACCTGATGGAGAAATCGCGCGCCGGGTGGCCGTCTTGCGGCACGTTGAGCCGCTGCATGAAGCCGGCGACTAGCGGATTCGGCGGAATCGCCCCGTGGTGAACGTTGATGAGGGCGTGGGAGCGGTGCAGGGCAATACGTGCCCGCGCATCGGGTGTGGCGCGTTGCGTGAACGGCGACGACAGCGCGGTTTCGAACAACGGCGCCGACGCCTGCCGTTCGATGTATTCCACCGTGATCATGGCGTTGTTGGCGCCAAACAGGCGGTAGAAAACGCCGGGCTTGGTGTCGAAGACTCGATTGTAGGTCGTGCCGTTCTTCGCTTCGGCGGCGAGAAATCCGTCCACCAGCTTTTCGAGCGGGAACGGCTTCACCCGGTCGAACAGCACAGCCGCTTGAATCTCTTTCGGATACTGCGCCACGATTTGGTCTCCCTGACGCACCGAAATATTGCGGAAAGACCTTAAAATCCTAATAAAAGAACGACAAACATTTTTTCCAAGCGGCCGGCCTCACGCTGGGGAGCGCTTCGAAGTAGCGCGTTCTCGAAGGATGAGGCGGATTGGTTCTACGCGCTGCCAAACCCCTTCCCCGCCTTCTTATATTCCGGCCGCGGCGGGCTGAAGATGTCGAGCACGCGCGCGCCGTCGGGGCCGGCGCGCATGGTGTGCGGCACGTTGCCGGGCGTGCGCCAGAAATCGCCCTGCTTCACCGCGATCTCCTCGCCGCCCTGAAAGCGCACCGCCGAGCCTTCGAGCAGCACGCCCCATTGCTCTTCCGGGTGCTGATGCATGACGCCTGCCGCGTTCGGCGCGATCGTCACCACCGACAGCATGGCGTGCTCGCCGGCGAAGATGCGCGTCATCACCCCCGGCGCCAGCTCGCGCAGCAAGCCGTCGTCCGGTTTCGCCAGATTGTGGAATTCGGCCTTTTGGCTCATCGCTTCTCCCTTTCACCCCGTGGGCTTCGATCAAGCGCCGGGTGGGCTAAGGCGCGTAACGCGCCGAGCCCGCTGGCGGCGTAGTGAGGCGCATTACGCCGTTTTGCACAAGCGAAGGCTCGGCACATCCCCTATTGAATTCGCCCCGCCGGTCCAGTCCAATGCGCCGTCAACCACGTGCAAAGGGGGCGCTGCCGCGATGGCCGACAAGCAATGGTACATCAAGGTCGACGGCACGCAGCAGGGCCCGTACAGCGAGGCCGAGCTGCGCGATTTGATCGCGCGCACCGAGGTCTCGGCCGACACCTTGGTGTGGCGCAACCCCATGCCGGAATGGGTCAAGGCGAGCGATGCCGGCCTGACGGCGGGCGCGCTCGAGCCGGCGCCGCGGCCCGCCGGCGCGCCGCCGGACGCCCTGATCTTCACCGGGCGGACTTGGCCGCTGTTCGGCCGCGCGCTGCTGCTAGGGCTCTGCCAATACGTGGTGGTGCCGGCGCCCTGGGCGGCCACCAGCTTTTATCGCTGGGTCGTGCATCATGTCTCGCTGCCGAACGGCAAGGCGGTCGGCTTCGCCGGCAGGCCCTGGGACATCTGGTACATCTTCATTCTGCTGGCGCTGAGCGCCTATGCCGGAAGCATTCACTGGGCCGTGCAGTTCATCGCGCTGCCGGTCACCGTGCTCTGCTACTGGATCATCATGCGCTGGCTCTTTCCCAACCTGGTCTGGGCCGGCCGCCGGGCGCCGCTGCAATTCACCGGCGGCTTTTGGCCGATGCTCGGCTGGATGGCGCTGACCGCGCTGGCGATGGTCACCATCGTCGGCTGGGCCTGGGTGCTGACGGCGATGATGCGCTGGACCTGCCGCCACGTCGAAGGCTCCAGCATGCAATTGATCTACGTCGCCAGCGGCTGGGGCATTTTGTGGCGGACGTTCCTGTTCAGCCTGTCCTGCGTCCTGCTCATTCCGATCCCGTGGACGCTGCGCTGGTATTTCGGCTGGTCGATAGCGCAATTTCACCTGACCGCGCGGGCGTGAACGGACAGACGGCGCCCTACAGCACCATGTCGTCGAGCGTATTGATGGCGACCGATCTGCGTGCGGGCGCCCTCGAACAGGCTTTCATTGGCGACGTTGTGCATGGCGTCGAACTGGCCGAGGCTGCCGAAATCGAGATTGGTGCGCGTCTGCAGATCGCTGACCTTGATTTGATACGGCTTGAACGGCCCTTCGACGAAGTCTTCCGCCGTCAGGTTCTTGATCAGGCTTTCCTGGCTCAGCACGAAGGCCACCGCCCCCAGTTTGCCGTCGTCTTTGACGTAGACGATCATTTTCCAGAATTCTTTCGGCAGCATAATGCCGCGGTAGAGCGCGTCGTTGTCGCGGAACACCGGGCCGTTGTAGATCGACAGTTTCTTGATGCCCTTCTTGGCCTGCGCGGTAACGTAGTTCTCCAGCGTGCCCCACAGCAGCAGGCCTGCGTGGCTCGCCAGGCTGCTCTGGTTGAAGATCGAGTGCTGCGGCGAGCAATTGGTCAGGTGGAAGGTGTCGTCGTTGGCCTTGGTGGCGGCGGCCAGCGTCGCGCCCCAGCCGGCGTCTTCGCGCCGCGTCAGATGGCCGAAGTCGAGCGGGTTGCCGGCGTATAGCTCCTTGCCCGCCTGCAAATCGTGCGAGATGCGGTCGTCGTAATACCAGTTGTCCTTGCCCACCCGCTTGGCGGAAAACTTCGCGACCGCGTCGAGGTTCACCGCCGAGACGAAGGCAAGCTTACGCGTCGCGTTCATGATGACGCTGTAGTTGAAATATTTGAGCTCGATGCCGCCGCCGTCTACTTTCGCGGCCTGGCCGGCGACCGCCGGCATCAGTTTAGGCAGCGGCACCGAAAAGCCGAGGAAATTCGGATCGAAGCCCGGGCGCGCCGCAAAATTGGGATCGGGTTTGCCGGATTCGAGCGCGGCGCCCACGGCCGGCGCCGCCATTGAGGGTGCCGCCGCGGCGGCCGCGGCCATCGCCGGCGCGCCAAGCGCGGGCACCGCCGCGCCGGACATGCCGATGCCGATGGTCACGGTCAGTGGGACGGTGAAGGTCACCGCACCCGCTTGCGCGGCTTGTACGAGTGTGTCCGCGGGCGCTTGCGCGGCGCCATCCGCGGCCGGTTTTGACGGCGGCACGATCGGCTCCTCCAATTTTTCGGGTTTGGCCGGCGGCTGCACTTCGCCGTGGCTGATGGCGACGAATTCGTCTCGCAAATCCTTGCCGCGGGTGACGGTGGCGTTGGAAATGAAATCCACCAGCCGCGAAGCGCGAATGCCTTCGTTCGCGATCCAATCGATCTGGTCGGGATCGCCGCCCTGCGGCCACACATTGCCCTGCCGGTCGAGCGGCTGGCCTTGCGCATTTGTTTTCGGAATTCCCGAGTGGTGCAGCGCGACGACTTCCCATTGGTCGTTGAACACCGGCGAGCCCGACGAGCCCGGATCGGTGTCGGCTTCATAATGGGCATATCGGTCGATATCGGAACCAGGCTGCGCGTCCGGCAGATCAACCAGCTTGTTCTCGCGGATCACCACTTGTTTCAGGTCGCCCTTGGGATGCTGGACGATGTTGACCGGCTGTCCGATGATAATCTTGCCGGTGGCCCCGATGAGCGGACAGAAACCGAATGAGGACAGCGGCGTGCCGGTGGCCGAGCGCGGCGACAGCGCGACGAGCGCGAAATCGAGCCCTTCGTCGGTCAGGAAAAAGGTCGCCGGATCGAGTTTGAAGCTCTCGACCGGCAGCACCGCATTGGCGCCGTTGAGCTGGTAATTGAACTCGGCGCTGCTGCGCGTCGCGTCGTCCTCACTCGTCAGCACATGATGATTGGTGATGAGCAGACGCGGCGTGACCAGAAAGCCGGTGCCGAAGCTCTGTCCGTCGTCCAGCGTGGTGACGATGCGGCACACCGCGCGGCTGGCCAGCGTGCCTTTATCAAAAAAGAGAATGGCGAGGAAATCGCGCGTATTGCCGATGACGCGCTCAGCCATTTGGTTGGTGACATTGGCGGCCGTTATCGCGCCGGCCGGCGCCGCCGCGCCGATCGCCATCGATTCGGCTTGCGCTGCGTGGGCGGCAAGGCCGGCCGGAGCGTTCGCGGCCATTGCCTTCAACAGCCGGTTGAGATGCTCGGCGAGATGAGCCTTGGAATCCGCGTCGGTGTATTGCCCGTTGTCGGCGGCGGTGTTCTTGCGATCGCGCGCCTGCTGCCGCGATTTCCAGCGTGTCGCGGCATCCGTCGCAATCTTCAAATCGAAAGCGTAGCGATTGCCTGGCGCAGCCATGACGCCCCTCGCGATTGACGGCCGCTTCTCTCAGTCCAATGCTGCCATGCACCCGCAGAGGTTGCAAGCGCCCGCTAAAGCGCGCGCGGCCTGCCCTTCTCGCCCAGCGCACACTCCAGCGCCTGCCTGTCCCATTTCGCCACATCCGCCGCCGCTGCGTAGGTGCTCTGCAAGAAGTCCAGCAACGTCGCGTCGGGATCGCCCGAGTTCCGTATCGCGTCGTAAGGCAGCAGGAACTCGCCGAGTTCCCTGGAGAAAAACGCGGCCGCCGGTTTTACCTTGGCCGCGGCAAAGCCGTCCGGCGCTGGATAGGCGTAGGAATAGAAGGCCGGATAGTCGATAGCGCCGCCGCCCGGCCAGAAGCCGGCGCTCGACACCTCATGCGAATAGGCCTCGCGCGCCACCGCGTCAGGCAGATGCGGCACGCCGCCGGGGTGCGGCGGCGCGCGGCGCCCGGAAAAGCGCGTCACCGCCAGATCGAAACTGCCCCAGAAGAAATGCACCGGGCTGGTCTTGCCGAGGAACCCGGTGCGGAAATGCGCCATCACGTCGTGCGCCGCCAGCAGCACGCGCCAGAACCGCTGCGCGGCATCGGCGTCGTAGGCGGCGTGCACGGTGTCCTCGTCGAACGGAATGCAGTTGGGGATTTCGCACGGAACGGGGCGGATGGCGGCGGCGATGCCGAGTTCTTTGAGCGCGATCATGACGTCGGCATAGAATTCCGCCACCGGCGTCGGCTTGAGCATGATCTGGCGGAATTGCCCGTCGCTCACGCGCAGCCACAGCACATGATCGATGAAATCGAAATCGATCTGCAGAGTGCGCGCGTCATAGGGAATTGGCCCGGTGCTCAGCCCGCGCGCCGTCACATAGAGCGTGACGTGCCAGGAATGATTGAGCCACGGCGTCAGCGCCAGCCGGATTTTGCCGACAATTTGCGTCCACAATTGCAACGTGGCGGCGGTGTCCGCCCACGCGGCATAGGGCAATGCGGGCCAGCGGTCCGGGTCTGCCGACATGGCCTTATCATGCCGCCCAACGCGTGACGGGGCAATGACGGCGTTCAATCGTGCGGCAGCGCCCCGCGCGGCGCCGCATCAGGCGCCATGATGTCGCGCCGCTTTGCCGCTCAACACGGACCCGTGGTCGTGAGCTTCAAGGTGTCGGTGTGGGTGGCCGAGCCGCCGCCCGGATTGGTTACGGCGCCGGTATGGGTCTGTGTCAGGGTGCCGCCCTTGCCGTCCAGCTTCACCGTATAGGTGCCCTTGCCGGCCATGTGCACCATCGCAAGCGAGCCGGTGCCGCCGCCGGTATAGCTCACCGCGCCGTGCGTTTCATCGATCGGAGCGTAAGAGAACGTTATCACCATGCCGCCGCCGCCGCCTTTCACGGTGAAGGGCTTGGTGAGGCTGCAGGCGGTGCCGGTCACTTTCATCGGCCCGGCATTGCCGGCGATCGTGTAGCTGTGGCTATTGCCGCCGCCCTGAGCCACGCAGATACGTTTGGCGCGGTTTTCAAGTTCCGCCAAATCGGCCGGGCTGCGGGCCGCGGCCGTCTTCCAGTAGTTGATCAGGATCGCCGGATCGGATTTCGCCTTGCATTCGGCGATGGCGGCTGCTTCGCCTTTATCGGCCGCGCTTTGCGCCAGGACCGCCTGCGGCAACAGCAACGCCGCGATCGAAACGAACAAATACCTTGCGAGCCTCATCCGATGTACCCCCTTTGACGCACGATCCCCGCCGGCCGGCCGAAGAAAGCGGCCTGCCCGCGGGGCTCAATTGGATCGCAATCTACACGCCCGCCATAACCGGCGATATGGCGGTGCGTACGTAAGGCCTCTAGTCGTGCGCGATCACCTTGAACGGCTGCTTGTAGGGTTCCACCCGCAGCGAGGACGCCGCCAGCACGCCGATCTTGCCGCGCGGGCCGACGAAGCGTTCGCCGTCCTTCTGGCCGACCGCATATTGCCAGAGCGTGAGCGAGCCCTTGGCCGCGATCGCCTTGGCGATGCCGCCGGCATCGCCGCCGAGTTCCTTCAGTTCGGCGTCGTTGAGACCGACCACGATTTCATCCTTCACGGTCACGATCTTGAACAACGTCTCGGCCGAGGCTTGCGGCGCGGCGGATGCGATCAGCGCGGCCGAAAGCGCGGCCCCGGCAAGACACTTGGTAGCATTGGTCATGGCAGCTCCTGTTGTTGGATGTTTCAGTTTCTCATTTTGCTCGATAGCGACGTCTCAGAACACCTTGCACTCGCGCGCCGACTGCGAACTGCCGCCGATCATCTTGACCTTCATGGCGTACGACATTTTCGCAGCCGCACCTTGCGATTTCGGCGCCAACACGATGGTGCCGCGGCCTTGCGCCGCTCCCTTCGCACTGGTGACATAGGCGAACACCCGGCACTTCAGCCGCTGCTCGCAGCGGTTCGCCAGTTCGATCACAAGGGTCGGCTGCTTGCCGCGCATCTTGTAGTGATCGTTCTCGTCGATGCATTTGGACTGGCCGGTCGTTCCGGCGTCAGCCTGGGGCGGCGGCTCTTGACCGGTGGCGGCGGTCTGCGCCTGCGCGGCAGCGGCAAAGCTTGCGGACAGGATCAGCGCGGCGCCGGCAAGGCGTCGGACGGCATTGGTCATGGGAAATCCTTCTGTGAGCGGCTCAGTCTGTCTTGGTCGCGGGCGCAGTGAAAAGGTTCAAGCAGTCGCGCCTTGCCGCCGAATAATCATTGACCGATGATCCGGCCCGTGGGGCACCTTCACCAGCAGGGGAGAACGGCCATGTTGTTCATCTTGTCGCTGAACTTCACCGATCAGGGCATCCGCGGGATCAAGGATGCCCCGAAACGCGCCCAGCAGGCGCGCGACCTCGCCAAGAAAGTCGGCGTCGAAATCAAGCAGGTCTATTTGACCTCCGGCGACTCCGACCTTCTGGTCATGGTCGAAACGCCGAACGGCGACAACGTCGCCAAGTTCGCGTTGGCGCTCGGCAGCCTGGGCAACGCGCGCACGCGCACCGCGCGCGCCTGGACGATGGAGGAGTTCCAGAAGATGGTCGCCGAGCTGCCGTAAAGGCGGCGTAACTTCCGCCGCCCACCCGTTGCGACCGCGCGTGCGCTGTGGTCAGTTTCCCCCGCGCTTCAATCAATCGTCAGGGAGAAACAATATGCGCAATGAGCTCGCCTTGTTCGCGGCGATCGCTGCCATGTTCACGTTCATGACCTTCAGCGCCGAGGCCATGCCGGCCGCGTCGCTGCAGGGCGTATCCAAGGCCACCGGCGAGGTGATCCAGGTGCGTGACGGCTGCGGCCGGCACCGCTGGCGCGGCCCGCACGGCCACTGCCATTGGGACCGTGGCTGGCGCCACTAAGCCGGACAAAAGCTGTCATCAGCGACTTTGGCCCGGCTCACCCGGGCCAAAGTTTTTTTGACGTTGACGCGCGCGCCGCCGTCTGGCATCCGCAACGCTTGTTTCGTTGGAATCGAAATTCCGAAAAATGCCCAAGAGAGCCTTCCGCGTCGGCCGATCCCTCACCGGCCTCGGCCTGTTCGCCACCCGGCCCATCCGGAAGCGCGCTCGAATCGCCGAATATAAGGGCCCGCTGCTCACCACCAAGGAAGCGGAGAAGATCGAGGCCCGCGGCAACCGCTATCTATACGAAATCAACAGCCGCTGGACGATCGACGGCACGCCGCGCAGCAATCTTGCCCGTTACGGCAACCATTCCTGCAATCCCAACGCCGAAACGACGATCCAGAAGCGCCGCGTGTTCATCTACGCGCTGCGCGCCATCAAGCCGGGCGAGGAAATCACCTACGACTACGGCATCGACTATCTCAAGAACGTGATCGGGCGCTCGAACTGCAAATGCAGCCGCTGCCGCCGCCGGCGCGCCAAGAAGGCGCGCGAACGGCGCGCCTTGGCCAAACGGCGGGCGGCGCGGCTCGCCGGGACGCGGCGCCGGGCGCGGCTGGCAGCCAAGCGCAAGCGGAAGTAAACTGCCCATCGTTCGAGACGGCGCTTCGCGCCTCCTGAGGCGGCGATAGGGCTTCGCAACCCCGCCATTCCCTTTTGCCCCTGCCCGCTCGCCAATAGCCATGCTAGGCGGAACATCCCGTCCTGCCGCCAGAGGCCTTTTCACCCAGTGACCTCCGACAGCCTCGACCAGCGTCCGATCGCCGCGCGCGCCGACCGCGTCCCGCGTGGCATCCTCTATATGCTGGGCGCCACCGTGCTGTTCGCCGTCTCCATGGCGATCGCGAAATGGCAGGTGGCCAGCTATTCGTTCGCCGAGGTTTTGTTCTTCCGCGCCGTCGGCTCGCTCACCGCCTGCGCCGTGCTGATCCTGCCGCGCACCGGGCTCCTCGTGTTCCGCACGCAGCGCCTGCGCGATCACCTCGGCCGCAGCGGAACGCAGGCGGTGGCGCAGAGCTTTATCATCATCGCCTTCTCGCTGATGCCGCTCGGCGGCGCCATCGCCATCAATTTCGCCGCGCCGATGTTCGCCACGCTGTTCGCGGCGATTTGGCTCAAGGAGAAAATCGGCCTGGCGCGCGGCTGCGCGCTGATCGCCGGCTTCCTTGGCGTGCTGCTGGTGGCGGCGCCCGGCGCCGACAGCTTCCGCATCGGCGCGCTGTTCGCGCTCGGCAACGCGGTACTGTTCGGCAGCGTCACCGCGGCGGTGCGCGGCATGACTACGACCGAGTTGGCGGAAACGCTCACCATGTACCAAATGGTATTCCTCATGGCGTTCTTCGCCATCGCCATGCCGATCTTTGGCTTCGCCTCGCCGACCGGCCTCGACCTCACTGCCATGCTGGTGAACGGCCTGCTCAACGGGGTGGGTCAGTATTGGTGGACGCGCTCGCTGTCGTTCGCACCGCCCTCGGCGGTCGGACCGTTCTATTATTTCTCGCTGGTGTGGGCGATGGGCCTCGGCTTCCTGTTCTGGGGCGACATTCCGACGCTGCCGCTGCTCGCGGGCTCGGCCATCGTGGTCGGCTCCGGGCTGTTCCTGCTCTGGCACGAGACCGGCAAGAAGCCGCTGCCGGTCGACTAGGCCAATTGCAAACGCACCGGCCGTACCGCCAAACATCGCCGCAACAAAATTCAAGGGAGGATGCAACCGATGAGCCTGAAAATCCGCCGCGTCGTCACCGGTCATGACGATCAAGGCCGCGCCAAAGTATTGATCGACGAGCAGACCAAGAACGTGCTGTCGCTCCGGCCGGGCGCGCAATCCAGCGTGATCTGGTCGACCGAAGGCTTCCCGTTGAGCAATGACGGCGACGCGGATCCCTCGGGCAAGAAGATCAGCACGACCATCGACAACGGCACCGTGTTCCGCATCGTCAGTTTCGGACCCGGCGTGACGCCGCGCAATCACCGCACCGATTCGATCGATTACGCCGTGATCATGTCCGGCGAGATCGACATGGAGCTCGATATCGGCAGCGTGCATCTCAAAGCCGGCGACGTGCTGGTACAGCGCGGCACCGTGCACAACTGGGTGAACAAGGGCAGCGAGCCCTGCGTGATCGCGTTCATACTGATCTCCGCGAAGCCAGTGACGGCCGGCGGCAAGCCGCTACCCGCGCACGGGTAAGTTCATCCCTCGCCGCTTTGCGGGGCAGGACGCTCACTCATCCAATTCCGGGTAATGCCGGAAGATGCCCCACTCGTTGAACGGCAGACGCCGGTCCGAGGCCAAATAGGCCTTGAGGCGCGGGCGCGCCGCCACCTTGTCGCGTAGCGCGACGACCCGCGGGACTTTGCGCTCGATGCGCTTCATCGCCTTCGGAAAGGCGTAGCGCAGACCCTCGACCAGTTGGAACAGCGACAGGTCCACATAACTGAACTTGCGGCCGAGCGCGTTCGGCCCGCCGCTCTTCTGCAGCACGCTCTCGAAATAGCCGAAATATTTCGGCGCGCGGTCTTTGAGAAAATGCTGCGTGTAGCGTTTCGCTTCCGGCTTCTGGTCCTCGTAATAGAGGCTGCCGGCGATCGGATGGTGGGTGTCGTGAATCTCCTTCACGAAGTCGGTCACCGTGAGCTGCAATTGATGCAGCCAGAGCCGGCCGGCCTCCTCGCGCGGGCCAAGCTTCAGCCGCGGCGCGAGATAGAACAGGATATCGGCGCTCTGCGCGATGACGAGCTTGCCCGCCTTCAGAAAGGGCGGCGCGAAGGGCGGGCGCTTCTCGCTGCCACCGTTCATCATCGCCATCATTTTATCCATGCCGGCTTTCGCCCGCGCAACGTCGTCGTAAGCCGCGCCGGCATCCTCCAGCGCCAGACGCACGAATTCACCGCGGCCCTGGATCTGCGGCCAATAAAACAGCTGGTAGCGCATGGGATAACGTCCTTGCCATTCCGGGTGCGCGAGCTTCGCTCGCGTCGCGCCGTGACTGCAAGGGGGTATCAGCCCGCCGGCACCAGGCTAGGCTCGGACGCGTCTGCCGTAGACGGCGCTCCATCGCCGACGACGCGATCGCGGCCGGCGGCCTTGGCCTGATAAAGCCGCTGGTCGGCCGTCTCGAACAGCGTGTTGTAGTCGGTGGCGTCGTGCGGACAGGTGGCGATGCCGATGCTGGCGGTCATCCACGACGCCGGGTCCTTGCCGGCAATGCCGGCAATGCGGCGGCGGATGCGTTCGCCGAGAGCGAGCGCGTCATCGCCCGCCACGCCATCGGCGATGACGATGAATTCCTCACCGCCGTAGCGGTAGATGAAATCGGAGGCGCGCGCGGCCGCGATGATTTCGTTAGCGATGGACTTGAGCATCACGTCGCCGGCGGCATGGCCGAAGCGGTCGTTGAACGCCTTGAAATGGTCGAGGTCGATGACCAGCAGACGCCAGCGGACGGCCGACGCTGGCGGCCAGTTCGACCGCGCGGCGGCCGTGCGATTCCAGCGAATGGCGGTCGAGCGTTCCGGTCAAGGCATCGCTGCCGGTGCGCGCCAACAGATCCTCGTAGCGTTCGCGGTATGTCAGCGTGTCGAACACATCGGCAATGCGCGGCGCGCTGCGGCGGCTGCCGAGCGGGCGCTCCAGGTAAACCAGATAGACGGCGGCCAGCACGCTGTAGAGCAGCACCGCGCCCATCTTGGCGATCCAGCCGCCGACCAGCACCGCTAACCCTGCGCCGGTGAGCATGTGCAGGCCGGTGAAAAACGCCACCTGGTCGAACGTGAGCACCAGCGCGCCGCACACAGCGAGGCGCGGAAACACACGATCGCCGAACCAGGCGCGCGACCGCTCATAGAGCAGGATGATGAGGATGCAATCGAAGAACAGGATCGCGGTGCCCCACACCATCAGCGCGCCCATCTCGTTGAGGAAGCCGAAATCGGCGGCGCGGCCGGGAACCAGCGGCACCAGCGTGTGGTGGCGCATGACGAAAGCGAGCGCGAACAGCAAGACATTGCCGAACAGCAGGCCATAGATCGGCTGGCGCACGACCTTGGCGTCCTCACGGATGTAAAGCAGCAGCAACATCATCAACTTGCCGGTGAACAGCACGGTCGAACCTGGAGAGGTGACGATGCCGAACGGCAGCGAGACGTAGAAGATGCTGGCGAGATAGGTCTCGAGGAAGTGCATCACCCCGAGCGCGCAGAAGAAGGCGCCGAGCCCGATCCGCGTGCGGGCGCGCAACAGCGCGGCGAGCGCGGCGAAATAAAGCAGCGCGTCTCCGGTGAGCAGCAGAACGTTGTCGAGTTGCGTCATGCCGGCCCTTTCAGGGCCGGTATATAGGGGCGAAACGGTTAAAAATTCCGATCCGGCGGGCCAGGACCGCCAAGGAACTTTGCCGCAAAACCGTGCAAAGAACAGCCGGCGCGCGTTGTTTGCACGCGCCGGCTGCCGCTTAAGCCGCTAGTTAACCGCGAAACAATAGAGCAGCCCGTCGCCGCCGGTCGAGCGCAGGTCGGCCTGCGAACAGCCGCCGTCCGCCCCGCGCGAGGGATGCGACGAGTTCCAGGAATGGGAGGCGTCGTCTTCGCGCAAACCGATGCGGTCGTTATGGCCGAGCATGACGGACCCTTGCGTGCTGCTCGTGTAGTTCTTGCAGGTCATGTCCTTGTCGGGTGGAAAAGCCTTACCGTCCGGCGTCGAGCCGGTCAGGATGTCATGCCGGTTCGGCTTGTCGCCGCGGCCGTTGATGACCTCGCCCTTCTCGGACAGATTGTTCTGCTTGGTAAGCTTGTTGTTGGCGCTGTGCAGATCGTCAACGCTGGTAGCGATTACCACGCCTTTGGCGTTCATCCACGGCCCCTTGCCGATACGATCGCGCGCATTCACCGCGCCCGCCCCTTGCGTCGACAGGTAGGCGTGCCAGGTCTTGGCCCCAGCGCCTACCGATTGCGCGAGCTGCTGGCAATGCTTGTCGGCGCCGGCAAGCCCGCCCAGATCGGCGCCCTTGCCCGGCCCGTTGCTGGTCACAAAGAAACTCATATTGGCCTGTTGCGCCTGCGCCGGCACGGCAGCGAACAGCGCCAAGCATGCCGCCAACGGCACGCCGATCCGCATTGTCGTCATTCAGAGTCCTCCCGACATCGGCGCAGGCCCGTCGCCCCGCCATGGCAGTAAAGAACCCCGGCAATGTGTCGCTATTCCGACGATCACGCGCGCTTGATCGCGCGGCGCCGTATCAGCCGGCAGGCTTGCCCTGGTATTGCTCGTCGGTGACCGCTTCCAGCCACTTCACGTGCTCGCCGTCCTTGGCCTCCTGCATGGCGATGTGTTCCATGCTGTTGTCGGGCGCGGCGCCGTGCCAGTGCTTCTCGCCCGGCGGAATCCAGACCGTGTCGCCGGGGCGCACTTGCCGGACCGGACCGCCCCAAGCCTGCACGTGGCCGATGCCGGAAACGATGTGCAAGGTCTGCCCGAGCGGATGGGTATGCCAGAAGGTGCGGGCGCCCGGCTCGAAGCGGACCCGGCCGGCACGCAGCAGCGCGGGCTCGGGCGTCTGAATGATCGGGTCCTGCCACACCGTTCCGCTGAAGCTCGTCGCCGGCCCCCGGCGCGACGGCCGCGCTCCGCAAGCGATAATGTCCATGCCGATCTCCTCCCTGAATTATCGTCGTATTCGATCGAATTTTTTTCAGAGATCTTCTCTATCACGGACCGCCTTCATGCAAAAAGCCCGGCGTCGCCGCCGGGCTTTCAATTCAGCGAAGTTCTTGATCCGGACGTTAGGCCGACTGCAGATTGCCTGCCGCCTGCTTGCCGCGCTCGGTGACGATCTCGTAGCTGATCTTCTGGCCTTCGACCAGCGAACGCATCCCAGCGCGTTCCACCGCCGAGATGTGCACGAACACATCCTTGGAGCCATCGTCCGGCTGAATGAAGCCGAAGCCTTTTTGGGTATTGAAGAACTTCACAGTTCCGACAGGCATCATAGTTCCTTTCACGCTTCTTGTTGAACGCCCGCGCGCCCATCGCGTTGGCGGCAACACTCCGAGTTTTTGGGAGATCACTTGAGTTGCAGCCCAAAGCCGGCAGCGTGTCAGCAAGATGAGGCCATAAACCAGGTTGCGGGCGGCGGCATAGACGGATTTCGACGCTTGGTCAATGTTCAAGCGGGGTTTCGCGCCCTAAGGGCCTGCGCCCAATAGCACTTTATGAATTGGTAATGGCCAAACGGTATAGTTCGCCCTGCAAAAGCCGTGCTTTAACCGATTGTAAATGCAAGAGCGCGCCTGCCTAATCCGGCGGCATCGAGGCTCCATGGTCAAGGATAAACGGAAGGCACGCCGGCAACCCATGCGCCACACCGCTTGGCTGGCGGTGAGCGCCGAGCAACGGACCGGTTGTACGCTTTCCGACGTGTCCGATACCGGCGCGCGCGTCGACGTGCAAGATTCGACGGCAATTCCCGATCATTTTATCCTGATGCTCTCGAGCAACGGCGCCGCGCGGCGCTTCTGTCGCGTGGTCTGGCGCAAGCCGCATCAGGTCGGCGTGAAATTCGAACGCAGCCTTGCCGGTGCCGCGAATGCGGCCCCTGCCGATGCCGCGAATGCGACGCTGGTGCCGCAAGCCGATGCCGACACGGCCGCCGCCAATAATTCGGCGCCGCCGCAAGCCGGCCCTGACAAAGACAACTAAGCGGCCGGCAAAGCGTGCGCGCACAAATTCGCAAAATCAGCTTTGCTGAATTGCCGAGAGCAGCCAGTCACCGCCACGCGCGCGCCGAAACGTCCACAATTCGGTGACCTCGCCCGGGCTGCCGCCTTCGACCGTGCGGCCGCTCGCGCGTTCGACCATGCTGTCGTTGAGCGCAAAGCGCATGGCCACGGTGGCGTACTCGGCGTCGCCTTCACGCCAGGCTTCCGCCAGATCACCCTGCAACAACTTCACGCCCGTGACGCGATTGACCAGCCCGCGGCTGCTGTTCTCGGTCAGTTGCTCGGCGAAATACGAGACCATCTCGGGCGTCGCCTTGGCCCGCAACGCGTTCAAGTCCTCCGCAGAAAATGCGGCCTGCACGTCGCCGAGCAATTGCTCGTAAGCATCGTAGTCCGCCTTGGCGATGGTGAGCGGCTCGGCCGCCGGAGCGCTCGCGCCCATCATATTGCCGAGACCGGCAAAGCCGTGGCCGGCCGCCGGATTTCTCGCCGCGTATGCCGGCTGTTGACGTTGCTGCCACCAGGCGAAGATCAGCCGCGCGACCACCACGATCAGCACGACCTGCAACAGCAGGCCGATGAGCGAACTGAAACCGCCGATCCCGCCGAAAAGTCCGTGACCGAACAGCATGCCGAACAGGCCGGCGCCGATGAAGCCGGCGGCAAGCCCGCCGAATAATCCGCCGCCGAACAACCCGCCGCCCAACAATCCGGGACGGGCGGCCGTCTGGCCGGCAGCGCCGCCCGGCTGCGTTATGGTGCGCTCGATCGGCGCCGCGGTGGTTGGCGCCGTGCGTGTGGGGGGCGGCGCCGAAAACGTGCGCAGGCCGCGGCTACCGCCGGAAAAACCGCCACCGGCGCGGGCCTGCGCGTCGGAAGCAACAAGCACAAGCACGGTTGCGATCGCGGCAAGCGCGATCAGAACGCGATGGCGGAACATGGCGTGAAACTCCCCGGCGAAATCGGCGACCATGACCATAGGTACACCTGGCGCCAATTGTAAGGGCGGGCGAGGGCCGCACCGGGATGTCACGCGAATGTCATGGCGCGCCAGGAGCACCTCGGTAGTGGCGCTTCCTGGTCGTAAGGCGCGCCTAGCCGGCCATGATCTCTTTGACCTTCGAGACCAACTGCTTGAGCGTGAACGGCTTGGCGAGGAATTCGTACTGCTCCTGCTCGGGCAGATTTTTCTGGAACGCTTCCTCGGCATAACCCGACACGAAGATGACCTTCACGGCGGGATCGCGCCGGCGCAGTTCCTTGAGCAGCGTCGGGCCGTCCATTTCCGGCATCACCACGTCCGACACCACCAGATCGACGTGGCCGTTCTTTTCCAGGACCTCGATCGCCTCGACGCCGTTGCTGGCCTCGAGCACGGAGTAGCCGCGTGAGGTGAGCCCGCGCGCATTGAGCGCGCGCAAGCCTTCCTCGTCCTCGACCAGGAGGATGGTGCCCTGCCCGGTCAGATCGGCCGCGGCCGTGCGCGCCAGATTGTCGGCGGCCGACACGACGCCGGCAATCGCCGGGGCATTGGCGTCGGCAATTTGCGGCTGCGCCTCCTCCGCGCCCGCGATGTAGCGCGGCAGGAAGATGCGGAACGAAGTGTTGCCGGGAGCGGAGTTCACATAGATGAAGCCGCCGGTCTGCTTGACGATGCCGTAGACCGTGGACAGGCCGAGCCCGGTGCCCTTGCCGACTTCCTTGGTCGAGAAGAACGGCTCGAAGATTTTATCGATGATGTCGGGCGGAATGCCGCTGCCGGTATCGGACACTTCGACCAGCACATAGTCGGCGCTCGGCATGCCCTTGTACGACTTCGCGTCGCTTTCGCTGGCCGGCACGTTGGCCGTGCGCACGGTGAGCTTGCCGCCGTCCGGCATGGCGTCGCGCGCGTTGACCGCCAGATTGACGATGACCTGCTCGAACTGGGAGATGTCCGCCTTCACCGGCCAGAGATCGCGGCCGAACGCCGGAGTCAGGGTGACTTTCTCGCCGATCAGCCGGCGCAACAGCATGGTCAGATCGTTGAGCGTCTCGTTGAGGTCGAGCACCTGCGGGCGCAGCGTCTGCTTGCGCGAGAACGCCAGCAATTGCCGCACCAGCGCCGCGCCGCGATTGGCGTTCTGCTTGATCTGGATGATGTCCTGGAACGACGGATCGGTCGGCTTGTGCGCGTTGAGCAGAAAATCGGTCGCCATCATGATGACCGACAGCACGTTGTTGAAGTCGTGCGCGATGCCGCCGGCCAGCTGGCCGACCGACTCCATCTTCTGCTGCTGATAGACCCGGTTCTCCAGCGTGCGCTGGGTGGTGGTCTCGAGCGCATAAACGATGGCCGCCTCGCCGTCGCTGTCCTCCTCCTCGACCGCGGAGACGAAGAAGCTCGCCCAGCGTTCGCCGGCGCCGGCGAGTGCTGCCTCCACCGGCGGAATATCGCCATGGCCCTCGCCCGCCTTGCGGATCGCGGCCTCCAGCGCCGGCCGGTCGCGCTCGGCCACCACCGACAGGATCGAACGGTCGTCGCCCTTCAGCATGCCCTCGAAAGCGGAGGCGAAGCGCGCATTGCTGCGGGCGATGCGGCCGGTCTTGTCGACGGTGGCGATCGCCATCGGCGTATTCTGGAAGAAGCGCATGAAGCGCACTTCGGCCGCGCGGGCGGAATCGCTGCCGTCGTCCTTGGCGCGGTTGAGCACCAGCGTGCGCGAGGCGCCGGGCGTGCCGTCGGCGCCGAATGCCACTTTATGATACAGCCGCACCGGCACCGGCTTGCCGCCGCGCGTCTTGAGGTCGAGGTCGAGCACCTCGGTTTTCACGTCGCCTGGCGCGGCATTGACCGCGGCAAAGAGCGCGG
The DNA here is from genome assembly GCA_963749625.1 of uncultured Alphaproteobacteria bacterium. GTDB lineage: Bacteria > Pseudomonadota > Alphaproteobacteria > Rhizobiales > Xanthobacteraceae > Pseudolabrys. Next base: position 323,574 of record CAVVNY010000004.1, on the reverse strand, counting down.
CGCCTTCGCCCGCGACGATATCGCCGAGCTTGAGCGAGCCGGCGCCGACCTGGGCGAGATCCTGATCGAGCCAGGTCGCCAGCGTGGCGTTGAGATAGACGATGTCGCCCGTGCTATCGACCGAGAAGAAGCCGGCGGGCGCGTGATCGAGATAATCGATGGCGTGCTGTAGCTCCTGGAACACGTTTTCCTGGCGCTCGCGGTCGCGCGTCACGTCGGCGATCGACCACACCGTCATGCGCGCGTCGTGCTTGCCCTCGCCGAGCGGACGCACGCGCATGCGCAGCCAGCGCGCCGCCTCGGCCGTGGCGCCGGGAATGCGCACCTCCTCCAAGAGGCGGCGGCCTTCGCGCGCGGCCTTGAGCAGGCGGTAGATCGATTCGGAGACGTCGGGATCGCCGACGAAGACCCGCTCGATCGGCCGCACGTCGTTATTGTCGGTCGCCCCAATCAGGTCGAGATAGGTGGTATTGGCATAGAACACGCGGCCCGAATGGTCGGTGACCACGATGCCGTCGAAGGCGCTGTCGACCACCGCCTTGAGCAATGGATTGGCCTGGCTGCGGCTGGCAAGCTGCATAATGCCGGACGCCATGGCGAACAGTGCGGCCACGCCGATAGTGCCGAGCAAGGCCAGCAGCGCCAGAATGTAGGTTCCCGCGTAAACGGGCTCGATATAGAGCACGCCGGCGGCCGCCGCGATCAGCGCCAGGGCGACCAGCAGCACCAGCCGGACCGAGCCTGAGCGCGGGGCGCTCTGGCTCTTGTCGAAAGCCTGCCGTCCCGGGCCGGGGCCCGGTGGCTGCGCTGCGGGTGTCTCGCCTGCCATGACTCCTGAGTGCCTTAAGCCGGCCTACTGGCGCAAGAGCCAGCCTGCGGCCATCCCATGTTTTGGATCATTGCCGCCCTTTTTGACGGCTACCGGACAACCGCCCGGCGCAGCCGCATGACGTAGCCGATCACTTCGGCCACCGCCTTGTAGTGCTCGACCGGGATAGCCTGGTCGATCTCGACGGTGGCATGCAGCGCGCGGGCAAGCGGCGGGTTCTCGACGATCGGGATCGAATGCTCGCCGGCGACCGCGCGGATCTTCATTGCGATGGCGTCGACGCCCTTGGCGACGCAGACCGGGGCCTCCATGCCGCGCTCGTATTGCAGGGCGACCGCGTAATGGGTCGGGTTGGTGATGATCACCGCCGCCTTGGGCACGTTCGCCATCATGCGCTTGCGCATGCGCGAGTTGCGCACCTGCTTCAGCTTGCCCTTGATGACCGGATCGCCTTCGCTCTGCTTGAATTCCTCTTTCAATTCCCGCAGCGACATTTTCAGCCGGCCGTGCCATTCGCGGTATTGGAACAGATAATCGGCGATCGCCACGATCGCCATGATGACGACCACGGCGCCCATCAGTTTCAGCGCCAGCGTCTGGGCAAGCGGCAACACCGCTGCCGGATCGGCACGCTCGAGCGCCATGATGCGGCCGCGCTCGGGCCACATCATGGCGATGAGCACCGTGCCGACCAGCACCAGCTTGACGATCCCCTTGGCGAAATTGGCGAGCGCCTGCTTGCCGAACAGCCGCTTGAAGCCGGCGGCCGGCGAGATTTTCGACAGCTTCGGCGTTATCGACTCGAGGGTCCAGATCAATCGATGCTGGATCATGTTGCCGCCGAGCGCCGCCAGCAGCAGCAGCAGGAACGGAATGGCGACGGCGGCGATCACTTCGACGCCGATCTTCTCGAACAGCCGCGGCAGCGCCGGTCCGTCCATGCTGATGCTGTGCGAATTGGCGATCAGCCCGCGCATGGTGGCGGTGAGGTCGGAGCCCATGCCGCCGGAGAATGCGGTCAGCACCAGCGTGGCGCCGGCGATGATGAACCAGGTGCTGACCTCCTGGCTCTTGGCCACGTCGCCGCGCTGGAGGGCGTCGTCCAGCCGCTTTTGCGTTGGGTCTTCTGTTTTTTCCGTATCGTCGGATTCTTCGGCCATGCTTGTCTCCGGTCAGCCGAGCGGCGCGAGTTCGCCGAGCACACCTTGGAGATAGCCGACGAAAGTGCCCATCATGGCGCCGATCACCAGGAGCAGCAGCACCAGACCGAGCAGGATCGACAGCGGCAGGCCGATGAAGAACACCTGCATTTGCGGCATCAGCCGCGACAAGACGCCGAGGCCCAGATTGAACAGCAGCCCGAACACCAAAAACGGCGCCGACAACTGAATGCCGATGCGGAACGCGGTCGCGACGATGCGGGTGACGTGCTGCGCGGCGTCGCCGACCAGCGGCATCTCGCCCGGATGGAAGATGGTGTAGCTGTCGTTCATCGCCGCGATCACCATGTGATGCATATTGGTGGCGAAGACCAACGTGATGCCGAGCAGCGTGAGGAAATTGCCGACCAGCATGCCCTGCTGGTTCTGGGTGGGATCGATGGCCGTCACGAAGCCCAGACCGAGCTGCTGAGCCACCACGGAGCCCGCGACCTGCAGCGCCGAGATCGCCAACCGCGCCGTTAAGCCGAGCACCGCGCCGATCACGATCTCCTGGAACAGCATCGTGAGCACCGGCGCGAGCGCGGTGAGGTCGACGGTATAGGCCTTCTGGTGCGACGGCAGCAGGATGGCGGTGAGCACCAACGCGATGGTCAACCGCACGCGCGAGGGCAAGTTCAGTTCGCCGACGCCCGGCATCAGCATGACCATGGTGCCGACACGGGCAAAGGTCAGCAGGAATGCGGCGGCCAGCACCGGCAGGAATGAGACGTCGACGCTCATGATGACTACTTTTTTTCGCTCAGCCGCTGACGATGCGGGCGGCGATCCGCATCATCTCCGCGTGCAGCCGCTCGGCCATGAACGGCAGCGCGATCAGCAGCGAAATGAATATCGCCAGGATCTTCGGCACGAAGGCGATGGTCATTTCCTGGATTTGCGTGACCGCCTGCAGCAGCGAAATGACCACGCCGACCGTCAAGCCCACCAGCATGACCGGGCTGGAGACGATGATGAGCGTGTAAATCGCGTCGCGGGCGACGTCGAGAACTTCGGGTCCGGTCATTTCGTCCTTCACTCGCCTTTAGATGGGCATCCGCATGATTTCTTCGTAAGCCGCGATCACCTTGTCGCGCACCGCCACCATGGCGTCGACGGCGACCTCGGTCTGCGCCACCGCGGTGACCACGTCGACCATGTTGGATTTGCCGCTGGCCAGGGCTTTCGTCTGCGCATCGGACTTGCGGCCGGTCTCGATGACGGAGCCGATCGCGTCCTTGAGCATGGAGGCAAAACCGGTGGCGGCGTCGCCGCCTCCGGCACCCGGCACGTTGGCGAGCGCGCGCGTCGGATCGGAAACAAGACGCGCGATGTTGGCGTAGGCGCCGGCGGCGGCGAGCGGTGAGGCCATGAATTATTCCTTGTTCTTGCGCATGAACTTTTTCATGCGCTTCGCCTTTCAGGTCTTGAGAATGTCGATGGTGCGCTGGAGCATGCGGCGGGTGGCGCTGATGACGTTGATATTGGCCTCGTAGGAGCGCTGCGCCTCGCGCATGTCGCTCATTTCCAGGAGCGGATTGACGTTGGGATATTTGACGTTGCCGTTCTTGTCGGCGGCAGGATTGCCGGGCTCGTATTTCAGCCGGAAATCGGAGCTGTCGATCCGCGTCTTGCCGAGTTCGACCAGTTTGACGTCGAGCGTGCGGTCGACCTCGGACTGGAAGCTCGGCACCTTGCGCCGGTATGGGCTGCCGCCCGGGCTCGTTGCCGTCGAATCCGCGTTGGCGATGTTCTCCGAGATGATGCGCATGCGGCCGGCCTGGGCGCGCAGGCCGGAAGCCGCGATGGCCATGGTCTTGAGAAAATCCACGTCGGTCTCCTTCGATTAGACGCGCGCCGTTCGCGCGCGATGCAACGTCAGTTCTTGCCGATCGCGGTTTTGATGAGGCTGAGGCTGCGGGTGTAGAGCGCAGCCACCGCCTGATAGTCCATCTGGTTGGCCGCCACTTTCATCATTTCCTGCTCGAGGTTCACGGCGTTGCCGGTCGGCCGCACCTCGAAATTGTTTTCGTTCTTGGTGCGGAACGCCGCCGACGACTCGCTCTGCCCGATGCCGGCGATATGGCCGGGCTCGGTGCGTACGAGCGAAACCATCGTGACCGGCGCCGCGGTTCCGCCGGCCGGCGCGTCGAATTTCGGTTGCACCAGTTCGCGCGCGCGGTACTTCGGCGTATCGGCATTGGCGACGTTTTCGGCCAGGACGCGCTGGCGTTCCTGCGCCCATTGCAGCCGGGTCCGCAGCATGGACAGGATCGGAATATCGGTGATCGCCATGAATTACCCCGCCAAAGCCCCCGTTCGCGGCTGCGCCGCACTAGGCAGACTTTGCCGGGCGTATGGTTAATGGCAGGTAAAGGAATAACGACGGAACCCCGCGTCCCGTCCGCCGTTTACCACGCGCAACATTGCGGAAACGGCGCTGGGATGCCAAAAGGCCTAATATTTGTTAAGAGTCTGTTAGTATTCCGGGCGGCAAATTGTGCTTTACGGAATTAACCATTTGGGCGATTCCCGCCCATGAGCCGCGGCACTAGGTACGGAGCGCTTTGATGTTCGAGACCCTCTTTGGCTCGGAGATGCCGCTGGCTGCGCGGTTCTTTATCGCGTTTCTGGTGGTGCTCGCCTTGATCGGCCTGACCGCGTGGCTGGTGCGCCGCTTCGGTTCCAACCGCCTGGGCAACGCCACGCGCGGACGCCAGCCGCGGCTGGCGGTCATCGATGCCGCCACCGTCGATGGCCGGCGCCGCCTGGTGCTGATCCGCCGCGACAATGTCGAGCATTTGTTGATGATCGGCGGCCCAACCGACGTCGTGATCGAGCCCAATATCGTGCGTGCGGTCGCCTCCCGCGACACGGCGCGCGAGCCTATGCGTGAGCCGGCCCGCGAGCCGGCACGTGCGGTCGAGCCCGCCCCCCGCCAAAGCCCGGCGGTCGAAGGCTCATGGCCGCTGCAGCCGTTGAGCGAGCCGCCGCCGATCCCGGCACCGCGCCCCGCCCGTTCGAACGCCACCGAGGAACCCTGGCTGCCGCCCGAGCCGGGTGCGCGGCCGCGCCCGGCCGAAAGCCTTACCGGCATGGCGGCGGAATTGTCGACGCGGCTCAGTCCGCCCGAAGCGCCGCCCCGCATCGAACCGCCGCCGCGTCCGAGCGTCGCGCCGATCGTGCCGCCGCCGCCACTCGAGCCGGCAGTGCCGCCGCAGACCGATCACAATCTGGCGGAGATGGCGCAGCAGCTCGAAGCCGCGCTGCGCCGCACGCCGATGCCGGAAAGCCGCCCGCCGGTCACCGATCCACTCGCCGCGCCGGCAAAACCGGCGCCGGTGCGCGATTTCAAGCCGCGCCTCGAACCCAAATTCGAGCCCGCGCGCGAAACCAAAATCGAACCGAAGATCGAACCCCCGATTGAACTGACAGCCGAGCCCAAGCCCGAACCAAAGCTCGCGCCCGCGCCGAGCAAGGCGCCGTTAGACAATCTCGAAGAGGAGATGGCCAACTTGCTGGGCCGTCCGTCAGGAAAGACGTGATAGGCATTTCCGGTCGCCGTGTCCGTCTTGTGACGGTGGCGATCGGAGTAGCCGGACTGCTCGCAGCGGCGGTGACGCCGGCTGGCGCGCAGGACATCAGCGTCAACTTCGCGCAAGGCAGCGGGCTGACCGAACGCGTGATCCAGATGGTCGCGCTGCTCACGGTGCTGTCGCTGGCGCCGTCCATCCTCGTGATGATGACGTCGTTCACCCGCATCGTGGTGGTGTTGTCGCTGTTGCGCACCGCGCTCGGCACCGCCACCGCTCCGCCCAATGCGGTGATCGTTTCGCTCGCGCTCTTCCTCACCGCTTTCGTGATGGGCCCGGCGCTGCAAAAAGCCTACGACACTGGCGTCAAGCCGCTGGTCGCCAACGAGATCACCGCCGAGCAGGCCTTCGACCGCGCCGCGGTGCCGCTGCGCGCTTTCATGCAGAAGAACGTCAACGAGAAGGATCTCAAGCTCTTCGTTGACATGTCGAAGGAAGCCGAACCCGCCAAGCCCGAGGACATCTCGCTGCGCATTCTGGTGCCGGCCTTCATGATCTCCGAGCTCAAGCGCGCCTTCGAGATCGGTTTCCTGTTGTTCCTGCCGTTCCTGATCATCGACCTGGTGGTGGCCTCCGTCTTGATGTCGATGGGCATGATGATGCTGCCGCCAGTGGTGGTGTCGCTGCCGTTCAAGCTCATCTTCTTCGTGCTGGTGGACGGCTGGAGCCTGGTGGCCGGCTCGCTCATTCAGAGCTACGGGTCGTAGGCGCGCTCATTCCCGCGCAAGCGGGAATCCAAGAATATGATCGCAGCATTCAGGAATTTTGCTCTCGGCTGCCGCTTTTGCGAGGGCGAGTGGCAAATGATATGCGCCAGTTAGCGTCTTGAAATCGACCCGGTCGGCGTGCTGTCGGCTTTGGGCGGTGCTGCGCGCCGGCGTTTTCGCCGGTGGCGCGGCGGCATCCGGTTTGGCCGGCGGCGCGGCAGCGGCCGACTTCTCGGCCGGCGCCGCCTGCGATGACGGCCCTGGCGGTTGCGCCGGAGCCGCGGCCGGCGGCGCGGCCTTGTCGGCAATTGGCGCCTGCGAGATCGCCGAGGAATCCGGATAGCGCGTGCGCATATCGCGCAAGAACGCTTCGAGCGAATCGACGCCGGCGACCTTCCTGGCGATGTCCTTGAATTCCGCGTTGGCGCTGCCGACCGGCGCGCTCACCACGTCGAAGGCGCGCCGGTCCGGCGTGTCCGCCATCTTGGCGGCATAGCGCTCGCGGAACCGCGCCAGCCCGATCGGCTCATCGCCGAGCGAATAGCCGATCGCCGCGCGCAGGATGTCGTAGCGTTCGGTCTCGTTGAGCGGCGTGAATTCGCGCCAGCGGTCGCCATAGAGGACCTCGATCTGCTCGGCCGCGGCGCGCCAGCGCCGCGCCGACCACAGGATATCCGAGCGCAGCCGGATCGCCTCGTGGGTGTCGATATTGGCGATGAGTTCCAGCGCCAGGTCATGGCGGCCGGTTTCCGACAGCGCGCGCGCCTCCAACAGCAGGCGCTGGTCGCGCAGTTCGGTCGACAGTTCCGCCGTGCGCGAGGCCTGCAAGGTAGCGATCGCGCGCTCCGGCTTGTGGTTCATGAGATAAATGACGGCGAGGCGGGTCGCGACCTGCGCGCGCGCGCCGCCTTGCAAGCGGTGCTCGACCTGATGCTGGAGCAATTCGGCGGCCTGGTCGAGCAGATCGACCGAAACCAGCCGGTCGGCGAGGCGGCGGATCATTTCGTCGCCGCGCCGCCCGACCGGAGTGAGATCGCGGTAATCGTAGAACAGACCGAGCGCTTCGATCGGCGGCAGTGCGTCGGCTTTGCCGCCGAGGAACAGGCTGTCGAAGGTCACCGCCGCCTCGTCCTGGATCGCCCGCGTGTAGTCGGAATTGGGAAACACCAGCAGCGCCGAGCGCATTACGTGGAATGCGGCGCGATAGTGCTTTTCCTCGGTATAAAGGTGCGCCAGCAGCTTCATGCCTTCCGCTTCGGTCTCGTCACCGCGCCAGATCGTGGTGAGCGTCTCGAGCGCGGCGATCACGTCTTTTTGCCCCATGTCGCCGACGGTGTAACGCAGCAGGATCTCGCGCAGGCGTCCTTGCGCCGCGGCGCGCCGGTCGTGCGAATTCACGGCGGCGCGGTAGCTCGCGAGCGCGTCCGAATTGCGCCCCAGCGCTTCTTTCAGGCGGCCGGTCAGCACGTCCATCGACGGCGCCATCGCGGGCGGCACGCCGACCGTTTTGATCTCGTTGACGATATGGTCGGCGCCGTTGAAATCGTGCACCTCGATGTCGGCTCTGAGCGCTTTGCTCAGCGCGATGCGCTGGAGTTCGGCCGGCAGCGCGGAAATCGCCGCATCGACGTTCTTGAAGGCGGCATAGGCCTCGGGCCATTTACCTTGGCCGGCATAGGCGACCGCGCGCCAGATCGGCGCGTCGAATTGGTCGCCGACGCGCGGATCGAGCAATTCCTTGAGCGCGTCGTCGGGCCGCTCGAGCATGAGGTCGGCGACCGCCTTGAGCACGATGGCGCCGACATCCCCGGCATCATTCTTGTCCGACAGCGCGACCGTCAGCACGGCTTTGGCCTCCGCCGCCAAGTCGCGGGCGAGATAGAAGCGCGCGAGATTGAGGCGCGCCTGCTTGCGCTTGGCGGGCGGCGACATGGCGGCAATGCCGAACAGTTCGTCCTGCCGGGCGTTGAACTTGGCCTTGCGGTTGTAGGCCCATAGTTGCGAGTCGAAGTTCGCGGCGCGGAAAGTGCTCACCAGCTGCTGCGGGCTGATCGCCGTCGGCGACAGCGCGAGGCCGCTCGGCCGGACCACGGTGATCTTGTCGACCGCGAGTTCCACCGTGATGTCGTCGGCGAGCGGCTGCAACACGACGCCTTGGGTGGAAGGCAGAGCGCGCAACTCGACGAAATTCTGCCCCTTCAGCAACCCGCGCGCGGGCGCCAGCGCGGTGATCACCATCAGCCGGTCGCCGACGTCGCGGTCGGCGATGACATGGAGTTTGCGCGGATCGTCGAACGGAATGGTGATGCTAGCGCGGTTCTCTCCGGCGACGCTACGATTGATGTAGAGCGGGTGGCTCGGCGCCTTGGCCGTGTCGGCGATGGTGACGATCCAGCCCGGGCCGTCGGCCTCCAGGCTGGTCAGGCGCGGCCGCTCCAGCTTGATGCGCACGATCGCCTCGCCGTCGGCGCCGCGCTCCAGCGTGGCGCTGCGGATGACGCGGCTGGTGTCATGATTGAGCGCAGTAAGATCGATCTTGGCGGCGCTGTCGAACACCAGCCACAGCATATCGGCGCGATGGAAAACGGCGGCCGGCGTTGCCGCCACGAACGGGAATTCGGCGCGCAGGGCGTCGCCGGACTGGGTCAGTTCGGCGACGACGAGCGCATTCGGATTGGGTGCCGGCAGCTTGCTTTCGGCCGCCGCGGGTTTCACCGGCGGTGACGGCGGCGCGGGCGCGGCCACTTTCACCGCAGGGCTAACCGGTGCGGCCGGCGCTACCGTTGCCGGTGCCGCCGGCGCGGGAGGCGCGGCGGCAGGCGCTGCCGCCACAACGGGCGCAGGCGCAGGTGGCGCAGCGGCCGCGGCAGACGCCGCGCGCGGCGCGGGCTCGGCTTTCGGCGACGGCGCAGCCGCGGCTTGCTCGGCGGCCACCGTCTTGGGCGGCTTGATCGCCGGCGCGGCGGCGGGCGTAGCGGCGCCTTGCTTGGGCTGGGCGCCCTGCTCCGCGACCTTCGGCTTGCGGCCGTCGTGACCGACATCGACCACGATGCTGCGATCCTCGCGGAAGCTGCGCACCGTCGGCGTGCCGTTGAATTTGAAGGTGACGGCGACCGAATCCTCGTCGAGGTCGGCGTCGATCGATTTCAACGTTGCCGGCATCGACGCCCTGGCGTCCGCCAGATCCCATTTGAGCGGCTGGTCGAACTCGAGCGTCAGCTTGCCGTCCGACTGCTCGGGCACGACGTTCGCCACGTCCGGCATGGCGAACACATAGCGGGTGAAAGTCGGCTGGGTCGCGACCTTGACGTGGATCGCCGCCGGCTTCTGCACCCTGGCCGCCGCCCGCTGCAGGCGCAGTTGGTGCTCGGCATCGAGTGCGCGCTTGGCGAGTTCGTCGATTACGTCGCGCGGCAGACCCGGCAGCATGCCGGACCACGTCTCCGGCATGAGATCGAGATAGAGCCTTTCGGCGATGGGCGTCGAATTGATCTTCACTTTGTGCGCCAGCGCAATGCGGATCGACATGCCGTCGGGGTCGAGCCGCGCGGCGCTGATATAGTCGGGCGCGGCCGATTGCAGCGCGTCGACCTTGACGGCGATCGGCTGATTGAACGACAGGATCATGACCGGATAGCTGGTCTGCACGGTAACCGGCAATTCCTTTTCGAAGCGGAACGCCAGGCGGGCATAGCCTTCGCTGGTGCTGACCTTGATCTCGCCCTTGACGCGCTCTTCGGCCAGCGCGCGGCCGCCGAACGGCGGCGCAAACAGCACCAGCATTTGCATGACAGCGATGGTCGCGAGCGCCGCGCGGCCAAAGAGCGGCCGTGCCCGCAAGCGCTCACGCGCGCGGGTCCCCACCGGGCTGAGTGGTGATGCCGTCATGCAGCCGTTCCAACCGGCGACAATGCCGGCCGCGACAGCCTAAAGTTCGGCGTTTAACGTCACGTTAAGGATGTCGTCCCCAACGGTGTTTTACTGCTAAAACACCATAGGGCTAACTTGCTGATTTTGTTTTACTTTTGGCTCTAGAGCCGTTAATTTGGACATGCCGATCAATGCAAGTTCTTGAGTCCTTTGGTATCCAAAACCAAACAGAAGGCATGTATGCACAAACCTTCGTGCCCTGTGGGAGATGCAACGATGGCAAGCAGAATCACAGTTTGTGCGGCGATTTTTATGGCCCTTTTGGGGACGGTGGTGGCAGAGGAACTGCAAACAGTGCAGTCTTTGCTCAAACAGGACTTCGCCATTGTGGGCGCGATCACTAGCCCCCCTGGGCCGGGCTTGTTTCTGCAGAAGAAGGAACGGCTTTTCGTTTGCTTCGTAGCTGAAACCCCGCAATCACGAACAGTAGCGACCCGTTACTGCAAGCCGGTGCAATGACTTTTTGCGGCTATTCTTTGTCACAACTTTCGGAGAGACCGCCGAGTTGGCGGTCTTTCTTTTTGCGCCGATCATGCTGCGGTGCATTGGACGCGAATGATAGCGTCGTTCGCCGCCCTGCAAAACCATGTCCGGTCTTGATGTGGTGGACGGCGCCTGCTCCCGGCATCGAGGTGCCATAGGGTGGTTCGTTGGAGACGAATCACATGAGAGGAGCCGTCCACATGCAGATTACCACGATCGGTTTGGATATCGCTAAGAACGTATTCCAGGTTCACGGCATCGACGCGACTGAGAAGGTCGTCGTCAGAAAGCAACTCCGCCGCGGCCAGGTGATAAAGTTCTTCGAGGCCCTGGCGCCGTGCCTTATCGGCATGGAAGCCTGCGCCACGGCGCATCATTGGGCGCGCGAGCTGACGAAGCTCGGCCACGAGGTTCGTCTGATGCCGGCGAAGGATGTGAAGGCCTACGTCAAGCGCAACAAGAACGATGCCGCCGACGCCGAGGCGATCTGTGAAGCGGTCAGGCGCCCAACCATGCGGTTTGTAATGGTCAAATCGCCCGAGCAGCAGGGTCGGTTGATGCAGCATCGGGTACGCGATCTGCTGATGCGCCAACGCACCCAGTTGATCAATGCCTTGCGGGCGCATTTGGCCGAACTCGGCATGGCGGCAGCACAGGGGCGCGAAGGGGTCAAAGAGTTGCTGGCGATCGTCGCGCAGGATGGAGATTCGCGCTTGCCGGTCGATGCTCACGCCAGCCTGATCGTGCTGGCGGCGCAGCTTCAGGCTGTGCAGACGATGATCGGATCGATCGAGAAACGGGTCGTTAGACAGCATCGCTCGAACGAAGAGAGCAAGCGACTGGAGACCATCCCTGGGATCGGCTTTCTCGGGGCCACCGCGATCGCAGCGAGCGTCCCGGATCCGAATGTTTTTCGATCGGGCCGTGATTTTGCGGCCTGGATCGGGCTCGTGCCGCGACAAGATTCGACCGGCGGCAAGCAGAAGCTCGGGCCAATCTCGAAACAGGGCGATCGTTACTTGCGTCGCATCCTGGTCGTTGGCGCCTGCTCCGTCTTGCGGCGTGCGCGCCAGCAGCCGGAGAAGTATCCCTGGCTCACGCAGCTTCTCGCCCGGCGACCGTTCAAGGTCGTTGCGGTCGCACTTGCCAACAAGATGGCGCGGGTCGCTTGGGCGTTGCTGGCCAAGGGAGGCACCTACCGGGCGCCTCGCCTAACGACAGCCTGACAAGGAACTCGGCAATCAGAGGATGAGGTTGTGTCTGTGCGTTCAAGAACTGCAGGGGTGATGACGGCATTGATGCGAAACGGTCGAGACCGTCGATCGGGAAAACCCGCTTTGTGCCACGCGAGGAAAGAACGCGTGCTTTTGTTTGGGACCCGATCAGCGGATTACATCAGGGCCAGCAGCCACAACGGCTGCACTCAAAGGCCGAATACATGGCTGCACCCGAACGCTTCGCTGAAATGCTCGATTTTTCCCTTGCACCGCAGGCGCCGTCCATACATGGCACAAAGCTGCATTCGCTGCGCCGCACCAATTACGGTCGCTATCGGACTAACAACGGACATCGGGCAGACTTAGCGCGTAGATGCATCGGTCAAAAATGACCCATGACCGACAGTTGCAGGGCGGAATTGCTGCATTGCCGGTAGGCCCTATACGCCGTAGTAAGTAGTAATATGGAGCAAACTCTACAAGAAGCACGCGCTACTGGCTGCGTTTCGCACCGATGAGAAACTCGTCGGTCACCGCGCGTAATCGCTTGGTTAGTGCGGCGGCTAATTCCCTGGCGTCGGACCGGGAATATTCGAGGTAGATCGCGCGCACCGCATCTACATGCTGATCCACTAGCCTGATCGGAATTTAAGTCAGGTCGGGTGTGTGCTGGATTAACCGGCACAAACTGCCGGCGGCTAATGCCACGAGTGGAAATCCGAACATCGCGGCTTGACCTTTGATGTCATGGGCGGCGTGAAAGATCGCCACTTTGTCACCTGCGGTGAATTTACCGGCAATGTTGCGGCGTGCCATGTCGAGGCGTTCGCAGTCTGAATTCATCCACGAAGAAAATTCCGTCGACAGGTCCGCAAGCGCCTTGTCACCGCGTACTATCGGATGATCTTCCCCTGGCAGCAGCCGCCTAGCGTTAACCAGTTCGCGCATTTTGTTTTCTGGATGAATAACCTCGTGATCGGCATAAGTAGCAACTCTTGTCGAGGACTGTTTTTTTGAGGACGTCATGGCCCATTGCCATCAAACGAAAGATCGATTTTTCTCAAGCAAGGGACGCCGCTTGATGACATCCGCCTTGCCGCCCTTGCGGCGCTCGGTGCCAACATAATTCGGATTGCTGTTGCGGCGGCGATCGGGGCCGAAATAGGTCTTGGTCTTGATGAAGGGGCGTGGATTGGCCACCACGTTGACGATGCGCTGATAGAGGCCTTTGGCCGAGATCGGCTTGGCGAGGAATTCGGTGACGCCGGCATCGCGCGCCGCAACCACGCAGTTCTTTTCCGAGTGCCCTGTGAGCATGATGATCGGCACGTAAGGATCGGCGTTTGTGCCCGGCTGGCAAATCATCTGGGTGAGTTCGAGGCCATTGAAGATCGGCATCGCCCAATCCGTTATAACGATATTGGGCGAATGAAGGTTGAACTGGTCCAGGCCAGCGGCACCATCTTCCGCCTCATGTACTTCGCGTGCGCCGAAGCCGTGCAAAAGACTCCGCAGCATGCGCCGCATATGGACGTTATCATCCACGACGAGGAATCTCAGCCGGCTTACTTCGATGCAGATCATAGTGCCCCAAGCCCTCGGACCTTGTGTCCAAGACCCTTTGGGAAAGGTACTTTGATGCCATTAAGGAAGGCTTTAGGTTAGCGAGTGACACAAAACGTCGTAATTTGTGCGGCCATAAATCGACGCCGCCGTCGCGAAGTGAGCCTTCCATATTTGGGCGTTATTGACACTTGGCATCATTTGCGGCGCTACAAAATTTCCGGTCGCCATTGGATTAACAGCGGACGAATGTAGATTTTCGTCCAGGAAGTTTTGTCTGCTAAGGTCCCATGTGCCGACGAAAGGTGAAAATGCCGACGAATGCTGATTAATTTTTTCTACATTGGTTTCTTGTATCGATAGGTTGGTCGTAAACGTATTTTTTCCCGCGATCAATTTCGCGCTCAACACATTCAATAATTAAAATCTGGAGCGACACAAATGACAATTCCAACCGACAGTACAATTCTAATCGTAGACGACAGCAATGTTATACGTAACATCGTTCGAAAACTTCTTACGCAAATAGGATACAGCGATATTGAGGAAGCATCCGATGGGGGCGATGCGCTCGCGAAAATACACGAGAAGAACTACGGATTGGTAATTTCGGACTGGAATATGGAGCCGATGAACGGACAGGCGCTGCTTGAACATGTGCGCAACGAAAGACACTTCGCGAAATTACCTTTCATCATGATGACTGCGGAGTCTGCAGTCAGCAAACTTATAAATGCAAAATATGCGGGCGTTAATAGCTTCATCAATAAGCCGTTCAACGCCGAAGCGCTAAAAGCAAAAATCAATTCAATCGACGTAAGATAGTCACCAGAGTTGAGCAATGTTCATCCGCTACTTGTTTACACCCGGGCAATCTTGAAAGGCCGAAACGGTCAATCGAAAATGCGCCGCCGCGTCCGGGGCATTGGTTCTGCCCGTGCTGGCGACGAGCGGATCGAACTGCCTGATCAACAAAATTTGAAAGAAACACCAGGGCCGCTGGTTGGGCGCATGATAGCCACCACGCCTATATAGGCAAGGCCGGTCGCCGACGGGTCGGTCCCCAACCCCTGCTAGCTACCCGTCCACCCCCTCGAAGCAGCTAGCTCCCCGAAGGCGACCGGCACCCCATTTTAGCGCATGTCGCCAAGGACCATGGGTGCGTAGCAGCCGCCTTTAGTTTTCTGTAATCAATTTAAGCCAAGCTATTCGACACAATTTTTAGCATCAGAACATATGACCTACGGGCGAGGCTTCAGCAATTTTGACGCTACCCTTTGTAGCGACGCCCGCCGCGCCAAGAAGCACGTCAAGCGCTGCCTTGAATGCAATTGCTCAATCATTCGGGGTCGTCGGTGCGGTCCATGTCAAGACATTGCCGCTGAACGACGCCGGCAAGAGGCTTACGCTGCAAAGAAAGTGGCAAGGGATACATGATCGGATTTCGGAGAGACCACCGCGAGATGATCCCGCCTCTTCATTCAAATGAAACTTCGAGTGTGTTCGGCGCTTTGCGAATGACTCGGCAGTGGTGAGTTATCGCCTCCGGTACGCGCACCATGTCGAAAGTTTCGGGAATTCCGAAGGTGCTTGAAACCCTGAGTGTCGCACCCTTGTCCGAAATATCCTGGATCGAGCACGACAAAGGTGACCCAGTAAGAAGGATGATCTTGCCCTTTGCATGAGTTGGAGTGTGCTGGTCCATCTGCCACCTCCATCAAATGATTCTAATTATTAGCGCCGCTAATCAGTAGAGCAGTGTAAAATTGTCATATCAATTTCGAGGCCGTCAGAGAGCACTTGTGACAGGCATCACAGCGTCACAGTCCACCTCGGCCTACCGATCAGGACTGGTACTATTGCTTCCCAAGCCAAGAGCCCCGACTTCCCCGCCTGGCAGGCCGCCACTCCTACCAGGCGGGTCTTTTATCACGGCCTCATCTTTGGCCATCAAGGCCGCGCATCTCCGGCAAGCGCGTGCGCAATCCAAGGACGAGCCCGGCGTCGGGAGATTGATCGCGCCGTTATCAGCGCTGGTTTCATCCCACGACGCCGGGGACCGCCCAATGGCAACATGTTACACCCAGTGGCTGACTGAAATCTGACAGCGACCGGCAGGCGATCACAAGGACCTGCGCCAACTGTCACTGTTCGATCAAACGTGGTCTATGCTGCGGCCCGCTAAAGAATGCGGCGAGGGATATATGATCGGATTACGTCAGCATTGCTGCTTCAACTGCGCTGGCACACACTGTTAAGCACCAATCGGGCCGATTAGGTTTCCTCGCACCAGTCCAGAGCCTAGAGCACCCTGAAGCCAGCGTCCTTCGTGACCAGAGCAACGGTTTAGGCGAGCGGCTTACGGTAAAGCGAGCATCGGCTCTTCGCTGCCGCGTTTCGCCGCGACCGCGCAAAAAGCCGTAGAAGGAGCGCGAGGCCGCCGAGGACGCTTGGCGGCCTCTGCGTTTTGGCAGTGACGCGAATCAGCCACAGCGTTACTTTGCAGCGCCATGCCACGCTCTAAGAGCGCCCAAAGTCCGACGGAAACCGAGCGAGATTTTCTTCACGTTGTGGAAATCGCCGTGCCGCCCGGTGGCCTCGGCGCTCAATTGAATGCCATGCATCATTTCCACGAGGTGCAACTCATCAAGGCTTGTCTAGGTCGTGGCCGGCGTGGCGACAGCCGGGACTATCTTCGCTGGTACTTTAAGAGCCCGACAACAGCAGGGTATTTTGCGACCGAGTTTGGCGGCAAGTACCGGAATGTGCAGCGCAGATAGCAGCTCAGGAATTGATCAAGCGCCAAACGAAATAAACACCTAAGAGGATGAATGCAGCGAGTCACAAAAGACCGGCATGCTTGCGCAAGTTTGATCGGCCCAGAAAATTCGGGAGGCAACCATGAAAACAATTCTGGTTCCTGTGGAAAATCACGATGCCATGCGCGCGGCGCTGGATACCGCGCTGCTCCTAGCTCGGCGGTGCAACAGCTACGTAGAAGGGTTCGCGTTGCCGATGCGGATCACAGAGTATGTGGGGCTCGATATAGTGGTTAGCGTTCCAGTAGATACCGAGGGGCTTAATCAAGAAGTGGCAAAATGCCAGCTGATTTTTGACTCTTTCATGCAGGAGCACGGTGTGCCGCGCTCAACTGAAATGACGGACGGTTTCTCGTGTGGCTGGTTGAATACGGCGGTAATGAGTGAGAATTTTGTCGGCAGTTATGGCCGCGTCTTCGACGTGATCGTGATAAATCGCCTCGATGAGACCTCATCTGGACTGTCTCGAAGAGCGATCGAGTCGGGATTGTTCGAGAGCGGTCGGCCCATACTCCTCGCTCCACCGTCGCCACCAAGCAATATCTCAACGAATGTGATGATTGCGTGGAACCGCAGCACGGAGCAGGCACGAGCCATCGCCCTTGCACTGCCTCTTCTTCAGAAGGCCGACCGCGTCACCGTGCTGACCGTTAACGGCGGCGCAGAGGTGCCCGGCCCTTCATCCGAGAGATTGATGCAATACCTGAAGCGCAACGGGATCATTGCGGAGCCTATGACAGTTGAGCTTGGAGGCAAAAATACAGGCGAGGCGATCTTAGCGGCGGCCGGGTCATTGAGTTGCGACCTCCTGATCAAAGGCGCTTATACTCAGAGCCGTCTGCGCCAAATAATATTCGGCGGCACGACGCAGCACATATTGAAGAATGCTGCGCTGCCTGTTCTGCTCGCGAATTGAGCCGGTGCCGCCGCACGCCGCGATCAGTCGGATCTGCTATCGTGGATCTCGCCGCCCCTGCCCCAATTTTCCTTATTTGGCCCTTCCGCCAAATAAGAGGAAACGGAGAAAGCCATTATGTACTAATGGGTTAGCGTCAGGCGACGGCGCCAGAGCCGATAACGTCACGTTAACCGTGACGTTTTGTTTGGCCGGGGCGCTCGAAAATTCGCACTCAACCGCCGTTCGGCTTGCCTTCGATCTTCGGCAATTGGTCCGGGTTCTGCGATTTCCCGTCCGCACGGTGGGCGAGTTCGACGGTGAGCCGCTCGGCCGCCTCCGGAGTCATCTGGGCGAGGACTTCCGACATCTTCGCCGGCTTCATCCCGCTGACGACCTCGACCAGGATTTTCATGTCGAGGCGTTCGAGGATGCGCGCGGCGTCCTTCGACTTCATGCCCTCGTACATGGCGACGAGGCTATCGAAGCGCTTCGCCCCGGCCGTATCGCGCGCGCCCATGGCGGCTTTGACGCGCGCCTCCAGGTCCTTGAGCTCGGCGACCTTGGCGTCCAGCCGCTTCTCTGTGGCCTTGAGCAGATTCTCGCGCATTTCCAATTCGCGGCTGCGGGTGTCGAGCTCCTTGCGGCGGTCTTGTAGGCGCTCGAGGATGGCGCGCTCGCCGGACGAGGCGATTTGGCCGGGCGCCATCTGCACCGAGATGTCGCCGACGTGCAGCTTGGGCGGATCGGGCGGCTTGGTGCTGGTCTTGAGCGCCGGAGCGTTCGATTTCTCCGCGCCCTCGACCGAACCGGTGATGTCGCCGTTGTCGCCGACGTAGTTGAGCATCGACTTCGCCCAGGATTGTTTGGGCGGCGGCGCCAAGCTTACCGGCGGCGGCGACTCCTTGTCAGCATAGACGATTTTCGGATATCCGGGCACTTCTTCGTGCGTCGTGACATGCATGCCGGCCTTGTCGAGGCCTTGCAGCCGCTCGCCGAGCGTGTAGCCGCCGTCGAACACCAGACCCGACACTTTGAGCGCGAACAGGCAGATCGTCGCCAGCAGCACGACGGGGATCAGCCTGAAATCGCGCGCAAAACGGATCATGCGGCAAGACCGCCCGCTTGTGCGCGTTGCCGCGCGCGCGCGCGTTCGGCGAACGCTTGCGCCGCGGCAGCGAGCGCATTGGCGTCGGGCGCTGCGGGCCGCTCATCGGCGGCCGGCCGCGCGGCGCCGGCAATGCGGGTCAGCCGCGCCAGCATGTCTTCGCCGGCGGCGAGCTGGCGTTCGATGTCGGATGTAAGGGTCTCCGCCCGCTGCAGCCGCGTGCCTAGGCTTTGCTCGCCTTCGCGCATGGTCGCTTTCAAGCCGGCGATGGCGCGTTCGGCGATTTCGGTCGCGGTGATCAGCTCGGAAATCGTCGCGCGCAGCGTCTGCTCGTCGGCCTTGAGCAGACGAAGCTGCTTGTTGAGCCGGACGCAGTAGAGGATCGTGAGCAGCAGCAGGACCGAGACCATGCTCTCGACCAAATAGCCATAATGATAGCTCACGGCTTCTCCATTCGATTGGTGGGATCGTCCGCCTTCTCGAACATGGCGAACGTCGTCCGTGGTTTGCGCAAGGGCTTGGCCACCCGTACCGCGACGCGGTCGCCGACTTTGCCCATGCGGCCTTCGGTCAGCGCGATGTCGCCGCAGCGCACGGTGACGAGCGCATCGGGCTTGATTTCGAGGGCGAGCGTTTCGCCGACGGTCAGATTCATCATCCTGCGCAGCGGAAGGCGCGCCTCGTACAGCACGGCATCGACCGCGATCTGCGCCTGGCCGATTTCGGTCGCCAGATGATCTTCCCAGATCGAGTCACGGCCGAACTTCTCGCCCATGAACATCTGGAGCAAGGTGGCGCGGATCGGCTCGATCGTCGCGTAAGGCAGCAACAGTTCGACATTGCCGCCGCGGTCTTCCATGTCGATGCGAAGCCGCACCATAATCGCCGCATTGGCCGGTCGCGAAATGGCGGCGAATCGCGGATTGGTTTCCAGCCGGTCAATGCTGAACTTGACCGGCGACAGCGGCCTGAACGCGAGTTCGGCATCCGCCAACACCAACTCGATCATGCGCTTGACCAGGTTAGTCTCGATCGTGGTATAGGGGCGCCCTTCCACCCGCACGGTATTCTGTCCGCGCCGGCCGCCGAGCAGCACATCGATGATCGAATAGATCAGGCTGGAATTGACGGTGGCGAGGCCGAAATTGTCCCATTCCTCGGCCTTGAACACGGCCAGGATCGCCGGCAGCGGGATCGAATTGAGATAATCGCCGAAGCGCACCGAGGTGATGCGGTCGAGCGAGACTTCCACGTTGTCTGACGTGAAATTGCGCAGGCTCGTCGTCAACAACCGCACCAGGCGGTCGAAGACGATTTCCAGCATCGGCAGGCGTTCGTAGGATACCATCGCCGAGTCGATGATGGCGCGGATGCCGGAATTGTCGTTCAGCGAGACGTCGGTCAGGCTGAAACCGAGCATACTGTCGATCTCATCCTGATTGAGGATGCGCTCGGCGCCACCGCCCTTGCTGGCCTGGATTCCGGCGGCATCGTCATCAGACATCGCCGCCCACTGCGCGGCGGCTTCATCGGCGGGGGGCGGCGTATCGGTGGCGGCGCCCTCCGCGGGTGCGGCGGCCTCTTGTCCCAGCGCCACGCCCCATTCGGCGGCGAGCGCGTCTTTATTGATTTCGTCTGTGGTCGCCATCGATTAGATCGTCACTGGACGACGATTTCCTTGAACAGAACGGCGGTGACACGGTTTGGCGCAACCGCGTCATTGACCCGGCGGGTCAGTTCCTCTTTAAGCCGGTAGAGGCCGGCGGAGCCATCGAGATCGGTCGGCCGCAATTCGCGCAAATAGGTCTGGAATGCGTCCATGATGCGCGGCATCAGCGGCTGGATTTCGGTCGCCACCTCTGGCTTTGGCACCTCGAGCACAATCTTCACTTTGAGATATTGCGTGCGCTCGCTGGCGACGTTCGACAGGTTGACCAGCACGTCAGGCAGATCGACGAAAATCGCGGGTTTGGCCTCGACTTTCGGCGGCGCTTCGTGGCTTTCGCCTTTGAAGAAATAGAAGTAGGCCCCGCCTCCGCCACCGCCGACCACCACTAGGCCCGCGGCCGCGATGATCAGCATCTTGCGCGACGGCATTTTGAGCGACGGCAGCGGCAGGAAACCGAGAAGTTTTCGTTTCGGCTTATCCGTTGCCTGCTCTTCGCCTTCTTCGGGCTCTTCCTCGACCTCGTCTTCCGCGTCTTTCGGCTTGGCTGCCATGGTGACCCCGATCGCAACGAACGGGGCCTGCGCACGGGCGTCCCGAGCGAGACACCGCGGATGCGCCAACCCCCTGCGCTCCCCTTGCGATCAAAAGTAGGACCGTATGGTTAACAGATACTTTCTGCGGCCCCCGCGGCAGGAATCTTTTGCCGGGTAGCGCCGGCAAAACGGCGCTTCTTGCCCTGCCGCCAGCCGCCCGGTTTTCACCTAACCATCTGTTTTTACTAAGTTTTATGACTTGGCACGGCGGCTGCAAAGCTTTGGTCAGCCGCTGGCTTGGGAGAGTTCGCGGCGAACATTCGGCAAGGCCGGCCCTGGGGAGGGCACGACCGCGCCGGATGAGATGGGGAGAATACGAATGCAGAATGCGATTCTCGTTGGACTGTCGCGCCAAGTCGGGCTCGCCCGCGAAATGGACGTGGTCGCCAACAATATCGCGAACCTCAACACCACCGGCTTCAAGGCCGACGGTTCGCTATTCGAGGAATATCTCAACAGCTCCGCGCGCGCCGACCAAACCGGCAGCCGCGTCAGCTTCGTGCACGATCGCGGCGTCTGGCACGACATGAGCCAGGGCCCGATCGAACGCACCGGCAACCCGCTCGACGTCGCCATCGACGGCAAGGGTTTCCTGGTCGTGCAAACGCCGAACGGCGAACGCTATACCCGCAATGGCTCGCTGCAGATCAGCGCGACGGGTCAGCTCGTCACCAGCGACGGCTTTCCGGTGCTCGGCGATGGCGGTCCGATCACGCTGCAGTCGACCGATCGCCAGGTACAGATCAGCCGCGACGGCACCATCAGCGTGCGCGAAGGCACCTCGAAAGTCGATTCGGCGCGCGGCAAGATCCGACTGGTCACCTTCGCCAATCCGCAGCAGCTGCAGAAAGAAGGCAGCAGCACGTTTAGTGCGACGGCCGGCGCGACGCCGCAGCCGGCGACGACCGGCGGGCTCATTCAAGGCGCTATCGAGAAGTCGAACGTGCGCGGCGTCGTCGAGATGTCGCGCATGATCGAGATCACCCGCGCCTACACGCAACTCGACAGTCTTCTGCAGCAGCAGAACGATCTCGGCCAGTCGGCGATCGACAAGCTCGCCGACGTTCCGAATTGACGATGAAGGAAAGCTAGATCCATGCGCGCGCTCAGCACAGCATCGACCGGCATGATGGCCATGGAGCTCAATGTCCAGGTCATCGCCAACAACCTCGCCAACATGACCACCACTGGCTACAAACGCCAGCGCGCCGAATTCCAGGACCTGCTTTACGATCACGTCAGCCGCATCGGCACGCAGACCTCGGCGCAGGGCAATATCCTTCCCGTCGGCATCGATCTCGGCTCCGGCGTCAAGGCGGTCGGCACGCCGCGGCTGATGACGCAGGGCACGCTGTCGCAAACCGGCGGCACGCTCGACGTCGCGATCCGCGGCGACGGCTTCTTCAAAATTCAGTTGCCCGACGGCACCTACGCCTACACGCGCGACGGTTCGTTCCAGATGGACAATACCGGCCGCATCGTCACCGCGCAGGGCAACGTCGTCCAGCCTGCCATCACGATCCCGCAAAACTCCACAGGCTTGACCATCAACGCGCAAGGCCAGGTCTCGGTGATGCCGCAAGGCTCGACGACGCCGCAGATCCTTGGGGCAGCTGACGCTCACCCGCTTCATCAACCAGGCAGGCCTCTTGCCGATCGGCGACAACATGTACACCGAGACGCCGGCATCGGGCACGCCGCTCGACGGGCTGCCCAGCACCGACGGCGCCGGCGATTTGCTGCAGGCAACCTGGAGCAGTCCAACGTCGACTCGGTCAGTGAAATCACCAACCTGATCGCCGCCCAGCGCGCCTACGAGATGAACGGCAAGGTGATCACGGCCGCCGACCAGATGCTGCAAGCCGACGCCAATTTGATCCGCTGAGGCAAAAACCATGATGCGCAATCTCATCGTCGCAGCCGCCACCCTGCTCGCGCTCGGCGCTTCGGCCGCCGCGGCCGACGAGCTTCGCCCAAAGCTCAAAGCGGAAGCGACCGTCACCGGCGGCATCGTGCACATCGGCGATCTGGTCGATAATGCCGGCATCGTCGCTAAAGTGCCGATCTTCCGCGCGCCCGATCTCGGTTCCACCGGAATGGTGTCGGCGGAGGCCGTGGCCGAAGCGGTGCGCGCCTACGCGCTGATCGGGCTCGACACCGGCGACGTCAGCGAAGTGGTGGTGACGCGCGCCAGCCGCGCCATCCCGGCCAAGGATATCGAAGAGCGCGTGGCGCAGGCGCTGTCGGAGCAATACGCGCTCGGGCCGCGCAAGGACATCGCGGTGACTTTCGACCGCGAGCTGCGCGCGATCCAGGTCGAACCGGCCGCCAAGGGCGCGCCGCGCGTCGCTTCGCTCAATTACGACAGCCATAGCGGCCGCTTCGACGTCACGCTCGACATGCCGACCGGCGCCGCCACGCGCGGCACGTTGCGGCTTGCCGGCCGCGCGGCGGTGACCGCGGAATTCGTGACGCTCGCCCGGGCGATCGAGCGCGGCGAAGTGCTCAAGGCCGCCGACGTGGTGGTCGAGCGGCGCCCGCGCGCCGAGGTCACCCGCGACATGATCACCAATCCCGACCAAGCGGTCGGCTTTGCCGCGCGCAGCCCGATGCAGCCGGGCCGGCCGCTGCGCGCCGCCGACCTGATGCGGCCGGAGCTGGTGCAACGCAACGAGACGGTGACGCTGGTCTATCAGGTGCCCGGCATCACGCTCACGGTGCGCGGAAAGGCGACCGAGGGCGGCGCCGAAGGCGACGTGATCTCGGTGCTCAACGAACAATCCAAGCGCACGGTGCAAGGCGTGGTGGCCGGTCCCGGCCGCGTCATCGTCAGCACCGGTTCGCCGCGGCTCGCCGCCAACCTGCCGCCGCGCCGCTGAGACGGAATCTTGTGAGGCAAGTGTAGCGTCGTGTTGTCGGTCGATAGCGAAAATGTAACGGCGCAGTCGCGCCCATTTGTGAAAGTGATGCCGATGAAAGTGATCACCGTGGCGCGTCATGCGCTCCTCGCCGCGATCGCAGCGTCGCTGCTCTCGAGCTGCGCGGCGGTCGACCGGCTGAAGAACATCGGCCAGCCGCCGCCGCTCTCGGCGGTCGACAATCCGACCGCGCGGCCGGGCTACAAGCCGGTGCAGATGCCGATGCCGGCGGCGCAACCGGCCTCCTACAATCCGAATTCGCTGTGGCGCAACGGCTCGCGCGCCTTCTTCAAGGACCAGCGCGCGCATCAGATCGGCGACATCCTGACCGTCACCGTCAACATCACCGACAAGGCCAATCTGTCCAACGAGACGCAGCGCCAGCGAACGACCACCGAGGATTCCGGCATCACCAACTTCTTCGCCAAGTCCAAGGTGCCGATCTTGAACGCCACTGTACCCACGCGCATCCTCACCACGGACTCAAACATGTCAGCCGACGGAAAGGGTACCGTCAACCGCTCGGAAGCGCTGCAGACCAACGTCGCCGCGGTGGTGACCCAAGTGCTACCCAACGGAAATCTGGTGGTCGAGGGCCGCCAGGAAATCCGCGTCAACTTCGAGATCCGCGAACTAATCGTCGGCGGCATCGTGCGGCCGGAGGATATCCAGAGCGACAACACGATCGATTCAAGCAAAATCGCGCAAGCGCGCATCGCCTATGGCGGGCGCGGCCAAGTCACCGACATCCAGCAAGACCCGTACGGCCAACAGTTGATGCAGGTCCTGCTGCCGTTCTAGTGCGTTGAGTCCTGTGGCGTAGTCAGCGAGCTCCCCCGCCGTTTGCGTCTCGCGAGCGTAAATGGCGTTAACGACGCGGCCTCCGGATGCTCCCCACCCGGAGGCCGCGTACGTTTTTTGGGAGGCGGACGACGGCGCACCCGGCGCTGCAAAGAATTCGGACGGTGGCGCACGGCTTGCCGCGCTCAAGCGCAGCGAAGGGAGTTTGTTTAAAATTTGAAACGACTGAATTCAGTGACGCAACATATTCAGCGTCATGTGCGGGCTTGACCCGCGCATCCATGATGAGCGTCACCAAAGAAGTGCCTTACGAAGGCTGCCGATGAAGGACTGCCTCATGGCTTGCCGGGTCGTCAGGCGCGAATACGGCGCTTCGCGCCTTTCGCCCGCCAATGACGGCGAAGAGGCGGCGCGCCGTATCGGAGCCCGCTCAATCGTCGCGGTAAACCCGCTCGCGCCGCTCGTGGCGCTCCTGCGCTTCCACCGACAGCGTCGCGATCGGGCGCGCTTCCAGCCGCCGCAGCGAGATCGGCTCGCCGGTCTCCTCGCAATAGCCGTAGGTGCCGTCGTCGATACGGCCGAGCGCCTCGTCGATCTTGGCGATCAGCTTGCGCTGGCGGTCGCGCGCGCGCAGCTCGATGGCGCGGTCGGTTTCCGAGGACGCCCGATCGGCGAGATCGGGGTGGTTCTGGTTCTCCTCCTGCAGATGCAGAAGGGTTTCCTTGGCCTCCTTAAGGATATCTTCCCGCCATGCGAGCAGCTTCATGCGGAAATAGTCCCGCTGCCGCTCGCTCATGAACGGCTCCTTGTCGGACGGCCGATAGGTCTTGGTCTTGGCCAACATCCCTCTGAACTCCCTGACTTCTTTTGTTGTTACCTGCGAAGTCCACCCTCCCGGTGCGGCAGGCTTATATACGGGTGCCAAGGCTTGGACAATAACCGAATACAGTCGGCCAGCAGGTTTGTTTATTATGACATTTCAGTGACTTGGGTGGAATCCGGCGCAAATGCGCAGTCCTGCCCCAGGGCAGTTAAGTGATCAATTTTGCACAGTATAGGGGTACTACGTTAGCGGATGCCGGCTTTGGCCAGTTCAACCGCGACGCGCAGTTCGATCTCGCCCAGCACCGAGTTCAAGCCCGGATCGCCCAACTCGTCGGTCAGGCCCTCGGCGGCAACCTTGAGGCGCGCGAGCGTCGCGCCATCCACGCTGCCGTCGAGCAGCGACAGCTTGAGCGTGTCGAGCACGTCGAGCGCATTGCGGCCTTTGACGACCGCGCGTTTCTTGCGTTCGCGCGGATCCTCGACGCCCTGCAATGCGATCAGCGCATCGACCGTGGAAATCGAGCGCAACGAGCTGGCCGCGGAGGTATTGCGCGGCGTCTCCTGCTCGCTGACGGTGAAGGAGCCGCCGGTGCTGCGGCGCGCCTTGGCCGGCGCTGATACCAGCGCGCTGCCGTTCGATCCGTAAATCCGCATCGCTGAAAACCCCAACCGACGCATCGTCGGTCCCCGAATACCTTTAAACTGCGCGGTTATGGTTAATCCCCGGTAAACGTGCCGGCAAATATTGCCGCCCGCGACGTTTCCTGCCGATCGGCGGGCGCGCAGGAATTATCGCGCCGAATCAAAAACGAGAGTATTGTCAGCACGTTGCATCGCGTCACTCGCTTGGCATGGCGTTCGCATAAGTAGCGTCAGTCACCCGTCACATTGGGGAGCAGTGATGACGACGACGTTGCGAGCTGCATTTTTGGCCGTGCTATTGACCGCGTTCGCCGCGCCGAACGCCGGCGCGACGTCGCGCATCAAAGACCTCGCCAATATCGAGGGCGTGCGGCAGAACCAGCTCATCGGCTACGGCCTGGTGGTCGGCCTCAACGGCACCGGCGACACCCTCAACAACATCCCCTTCACCAAGCAGTCGCTCACCGCGATGCTGGAACGGCTCGGCGTCAACATCCGCGGCCAGA
Organism: uncultured Alphaproteobacteria bacterium; assembly: GCA_963749625.1. GTDB lineage: Bacteria > Pseudomonadota > Alphaproteobacteria > Rhizobiales > Xanthobacteraceae > Pseudolabrys. The sequence goes on along the minus strand of CAVVNY010000004.1, from coordinate 297,277 downwards.
CGCTGCGTACCGGCAACGTCGCCGCCGTGATGGTGACCGCCAATCTGCCGCCCTTCGGCACGCAAGGCACGCGCATCGACATCACCGTGTCCTCGCTCGGCGACGCCAAGAGCCTGCAGGGCGGCATGCTGCTGGTCACTCCGCTGCTCGGTGCCGACGGCAATGTCTACGCGGTCGGCCAGGGCTCGGTGGCGATCGGCGGCTTCCAGGCCGAAGGCGAAGCCGCCAAGATCGTGCGCGGCGTGCCGACTGTCGGACGCATCGCCAACGGCGCGCTGATCGAGCGCGAAATCGAATTCAACCTCAACCGGCAGAGCCAGTTGCGCATGGCGCTGCGCAATCCCGATTTCACCACCGCCAAGCGGGTCGCCGCCGCCATCAACGACTTCATCGGCGTTCCGACGGCCGAGCCGCTCGATCCGGCCACCATCGGCATCACCATCCCGCAGCAATATCGCGGCAACGTGATCTCGCTGCTCACCGAAATCGAGCAGCTTCAGGTCGAGCCGGACCAGGCGGCCAAGATCGTGATCGACGAGCGCTCCGGCATCATCGTCATGGGCCGCGACGTGCGGGTATCCATGGTGGCGGTGGCGCAAGGCAATCTCACCGTCACCATCACCGAGTCACCGCAAGTGAGCCAGCCGGCGCCGTTCTCGCGCGGCGGCACCACCCGGGTCGTCCCGCGCACCACCATCGGCGTGCAGGAGGACGGCAAGAAGCTCGCGCTGGTCAAGGACGGCGTATCGCTGCAACAGCTCGTGGATGGGCTCAATTCGCTCGGCATCGGCCCGCGCGATCTGATCGCCATCCTGCAGGCGATCAAGGCGGCGGGCGCCATCCAAGCCGACATCGAGGTGATGTGATGGCAAGCGCCCTGTCCGCGACCGCGCCCGGTCTAAACGCGCTCGACATGATCAAGCTGAACGCGCCGGCCGCCAGCAAACTGTCCGCCGCCGGTCAAGCCAAGACGCGCGCGGCGGCGCAGGACTTCGAGGCCGTATTTCTCAATTCCATGTTCCAGCACATGTTCACCGGCGTCGACGGCGAAGGCCCGTTCGGCGGCCAGGGCGCCACCGGCGTTTGGCGTTCCGTGCTCACCGACCAATATGCCAAGTCGATCGCCAAGGCCGGCGGCATCGGCATTGCCGATCAGGTCTATCGCAGCATGATAGCGCATCAAGAGGCCCGTCAATGATCCCACTTCCGGCCGACACCCCGATTGCAAGCCTCGGCGAGGCCGAGCAGGTGGTCGCTAACCTGAATACGATCATGGGCCGGCTGGTGGAAACGATCGAGGAAGAAACTGCGCGCGTGCGCGCCGGCCGATTGAGCGACGCGATCGAGCTGGGCGCGGACAAAGCCGAGCTCGGCCGCCGCTATACCGCCGAATGCGAACGCGTGAAGGCCGCGCGCTTGTTGATTGCGCGGTCCCTGCCCGATGCGCTCGCCGCATTGCGCAATCGGCACGCAGAGTTCCAGGCGCTGCTGCAGACCAATCTGACGGTGCTGGCGACCGCGCATGCGGTTTCCGAGGGTATCATCCGCGGCGTATCGGGCGAGCTGGCGCGCAAGCGGGCACCTTCGACTTACGGCGCCTCCGGCCGCGCCAATGCGCCGAGCATAAGAGCAAGCCAGCCGCTGGCGATCAGCCGGAAGCTTTAACAAGAATCATAACAGTCCGTTAACGACAATCCGGCTGCCCGCCTTTGACAGCGGCGATTACGCCCTGATTTGCCGATCGAATTTGTCCAGCATCAGCGCGGGAAAGCCCGCAAAAGCTTAACAACTCGCTCCGCCAAGCCGCCTGCAGCAGCATTTTTTAACCATGTTCTTTTACGCTGCGTTACGCGGCGTTGGATAGTTTGCCGCATCACGGGTTGGTTCGAGGACCGTCTCCGGCACCTAGCGCCAGCGCGACACAACCAGAAAGGTTATGACTATGTCGAATATTGCTCTCTCCGCCGGCATTCGGGCGAACCTGCTGTCGTTGCAGAACACCGCTCAGTTGATGCAGACGACCCAGACCAACCTTGCCACGGGCAAGAAGGTCAACTCCGCGCTCGATAACCCGCTGAGCTTCTTCACCTCTCAGAACCTGCAAAATCGCGCCAACTCGCTCAACGGCCTGCTCGACTCGATGTCGAACGGCATCCAGACGATTCAGGCAGCCAACAACGGCATCACCTCGATCACCACGCTGGTGAAGCAGCTCCAATCCGTGGCCAGCCAGGCCCGCGCCGATACTAGCAGTCCGCAGGCGAGCACGGTGACCGGCACCGGCGCTCCAGTCGGCACAGACGCCACTGGTACGACCATGACTGTCAATGACGGCACCGGCGCTCGGCGCAGTAACCGTTACCTTTGCCACAACCGACACTACGACCGCCAAGAAGATCACTGCTATCAATACGCAGTTGGCTGCTGCCGGCTCGACAGGTGACAGCTTCAACTCAGCGGCGGCAACGCGTTTTGTTCACCAACGCGTCCGGCAATACGACCACAGTCACTGCTACGGCCGCTACCAGACCGACCTCGGCCTTGCCGCGTCGGCTCACCTCGACCAACGGCTCGCCTATGAGCACCGTCCGCCAGAGCCTGATGAACCAGTACAACAGCCTGCTCACGCAGATCGACCAATTGGCGAGCGACGCGGGCTACAACGGCACCAATCTGTTGAATGGCGACAAGCTCACGCTGAACTTCAACGAGAACGCCACGAGTTCGATCGACATTCAGATGGTCGACTCGACCGGCGCCAAGTTCGTCACCAACGCTACAAATCTCGGCTTGACCACTCAGACCGACTTCTCGAACAATACCACGCTCGATAGCCTGACCACGACCCTCAACGCCGCCCTGACGACACTGCAGACCCAGTCGACCGCGATTTCCTCGTCGCTGTCGGTCGTGCAGACCCGTCAGGACTTCACCAAGAACATGGTCAACACGCTGCAGACCGGCTCCGACAACCTCGTCCTCGCCGACCCCAACCAGGAAGGCGCCAACCTGCTCGCGCTGCAGACGCGTCAGTCTCTGTCCACCACCGCGCTGTCGATGGCTGCTCAACAGCAATCGGCCGTGTTGCGGTTGTTCCAGTAATCGAAAGCATATTGCTTCCGAGACGGCGGGGCCAAAAGCCCCGCCGTTTTTCTTTGCCCCGGTCAGCATCCGGTGCGCAAATTAACGATCCGTTAATCATGCGGTAACAAGGATGCGCCTAGGAGAAAAGCCATGTCGCTGAAAGTCGAGCTGAAGCCGGGCGAACGCATATTGATCGGCGAGTGCGTCATCACCAATGCCGGTCAGCGAGCGCGCTTCGTGATCGACGGCAAAAAAGTGCCGATCCTCCGCGAAAAGGACATCCTGACCGCGGAGACGGCGGATACTCCGGCCAAACGCATCTACCTGGCGGTGCTGTTGATGTACACGTCGCGCGATTCCCGCGAACAGCACGCAAATTATTTTTCGCTGGTGCAGGATCTCGTAAAAGCAGCACCCAGCACATTAATCCACATTGAGATTATCAATAATCATATCTTAACAGGCAATATGTATAAGGCATTGAAACAAGTTAAACAGCTTATCGAATACGAGCGGGAGCTATTGAGTAATGAAGTCGGCGGCAAAGGCCTACGGAAAAGTGGCAAACAAAATCTCCAGCCCGCGTGAATTGGAGGCCGATCTCTTGTTGGATGCGGCCTGCCGCCTCCAGTCGGTACAAGATTCCTGGGACGGCAAGAATGAAAACCTCGGCTCCGCATTAGCGTATAACCGCAAACTGTGGACGTTGTTCATGTCCGCGGTCACCAGCAATGACAATCCGCTGCCGATCGATATCCGCCAGAACATCGCCAATCTCGGTCTGTTCGTCTGCAAACAGACGATAGCGATCCTGACCGACCCGAAGCCGCAGAACCTCGGCTCGCTCATCAGCATCAATCGCGAGCTGGCGGCGGGGCTGCGCGCCCACGCTTGATTGCTCAGCACCAATTCAAAAAGAAAAGACCGCGGCCAGCCCGCGGTCTTTTTTATTGCGCACTGAAAGCCCGAGCCGGCGCCCCAGTTTATCCCGTCACCGGAGAGAGATAATTGAGAAGCGAAATCTGCGATAGCCTCGCCGTTGTCGACAGCGACGCCGATAGGCTCGTCTGCAATGCAAGAATCTGGACGCCGATTTGATTTTGATCGACGCCCTCGATTGACTGCAACATGTTGGTCAGCACGTTAGAGGTTTGCTTATTCTGGGTTTGCGTGGCGGCAATCGTCGTTTGCACATTGGCCAGGCTCGCCTCGATATCCGTGATATTTTGCGTGCCGGCGGGAACACTAAGCGCCTTATAAATACGCTGATTGAGGTCGCTATAGTTCGTCGACGCGTTGGGATCGTTCGCCGCGTACTTTGTCGCGGCGAGGGTGGCGACATTCTGGACAAGCCAGCGAATGCCCTGTTCGTTGGCCTGCGTCCCGTAGGATACCGTCGTTGCTTGATCGATGCGCGCCGTCGCGCTCGATCGCGCCGTTGCTGAACTGTTATCGCCGGTATACCAAAAGACCGTATTGGCGGGGGTGCCGGCTACCAAGGCGGTCGCAGAGGTGGCGGGCGCGCCGCTGACCCGCATCGGCGGATCGTCGAAGAAATTGTTGGAAGCGGCCATGGCGGAGGCCGACACCATCGATGTGCTGACGATTTGGCTTACACCGGTGGTGAGCGCGGCCTGAAGATTGGCCGCCGTTGCCGCCGGCGTGGCGCCAATGGCGAATTGATTGGGTCCCGGAGTTGCGGAAGTTGTCGCCTGGAGTTGCAGCGTCTGGCTCGTTCCGTCGGGCAGTGTGAACGTGTAGCTAATAGTGTCGCCATTGTTGGGATTGGTCGCTCCAAGATTGACGGAAATCGTATTGGGCGTACCGGTCGGCCCAGTCACGGTCGCTCCGGTCAGCGTCGAATTGACCGCGGCGAGCTTTAGCCCGAACGGCGAGCCTGCGACGTCTTCGCTCACCGCGACAGTCGAGCCCGCGACGGCCGGTATAACAAGGCGACCGAGCCCATCGGCGCCCTGGTCTGCCGAAAGGCGCTCTGTGATGACCTGCTCGAGACCGGCCTGCGCACCGTTGCCATTGAGAATATGATCCGCTGTGTCGACCGACGGTTGGTTCAACCCGGTGCCCGAAAACAAATAGCCGTTTCCGCCTTGTGTATTAAGCAGGCTCAGCATCTGATCAAGTTGACTGGCCGCCGTCTTCTGTGTCGTGGTTTGCCCGGTACTGTCGATGGAAAAATTCGGTTGCGCCGTGGCAGTCTGAACCGTACCGGCAACGCTCGAAATCTGCTGCAACACGGTCTGCTGCAGGCTCAGCGTTCCGCCAATATTCGTCATCGTGGCGTCATAGCTGCTGAGCGCAGACAATTGCGCATTCAAGCCAACGGCAATTCCGCTCTGTGATCCGAGACCGGCAAACGTATCCGCCTTCAGTCCCGACCCGAGTTGCCGTTGCAGATCGTCAAGCTGCTTCGTTATGTCTCCCGTCGACTGAAGGAGGGGAGCGATAGCCGATGAAATTCCTGAAATCGCCATTACGCCCTCACGTCAAATCTGCAACAAGGCGTCCAACATCGCCTTCACCGTCGACATCACGCGCGCATTCGCGCCATAGGAGTTTTGCAGCGTCAAAAGGTTCGCCATTTCGGTATCGATATTGACGCCCGATACCGAATTGAAACGCGATTGCAGGGCGCTGACGACGACGTCCTGACCGCTTTGCAGGTTGGTCGCCGCATTCGCCGCGATGCTTTGCTGGCTCACAATCTGGCTGATATAGTTTGGTAGCGTTGCCTGCATCGGCGAGTTGGCCGCGCCGATACCCGCCGCGGGAGAATATACCAGCGGCGTGTTGACAAGCTGATTGTAAATGAAGTTTGGCCGGGTCGTGTCGCCGGCCGACGTCGATGCTTGATAGGTGATGAGTTTCGAGGGATCTGAGAGCAACGCGTTGTTGACCGTGATCCGCCCGGCGTAACCTGTGGCCTCGGATCCGGCGCCCGTAAACGCCCCGGTGAACGGTGTGGTGCCGTCGACGAACAGCGGCAGCGCCGCCGTTCCGCCAGTCAGGGACGTCGCCGTGGTCGTCGTCGACACGGCATTCACGGTGATGGTGGCCGGGTTGTTGTTGAGCACTTCTAGTGTCGAGCCAGATGGATTTGAAAAATTCAGCCCAGTGCTACCAAGCGCAGTATTTAGTTGTGCCGCCACCGCCGCGGCGCCACCGGAAAAGTCGACACCGATGACGGTATCGTTCGGATTCGACGTCGCTGAATTCGAAAGCGGCAGCGCAGCCGGATCATCGACCCGTATGATCGTGACGTTATGCTGGACATTCGCCGCGTCTGTGTAGGTAACCTGAATCTTGTTTCCGTTCGAAACACCCGCAACGCTAACATCGAAGCCCGTTTGCGGTCCGGACGAGGCCGCGGTTCCGGCCGTGGTTGTGTCCGACAGGGCACTCGACATCTGCGCGGCGATTTGGTCGATCTGACTTTGCGCCTGAACCAGCACGTTATCTCGCATGCTGAGGTAGCCTGCGATCTCGCCTGATTGAATTCCGCCTGTCGCGACAAGATCGGTTTTTCCGCCCGACGGGTCGGTGAGGGTTATGGTTCCTAGCCCGCTTTTCGTCGGATCGGCATTCCACTGCTGCGTCGGACTAATTGAACCTGTTTGGTTGAAGCTGAGTGTCGACGCCTTGGTTCCTACCAACTGCGCCCCAGTGCTGGTCGCAATCGTTATCTGGTTATTGCTTCCGTGAGTTACGCGAATATCCATAAGGTTCGCGAGCTGGCTGATGTATTGATCGCGCTGATCCTCGAGCGTGACCGTGGTACTGTCGTCCTGCCCGCCGCTTGCCAATTGCTGATTGATATTCGCGATCTGCTGCATGGCGTTGTTGGCCTGCTGCACATCGTTGGCAATGCCCTGGTCGGCCTGCGTTCGAAGCGTCTGAATGCCCGCCGTGGCGTTGTTGAGCTGCTGCGCCAAAGCCTGAGCGGCACTCACTGCCCCGCTCTGCGCTGCGTTGGAAGCTGGAGACGTGGATAATGCCTGGATGGCGCTCGTAAAATTGTTGAAAATCGAATCGAGCGAGGTGTTCGAACCTGGCTGACCGTACACTTGTTGCAGTTGCTGGTACAGCTTAGCCCTGAGGTCAGCATAGCCGCCGCCGGCGCTTTCTGTCCATAATTGCTGTTGCACAAACGTGTCGAGCAGTCGGTTGATCGACGTGACCTGTACGGCATTGCCGCTGTCACCGGTCGATGTCTCGATCTGCGTGACAGATTTTGCAATGTAGCCGGGCGTCTGCGAATTGGCGACGTTACCGGAGACGATGCCAAGGCTGATCTGCGTCGCCTTTAGACCCGACAAAGACGTGTTGAGCGCCTGCGTCAAACCCATGGGGCAGCCCCGATCACATGTCTTGCTGGGTTAAAACGGGTCGTCATCGAGCACTATCGAATGACGTTCAACAGGTCTTGCGACATTTGGTTGGCAGTGGTGATCACTTTCGTATTCGCCGAATAGGCTTGCTGGGTCACGATCAACTTGGTGAACTCGGTCGCAATGTCCACGTTCGAGCTTTCTAGCGACTGTCCGACGATTTGCCCCGATGCACCGGCGATCGCTTGTCCAGAATTTGTCGTCGCCTGGTATGCGCCGCCGGTCAGACTTTGAAGTTGGTCTTCGGCGTTGAAATGCACGAGTGGAATCTGTGCAAGGTTGACGTTTTTCCCGTTGGAAAACGTGCCGCTGATCAGGCCGTTGTTACCGACGGAAACCGATTGTAGTTGACCGGCCGGAAAACCATTTGCCTGGATTTGATTGATGGTTGGCTGCCCACTCGTGCTGGCGAACTGGGTAATGCTTCCCGTCGGAGTTACGAGCGTGAGATTGCCGAGGTTGGTGCTCCCGACGGTGACGCCAGTCAGCGCGATACTGCCGGTCCCCCCGGTCAGCTGTCCGGCCGAGTCGAACGTAAAAACGCTACCTGCGTTTTGCCAAGCGCGTTGCCGCGCCGGTCGCGTTTGGGTCGGTCTGATAAAAGAGCTCCCATGTGTTCGAACTATTGGAGGTTTTAGCCCACCTGAGCTGGAGATTGGCCGGCGTTCCGGCTGCATCATAGGCCGTAGCGGATCCGCCATCGATTGATTCGTTGATAAAAGTTGATGCGTCGGTGCCGATGACCTTTCCGGTTCCAGCGACAGTCGGGTTTGAAGTGAAATCGGCCGGATTTAGGAGGTCTGAATTTGGATTTGCCGAATTGTAGGAAGGTGTCGAAGGAGTTGCCGGAAGATTTATGCCATAGTTGATTTGGGTGGTCGCACTCGCCGGTAACAGATTATTGTTGAATTGCAGCGGCGCCGGAACGTTGCCGGTCGGAGCGCCCGTCGTTTGATCAATCGGTATTCCTTCGAGATAATATCCGGCGCCATTGACCAGATAGCCGTTGGCATTTAGCTGAAAATCGCCGCGCCTCGTGTAGCTGACAACGCCATCAAAGTTTGGCGTAGTTCCGGTAAAGCTCGTGGGGTTTTGTACGGTAAAAAAGCCGTCGCCGTTGATGGCGATATTCGTACCGGACTGCGCAGCCTGAATCGCGCCCTGGACGGTAACAGTTGCAAGGGAGCTTGCGTAAACGCCGCTGCCAACCTGCTGCGAGGCCACCGAATTCGAATCCGGGATGAGATCCTGGAAATTCGTGTTGAGGCCTTTGTAGGAAATCGTCTGAGAGTTCGCGATATTGCCCGATATGTTTTGCATCGCGTAAGCCTGCGACTGCAAACCGCTGACTGCGTTTGTTAGCGCGTCGAACAAACCCATGGCTTCATCTCCACATTCGCAATACGTCAGCCGACAGGCTGCACGCGGACGATCCCGCGGACAGCGCGTCGCAATCACCGTGCCATATTAATTATATAATAATTTCAATGGTTTAAACGAAAACGGCGGCCCACAGGGGGCCGCCGCCAAGGGTTCTTTCTGCCGCCAGGCGGCAGATTTTGCCGGTAGCTTTAGGACTGGCCGGGCGTCTGCGGCTCGAACTTCAGCGCCACGCCGTTCATGCAGTAGCGCAAGCCGGTCGGCGCCGGGCCGTCGTCGAACACATGTCCGAGGTGACCGAGGCAGCGGCTGCAATGCACCTCGGTGCGGGTCATGAAGAAGCTGCGGTCGCTCGTCGTGCCGATCGCGCCCGCCAGCGGCTGATAGAAGCTCGGCCAGCCGGTGCCGCTCTCGAACTTGGTATCGGACGAGAACAGCGGCAGGTCGCAGCCGGCGCAGGCGAAGACGCCTTTGCGCTTCTCGTGATTGAGCGGGCTGGTGCCGGCGCGCTCGGTGCCGTGCTTGCGCAGCACGTCGTATGCTTGCGGGCTCAGGCGCTTGCGCCAATCCGCATCGGTAACTTTGCTCCAGTCGATATCTTGCGTCGTCGTGGTCATTGTTTCTGCCAATGTTTGCGATTCGCCAATTTTGCTCGTGGCCAACAGCGCGCCAAGCGCGACGCCGGCCGTCAACAGGGCTCGTCGGTCGATCATATCAGCTGTCTCCCTTTACTTTGCCCCATAGTTGCTCCAGCCGCTGATCGCGGCCGCAGTTCCAGCGGTAGAATTTATATTTCGTCGGGTTCTTCAGATAGAAATCCTGGTGATATTCCTCGGCCGGATAGAACGGGCCGGCCTGCACGATCTCGGTGTAGATGGGCTTTTTAAGCTCGGCCTCGACCTTTTCTTGGACTCTTCCGCGAGTTTACGCTCCTCCTCGTTGTGCACGAAGATCGCGGTCCGGTATTGATGGCCGACGTCGCAGAACTGGCGATCCTTCACGGTCGGATCGACGTGGCGCCAGTAATAAGTGAGCAGTTGCTGGTAGGAGACCTTGCTCGGGTCGTAGATCACCTGCACCGACTCGGCGTGCCCGGTGCCGCCAGACGAAACCTGCTCGTACGTCGGATTGGCGACGTGTCCGCCGGTGTAGCCCGAGGTGGTCGAGATCACGCCCTTGACGTGGTCGAAATCGGATTCCGTGCACCAGAAGCAGCCGCCGGCAAAGGTCGCCACCGCCTGCCCGGGTCCCGGCTTCGGCACCGGCGCCATTTGCGCGCCGGCCACGGCGATGGTCCCGAGCAGAAGGGCGAAACCAAGCAGCAGGCGGCGCATCCAATCCTCCCGAATTCCCTATCCCACGCGCCATCAAATATACGCTTTGCGCATAATAGCCATTCAACTAGCGATCACCCGCCCATCACGTTGATGCGAGCCACAAACTGCCTTGCCCAGCGCGCTCGGCCTGCCTAGTGTCGCCCTGAAAACACGAGGAAATCCATGCGTTTTGAAGGCACCAAGGCCTATGTGGCGACCGACGACCTGAAGGTCGCGGTCAATGCGGCGATCACCCTGGAGCGGCCCTTGCTGGTCAAGGGCGAGCCCGGCACCGGCAAGACCGTGCTGGCGCTCGAGATTGCCAAGGCGTTCGGCGCGCCGCTGATCGAGTGGCACGTCAAGTCGACTACCAAGGCGCTGCAGGGCCTCTACGAATACGACGCGGTGTCGCGTCTGCGCGACAGCCAGCTCGGCGACGAACGCGTCAGGGACATCCGCAACTACATCAAGCGCGGCAAATTGTGGGACGCCTTCGTCGCCGACGAGCGCCCGGTGCTGCTGATCGACGAGATCGACAAAGCCGACATCGAATTCCCAAACGATCTGCTGCTCGAGCTCGATCGCATGGAGTTCTTCGTCTACGAGACCGGCGAGACCGTGAAGGCGCGCCGCCGGCCGGTGGTGATCATCACCTCGAATAACGAGAAGGAATTGCCCGACGCCTTCCTGCGCCGCTGCTTCTTCCACTACATCCGCTTTCCCGATCCCGACACCATGACGGCGATCATCGAGGTGCATTTCCCCGGCATCAAGCAACGGCTGGTGAGCGAGGCGCTGAAGCTGTTCTACGAGATCCGCGACGTGCCGGGGATGAAGAAGAAGCCCTCAACGTCGGAACTGTTGGACTGGCTGAAATTGCTGATGGTCGAGGATATCGGCCCGGAGATTTTGCGCGAGCGCGATCCGAAGAAGCTGATCCCGCCGCTGCACGGCGCGCTGCTCAAGAACGAACAAGACGTGCATCTGTTCGAGCGGCTCGCCTTCATGGCGCGGCGCGACGGGCGCTGATCAGGTCGCCGGCTTGTCCGCCTTCGGCTTGGGCTTCTGCGCCGGCTTGGCTTGCGGCATTTCATCGGCTCCTCCGGCGTTCGGCAGTCGCCTGCGGCGCCGCGATCCAGCCCTGCTCCTTGGCATAGGCCACAAGTTTCTCGCCCACCGCGCGGCCGATCCGGCGTGCCTGCACTTCCACGTCGGACGACAATTTCTCCGGCGCGGCCTTTTCGGCCGCCAACACCGCGGCGATCGCGGCATTGCGCGCCGCCGCCTGCTTGCCAACCGGCGGCTTGCCGGCTTCCTTGGCTTCCACGGTGAATCCGGTCAGCCGTCTTCGGCTGCCGCCGGAGACATAGGACACCGTCATGTCCGCGACCACGCCAGCGTGGCCGGGACCGAAGCCGGTTGGCTTTTTCTTGGCCGCGCTGCCGTCCTCGCCGCCATGCAGCCGCCCAGTCACGACCACCGCGCTGTCGCTGAGCGTAAGCCCCTCCTCGCTGCCCGGCTGCGCTTCGAGCCCGGCTTCCTGCAAGGTTGCGACGATCGTGGCCACGATCTCGTCGTTGACGCGCGCGAGCGTGCGCCGCTTGCGTTCCAGGATCGGGTAATTGGTGCCGTTGCGGTCCATCCGCGCGCTGAAGCCGCGGTCGATCGCGTCCACCTCCGGCCCCGCCACGAAGTCGGTCACCACGATAGTCTTCGGCTTCACCGCCGTGTCGCCGAACATGCCGTTCGCGCCGGTGTTGGCGCAACCGCCGAGCGCCGCAAGACCGAGGCCAAGAACAATAAGCCGTAAAAACGGTGCGTTCATGCGCTGGAGCCTACCATAATCAAGGGAAAGGACGGGATAGCCGATCAGGCAGGCGGCGCGGCGGCCTCGACTGCAGGCGGCGGGGCCTCGGCGGCCGGCCGGTCCGGCGTAGTTGCCGGTAGGCGATCCCCGTCGGGGGCGGCGCGGCGCGCCGCTTTGCGCGTGCGCACCCGCTCGCGATAGCGCGCCAGGCCCTGCCCGATCTGGTCGATCGGCCGCGTGCCCCAATAGATGCCTTGCGCCAGCGCCCGACCGAGCACGCCGCCGGCCCAGACCAGTTCATAGGGCGCAAACAGCCGCCAGGTCGTATCCGCCTCGACGATGCCGCGCGCTATCAACTCGCCGCCCATCGCCGTGGTGTTGAGCCCGTGTCCGCCGAAGCCGCTCGCCACCCACAAGCCGCTTTCGATCTCGCCGATCTGCGGCATGCGATGGATGGCGCGACCGAGCGTGCCGCGCCACAGATGCGCGATCTCGACTTTCCCGAGGTCGGGGAAATTGCGCCGGATATCGGCGATCAGCCCGCTGCGAACCCAGCGCGGATCGGCCTGCCAGGCGCGCATCCGCCCGGACCACTGCAATCTTCCTCCGCCAGAATCGGCGCCGCCGACGATGCGGTAGTGATTGTCGGCGCGGTTGGTGTCGCTGACCGCGCCGCGGTAGCGGACGATTTCCGTGAGCCGCGGTATCGGCTCGGTCACCAGCACGAAGGTCGTGATCGGCAGCAGCGTCGCGCCGAGCCGCGGCATCAAGGCGCCGACTTGAATATTGCACGCGAGCACCACATGCGTGGCGCGCACGCGTCCGCCATGCGTATCGATGCGTTTGCGCACGCCGGAGGCATCGACCGCGAGCGCCGTGGTGTCCTCGAAGATGCGCGCGCCGGCGGCCTCGGCGTCGGCGGCGAGGCCGAGCGCATAATTGAGCGGATGAATGTGGATCGCGCCCGGAAAATGCAGCGCGTTGAAATAACGCTTGTTCGGCAGCACCTCGCGCACGCGTTCCGTCGGCCAGGCTTCGACGTTGGCGCCGATCCAGCGCAGCCGCTCGACTTCGGCGTCGATTTCATCGCCGTTGTCGGTTTTCGAAATGTGCAGCCAGCCGGCAACCGGATCGACGCCGGGCATGCCGGTCTCGTCGATCGTGCGCCGCACGTAATCGACGCCTTGTTCCGACAGCGCCCAGAGCTGCTTGGTGTGATCGAGCCCGATGCGCTCGATCATGCTTTCGATATGCTCCGAAAAGCCCGGCAGCACGAAGCCGGTATTGCGCCCGGACGCCGCGCAGGCCACCCGGTTGGATTCCAATACCGCCACCGACCAGCCACGCCGCGCCACCTCGCGCGCCACGGTCAAGCCCGCCAGCCCCGCGCCGATCACGCAAACATCGACATCGAGGTCGAAATTCAGGCGCGGGCGCTCCGGGCTCGCAACCCGGGTCGCCTCGTACCAGCCCGCCGCCGTAGTCTCGCCGTCGCTCATCGCAATATTTATCCACATCGTGGTGGCGCTGCCGGAGCCGCAACGCCACATGCTAGACTGCCGCAGATTCGAAATCGACGCTTCGGCGTCTCCCTTACACCCCTATCCCGATACACCAATGCGCCGCCTTTTGCTGCTACGCCACTCCAAGGCCGAACGGTCAGAGCCCGGAACGAAGGACCTTTCGCGCGTCCTGATCGATCGGGGGCGCAAGGATGCCGCCAAGATCGGCATCTATATGGCGGCGCATGCGCTGGTTCCCGACCGGGTCATCCTGTCGCCCGCCGCCCGTGTGCAGGAGACCTGGAAATATGCCGCCGCTGCGCTCCACCCCGCGCCGGCGGCGATGACGGCGGAGCGAATCTACGACGCGACGCCGCATAGTATCCTGGCGGTCATCAAGGACACCCCGGCTTCCGCCCATACGCTCATGGTCATCGGCCACAATCCCGGGCTGCACGACCTGGCGCTGATGCTGATCGCCGCCGGCGACGTCGATGCGCGCGAGCGGTTGCGCGAGAAACTGCCGACCTCGGGGCTGATCCTTATCGATTTCGCGTTCGACAACTGGAACAAGCTGCATCCGCAGTCCGGCCGGCTGGAGCGGTTCGTCAGCCCGAAGTCGCTGGAAGAAGCGACCAATTAAGACAGGGCCTCAATAAAAACGCCCCGCACGCGAGTGCGGGGCGCGAAGAACGGTGGGGCCAGCCGGCTCAAGCCGCCCCACCTTTTTTGCTACATCGTGGTGATGTCGCGATCCTTGGTCTCGGGCAGGAAGATCAGCCCGATGACGAAGCTCATCGCTGCGATCACGATCGGGTACCAGAGACCGGAGTAGATGTTGCCGGTCGCAGCCACGATGGCGAACACGGTGGCCGGCAGGAAGCCGCCGAACCAGCCGTTGCCGATGTGATACGGCAGCGAGAGACCCGAATAACGAATGCGGGTCGGGAACAGTTCCACCAGCCAGGCGGCGATCGGCCCGTACACCATGGTCACGTAGACGACCAGGATGGCGAGCAGCAGCACCGTCATCGGATAGTTGATGTCCTTCGGATCGGCGCCGGCCGGATAGCCATGGTTCTTCACCGCCGTTGTGATCGCGGCGGGCAGGTTCGCGGTTTCTCCGGTCAGTTGCGTATCGCCGATTTTCACGCTCGCCTTGGTGCCGGCGGGCGCTTTGACGTTTTCGTAGTTCACCGACAGGTTGACCAGCGTTGACTTGATGATGTCGCAGGCGGTGGTGAACTTCTCGGTGCCGGTTGCCTTGAACTGGAACGAGCACTGATTGGGATCCGCGGTCACGACCACCGGCGCCGCCGACAAGGCATGCTCCAGCTTCGGATTGGCGAAGTGGGTGATGCCCTGGAAGATCGGGAAGTAGGTGATGACCGCCAGCGCGAAGCCGGCGAGCATGATCGGCTTGCGGCCGATCTTGTCCGACAACCAGCCGAACAGGATGAAGCACGGCGTGCCGATCGCCAGCGCTACCACCAGCAAGATCCAGGCGGTGACCGCCGGCACTTTCAGGGTCTGGGTCAGGAAGAACAGCGCGTAGAACTGTCCGCCGTACCACACGACCGCTTCGCCGGCGGTGGCGCCGAACAGAGCTGCGAGCGCGATCTTGAGGTTGCCCCACTCGCCGAAGGCTTCGCCAAGCGGGCGCTTGGATTGCTTGCCTTCCGCCAGCATTTTCTGGAACAGCGGCGCTTCATTCAACTTCATGCCCATCCAGATCGTCACCACGAGCAGCAAGGCCGAGACCAGGAACGGAATGCGCCAGCCCCAGCTTGATGAACGCCTCTTCGCCGATCGACGTGCGGATGCCGAGGATCAGCAACAGCGCCAGGAACAGGCCCATGGTCGCCGTCGTCTGAATCCACGAGGTGTAGTAGCCGCGCTTGTTCGGGGGCGAATGTTCGGCGACGTAGATCGCCGCGCCGCCATATTCGCCGCCGAGAGCAAGGCCTTGGATCAGGCGCAATGCAATCAGCACGACGGGCGCCGCGATGCCCCAGGTGGCATAGCTCGGCAGCACACCGATGAAGAAAGTGCCGAGGCCCATCAGGGTCATGCAGAGCAAGAAGGTGTTCTTGCGGCCGATGGTGTCACCGAGCCGGCCGAACAGCAGCGCGCCGAACGGACGCACGGCGAAGCCGGCGGCGAAGGCGAGCAGCGCGAAGATGAAGCCCACATTGGGGGGCACATTGGAGAAGAAGTATTTCGCCAGGAACGCACCGAGCGTTCCGTAGATGTAGAAGTCGTACCACTCCAGCACCGTGCCGAGCGAAGAGGCGAAGATGACTTTGCGTTCCTCGGACGTCATCCCACCTTCGCGGTGGGTGTTAGCCGTCATTGCAGACATAGGCGTTATCCCCGTTATTAATGTTGCTTTGTTTTTTGTTGGGGGCTGGCCTCGTACGCGTTCGCATCTCCCCGAAAAAAAGCCGTCCCCGCCCTACCGATACGCCGCTAGTCACGGCCTCGTCTCTCCACCTCAGGTCGTACACTAAAAGTATGCAGTATCGGGGTAGTGCCAACTGCGGGGGCCGTTACCGCGATTTTTTCAAAGAATGAGTTCGCCGCGCTGCAGCATGGCCAATAGGCCGCACTCAACGCCGCGGCGAAAACATGTCATGATCGGCCAGACGGCGAAAACGAGGGGCCGAAAACGGGGGCATTGCCATGTACAAGCAGATCCTGGTCCCGATCGACCTCGCCGACACCGATTTGGCCAAGCCCGCCATCGAGGCGGCGGTGACGCTGGCCCGCTCGTCCGGCGGGCATGTGCGCCTGGTCAATGTGCTGCCGATGACGCCGGTCATGCTGGCGGAATACGTGCCGCCGGATTTCGACGTGCAGCAGCGCAAATCGGCGGAAGAAGCCATGGCGATCATCGCGCGCGAAAGCGGGCTCGACGCCGCGCATATTTCCGGCACCGTGCGGCAAGGCGGCATCTATCACGAGGTGCTCGAAGAGGCGAAGGCGATCAACGCCGATCTGATCGTGATGAGCTCGCACCGGCCGGCCATGCGCACTTACTTTCTCGGCTCCAATGCCGGCCACGTGGTGCGCTACGCCAAATGCTCCGTGCTGGTGGTACGCAACGGCAAAAGCTGAGACCGCCGGCGCTTAAGCTTCGTCACCCCTTCGGCATCAGCTCTGCGGGCGGCGCCCCCGGGTGGTAACGGCCCGGCCGGTTGCGGCGAAAGAAATTGCCCGCCTGCCAGCGCGGTAAATACGTATATGGCCGTCCACGCCTGTACACGAACTATCAATAAATACTGATAGAATGCCTATATCTGGCCATACTTGTTTATGGGTGCTTTTACCCGTATATTGGGCATGCGTTGGTTATGAGTTGGGCATAGGCTCGAAGGAAGGCGGAAACAATGGCGAGAAAAGTCCGCGATAAAGCGCTCGATAGCCGAGAAGCGCGCAGCAAGTTGTCGCCGCGCGGTAAGCCGTATTACCGCGAGATCGAGCGCGGGCTGCATCTCGGCTACCGTAAACTCAAAGGCCGCGCGGGCACTTGGTGGGCACGCCATTACATAGGCCACCAAAAATACGAGATGGTGAGCATCGGCGCCGCCGACGATCTGAGCGACGCTGATGGCGTCGCGATCCTCGATTTTTGGCAGGCGCAGACAAAAGCTCGCGAGCTAATGGTGGGCCGCGCTCATGCTGCGGCTGGCAAGATCGGACCGATCGCCGTTGCCGACGCAATGGATAGCTACCTCGAATTTTTAGAAGGAAATCGCAAGTCTGCGGGTGATGCCCGCTACCGGAATACCGCCTTTATCAGCCCACGATTCGGCAACATCGAGGTCGCCGCCCTCACCGCCGACAAACTGCGCCGATGGCACTCCGAATTGACCAAAGAAGCGCCGAGGTTACGCACGAAAAAGGGCGACGCTCAGCAATTCGGCAAGCTTGGGTCGGATGACGAGGCGAAGCGCCGCCGCCGTGCGTCCGCCAACCGCACTTTGACGGTCCTTAAGGCCGCCCTCAATCTGGCCTGGCGCGATGGTCGCGTGACTTCCGACATGGCCTGGCGCGGCGTCAAACCGTTCAAAGGCGTTGATTCCGCGCGGCTGCGCCACATCAGCATTGCCGAGGCGCAGCGCCTTATCAACGCTGCCGACCCCGACTTCCGGTTGCTTGTGCAGGGCGCGCTACAAACCGGCGCGCGCTACGGTGAGTTGATCCGCCTGCAGGTTCATGACTTCAATCGGGATACCGGCACCGTTCAGGTTAGGCGCAGCAAGAGCGGCAAAGGGCGCCATATCGTACTGTCCGACGAAGGCATCGCCTTTTTTCGCCAACTTTGCGCCGGCCGCGCCGGGGACGAGCTGATGTTTCTCAAGGCGAACGGCAACCCGTGGGGCCGGGCGCACCAGGGAAAACCGATGGCGGTGGCCAATGCGGTCGCCAAGATCAAGCCGCCGATCAACTTCCACGGGCTGCGGCATACATGGGCCAGCCTCGCTCTCATGAACGGCGTGCCGTTGCTCGTGGTCGCAAGGAATTCTAGGTCACAATGACACCCGCATGGTCGAGAAGCACTATGGCCACCTGACCCAGAGCTTTATCACTGACGCCATTCGCGCGGGCGCGCCGAAGTTTGGTTTCAAGGCTGATAAGAAGATCAGACAGCTGGGTGCGGCGTCATGAGCGAGAAGCCAAAAACCCGGCAGGAAGCAGCGTTGTCAAAAGCGTTCGAAAAGCTGGGCGCGAGCGAAAAACTGATCGACGTCATTGTTCACGAGTTGATGGTGGTGGGCCCCAAGCCGCAACGCTGGCGCCTTCCTGTAGGGACAGGCTCCTCCCCTATCCAGATAAATGCCGCGCCAATTAATAAGATATTGCAAAAACTGGCACGATCTGCCCGTGGTGCCGTCGAAGCGCTCGATGAGCTTTCACCAAGCGACATTGCCGCACTGAATTATAAGCCGGCGCATGTGCTGGATTTGAAGCTGAGACTTAGAATACTGCATGGTGCGGCGGAAATGGCGATCAAAGAAGGCAAAGCTGGCAGGCCGCCGAAAGTTGGATTAAGCCAAGCCCAAAAGATCGCTCGCGCTGTTTGGCGGCATTATCGTGTTCTAACCGGCAATAAAGCCAACGCACCCGCGCGGCTTATCAAACTATTGACCGACGTTTACAAAGCCCTCGATATCGACGCCAACGCGCGGGGCCAACTCGAGGCAATAAATCGCGAAGAGGAAAACGCCTGTATATTTCCGACGCATGCTGAATATGCGCAAGAAATTATAAGGCGCAATGAAGCGAAGAGGCGCGAAGAGGCCAAGACCCACGTTATTGTCGAGGCCAAGGCCCGATCCCAGAACCTCCCAAAATAATTAGGCAAAGATCGGCAGTTTTTATTGGTATGCCGATGTGGCCCCATATGCACGCTAGAGCACTTTCCACTTAATGTGGAGCGTATCCAGCATTGCGGAAGTAGTTGGTACATTCCGAAGACGAGAAGGCGTTAAGAAGAGCGGCAATTCGGTTCCAGAGGCTTTCGACGGAACGCTCGGCGGCTTTTCTGAGCAAGGCCTTGAGCTTGGCGAAGAGCTGCTCGATCGGATTAAAGTCGGGCGAATAGGGCGGCAGGTAGAGCAGTCTTGCACCGGCGGCTTCGATCGCTTCGCGCACGCCCGCTACCTTGTGAGCGCTGAGATTGTCGAGCACGACGATGTCGTCTGGCTTGAGACTGGGGCTGAGGATTTGCTCGACATAGGCCAGGAAGGCGTTGCCGTTCATCGGACCGTCGATGACGCAGGGCGCGGTGAGCGCGCTCGAGCGTAAGCCCGCGACGAAAGTCGTGGTCTTCCAGTGGCCGTGCGGAACCTTGCCGACCAGCCGTTCACCGCGCGGCGCCCGGCCACGTAGGCGAGCCATGTTGGTACTGGTGCCGGTCTCGTCGATGAAGACCAGCCGCTCAGGGGCGAGTTCGGCCTGAGCCTGCGCCCAGGCGGCGCGCGCCGCCGCGACGTCAGGCCGGTCTTGCTCGGCCGCGCGCACGCTTTTTTTTGAAGCTGATGCCGTGACGGTCGAAGAACCGCCACACCGAGCCGAGCCCCGCCTTGTGCTCCCGCTCATCGAGCAGCCGGCGCTGGATTTCCTCCAGCGTCAGATCGGGCTCCCGCCGCACCAGCTCAAGCAGCCATTGCTCGTGGTGTTTGAGCGGCGACCGGCTCTGCCCCTTGTTCGATCTGGCCTCGACGCTGCCGGTCTCCCGCCACCGCTTCGCCCAGCGGATCGCCGTCGAATCTCCGATCACGAACTGGCGCGCGGCAGCCCGCGCCGCCACTCCGCTCTCGACCACCTCGATCACCCGAACCCGCAAGTCGTTCGAATAGCCCATCGCAGGCCTCCCTGATCAGAAGGCCACAGAATCTTATTCGCGGCTCGAAGGGAATCCCCTCGATTCACAGAAAGTGGAAACCGCTCTAACGCACGCATATGGAGGTCGTCACACAATGGAAACCATTCAAACTAACATCATCGGCAAGAAAGCGTACTCCATTTCCGAGTTCTGCGCCGATCACGGAATTTCGCGAGCCGGTTTTTACAATTTGATCAAAAGCGGCAAAGGCCCGCGCTTGATGAAAATAGGCACGCGCCGGCTGATCTCGTGCGAAAGCGCTGCCGAATGGCGCCGCCGAATGGAATCCGCCCAGGCCGCCGCGTGAATGCCAAGTCAAAAATGCGCGAAGCCGGCCACTGCACTAGGCGGTGAACCGGCTTCAAATGTCGACCTGCTTGGCGGCGGGGTCGATTTAACTAATACCGCAAATCCGGCCCGCTCGCAAGCAGCCGACTCGCGCCGCTTGGTCGGCGCGCGCTGGTCGGCCGCACTTCCGAAAACGGCTATCGGCGCCGCAATTCTAAAGGCGCTTGCGCGCAAGGCGGTTCAGTCATGACCGCCACCATCAAACACCGCGCTCACAATCCCGCCGCACCACGCAACGTAACACACGCGCGTCGCCAGCTTGCTGCCCGGCAGATTATCCCCGACGAGCCACGCTGCGCGCGTTACGCCATATCGACAAAATACAGCCAACTCCCTTATGGCATGCGGGTCTGCGTCGATGCCGCGTCGTGATTTTCAATCGAAATTATTCTCCGATTTGGGAGCGCCTACCGATGGAACGGTGCAGCGTGCGAACCCGCACGAGTGGATTAAGTGGACTCGCCAAAGCTGGTTCTATCTCGGCAGTGCTCGCTACGAGCGCGACGCGCGCGAGCGCCTTCGAAAAGTTTTGGCCGATTTTCTCGACGGGAAAATATCGCCATCGAAGGAATACGTGCCATGAGTGCAACGATCACAAAACCTTGGCAGGACGCACGTCAGCGTGCGGCGGTGCTGGCGCGTGGCGAGCCGACCGAACCCGAGACGCCGCAAGCGAACGGCGCGGCGGCTAACGTGGAGCCGGTCCCGGCGGCCTCCATTCCCACGGCAAGCGTCCCGGTGGAGTTTCTTGAGCAGCTGCGTCCCGGTGGCCCTTGGGTTCTGACCGCAATCATCCCGGATGGAGAGACCGAGACAACAACGGCGTGGGACGCCAAAGCGGTCGATGCTTTCGTTGCGAGGCATAATGGCAAGCAGAATTCTCTATTTTTCCGTCAACCCCACGCGCACGTCTCTGTCGAGTAAGGCAGCGAAGATCAACATTGCATCCATTGACTATATGATTGCCGATCTTGACCCGAGCGACGGCGAAACGCCGCAAGTCGCCAAGGCGCGTTACCTAAGTAACATCGATACACACAAACCGGAACCAACCCTGCTTATCGATTCCGGCAATGGTATCCAGGCATTATGGCGGCTGGGTAATCCGATCGACATCAGTCAGTATGCGCCGGTTAAGGATAAAAAAGACGAAGACAAGTTGGTCCTTGCACCACCGGCAAAGGCGATAGCCGACGACGTTGAGGCCCGCTGCAAAGCGCTGATGGCGCGGCTGGTCAGCGTCGCTGGCACGCAAAATATAGATCGCATCTTGCGTCTGCCCGACACCATTAATATTCCGAACAAAGCGAAGAGAGATAAGCACTGTGTTGCCTGCCCGACGAAGCTATCCGGTTCAATGGCCCAACCTGTAAGCTAGCGGATTTTCCGCTGCCTGTGTCGAATGAAGCCGCAAGCCTCGCGGTCGAAGACGCAAAGACGGAAATCGACTGGGCCAAGGTTGGCGAACATGCCGGCTGGTTAAAGACTGTTGATAACCTGCCCGACAATTTCAACGCCAAGAGCAAGATAATCATCGCCCACACTGGCAATCGCGGATTCATCCACTAACCTAAAGCGCGCCAAGCTCCGAAAAAAACTACGCTACATGGAGCGCCGTGACTCTCGCGCTGGCTTCGATCTTCAAGGCCGATGGCCGTTTTACAAACGAACAAATCGCCGCGGCGTTGATGTGATCCTCGAATGCAACCACCACGTCACAAAACAAAACGGTGCCCAAAAGCGGCGCGCCGTCGAGCGAGCGCTGGATCGATCCTACGAAGCGCCAGCCAAGCGAGCCGCGCGTGCCTTGAACTGGCGCGAGTGCCGAGCCAACGGCAACCCGCTGCCGAGCATGCACAACGCAAGGCTCGCGATCACGGCGCTGGCATCCAGTGCAGCTACGATACGTTTCACAACAAATTATTGTTTGGCTATCAGAGCGACAGCGCGCGGCATGAAGTGCAATTCATCGTCGGCGAGGTCACCGACAACGGCATCATCCGCCTACGCCAGATAATGTCCGATCGCTTTGGCTTCGATCTAGCAGACAAATCGACGCGCGACGCAGTGGTATCGCTAGCGCTGGAACATTGTTTCGATCCGGTATGCAACATGCTCGACAAGGCGGAAGCCGAATGGGACGGCGTTGAGCGCCTTGGTGAGATGGCTGTCACTTATTTCAACTGTGACGATACACCATTCAATCGAGCAGCCATCCGCAAAACCATGATCGCCGCAGTACGGCGAGTACGCCAGCCCGGCTGCAAATTCGACACCATCGTCGTTCTGGAATCCGAGGAAGGATGGAACAAGAGTTCGGCTTGGAAAATTATTGCCGGCGACAATAACTTCTCCGATGTAAGCATTCTTGGGCACAATGCTCGCGAGGTGCAGGAGCAACTATCTGAAATTTGTGTTACAGGAGAACGCCAACCTTGCCGGGATGCGCAAGGCGGAAGTTGAGAGTGTAAAAGCAAAAAAAAAAAAAAAAAAAAAAAAAAAAAAAAAAAAAAAAAAAAAAAAAAAAAAAAAAAAAAAAAAAAAAAAAAAAAAAAAAAAAAAAAAAAAAAAAAAAAAAAAAAAAAAAAAAAAAAAAAAAAAAAAAAAAAAAAAAAAAAAAAAAAAAAAAAAAAAAAAAAAAAAAAAAAAAAAAAAAAAAAAAAAAAAAAAAAAAAAAAAAAAAAAAAAAAAAAAAAAAAAAAAAAAAAAAAAAAAAAAAAAAAAAAAAAAAAAAAAAAAAAAAAAAAAAAAAAAAAAAAAAAAAAAAAAAAAAAAAAAAAAAAAAAAAAAAAAAAAAAAAAAAAAAAAAAAAAAAAAAAAAAAAAAAAAAAAAAAAAAAAAAAAAAAAAAAAAAAAAAAAAAAAAAAAAAAAAAAAAAAAAAAAAAAAAAAAAAAAAAAAAAAAAAAAAAAAAAAAAAAAAAAAAAAAAAAAAAAAAAAAAAAAAAAAAAAAAAAAAAAAAAAAAAAAAAAAAAAAAAAAAAAAAAAAAAAAAAAAAAAAAAAAAAAAAAAAAAAAAAAAAAAAAAAAAAAAAAAAAAAAAAAAAAAAAAAAAAAAAAAAAAAAAAAAAAAAAAAAAAAAAAAAAAAAAAAAAAAAAAAAAAAAAAAAAAAAAAAAAAAAAAAAAAAAAAAAAAAAAAAAAAAAAAAAAAAAAAAAAAAAAAAAAAAAAAAAAAAAAAAAAAAAAAAAAAAAAAAAAAAAAAAAAAAAAAAAAAAAAAAAAAAAAAAAAAAAAAAAAAAAAAAAAAAAAAAAAAAAAAAAAAAAAAAAAAAAAAAAAAAAAAAAAAAAAAAAAAAAAAAAAAAAAAAAAAAAAAAAAAAAAAAAAAAAAAAAAAAAAAAAAAAAAAAAAAAAAAAAAAAAAAAAAAAAAAAAAAAAAAAAAAAAAAAAAAAAAAAAAAAAAAAAAAAAAAAAAAAAAAAAAAAAAAAAAAAAAAAAAAAAAAAAAAAAAAAAAAAAAAAAAAAAAAAAAAAAAAAAAAAAAAAAAAAAAAAAAAAAAAAAAAAAAAAAAAAAAAAAAAAAAAAAAAAAAAAAAAAAAAAAAAAAAAAAAAAAAAAAAAAAAAAAAAAAAAAAAAAAAAAAAAAAAAAAAAAAAAAAAAAAAAAAAAAAAAAAAAAAAAAAAAAAAAAAAAAAAAAAAAAAAAAAAAAAAAAAAAAAAAAAAAAAAAAAAAAAAAAAAAAAAAAAAAAAAAAAAAAAAAAAAAAAAAAAAAAAAAAAAAAAAAAAAAAAAAAAAAAAAAAAAAAAAAAAAGAACCCAAGGAGACGAAACTGACTACGAAGGTCTCCTGACGAGGCCCAGCTTAGTTTCGCAGCTTTCCGCGACGCGCGGTCGAAGCCGCGAGCCCGCAAGCGCTTCTGATTTGCGCTCCCGAGCTGTAGCGAAAGGAGCCGCACGTCTTATCGGTATGTTCTGGTGCCGCATTGCGGCTATCAGCTCTTCCTCGCGAGCGCAGTCCGAACCTGGCATTCGACAGGCCAGATAAATAACGACCTCAGCGGAAGACATCCTGAAATTCTTGCGACAAAATCAGCGACGAGGCTCTGCGCCACGTCGAAGAACTTCTGAAATGGAAGCTGGTGTGCCAACCGACAGTGAGAAAAGTGACGACGCACTGTTGGGTGAAAGAGTGCTGCGGCGCGCAGGATAGCTTCGTTCAACAAATTATTCCGAGGCGCGGATAGAATTGGCTGTGTTGTCTCATCTTTAACCCCAAAAGGAAAAACTCCAATGTCAAAACGATACCGTAACCAAGCCTGTCAAGGATACTGCTGCAAATTCGTTCACGGCACGGCCTATGATGAAGTCGATAACACACCCAGTTTGCGCGACACATTCTTCAATTCGTGCGCGATAAAATCAGCGAACAAGATCTGGCTCAACTGGAGAAGCTCCTTGAGGCGGCGAAGTGGACGAGAAAGGCCCGGCGAGCAAAGGCATTGAGGCGCGCGGCGCAATGGACAGCGCCAGCTTCGACAAACTCTACCTTCGGCAAACGAATCGGCCTAATCTAATCCCGGCGGCTTCCGCTAAAACTTCAAACTGGAGAGACTGAAAATGTCATCAGTATCAATCTAAAGCTCGCAACGGGCGAGGCACTGCCATGCTCGCCCGAACGTACTGCACTGCCCGGCAACAGCGCCACCTCGCCGCGCCTGACGCCGTCAAACGCGTCGAGCAGGCGCACGAGGCGGCGCGCGAAACTGTCTTCCGCCTCATGGACGTACTCAAAGCCGCCGAGGCCGCGCTTAAGGAGGCCCAGGCGGCGGTGACTGATGCGCCGCTTATCGCGCTGGGCGAAGTCGACGGCAACGCGGTCGACGTTGAGGCCGCGGTGCAGCAGGCAAATGGCTGATCTCGATGCGCACGCAGAACGCGCGCCGCGCTCGAACAGTGCGCTGAATGCGTAGGCCGCCGAGGTCGAGCGGGCGCGTGAGGCGATTGATAAGACGATTTGCTGATGTCGTTCGGTCAGAGGCGGACGTGGCGAAGCTGTCGGCCCAGGCAAAGGCAATCGAAACCGACCTGACCGCCAGGCGCGTCGAATCGCGACTTCGTACGGGACTCTGGAAGAGCGCGGGTCGGAGCTGCGGCATTCTTTATTCGAGCAGCATTCGCCCGCCGGCCGCGGCCAGGCCGAGCGTGAATTTTTGATATTCACCCGGCTGCTGATCCGTGGAAAAGCGTCGTATCGCTGCGTCGCGTGAAGATGCTGACGTGCCGTCGCCGTCATCGAGACGGCCGCGCGTTGATGACTGTGCTGCTCGCGGTCGGCCGTGGTTCCACCACGCCGATGTTTACAGCCTGCGGGCCGCAGTCTCCGGTCCGTCGGCGGCAACTGGCTGCCTCGGAGTCTCGACTTCTCGACCGAGGCGCGCCCAGCCCGCTGCCGGTTTTCGCTCCTGTTGCTGCAGCGGGTGACTTTTCAAGGCGTTAGCCAATGATCATCGACCTGATTCCGCCGTATTGTCGCCCGCAGTGGCGGAGATAAGGCGCGAACGGGGCACTGTTGATCTGGAGCTGATGTGGGTGCTGATCACCGTCGCAGCTGACGCCTACCAACGCAGGCAGCCTCCGCGATGAGGAAGGGTGACATCATCGCCTTCGGAGTCCGCCTCGCGTCGCCATCTGCCGCGGCGTCTCTCGGTACTGTTATCGGATAACATCAGTGAACAGCGACGAATACTCCCGACTGTCGATGCCAAGCAGATCGCTCCGCATTGGCACGCGGTCGAGGAACATTGCCCACGCCTCTATCGAGCGCGGCCGGCTTCTGGCGCGGAGATCGACCGCTGGTCCGGCGGCGTTGTATCGATCTCCGGCATGCGTTGCTGAACGGTGCTGACGGCAATACACTATTGCGCGCGTCTGATCTTAATTATCGAAACTGTGGTCCAACCGTCTTGGTTGCTCCCGACACAGAAGATGGTGAAGTCGAAATTCGACTCCGCCGATGTCTAGCAAGCGACGTTAACCAAAAGACTGACAGGCTTGGCGGCGGCACGGCAATCGGCTTTTGATCGCGACTGATCTTTCAGAGCTATCAAAAATGTGGTTGGGATTATCAGCCGCCCTGACCGAGGTTGGGATTCGGATCGATTTGTAGGTATTGAGTTTGACCTACGTCGTGAGCGGACTTCCGTCATTCGCCGCATTGAAGCGACGGCGGTCGCTATCGGGGGCATAGACAAACCGCCGCCCCGGTCTGGATTGCTCGGCGCAATAACCCATACGGCTAATCCCTAACCCAACTAAAAACGATCATGCTGCATCGATTTGCATCTTCCTAACGCTTGCAAGGACACAGTTCGATCAAAGCTGTTTTAATCCCATCATTCGTCGTCTTACTGTTGACTTCGGTATGGCATTAAGCCACCCGACTACCTTCCGCGTCAAAATCTTCACGTCATCAGTTTCTTTTGCCGGACACCACTCTTTCTTAGTCCAGTATTCGTGTCAGCATTGCGAAACTCATTCTCGCAATTTTATCGAGGCATCCTTCGCTATTGGTTTTGCAATACGCGAGAAATGCGCCGGTTTGCGACGGAGTCTCGTCCGCACTAGCAGCGGTGCTCAGACTAAGGAACGAACAAGTCGCTATGGCCAGAGCGCCAACAGTCGACATTACGTTTTATCCTTTTGTTGCCAAAATGACTTACCGCACAACTAGGCCAATTCCAACTCGCGGGGACATTCGCGGCCTAATGCGCACCATGCTGCAAGTGCGCTTGGTAGCGAATGGCATTACGCGTGCGTTCGCCGCGCCTCACCATTTTTGGTCGCTCTTGGAGCCATAGCGGACATCGGCCGGCGAATCGGAGTCAGCTGGCCTTGGCCTGATAAGAAAAAAATCCCCAGCAGCCTATGGCTACCGGGGGCTAAACAGAAATGTAATGTTCAGGGAGAACGATCTGTGAATGAAGACCAGCCGATCATGGTGGCGCTGTATCCGTATTATTACGTAGCCCGCGTATTGGTCCAATCTTTGCATAGCCACGATTGAGGGGCCAATGCCCCGAAGCGAAACTATCAGGAGGCGTTCATGGCTGCGAATAAAAGCGAGAGTTTGCGCCGCAAATTTGAATTTGAAGTCGCTCAAGACCGTTTGCGAGCGAGCCAAATTGAGACAATGATCGCCGCGCTCGACCGAATGTGTGTCGATCTGGGACAACAGATCGAAGCCGAGGAGAAACGTGCGCGGATTTCCGAACCGACGCATTTCGCCTATCCAACCTATGCGAAGGCAACCCGTGAGCGCCGCGCGAAGATTCAGCGGTCGGCAGAGGCCCTCAGGATTGAAGCCGAGCGCTTAAAGTTCGCGACGACCGAAGCTTCTAGCCCACAAATTGCTGCCTAGCTTTCGAAGCCCGGCGAGTTATTTCCTCGGTCCCTCAACCTTGCCGTCGACGATCTTGCGCGCTGCCGCGAAGGCTTCGTTTGCATTGGAAGAACTGTCGCATCGTGACGGTGTGGCGGGCGTGCGATTGGCGACCGTCCGAAGCGGAATGAATCGATGCCCCCGCGAGGTATTATCGTATCTCGCTTGGTGATTTTGCCATGACTGCTATGTAATAGGACCAGCAAAAAGCGAGGTGAAAAATGGTTCTGCGAGATCAAACTTTTGTTCACAACCAAAGTTGCGATTTTTTTTTGAATGTTGTTATCGATTGCCAGACTGTTGTCTAATTCCCAGACAAGAAGGCACGCCGGCAACTAATCACGAGGTGATCATGGATGGCAAGAAGCCGGAAAACATGGACCCGAAACACTTCGATGCTGAGGTAAACTCTTACGACGTTGGTACTGCCTTTCCACCCGAGCAAGTCACCATGCTGAAGATGAGCTGGAGCGCGCATTCTCGATGCGGCGGCGGAAGGCGAACGTGATCAGACGCGTCCATCAGCGCCGCGCTGATCGGCCTCGTCGCCGAGGCGACCTTGAGGAAGGCCGCCCACGCGTTTTTCGCGGTCGCTGTGATGCAGACATGGGCTGAAGTGGGTGGGTCGCGCATCATTCGGTCGTCGAGGCTTGCGACCTTGCGCGCGCCTTGCCAGTTTCCAAGGCGCGGTCATCGAGAAGCGCCAGCTTCTTGCAGGCGACATCATCGTCAGGTGCGTCAATAACCAAAGGTGGTCAAAACGTCTGTCTTTGTCGATCGAATACACCCGATATTTCGCCACGTCCTGCATCCTCCATGATCGGCGTGATCGACCATCTTTAAAGCCAGTCTGAAAAAAGCAATCATATATGGCCTACGGTTTTCGCTCCCACGCTGCCTTCAAGCCCGTCATTGCAGCCTCCTGGGTCGCGGCGTGCGACAGGCGTTCGGAGTTCAGTCGGCTCGATGAAACGTCAGCTAAGCGATGCGGTTTCGTCAGCCGATTCGTGGGTGGGTTCACTAAAATAATCCACGAGCAAAATCGTGCCGACGACAACGAACAACAACAATAGTTTCATTGAAGCCTCCCTGAACCGCTAGACGACAAACGGAATAGGGCGTGTCTTGGACGCCTCTGATTTTTGTTGTTGGTACCTCTTGGTCGTTAATAAAAATTGCGCCTAGCAGTCGAAAATCCTCATAAACAAAAATTTATTTGTTCGACTCTCCGCGATGTCTTTTGATACCGCTGTGCGCAAGCGTCGCCGTCTCGCAGAGGGCGTCGCGAATCCTCCACCTTACTGCACAAGCCCGCGCCCTAATCGGCGCGGTTTTTTTAACGCTCCCACGCCGCCTTGAACGCCGCCATCGCTGCCTCCGGCTCGCCGCGTAGCCGCGATCATACATCGTGTTCGGCACCCTGGCCGTGATCGTCCAAAACCAGGGCGTCTCTCGGCTGGCCGCGTGCGTCCACAGGATGCGGCCGATATGCCGCTCGCCGTCGAACACATCGTAATCGTCATGATCCCATGGGCCACCAGGGCGGTGTTTGGAGGCGCGTTTGAGGGTAAGCATGGTCCTTGGGGTTGATGAACAACGCTTAGACATTGTCCCGCTTTACCCGGTGGTCTCATTTCAGCCAAAGCCACACTTCGGGCCAGCGTTAAAAAGTCAATCAAATTAGGCAGATTCCGGGCGGCGGCGGAATCCGCGAAGCCCGCGAGGGTCGGACGGGGACCGAGCGGAGGCCGCTAATAGCCCCGCTTATAAAATTGATCTAAGTTAAGGCGTTTAGGCCGCGACCGTAGGCAAATGAATTTATTTTGGTTCAGTAGGGGCTGCCATGTCATGTAACCGACTAGGACACCGCCGAACGATTCAATTCATCGTAATGGCCGCAGCGATACTCTTCAGCGGGAGCCAAGCATTTGCCGTTGAGGGGCCGTCCTTCGACTGTAGTCAGGGTGTGCGTCAGACTTTGGCGGTTATCCTTTGCGTTAACCCAGATGCAGCGCGGGCTGACTGGGAAGTTAATAGCGCGTACTGGGCTCTCTTTACCGATGACCGGGAAGAAACCACCTTTAACGAGGCGGTCAATCAACGCTGCGCGCTTCCTCCTTTAGAAACGCAACAAGAGCGCGCCGGGCGTGTCTTCGTACAAGAATTTGGTCGGAGAATGTTTGGACAGGGGCTCCCGATACCCACGCCCCAGCCTGTCACTGAACGACACGTTAGATGTGTGATCGGGATGTTTCATAATCGGGCTGAAGAGTTGCGTCGCAGGCTAATGGGCGATGCCCTGGCTAAGTCAAATCTTAGTCCAGATGAGCACATCGACATACAAGCCGCGCTAGCTAGGAAGGGAATCTTGCAAAATCGAGTTCGAAGCTACGGCGCAAATGCTGATGGGCAATTCGGCCCAAATACGCGGTCGGCCATCAAAGACTTTCAGCGCAGCATTGGCGCACAAGCGACGGGGTTCTTATCGAGCGAGCAACGAATTGCATTGATTGAGAACCCCGGAGAGCGTGAAGCTCGCGTCGCGCGCGATGCCGCTCAGGAAAAAGCAAGACAACAAGCAATTGATTCCCAGAAACAGGCTGAAGCCCAGGCTAAGCAGGCCGCTCTTGATCAAGAAAAGAAGCGACTAGAAGACGAGGCAGCAAAGGCTGCTCAATGGCGTCGAAGAATTGATGAGGCACAAAAAAAGGGTGCCGAATATGCTAATGCAACGGATTTAAAGTGGTCGCTGCTCGAACGAACAAATCCGATGACTGACGAACAGGACTACGCGTTGTCGTCATCGCAAACAAATGGGACGGGCGCTTTAGCCGCAGTTGAAGGGCTGTGTTCTGAAGATCAAGTCCTATTTTTGGCGACACTACACGATGCGAATGATTTAAAAGTTCCGTTGGGATTTGCCACTTCAAGTGCAGGCGGCATCATTGGCAAGAAGCGTATCAACGATGATTTTGTATTTGCGACGAACTTCCCGCTCGACAAATGGAGAAATAGGATTGTGTTGTCGCGGCTATCCTTTCGCACGGACGATGCCGAATCAGCCGACACGACATGGCGAGTGTTGGCCGAAATAGAAACCTCGCAGGGTACTTTGTACATCAAGATACCAACATTTGATCCGAAAATTCAAAAATTGATTGGCGCCTGTAAGCGCCAATACGAAATTGAAAAGAGACGCCATGGACCGCCGAATTCCCCTGGTTGATAACGTCGTAACGGGGCTTCTTGATACGACAATTCGCGTTTGCGGGAATCACAAACAGCGTATTAAACTTGCTCACCCATTCTGCTCATGACAACCGTGCCCTGCTGCGCACCGTGATTGTATCGCTCGCCTTTCAACTTCCCGTCTGGCGTCACTCTGAATTCAAATCCGATGCCTCCCGTGACGTCGCCCCAAGATAGAATATCCCCTTCTATTCGAGCCCGAAAGTTGATCGCACCAGGAGACTTGACGAGATTGGATATGCCCCAAGCATAAACTCCGCGAGCACCTCCGGATGGAGTAACACTCACCACGTAAACGTTGCTTTCTAGCTCGCCACCCCAATATCCACCCCATTTCCCAACGAAGGCAGCGTACTGAGATGGCACGTCGGGTGAAGGCGGCTGGATATCGATTGTTATGTCGGGAGGCAAAGCGAGCGTTGGTAGCATTTCGTTCGAAGGGGAATCCGGTGCGCTGGTCGGCGACAGCGTCGGAGTGACGCCGCCACGCGGTTCGGCCGCCTCGATCTTGGCAGCAAGGATATTCCAATTGTCGTAGCCGAAGGCATTCGCGATCAGTTCCAGCGATTCGCTGTGGGTGATTTCGACGGCTCGGCCTTTCAAGGCATCGCGCAGCGCGTGCGCCATGGCTTTCGCGTCGCGAAAATCGCGCATGAGAGCACCTCATCATCGGCGAACGGAGAAGATCGGGGCCTGCCTTGCCGACCCGTTCGCCAATGGCGTGGGTGCGGAAAATTGATACGTTCACCATCCCAAAAGGGTGCAGGCGGCGGGTGTATCGACCCTGGCGCCAAAGTTAAAAGCTCTCGGATGGAGTTGTCAATGAGCAAAGCGCTCGTGCCATCGGCGCCTATTGACCTAATGTCGAAGTCTGAGTTGGGTCAATCGCGCCCTAGCAATCCAGCGCCAATATCGATCTTTGTCCGCTGGTGGTCCGTTAGCGACCGTCAGGTGCGCCTACCGCCGCCCCTCAAACCGCGCCCGCATGGCCGCCTTGCCTTCCTCGATCATCGCCGCCGGGTCGCGCCCTAGCTGCCGATAAAGCCCAGGGCTAAGGCGCGCCGCCTGTGCCCTGAGGATCGCCGCCCGCTGCGGCCCCAGCCGGGCGAACTTGGACGCGATGCTAAAGGCGCGCGGCCAATCGCCGGCACGCATGGCGGCTTGCACCTGGGCGAGCTTGGTTTGCATTCGGATAGAAATAGCGAGCGACGGCGCCGGATGGGAGGATTAAGTTCCTGCAACGGCGGGGCAGCGGGGAGCGCGGACGCCTGCCTATTTTCGCCCGCGTATTCGCCCAGGCAAGGCTAAGGGGGCGTTTTGCGGGCGGTGCATAGGTCACCAAGGCAAGCGCACAGGCGGGCGTTTGCGGGCGAATTACGCCTTCATTGTCTATACAAGCCCATGGCCGTTTATTGGGCATTTGTTGGACACGCTCGACCCCTAACCTTTCTACGGCATGACTTCTTTAGGTAAATCAATGGGATCGTAGATGTTTGGCCTATTGCGTCTGACGAAGTTACCGCCCTGCCAGAGAAACAACATCAAAAAGACGCCGATGAAAACCGCGCCGCCTTTGGCGTTGGCCTGCAAGGCGCGCACGACCAGCAAGGCCAGTCCGAACGCCACGCAGACAAACGCGGCCAGACCCGGCCAATACAGCAACGGATTGCTGCCCTGCTCGAAGCGCGCCGGCACGGCTGCGAGCGCGATGCGCCGATGCAGCTCGGTGACGAAGATCTTGTACGGTTTATCCAACCGCTCCTGCTCGACCATGCTTTTCCACGAACTCGACAGAATTTCGAGCTTGGGCGCATCGTCCGCCCAAAGCTCGGTCATGAAGCGATGCGACTGCATGCTCGCCGGCCGGTACGACATGCGCAGGCGGCGCACCGCGCGAAACGGAATGTGGCCGCTTTTGCGGCCGGTCGCCCAGTCGATGCCGTCGCCGGCGAGGCTGAACTCCCTAGGCGCGCCCAAGACCGACGGCCGGTAAGCATAGTCAAACGGCTCGCCGGACTTCGACGGTTCAATGCTCATGCCGGCCGCCTTCGTAGCCAATGCGCCATTGCGGCGGTTTCATGGATGGGAACCTGCGTGCCGACCAAACTGGGCTCATCGAGTGGGATCTCCGCGCCGCATCTAAACATTCCTCCATGTTCGGAACGCTTCGCGCAAGGTCCGCGTTCACCTTCCATGTGGCGCGCATCGCTGCGCGCCGCGCTGTCTTCGCGTATTCCCACAAACAGATCCAGGAGGAACTATCATGATGAAACGCGTATTGACCGCCACCGCATTGGCCGCGGTGCTCGCGGCGCCGGCGTTCGCGCAGCAGCCCATGGGCAAGTCCGACACGGTGAACCAAACTTCCGCCGGCGCGACCACCAATGCCGGCTTCGTGCGGCAACAGACACCGGACGAATGGCGCGGGTCCAAACTGATCGGAAGCAACGTCTACGGCCCGGATAACAAGTCGATCGGCGAAATCGACGACGTGATCGTTGCCAGCAACGGCCAGATCAAAGCCGTGGTCGTCGGTGTCGGCGGCTTCCTTGGCGTCGGCCAGAAGGATGTCGCCGTGCCGTTCAATTCGCTGAACGTTTCGCGCAAGCCGAATTCGAACGCGATCGCCAAGATCACGGTGAGCTACAGCAAGAACGAACTCAAAAGCGCGCCGAAGTTCGCCTATTACCAGGCGTCTGGATCGCAGACTACGGGCTCCGGCATGACCAGCAGCAAACCCATGACGCCGATCGGACAAAGGTTCGAGCAAATAAGAATGACGCGAACTTCGCTTCGTACCGTGCTCAGGCGCCCGGCCGCAAAGCCGGGCGCCGTTTCTGCTATGCTGCGGCGCGTCAGTGACAAGGCGGCGGGCGCGCCGTATATCGGCTTGCTATGCGCACGCTGATCGTCCTTGCGTTGTTCGCGCTGCTGATGCTTTCGGTCTGGTTCGCCGCCACCGCCTGGGAGCGGCTCGGCGACACCGCCATCCCATTTTACGGCTATATCGCCATTGTCGGCGGCGTCTTGGTTTCGTTGCTGGTCGGCGGCGGGCTAATGGCGCTGGTGTATTACTCGAGCCGTCACGGCTACGACGACGCGTCAAATCACCCCGACGAATAATTCCGGATAGCAGCGCACTCCGTACCCGGGTACGGGCTTTGCGCCGGCTGTTTATCCCCTTTTTATTGGATGCATATCTTTAAATATACTCGTCTTCGCGTTCTGGCGGTTGTATCCGAGTTGCTGCGCGAAACGCCGGGTTTCGCGGTCTCGGGGGCGAAACAACCATGTGGAATCAAATTTATAACCCGCTCAACAGCGGGGTCCTTTCGACGTGCGCGGCCGCGCTTCCGGTCGTCACGCTGCTCGTTCTGATCGCATCCAACAAGGTCAAGGCGCATATCGC
Source organism: uncultured Alphaproteobacteria bacterium (assembly GCA_963749625.1). Lineage (GTDB taxonomy): Bacteria > Pseudomonadota > Alphaproteobacteria > Rhizobiales > Xanthobacteraceae > Pseudolabrys. The sequence goes on along the minus strand of CAVVNY010000004.1, from coordinate 263,010 downwards.
GGCGGTTATTGCGCTGATCGTCGCCAACCTCGTCACCATATTCATCTTCACGATGCCGGCCGACATGTCGCTGCGCGCGACCGTGCTCGGCGCCGTCACCGGCTTCTTTCCGATCGGCTGGATCGTGCTCAACGTTATTTTCCTCTACCGGCTGACGGTAGAAAAAGGCGTGTTCCAAACCTTGCAGACCACGATCGGCGGCGTCACCGAAGACCGCCGGCTGCAACTTCTGCTGATCGCCTTTTGCTTCGGCGCATTCTTCGAAGGCGCCTCGGGCTTCGGCACGCCGGTCGCGGTCACCGCCGCAATCCTGATGGGGCTCGGCTTCTCGCCGCTGGCGGCCGCCGGTCTGTCGTTGATCGCCAACACGGCGCCGGTCGCCTATGGCGCGCTCGGCACCCCGATCGCAGGCCTGGCGAGCGTCACGGGCATCGACCCGTTCCTGCTCGGCGCCATGGTCGGCCGGCAATTGCCGTTCTTCTCGCTGATCGTGCCGTTCTGGCTGATCTGGGCCTTCGCCGGCTGGAAGGGCATGAAGGACATCTGGCCCGCGATCCTGGTAACGGGCGTCTCGTTCGCGATACCGCAATTCCTGATCTCGAACTTCGTCAACCCGTGGATCGTCGATATCGGCGCCTCGCTGGTATCGATGGCCTGCCTGATCCTGTTCCTGAAGATGTGGAAGCCGAAGGTGATCTGGACCTCGCCGGCGCTGCGCAGCAAGGACGACTCCGCCGGCACCATGCCGAAGGCGCCGGCCAAGGCCACCGCCAAGCCGACGACGGCTCAGGTGTGGTTCTCGCTGATGCCCTGGATCATCGTCTGCGTGATCCTGCTGCTGTGGGGCACCAACTACATCAAGGCGATCTTGAACGCCTACGCGACGTGGAATTACCCCGTCCCCGGCCTGCACAACATGATCAACAAGGTCGCCCCGGTTGTGCCGGTGCCGACCAAGGAAGCCGCGGTATTCTCCTTTACCTGGCTGTCCTATACCGGCTCCGGCATGCTGATCTCGGCGATCATCTCCGGCCTGCTGATGGGCTTCTCGCCGGTCAAGCTGGTGGTGGAATACGGCAAGACCATCAAGGTCTGCGCCTATTCGCTCCTCACCATCTCGGCGATGCTGGCGATCGGCACCCTCACCCGCCTGTCCGGAGTCGACGCCACGCTGGGCTTAGCCTTCGCCGGCACCGGCGTGCTCTACCCGTTCTTCGGCACATTGCTGGGCTGGTTGGGTGTCGCGCTGACAGGCTCGGATACCTCGTCCAACATCCTGTTCGGCAACTTGCAGAAGATCACCGCAACGCAGCTCGGCATCTCGCCGATCCTGATGGGCGCCGCCAACTCCTCGGGCGGCGTCATGGGCAAGATGATCGACGCGCAGTCGATCGTCGTCGCCTCGACCGCGACCAACTGGTTCGGACACGAGGGCACGATCCTGCGCTTCGTGTTCAAACACTCGATCGCGCTCGCCTGTCTGGTGGGCATCCTGGTCATGCTCCAGGCCTACGTCTTCCCCTGGATGATCGTGAAGTAAGCGCCCGCTCCAGCAATGTCACAACGGCAAGGCCCTGCATCGAAAGATGCAGGGCTTTTTGTCATGCCGCGCGCTATAGTCCGGGCCTCAAAACCATCCGGAAAGTCCCATGAACAAGACCCTGGTCCAGGAACAGTTCGGCAAGACCGCCGCGAGCTACCTCACTTCCGCACCGCACGCCAAAGGCGCCAGCCTGGAGCGCCTGGTCGAACTCACCAAGCCGCAGAAAACCTGGCGCGCGCTCGACGTCGCCACCGGCGGCGGCCACGTCGCCTATACCTTCGCGCCGCATGTGGAGCGGATGTGGGCGACCGACATCACCCAGGAAATGCTCGACATGGTGAAGGGCGAAGCGCAAAAGCGCGGCCTCGCCAACGTGCGCACCGCCTACGCCAAGGCCGAGGCGCTGCCCTTCGAGGACGCAAGCTTCGACCTGGTTACCTGCCGCATCGCGCCGCATCACTTCGACTCGATCGCGGATTTCCTCGACGAGGTGCACCGCGTGCTCAAGCCGAACGGCATTTTCGCAGTGGTGGACAACGTGGTGGCGGAAGGCAGCGTCGGCGACTACGTCAACGCCTTCGAGCGATTCCGCGATCCCAGCCACCTGCGCGCCTGGACCATGGAGGAATGGCGCGCCGCGCTCAAAGCGCACGGTTTCAGCATCGGCCACGAAGAGCAGCTCTACAAACAGATGGAATTCAAGAGTTGGGCCGCCCGCCACGACGCCAATATGCAGGCCTTCCTGCGCGCGATGCTGGCGCAGCTCACTCCCGAGGTGAAAGCCTCGCTGGAGCCGAAGGGCGCGGGTGCCGAGCTGACTTTCCGCCTGAGCGAAGGCCTGTTCATCGCCAAACGCGCATAAGGGCGCAAATAAAGAAATCGCCGGCGCCGGCCTGAGGCCGGGACCGGCGATCGTTATTGAAATCTAAGCCGCGGCGCCGCGACTACTTCTTGGCGTGGCGCTTTCGGTGATGCTTCACGACCGGCACAGTGCCCGCTTCCCATTCCGGATGGGCGTCGTAGGCCTCGTTGACCAGCCAGCCGCCGACGATCGGCAGCACGCAGGAAGCGACCAGGACGTGTGCTTCCCGCATGGTGAGCGGGCGATTGACCACCATCGTCGCCACCATGGGCGACACCGCCATGCAGCCGATGGTCGTGCCGGCATAGGCGCCAAACTGCGTTATGCCGCTGGCTTCCCAGTGGTTCCACTTCCAGTCGTTGATGGCGAAATAGGTCGCCGTCGATGCGGCGCCGACGCCGATCGAGACCGCGACCAGGCGCTTGTCGGTGTGATGCTTGCGCGATTTCGCATCGGCGCCCTGGCAGATGACGGCGAACGCCGCGATCACGGCAACAAAAATCGCAAGTCTTCGGAACATTCTAGATTCTCCCCCAGCGCGGCACCGCGCGATTCAGATCTGGTTGTATGGACGACTTCGACCGGCAAGGCGAGGAACGGGGCCGGCCGCAGCGAGGCGGTCACAAAGCTATAACGCAGATGTTTCACATCCGCTAAGCGTCGTATTCCCGCGCGCGGCAGAAACCCGCAAGTCCTTGATCGGCAGCGTCTTTTGGTCATCCCCCGATGACCATTAACCTCTCATTTACCATAGCGGCTCCCTACTCCAGACGGAATGTTGGCAAAGTGATTCGGTGTCGCGTCGGCCGGGCGGATCGGCGAGAGATAAGGTTTCGCCGTTATGAGCAAATTCGGCTTCCTGGTCCGCAAATCGGACCGCGCCGAAAAGCCGATCGAGCCGGCAGTCCCAAACGATAATCCGCTCGAACTCGACGACGAATTGTTCTCCGTGCGCGGCGTCCAACTCGGCGGCGAGGACGAGGCGCTGCGCAACTTGCTGCTCGACGCCAACGACAAGATCGGCGAGCTCGACGCCGTCAAGGCCGCCTTCCGCAAGCTGATCGATCCGGTCAGCCAGGCGCTGCGCGATTTCGAAGCCGATAAGGCGGAGAAGGCCGAGCTGCAATCGGCGCTCGACGCGACGCGCACCGCCTACGGCAAATTGCGCAATGAAGTCGGCGACATCGAAAAGAAATTGGCGCAGCAAACCGGGCAATGCCTGGCGCTGCGCGAGGAAAACCGCCTGCTCGACGAGCGGTTGACCGGCGCTGCCGCGCTTGAATCCGATCTCGCCGCCGCGCGCCAGCGCCTGTTGGCCGCCGCGGACGAAAAGCGCGCGCAGCAAGTCATGCTCGACAAAGCCGGCGCCGAAGCCGCGCGCCTGTCGCGCAAGCTCGCCGAAACCGAGACGAACGTTCATGTCGCACAGAGCCTGCTGCGCCAGGCCGAGACCAGCCACACCGCGATGAGCGCGGAACGGTCCCGGCTCGCCACCGCGCTCGATGAGGCCAACGCGCGTCACGCACGCGAACTCGTCACCCAGACCGCACGGTTCGACGCCCTGGCGACGCGCACGGCGGCGCTGGAAAAAGTGGTGGCGGATGCGCGCGAGCTGTTGCTCGCCCGCGCCGGGCAGATCCACGACCAAGATCAGCGCGCCGGCGAATTGATGGCCGAATGCGACGCGTTGCAGGCGCGGCTTTCCGGCCTGCAGGCCGAACTGCGCAAGCGCGAATCCGACCTGAAGGACGCCGATCAGGCCCGCACGCTCTACGCGGAGCGCAACGCGACGCTGGCGCGCGCCTTCACCGCCAAGGAAGCCGAGCTGGCGCGGGCCGGGCAAGCCTACGCCGCGCTGCAAGGACGAATCGGCGCGCTGGAAACCGCGCACGACGCCGAGCGGCAAACCACCGTGCAGATCATCGAGGAACTCGGCGCGGGCTTGCGCCGGGAAAAGATGGAGCGCGCGGCGGCGGAAGACGCACTGGCGGCGGCCCGCGAGGAGTATGCCCGGGCGAGGCACGAGTTGAATACGCTGCAACGCAATCCGCCGGCTGGACTGCGGCGGCCGCGCGCCGCCAACGCCGCATAGGTATTTTTATAGGGCGTTTGCAATTTTTTGCCCGCGGGAGCGAACCCTTTCCGGGATCTATTGATTTACCGCAAGGCAAGCCGGCGCCGGATCCCGCTAGCTTGTGTGCACGTCATCCCGGCGGGGGCCGAGAACTGTTTTCCGCTATGCCTTACCGCGTCAATGGCGACCTGCCGCCCTCGGTACGCAACCATCTGCCCGACCACGCGCAGGACATCTACCGCGAGGCGTTCAACCACGCCTTCGCCGCCCATGCCGGCGAACTCGATCGCGAAAGACGCGCCCACATGATCGCCTGGGCCGCGGTCAAACGCAGCTACGTGAAGACCGGCGAAACTTGGGTGGAGCGCTAGCGCGCGAAGAAGCGCCCATTCGGGCTGAAAACTGCCGGCAGCAGGATCGAATTAGCGGCGCGTGCCACCAAAGCGGTTTCGCGCGCGTCGCGGCGCTGGCAGGCATCGACGGCTTGCGCCAATGGCGAAACCCCGCTCGGCCACGCCGCTGCAACGGTCGCCAAACCACGCACGGTATTGGGCTGTGCGTCCGGCTGAACCGCCTGCAACTGAGGTTTGGTAAATTGATCCATGATGATTGTTTGAACCGGCTTTACGCGTGCTGCATTGATCCAGCGCAACGGCGGCGGCGCGGAAGCTTACGGAAAAATACGTAACGCTCGCCGCCGGAGCCGTGACGCCTGGTGCTCGGGATGGTAAAGAGAGACCCTAGGAAAACACGCGAGACACCGCCATGCCGCGTTATTTCTTTCATCTCACCGACGGCAAGAACGTCCTGAACAATCACAAGGGCATCGACCTGCCCGGCAACGCCGCCGCGCGCGAGGATGCCCTGGATCTCGCCCGCGATCTGCGGCACGGCGAGAAAATGCCGGGCTGGAACTGGCACGGCTGGTTCGTCGCCATCGTCGATCAGCACGGCCACAAGGTCGACGAGGTGCCGATCGCCGACGCTTGAGGCACGATAGGCGGCGTGTCGCGGTCTGAAATATTGCGTCGCCGGCGCCGATCGCCGGTCATCATTTGCTCAGATATTCGATCAGCCGTCTGCCCGGCATGAAAAAATAGCCGCCGCCACGCGTGGTGATGAATGAAGGCAGCGACGAAAGTGCCAGCGGCCCGTAGCGGCTCGGGACGGTGAACCCGCACGCTCCGGCTTCGCCATCGCCCAGCACCGGATCCTTCTCGCACGACAGCCCGTGGAACGACGGGCTCGTCAGCCAAGTCTGCTGCACGAATTCAAACTGCCGCTCGATGTCGCCGTTCAGGCACATGAACAGCAAGCCGGTCTTTCCGTTGTCGTCATACTGCCGGCCGACGCGCAGAATTCTATGGCGATTGGAGATGCCGACCTGGTCGGCCGATCCGGGATCGAAGCTGTCGCGCGGATTGGCGCGGCGAATATGCGCGCCGAACGGGCAGCGCAATGCTTCGGGGTCTTCGGCTCCAAACAGGAAATCGTTGTCGGCGCGGCGGCGTGTCGGCGACGACGGTGCGAGCTTGATGACGGGTGCGGCGTCGACCGTAGCCTGGCTGGCAGGATTGCTTTTGGGCCGCACGGTTTCTTTGGTGTCGGTCGTCTCCGACTTGGGCTCATAAGGGTAGCGCAATAAGGACGAGCCGTCCGGCCAGCGGCCGATCAGCTTCGCGGCAATGAAATCGCGCGTGATTTGGTACGGCGCCGGCAGCGCCGTCGCGAATGTCTTCGCCTGTTTGTCGCAATAGGCGTGGAAGCCCGCGACGTCCTGCTCCAACTGACGAATGACCAGGAAGCTGCCGTTGAAGCCGAGATCGCGGTCGCTTTCGACGACGGTCTGCGCGAAATTTCCGCTCCCGCCGACAAGCGGAAGATGGTTGTCCGGGTCGGCAGTCGCCGGCAGCGTCGGCCCCGGCGGTATGTTGCCGCGATTGTCCGGATAGCCGAGGATAAATTCGCCGGGCTCGACCAGGTGAATTGGATCGGCGTTGCGCAGGCTCTTGTACGTGCCGCGGATCACCGGCTGGGAAATGCCGTCGATAAAGCCGAATGCTTCACGCTTGTCGTCGGTGACTTCCTTGAGCGGAATCCGGTGGGCCGCGGGCATGCCGGACGCGACCGCGGCCCGCGCCAGGCGCTGTTCCAGCGCATCGACATCGGCTTGCGTGACGCCGTAGACCAGCGCCGCCGCATCCGGTTGGGTCCGGCCCCACGTCCAGCGATCGGACGCATTCGGCCCGACGTCGCCGAGGATGCGGGCGCGCGACGGCGTCGTCATGCCTTCCTGGAAGGCGAACGGAAACGTCGCGATCCCCTCCTCCGGCAAGCCCAGCCGCCGCAAACCGCGCGCTCCGAACGCAAGCGTCACGACCGCCCGCTGCGCCAAATGGCGGCGCCCGTCGTTGAAGGCGATATCCGGGAGAATATCGGCAAGCCATTTCCGGGCGACCGCGACATCCTCGGGCAGGTCGAACAACAAGCAGGTGCCGCACGGCATGAAGCCCAGCCCGCCGAACACCAGGCTTTGAATCTCGCTGCTGAGCAGCTTGTCCGGCGGGCGCGGCGCCGAACCAAACAGCGCCAGCCAGCGCATCGCCTCGTCTTCGGTCATCGAACCCGACAGGCCGCAGCGGATTTCCGCGTTGGTGCGGATCTCCGCAGTGGTGAACTGCGGATAGGCGCTGTACCAGAACCGCGTCGGAACCATGCTTTGGCGCGCGTATCGCTTGAAACGCTCGCCGTCGGTCGCGCCGCGTTGAATTAAATTCTCCGAGCGCGGAAAGCCGATCGAATTCGACCAGATCGCCGTCAATCCGGCGTGCGCGCGGGTGATGAAATCCTCGAGGTAGCTTTCCCAACTGCCGCCGTAGTTGGAAAAGAACACGATATCGGGACTGCCGGGGGCCGAGACCCAGCGCGCGAAGTGGATGGTGCCAATGTCGCTGAGAAAGCCGGGACGATATTTCTTGCTGGCGAATTGCGCGACCGCCCAGAACACCAGCCGCGACGTAAACCAGCGGATGGCGCCGGGCTTGCGCTGGGTCACGGAGATCATGTGGTTCTGGGCATAGCCGCGCTGGTTCTCGCGCTCGAACATGCCGGCGAGCGCATCGCGTGGCGGCAGCCGCTCTTCCAGCGAGTTGGTCGCCTCGGCTTTGCGGAATTTCACGTAAACGAGGCCGCCGATGATGACCAACCAGACCAGCGCGGTCCAAAGCGCGTCGCGCAAGCCGATCCAGGCGCCGTCGATAAACGCCCACGTAAAGCCCCAGCCCGGAGGTCTTTTGATGGCGGTGCAGACGCCCCAAATCACGGTCCAAGCCAGCACCAACGCGACAACCGGCATCAAATAGGTCGCCACGAACGACCAGAGCAACTGCAGAATGAATTTGAGAAGCGGCGGTTCCTTGAACGGCGGCGCTACCGCCGCGGGCTGCAAGGCAAACCGGTAGTCGGCTTCGTTCGCGAGCGCTTCTCGCACAAACTCGATTCGCTCCAGCGCATGCATCCAAGCTGGCGTTTGAGCAACCAGCCCGGTCACATGCGCGGCGAGCGCGGCCTCCTGCCGGATGCGGCCGACCGTCAGACCGGGCGTTCCGGCGAAGACGACGCCGGGGTGGGAGAACCAGCCGCAGCCCACCGTGACGCGATGTCCGCGCAGGTAGGCGAGCAGGTCGTCGCCCCTCCAGTCGGCCGCCAGCATGAAAACCGGCTGCAATCGGCCGCCGACGGCGCGCGCGATCCGCTCCAGCGCCGCATCCTCGGTGCCGTCGGCCGAGAACTCGAGCGCCATATAGCCGCGCAGGCCGTCCTGCGAGCGGAACGCGTGCAGGCTGGCGAAATGCGTGCCGTCGCCGTCGTCGTCCAGCGCATCGAGCGCCGTTTTGATCTTAGGGTCGGCCGGATTGCCCAACGCATCGATGGCGCGCTCCGCGTCCGCCATGCGATCGAGCGGCAGCCGCGCAATGATGGTGACGAGTGCGTGGCCCATGCCGGTCACCGTTCCAAACGCAGGGGAAGACGTTCGGGGAATGGGCCGGCCCATTGCATCGTGCCGGTCGACTTGATGCCGCGCCGAACCAATGCGCCGACAAGCAACGGAATTTGAAAGGCGTTCACCGCCCGCCCGGCGCAGGGATGGACGCCGCCGCCGAAGTGCAGATAGGCCGCGGCCGGACGATCGGGGCGCAACAGTTGCGGGTCCGGAAACGCGGCGCTGTCGAGCATCGCCGCCTGGGTCCAGGCGATGATCTGGTCGCCCTCGCGGATGTCGAGATCGGCCAGCCGCGTGGCCGCCACCGCCTTGCGGATCACGATGGGATTGTGCGGCCAGAGCCGCAAGGCTTCCCGGCACCAGCCGGCAAGCCGGACTTCATCGTCGATATCGGCGGCAAAGCTTTTCGCCAGCGCCGGATGCTTGACGATCATGGTCACGATCTTGGCGACGCTGCTCGCGGTCGTGTCGATGCTGCCGACCAGCATGCCGCCGAGGGTGCGCCGCACGCCCTCGTCGTCGAGCATCCCGCCGCGCAGCAGCGCGCCCATCATGTCGGCGCCCGTTTCGCCCGACGCGCGCCGCCGCGCGATCTCCGCGCTCAACCAGTCCTTCATGAGCACGGCGGCGTTCAACGCGCGCGCCCTGACCGTCGCGTCGCCGGAAAGATTCAGAAAGACATGCGCGAAGATGGCGCGCGCCACATCCATGAAGGTCGGCTCGTCCGGGCCGCCGACCCCGAACAGTGCCTTGGCGGTGTGAGCGGCGATCGGACGGGCGTATCCGCCGACGACGTCGATTTCGCTGCCGGCTGCGGCAATCCGTTCGACAGCCTCTTGCGCGATGGAAAGCCGGATCGGCGCCAGATCGACCGCCGCCAGCGCCTGGTAGAGGGCGCCGCGTTCCTGCACCAGGGTCGCGCCGCGATCCATGCCCAGAACGAAGGGACCGTTGACTTCGTCGATCCGCGTTTCGTTGACCGGCGCGATGCGGAAATCGAGGTCGCGGTGCAACACCTCCACCACATCGGCATGGCGCGCCACCACCACCTTGCCGCCGACGCGGATGGGCTTGCCCCACTGCGCGGCGAACCAAGCGCCGAGCCGCGCCGCTGCCGCCGGCACGGTTGGCCCTGACAGGACGGTCGCAAGAAATCCGTTGGAACCGACCGGGGTAGCTATGCTCCCTGGTCCGCCAACGCCCGGCTTGGCGTCCATGCAACAGCCCCCAGTGCTCGGTAAAGCCTCCGGCGCCATTCGCTCTAGGGTTGAATGATAGGATTATACAAACGGACGTGTCCAGCGGCCTTTGCGACGGACCGCTAGCGCACCAGTTCCCGCATCGCCCTATCCAATCCTTCCAAAGTGAGCGGATACATCCGCCCGCCCATCAGTTGCTTCACCATCTGGATCGAATAGGTGAAATCCCATTCCTTCTCCGGCACCGGGTTGAGCCACACCGCCGCGGGATACGTGCGCGTCACGCGCTCGAGCCACAAAGCGCCCGGCTCGTCGTTGAAATGCTCGACCGAGCCGCCCTGCGCGGCGATCTCGTACGGCGACATCGAGGCGTCGCCGACGAACACCACTTTGTAGTCGTGCGGATACGTGTGCAGCACGTCCCAGGTCGCGGTGTGCGCCTGAAAACGGCGCCGGTTCTCCTTCCACACTTTCTCGTACAGGCAATTGTGGAAATAGAAATGCTCCATGTGCTTGAATTCGGTGCGCGCCGCCGAGAACAATTCCTCGGTCGCCTTGATGTGCCAGTCCATCGAGCCGCCGATGTCGAAGAACAGCAGCACCTTCACCGCGTTGTGCCGCTCGGGCCGCATCTGGATGTCGAGATAGCCCTTGTGCGCCGTGCCCTTGATGGTGCCGTCGAGATCGAGCTCGTCGGGCGCGCCGGTGCGGGCGAATTTGCGCAGGCGCCGCAGCGCCACCTTGATGTTGCGGGTGCCGAGCTCGACCTCGTCGTCGAGATCCTTGAACTCGCGCTTGTCCCACACTTTCACCGCGCGGCGATGCGTACTCTCGCCGCCGATGCGGATGCCTTCGGGGTTGTAGCCGGCATTGCCGAACGGCGAGGTGCCGCCGGTGCCGATCCATTTCGAGCCGCCCTGGTGACGGCCTTTCTGCTCGGCCAGCCGCTTTTTCAGTTCCTCAAGCAGCTTGTCGAGGCCGCCCATGGCCGCGATCTGCTTCTTTTCTTCCTCGGTGAGATATTTGTCGGCCAGCTTCTTCAGCCACTCGGCTGGAATGTCCGCTTCCGCCGCATCGCCTAGGCTCTCCAGCCCCTTGAACACGTGACCGAAGACGCGGTCGAACTTGTCGAGATTGCGCTCGTCCTTCACCAGCGTCGCGCGTGACAGGTAGTAGAAATCCTCCACGCGGCGGGAGGCCAAGTCGGCCTGCATCGCCTGCATCAGCGTCAGGTACTCGCGCAGCGTCACCGGCACGCCGGCCGATTTGAGTTCCTGAAAAAAATTGACGAACATGGCTCCGAGAATTCGCCCTCCGCGCGCTGCCGTCAAGCGCCTGCCGCCGCACGGCTCCGGACTGAAAGCCGCCGATGCTCGATCAGGCTATCGCCCTACTCGACCAGGCTTCCGCCCTGTACGACCGGGCCCAGCCCTACCTCATTGCTTTTCTCCTTCTTATTATCGTCGCGGCGCTCGCGGCCAACGCGATCGCCAACCGCGGCATGCCGCGCGTCGGCGGCAAGATCGGGCGCCGCACGGCGCACGTACCGGCCCCGCCGCTGCCGGAAGGTTTCTCCCGCGTCGACTGCCGCGAGATCACCAATTTCGTCGCCGCCGACGACGCCGAGCCCTATGACAGCCTGAAGGCCTTTGCGCTCGGGGCGGTCGACCACCGGCCCGGCCTGGTGCACGTCTATCACGTCGCCGGTTGCCGCACCCGCATCGAAATCCCCGCGCAAGCGCCCAGCTACCAGCGCATCGACGCCGCCGAGACGCTGGCGCTGTTGCGCGAATTGCCCGATCCGCGCCTCGTGCGCCGGCTGCACCTGAGCGACGAAGCGGCCGTGCTCGACCCCTGGGTGCGCAAGCTCACCGGGCACGATTTCTACAGCCTCGGCCATGCCACCCTGACCGACCTTGTCGTGCTCTATAGGCCCGACCGCCAACTCGGCCGCGAGCTCGGCATCACGTTGCTGCACGAGTGGCTGCATTTGGTAATGTTCAACTCGGCCAGGCTGGTTCGCCGCTTCAAGCGGGCGGACAAAATCGAGACGCTGCCGCCGCTCGCCTACATCCAGGTGCCGCTCGGCAATCCGTTGACGCCGATCTATGAGGCCTGGTGCGAGCTCGGCGAGAAAATCCTCGGTTACGACGAGACGCTCTTCCGCCAGGCGGCGCTGGCCTCGCCGGTGCACACCCTGATCCTGTGGCGGCAGATCGAAAAAATCATGCGCATCGTGCCGGCGCAGTTCACCAGCACGCGGTTCGATGAATTCAAGGCGCGCGCCGCTTTCATGCGCCTGGAAGTAGCGCCCAAGGCGCGCGCCGTGCGGGCAAGCCACCGCTGGTGGCGCCGCCGGCGTTCCAAAACGCCGCCGTGAGGATTCGCCCCTAGGCGCGCCCGCGCCAAGCCGCTAACAAGGCGGCACTGCCGGGGATTTCCGATGCCGCGCCGCGACCGCGCCCTCTGGGCGCTAGCCATTCTATTGTCGATTGCCCTGCTCATTGCGCCGGCGCTGTGGAACGGCTTTGCGCTGCTGCAATGGGACACCGGCGGCTATCTGGCGCGCTGGTACGAGGGCACGCTGGTGCCGAGCCGCGCCGTGCTCTACGGCCTCATCCTCAATGCCGGCGCGCCGCTGGCGTTCTGGCCGGTGCTGCTGCTGCAATCGGCGCTCACGGTCTGGATCCTCGCGCTCACCTTGCGCGCGCATGGGCTCGGACGGCGGCCGCTCCTGCTGCTGAGGGTCGTCGCGGTGCTTTGCGCGCTCACCACCCTGCCCTGGCTGACCTCGATCCTGCTCACCGACATTTTCTGCGGGCTCGGCGTGCTGGCGCTTTATCTCGTGCTGCTGCGCGGCGGCAGCCTGCAAGGCTGGGAGCGCGTCGCGCTCATTGTCCTGATCGCGGTTTCCGCCGCCACCCATAGCGCGACCATCGCGGTGTTGATCGGGCTCGTGATCGTCGCCGCCGTGCTCTGGCTGATCGATCGCCAGCGCCTGTCGCTCGCGCGTCTCGGGCACGGCGTGCTGGCGCTCGCGCTCGGCGCCGTGCTGGTGTTTGCCGGCGACGCCATCGTCGCCAAGCGCCTGGCCTGGACGCCGGGCGGCTTCGCGCTCTCGTTCGGGCGCATGCTGCAAGACGGCATCGTCAAGAAATATCTCGACCAGCATTGCCCCGATCCGGCGCTGCGCTTGTGCGCCTACAAGGACCAGCTCCCCAACGATGCCGACGTGTGGTTCTGGGGCAGCGACCTGTTCGACAGGCTCGGCCGGTTCGCCGGCCTCGACGATGAAATGGAAAAGATCGCGGTTGGATGCCTGATCGATTATCCCGGTCTGCAAATCAAGACCGCCGCGGTCGCCACCGCCAAGCAATTGATCGACGTGCGTACCGGCGAAGGCGTGCTCAACATCATCTGGCACACTTACGCCATCGTCGACAAATACACGCCGCAGCTCGCCCCGGCCATGCGCGCGGCGCGCCAGCAGCATGGCGGCCTGTCGTTCACCGCCATCAATGACCTGCACTATCCGCTGGCGCTGATCGCGATGGCGCTGCTGCCGGTCATCGTCTGGCTGGCCTGGCGCAAGATGCTTCCCGCCGCCGTCGGCGAACTCGCCGCCACGGTCACGCTCACTTTGCTCGGCAACGCCTTCGTCTGCGGCGCGCTGGCCAATCCACACGACCGCTATGGCGCGCGCGTCGTCTGGCTTGCCGTCTTTGTGGTCATACTGGCCTCGCTCGCGCGGACGCGAGCGGACCGCCTTGGGCCGCCTGGCGAATTGACCTAGACTTTGCGCATGACGATTGGGGGCGATCCGGCCATGACCATATCCATCCTGCATACGGCCCTGCTGGCCGCCGCATTGACCGGGGGATTTTCCGCCGCCGCCGTGGCGGACGCGCTCAAGGACCTGGCGCCCACCGGCAAGCTGCGCGCCGCGATCAATCTCGGCAATTCGGTGCTGGCGCAGAAGGACGAGGCCACCGGCCAGCCCAAGGGCATCACGCCCGATCTCGCGCGCGAGCTCGGGCGCCGGCTGGGCGTGCCGGTCGAACTGATCCCCTACAACGCCGCCGGCAAGGTGTTCGACGACGCGGCCAGCGGCAACTGGGACATCGCCTTTGTCGCCATCGAGCCGGTGCGCGCTTCCGTCATCGAGTTCAGCGCGCCCTACGTCATCATCGAGGGCACCTACATGGTGCGCAACGACTCGCCGCTGAAAACGATCGCCGACGTCGACCGTGAGGGCGTGCGCATCGCGGTCGGCCTCAAGTCGGCCTACGATCTCTACCTGACGCGCACCATCAAGCACGCCACCATCGTGCGCGCGCCGGTCGGCGGCGGGCGCGCCATGATCGACATGTTCATCAACGACAAGCTCGAAGTCGCGGCCGGGGTGAAGCAGCCGCTGGTCGCCTATGCCAAGGACCATCCGGACATGCGGGTGATGGACGGGCATTTCCAGGAAATCCAGCAGGCCATGGGCATGCCCAAAGGCCGCCCGGCCGGGGCCGCCTATTTGCGCGCCTTCGTCGAGGAAATGAAAGCCTCCGGCTTTGTCGCCGAGGCGCTCAAGCGCAGCAACCAGACGGCGACCGTGGCGCCGGCTGCCAAGTAGCTACAAAGTAAACAAGGAACTCATTGCAATGCCCGATCCTGCCGCTCAACTCGCCCCCACCGGCAAACTACGCATCGCCATCGCCATCGCGCCGGCGCCGTCCGCGCAATTCGCCGTCAAGGACGAAGCCGGGACTTATCGCGGCGTTGCGGTGATCCTCGGCAACGCGCTCGCCAAGAAGCTCGGCGTGCCGGCCGAATTGGTGATCCATAACGGCTCCGGCGAAATCCAGAATTCGGCCGCCGACAACAAATGGGACGTGGCCTTTCTGCCGGTCGACGAGGAGCGCAAGAAATTCGTCGACTTCGGCAACGCCTATCACCTGCTGCAGAGCACCTATCTGGTCGGGCCGAGCGGCAAAATCGCTTCGGTCGCGGCGGCCAACGCTGCCGGCGTGCGCATCGGCGGCGTCGCCAACACCGCGACCTTCCGCACCTCCAACAAGACGGCGCCGAACGCGACCCATGTCAGTTTCGACAAGACCGATGCGGCGGTCGCCGCACTGAAAGCCGGCGACGTCGACGCACTGGCGTTCTCGCGCGAGTCATTGACGGGGCTCGCGCCCAAGGTGCCGGGCTCGCACATTCTCGACGGCGGCTTTTTGAATTCGACCACCTCGGTCGCGGTGCCGAAGGGGCGCCCGCAAGCGCTCGCCTACGTCACCGATTTCATCGAGGAGGCGAAAGCCTCCGGCCTGGTGCGCCAGGCCTTCGACCAGATGGGGCTCACCTCGTCACAGGTCGCGCCGGCGGGGATGAAGTCTTAAGGCTTCGCCTGCGGCGTGCGCACGTGCTCCGGCCGCACGCCGAGACCGATGATGCGCGCCGGCAAACGTTGCAGCAGCGGAAACCAGTTCAACAGTTTGGCTGCGAACGGCGGCTTCGGCCGCGCGGTGCTCTTGAGCACCGGGTTCAGCACATTGTTCTGGATCTGCACCTGGAGCCACTGGATCACGCGCATCGGCATGGTGCGCCGCCGCTGCACCGCGTCGAGCAACGCATCGGTGACGCGGCCTTCCGCCAGCGGTGCGGCGAGGATATTGGCCGCGGCCACCGCGTCCTGAATGGCGAGATTGATGCCGACGCCGCCGATCGGCGACATCGCGTGCGCCGCATCGCCGATGCACAGCAGCCCCGGCCGGTGCCAGCGCGACAGCCGGTCGATCGCCACCGTCAGCAGCTTCACGTCGTCCCAGCTTTTGATCTCGCCTAAGCGGTCGCGCAGGAACGGCGACATGAAGGCGATAGAATCGCGAAACGCTTCCAGGCCGTTGGTCTTCACGTTATCGATGCCGCCTTTCGGGATCACATAGGCGCATTGCCAATAGTCGGCGCGGTTGAGCATGACCAGCATGCGGCCGGCTTCCATATGGCCGAAGGTCTCGCTGGTGTCGTCTTCGCGCCGCGACAGACGGAACCAGAGCACGTCCATCGGCGCGCCGATGTCCTCGACCTGAAAACCGGCGCGCTCGCGCAGCGTCGAATGGCGGCCGTCGCAGCCCACCGTCAGATCGGCGCGGATCTCGATCTCGCCGTCCGGCGATTTCGCCCGCACGCCGACAACGCGGCCGCCTTCCTCGATCAGATCGGCCGCCTCCGTCTTCATATGCAGATCGAAGGCCGGGTAGATCTTGCCGTGCGCCGCCAGAAAATCGAGGAAGTCCCATTGCGGCATCAGCGCGATGAATTTGCAGCGCGTCGGCAGGTGGCTGAGGTCGGCCAGCGCAATCGTAGTGCCGCCGACCTGTCCGCTCAGCCGGGCGACGCGCGAATGCGGCAGCTTGAGGAACTCGTCCAGCAGACCGAGTTCATGCATGAGTTCCAGCGTCGATGGATGAATGGTGTCGCCGCGAAAATCGCGCAGGAAATCGGCGTGCTTCTCCAGCACCACCACCGGCACGCCGGCGCGCGCCAGCAAAAAGCCGAGCATCATTCCGGCAGGTCCCCCGCCGGCGATGCAGCAGGTGGTTTTGATAGCGGCTTTCGCCATCGGCGCCCTTTCACGCACGGGAATAGTCCCGATGTGTGCCGATCCCGCGCCGCCCGCAAGGCCTTAAAAAGCGCCAAAGGCACGATCCGGTGCCGCGATTTAACGCTTGCAGGCGCATGACAGGCCACGCCATGTTTGCGATAATTCGCGGATCGTGGTGGGCATGATGAACAAATCGACGTTGTTATTTGCGGTCGGCCTCGCCGGCCTTGTCGGCGTGACGGCGGCGCAATCCGCCGATCTGCCGAAGCTCCCGCTCAAGGCCGCGCCCGCGGTGCGCGCGCCCGACTGGACCGGGTTTTATGCCGGCATTCAGGCCGGCGCCGGCTGGGGCCGCGCGGGCCAAACCGACGGTTCGCCGTTCGACACCGGCTGGTACGACGTGTCCGGCGGTCTCGCCGGTGCGACCTGGGGCTATAACTGGCAAATCGGCAACACGGTCGTCGGCTTCGAGGGCGACGCCGCCTGGAGCAATATCCACGGCTCGACCGACGGCGCGACTGGCTTAGGCGGCCCGTGCGGCGGCGCTCCGTCGCATTGCGAGGCCACGTTGCAAGCCTTCGGCACCAGCCGGCTGCGGCTCGGCTATGCCGTCGACCGCTGGCTGCCTTATGTGACCGGCGGCATGGCCTGGGGCTATCTGCACGGCAAGGAAGGCGACACGGCCATTAATGGCGTGAACGGATCGGGCGCCGAATTCCATTACGGCTGGACCGCCGGTGGCGGCGTCGAAGCCATGATCGATCCGCATTGGAGCGCGAAGGTCGAGTATCTTTATGCCGATCTGCGCGACGGGCTCGCCTTCGTCGACCAATTCGGCTTCGGCTCGGCCGACGAGTTGGTGCGCATGCAGGTGCACATTGTGCGCGCCGGGCTCAATTACAAATTCGACGCCGGCCCTTCGCTTGTGCCGTTCCTGCCGCCCAATCCCGGGCCAAGCGCCGGGCCGTGGAACTGGGGCGGGCTTTATGCCGGCCTCAATTACGGCGGCGGCGCCGGAATGGCCTCGCAATCCGACATCCTGTTCGACCGCGGCAAGTTTGACGTCGGCGGCGGAGTCTTCGGCGCCACCGTCGGCTACAATTGGCAGCGCACCGGCGTCGTCTACGGCCTCGAAGGCGACCTCGATTATTCCACGATCAAAGGCGCGACCAGCGGCGACGGTTTGACGGTGCCGCCCTGCGGCGTCCTCAGTTCCCTCGGCGACTGCAGCAGCAAGCTACGCTGGCTGGGGACCGCGCGTGCGCGCGTCGGCGTCGCCTGGGACCGCTTGCTGCCCTATGTGACGGGCGGCCTCGCGGTCGGTTCATTGAACGTCTCGGAAGGCGACCAAGTCTCACTGCTCACTGGCTCCGGCACCGTCACGCGGGCCGGCTGGACCGCGGGCGCCGGCATCGAAGCCAGGATCGACAATCGCTGGAGCGCCAAGCTCGAATATCTCTATGTCGATCTCGGCAGCGGCCAGGGCTTCACCGAGCCCTTCTTCGGCGGCACGACCGTATCGGAAAACGTCACCTTCCGGACGCACATCCTGCGCAGCGGGCTGAACTACCGGTTCAACTGAGCCGGCAATCCAGTTCGTCGCGCAGGCGTTACGCCTGCTTTTCCGGCGTGCGCACGACCAGCCCGTCGAGCTCGTCCGACACCTTGATCTGGCACGACAGCCGCGAATTCGGCCGCACGTCGTAGCCGAAGTCGAGCATGTCCTCTTCCATCGGCGAGGGCTCGCCGGTCTTCTCGCGCCAGGCTTCGTCGACATAGACGTGACAGGTGGCGCAGGCGCAGGCGCCGCCGCATTCCGCCTCGATGCCGGGAATATTGTTGCGGATCGCCGTCTCCATGACGGTCGCGCCGACCTCGCCTACGGCCGTGCGAGAAGTTCCGGTGGAATCGATGTAAGTGATCTTCGGCATGACTGACGGGTGCGGGAATTCGCGCCGGAATTAGCGCTGAGCGGCGCCCCGTATATAGTCATTCCGGCGGACGCGCTATCCCTTCAATGCGCAGCTAGTATGTCGGCGATCGCCATGCGCGCTTCGTCGATGGCCATGGCGAGGCCATCCAAAGCGCCATCGCGGTCCGCCGCGACCGGCCGCCAGTTCGACCGCTTGGGCGGCGCGCACGACGTTTTCCGCGCCGATGCTGGCGGCCGAGCCGCGCAGCGTATGCGCCAGCGAACCGATCACCCCCGGCTCTCCGCCATGCATGCGCGCGAGCAACAGAACGGCTTGCCGGTCGAACAGTTGCAGGACCTCCCGCTCGAGACTGCGGTCGCCGAAGGTCATGCGCGCGAGCTGGCCGCGGTCAATCGCGGCGGCCGGCACCGCCGGCTCCTGCTCGATGGTCTTGGTGGCGAGTTGCGCCATGTGGGCCTCCCCCGGGGCTCTGTGGCCCCTCATGATGACGGGGAGTTTGCCCTGGCTGTGCCCAAAACTCGGTAAATACGCGGCGGTTCGGGGGCGAGTTTCGTGGCTCTCCGTGCGGCGTAGTTAATACGCGCTGTAATCCGGCGCCGAAGGCGCTGAAATAGCGATGGTTAATCGAAATTAACGATGATGAAAAAGTCCTTACCGACGCGGTTTCTTTCGTAATGCCAAGCCGATAGGATGGGCGGCCAGCGATTTAAGCATACCTGCGGCAGCCGCGGCTCCGAAGGTTACCGCGCTCGTGGCGCGACCCGCCCAAGGGACGGTTCGGGCCGCAATTGTCAGGCGTAACGACGAGGCGACCAGCGAATGGCGAATATCCCGCAGAAATCCTCGGATCCAACCGAAGACGCGCTCCAGGCGATCCGGGACGCGCTTGCCACCGGACAGGGCGAGCATAGCGCCGGGCAAACCGAGCGCCGCGCCGCGCCGCCTGCCTTCCCCGACGCAGCCAGCGAACAAGCGCAAACCCCGCCGCCGGCGGACGCCGAACTGACCCACGAGGAGCCGCAGCCGGAAACCTGGGATTCCGACAAGCCAGCACTGCCGCGCCAAGCCGCCAACGACGACCGCGCCAATCTCGGCCGGATGCTGCAGGCGATGCATAGCCGCCCGGCGCGCACGCCCTTTATCGTCGCCAGCGCCGCCGCCGTAGCCTGGACCGCCGGCTGCCTCGCCACCGCGTCGCTGTTCAGCGGCCAGTTGCAGGCGCTGTTCGCGACCCCGCGCTTGGGCATTGCCGCCGTGGTCGGGCTCGTCTGCGCCATCGTCGTGCCGGTGATCTCTTTCTACGTGCTCGCCTATATGTTCCGCCGTTCGCAGGACATGCGCGTGGTCGCCGAGACCATGGCCGAGGTGGCGATGCGGCTGACGCAGCCGGAGACCGCGGCGCGCGAGCAGATCGTGACCGTCGGCCAGGCCATCCGCCGCGAAGTCGCCGCCATGGGCGACGGCGTCGAGCGCGCGCTCGCGCGCGCGGCCGAGCTGGAATTGCTGGTGCACAACGAAGTTTCCGCGCTCGAGCGCGCCTATAACGACAACGAAGTGCGCATCCGCGACATGCTCAGCGAACTCACCAACCAGCGCGAGATGCTGGTCAATCAGGCCGAGCACGTGCGCAACGCCATCTCCAGCGTGCACCTCGATCTGTCGCACGACATCACCTCGGTCGGCGACCTGGTCGCCGACAAGGTCAGCGACGTCGCGCAACGCGTCACCCGTTCGCTGACCGAGAAGGGCGAGCACATCACCCTCGCGCTCGGCCACGTCGGCGACAGCATGATCGACACGCTGACCGAACGCGGCTCGACTTTGCTCGACCGGCTGGAGACCACCGGCGACCGCGCCAGCACCGCCATCGCGTCGGCCAGCGACCGCCTCACGGCCAGCCTCAGCTTCAAATCCGAAAACGTGCACGACGAATTCGCCGACATGGCCGTGCGGCTGCAGCAGATGATGACCGCCCGGCTCGACCAGGTCGCGCAGGGCTTCGCGCAGAATGCCGCCGCCACCATCGAAACCATGGCGAGCCGCTCGCAAGCTTTCAACGACACCCTCACCCAGACCGGCGGCCAAATGGCGCAAACCATTGCCGCCCGCGCCGAGGATGTGAACACCGCGCTGCGTTCGGCCGGCGACGCCCTGGCGCACGACCTGGGCCAGCACGGCAGCGACGTGGTCGCCAAGCTGGAACAAACCGGCACGCGCATCACCGATACGATGGTCAGCCGCGGCGATGCGGTGGCCAAAAATTTCCAGCAAACCGCCGAATCCCTGGCGCAGTTGCTCAGCAACCGCGGCGAAGCGGTCAAGGAAATGCTGGCCACGCGGCTGCAAGCCTTCGAGGACATGTTCAACCACGGCGGCACCGCGCTCACCGAGAAGATCTCGCGCGATTCCACCACGCTCGGCAGCCTGATCACCCGCCACATGGCCGAGTTCGACCGCACCGTGAAGACTTACGGCGGCGAGCTGGTCGAGCGGCTCGGCCAGCGCACCCAGGATGTGTCCGAGGCGATGCGCAATTACGTCGACACGTTCGACCAGCGCCTGACCGGCCGCGCCGGCGAGATCACCGGCTCGGTCGACGTGCGGCTTTCGCAGTTCGAGGAGACCCTCGCCACCCGCGTATCCGACTTCACCGCCCGCCTGACCGACGGCGGCAAGCTGGTCGTCGACACCCTCGACGGCCGCATCGGCGCGGTGAGCGGCACCATCACGGCGCGCGGCGCGGAAGTCGCGGATGCGATCAGCGCCAAAATCGCGCAGATCGATCAGACGCTCGGCACGCGCGCTCTCGAAGTCGCCGATACGCTCGATACGCGCGTGCAGCGCTTCGAGGACCTGCTGGTCGGCCGCGCCGAGACCGTCACCAATGCGCTCGAAGTCCGCACCAAGGCGGCCGCCGACTCGCTGCATGAGCGCCTGGAACAGCTTGGCCAGTCGATCAAGACCCAATCGGCGGACGCCGAACGCTCGATCGGCCAGCTCGCCCTGTCCACCAGCGAAACGCTGCGCAGCAGCGCCGGCGACGTCGAGCGCAAGCTGCTGGACGTCAGCGCCGAGGTCGCCCGTACCATCACCGGCAAGGCCGACGAGATCACGAACGCGGTCAGCCAGCGCACCAACGAGATGGCGAACGTCCTGTCCGACAAGAGCGGCAGCGTGCTCGCCGCCATCACCCAAAAGGGCCAGCAATTCGCCAGCGACGTCGGCAAGGCCACCGACGAGGCGTTGAAGTCGATCGAGGACAAGGGTCTCGGCTTCACGCGCGCGGTCATGGACAACGGCGCCGAAATCACGCGCATGATTTCCGACGCCGGCGACGCCGCCACCAAGTCGGTCAACCGCTCGCTCGACGATCTGCACAACACCGCGCAGAAGGCGATCGAACTTTCGAAGTCGACCGCGACTGCCACCGTCAGCGAGATGATGGAAACGCACAACATGCTGCGCGCCGACACCACCGCTTTGTTCGAGCGGCTGCGCGAAGCCAACATCATGTTGCAGGAAGTGCTGACCGGCTCGCATGCCAACATGAGCGCGCTCGAGAACACGCTGGTGCTGCGCGTATCGGAATTCGTCAACGCCATGACCGAGGTCACCAGCGCGACCGGCGCCGTCACCGACCGCGTGGAAACCAACGTCGCCGATTTCCGCGAAGTCACCACGCGGGCGGTCACCGATCTCGCGCAGATCGCCACCCAGTTCGAAGCCCACGGCCGCGATCTCGCCGGCACCGCCGAGCAGATCGAGCGCAGCAACAAACGCACCGAGGACGGCGTCAACGAGCGCCGGGTCACGATCGAATTGCTGGTCGCCACGCTCGACACCCGCACCGAGGACCTCGATCAGCGGCTCAAGCGCTTCTCCAGCCTGCTCGACGAATCGCTCGAGGCGGCGGCCGCCCGCGCGCGCGACATCGCCCGCGTGGTGTCGGAATCGACCGCCGAGGGCGGCCGCGCGATCAGCGAGCAGTACGAGCAGGCGCGCGAAGGCGCCGAGAACCTGGCGCGTCTGGTGTCGGAGAGCGGCGCCGAAGGCACGCGCGCGATCGGCGAGCAGTACGAGCGCGTGCGCGAGCAGGCCGAGGCCGAGCGCCGGCTTACCGCCGAAGCGATGCGTTCCATCTTCGAGCAGACCGCCGGCGACACCCATGCCGTGTTCAGCGACGCCAACGAGCGTTTCGCCGAGACCGTGCAGGGCATGAAACAGATGGCCGCCGAAATGCGGCGCGAGCTCGAAAGCACGCGCACCGAAATGCACCGCGAACTCGACGCCACGCGCGCCGAGTTGCGCCGCGGCATGTTCGAATTGCCGCAGGAGACCGCCGAAAGCGCCGCGCAGATGCGCCGCGTCATCGTCGACCAGATCGAGGCGCTGGCGGAGCTCAACCGCATCGTCGCCCGTCACGGCCGCAATCTCGACGCGGTCGAGCCGCAGCGGCGGCCGGCGCGCGAGGAAGCTCCGGTGCCGGTCGTCGCCGCGCGCAACGAGGCGCCGCCCCCGCCGCCGCCGCGCACACCCGCGCCGCGTACCGACGTCGGCAGCTTCGCGCCGGCGCCGCGGCGCGCCGAGCCCGCCTCGCTCACCCAGGCGCCATCGGCGGCGACGCGCGGCTGGCTCACCGAATTGCTCAACCGCGCTTCCGAAGGCGAGCCGACGCGCGACCTGCCGCGCGAGACGCAACGCGAATTGCCACGCGACCTGGCGCGCGATTTGCCGCGCGAGCCGGGTTACGGACCGGAAGAGCGCTCGCCCCGCCACAGCATCGAGTCGCTCGATTCGCTATCGGTCGACATCGCCCGCATGATCGATCACGACGCGGCGGCCGATCTGTGGGACCGCTACAAGCGCGGCGAACGCAACGTGTTCACCCGCCGGCTCTACACCTTGCAGGGCCAGCAGGCGTTCGACGAGATCCGCAAGAAGTACCGCAGCGACCGCGAATTCAAGCAGACGGTGGACCGCTATATCGGCGAGTTCGAGCGGCTGCTCGAAGAGGTCGCGCGCGACGACCGCGGCCAGGTGATGGCGCGCACCTACCTCACCTCGGAGACCGGCAAGGTCTACACCATGCTCGCGCATGCGGCCGGGCGCTTCGACTAAACCCCGTGGCGATCGGCTGATCGTTATTTAGGCGCGGCCCGGAAACGGGCCCGCCTGCGGCCATTTAGCCGTTTTCAACGCCAAATTTCAGTTTGCCTCGGACGGCCAACTATCGGATATTGCTGCCTGCCGCTTTCGCTGTGGGGGCGATGTCGGCGGCCAATAAAAGTCAATAAAAGCAAGAAGACGAAGACACGAAGAGTGGAACTAAAAAAATATCTGCCACCGCCAATGCACGACGGCGGCTCGGAGGTGAAAACCGGCGTTCATTGCTGAGCGCCATTGGCGAAAACGGCTACTCTGGGAGGAAAAGCCATGCTCACGCGTGTTCATTCGGCACGTGCACTCGCTGCACGAGGCCTTGCCGCATTTGTTTTTGCGGCGTTTACGTTCGGCCTGATCGGCCTGTCCAGCACAGCGGCTCGCTCCGAGCCGAAAGATATCAAGTGGGGCACCGGCCCGGTCGGCTCCTCGGGCGGCAAAGCGCTCATCGTGCTCGCCGATATCCTGAACAAGGAAATGCCGGAGTACCGCATCACGGTGCTGCCCTATCCGGGCGCCGTCGGCACCGTGAAGGGTTTTGCCACCGGAGAAATCGACGGCTATTACGGCTCCGACGTGGCCTTGCGGGAAATGTCGGAAGACATCGGCCGCTTCAAGGGCTTCAAGTCGCACATCAAGGTTCAGCCGGTCCAGTCGTTCTGGTGCTACACGCTCGACGTCGGCCTGGCGATCAAGGCCAGCAACCGCGACAAGATCAAGAAGTGGGAAGATCTCACCGGCAAGAACGTGTACACGGGCCCGCTGCCGTTCGACACGCGCAAGCATCTCGAAAACGCCATGGCCGCGGCCGGCGTCAAGCACATCTACAAGCAGGTCGATCTGTCCACCGCCGGCTCACAGCTCAATGCCGGCTCGATCGACGCCATGATCATCTACGCCGCCGGCGGCAAGACCCCGGCGCCGTGGATTTCGGAAGCCTCGCTCGCGGTCGACTGGGCCGCGCTCAATCCGAGCCCGGATGAACTCGCCAAAATGAAGGCGAAGGGCTTCGGCACCGTGCAGGTCGACCCGGAAAACTTCCATAAGAAGGCAGATTACGTGAAGAAAATCACGCTGCTGCCGTTCTATTGGGGCTTCGACCTCGGCCTCAACGTCTCGACCGACGAGATGTACAAGATGCTCAAGATCATCGAGAAGCACGCCGACGAACTCGGCAAACTCGATCCGAGCTTCCGCGAAATCGCCGGCGGCAAGATGGCCGAATTCCAGAAGGCGGCGCTGGAATCGACCTGGAACCTGGTCCCCATCCACCCCGGCCTTGCCAAGTACCTCAAGGAAAAGGGCCAGTGGGACAGCAAGTGGGATGCCAACGTCGCTAAGGCGACGATGTAAGGGCCAGGCCTCTTGACCGAACTGAATCCGGGGCGGGCGCGCGATTGCGCCCGCCTCTCATAAGTTCAGACCGACCAAATGGGTCCGCCATGATCAATACCCCGTCGCAATACCGTCCGCCGCTCGCGCTCAACTTTGTCTATTACGCCTCCTCGGTCGCGTTCTTCCTATTCATGTTCTACTACTACTGGACCGGCATCGGCGGGCCGACGCTGCTCGCCATGGCCATGATCCCGGTCGCTTTCGTGCTGTTCACGCTGCACGCGCTGCGCACGAACGACTTCTATCCCAAGCTTCCGCCGCTCGCGAATTATGCGATCGCCGCGGCCTATTGCAGCTTCGCGCTGTACTGCGCCTACTACATGCACACGAATTACATGTCGCTCGGCGAAGAGCGCTCGGGCATGTGGGATACGCAGGACCTGGTCGTCGGCGGCGTGATGACGCTGCTGATCATCGAATATTCGCGCAAGCGCCACGTCCCGCTGTTCATCTTGAACATCATCCTCATTCTCTACGCCGTGTACGGCTATGTGGTGCCCGGCATGTTCTACCATGCGGGCCTGTCCTGGGAGCGCGTGATCTCCGCCAGCAGCGTCGAGATGGAGACCGGCATCTTCTCGCGCCTGCCGCAGATCGCGCTCACCGTGATCGGCTCGTTCCTGCTGGTGCTGAGCCTGTTGCGCGGCTTCGGCTGCGTCGACTCGCTCTTGCGCGCGACCAAGCGCATCGCCATCCGCTCGCATCACGCCATTCCGCAGTCGGCGGTGATCGGCTCGATGGCCATCGGCACCGTCAGCGGCTCGGGTGCCGCCAATTCCATCACCGTCGGCTCGGCCACCATCCCGGCGATGATCGGCGCCGGCCTGCCGCCGGCGACCGCGGCGGCGATCGAAAACGCCTCGTCGATGGGCGGACAACTGATGCCGCCGGTGATGGGCATCGCCGCCTTCCTGATGGCCGAGTTCCTCGGCGTCGACTATTTCGACGTGGTGGCGCGCGGCTGGGTGCCGGCGCTGATTTATTATATTTCGGTCTCGGTGTCGGTCTATCTGCTGGCGATCCACTACCGCACCCGCCTGGTCGTCAATCCCAATGCCGAAAAGCTCACCTGGCGCGACAGGGTCAATCTCGGCGCCTTCGTGGTGGTGGTCGGCGGCCTGGTCAGCCTGATGGCGATCATCTTCCTCGCCCCGATGTTCGCCGCGCTCTACATGTTCTGCATTGCCGGCACCGCGCTGACCGCCATTCATGTCGCATCGTTGCTGGGGCCGGGGCGCTGGTCGTTCGCCGAATTCATCCGGCCGCTCCAGCGCGTGCTCGATTCCTATATCGAGATGATTTCCGACATCGCCATGCTGCTGGCGACGCTGGCGATCCTGACCGGCGCGCTGGTGATCACCGGCGTGCCGACCAAGCTCGGCTTCCTGCTGATCGACGCCGCCGGCATCAACATGACCGCCATGGTGCTGATGGCCTTCGTCTTCGGCGCCATCTTGGGCATGGGCCTGCCGCCGGCTCCGGTCTACATCCTGGTCGCCATCGTGATCGCCCCGCCGTTCATGCATGTCGGCGTCAACCCTTGGGTGATCCATTTCTTCGCCTTCTTCATCGGCGTGTTCGGCGAGTTGACGCCGCCGACCTCGATCACCGCGGCGATCACCTCGAAGATCGCCGGCGCGTCGTTCTATACGACGCTGTGGCGGTCGGTGCAGATCTGCGTGTCGTTGTTCACGCTGATGGCCGGCGTCTTCGTCCACCCCGAACTCGTGATCGTTCCGGGCGTGCAACAGTTTTTCGCCGCGCTGCTGATCGGCACCTCGACGCTCGGCATCACCTTCAGTCTGCAAGCGACGTTCTCCAGCAAACCGCTGATGGATCGCGGCATCCGGCTGGCGCTGGCGGCGATTGCGCTGGTGACGCTGCTGTCGACCAACGACACGATCGCGTCGCTCGCCTGCGTGCCGGTGCTCGCGGCCATCGCCTACTGGATCGTGTTCCGGCGCAAGCTGGAAGACAGCGAGACCGAGGTGGTCGTGCTCGATCCGGCGGCGCTGGTGCCCTCGACGGTCGGCAGCGGCGCGAACTGACGCCGCTTACTTGGGCGCCGGCGCGCCGCCGAACAGCAGGCGGCTCGGATTGCGGTCGATGTTTTTCACCGTCCGCTCGACCTCGCCCATCATGCGGTGAGCGTCGGCGCCGATCGAGTTGAGCTGCTTGGTGCCGGTGGCGGTGAACGTCGTGATGCCTTTGGTGATCTCTTCGGTGCGCTGATCCAGATGATCGGACAGCGTGCGGATCGAATGCACCGCTTCGAAGAGCTCGCCGCCTTTGCCGTCCGGCCCGCTGGCGAGGTTCTGCAAGCCCTCGGTGATCTTGTCGATGCGCTCGGAATTGCGCGCCAGCGTCTGGCTGAACTTGTCGAGATTGACCAGCGCGTTGTGGAAGGCCTCCTGGTTCTGCTCGATGAGTTCGTCGACCCGGTGCAGCGTATCGCGCGCGCCTTGCGTGACGTCGAGCGCCGCGCCCGGCGCCGCCGCGAGCAGCGGCGGATTCTCCTTCGACCCGACCAGCGCCGGCGCCGCCGAATCGCCGCCCTTCAGCGACACCGAGGCGATGCCGGTGAGGCCCTGGAATTCCAGGCCGACCTCGGTGTCCTTGCGCACCGCCACCGACTTCTCGATCGAAATGACGGCGATCACCTGCTTCGGCCGCTTGGGGTTGAGCTTGAGATCGGTGACTTCGCCGACGCGGATGCCGTTGAACAGCACCGTGGCGCCGGTGCGCAGGCCGGAAACCGATCCGTCGAACACCACGCTGTAGTAGGCGCGCTCGCCGGTGCCGCCGATGTTCTGGAACCAGTAGACGAATCCGAACACGCCGAGCACGACGCCCAGCGTGAACAGCCCGATCACCACGTAATTAGCTCTGGTTTCCATCACGCAACTCCAGCTAAACGCTCAACGCTTCGAGATGGCCAGCCCGCGACCGCTTGCCGTGGAAATAGGCCCGCAGCCACGGATGGGTGGACGCCAGCATGGTGTCCATCGTTCCCGCCGCAATGACCTTGCCGTCGGCCAAAACCGCGATGCGGTCGCAGGCCGTATGCAGGCTGTCTAGGTCATGGGTCACCATGAACACGGTCAGCCCCAAGGTGCGCTGCAGCGTCATGATCAGCGTGTCGAAATCGCCCGCGCCGATCGGATCGAGGCCGGACGTCGGCTCGTCCAGGAAGACGATTTCCGGATCGAGCGCGAGCGCGCGCGCCAAAGCCACGCGTTTGGTCATGCCGCCCGACAATTCGGAGGGGAACTTCTCCAAGACGCTGGCGTCGAGCCCGACCATTTCGAGCTTGGCGATGGCCAATTCGTCGAGCAGATGCTGCGACAGCTTGAGATATTCGCGGATCGGGAACTGCAGGTTTTCCCGCACGCTGAGCGAGGAAAACAGCGCGCCCTGCTGGAACAGCACGCCCCAGCGCCGCTCGACCGCCTGGCGCCCGGCGTCGGTGGCCGCCGCAAGATCGACGCCGAATACCTTGATCGTGCCCTCGCGCTTCGGCAACAGCCCGATAATGGTGCGCATGAGCACTGATTTGCCGGCGCCCGAACCGCCGACGAAGCCGAGGATTTCGCCGCGGTAGACGTCGAGATCGATATGGTCGAGCACGATGTGATCGCCGAAGCCGACCACCACGTCGCGCACCTCGATCACCACGTCCCGGCCGCCATTGGTTTTTACTTGCGCTTGCGCCATCGCTCACATCCCGATCGAGGCGAAAAAGATCGCGAACAATCCGTCGAGCACGATCACCAGGAAGATCGACTCCACGACGGAAGCGGTGGTCTGCAGCCCGAGCGATTCGGACGAGCCCTTCACCGCCATGCCTTCGACGCAAGCCACGATGCCGATCACCATCGCCATGAACGGCGCCTTGATCATGCCGACCTCGAAGGTCTGCAGCGAGATCGCTTCTTTCAGCCGCTGCAGGAAAATATCGGGACTGATGCCGCCGTAGAGCCAGCACACCAGCCCGCCGCCATAAAGCGCCGCCATCGATCCGAGGAAAGCGAGGATCGGCACGCCGATGATCAGCGCCACGATGCGCGGCAGGATCAGCACCTCGATCGGATCGAAGCCCATGGTGTGCAGCGCGTCGATCTCCTCGCGCATCTTCATGGCGCCGAGCTCGGCGGTGTAGGCAGAGCCCGAGCGCCCGGCCACCATGATGGCGACGATCAGCACGCCGATCTCGCGCAGCACCAGGATGCCGACCATGTCCACCACATAGATGTCGGCGCCGAATTTGCGGAAATGGAAGATGCCCTGTTGCGCGATGATGGCGCCGATCAGGAAGGTGATGAGCAGGATGATCGGCACCGCGCGCCAGCCGACATTGTCGAGCTGGTGCACCATCGAGGTGAAGCGGAAGCGGCGCGGATGGCTGACGACGCGCAGCAGCGCCACCACCGTCGCGCCCAGCATGTTGACGAAGGCGTTGAACGATCCGCCGACCGCGGCGATGCTCTGGCCGATCGCGGCGATGCCGTCGACGAGCGAACTGCGGCGGCGCGCCGGCGCGGCTTCCGGCTTGACGCCATGCACCTCGTCCACCAGCGCGCGAAAGTCTTCCTTGAGTCCGGTCACCGCGGTGGCGCAGCCGCGCGCGGTAAAGCTGCGCGTCAGCCGCTCCAGCAGCCAGGCCCCGAACGTGTCGAGCCGGTCGACCCGGCCCATGTCGATATCGACCCGCTTGACCGCGCCGCCGCGCCTTGTCGCAGCGTCGACCTGCGCCTCCAGGCGGCGGGCATTCTCGGCCACCCAGGCGCCGGCGCCGGCGAGCTTTAACCGCTCGCCCTCCGCCGTGCTTTCCAGCAATACGTCGCTCATGCGACCAAGCCCTTGATTCAGCGTGATTTCCCCCGCGACGGGGTGGTTCAATCGCGGGGCCGGACTTGACCTAAGGCCCTGAAACTGTCGAGGTTTTGGCGGCTGCCGCCGCCCGCATATAACCCATAGACACTAGAATTTAACCTTGAAAATGCCCTTAACCATCGCCCTTGCCGCGGAAAGCTGGCCGATCGCCGGTTCCTTCGCCATCAGCCGGGGTTCCAAGACCGAGGCCGTGGTCGTGGTCGCTGAATTGGGCGACGGCAAGGCACGCGGCCGCGGCGAGTGCGTCCCTTATGGGCGCTATGGCGAGAGCGTCGCAAGCGTCATGGCGCAAATCGAGGCTTTGCGCCGGCAACTTGCCGCCGGCCTCGACCGCCAAAGCTTGCAGAAAGCAATGCCCCCCGGGGCCGCCCGCAATGCGCTCGACTGCGCGTTCTGGGACCTCGAGGCCAAGCGTAGCGGTCGCGCGGTGCACGAGCTTGCCGGCCTGCCCGCCCCGCACGCGCTCACCACCGCCTACACGATCTCGCTCGGCCTGCCCGCCGCCATGGCGGAGGCCGCCGCCAAGGCGGCCCATCGCCCGCTGCTCAAGGTCAAGCTCGGCGGCAATGACGACCAGGGCGGCGACGCCGCGCGCATCGCCGCGGTGCGCGCCGCAGCGCCGCAAGCGACCCTCATTGTCGACGCCAATGAAGGCTGGGACGAACGCAATCTGGCCGCCAATCTCGCCGCTTGCGCGGACGCCGGCGTGGTGCTGGTGGAACAACCGCTGCCGGACGGCGGCGACCAGGCGCTCGCGCGTCTCAAGCGGCCGCTTCCGGTCTGCGCCGATGAAAGCGCGCACGACCGAAAGTCGCTGACGGCGCTCGCCGGCAAATACGATGCGGTCAACATCAAGCTCGACAAGGCCGGCGGGCTGACCGAGGCGCTGGCGATGGCCGCCGAAGCCGAGCGGCTCGGCTTTGCCGTTATGGCCGGCTGCATGGTGGCGACGTCGCTCGCCATGGCGCCGGCGATGCTGCTGGCGCAGACGGCGCGTTACGTCGATCTCGACGGGCCGCTTTTGCTCGCCAAAGATCGTGCCGACGGCTTGCGCTATCGCGACAGCCTGGTGTTCCCGCCGGCGCCGGCGCTGTGGGGCTGAACGCACCGGTAATCCAGTACGATTGATCTTTCTCAAAGCGCCTATGCGCGGTTGCGGGCAAAAAGCGAGCATGTCGCAGCCCTCGACCATCGCCGAACGCCTGCTCGCGCATGCCCGGATTTGCCGCGAGATCGCCAACGCGACCATGCATGCGGAAACGGCAAGCAAACTCGAGCGGCTGGCCAGGGAATGCATCGAGGCCGCGCGCGACGCCAGCGCCGAGTTGCCGCCGCCCAAATTGTTCCACTGCACGGCCGGCGGCGCCCGGACAGCCAACTGATTTCATTTCGGAATTGTCCCCCGTTTTCTTGGTTAACCAAGTCTTTCCAATCGCCGCCTCTTTGACCTAGAATTGCGCTTAGATCGCGCAGCCGCCGGTACAGGCGGGGGAACGATAGCGGGGACGAGGTCATGCGAATTCGGGGCCTGCTGCTCTGCGCCGCCTTGTTGGCGTGCGGTATATCGTCGGCGTCGGCTACCATGCGCATCGCCGAGGACCGCGGCGGCCAGATCGGCCAATACCTGCAAACCTTCGGCGCGGTGCGCGAGAGCGGCGAGCGCGTCGTTATTGACGGCAATTGCCTGTCGGCCTGCACGCTGGTGCTCGGACTGATTCCAAGCGACCGCATCTGCGCGACGCCGCGCGCGCGGCTCGGCTTCCACGCCGCCTGGATGCCCGATGACGATGGCCGGCCGGTCACCAGTCCGATGGGAACGCAGGCGCTGTGGAATATCTATCCGGCGTCGGTGCGGCATTGGATCACCCGGCACGGCGGCTTGTCGCGCCGGATGATCTACATGGAAGGCCGCTCGCTCAGCGGCATCGTGGCGAGTTGCGACCGCCCGACGCTGCGCGCGCATCTGCGTTCAGAGCGGCACTACACGGCGCGCCCGGTACGCGACATAGCCGCAAAAGCCGCCAGCGACCGCCGCTAGCACCATGGCCGCGTAAGCGCGGCTGCCGAAGGCGCCGTAAAGCCATCCCGACAGTCCAGTCGCCGCCGCCATCGCCACACCGAGCGCGATCGCCAGATAGCCTTGCGCGGTCGCGCTCTGTCCCGGCGGCGCGCTGCGCGAAACAAAGCCGAGCGCGCCGAGATGGGTGGCGCCGAACGAGGCCGCGTGCAGCAGTTGCAGCCACGGCAACAGCAGCGCCGGCGGATCGAACGCCATGGCGGCCCAGCGCAAAGCGGCGCCCGCAGCGCCGATCATCAGCAGCACGACCGGCTGGAAAAACGGCGGCAGCCGGCCCGACACCGCGAACAGCACCATCTCGGCGACCACGCCGAGCGCCCACAGCGCGGCGATCGCCGTGCCGTCGAGCCCGGCGCCGCGCCATTGCAGCGCCGAGAAGCTGTAAAAGACCGCGTGGCTGGCCTGGATCAGGCTCGCCGCCGCCAGCACGGCGATGAAAGCAGGATCGCGCAGCATAGGCTTGCGCGGCTGGTCCGGCGTGTGCATCGGCGGCTGGCGCGCCGAGCGGCGCCAGCGTCAGCGCGGCCAACGCGCTGATCAGGCTCGCCGCCACGATCAGCCAGATCAGATGGCGCGCCGGAATGGCATCGATGGCAAAGCCGGCGACGAAAGTGCCGAGGATAAAGGCGGCCGAGCCCCACAGCCGCACCGGCCCGTAGGCGCGGCCGCGCGCGGTGAGCCCCCGCAGCGCATAGGTTTCGGCGAGCGGCATCACCGACGTCAGCGCCAGCGACGCCAGGGCGTAAGCGGCCAGGATCGCGCCCGCCCCATCGGCCAAGCCCACCAGCCCATAGCCGGCGGCGCCCAGAAAACTCGTCGCAATGATGGCGGCGCGCACCGCCTCGCGCCGGTCGGCGGCGCGCGCGACCAGCGGCACGGCGATCAGGCGCGCGACGATGGGCGCCGCCAGCACCAGGCCGATCATCCGCGGGTCGAGCCCCTTGGCCTTCAGCCAGACCGGGAAGAACGGCAATTGGATGCCGATCATGATGAAAAGGCCGGCATAGAGCGCCGCCAGGCGCGGCGCGAAACCGACTTGCATCTGGCTCAAGGGCCGCATTTCGCCGCCTTTTTGCTGACGCATGAAGCCGTTCCCGGCGTTCCGGGGCCAGACTTGGCTAGCCGAATCAGGCCGGCTGATTCATAAACGGCCAGATACGGATTGCACATGGCGAATGAGCCCTTAGCGCTGGCGATCAGACCGCCGGACGCGCCCAACGAAGATAGCTTTCAGACGCTCTGTGCCGCGCTTTCGGCGAGCGAACGCGGCCGCGCGTTCCTGGCCGAATATGCCCGGCGCAACCGCCAGGCCGATACCGAGGCGCTGCTGCTGGCGATCGGGCGCATCGAGGCGCGGCTGCAGGCCGACGGCTCCGCCGTGCAGCGCCTGCGCGAGGATCTGCGCCTCTTGCTGTTCGCCATCCGGCTTGCCCGCCCCGAGATCGATGCCGCCGCCTCGGCCACGCGCGCCGCCAAGCTCGCCAAGCTGCTCGACCTGTTCGAAAGCCGCATCGACGCCATGACCGGCGGAACGCCCTTGGGCGAGGCGCCCGGCGCCACCGCCAAGCCGGACGATCCCGCGCCAGCCGCGCGCGCGCATCTCGCTGTGGTGCCGTCGTCCGACGAGCCGGAATTGCCGATCCCCTCGCCGGTCGGCCCGCAGGCTGCGGCGATCCTGCGGCTGCGTGACCGCGACAAGCGCGAACCGGCTGTTGTGCAGGAACCGGCACCGACAAATGTCGTGCCGATTGCCGAAGTACCGCCGCAGGCCCCCTTGGCCGTAAGCGCGCCGCCTGTTGTCGTCGACAAGCCCGCCATCGCCGAGCAAAGCGCTCTCGCCGAAAAGCCCGCCATCGCGCCGGCGCTACCACCGGTCGATCCGCTCGCCGCCATCATGGCGTTGAGCGAGGACGAGCGCCTCGCGTTGTTTACGTGACGACGGCGTAGAGTCATTCGACAGCCGGCAATCACTTGCATTCGTTACCTTCGCTGCGTGCAATCTCCGCATTCGGGGTAAGGCGGACATTTATGCATCCGACACTGGCTTCCGCTTTTGACCCGCGGCGGACTATCCTATGGTGGCCATGCGAGCCATCAAACGGCTGACGGGTGCCAAACCATGTTGGAAACGGACAAGTTGTTCGCCGGCTCGGTCCCGGAAAATTACGACCGCTATATGGTGCCGCTGATTTTCGAGCCGTACGCCGCGGATATTGCCCGACGCGCGGCGTCCTTGTCGCCAATCGCCGTCTTGGAGATCGCCGCGGGCACCGGGGTTGTCACCCGCGCCTTGGCGCCAAAACTGTCCGCAAGCGCCAGCTATATCGTCACCGACCTCAACCAGCCGATGCTCGACTACGCCGCCTCGCGACAACCTCCCGACGCGCGGATCAAATGGCGCCAGGCGGATGCTTTGGCGCTGCCGTTTGAAAATGCGGCCTTCGATCTCGTTTGTTGCCAGTTCGGCGCGATGTTCTTTCCCAACCGCGTCGCGGCCTACCGCGAAGCCAAGCGGGTCCTCAAGCCCGGCGGACATTTTTTATTCAGCACATGGGATCGCATCGAAGAAAATGATTTTGCCGATGATGTGACGAATGCTCTCGCAAGGATTTTTCCGGACGATCCGCCGCGCTTTATGGCGCGCACGCCGCACGGCTATCATGATACGGCCCTGATCCGCAGGGAGTTGGCGGAGGCAGGCTTCTCCGGTGTGACGATCGAGACGCGAGCCGAACAAAGCCGTGCATCTTCGCCGCGCATTCCGGCCGTTGCCTATTGTCAGGGAACTCTTCTTCGCAACGAAATCGAGACCAGAGACGCGGGGAAATTGCAAGCCGCGACCGACTACGCCGAATCGGTGATTGCCGACCGACATGGCCGCGGCGAGGTCGCCGCCAAAATTCAGGCACACATCATCGTGGCCGTGGCCTAAGTGTTGGGATATCCCCTTCTGATCTAGGCTGTGTGAAAACTCCGGAGCTCGCCGTTCGGGTAGAAGAATGCTTTAGAAATACTGCGTCCTTGAAACTGTTAATGCTTCAGACATACGGCTGGACGTCATGTTGGAGAATTGTATTTTCTACATTTTACAAATGTATGAGTTTTCACACAGCCAAGATCCAAAGCTGACATGCCGATCACGATGCCCATTATCCGCTTTCGGCGAGCCGGCGGATATTCGGCAACCGCTACTCACCGCGCATTAGCCGGCAATCAGCTTCGCAAACATATCCGGATCGACATTGCCGCCGGAGAGGACGCCGACCACCACTTTGCCTTTCACGTTGAGCTTGCCGGCAAGCAGCGCGGCGAGCCCGATGGCGCCGCCCGGCTCCACCACCAGCTTCAATTCGTGGAAGGCGTAACGCACCGCCGCCGCCACTTCCGCGTCGTTCGCCGTGATGCCGTTGCCGATTAGTTCGCGATTGATCGGAAAGGTCAGTTCTCCCGGCGTGTTGCTCATCAGCGCGTCGCAGATGGTGCCGCTCATGCGTTCGTTATGCTCGCGCTGGCCGCTGACGAACGAGCGCAGCGTGTCGTCGAAGCCCTCCGGCTCGACCGTGTAGAACTTGGCCGAGGGCACGCGCGCCTTAACGCCGAGCGAAATGCCGGCGGCCAAACCGCCGCCCGAGGCGCCGACCACGACGATCTCGGGCTCGAGCAGAAGCTGCCCGAGGTCCTCGACGATCTCGCGCCCGATGGTGCCCTGCCCGGCGATGATCAACGGATCGTCGTACGGCGGCACCAGCGTGGCGCCGCGCTCGGCGACGATTTTTTTGGCGATCGCCGCGCGGTCGTCTTTGTCGCGGTCGTACAGCACGACCTCGGCGCCGAGCGCCGCCGTGCGCTCGCGCTTCAAGCGCGGCGCGTCGGACGGCATCACGATGGTGGCGGGCATGCCGAGCAGGCGCGCGGCCGCCGCCACGCCCTGCGCGTGATTGCCGGACGAATAGGCCACCACGCCCGCGCGGCGGCGCTCCGGCGGAATCGACGAAATCTTGTTATAGGCGCCGCGGAACTTGAACGAGCCGGTGCGCTGCAGGATCTCGGCTTTGAGGAACACGCGCGCGCCCAGGCGTTCGTCGAGCACCGGCGCATTGATCAAGGGCGTGCGCACCGCCACGCCGTAAAGCCGCTTGGCCGCGGCGTCGATATCGGCGGCGGTCGGATGCAACGCGGTGTCGAGGACGCCCATGGCGCAAGGCTAGCGCCGCTTTGCGCGTCTGGGCAAGGCCGCGAGACCAGCGCGCTTCACCTTCCACTGGAATAAGAGCCTTAAGCAGCCCGCGGCTAAGCCGCTTTCTCTCTCGTCCGCCGGAAACGCTGCTTGAGCCGCGAAAGGCGTTTCAGCTTCTCCGGCATTGGGGTGTGCGTGGCGTTCGCCACATGCTCAATAAAAGTGCGGGCGCTCGCTTCCCAGGTCATATCGAGCGCGAAATCGCGGCAGTCGTGCCGGGACAATTCCAGCGCCTCCAGGCAGGCGCGCCGCAAATCCTCGTCCAGCACGCCCACCGGCGCCTCGCCGATGACGTCGCGCGGCGCGGCGGCCGGAAAAGCGGCGACCGGCACGCCGCTCGCCAGTGCCTCCAGCAGCACCAGGCCGAAGGTGTCGGTGCGGCTCGGGAACACGAACACGTCGGCGGCGGCGTAGATTTCCGCCAGCGCCTCGCCTTCGCGGCTGCCGAGAAACACCGCGTCGGGAAACTGCTTGGCCAGCGCGGCGCGCGCCGGCCCGTCGCCGACCACGAGCTTGGTTCCCGGCAGATCGAGCTTGAGAAAGGCTTCGAGATTTTTCTCGACCGCCACGCGCCCGACCGTCAGAAAGATCGGCCGTGGCAGATCGAGCGCGCCGTCTTTGCGCGGGTGGAACAAGTCGGCATCGACGCCGCGCGACCACAGCTTGACGTTCTTGAAGCCGCGCCCGGTCAGTTCGCTGCCGAGCGTCGGCGTCGCCGCCAGCACCGCGGCGCCGGCGCTGTGGAACCGCCGCAGCCAGGCCCAGGTCACCGCGCAGGTCCAGCGCTCCGGCACCGGCAGCCGTTCCGCCAGATATTCGGGAAAGCGGGTGTGCAGGCTGGTGGTGAACGGCAGGCCGCGCCGCAGGCAGACGCGGCGCACCGCATGGCCGAGCGGCCCTTCGGTGGCGACATGAATGGCGTCCGGCCGCGCGCGATCGATTTTGCGCTCGACGGCGCCCGGCCCCGTCAGCGCCAGCCTGACTTCGGGATAAGTCGGCATCGGCAGCGTCCAGAATTCGCCCGGCGACAGAAATTCCAGCTCGACGCCGAGCGTGCGCGCCTCGCGCGCGACATGGCCGAGCGTGCGCACCACGCCGTTGACCTGCGGATGCCAAGCGTCGGTCGCCACAAGTATCTTCATGCGGCGGCCTGTTGCATGCCGTCCGTCGTTTCCTCGGCCGGCGCCGGCTCGATGTCGTGCCCGGCGCGGCTCCAGTCGATGATCTCGAAACGGCCGTCGCGATGCTCGGCCACCGCGGTGCAGCTCTCCACCCAGTCGCCGCAATTGATGTAGCGCAGGCCGAAATCGTCGTGCATGGCGGCGGTGTGGATGTGGCCGCAGATCACGCCGTCGGTCTGATGGTGCTTGGCTTCGGTCGCCAGCGCCTTCTCGAACGCGCCGATGAAATTGACCGCGTTCTTCACCTTCAGCTTGGCCCATTTCGACAGCGACCAATAGGGCGCGCCCAGCACGCGGCGCATGGCGTTGAAGACGCGGTTGGCGGTGAGCGCGAAGTCGTAGGCCTTGTCGCCCAGGAGCGCGAGCCAGCGCGCCTGCGTCACCACCAGATCGAACTGGTCGCCGTGCACCACCAGGTAGCGGCGCCCGTCGGCGCCTTCGTGGATGATGTTTTCCACCACCTCGATGCCGCCGAAATGGGTGCCGTAATAGCCGCGCAGGAATTCGTCGTGGTTGCCCGGGATGTAGATGACGCGCGAACCCTTGCGGCCCTTGCGCAGCAGCTTCTGCACCACGTCGTTATGCGCCTGCGGCCAATACCACGACGAGCGCAGCGCCCAGCCGTCGACAATGTCGCCGACCAGATAAATGGTGTCGGCTTCGTGGTGGCGCAGGAAGTGGAGCAGTTTTTCGGCCTGGCAGCCGCGCGTGCCGAGATGCACGTCCGAGATGAAAAGCGCGCGAAATCGTCGCGTGGCGTCTTGCGTCACGTTCCGGCGGTCCCCGCTGCGATGATCATGGGCGAAAGCATTAGCAGGCTCCGATTGCAGATTTATGACAGTGTTGTTTACCTATTTTAAGCGAGTGTTTTTGCGGGCGCATGATCTTTTCCGAAAACCGGTTCCCACTTTTCGGGATCATGCGCTACGCCGCAGCGCTTTGTGGCTCGCAGCGGCGGAAACGCACCAACGTATAGACGCCGAACGGCGGCACCTTGCGCCGCTCGATCAGCTCGGCGCCGCCGTGGCTCTGCGCCCAGGCCGCCAGCCGCGCGAACGGAAACTCCGGCCGCAGCCCCACCGCCCGCGCCTTCTGCGCCAGCAGCCGCTCGATCGCCGCGGCCAGCCCGCGCTCCGAGTAAAGATGGTTGACCAGAATGATCTGCCCGCCCGGCTTCACCACGCGCGCGCATTCCGACAGCACGCGCTCGGGATCCGCCACCAGCGTGATGACGAACTGCCCGACCACGCAGTCGAAGCTGGCGTCGTCGTAACGCAAGTCGTGCGCGTCCATCACCGCCAGGCCCTTCACGAACGGATAGCGGCCGCTCGCCGCGCGTAAGCGCGCGCGCTCGATCATCGGCTCCGACAGATCGATGCCGGTGATCTCGGTGGTGGCATCGTAGTCGCCGAACGACAGGCCGGTGCCCACCCCGATCTCGAGGATGCGCCCGCCGACGTCGCGCGCGGCGCGCGCGGCGGCGCGCCGGCCGTTGACGAACACCGGTCCGCACAGCATGTCGTAGACCGGCGCCCAGCGGGCATAGGCTTTTTCCATCACCTGCTTGTCGGGATCGCGCTGCATGGCCCCTCGCGAATCAAATAGCGGTCGTTCGCAGCGGGATAGCAATCGAGTGCGACAGTGAGGCGACAGGCTTGACGCTCGCCCCGCTCTGCACCAACACTCGCGTCACAAAACTATCGTCGAAAGAGGAAACCCCATGGATCTCGGAATTGCCGGCCGCAAGGCCATCGTTTGCGCGTCGAGCCGCGGGCTCGGCAAGGCCTGCGCGCGGGCGCTGGCGGAAGCCGGCTGCGAGGTGGTGATCAACGGCCGCGACGCCAAGACGCTGGAAGCGACCGCCGCCGAACTCACCAAACTGACCGGCGCCAAGATCATCGCGGTGGCGGCCGACGTCGCTTCGCCGGAGGGGCAGAAGGCGCTGCTCGCCGCCTGCCCTGCGCCCGACATCCTGATCAACAACAATGCCGGCCCGCCGCTGCGCAATTTCCGCGAACTCACCCGGGCGCAGATGATCGACGGCGTCATCGCCAGCATGATCGTGGCGGTCGAGCTGATTCAGAAGGTGATCGACCCGATGTGCGAGCGCAAGTTCGGCCGCATCGTCAACATCACCTCGGGCGCGGTGAAAATGCCGATCGCCGGCCTCGACCTGTCGTCGGGCGCGCGCGCCGGACTGACCGCCTTCCTCACCGGCGTGGCGCGCACGGTCGCCGACAAGAACGTCACCATCAACAATATATTGCCGGGCGCCTTCAACACCGACCGGCTGACCGGCACGCTCGGCAAGATGTCCGAGAAGACCGGCAAGAGCGTCGAGCAACTCGCCAACGAGCGTCTCGCCACCATTCCGGCGCGCCGTTTCGGCGAACCGCCCGAGTTCGGCGCCACCGCCGCCTTCCTGTGCTCGGCCAATGCCGGCTACATCACCGGGCTCAACGTGCTGATCGACGGCGGCGCCTTCCCGGGGGCGTTTTAGAGCGCGCCTCCCGCAACAATTGATCGCGCAAACGCCGGTATTTCGTTACACTTGCGGCAACTGCCCGGTAACGTCCGGTACCGACGCTAGGGGACAACGGCAATTGAGCCATCCGGCGCTGTTTGACCGGGCAGCGGTCGAACGGTCATGTCCAAGCGCGATCCGATCGCCGATGTGCCGACACCGGAGCAGGTGCGCGCCGCGCTTGATCGTGTCGTACAGAGCGACGTGTTCCGTCCCTCGCCGCAGCTTGCGTCGTTCCTGAGCTTCGTCGTCGAAGCCTCGCTGCAAGGCCGGGGTGACCGCCTCAAGGGTTACACGATCGGCGTCGAAGCGCTGAAACGGAACAAAACTTTCGATCCGCAGATCGATCCGATCGTGCGCGTGGAGGCGACGCGTTTGCGGCGCGCGATGGAACGCTACTATGCCGGGCCCGGCGCCGGCAGTGCGGTGCGGATCGCGCTCGCCCGCGGCAGTTATGTGCCGTTGTTTTATTACGCGAACACGCGGACAGGCGACGCAACCGATGACGTGCGGACGGCCGGCAGCGGCTTCCAGCCGGGCAACGGCATGCCGACGCTGCTGATTCAGCCGTTCGAACTGCTCGCCGCGCCGGCCAACCAAGCCGTCTCGGCGGCGACGCTGCACGACAAGCTGTGCGACGCCTTCGCGCGATTTGACACCATCAATATCGTTTCCGGCAGCGCCGAGGCGGCCGGCGCGGCGGCGCCGGCCACGGCGGAGCAATCCCACCAAATGGCGAACTTCAATTACCGCCTGATGGGATCGGTCGAATTTCGCGACGACGGCACCACCAGCGTGCGCTTCCGGCTGCTCGATGTCAGCGACGGCACCGTGGTCTGGGCGCGTGTCTTCGAACGCCTGACAACGGCGGGAGGCCGTTCGGCAGCCGAAGATGCGATCGTCACCGAACTTGCCGCCACTTTGGTGCAGCCCTTTGGCGTGATCCGCGCGCATGAGCGGGTCAAGCATCTCGCCGGCGGCGCCGGCGATCCGCGTTACCGCTGGATCGTCGAGGCGTCGGAATCGTTTCGTTCCTTCAAGCCGGCACAGCATGCGCGGGCGCGAGCCGAGCTGGAACGTCTCACCACGGCCGACCCCGGTTTTGCCAGCGGCTTTTCCTATCTCGCTGCCATCTATTTTCGCGAATTCCAGTACGGTCACGCCGGCCAATTGGGCGACCGCGCGATGCTGGATCGCGCGCTCGATATGGCGCGCAAGGCGATCGAGCTCAAACCGGAAAGTTCGCGCGCCTACCATATTCTGTTCGGCGTGCTGTTTGCGCGCCACGAAATCGCCGCGGCGTTTGCCGCCGGCGACAAAGCCATCGCGCTCAATAAGTACGATACGACCGTGTTGAGCGATTACGGCGGACGCCTGATCCTGGTCGGCGAGGTCGAGCGCGGCATGGAAATGCTGCAACGCGCCGGAGAATTCGGAACCGTTCGCCCGTCGTGGCATCATTTCTATATGTTCCTCGGAAGTTATTTGCGCGGCGATCTGACCAACACGATCCACCACGCCAACCAGATCACCAATGAGGACTACCCGCTTGGGCTGGTGGCGCGCGCGCTGGCGGCAACCACCGCCGGCGACCGCGAACGCGCCAGCCGCTCCATTCAAAGGCTCAGGAGCCTCAGCCCGGCGTGGGCGACGAACCCGCGCGGCGAACTCGATAAATTCTTTCCCGTCGCCGCGCTGGCCGACCGGCTTTCACGCGACCTGGCCAGGGCCGGATTGACGCCAAATCCATGAATCCAGGCCAATCGCGTCTACTGGCTAAACGCACTTAAGTATTTGATTTTCCGTCCCATTTAACGCCTGGATTACGGTAAATTTCTTCTGCACTGCACAATCAATCTGCCAAACACTGGGGCAACGGGCCACGGGCCTATTCAAATCCCAGCGAAGGTAGAAATTAGATGTCCAATAACAATGCAAATGCCGCCGGCTCCGAGACGGCCGCGGCAGACAGCACCGATTCGTCCCTGGTTCCGGAAAGTCACATCCTCACGCTCGGCGTGGTCGCGCGGATGTTCAAGATTTCCGCACTCGCGTTGCGGCTCTATGAACTGCGCGCCCTGATTCGGCGCGAACGCCACGGCGACGCATGGGTCTATAGCTGGTCCGATTGCGAGCGCATCGCGATGCTGGTGAAGGCGCGCAAAGCCGGCGTTGCCGTGCGCGAGTTCGCGGCGGTGCTCCGGGCAATGGACGAGCGGGCGTCGAACCCGGTCGTGAATAGCGGCCGGCAGCAATGCCTGTCGCTCATTCGCGCGCTCGAAAGCCGCAAGAAGTTCATCAATGATTTGCTGGACGAATTGTACCGGGTCGACTGGGAATTGTCAGACCGGCTCGGCGTCGAGGGCACCCTCGACAAAGGTGTGAGCTTCGAGTCCGTCTAACGGACAGCCGCGCCGCACAAGAAAAAGGCCGGCGTTTCCGCCGGCCCTTTTTGCGCCGCCCTCGGCGACAGATTTATTTGTGATAGAGCTTCGACACCGGCGCCGGCGCCGGATTGTCCCAGCGATAGTTCATCGCCACCGAGATGATGTCGATGTGCGAGTCGACGGTGCCGATATAGCTGACAGTCCCGTTGAACTACGGGTTGCCCGTGTCGACGATATTGATCGGCGTGTCCTTCACGAACACGTGCGAATAGGCGAGGTCGAACGACATCTTCGGCGACCATTGATAAGTGCCGCCAAGCGACAGCCACAAGCGGTCGTTGTCCGGCAACAGCGGGATGCGCACCGTCGTCGGTTATCGGCGACTTCTCGTAGCCGACGCCGCCGCGCAGCGTCAGCGCTTGGTCATCCACTGTATTCGGCGCCGACCGAGAAGAACCAGCCGTCTTTGTATTGGAATGGAGATGACGAGGTTGCCGCAACAAGGTGCCGGCGCGCCGTTCGCTGCAGCATGCTGAAGTGCCGATGCGGCTCCAGTTCGTCCATTCGACCGTCGCCGAGCGCCGTCAATTGCGGCGTCAAGCTGCTGGCGCAAACCGACGCTGAGCGATGCCGGGCAAGATTGAGCGTGGCCGTTGACTGAGCCGCAGCGGTCGAGAATGCCGATCAAACGCGACTAGCACGCATCGAGCCGTCGAATCTTCTGATTGATACGCCGAACGATAGCCCAGGCCGATCGTGGTCGTCGGCGTCGGCGTCACAGTGACGCCGGCGGTGAAGCCATAGCCCCAATCCGTGGCCGACAGTTCGGCAAGCTTGCCGATATGCAGGGCACGACAGCGGCGATGCCTTTATGAGTCGAGCCTCGGCATATTGGATTTGCACGCCGACGCCGACGCTGATCAGGTCGCTGATGCGGTAGGCGATGCTCGGCGTCGCGTTATAGGTCTTCAGATGCTGTCTTGCCGCCGCATAAGTCGCGGCCCGCCCAGTTGCATCCGGGAAATTCACCGACAGGCCGAACGGCGCATTGACCGACATGCCGAGCCAGAGTCCGGCTTGAACTGCATAGGAGAAATAGCTGCCGGGCACCAGGGCGTCCTGGGCAATGTTGCCGGTGCCGCCCAAAGCAGCCGAACGGATCGCGGCCTCACGGCATCGGGCGTGTTCGCCGACGACGGAATGATGCCGGTCAGCACCGACTCGCTCTGCATGCCCGGCACCTGCGTCATGGTCGCCGGATTCCAGAACATCGACGACAGCGATCCGCCCGCGGCGACGCCCGCGTAAGACGTTCCCTGCCCCCAGGCGCTCTGCTCGCGAACCGCGAAACCACCGGCGTTCGCCGTGCCGCTCACCGCGATCAACGCGGCAAGACCGCTGCACGCCAGCAGAACCGCCTTCATGCCCCGAAACGACATCGCCCAGCCCCCCGATATTTGCTGCGCCATTAGCGAGCGCGCTTGCTTTGAATATCGTGCCCCTGGACTCGGCCGCCGACAATGGCCGATGGCGAAATAGCAGCCAACAACCGGCAATTTGCACAAATTTTGGCTGAATGTGGCTCTTGCGCCACAGGCTCTTCACGCGTCTGGCGCCAGCCTGCGGCGCCGGAATATTAGCAAATTCAACGATCTAGCGGTGGCCGCCGGCAAACGCGCGGTGCCGCCGGCTCAGGCGCTGAATTCGACGCCCAGCCGCGTTGCGGTGCGCCAGATCACGTGGCACGGCGCTTTCAAGTGATCGACGCCGACCACCAGCACGAAATCGTCCGGAATGCCGATCTGGCTCGCCACTTCCAAGCAGGCGCCGCCCGGCGACAGATTGCGCACCCGGCAATCGACGCCGGCGGCGCGGTTGAAACTGATGCTGCCCGCTTTCAGCGTCCGGTGGCGCTGGACCTTGCGTCTATCCTCCATGACACCCTCCGTCGGCATCGGCAAACGAGCGCTCTCACGCGACCATGCCGATGCGAGGTCAGACGGTTTGACCAACGCTCGAATTTTATTCCTGGCGGTTTAGCCGATCCTGAAACTGAACATCGAAATACGAACGTTTCCGTTAGCGTTTGCTAACCACGAGGCCGCCCATGCCGTTTCCGCGCAAACTCGCACATTTTATCCTCAATTTACGGAGTTTGGCGCCGGGCATGGCGTAGCATCCGGCATCCGACACGGGGCGAACCTCCGGGCCATGC
Source organism: uncultured Alphaproteobacteria bacterium (assembly GCA_963749625.1). Taxonomy (GTDB): domain Bacteria; phylum Pseudomonadota; class Alphaproteobacteria; order Rhizobiales; family Xanthobacteraceae; genus Pseudolabrys. The sequence continues at coordinate 218,731 of CAVVNY010000004.1, read as the reverse complement.
TGAATTGGCTGACCAGCAATTGCGAATTGTTCGGCCTGCCCGGCCAGAACTGGATGCTGGTCGTCGGCGGCGGGCTGCTGCTCTATGTCGCGGTGCTGGTGATCAGCAACCGCCGGCAAGCGGGCACCCGCTAAGAGCGCTCCGCTTCCGGTCATCACGCGCGGCCGCGCCGTCTCGTGTGCATTTTCGAACGCAAATCCGGCCGCAGACGTGCGGCGCTGCGGCTTGTGACAAGGCTGTATTGGGCCTATAGGTCATCGCAGCCGGCGCCTTTGGCCGCCACGGCAAATTTGAGCGGATCGGCGTCCGCGGAAAGACGATCCATGCAAATCTATATTTTCAAATCCGAGGCCAGCCGCGACTTGCGCGCGTTCTGCGACGACCGCGGCGGCCAGAAATTGCCGGCGCAATTCCGTCCCTGGCACGCGGTCGGCGTTGTGCGCGAGGACGCGAGCCCGCCGAACAATCTCAGCCGCGACGTGATCGAGGCCTCGATCGCCAGCGAAGGCTATCAGCTCTGGAAAATAAAGAGCGACAAGAAGCAGTAAGCGATGGCGAACCGTCCCTGCAAACCCGACGCCGACGTCAAGGGAATCTGGCGGTTGCTCATGCCGGACACGGCGTTCCCGGCCTGCGGGACGGCACAAACCGCCGGCAGCCATGCGCAGCAAAACGCCGCGCCGGCAAACGAGACGCGCCCGCAAGCCGAAGCGCGGCCCGAATTGCCGGACACGCGGCACGGCTGACCGGTTTTCATAGCGTCAATTTCCGGCGAGCTGCGTCTCCAGGCCTCGACGCGACGTCCGCGCTCCCTTGCCCTCACCCCCTCCGCCATCGCATGATCCGCCCCGGACCTACCGTCTAGCGCTATCCAAAAAAACAAACGCCCGAGGGAGACACCCGACATGAAGCTCGTCCGCTATGGCGCGCCCGGCCGCGAGAAGCCCGGCATCATCGGCGCCGACGGCAAGATTCGCGACCTGTCGCGCGTGGTGAAAGATATCGACGGCGCCATGCTGGCGGCGGGCGGCCTCGCCAAGATCCGGAAAGCCAATCTCAAGCGGCTCAAGACCGTCGCCGGCAAGCCGAGGCTCGGCCCCTGCATCGGCCAGGTGCGCAATTACATCGCGATCGGGCTCAACTACAGCGACCACGCGGCGGAGTCCGGCGTCAAGGTGCCGGACGAACCGATGATCTTCAACAAGGCGCCGTCCTGCATCTGCGGTCCGAACGACAACACCATCATCCCCAAGGGCTCGACCAAGCTCGACTACGAGGTCGAACTCGCCGTCGTGATCGGCAAGCGCGCGCGCTATCTGTCGAAGGACAAGGCGATGGACGCGGTCGCCGGCTATTGCCTGGCCAACGACGTGTCCGAGCGCGCTTTCCAGATGGAGCACGGCCAGACCCTCTGCAAAGGCAAGGGCGCCGAGACCTTCGGGCCGCTCGGGCCCTGGTTCGTCAGCAAGGACGAGATCAAGGATCCGCAGAATCTCACGATGTGGACAAACGTCAACGGCGACAAGCGGCAGCGCGGCTCGACCAAGACCATGGTGTTCGATGTGGCGCATCTGGTCTGGTACTGCTCGCAATTCTTCGTGCTCGAGCCGGGCGACGTGATCGCCACCGGCACGCCGCCGGGCGTCGCCTACGGCATGAAGCCCGCGCCGGTCTGGCTGAAAGCCGGCGACGTGGTCGAGCTCGGCATCGAAGGGCTCGGTACGCAGACGCAAAAACTGGTGCCGTTCAAGGCGTGAAAATTCTGCTTGCTGCATCGCACACGGCACCGCACATAACTGTGCGGCATTTTCCGCATAACGGGCCTGCTTGATTTTGCTATGGGTGGCTGCTGCTGTGGCGCGTGCAAAAACCGCGGCAGGAAATGACCTGAGGCATCGGACGTATGGCGCAATCCAGAGTTATGTCGGCCGTTCCTCCGGGAATCATCCACGTTCCGGTCACCCCTTTCACAGCGGACAATAAGGTCGATCTCGACACCTTCGCCCGCGTGATCGAGTTTCTGCTGCATCAAAACGCGGCCTCGCTCTGCATCAATCTGCATCTGGCGGAATCGCTCAACCTGACGCTCGACGAGCGCAAGCTTTTGGCCAAGACCGCGGTCGAAATCACCGCCGACCGCGTGCCGGTCATCGTTCATGTCAGCATGCCGGGCACCGACCAGGCGGTCGATCTCGCCCGCCACGCCGAACAGGTCGGCGCCGACTGCGTGATCGCCATCGCGCCCTATTACTGGAAGCCGTCGCAGGAGCAGCTTTACGAGCATTTTGCCGCGATCATGGCGGCGACCAAACTGCCGTTCATCGCCTACAGCTCGCCCACCATCATGGACGGCATCGGCATCGCGCCGCCGACGCTGGTCAAACTGATCGAGCGGTTTCCGCAGTTCATCGGGCTCAAGGAAGCCAGCCACAACTGGGAAAAATATCTCGAACTCGGCCGCGCGGCCCGAAAAGTCCGGCCCGATTTCGGCCTGTTCGTCGGCACCGAGTGGATGATTCCGTGCCTCACGCTCGGCGGCACCGCCTGCATGTCGGTGTTCGGCGGCATCGCGCCGCGCTTCGTGCAGGCGCTCTACACCGCGACGACCGGCGGCGAGCTCAAGGGCGCGCTCGACCTGCAATACAAGTTTTCCGAGCTCTATCAGATCGCCAAGGTCGAATATCCGGCGCCGACCAAAGCCATGTGGGAGATCATGGGGCGGCCGGTGGGCGCGCCGCGGCTGCCGAACCGTCCGCTGTCGGCGGAGGCGAAAAAAGAAATCCGGCGCGCGCTCGAAACGCTCGGCCTGTTCGATACCGAGCCGCACGGTTGGTAGCGGTCCGGTTGCTTTCCTTGACGACGCAAAAACGCAAGACTTCAAACCACGTGAACACTAGGGAGACGAAATGAGAAAACTGGTATCCGTACTCGCGGCCGCGGCCGGCCTCTTGGCCCTCACCGCGGCGCCTTCGCTCGCGCAGGAATGGCCGACGCGCGGCGTCATCCGCCTGATCGTTCCGTATCCGGCCGGCGGCGGCACCGACGTGGTGGCGCGCATCGTCGCGAAATATCTGCAGGAGCGGCTGCACCAGACCATCATCGTCGACAACCGCGGCGGCGCCAACGGCCAGATCGGCTTGCAGAACCTCAAGCAGTCGGCGCCCGACGGCTACACCATGGCGATGACCTCCGACTCGCCGATGACGGTCAACAAGTGGGTTTACAAGTCGATCCCCTATGACCCGATGAAGGACTTCATCCACGTGACGTCGGTGATCCGGCTGCCGTCGCTGTTGGCCGTGCATCCGTCGCTGCCGGTCAAGAACGTCGCCGAGCTGATCGCGCTGGCGAAGTCGAAGCCCGGCAGCCTGTCTTACGCCTCAGCCGGCGTCGGCAATTTCAGCCATCTCGAGGCGGAATTGTTCTCGCAGGCCGCCGGCATCAAGATGGTGCACGTGCCGTACAAGGGCACCGGCCCGTCGGCCATGGGGCTGATCGGCGGCGAAGTCCAGCTCTCCTTCAACAACGTCTCGACTTTGTGGCCTTACGTCAAAGCCGGCAAGCTGCGCGCGCTGGCGGTGATGGAGCCCAAGCGCATGCCGGATCTGCCCGACGTGCCGGCGGTGGCCGAGACCATCCCCGGCTTCGACATGGCGCCGTGGGTCGGCATCATCCTGCCCGCCGGCGTGCCGAAGCCGATCGTCGACCGCCTGACCAAGGAAATCCTCGAAGTGATGAAGAACCCGGAGGCGGTCAAGACCTTCACCGATCAGCAGCTCGTCGTCATGACGCTGCCCGGCGAACAGTTCACCGCGCTGATCCAGAAGGATTCCGACAAGTGGGAAAAAGTGGTGAAGACCGCCCACATCAGTCTGCAGTAAGACTCGCGCGCAACGCGAATTAATAGCCGCAAAATAAAAAGCCCCGGGCTCATCGCCCGGGGCTTTGTCGTTAGCCGTTATCGCAGAGCTGACGCCGCCGTCCGTCCGATCACGCTCTCGGCCAGGTCGCGGAACTCGCCGTGCGTGAGCGCCGTCTGGTGCTTGAGCCAATGCGCCTTCACCGCCGCGGTGATCCTGCGCGCATCGTCCTCCGACGCCGGCATGCCGAGCTGTACCAGCAGGGCACGCACCGAGGCGATGCCGCCGCCTTTGGTCGCCAGGTCTTCCTCCGGGCGGACAAAGTTGCGCAGCCCGCGCACGATCTTGCGGATGCCGAACACCAGCAGCGCAACGAACGAGGCCAGCAACACCGCGATTTCAACCAGCGCGACGATCGTGACGGCAATTTCCATGGACGTCTTCTTGCTCTTGGTCCGGACCAACGAAGTCGACAGTCGATTAGCGCACCCGCCGATAGTCCCGCAATGGCCAAGCTGTGGGCGTTGTGCATAGCTCGTAAGCGCCCAGGTTGACGCGACCGCGCTGGAAATAATTATTTTCCGCGGTATTTCCTGGCCAATTGCTCGAGTTCCTGGCTGTGGAATAGATCGATGCATTTCATCAGTGTGAGTTTATCGCCGCGAATGCTTCGGTATTCCTTGGCCAGAAATTTTTTGCCGAGCGCGGCCGCCTCTTCAGCGGCCGCTGGAGGGAAACTTCCAAACTCCACGTAGGCGCCGGCCGCGGCTCTGCTTTCCTTCACCACCTCGTCGGATTGAAAGCCTTGGGCGATGCAGGCGCTCAGCGCGAAGTTCTTGAGATATTGAGACGGAGAATATTCGACGCGAACGTTGTCGGCCTGGGCTTCGCCTGCCAGCAGCGCGGCGAGGAAGGCAACGGCGGCGGCAGCTTTGCAATGCATGGTGGGCCTTTGTTGCTGGCGCGCAGGGCGATGAGCGTAAGCGTCATCCGCCGAGCCTTGGCAATGACCGCGCCAGCGGAGGTGGGCCGCAACGTTCGTCTCGGGTAAAGGCCTTCGGCATCCAAGCCTATCGCGGGAAATTCCATAGCCCGGCTCGGGTGAAACGCGCACCCGCCCGCGCGTAGAACCAGAAAAAAAGCCCCGGGGTTTTGCCCCGGGGCTTTGTCGTTCATAGAAGTTGCGATGTTTACTCCGCCGCCTGCTGCATCTTGCCGAGCGTCTTGCGCGCCAGATCGCGGAATTCGGCCTTGCTCAGCATCTTCTTGTTCTTCAGCGAATACAGCTTGGTGGCCTGCAGCACCTTCATGGCGTCCTCTTCCGACACCTGCATGCCGACGTCGTTGAGCCACATGTTGACCGAGTTGATGCCCGAGCCCTTGCCCATCACCACTTCCGCCGGCGGCTGGCCGACCGCCGACCAGCGGATCGGGAACAGCTCGGTGGCGTTCTTCTCGCCGCAGTTCTTGAACCACGAGGCGATGATGCCGGACTCGATCTGGTAGAGGCCCGAGCCGACGATCGCCTTGTTGGTCGGCACCACGACGCCGGTGAGCCGCTGCACCAGATTGGCCAGCGGGGTCAGCTTGGTGGTGTCGATGCCGCAGTCGACGCCGTACATGGTCTTGAGCGCCATGACCACGTCTTCCATCGGCGCGTTGCCGGAGCGTTCGCCGACGCCGAGCACGGTGGTGTGCATCACCTCGACGCCGAGCGACAGCGCCATGATGGTGTTGGCGACGCCCATGCCGAAGTCCTGGTGGAAGTGCGCCTCGAGCCGCTTCGGAATGCGCGCCTGCACCTGGGTGACGAAGTACTTCATGGCGTGCGGCGACAAGACGCCGAAGGTGTCGACCAAGGCCAGCGCGTCCATGTGGCCTTCCTTGCCGACCTTCTCGATCAGGTCGATGGCCCATTTCAGCTCGGCGCGCGAGAAGTCGATCGGGAAGAACACCACTTCGAGGCCGTTGTCGTGCGCGAACTTGGTGGCCTCGATCGAGGTCTCGATCGCCTTTTCCAGCGGCCAGCGGTAGGCGAGCTCGAGCATGTGCTTGCTGGACGGGATCTCCATGACGATGCCGTTGACGCCGGTGTCGACCGCGCGCTTGACGTCTTCCTTCATGCAGCGGGCGAAGGAGAAGATCTGCGGGCCGAGGTTGCGCTTGACGATTTCCTTGATCGCCTCGTTGTCGGACGGCGACACGATCGGCATGCCGGCTTCGATGCGGTGCACGCCGGCTTCGGCCAGGCCTTCGGCGATGCGGATCTTTTCGTCCTTGGAAAGAATGACGCCGGTCTGCTGTTCGCCGTCGCGCAGCGTCACGTCATGGATCTTGATGTTCTTGGCGAACTTGAAGTCCTTGGTGACTTCCGGCGCGTAATTCCATTCGCTGACGAACCAGTCGTTCGTCTTCCAGGGGGTGGGGTTTGCCATCCGTTACTCCTCTTGCATTGCCAGGTGGGGTGGATTTTGGGCGTTTTTCCCGGCCCGGCGGGCTTAAACGATCACGCTGACAAGATCGCTTTAACCGCGCCTGACATTGATATTTCGCAAGTCCGGGCCAAAAAATCCTTGTTTTCCGGGTGCCCTTATAGGCGAAGCCGGCGCTTCAGACTACCGGGTTAATGAGCTCGCCGATGCCGGATATGGCGATGCGGACCACGTCGCCGGGTTGCAGGTAACGCGGCGGGGCAAAGCCGATGCCGACGCCGGCCGGCGTGCCGGTGGCCAACAGGTCGCCCGGCTCCAGCGGCACGTAGGCGGTGACCGTCTCGATGAAGCTCGGCACGTCGAAAATCATGTCCTTGAGCTTGGCCGACTGCCGGCGCTCGTCGTTGACGTAAGTCGTCAGCTCCTGCTCGGCCGGCACGCCGAACTCGTCGCGCGTCACCAGATAGGGCCCGACCGGGCAGAAGCCGTCCAGGCTTTTGCCGAGGAACCATTGCTTGTGCTTCTGCTGCACGGCGCGCGCGGTCAGATCGTTGACGATGGTGTAGCCGAACACGTAGTCGAGCGCGTCCTCGCGCTTGACGTTCTTGGCGTACTTGCCGATCACCACGCCGAACTCGCCTTCGTAGTCGACCGTGTGGGTCGGGTCCAAGGAGGCCACCACCTTCTGCCCCGGATCGGCCAGCGAGGAGGTCGACTTGGTGAAGATCACCGGATCGGCCGGCACGTCCTGCTTGTCGCCGGACTGGTCGACGCCGCTCTGGGCGAATTCGCGGGCGTGGTCGTAATAGTTCTTGCCGACGCAGATCACGTTCTTGGTGAGCGGGCCGACCGGGGCCAAGAGCTTGGCGCGGGAGAGCGCGACCGGCTCGCCGTAGTCCGGCTTGCTGCCGGCGCCGATCATCTTGATGACGTGGCGCAGGTCGCGCAGCGCAGCCGCCGCCGACCGTAAACGGCCGGAAGCTGTCGCCCTCGACGGCGCCGAAAACCTTGCCCTTGGGGGTATTGATGGCTGCAATTTTCATGGGGTGATGGCTGACCTTGCTGGAATGGCGGTTGGCAGGCGGGACGCGGGCAAGGCGCTAGCAAACGGCGCGGCGGCGGGCAAGGCGGGGCCGGCGCGAAGCGTCACCCTCTCCGGTCATCCCCGCGAAAGCGGGGATCCAGTACTCCCGGCGCCAGCAATTTTCCCGAAATACCGGGGGTTACTGGATCATCCGCTGGAGCCTGTCCCCGCGCACGCGGGGGCGGATGATGACAGCCGTGCCCTACCCCCTCGCCCGCAGCACCGCCTCGATACTCACCCGCGACCACGGCGCGGTGCGCTCGCGGAAGTCGTCGTAGGAGCCGGAGATCTTGCCGCGCAGATCGCTATGGATAGCAAACATTTCGCCCATGACGAGGTGCGCCTGCTCGCGCGCCGCCGCGACCAGGTCGGCGGGAAAGGCCGTGAGCTTGACGCCGTGGTCCTTGATCAGCGCATCCAACGCCTGCGCGTTGAGCCGCTCCATCTCGGCCAGCGCGTAGTTCGCCTCCGCGGCGCAGGCATGCGCGACGATGGCCTTCAATTCGTCCGAGAGCGCGTTCCAGACTTTGAGCGCGACGATGCACTCGCCGGTGCCGTTCGGCTTGTTGAAGCCGGGATAGTAGTAGAACGGCGCCACGCGATAGAGCCCGAGCGCGATGTCGGTGCCCGGTCCGACGAATTCGGCGCCGTCGAGCACGCCCGATTGCAATGAAGTGAGGATTTCCGAAGGCGGCGTGGTCTGCGGCGTGGCGCCCAGCCGACGGTAGACCTCGCCGCCGAGGCCGAGCGAGCGCAGCTTGAGCCCGCGCAGGTCGGCGACGCTTTTGATCTCGTGGCGGAACCAGCCGCCCATGCAGACGCCGGTGTTGCCGGCCATGAACGGCTTGACGCCGAACGGCGCGTAGAGCTCGTCCCACAGCGCCTGGCCGCCGCCGGCCTCGATCCAGGCGACGTGCTCGGACGGCGTCAGGCCGAACGGCACGGTGGTGAAATAGGCCGAAGCCGGCATCTTGCCCTGCCAATAGAAGGCCGCGCTGTGGCCGATGTCGGCGACGCCGTTGCCGACCGCGCCGAGCACCTCGAAGGCCGGCACAACTTCGCCCGCCGCGAAAACGGTGATGTCGATGCGGCCGCCGGACAATGTGCGGATGCGGCTGGCGATGCGCTCGGCCGACATGCCGGGGCCCGGCAGGCGCTTCGGCCAGGAAGTGACCATGCGCCATTTCAGCGTGTCGGCGCGCGCGATGGCCGGCGCGGCGATGAGGCCGGCCGCGCTGGCGCCGGCGGCAAAAGTGAATTGACGTCGCGTCGTCATGGTTTGCTCCAGTGCTGGTAGAAATGATGCAACGGGCCGGGGCCGTGGCCGACATGGAGTTCGTCGGCGTGCGCGATCGCCGCGGTGACGTAGGCCTTGGCTTCCTGGACCGCGGTCACAACGTCGCGGCCCTTGGCGAGGCCGGCGGCGATCGCCGACGACAACGTGCAGCCGGTGCCGTGCGTGTTCTGGGTCTTTATCCGCTTCGCCCCCAGCCGGACGACCTCGCCAAATTCCTGATTTTGCCCGACCAGCAGATCGACGCTGTCGTCGCTTTCGCCAAAATCCGTAGCATGGCCGCCTTTGATCAGCACATAGCGCGCGCCGAGCGCCAAAATCTCGCGCGCCTGCACTTCCATTTCGCTTTCGTTGCGCGCCTGGCTGGCGCCGGTGAGCGCGGCCGCCTCCGGCAGATTGGGCGTCACCATAAGCACGCGCGGGATGAGCTGGCGGCGCAGCACGTCGAGCACATCGCCGCCCAGCAGGCTGTCGCCGGAACTCGCGACCGTCACCGGGTCGAACACGATGTTGCGCGCTTGGTGACGCGCGAGCCCCGCCGCCACCGCCTCAACGGTCGCCGGACGGAACAGCATGCCGACCTTCACCGCATCGACCGCGAGATCGGAAAAGACGGCGTCGATCTGGGCGCCGATGAAACCGGCCGGCACGTCGTAGATCGCGTTCACGCCTTGCGTATTCTGCGCGGTCAGCGCGGTGATGACAGAGGCGCCATACACCCCAAGCGCGGCAAACGTTTTCAAGTCGGCCTGGATGCCGGCGCCGCCGCTCGAATCCGAACCGGCTATGGTGACGGCAATCGCGGGCATGGCCTGTTGCGTCAAGATTTGCCCCGCCGCGCGAGCGCGCCGTCCACCGCCGCGCGCAACTCCTGCGCGGCCGTCGCGGGATCGGACGCCAGCGAAAGCGCCGAAATGACCGCGACGCCGTCGGCGCCTGCCGCGATCGTCTCGCCGGCGTTGCTAGAATTGATGCCGGAGATGGCGCAGATCGGAAATCCCGGCTTGCGCGCGCGCACCGCCTGCGCAATGGCGCGCAGGCCGGCGATGCCGATCGGCGCGCTGGCGTTATCCTTTGAGCCGGTGGCGTAGACTGCGCCAATGCCGACATAGTCGAGAAGCTCGAGCGGTGCGGCCTTTGCCTGTTCGACGCTGCTCAAGCTCAGCCCAATGATGGCGGTGCGCCCAAGCAGCAACCGCGCATCGGGTACCGCCATGTCGTCCTGCCCGATATGCACGCCATCGGCCTCGGCCGCGAGCGCTACATCGACGCGGTCATTGATCAGCAGCGGCACGCCGGCCGGCTCCAGGACGCCGCGCAAGGCTCGCGCTTCCTCCACCATGGCGCGCGTGCTGCCGTGCTTGTCGCGCAACTGCACCAGCGTCGCGCTGCCGGCGATCAGGGATGCGAGACCGGCGAGCGTCCGGCCGCCGGCGACGGCGGGATCGACAAGCGCATAGAGGCGAAGATCCACGTCCATCAGGTCACCTTTGCAAAATTTCCACCAGCAAAATTCACACGAACATTTGCGATAAGCGTCGGCCCATCGAGATTATAAAGCGTATCGAGGATCGCGACCGCAAAGCTGCCGGGGCCTGCCGCCTTGGCAGCCGCCAATTCGCCGGCCACACCAATGATCGTCAGCGCCGCCGCGGTGGCGCGCCAGGCGTCCGGTTCAACAGCGAGACAGGCCGCGACCAGCGCCGAGGCGGCACAGCCGATGGCGGTGACCTTGGCCATCAGCGCATGGCCGTTGGCGATGGCCGCAAACCGCTCGCCGTCGCTGACCAGGTCGGTCGCGCCCGACAGCCCGATAACGGTTTTTGCGGTATGCGCGTAGGCCGCCAGCGTCTCGCGCGACGGCGCGCTGCCCGAAAGCGCGGAAAACTCCGCCGCATTGAGCCGCACTGCTTTCGGTGCGCTCGCGAGCAGCGCGCGGGCGAAGGCGGCACGCGGCGGCGTCCGGTCGATGAACACCGGATCGAGCACCCAAGGCACGTTCGCTCGCGCCGCGGTTTTTACCGCGATCTCGGTCGCCTCGCGGCGCTCGCGATCGAAGGTGCCTAGATTGACCAGGAGCGCGTCGCTGCGCGCAACGAATGGGCCGATTTCTTCCGGCGATAGTGTCATCGACGGAACCGCGCCTATGGCGAGCAGCGCATTGGCGGTAAAATTCTGTGCCACCGCGTTGGTAATGCAGTGGACGCGCGGCGCCCGCGCGCGCAGGCGCTCAAGCAGCGCCGCGATCTGCGGCAGTTCATCGCGCGATACGCTGTCGCGCGCGGCTGCTTCGGAATTGTGCATCTCATCTCCCTCCGCCGGCATGACCCGGATCAGGTTCGTTGGGTTGGCCCTCCAGCGGCCTCTCAGTCCGGCAAACGCCGGACACCCCACGAGATTGCTGATAACTAACTAGTCCGCGCGGACGGGCAAGGCAAGTCTGTAAGCCCGGCCACCTTGCAAGTAAGCCGTGTTTTTGCTGGATTGCTGCCAAATCGGAGGATCGCGATGACCCCCTTCTTCGTCCAGATCAAATGCGAGCTCGGCAAGTCCTATCAGGTGGCCAATGAACTGGCCGAAGCCGAGATCGCCTCCGAAATCTACTCTACGGCCGGCGACTACGACCTGCTGGTCAAGTTCTATGTGGACGCGGATACCGACATCGGCCATTTCGTCAACGAGAAGGTGCAGTGCATGGCCGGCATCAAGGACACCTACACCATCATCACCTTCAAGGCGTTCAAGGGCTAGATTTCGGGTCTGCCGCGGCCCCTCCGCCTCGCGCGCGCGCTTGAGGCCGAGCCGGCGCTCGCGCCAGATCACGAACAGCCCGGCGCCGGCGACGATGGTCGCACCGACATAGACCAGCGCGCTCGGCAATTCGCCGAACACCCAGTAGCCAAGCAGCAACGCCCACAGCATCGAGGAGTAGTCGAACGGCGCCACCACCGAGGCGGTGGCATGGCGATAACTTTCGGTCAGAAAAATATGCCCGATACCGCCAAAGATGCCCATCGAGACCAGCATCAGGAGCTCGGACCCGGTCGGCGTATGCCAGGCAAACGGCAGCGTCACCGCGCCGGCCAGCGCGGTAACAAGCGAAAAATAAAATACGATCGACGACGTGGTTTCGCTCTGCGTAAGCCGCCGGGTTTGGATAACGGTGCCGGCGTTGCAGAAGGCGGAAAACAGCGCCAACAGCGAGCCGACCGTCGCCGCGCTGGCCGCGCCGGCGGCGGCGTAGTGTTTGACGTCAAAATGCGGGATCAGCATCACGATCACGCCGCCAAAACCGACCAGCACCGCGCTCCAGCGATAGACCCTTACCTGCTCTTTCAGAATGACCGCCGCCAAAGCCACCGTGATCAGCGGCGAAGCAAAGGAAATCGCGGTGGCGTCCGCCAGCGGCAGCCGCGCCAACGCGGAGAAATTGCTGTACATGCCGCCGACGCTGAGCGCCCCGCGCCCGAGCTGGCCGAGAGGACGGCGGGTGTAGACCGCGCTCGCCAGTTCGCCGCGCAAGGCATAGATCAACAGCACCGGCGGGATCGCACAGGCGCTGCGGAAGAACACGAGCTGGCCGACCGGCACCACGTCGCCCAATTGGCGCACGAACGCCGACAAAGCGGCGAATAAAAGCGCGGAGATCAGCTTGAAGCCGATGGCTTTGAACAGATTCATCGAGGTGGGCTTATAGCAATCGGCGCAAATGTCGACTCGTCAGACGCGGCCTTCGGCACGAATTATTCCTACTTTTTCACTTGCGCCTTACGCCCTTCGACCGCCGGCAGCGACTTGATATAGGCCGCGATCGCCATGCGGTCGGCGGCGGTCAGTTGCGCGGTATTGCGCACCACTTCAACCATGTTGCCACCGACGCGGTCGGCGTCTGCCGTCATGCCGGACTCGAGCGTCTTGGCGATGTCGGCCTCGCTCCAATTCTTGAGCTTGTACTGGGTGATGTTGGGCACGCCGCCATTGCCATCCGGGCTTGGGCCCCCCGTAAAGCGCAAGCTCGTAATCACGGCGCCGAGCGCGTTGCGTGGCGAGTGACATTCCGCGCAATGGCCGGGACCGTTGACCAGATAGGCGCCTCTATTCCATTGCGCCGATTTTGACGGATCGGGCGCGAACGGCCTGCCGTCGAGATACAACAGCTTCCAGAGGCCGAGCGCGCGCCGGATGTTGAACGGAAACGACAGGTCGTGCTCGCGCACGCGGCCTTGGACCGGCGGCAGCGTCTTGAGATAGGCGAACAGATCGCGCAGGTCGTCGAACTTCATGCGCTGATACGACGTGTAGGGAAATGCCGGATAGAGATGCTCGCCCTCGGGCGAGGTTCCCATGGTCATGGCGGTGACGAATTGCGCCTCGCTCCAGGCGCCGATGCCGTCCTTGCGATCAGAGGAAATATTGGGGACGTAGAACGTGCCGAACGCCGAAGTCAGCGCCAAGCCTGCCGCCGAGCCTGGTCATGTCCGGCTGCTTCGGCACCGCGTGGCAGGACGCGCAGCCGCCGGCGTAAAACATCTCTTTGCCGTTGGCGAGATCGGGCGTGTGAGGCGGGAAGCGCGCTCGCCGGTACCGTGGTGGGCACGGTCAGGAACCAAAGCACCGGGAGCCCCAGCACAATGACAATGGCCGCCAGCAATATCAGCTTGCGAATCATCGGCGTCCCCCGCCCTCGGGCGCCTGTCATACAGGAATCAAAACGCCGCCGCGACGGGATCACCACCGTGAGGCCCTCGAGCGATCACGTTGGCCTATCATAGCTTTCCGCCGCAGCGCTCGGCGAAGGATGCACAATCATTACGTGTATTCAATGACGCCAGACGTTATATTTCACTGCCGAATAATCCTCACTTTCCGGTGTTATAGATGGCTGATGCACTGGGTAAGCCCTCGCCCACATACCCACATGGAGGTTGTTTGATGTTCCGTGTCGTTCCGGCTCTTGCGCTCGCGGCAGCCATGCTTCTGTCCGCCGGCCAAATTTCCTTCGCGCAAACCGCACCGGCCCAAATCGTCAAGGAACGGCAGGACGCGATGGAGAAGAATTGGACCGAATATTTTCGCGACATCTCGCGTACGGTGAAAGCCGACAGCCCGGATTTGGCGCTTATAGCGACCAAGTCGGCGCAGGCGAGCGAGCACCTGAAAAAATTTGCGCAACTCTTTCCGCCGGGGACTGGCCGCGATGTCGTGCCGAAGACGCGGGCAAAACCGGAGGTCTGGACGCAAAGGGCGGAATTCGATGCCGCCATGAAGGCCTTGATCGACGCGACGAACGCCTTGGGTGCCGCCGCCAAGAGCGGCAGTGTGGAGAAGGTCAAGGCTGAGTGGCCGGGCGTGGCGAAAGCTTGCGGCGGTTGCCATGGCGGCCCCAAGAAATCCGGCGGCAAATTCCGCTTTGAGGAAGAATAACGCGAAACGGCGCGGATCGGCGCGGCGCAGGGTGACGCACCTTTTGCTGTGCGCCGCCTTCGCCGTGGCTTTGGCAGCCGCGCACCAAGCCAACGCGCAAACAGCATCGGCCGATCGGGGCAAATACATCTTCGATGCGGCGGGCTGTTATGGCTGCCATACCGCAGCCGGCAGCCCGTCCATGGCGGGCGGTCCGCCCTTGCGCACGCCCTTCGGCACGTTCTACGCGCCGAACATTACGCCCGACCGCGAGTACGGCATCGGCAAATGGTCGGACGCGGATTTTATTCGCGCGCTGCGCGAAGGTGTGTCGCCCGACGGCCAAAATTACTTTCCGGTTTTTCCCTATTCGTCCTTCACCAAAATGACAACGCAGGACCTTCTCGACCTGAAGGCCTATCTGGGAACGCTCGCGCCGGTAAACAGGCCAAACCGCCAGCATGAGGTGAAATGGCCATTCTCCATTCGCGCGGCGCTGGCACCTTGGAAATGGCTCTATTTCAAAGCCGGATCATACCAGCCGAATGCCGGCCACGACGCGAAATGGAATAGAGGCGCCTATCTGGTCACGGCGATCGTTCATTGCGGCGAATGCCATACACCGCGAAATTGGGTCGGTGCACTCGATCGCGCACATTGGTTGACGGGCGCGCGCATGCCGGTCGGCGACCTCGTCGCCCCCAATCTTACGCCGGACAAGACCGGCCTGGCCGACTGGAGCGTGGCGGACATCGTCGACGCGCTGGCGAGTGGAACGCTGCCGGAAGGCGGCACGCTTGGCGGCGAAATGGGCGAGGTGGTCAGCAACAGCACGAGCCACCTGCGCAAAGACGATCTCGAGGCGATCGCCACCTATCTCAAGTCCCTGCCGGCGATGCCGACCGAGGTCAGGAAGAAAACGAAATGATGCTGGCGCGGCTGTCCGCGCTAGTGCGAGGCCGGCGGTCTCAGGCGCGGCGGCTCGCCGCAATCGCGGCCCAGACCTTCTGCGGCGTCGCCGGCATGTCGATGGTGCGGATGCGGTAGTTGCGCCAGAGCGCGTCGAGGATCGCATTGATCAGCGCCGGACAGGAACCGATGGCGCCCGCTTCGCCCGCGCCTTTGACGCCAAGCGGATTGTTCTTGCACGGCACGTTGCGCGTTTCGAACACAAAGTCCGGTGCGTCGAGCGCGCGCGGCATCGCGTAGTCCATGAAGCTGGCGCTGAGCAATTGCCCGGACGCCGGATCATAGACCGTGTCTTCCATCAGCGCTTGGCCGATGCCTTGTACGGCGCCGCCATGCACCTGGCCGGCGAGCAGCAGCGGATTGAGCGTGGCGCCGAAATCGTCCACCACGACATAGTTGAGGATCGCGGTTATGCCGGTTTCGGGATCGATCTCGACTTCCACAATGTGCGTGCCATTCGGGAATGTCGGCTGCTCGACGCCGAACTCGCTCGACGCGCGCAAGTCTTCCGGCTTCGCCAGCGGATGCGCGGCAAGATCAACAAATGAAATCGTGCGGTCGGTACCGGCGACGCGCACCGCGCCGTCGGCGATTTCCATATCGCTGGGCGCGGCCTCGAGCGCGTCGGCGGCAAGCTGCTTGAGCTGCTCGCCCAGCGTCTTCGACGCGCGATCGACCGAAACGCCGCCGACAGGAATCGAACTGGAGCCGCCGGTGCCGGCGCCCGTTGCAATCGCGTCGGTGTCGCCCTGCACCACGCGCACGCGCTCGGGCGGCAGATCGAGCCGCTCGGCGACGAGTTGCGAATAGGACGTGGCATGGCCCTGCCCGGTCGATTGCGAGCCGATCAGCACGGTGACGCCGCCATCGCGCTCAAGCCGTATGTTCGCCGTTTCCGGTCCATTGTTGCCGCAGGCTTCGACATAGGTGGCGATGCCGATGCCGCGCAGCTTGCCGGCGCGCTTCGACGCGGCCGCGCGTTTATTGAAGCCGTTCCAGTCGGCGACCTCCTGCGCGCGCGCCATGGCGCTCGCGAAATCGCCAGAATCGTAGATTTTCCCGGTCGGCGTCGTGTAGGGCATCGCCTTCGGCTTGATCAGGTTCTTGCGGCGCAGCGCGTCGGGCGCGATAGCGAGATCGCGCGCCGCCGTGTCGACCAGCCGCTCGATCAGATAGGAAGCCTCCGGCCGCCCGGCGCCGCGATAGGCGTCGACCGGAACCGTGTTGGTGTAAGCCGCGCGCAGCCGTACATGCGCCACCGGAATGTCGTAGGCACCGGTCGCCATGCCAGCGCCGAGCCACGGGATGTACGGCGCGTAGCAGGACAGATAGGCGCCCATGTCGGCGACGATATCGAGCGCGAGCGCGAGGAAACGGCCCTTGTCGTCGAGCGCAAGCCGCGCCGTGGAGATGTTGTCGCGGCCGTGGCTGTCGCCGAGAAAATGTTCCGAACGCTCGCTGATCCATTTCACCGGCTTGCCGAGCCGCTCGGCGGCCACCGCCGCCAGCGCGTATTCGCGGTAGGGAAACAGCTTGGTGCCGAAACCGCCGCCGACGTCGGGCGTGATCACGCGCATCTTGTCCAAGGGCAGCTTGAGCACCTGACCGCAGATGATGTCGCGGATAATGTGGCTGCCCTGGCTGCCGAGCGTAAGCGTGAAGCGATTGCCGTCGTACTCCGCGATCACACCGCGGGTATCCATGTAATTCGTCACCAGCCGCTGGTTGACGATGGTGAGCTCGACCGCACGCGCGGCTTGCGCGAACGCCGCCTTGGTCGCGGCCGCGTCGCCCAACTCGGTCTCGAAAGCGAGATTGCCCGGCCGGTCGCCCCACACGCGCGGCGCGCCGGGCGCGAGCGCGGCTATGGCGCCGATGACGTGCGGCAGCGGCTGCCAGTCGACCGTGATCGCTTCGGCGGCATCCTTGGCCGCCGCCAGGCTATCGGCAACCACGAAAGCGACGGCATCGCCGACGTGACGCACCACATCCTTGGCCAGGATCGGATAGACCGGAATCTTGATGTCCACACCCGGCAGTACGCCCGGCGTCGGCAGCGGCCCGAGTCCGGACACCTCCGCGGCGGTCAGCACCAGCCGCACACCCGGCATCGCCCGCACGCGCTCGAGATCGTGGATGCTGAAGCGCGCATGCGCATGCGGCGAGCGCAGCATCACCGCGTGCAGCGTGGCGGCGGGCGCGACATCGGCGACGTAGCGCCCGGCACCGCGCAACAGTGCGTCGTCTTCCTTGCGCGTAAGCGCCTGCCCGAATCCGAACTTCATGGTCATGGTTTGGCCGGTTCCGATTGCTGCCGCCGCCGTGCGAAGCGTAGCGCGAACCAGCGCGAGACGACATAGAACACCGGCGTGAAAATCAGACCGAATGCGGTGACGCCGATCATGCCCGAAAACACCGTCGTGCCAAGCGTCTGCCGCAGCTCGGCGCCGGCGCCGACGGCGAAGGCGAGCGGCGTCACGCCGAGGATGAACGCGAGCGAGGTCATCAAGATCGGCCGCAGCCTTAAGTGCGCCGCCTCCACCGCCGCCGCAAAGCGGTCGCGGCCGCCATCCTCGAGCTGCTTGGCGAATTCCACAATCAGAATGGCGTTTTTGGCGGCAAGGCCGATTAGCACGATGAAGCCGACTTGGGTCAGAATATTATTGTCCTGTCCGCGGATGACCACGCCGACAATCGAGGCGATCAGACACATCGGCACGATCATGATCACCGCCAACGGCAGCGTCAGGCTCTCGAATTGCGCCGCCAGCACCAGAAAGACGAACACCACCGCCAGCACGAACGCGAACACTGCGGTATTGCCCGCACGCAATTGCTGGAAGGCGAGCGTGGTCCACTCGTAGGCAAATCCGGCCGGCAGCGTTTGCGCGGCCAATTGCTCCATGATCTTGATCGCCTGACCCTGGCTGTAGCCGGGCGCCGCTGCGCCGTCGAGCTCGGCCGCAGGGTAGAGATTATAACGCGGCACCCGGTACGGCGCGGTGATGGTCCGCACCGTGGTGAAAGCGCCCAGCGGGACCGTCGCGCCGCTATTGTTGCGCACGCGGATTCGCAAGACGTCTTCGGTGTCCTTGCGGTAACCGTCCTGTGCCTGCGCGACCACGCGATAGGTACGGCCGAACAGATTGAAGTCGTTCACGTAAGCCGAGCCGAGATAGATCTGCAGCGCGGCGAACACATCCGGAATATTGATGCCGAGCAGTTGCGCCTTGACGCGGTCGATGTCGAGATAAAGCTGAGGCGTGGTGTTCTCGAACAAGGAAAAGACCTGTATGAGCCCCGGCGTCTGCGCCGCCCGCCCCATCATCGCGTAGACCGCGCCTTGCAACGCCTGCGAGCCTTGTCCGGCACGGTCTTCGACCATCATGCGGAAGCCGCCGGCGTTGCCGATACCCGAAACCGGTGGCGGCGCAACGACGAAGATCAGGCCGTCCTTAATCGCCTGCAGGCGCCCGAACAACTGGCCCTGGATCGCGGCGGCGGACTGACGCGGATCCTTCGCCCGTTGCTCGAACGGATCGAGCGTCACGAAGATCGCCCCCGCATTCGGTGCGTTGGTGAAAGTGGCGCCGGAAAATCCCACAATGTTTACCGCGTGCGCGATGCCCGGCACCTTGAGCGCGATATCGACCGCGCGCCGGTTGACGTCGTCGGTGCGCGCAAGCGACGCCGCCGGCGGCAACTGCGTGATGATGATGAGATAGCCGCGGTCGAGTTGCGGAATGAACCCGATCGGCGTCTTGCGGAATTCATTGAGGCCGAAGACGATGACGCCGCCATACACCACCAGCATCAGCACGGCGAAGCGTACCGTGCGCGCCGACAGCCAGCCATAGCCGCGCCGCAACGCGTCGAAATAGCGGTTAAACCCGCGGAAGAAGCCGTGGATCGGCTTGTTCCACCAGCTATCGTCTTCGGGGCGGCCATGCGGCTTGAGAAGCAAAGCGCACAGCGCCGGCGACAGCGTCAACGATACGGTCAGCGAAATGACGGTCGCGCCGGCGATGGTGAGCGCGAATTGCCGATAGAATTGTCCCGAAATCCCGGTGATGAAGGCCGAGGGCACGAAGACCGAGATCAGCACCAGCGCGATCGCGACCAGCGCGGCGCCCACCTCGTCCATGCTCTTGATCGCCGCGTCGTGCGGGCTCAATCCAGCCTCGATGTTGCGCTGGACGTTCTCCACCACAACGATGGCGTCGTCGACGACGATGCCAATGGCGAGCACAAGCCCGAACAGCGACAGGTTGTTGAGCGTGAACCCGAAGATCGCCATAACGAAGAACGTGCCGATCAGCGATACGGGAATGGCCACGATCGGGATCACCGCGGCCCGCCAGGTCTGCAGGAACAATATGATTACCAGCACAACCAGCAGGATCGCTTCGGCGATGGTCGTTTGCACGGCGTCGACCGATTGCTGAATGAACTGGGTCGGATTGTAGACGATCGTGTATTTGAGGCCGGGTGGGAAGTTCTTGGACAGGCCTTCCATCGTCTGTTCGATCGCACGCGCGGTCGACAACGCGTTCGAACCCGGCCGCTGAAAAATGCCGAGCGCGACCGCAGGATCGTGGTCGAGATAGGAATTGGTCGAATAGTCCTGCGCCGCCAGTTCGACCGTTGCTATATCCTTGACGCGCACGACGGCGTCGGCGGTCTGCTTGACGACGATCTTGCCGAACTCATCCGGATCGGCCAGACGGCCTTGCGTCTGCACCGAGATCTGGAATGCGCCTGGTCTGTCCATCGGCGGCTGATTGAGCACACCGGACGCCACTTGCACGTTCTGTCCCTGCAACGCCGCCACCACATCCCCTGCGGTCAAGCCGACGGACTGCAGGCGGTCGGGATCGAGCCAGATCCGCATCGCGTAATCGCGGGCGCCGAACACGATCAGCGAGCCGACGCCGTCGACGCGGGTCACCGCGTCGGTGATTTCGAGCGTCGCGTAGTTGGAGATGAACAACGTGTCGCGCGATTTATCTGGCGAATATAGGTGCACCACCATCATCAGGTCAGGCGACGCCTTGTTCACCGTGACGCCGATGGCGCGCACGTCGGCCGGCAGGCGCGGCTGCGCGATGGCGACGCGGTTCTGCACCTGCACCTGCGCGATATCGAGATTAGTGCCGATGTCGAAGGTGACCGAGATCGTGAAGCGTCCGTCCGCCGTCGAGTTCGAGGACAGATAGATCATGTTCTCGACGCCGTTGATCTGCTGCTCGATCGGCGTCACCACCGTCGCGGCGACCACGTCCGCGCTGGCGCCAGGATACTGGCCGGACACGGTGATGGTCGGCGGAGCGATCTCCGGGTATTGCGCGACCGGCAGCCGCACGAAGGCGACCGCGCCGAGGATCACGAATACGATCGAGACCACGGAGGCGAAAATCGGCCGGTCGATGAAGAAATGCGAGATGCGCATCGGTTTTGACCGGGCTATTTCGGCGGCTGCGGTGGGCGCGCGCCTTGCGCCGGCGCGGCACCCGGCTTGCCCTCTTCCTGCGGCGTGACCTTCTGACCGGGCCGCGCGCGCATCAAACCATTCACGATCACGCGGTCGTCGGCGCCGATACCGCTTTTGATTACCCGCAGGTTGTCGCCCGTGATCTGGCCGAGCGTCACGTATTTCGGCACGACCGTATCATCGCCATTGACCGTGAGAACGAATTTTCGCGACTGCTCGGTGCCGACGGCCGCATCCGGCACCAGCAACGCCTCATAAGGCGGCGACCCGGGCACCTGCACGCGGGCGAACATGCCGGGCGTGAAAATATTGTTGGGATTGGCGAACACCGCGCGGCCGCGAATAGTGCCGGTTGAACGGTCGATCACGTTGTCGACGAAATCCATGCGTCCTTCGTGATCGAATTTGTTCTCGTCGATGAGCTTGAGCGCCACCTGCACGCCGGCGCCGCGGCTGGCGATATCGTTCCCGGTTTTCGACATCCGCTCGTAGCGCAAGAACGACGCCTCGTCGAAGGTGAACTCGAAATAGATCGGTTCGGTCGACACAATGGTGGCGAGCAGCGTGGTGTTGCCGGCGGTGCCGCCGGTCACCAGATTGCCGGGCGACACCCGCCGGTCGCCGATGCGGCCGTTGACCGGTGCGCGCAATTCGGTGAATTCGATGTCGAGCTCGGCCTGGCGCACCGCCGCCTCGTTGTTGCTGACCGCGGCCTGCGCGTTGCGGTAAGCCTGCGAGCGCTGCTCGAAAGTCTGGTCAGTGATGGTCTTGTCGCGCACCAGTTGCTGGCCGCGCGTGTAATCGGATTCGGTAAAAGCGAGATTGGATTTGGCCTGCGCCAGGTTAGCGCGCGCCTGGTCGAGCGTGTTCTGGAACGGCCGCTTGTCGATGGTGAACAAGAGATCGCCCTGCTTGACGATCTGCCCGTCCTTGAAATGCACGCCATCGAGATAGCCGGACACGCGCGCACGCACCTCCACGGAATTGATGGCGGTGAAGCGGCCGACATATTCGTCGAAATCAGTGACCGTGCGCTTGACCGGCTTGGCGACGGTGACCGCCGGTGGCGGCGGTGCGCCGGCCTGTTTCTTCTCCTCGCCGCAACTTGCGACCAAAATTGCGAGTGCGAACAGCGATACAACGCTGTAACCGGCACGTATCAATGAAACTGATGGAATTGCCCGCGCGAAATTCATGAATACCTGCGATATCGGCCAACCACGAATAGCCCGGCCTGTCCCCATAGCGTCGGGCAGCAGTTATGTCCACCGCACCCGGACGGCAATGGGACGGCGAATACGCGGCGGAAATTTACATCAGCCGCGCCGCCGGGCGCGGAATGCTCCGAGCCAGCCCGCGCCGAACGTCGCCAAGACGATGCCACCATAAACGGTGCCGCCGATCACGGCTAGCAGCGCCAGCGTTGCGACATCGCGCAGCCGATGCCAGTCCGCAAACAAATGCGTGACCGGCGTCTCGCATAGCCACAGCGCGGCCGCCAGCGCGACGCCGGCGCTCGCCAGCTTGATCGTCGATTGCCGCAACCGCTCGTCGATATGGATGTGGCCGGCGCGCGCCGCGAACCAGATCACCAGGCCGAGATTGATCCAGGCGCCGATCGAGGTCGCCAGCGCCAGACCCACCTGCGCGAGCGGACCCATCAGCAGGAATTTGAAGGCGATATTGACGGCGGCGGCGATGAGCGCTGCCTTCACCGGCGTCGCAGTGTCGCCGCGCGCGAAAAACGTCGCCACCGTGCTGCGGATCAGCACGAAAGGCAACAGTCCGAACGCATAGGCCACGAGCGTGCTGCCGGCGGCGACGGCATCGGCCGCGGTGAAGGCGCCACGCATGAACAGCGCCCGCATGATCAGCTCGGGGATGACGAAGAACGCCGCGAGGCAGGGAATCGAAAGGAGCAGCGTGAATTCGATGGCGCGGTTCTGCGCGCTTGAGGCGCCGGCTTCGTCGCCGGCGGCGATGCGTCGCGACATTTCGGGCAAGATCACCGTGCCTGCGGCGATGCCGATGACGCCGATTGGGAGCTGATCGATGCGGTCGGCGTAATAGAGCGCGGACAGCGCGCCGGCCGCCAGGAAACTCGCGATGATGGTATCGGCGAACAGCGCAAGCTGTACGCCCATGGACCCGACCGTGGCCGGCCCGAGCGCGCGGAAGAATTTTCGCACGTCGGCATCGAACTGCGGCCAGCGCAACGCCGTGAGGGCACCGGCACGCCAAGTATCGCCGCCGACCAGCAGGGCTTGCAGGACGCCTGAGATAAGTACGCCCCACGCCGCCGCGTGGCCTGGGGTCGGGAAGAAAACCGCGACGGCAAGCGTCACTATCATCGCTAGATTGAGCAGTGTCGAGGCGGCGGCGGCGGCGGCGAACCGCTGCAACGCGTTGAGTATCCCGCCATAGAGCGTGACCAAAGTGATCAACAACAAATAGGGAAAGGTGATGCGGGTAAGATCGACCGCAAGCGAGAAACGTCCGGGGTCTTTCGCAAAGCCGGGCGCCAGCAGATCGATCACCGCCGGCGTGAACAACAACGCCGCCGCAAGCAGCACGATCTGGCTGGCGAGCAACAGCGAGAATATGCGGTCCGCGAACAGCCCGGCGCGCTCAGGCCCGCCCTGTTCGCGGATGCGCGCATAGGCCGGCACGAACGCGGCATTGAAGGCGCCCTCGGCGAAGATCGCGCGGAAATGGTTCGGTAACCGAAACGCGACGAAGAACGCATCGGCCGCCGGCCCGGCGCCGAGGATCGCGGCCAGCACGATGTCGCGCACAAAGCCGGTGATCCGCGACAGCAGCGTCCACCCGCCGACCGTGAGGATGCGATCAATCATTGCTGAACTTGCCTATCGCCGACTCAAAAACAGGACGTTGTATGGACTGGGACTATGGGCAACGATAGCGATAGTCAGTGATTCTGAACTGGATTAAGGCGATTCCCGCTCCAAACATAGGCCCCCGACCAGCCTCCACTCGTGCATGATTCCCGAGAATCGGGAACCCGTTGTCGGAAAAAGGTCATGCACGAGCAAAATGTTAGGGATTTTTGATTTAGCCTGAGTGGATCGGATTATAAAATCATGCCCACACCCATCATCCCCATCCTTCTCGCCGGCGGCGCCGGAACACGGCTTTGGCCGGTCTCGCGCGACGCCCTGCCCAAGCAGTTCCTGCCCCTGGTCGGCGACCATTCGACCTATCAGGAAACGCTCAAGCGCGTGCAGGATCCCATGTTCGGGGCCCCCATCGTCATCACCGGGCCGAATTTCCATTTTTTCGCCCAGCGGCAAGCCGAGGAAATCGGCGTCGAGGCGACGGTGGTGATCGAACCGTTGCGGCGGGACTCCGCTCCCGCGATCGCGGCCGCTACCGCGGTGGCGCGCCAGCGCGACCCCAATGCCGTGGTGCTGGCGCTCGCCGCCGACCATATCATCCTCGATGTGCCGAAGTTTCGCGCCACCTGCCTCGCCGGCCGCGCGGCCGCCGAGACCGGTTCCATCGTCACCTTCGGGATCAAGCCGACCGAGCCGAAGACCAGCTACGGCTACATCCTGCCGGGCGAAGCCATCGGCAAGAACGGCGTGCACGCCGTCAAGAGCTTCGTCGAAAAACCGAATGCCGCCACCGCCGCCCGCTACGTGCGCGACGGCTATCTGTGGAATTCCGGCAACTTCCTGTTCCGCGCCGATGTGCTGCTGTCCGAATTGGCCCGGCTCGAGCCGGAGATGGCCGAAGCGATCAACGCCGCGGTGGCCCAGGCCTCGACCGACCTCGGTTTCCTGCGCCTGCAGCCGGAGGCTTTCGCGCGCTCGCCGGCAAAGTCGATCGATTACGCGGTGATGGAGAAAACCGACCGTGCCGCCGTGGTGGCCGGCGACTTCCGCTGGTCGGACATCGGCAGCTGGGACGCGCTGTTCGACATCACGCCGCATGACGCGGACGGCAATGTCGTGCAGGGGCCGGCAGTGACCCTCGATACCAGCGGTTGCGTGCTGCATTCCGACGGGCAACTCGTCACCGCGATCGGCGTCAAGGATCTGGTGGTGGTGAGCACGTCCGACGCGGTGATGGTGGTGCCGCGGGCACGCGCGCAGGACGTCAAGGAATTGGTCAGCAAGCTCAAGGCCGCCAAACGGCCGGAGGCGACCAACCACAAGCGCGTACACCGGCCCTGGGGCTATTACGAGTTGATCGACATGGGCGAGCGCTTTCAGGTCAAGCGCATCGTCGTGATCTCCGGCGGCATGCTGTCGCTGCAGAAGCACCGCCACCGCTCCGAGCACTGGGTCGTCGTGCGCGGCACCGCCGAAGTCACCGTTGGCGACACGGTGCGCGCGGTGCACGAAAACGAGTTGGTCTATATTCCAATTGGCAGCGTCCACCGCCTTGCCAACCAAGGCAAGATCCCGCTCGAATTGATCGAGGTGCAGACCGGCAGCTATCTCGGCGAAGACGACATCGAGCGCATCGAGGATATCTACAAACGCAGTTGAAGCCGGCGCTGTCCGGGCGCCGGCCTCGAGATTTGCCGCAAAGCGGTCGCCGCCACGCCTATTTCACGATGGCCTTTTCGTACGGGTAGATGACCTCGCCGCTTTTGTATTTCGGCGGATAAATGATCACCTCAGTCTTCAGATCGCGGAAGTCGTCGATGCCGTGGCCTTTGATGTTCTGAAACTGGGCCGCCAGGGTGCGCTCTTCAGCCCATTCGCCCTGCTCGTTGAACTTAACGTCGCCGACGACCGTATGGAATGTCGTCTTGTGCATATAGGCGGCCAGCACGTCGTCATTGAGGCTCTTGGTGGCGGCGATGGCATCGCCGAGCACCTGCACATCGGCGTAGGCCCAGACCGGCATGTAATAACCGAGTGGGTCGGTGCCGGCGGCCTTGGCGCGTTCCTGATATTTTTTCAGCAGATCAAGCGAGCCCGGGAATGCCATCGACTTCGATGGTAGCCAGGTCTCGAAGTTCACGACGCCGTTGAGCATCGGGCCAAGCTGCGTCTTGAACACCGTCGCCTGCAGACCGACCATGGCGCCGCCCCACATTTTCGGCTTGAAGCCGACTTCGTGCATGGCCTTGACCATGCCGACGGTGTCGAGCGGGTAGGAGCAGACCACGAAGAGATCGGGCTTGGTCGACTGGATCGCGCGCACGATCGACGTGAAATCGACGGTCGTCGGCGGATAGCTCTTGTCGTAGACGACCTTGAACCCGGAGGCCTTCGCGTTCTCGCGCGCGCCCTCGCAGGCATTGTGTCCGAATTCGGCATCGGCAGAGGCCAAGGCGATCGTTTGTGGCTTCGGCTTCTGCACTTCCGCCACCTTGAAGAAGCCGCGCGTGAAGGCCGGCTTCGGCGTCGGACCGTTCGGAATCATCGAGAAGTATTTTGGATATTTGAACTGCTCATTGATGCCGGTGCCGAACAGGCTGACGAACAGCTTCTTGCGCTCGATCGCCGTCGGCATGGCGGCGGCGATCTGCGTCGAGGCATAGCCGCTCACGATCAGATCGACTTTGTCGACATCCAACAACTTGGCGTAAATGCTGGGCACCTGCGCCGGACTGCTCTGGTCGTCGTAGTAGATCAATTTGACCGGCCGGCCGAGCAGCCCGCCCTTGGCGTTGACATCGTCTTGCCAGATCTGCATGGCCACCAGCGACATTTTGCCGTTGGCCGCGAGTGGACCGGTGAGCGCCATGCCGAAGCCGATCTTGATCGGTTCGGCGGCCTTGGCCGGATTTGCGCTGAACAGTTGCGCGGCGGCGAGCGCAGCCGACGCCAGGCCGCTTATGCTGAGCCATTGCGGTTTCTTAGACATTTCCATCCCTTTCGTTCTCGTTCCGGAATGCCGCGCGAGGACCGCAAACGTCTTCGTCGACGGCATCCATCGCCGGAAAGGCTAAGCGGCGCCCAGCCGGGCTTGCTTGCCAAAAATCAAGCCGACGAACGATTGCTTCTAGGAGCGTTTTCCTCTCGATGGCAATCACTGGCAATCGGCCCGAGGAGCGGGCGAAAGCTTGCCGTGCGGCGATGCGCCGCGGCGCCTGGCCGTTCGTTATCATGGCGATCAGGCTGACAAATACCTGACCTAAAGCGAACAGCGACCATGATGACGTGGCGCGATTTCCGCCTCTGACCGTTAACGCAGCTTGGAAATTTTTTGATCGGTGCGCTGTATATATTTTTCGTAAATATGCTAAAAGCACTTAGCTCACGAAAACAAGGTAGCGTGAGTTGCTGGGGCTGCCGGGACGATCAAATATGCGAGAACTACGCAATGTTGCGGGCGGGCCCGCCGAGGCCACACCGCGGGCAGGCGACTCGGTCGATACCTTGCCGAACCGGAGGCTTCGCGCCAATGGGCATCTTCGGGAATCCTTCGGCGGCGATACTCATTTAGCTCCGTCGTCGAGCCAAAATTCAAGCCAAGACATTGCCGCGTTGTTCGCCGAGCGCGAAGGTGACCGCTACGCGATGCATGCGTCGCACTTGAACGAGCAGATGGTGCGCGTGCTGCGCACGATCGGCTATGATGTCGGCTTCTGCCGCGGCCACGGCCAATATCTATTCGATCGCGCGGGCGCCCGTTATCTCGATCTGCTGAGCGGCTTCGGAATGTTTGCGATCGGGCGCAACCACCCGGCGCTGCGCGCTGCCCTGAAGAACGTGCTCGACAGCGAACTGCCGAACCTCGTGCAGATGGACGTGCCGACGCTTGCCGGAGTTCTTGCCGAGCGGCTGCTGGCGCACGTCCCCTATCTCGACAAGGCGTTCTTCACAAACTCGGGCGCCGAGGCGGTTGAAGCGGCGATCAAGTTTGCCCGCGCCGCGACCGGCCGGCCGGGAATCGTCTATTGCGATCACGCCTTCCACGGGCTCACTTACGGCGCGCTGTCGTTGAATGGCGACGCCAATTTCCGCGATGGCTTCGAACCTTTGCTGCCCGACTGTGTTCGCGTACCGTTCAACGATCTGCCGGCGCTCGAACGGGCGCTGTCGACCCGGACGGTTGCCGCCTTCATCGTCGAGCCGATCCAAGGCAAGGGCGTGAATATGCCGTCCGACGCCTACCTGAAGGATGCCGCCGATCTCTGCCGCCGTTACGGCGCCCTGTTCATCGCCGATGAAATCCAGACCGGATTGGGACGCACCGGCCGATTCCTCGCGATCGAGCATTGGGGCGTCGAGCCCGACCTGGTGCTGATCGCCAAGGCGCTGTCCGGCGGCCATGTACCGAGCGGGGTGGTGCTCACCCGCAGATCGATCTACGACAGGGTGTTTAACCGCATGGACCGGGCGGTGGTGCACGGTTCGACCTTCGCCAAGAACGATCTGGCGATGGCCGCCGGAATCGTCACGCTCGACGTGCTGGAATCCGAACAACTGATCAAGAACGCCGCGCGGACGGGCGAACGTCTGCTGCGCGCGTTCAATAATATGGTCCCGCGCTACGAACTGCTTAAAGAAGTGCGCGGCAAGGGCTTGATGATCGGGATCGAATTCGGCGAGCCGAGTTCGTTCAAGCTGAAAGCCTCGTGGAATCTGCTCGAAACCGCCAGCGAGGGACTATTCTGCCAACTGATCACAATCCCGCTGTTCAAGGAGCACAAGATTCTTTGTCAAGTGGCGGGTCACGCCAGCCATACGGTCAAGCTGCTGCCTTCCTTCGTCGTGTCGGATGCCGACTGCGACTGGATTCTGGACTCGTTCGACACGGTGATTGCCAATGCGCATCGCGTCCCGGGCGCGGTCTGGTCGCTCGGCAAGACGCTGGTCAACAACGCGGTGCGCGCCCACGCCGCGCGTTAGGTGTCCCCACTTCCTCGATCAGGCAGCCGTGGTCACCGGCTGGGCCGATGCAGCCTTGAATTGCTCGAATGCATCGAGCGCGTGACTTGCGTACATGACCGACGGGCCTGCGCCCATGTAAACGGCCATGCCGAGCGTTTCCAAGACTTCATCGCGCGAGGCGCCCTGCTCCAACGCGGCCTTGACGTGAAAACCGATGCAATCGTCGCAGCGCAGCGCCACCGCAATACCCAGCGCGAGCAGTTCTTTGGTCTTGCAGTCGAGCGCCTTGGGCGCCAGGGCCGCTTGCGCCAGGCCGGAAAACGCCTTCATGACCTCGGGCGCGCCGCTTCGCAACGTCCGCAAATGAGCGCTCAGGTCTTTCGTATGCTCCGGCCACTTGGTCATTCGCAGATCTCCATCGCCATGCGAGGCGCGCCACGTTCGGTCGCGCCCTTTCATATTCGTAAGTTTATATACGATAACAGTTTGCGGCCCGGCGGGTTTGATTTCGATCAAAACCGTCACCGAGTGCCGCGGCGGACACGCCGCCCGAGCCGCGTTACAGAATATTCCGCTGCGCCAGCGCCTCGATCACTTCACTCGCGAGCCGGTCAGCGTCCTTGCTCCCCGCCAAAAGATGGAGCTCAGGATTTTCCGGCGCTTCATAGGGCTGATCGACACCGGTGAAATTCTTGATCTCCCCGGCGAGCGCGCGCCGGTACAGGCCCTTGGGATCGCGCGCGATGCATTGTTCGATCGGCGCGTCGACGAACACCTCGATGAATTCGTTTCCGTCGAGAAGTTCCCGCACCATGCGGCGCTCGGCCCGGAACGGCGAGATGAACGAGCAAAGCACGACCAGGCCCGCGTCGGTCATCAGCTTGGCCACCTCGCCGATGCGCCGGATGTTCTCGACCCGGTCAGGCTCGGTAAAGCCAAGGTCGCGGTTCAACCCGTGGCGGATATTGTCGCCGTCGAGCAGCACGGTATGGACGCCGCGCGCGTGCAGCGCAACTTCGACAAGGTTGGCGATGGTCGATTTTCCCGAGCCCGGCAGACCGGTAAACCACAACACTGCCGGCGGATGCCGCATGAGCGCCGAGCGCACGGCTTTGCTCACCGAATGGCTGTGGTGGTGAATATTGGTGGCCCGGCGCAGGGCGAAATCGATCATTCCGGCGGCGACGGTTTCATTCGAATAGCGATCGATCAGGATAAACGCGCCGGTGTCGCGGTTGTCCGCGTATGCATCGAACACAACCGGCCGGGCGACCGACAGATTGCACACGCCCACCTCGTTCAGCGCCAGCGTCTTGGCGGCGAGTTTCGATAGCGTATTGACGTCAAGCCGATGCTTGATCTCGGTGACGGTCGCCGCCACCGTGCAATTATTGATCTTCATGAGGTAGGAGCGCCCGGGGAACAGATGCTCGCTCGACATCCAGACTAAGTGGGCGGCGAACTGGTCGGCAACCTGCGGACGGTCGCGCAGCGCGGCGAGCATGTCGCCCCGCGCAATGTCGATTTCATCGGCGAGCGTGACGGTGACCGCGTCCAGTGCCTGTGCAGCGTCGAGATTGCCGCCGGCGCCGATGATCCTTGCGATCCTGGTGGTCTGCCCGGATGGAAGAATCGCGATTTCGTCGCCCGGCTTAGCGCTGCCGCTCGCGATCGTGCCGGCAAAGCCGCGGAAGTCGGAATTCGGCCGGTTGACCCATTGCACTGGCATGCGGAACGGCTTGCCGGCGCGGTCCTCCTCGACGTCGACCGCTTCGAGATAGTCGAGCAGATGCGGCCCGGAATACCAGGGCGTGCGCTCGCTGCGCGAAGAAACATTGTCGCCGAAGCGCGCCGACACCGGGATCGCTTGGATCGTCTTTGAAGCCGAGTTCTCCGGCAAAGCGGCTAAAGCTAGATGCGATCCGCTCGAACACGGCCGGATCGAAGCCGACGAGATCGATCTTGTTCACCGCCAGAACGACGTGGCGTATGCCCAAAAGACTCGCGATGATCGCGTGGCGGTGGGTCTGGCTCAGCAGGCCTTTGCGCGCGTCCACCAGCAGAACCGCGAGATCGGCATTGGAAGCGCCGGTCGCCATGTTGCGGGTATATTGCTCGTGGCCTGGCGTGTCGGCGACCACGAAGGAGCGCCGCTTCGAGGTGAAATACCGATAGGCAACGTCGATGGTGATGCCCTGCTCGCGCTCGGCTTCCAGGCCGTCGAGCAGCAAAGCGAAATCGACGTCCGCGCCGTTGGTGCCATTTTTCTTCGAATCGCGTTCGAGCGCGGCCAGATGATCGTCGAGGATGAGGTTCTGCTCGTAGAGCAAGCGGCCGATCAAGGTGGACTTGCCGTCGTCGACCGAACCGCAGGTGAGGAAGCGCAGCGCCGGACGCGCATCGACACTGTCGCTGCGTTCGCGCGCTTCGGCAGCGGTTGGCGCGGGACTTCGCATCAGAAATAGCCCTCGCGCTTTTTCTTCTCCATCGATCCGGATTCGTCGTGATCGATGACGCGGCCCTGCCGCTCCGAACTGGTGGAACTGCGCATTTCCGCAATGATCGCGTCGAGCGTGGTCGCGCTCGAGGGGATCGCGCCGGTCAGCGGGTAGCAGCCCAGCGTGCGGAAGCGAACCTGCATCATGCGCGGCTTTTCGCCCGGCGCGAGCGGCAGGCGGTCGTCGTCGACCATGATCAGCGTGCCGTCGCGCTCCACGACCGGGCGCTCTTTGGCAAAGTACAACGGCACGACCGGGATATCCTCGGCCCGGATGTATTCCCAAACGTCGAGCTCGGTCCAATTGGAGAGCGGAAACACCCGCATGGATTCGCCGGTCTTGATGCGGGTATTGAACAGCCGCCACAGCTCGGGGCGCTGATTGCGCGGGTCCCAGGTGTGGCTGGCCGAGCGGTGCGAGAAGATGCGCTCCTTGGCGCGGCTTTTCTCCTCGTCGCGCCGCGCGCCGCCGAAGGCAGCATCGAAGTGCCATTTGTCCAGCGCTTGGCGCAGGCCTTCCGTCTTCATGACTTGCGTGTGGATTGCCGAGCCGGATTTCACCGGCGAAATCCCGCGCGCGAGCCCCTCTTCATTAACATGAACGAGCAAGTCCACTCCGAGTCGCGCCGCCATCTGGTCGCGAAACGTAATCATTTCGCGGAATTTCCACGTCGTATCCACGTGCAACAGTGGAAACGGCATTTTGCCGGGATGAAACGCCTTTTGCGCGACGTGCAGCAACACACTCGAATCCTTGCCCATCGAATAGAGCATCACGGGATTGCGAAATTCGCTGACGACCTCGCGCATAATGTAGATCGCCTCGGCTTCGAGCCGCCGCAGGCGAATGTTCTGGTCGCGCCAATTCATCCGATGAATCCGAGCCCCTTGGCCGGTAGTGCTACTTCATTTCGAACGTTTGCGGGAGCAGCCGATATTTCAAATTTGCCGGCAATACGGGAAAAATAGCCTCTAAATCCTCACGCCACTAGTGCGCGGCGCGTGGCATCGATAATACGGTCCTGCGTCGGGGCGTCGAGATAGGCATGCATGGGCAGGCTGATGACCTCGGCTGCGAGCTTGTCGCTCACTGCGACGCCGCCCTCGCCCACCGGATAATGCTTGTAGGCCTGCTGCCGGTGCAGCGGGATCGGATAATAGATCGCGGTCGGAATGCCTTCGGCCTTGAGCGCGGCCGCCAGCCCGTCACGCCGGCCGCCGGGGACGCGAATGGTGTATTGCGCCCACACCGACGTCGATCCTGCCGGTACTGCCGGTGTTATCGCGACACCGGCCAAGCCATCGGAATAGCGGCGCGCCACGCGATCACGCGCCTCAATCTCATCGGGAAAAATTTTCAGCTTCTCGATCAGGATCGCGGCCTGCACGGTGTCGAGCCGCGAGGCAAGCCCGATACGGACGTTGTCGTACCGGTCACTGCCTTGCCCATGCATGCGCAAGCTGCGCAGCAAATCGGCCATCGCGTCATCGTCCGTCAGTACCGCGCCGCCATCGCCGTAGCAGCCGAGCGGCTTGGCCGGAAAGAAGCTGGTCGCCGTCATATGGCCGAAGCTGCCTAGCCGGCGGTTGTTGAACGTCGCCCCGAACGCTTGCGCCGCATCGTCGAAGATGAACAGGCCTTCGGCCTGGGCGGCGGCCGCAACCGCGGCGTGGTCGGCCGGCAGGCCGAACAGATCGACGGGAATGATCGCTTTTGGCGTAAGCCCGGCGTTTTTTGCAGCCGCGATCGCGCCGGCGATCTTGCTGGGATCGATATTGAACGTGGCCGCGTCGACGTCGATGAATACCGGCGTCGCGCCGACCAAGGCCGCGACCTCCGCGGTCGCGCAAAACGTGAATGACGGACAGATCACCGCGTCGCCCGGGCCGATTCCGCGCGCCCGCAGCGCCAGCACCAGCGCGTCGGTGCCGCTGGCGCAGGTAACGGCGTGTTTGGCGCCGCTGAATTTCGCGAGCTCCGCCTCGAACGCCCGGACTTCCGGACCGAGGATGAATTGGCAGTGGCCGAGCACGCGCGCAACCGCATCATCGATGGCCCCGCCGAGGCGGCGGCGTTGCGCGGCCACGTCGATGAACGGAATCATAGGCGGGTTGGGACGCTGATTCATACTCGGTCCAACTATTGGCGCCGGTCAGTCGGCAACCACAAGCGGCGCCTGCCGCTGTGATGGCGCCGTGGGCACGGGGCGGGAGGCAAGACAACGGATAGCGATCTCGAGGCTGGCGACGCCTTCCTCGCCGGTCACCGCCGCCGCCGATCCGGTGCGGACGGCGCGCAGGAACGCCAGCAGTTCGGAGCGCAGCGGCTCGGCATGCCCGACCGAAAGATGGCGCATCGAATAGCTGCCGTCCGGCTGGAAGCCGAAGCATTCGGTCACCTGGCGGGTGAGCAGGTCGCCCATCACGTATTTGCCGCGGGTCGCGACGGTAACGCTGCGCGCCTTGAACGGCGTCAGCCAGTTGGTGTTGATATGCGCCAAGACGCCTGACGCCGTGCGGAATTGCAGCAGCGCGATGTCCTCGCGCTCGGCGACAGCGCTCGATAGCTGCGGCTGCACCTCGACGATATCGGAGTCGGTAAACCAGCGGATCAAGTCGATGTCGTGCACCGCGAGATCGATGACCACCCCGACATTCGACATGCGGGGCGGGAACGGACCGACGCGGGTTATCGCAATTGAAAGAATGTCCTCGTTGCGGATGGCTTCCTTGATCGCTTCGACCGCCGGATTGAATTGCTCGACGTGACCGACCATGAGCGTAACGCCGGCGCGGCGCGCCGCGGCAATGATCTCGCGGCCTTCCTCGACGGTCGACGCGATCGGCTTTTCCACCATGACGTGGACGCCGCGCGCGATGCAGGCAAGTGCGATGTCGCGATGAAGATGCGTTGGCGCCGCGACAGTGATGGCATCGACCCCGAGGTCGAGCAACGCGTTGACATCGGCAACGGCGGCACAGCCAAGCGTGCGGGCGACGAATTCGGCCTGCTTGCGGTCGGGATCGGCAACCGCGACCAGTTGGGCCCCCGGCAGCCCCGTGAGCACCCGCGCATGGTTGCTGCCCATCACGCCGACGCCGATCACGCCGATCCGCAATGCAGATTCCGCATCCGGTTTTACCGCTTGCGTCATGTTCTGACGGATGTCCCCTGACCTTGCCCCTCAATCGAGCCTTCACCTAGCACGCTCCGCAGCGGCTGGCGACCACCCCGGGAAAACCCGGTGGACACGTTTTGATTCAAAGCGTTACAGCAATACCGCGGTGTGGAATCCGGCCGCGGCAGACGGCTTTACGGCGCAATCATTCGGCGGCACGCTTGCGTGCAACATCGCGGGTCTCAATCGATCTGATGGTACTGCTTGTACCAGGCGATGAACCGCGCGATCCCCTCGGCGATCGGCGTCGACGGTTTGAAACCGACATCGCGCATGAGGTCGTCAACATCCGCGTAGGTCGCGGGAACATCGCCGGGTTGCATCGGCAACAATTCGCGAATGGCCTTTTTGCCGATCGCCTGCTCCAGGATCTTTACAACTTCGAGGACGTCGGCCGGGCTGTTGTTGCCGATATTGTAGACGCGCCACGGCGCCGAACTGCGCGCCGGATCGGGCGTGTCTCCCGACCAATTGGGATCGCCCGCGGCGGGCCGGTCGATCAGCCGCACCACCGCCTGCACGACGTCATCGATATAGGTGAAATCACGCCGCATATTGCCGTGATTGAACAGCTTGATCGGCTTGCCGGCGCTGATTGCGGCGGTGAACAGCCACATCGCCATATCGGGCCGGCCCCAGGGACCGTAGACGGTGAAAAACCGCAGGCCTGTCGTCGGCAATTTGAACAAGTGCGAATAGGAATGCGCCATCAGCTCGTTTGCCTTTTTCGAGGCGCCGTAAAGACTGAGCGGGTGATCGACGTTATCGGAGGTGCGGAACGGCATCCGGGTATTGGCGCCATAGACCGACGATGACGACGCATAGACGAGATGCCGGCAGCCGTTATGGCGGCAGCCTTCGAGGACGTTGAGGAATCCGTTGAAATTCGCGTCGGCATAAGCGTGCGGGTCGACCAGCGAATGCCTGACCCCCGCTTGGGCGGCGAGATGGATGACAAATGGAAAACGGTGCTCGGCAAACAGTGCCGCAGTGGCGGCCCGGTCCGCCAGATCCAGCCGCACGAACTTGAAATTCTTCGCGCCGGCAAGCTGCTGTAACCGCGCTTGCTTCAGCTTCGGGTCGTAGTAAGTCGACAGATTGTCCACGCCGATCACATCGCGGCCGGCCTCCAGCAGGCGGCGCGCGACGTGAAATCCGATAAAGCCGGCGGCGCCGGTGACGAGAACGGGATTTACAGCTGCCACGGATCGATGCCTTCTGGCTGTTGCCTACCGCCGGACCTGGATATCACGCAGATAACGCCAAGATTGTTGCTTGGCGCCTGAGCAGGTAATGAATATCCGCAATGACGGGTCGGGATCAAATAGGAGCCTCGCATGTGCGGCATCGCCGGCTTTATTGACGGATCCGGCGTCCGTGGCAGCGATATGGACGCCTTCGCCGGCGCGATGACCGGCAGCTTGCGGCATCGCGGACCCGACGACGCCGGTGTCTGGGCCGATTACGAAGCTGGCGTCGCCCTCGGACATCGCCGGCTTTCCATTGTCGATCTTTCCGCCGCCGGACATCAGCCCATGGTGTCGCACGACGGCCGTTACGTGATCACGTTCAACGGCGAAGTCTACGGCTATGCAGCCCTTCGGGCCGAGTTGCAAGGGCGCGGCGTCAGCTTCGTTGGACATTCCGACACCGAGGTTTTGGTCGAGTTCGATTGCCGCCGATGGCGTTGAAGCCACGGTGCCACGCCTGATCGGGATGTTTGCCTTCGCGGTTTGGGACCGCAAGGAGCGGATACTCAAGCTGGTGCGCGACCGGCTCGGCATCAAGCCGCTATATTGGGGAAAATTCGGCGGCCTCTTCCTGTTCGGCTCCGAACTTAAGGCCCTGCGCCAGCATCCCGGCTGGACGCCGCAAATCGATCGCGGAGCGGTCGCTCAGTTCTTACGCCATTCCCACATTCCCGCGCCACGCACGATCTACGAGAACGTCCACAAGCTTGAGCCCGGCACGATCCTGACTCTGCCCTGGCGCGGCGAGCCGAGCATTGGCGCCTATTGGAGTGCGCGCGACATTGCGCGCAAGGGAATGGCCAATCCAATTCAGGCCAGCGATGGCGAGCTTACCGATCAGCTCGAAAAACTGGCGATCGACGCGGTTCGCCTGCGCATGATCGCCGATGTGCCGCTCGGCGCACTCCTGTCGGGCGGGGTCGATTCCTCGACGGTTGTGGCTTTGATGAAGGCGGCCAATGCAGGGCCGGTGAAGACCTTCACCGTCGGCTTCGATCTGCCGGGATACGACGAATCCGCGCATGCCGAGAAAATCGCGCACCATCTCGGCACCGAGCACCACTCTCTGACCGTCTCGCCCAAGCAAGCCTTGGATGTGATCCCTCACCTGCCCGACTGGTACGATGAACCGTTCGCGGATTCGTCGCAGATTCCGACTTATCTGATTTCCGCGATGACCCGGCAACAGGTGACGGTCGCGCTGTCGGGCGACGGCGGCGATGAGCTCTTTGCCGGTTATAGCCGCTACCAGGCCGCGGATCGTTATGCGCGCGGCCTGAGCCGTTGGCCGCCGCCGCTACGACGAGCGCTTGCCGCCGCGATTACGGCGCTGTCGCCGCAGCATTGGGACCGGATGGCTCCTTATCTGCCCTCCCGCCAGCGCGTGCCACAGCTCGGCGACAAGCTCTACAAGCTGGCAAATTTGATGCGCGCGAACGGCGCCGACGACAGTTATCGCAGCATCATCACCCATTGGGAGCCGTCTGAGCTTATGCCGGATACCGCGGAGCCGAGCGCAATTTGGTCCGCGAAGTCAGTGCGTGATGATTTTCCGGACCTGGTCGAGCGCATGCAGTTCATCGACCTCGTCAGTTATCTGCCGGACGATATTCTGACCAAGGTCGATCGCGCCAGCATGGCGATCGCGCTCGAGGCGCGCGTGCCGTTGCTCGATCACCGCCTGGTGGAATTCGCTTGGACGTTGCCGCGGCGCGCCAAGCTGCGCGACGGCACAAGCAAGTGGCTGCTGCGTCAGGTTCTCTACCGTTACGTTCCACCCGCGCTGATCGAACGGCCGAAGATGGGATTCGCCATTCCACTGGCGGAGTGGCTGCGCGGCCCGCTGCGCGACTGGGCGGAGTCCCTGCTAAGCGAGCAGCGCTTGCGCGACACAGGTCTTGTCAATTCCGGCCGCGTCCGCGCATTGTGGCAGGAACATTTAGACGGGCGCCGCAATCACCAGCACCTGCTTTGGGATATCCTGATGCTCGAGGCATGGCACGCGCGTTGGGAAACGTCTGCCAGCAAGGCGGCATAGGTTGTCCACCTGATGGCGCAAAAAATTCTCTATCTCGTCTCGGAAGACTGGTTCTTCATCTCCCATCGCCTGCCGATGGCGCGGGCCGCGAAGAATGCGGGCTACGACGTCCATGTCGCGGTACGCGTCGGCGATTGCGCCGACGCGATCTGGCGCGAGGGGTTCACTCTGCATCCGATTAAATGGCGGCGCGGCAGCATGAACCCGTTGCGGCTCGTGGCAGCCGTCGCGGAAACCAGACGGCTCTACCGGCAAGTTCAGCCCGATCTGGTTCATCACGTCGCCATCCTGCCGGTTGTCACCGGCTCGCTCGCCGCGCTTGGTCTTTCTTTGAAGGTGCTCAACGCCTTCACGGGATTAGGTTTTACGTTCGCGTCCAAGACGGCCAAGGCCCGGCTGCTGCGTTTCCTCGCCGAGGGATTTCTCGGTTGGCTGTTGCAGCGGCCAAACTCCTCTGTGCTCGTGCAAAATCCCGACGACCGGACCGTCATCGCAAACTTCGGCGTGCCGCCAGACCGGATTGCAATAATCCCCGGCTCGGGTGTCGACGTCGATGCGTTCACCCCCTTGCCCGAGCCTACCGATTCCATTTGCACCGCCGCCTTTGTCAGCCGATTGCTCGACGGCAAAGGCGTGCGCAGCTTGGTGCAGGCACATGAGATCTTGAACGGGCGCGGTTTAAGCATCCGCCTGCTGCTCGCCGGCGCGCCCGACCCCCTCAATCCAACGTCGATCCCGGAGCCCCTACTCGATGAGTGGCGCAAAATTCCGAATTTGGTCATGCTCGGCCATGTCGACGACGTTCGCAGCGTGTGGAAACAAGCCCATATCGCCGTCCTGCCGTCGCGCGGCGGAGAGGGAATTCCGATGAGCCTGATGGAAGCCGCTGCTTGCGGCCGGCCTTTGGTCGCGACGGACGTGCCTGGTTGCCGAGAAATCGCGCGGCCCGGCGTGAACGGGCTGCTGGTGCCGCCGGACGATCCGGTGGCGCTGGCGAATGCGATTGCAACGCTCGTGCAGGATCCCGCAATGCGGCTGCGCTTTGGCAAAGCCGGCCGACAGCTCGTCGTCGATGCATTTTCAAGCAAGCGGATAGCGCACGAGATCGTCGCGCTTTACGCCCGCTTGCTCGGCGACGGAACTCAGCCGCGGCCGGGGAGCGCCTGAGGTCATGAGCTACGCCGCCTTGAATTGGATTGATCTCCTTTGGCTGGATTATTTTCATCGCAGCCGCGGCTGTAAGCTTCGGCCTGCTGTTGTTGCTGCGTCCCCTGCTGCGGCGCCATGCGCTCGCGCATCCCAATGCCCGCTCGTCGCACACCATACCGACGCCGCAGGGCGGCGGAATGGCGGTGATCGCGGCGACCACGGGCGTCGTTGCTGCGGCTGTTCTGCTCGGTGTAGCCGGGCCCAGCGGACACTCGGTCTGGCTCGTCCTTGCGGCCACGGTTTTCGTCGCCTGTGTCGGCGCGGCCGACGACCTTCATTCGATTGCGGTGATGCCGCGGCTAGTGCTGCAAGTGGTTGCGGTGGCGATCGTCCTCGCGGCGCTGCCGGGCGATCTGCGCATCGTACCGCTTCTGCCCTTTTGGCTCGAGCGCGCGCTAGAGGGGTTCGCCCTGCTCTGGTTCGTCAATCTGACCAACTTCATGGACGGCATCGACTGGATGACGGTTGCCGAAGTTGTGCCGGTCAGCGCCGGTCTCGTTTTGCTCGGCCTCATGGGCGCACTGCCGCGCGATGCCATGATCGTGGCGCTCGCGCTGTGCGGCGCGGTAATCGGCTTTGCGCCGGTCAACCGCCCGGTCGCGCGACTGTTTCTCGGCGATGTCGGCAGCCTGCCGATCGGGTTATTGCTCGGCTGGCTGCTGGCCGTACTCGCGGGTACCGGGCATTTCGCGGCCGCGCTGCTGCTGCCGCTCTATTACCTCTCCGATGCGACGCTCACGCTGCTGCGCCGGCTGGTGAATGGCGAATCGGTCTTGCGGGCCCATCGGAGCCACTTCTATCAACGGGCGACGGACCGCGGCTACAGCGTCAATCAGATTGTCGGCCGCGTGTTCCTGCTGAATGCAATGTTGGTCGCCCTCGCCGCCGCGACCCTGCTGACAACATCGTTTCTTTGGCACGCCGCCACGCTGATCGCCGGCTGCGCCCTAGTAGGCTTGCTGCTTTACCGATTTTCGGCCTTCAGGGCCTGACCGGCGGCGACTTCTTTCTTATCGCCCCGCGCCGCCCATAGCCTGCCGCTGCATCATGCCAGCAGCCACGCCGAAACCCACGACATAGAGCCAGCCCTCGGTGAAATCGAAAATGAAGGAATTGAACAACGAGCCGACGATATTTGTCGTCACGACCACCAAGCCGATCCACGCTGCCGATCCATTACCCCAGAAAAACATTATCTGGGATATCCACAGCGCCCACAGCACCGCCATTCCGGCAAGACCAAGCTGAATGCCGACAGCGAACGTTTGATTGTGGGGGTTGGCCGAAAGCGCGCCGCTCGCACCGGTTTGACCAGCCGCAGCGCGCCGGAACTGGTCGGGAATCGAACCGGTGCCATGCCCGAACAGCGGCGCGCGCTCGATGATCCCAATCGACTTTTTCCAGAAGGCGAGCCGCAGGCCTGATGAATTGGCCTCGTTGTCCTGCTCGTATCGCGCGGTTTCCGAAATTGTATCATTCACGCGCTCCCGCAGATAAGGCGACGCCGACCACACAATAGCGGCAACGATTGACAGCGCCGCCACGGCGCCAAAAACGCCTTTCCAACCGGAATGCCGAAGTCCGTAAAGCACGGCAAGCACGGGAATGATGACCAGCGCCGTGCGGCCGGTGGTGATGAAGAAAATGTCGCCGAGAAACGCCAAGGCCAAAACAGCCAGAGCCGCCGAAGTCTTACGACGCCGTAGCCGCGCTTTCGTCACGGCGAGATCGAACAGAACCGCGGCGCACATGGTGAACTCGGCGCTTTGCAAAATATAGCTTTTGACTGGAACGCCCAGATTGGCGCCTTGTCCGGGTCCAAGATTCGGCCAGATCGTGACGATGACGGACGCGATCAGCACCCCCACACAGGCAATCAGGAAACCGATGAATACCCGATGCCCGTTGTCCGAGCGGCGGAATTGAGCCATCAGCAGCGGGATCATCAACAGCCGGACAAACCCACCCAGCCCACCCAAGCGCGCGTGCCACGTCACATCCG
Source organism: uncultured Alphaproteobacteria bacterium (assembly GCA_963749625.1). Classification (GTDB taxonomy): domain Bacteria; phylum Pseudomonadota; class Alphaproteobacteria; order Rhizobiales; family Xanthobacteraceae; genus Pseudolabrys. The sequence goes on along the minus strand of CAVVNY010000004.1, from coordinate 178,206 downwards.
CCCATGCCATCCCGGCGAGGCCAAGCAGAAAAAGCAGGACCGGCAATCCGCCAACAGCGGTTAGAAGTTCGCTGCGCAGGTCGTTCCAGTCGAGCGTGGGAATGAGCGCGACAAGCCACGCCACCAGCAGAATTCCGGTCGCCGAAGTCGACCATGGCAGCGACACCGCAACGGCGACAGCGAGGCCGTCGGCAATCTTGGCGAGCCGCGTGCGGTCAAGACGCGAGCCGATCGAAAGCGCTGACATCGTTCACCTCACCAAAACAGGCGTCGGAGCGGACCGCATGGCCGAAAGACCGCGCCGCGCGCGGATGCGGTCGCCGGCGAGACTTTCCGAAAGCTTCCGTTCGTTCTCCGTCAGCCGACCGCGCTCGGCCTCGGCGTGCCACAGATGCAGCACGCCGGTAGCAAACACGCCGTCCTTGCGCCGCACGCCCGCATGCAGCAGGCGCACGATAATGTCTGAATCCTCCTTGCCCCAGCCGCTATAATCGGCGTCAAAGCCATCCACGCGATCGAGATCGGCGCGCCAGATTGCGAGATTGCACGATCGCGCGCCACGCCACTGCCCCTGCCGAAGCCGACGCAGCGGCCCGAGCGGCAAGTGCAGCAGCGCCGACAACCGGTTGATGCCGCCGCGCCAGCGTTCCGCCAGCCAGCGGGCGAAAGTCCATGTTTCCGGCGTTAGTTTTTCGCGTAGCGCGTTTGCCGTAAGCTCGCGCGACAGCAGAATGCGATTGCCGGTGACGAAGCAGCCCGTTTCCGCCAGGCCGCGATGCGTGGCGACGAAATCCGGCCGCGCGATACAATCACCGTCGAGGAAGATGCAATAGGTCCCGTGCGAGGCGAGGATCGCACGGTTGCGGATTTCCGCGGCGCGGAAGCCGCGGTCCTCGTGCCACACGTGATCGAGACGGCGACCGAGTTTGCCCTTCCAAGCCTCGATCAGCGCGGCGGTGGCCGCGGCAGACCCGTCGTCGGCCACGATCACCTCGAAATCTTGATCGGTCTGGCGCGCGAGCGAGCGCAACACCGCGTCAAGCGCATCTTCGCGGTTGTAGGTGGTCACGATGACGGAAATCAATTCACTCAAGAAAGCGCCTCGCTACGAACGCCGATGGCATCCCACACTGCTTGTCCGCCGGCGCGCAAAACCACCATGGCACGTTTTCACAAATCACGGAATTTGGCGGATCGCAAGTATAGCCGCCCCATGGCGTCTGAGCTCTTTTTGGTGGCCGCTTTCCGGTCATTGATGGCTTGCCTTATCGAAGCAGGGCGGCCTCCACACGGGATAGCCGCGTCCATGGGAACGACGTTTTGCCGCGGCAAGTAACTTGACGGCGTGCTAAGTTTGCATTCCTTAGCGAAGCCGCTGCCCAAGCTTTGCCTGTCGAGACCATCGATGACGATTCCCAAAATTTCGGTCATTTTACCCACGTATAGCCGCCGACGCATCTTGCCGCGAACTATAGCCAGCGTGCTCGCGCAGGACGAAAAGGAATTCGAATTGATTATCATCGACGACTGTTCGGTCGACGACACGCCCGCCTACCTAGCGTCCCTCAACGATCCGCGCATTCGCGTGCTGAAACCCGCGAACAACCTGGGGACCGCTGGCGCTCGCAATCTCGGCCTGGAGGAGGCACGGGCAGACATTGTGGCCCTTCTCGATGACGACGACGCCTATCTCGAACACCGCCTTTCGGCGACGCTGGCTGTGTTCGCACGTGAGCCTGAAGTGGTCGCTACTCTTTCCTCCTCCGTCAAATTTGATCTTAAACGCACTCAGATCGCGGTCATGCCGGAGTTGACGCTCGCACCAGCAGCGTTTGAGTGGGCGCTGATCTGCGATTTGATCGGTGTGGAGGGCACGAGCATCACGGTGCGGCGACAGACCGCGCTCGATGTCGGTGGCTTCTGCCACGGGATGAAGTGGATCGATGACCGCGAATTTCTCATCCGTGCTTCTCGGCATGGAAGTGGCCATCTCATTGCAGAAGCGCTATGGCAGAAATACTGGTCAGACGATGGCCAATCCAATCAATGGGAGCAGGCCGGTCTTAGTTTGCTCAGCTATGTGGCCGCACAACCGGATTTCGCAGGCCGATTCCGCAAAGTGGGTTCCTATCTCGCTACGAAGATCCTGGTATCGGACCTCCGACACGGCCTTATTCGCGCGCTCGTGCGCGATCTCCACGATTTTAAACGCGCTGGTCTAATTGACGGCAACTACCTGCGCATGTGGCGTGAACATCGGGAAGTAAAGAAGTATCGCCGGTCGATGGCGAACCGCGAGGCGCTCGCGCGCCTTTCCGGGCCGCCGGCCGATTGGGGCTAACCGTCCGGCAGCAATCGGCGCACCGGAATGCCGTGACCAATTGGCGCCGGCAATGTTAGCTTGGCGCGCACGCCTCGAGCCTGAAACCGCGATTGTCCAAAAATGCAGAAGATATCAGCCTATATCCTGACCTATAACGAGGCCGAGAAGATCGCGGCCGCGGTTTCCAGCGTGCTGTGGGCCGACGAAGTCGTCGTCGTGGATTCGTTCAGCACCGACCGCACGGCCGAGATTGCCACCGCGCTCGGCGCCCGCGTGGTGCAGGTGCCGTTCAAGGGCTTCGGCGAGCTGCGCAACCGCGCCCTTGAAGCCTGCAGATTCGATTGGATATTCAGTCTCGATTCGGACGAACGCTGCACCGCGGAGGTCCGCGACGAAATTCTCAAGCTGCTCGCCGAGGGCCCTGCCCTCGACGTCTACCGGGTGCCGCGGCGCAGCTACATGATGGGCCGATGGATCAAAGGCTCGGGCTGGTATCCGAATTTCCGCCAGCCGCAGCTCTTCCGCAAAGGCTCAATGCGCTACACGCTCGAGCCGGTGCACGAGGGCTTCGAGAACCTGAGCGGCAAGCCGCTTGGCACGCTCAATAACGCCGTTTGGCAATTCCCCTTCCGCAACTTGGAAGAGGTGATCCGGAAAATGAACCGGTATTCCTCGCTCGGCGCACCGAAGCTCGCGGGCAAACGCGTATCGATGGCGAGCGCGCTCGGCCACGGGTTATGGTCGTTCCTCAAGCACTACATCTTCAAGTTTGGCTTTATCGACGGCTGGGCCGGCTTCGTCATCGCGCTGGGAAATTTCGAGGGCACTTTCTACCGCTACGCCAAGCGCTACGAAGAGACGCAAGATTGGCGGCCGCCGGAAAGCAAGCCGCTCCAGCGGGAGCCCGGCGCATAATTCCGAGCAGTGGGAACCGGTTTTCCGTAAGGGACATTGCGCAAGAGAACAAGCGCCTAGCGACCATTACGCGAGCGCTCGACCATGCGCGTGGTCGAATGGCCGGGCACAAGATCGACCAGGATCACTTCGCCGCCCAGCGCTTCGACGATCTCGCGGCCGACCACTTGCTCGCGCGTATAGTCGCCGCCCTTGACCAGCACGCTCGGCTTCACCCGCGCGATCAGCTTTTCCGGCGTGTCCTCGTCGAACACGACGACGAGATCGACGGCTTCGAGCGCGGCCAGCACTTCGGCGCGCGCCTCAACCGGCTGCACCGGGCGCCCCTCGCCTTTCAGCCGAGTGACCGAGGCATCGCCGTTCAAGCCCAACACCAGGCGGTCGCAGGCCGCGCGCGCGGCGGCCAGCAATTTGACGTGGCCGGGGTGCAAGAGATCGAAACAGCCGTTGGTGAAACCGACGCGCAAGCCCTGCCGTCGCCATTCGGCGAGATGGTCGTCGAGCAGCGCCCAGTCGAACACGATCTTCTCTTCCGGCGCGAGCGAGGCCGCCGGCAGAATGCGCGAGCGCAGTTCCGCCACGGAAAGCGTCGCAGTGCCGCGTTTGCCCACCACCACCGCCGCCGCGGCGTTGGCCGCGCGCATGGCGGATTCGAAATCGGCCCGCATGCGCCAGCATGGCGGAGAGCACCGCCACCACCGTGTCGCCGGCGCCGGAAACGTCGCGCACGCGCACCGGATAAGCCGGCACGTGAATGGCTGAGCCCTCGCCCACCAGCGTCATGCCGGCTTCGCTGCGCGTCACCAGAACCGCTTGCGTTCCTAAGGCGCGGCCGAGCTCGGCCGCGGCCGCCGCGACCTGATCGTCCGTTTGCGCCGGCGAGTGGGTCGCGTCAGCGAGTTCCTGCCGGTTCGGCGTGATCACGGTTGCGCCGCGGTAGACGGTGTAGTCGCGGCCTTTTGGATCCACCACCACCGGCTTACCGAGCTTGTTGGCGGCATCGATGACGGCGCGGATGACGCGCGGCGTCAGCACTCCCTTGGCGTAGTCCGAAAGCACGACCGCGCCCGCGCGCGGCATCGCCTTGATGACGTGGCCGATCAGCGCGTCTTCGCTTGCCGCATCGACGGCTGAGGCCATTTCCCAATCGGCCCGCAACATATGGGTGGAGTGGTGTTCCGAAACGAAACGGACCTTGCGCGTGGTCTGCCGCGCGCAATCGACCACCAGATGGAATTCGATCAGCGGATGGGTGGTCAACGCCTGGCTCAGCGCGCGGCCGGCATCGTCGTCGCCGACCACGCCGATGAAAATGCAGCGCGTGCCGAGCGCGACCAGATTGCGCGCCACATTGCCGGCGCCGCCGACCATCACCTCGGTGCGCTTGACCGCGATGACCGGCGTCGGCGCTTCCGGCGAAATGCGCGACACCTCGCCATAGACGAACTCGTCCAGCATCAAATCGCCGATGCAGAGCACGGTCTGTTCGGTGAGCGCGGAAAGATGCTTGTCGAAATCGAACATGATTTATTCCTGGCGCATGACTTATCTGAAAACCGGTTCCCACTTTTCGGGATCATGCGCTATCTGTACCTGTCGCGGTCGAGATAGCCGGTGACGTATTGGCCGACGGCGGTCTCGAGCGGGGTGAAGCCGGCGTTATAGCCGGCGCGGCGCAGATTCTCGACGGTTCCTTGCGTGAAATACTGGTACTGGCCGCGGATTGCTTCGGGCATCTCGATATAATCGATATTGGCCGGCCGCCCGAGCGCCTTGAACATGGCGCCGATCATGTCGCGGAAACTTTCCGCCTTGCCGGTGCCAACGTTAAAAATGCCGCTGACCGAGGGCGCGTCGAGCAGCCAGCGCAGCACCGCTATGGCGTCGTCCACATAGATGAAGTCGCGCCGCTGATCACCGTCCTCGATGCCTTCGCGATGCGATTTGAACAGCCGCACCGGCTTGCCGGCCTTGGCCTCGTCGAACACCTTGGCCAGCACACTCGCCATGTGGCCTTTGTGATATTCGTTCGGGCCGTAGACATTGAAGAATTTCAGGCCGACCCAGTGCGGCGGCAGCTTTTCTTTTTTGACGTAGCGGTCGACCACCGCGAGATCGAACAAATGCTTGCTCCAGCCGTAGAGATTCATCGGCCGCAGCTTGCGCAACGCCTCCAGCGACCAGTCGTCGTCGAAGCCCTGGCTGCCGTCGCCATAGGTCGCCGCCGACGAGGCATAGATGAAGGGCGTGCGCGTCACCGTGCACCAATCGAGCAGGCGCAGCGACAGGCGGAAATTGTTCTCCATCACCAGGTCGCCGTCGGTCGCGGTGGTGTCGGAAATGGCGCCCATGTGGATGACGGCATCGAGCTTGCGGCCGTCGAGCCAGGCCATCAATTCAGCCGGCGGCACGAGGTCGGCGACCTGGTGCTTGGCCAGATTGCGCCATTTGGCGTCGTCTTTGCCAAGCAGATCGTTGACCACGACATCGCTCGCGCCCGCCTCGTTGAGGCTGGCCACCACGTTCGATCCAATGAACCCGGCCCCGCCGGTGACCAAAAACATGCCTAATCCTTCGTCCCGGCAAAGCTTTGCCCCAGTCCGTGGACCGGCGCAATGTTGGGGCGTATTTCCCCGTAAATGGCTCAGGATACGGTAAAAATTGCGGCTGGACAGTTCGGCCTAGCGCAGGCTAACGCCTGTCTGCACAGCAGGAACCGAAGTGGCAAGGACGGACGGGCGCCAAAGAATGACCCCTGAATCGACCTCCGTGGCCAGCCCGGTCCTGATCGTGCCCTATGTCTGGATCGGGGACTTCGTGCGCTGCCATTCGGTGGTGAAGCTGTTGCGCGCGCAAGCGCCCGAGCGGCCCGTCGATATCGTCTCGAGCACGCTGTGCGCGCCGCTCGCCGACTATATGCCGGGCGTGCGGCAGGCGATCGTCGCCGACCTGCCGCGCCGGCGGCTCGGCATCGCCCTGCAACGGCAATTGGCCGGCCGGTTGCGGGCGAACCATTACGCGCAGGCGCTGGTGATGTCGCGCAAATGGAAGGCGGCGCTGGCGCCGTGGCTTGCCGGCATTCCGCTGCGCACCGGCTTTGCCGGCGAAGTCCGCTACGGTCTCATCAACGACGTGCGTTACGGCGAGCGCAAGCTGCCGCGCATGATCGATCAGATGGGCGCGCTCGCCTTGCCGAAAGGCGCAAGCCTGCCGAAAGAATGGCCGCTGCCGGAATTGAAAGTGCCGCCGGACGAGGTGGCGCGATGGCGCAGCACACGCGGGCTTACCGCGAACGGCCGTCCCGTCGTCACGCTGTCGCCCGGCGCGGTAGGCGAAGGCAAAGCCTGGCCGCCCGCTCACTATGCGGCACTGGCGCGCGCGCTCGCCGGTGACGGCGCATCGATCTGGGTGCTGGGCGGACCGAATGAGACGTCATTGGCCAAGCAGATCGCCGATAGCCGCCGGGAGCGGCGTGCGCGATCTCACCGGCAACGATCTGCGTAACGCGATCCTGGCGATGGCCGCGGCCGATGTCGCGGTGACCAACGATTCCGGGCTGATGCATGTATCCGCCGCTATCGGCACGCCCACGGTCGCGATCTTCGGCCCGACCAGCCCGTGGCACTGGAAGCCGCTCAATCCGGTCGCCGCCATCCTCGAGCCGCCCGGCGACGAGGCGGCGCGCGAACGCGCGCGGATCGAGGGTAACGATGCGGTCAGCCATCGCCGCACCGCCGATGTCGTGGTCGAAACCGTGCTGGCGGCGGTGCGCGAGGTGCTGCGGAAAGCCGGTAATCCGGCATAGCCGCGGTATTCACATAGGAACCGCGACGAGCCTGACGCACGCTTCGTTCCGTGCTATCAAACCGGCGAATGACAAGGGACCAGCATCTGCGCATGGCCAGACCGAAGGCAGCCGAGACGACCGGAACGCACGGGCAAGCCGCAATCGAGTCGGCGTTGCGCACGCTCGACGCGGAAGGCGGCGGCATCGACGCGCTCGCGTCCGCGCTGCGCGACGGGCTCGGCGCGACCTTTGCCGCGGCGGTCGAACTGATCCGCGCCGCGCAAGGCCGCGTCATCGTCACCGGCATGGGCAAATCCGGCCATGTCGGACGCAAGATCGCCTCCACCTTCGCCTCGACCGGAACGCCGGCGCTGTTCGTGCATCCGAGCGAAGCGAGCCACGGCGATCTCGGCATGATCGCCAGCAACGACGTCATCATCGCGCTGTCGTGGTCGGGCGAGACGGCGGAGCTCAAGGATCTCACCGATTACTCGCGCCGCTTCCGCATCGGCCTCATCGCGATGACCGCCAATGCCGAATCGACGCTGGCCACCACCGCCGACGTCGTGCTGGCGCTGCCGCAGGCGCGCGAGGCCTGCCCGCATAATCTCGCGCCGACCACCTCCTCGCTGATGCAGCTCGCGCTCGGCGACGCGCTGGCGATCGCGCTGCTGGAAAGCCGCGGCTTCACGGCGGTCGATTTCGGCCTGCTGCACCCGGGCGGCAAGCTCGGCGCGCTGCTCAAGACGGTGCGCGAGTTCATGCACAGCGGCGAAGCGGTGCCGCTGGCGGCGCTCGGCACCCGCATGTCGGACGCCATCCTCGGTGATGTCGGCCAAGGGCTTCGGCTGCGTCGGCATCATCGATCCGGGCGGCAAGCTGGTCGGCATCATCACCGACGGCGACCTGCGCCGCCATATGCGCAACGATCTGCTCGACGCTCGCGTCGACGACGTGATGACGCGCGCGCCGAAGACGGTGCGGCCCGATCAGCTCATCAGCGAAACTCTCGAGCTGCTCAATTCGACGAAAGTGACCGCGCTGTTCGCGGTCGAGGCCGGCAAGCCGGTCGGCGTCATCCACATCCACGATCTGCTGCGCGCCGGGGCGGCGTGAGACGCGGCAGCGCCGACCTTACTAACGCGGCAATATCCGCTCGATCCGTCTGTCGGGCACCAGCCACACCAGCGCGACCAGAATGTATATGGCCTGCGCGGCCCATTGATTGAAGAAAAAGCAAAGCGCGATCGCCACGGCATAGGCGACGGCCGATAGTTTACCCTTGAGATCCCGGCCGACCGCCTTGGCCAAGAGCGAGTCCGGCCCCTCTTCCCGGATGATCGTGACGACGAGAATCCAGTAGGCGATCGCCGCCATCAGCAGCACGCCGCCGTAAAGCGCGGTCGGCAGCCGCGCAAAATGGTTCTCGCCCATCCAGCCGGTGACGAACGGAAACAACGACAGCCAGAACAACAGATGCAGGTTGGCCCAGAGCACGCCGCCGGTGACGCGCTTCACGGCATGCAGCATGTGGTGATGGTTGTTCCAGTAGATGCCGATATAGACAAAGCTCAAGACGTAGCTGAAGAACACCGGCAGCAAGGGCCGCAGGACGCTCAAGTCCTCGCCGTGCGGCACTTTCAACTCCAGCACCATGATTGTGATGATGATGGCCAGTACGCCGTCGCTGAACGCTTCAAGCCTTGTCTTCGGCATCATTCATTGTCCGTTGTGTGCCGCGTCAGAACGATCCGCAGCGGCGGGCTTCAGCGCAAGAATCCTTTGACAGCTTCCGTCACCGCCTCAACCGAGGGCGCCGCGCCCTCCTCGCCAAGCACTTTGATCGGCCCGCTGCCGACCGGGCCGGTCAAACCCGGCTTGCTGGCGGCGAAGATCGCGACCAGCGGCACGCCGAGCGCGGCGGCGAGATGCATCAGCCCGGTGTCGACGCCGACGACGAACTGCGCGCCGGCGATCAGGCGCGCGACCGCGTCGAGCGGCGCCCGCTCCGGTACACGCGCGCGCGGCAGCGCGGCGGCCAGCCGCTCGCTGCGCGCCCGCTCGGTTTCGGTGCCCCAGGGCAATACCAAAGTGAGATCGCCGAGCGCTTTGCCGAGCGCAATCCAGTTCGCTTCCGGCCAGAGCTTACGCGGCTCGGCGGTGGCGTGCAGCAGCACCGCGTAGCGTTCGGACGGAGCGCCAAAGCGCGCGCGGTCGAGCCCGAAATCGGGCGCGCCTTGCGGCGTATAGCCGAGCGCGAGGCCGCTCAGGATGCGATTGCGCTCGACCGCATGCAGCGCGCGGCTGACGCTGTGGCGAACGTCGTAGAACGCCGCCGCGAGCGGCTCGCGGATGCTCGAGGTGTCGTAGCCGTGGCGCCGGCCATGGGCGAAGCGCGCGATGACCGCGGAGCGCAGCAGACCCTGACTGTCGACGATCTCGTCGTAGCGCGGCGTCCGGATGGCGCGCAGGCTGCGGCCGATTTCGCCGAGCGTTGCCGGCGAGAAAAGCGACTTCCGCCAGCGCCGCCAGCCCACCGCAACGACCTCGCCGACCGCCGGATGCGAGGCGACGAGCGGGGCAAAGGCCTCCTCCACCAGCCAGGTGAAGCGGGCGTCGGGCCGCGCCTTGCGCGCCTCGGTCAGCGCCGGCATGTGATGGACCACATCCCCGAGCGACGAAGTCTTGATGAAGAGAATGTCCGCCATAATTCCTCTGCCGGCGTCATATACCGAGCATTAAGCATGACCGCCATAACCCTGCCGCACGCTTCACAGACTAAGCGCGCTTTCACCGTCATTCGTTAAAATGCCGGGCAAATTCAAGGGACGAGGTTCATGACGATCCTGGTGACGGGCGGAGCCGGCTATATCGGCAGCCACATGGTGCACGAGCTCAACGACGCCGGCGAGGCGGTGGTCGTGCTCGACAACCTGTCGACCGGGTTTCGCTTCCTGGTCCCCGGCAAGGTCCCGTTCGTCGCCGGCTCGACCGGCGACCGCGAACTGGTGGCGCAGACCATTTCCCGCCATGGCGTGACCGCCATCATCCATTTCGCCGCGTCGATCGTGGTGCCCGACTCGGTGCGCGATCCGCTCGGCTATTACAGCAACAACACCATGAATACCTGCGCCCTGCTCGACGTCGCCATCAAGGCCGGCGTGCGGCAGTTCATCTTTTCATCGACCGCGGCGGTCTACGGCAATGCCGAGCACGTGCCGGTGCGCGAGGATGCGCCGACCGCGCCGATCTCGCCTTACGGCACCTCGAAGCTGATGTCGGAGATCATGCTGCACGACACCAGCGCCGCGCATGGGCTGCGTTTCGTGGTGTTGCGCTATTTCAACGTCGCCGGCGCCGATCCGAAGCTGCGCACCGGCCAGTCGACGCCGCAGGCGACGCACCTGATCAAGGTCGCCTGCGAAGCCGCGCTCGGCAAGCGGCCGAAGATCGACGTCTACGGCACCGACTATCCGACGCCGGACGGCACCTGCATCCGCGACTACATCCACGTCAGCGATCTCGCGCGCGCGCATTCGGCGGCGCTCGCCTATCTGCGGCGCGGCGGCGCCAGCGCGACGTTCAACTGCGGCTACGGCCACGGCGCTTCGGTGTTCCAGGTGATCGAGGCGGTCAAGCGCGCCAGCGGCCGCGACTTCCCGGTCGAGATCGCCGGCCGGCGGCCGGGCGATCCGCCGGCGCTAGTGGCCGATGTCGGGCGCATCCGTTCGACGCTCGATTGGCGTCCGCAGTTCGAGGACCTCGACACCATCGTCGCCCACGCCTTCGCCTGGGAACGCCGGCTGCCCGGAAAGCGCGAAACCGCCTCGGCCTGACCGCGCGGGAAATTGGGGCGGGAGATTCCGCCTTTTAACCTGTTTTTGGCTTGAAAATTCCGCTGTCAGCAGGCAAGGAACGTCTGCTCCAGCAAGCATTTAGCTGTGCCATAACCACAGCCCGACAGAGGGCGGATGAACGAACACGATTTGCCATCGGCCGACGACAAGCGTTACGGCACATTTGCCCTGATCCGGCGATTGCTGACCGAACAAGGTCTTGTGCATTGGCGCAAATACGCGTTCGGATTCGCCTTGATGGCGGTCTCCGCCGGCTGCACGGCGTTCAGCGCCTATTTGATCGGCGACGTCATCAACCAGGCCTATGGCGCCAAGAACCTCACCGGCATCTTCATCCTCGGCGGCATCACCACCGCATTGTTCGCCACCAAAGGGCTCGCCACTTACGGCCACAGCGTCCTGCTCTCGCAGATCGGCAACCGCATCGTCGCCAACAATCAGCGCAGCGTATTCGCCAAGTTGCTCAATGAAGGGATCGGCTTCTTCTCCGACCGGCATTCCACCGAATTCATCGCGCGCTTGAGCGCGGGCGCCGCGGCGGCAACCCAGGTCATCAATCTGCTGATCACCTCGCTCGGACGCGACCTGCTGTCGCTGATCGGTCTGGTCGCGGTGATGGTGGTGCAGGACCCCTTCATGTCGCTCATGAGCTTCGTGGTGGCGCCGCCGGCGTTTTTGATACTGCGCAAGCTCATTCGCCGCGTCTACGGCATCGCACGCAGCCAGTTCCAGGGCGGCACCCGCATCATCGAGACGCTGCAGGAAACGCTGCAAGGCATCCGTATCGTCAAGGCCTTCACGCTCGAAGACGCCATGCGCGAGCGGTTCGACCGCAACGTCGCGGCGGTCGAGCACGAGGCCAACAAGATGGCGCGCATTTCCAGCCGCGCCAGCCCGCTGATGGAAACGCTCGGCGGCTTTGCGATTGCGATCGCCATCACCTATGGCGGCTATCGCGTGATCGAGACCGGCGCGACGCCCGGGCAGTTCTTTTCCTTCATCGCGGCGTTCCTGCTGGCCTATGAGCCGGCCAAGCGCCTGGCCCGCCTCAATATCGAACTCAACAACGGGCTGGTCGGCGTGCGCATTCTGTTCGAGGTACTCGACTCGCCGCCAAGCGAGGCGGTCGACGACAGTAAACCGGCGTTGCAGATCAAAACGCCGCGGCTGGAATTCGAAGACGTTCATTTCGGCTATCGCAGCGACGAAGCGGTGCTGCGCGGCGTTTCCTTCGTGGCGGAACCAGGCAAGCTAACCGCGCTGGTCGGCCCATCCGGCAGCGGCAAAACGACGATCATCAATTTGATCCTGCGCTTCTACGACGTCGAGCGCGGCAGGATAGTCATCGACGGGCAGGATATCCGTGAAGTCGCGCGCCGCTCGTTGCGCCAGCATCTCGCCTATGTCGGGCAGGACGTGTTCCTGTTCCGCGGCACGATCCGCGACAACATCGCCTTCGGCAAGCCGGACGCCAGCGAAGACGAGATCGTGGCGGCCGCCAAGGGCGCCTATGCGCACGATTTCATTCTGTCGTTTCCAAAAGGCTACGACACGCCGGTCGGCGAGCACGGTTTGCAACTGTCCGGCGGCCAGCGCCAGCGCGTCGCCATCGCGCGCGCTTTGATCAAGAACGCGCCGATCATCCTGCTCGACGAGGCCACCGCCGCGCTCGATTCGGAATCCGAACTGGCCGTGCGCGAGGCCATGGAACATCTCTGCCAGGGCCGCACCACGGTCGCGATCGCGCACCGGCTGCATACGGTGTCGCACGCCGACCGCATCTATGTGGTCGAGGACGGCGAGGTGGTCGAATCCGGGCGGCACGACGAGTTGCTCCACCAAGGCGGCCGTTATGCCTCGTTCTATCGGCTCCAGCTCAAGCAGCAGGAAATCCGCACGCCGGTGGCTCGCGGTAGCGCAATAGGCCCGCGCGGCGGTTGTTTTTTCCGCCTTGTTCAACGCCGCATAATGCGATACCCGATGGGCCCGCCGGCTAACGCATTCTCCACCACATTCGAAGAGGCAGATTCCTCATGAGCGCGGATTACGTCATTTCGCCGCCGCCGCAGGCGACCATCGCGGTCGCCGGTTCGAGCAAGGTTTTTCCGGTCCGCCGCATCTGGTGCGTCGGGCGCAATTACATCGAGCATATCCGCGAAATGGGCCAGGACGAGCGGCTGCCGCCGTTCTATTTCGCCAAGCCGGCCGACGCCATCGTGCCGGACGGCGGCACCGTGCCCTACCCCTCGCTCACCAAGGACATGCATCACGAGGTGGAACTCGTGGTCGCGCTCAAGAGCGGCGGCCGCAACATCCCGGTCGCCAAGGCCAACGACTGCATCTACGGCTACGCTGTCGGCATCGACCTCACTCGGCGCGACCTGCAGATCGCCTCGCGCGACCTGAAGCGGCCGTGGGAGATCGGCAAGGCGTTCGATCACTCGGCGCCGTGCGGCGCGATCAAGCCGGCGAGCGAAACCGGCCATCCGACCAAGGGCAAGATCACGCTCAAGTGCAACGGCACGCTGCGCCAGGACGGCGATCTCAATCAGTTGATCTGGAACGTGCCGGAAATCATCTCCAACCTATCGGAAATGGTCGAACTGGTGGCCGGCGACATCATCATGACCGGCACGCCCTCGGGCGTCGCGGCGACCGTCGCCGGCGACAAGCTCGAATGCGAAGTCGAAGGCGTCGGCAAGCTGACCGTCACCATCGGGCCGCCGCTGAAATAGCGATCCGGATTACCCGTTTGAAAAAAGCGGCCGGCGGATGGAACCGCCGGCCGTTTTGCTTTGTTTACTGCGTTGCCGGCCGGTTGACGTAGATCAACGAATTCTTAACGGCCGCGCCGCAGATTGTGATTGCCGGGGCCCCGAACTGCGATTCTGCACCGCAGGAGACATGGACCCATGGGCGAAGCCCTCAGAATTGACCGATTTTCGCCAGCCGCCGATCCGGAAAGTATGGCCGCGCGGCTGATGAGGTTCGCCCCCGCCACCGACGCCGAGGCGCTGAAGCTATTGCGGGCCAGTTTCCCCGATTGCTCGCTCAGCGCGCGGGTCGCCGCACTCGATTTTCTGATGCACCGCCGCCCGCCTGGCTACGGCCAGTCCTACAGTCCGAGATAGGCCTGCCGCACGCGGTCGTCGCCGAGCAATTCCTGGCCGCTGCCCGACAGCGTGATGCGGCCGTTTTCCAGCACATAGGCGCGGCTGGCGAGCTTGAGCGAAACGGCCACGTTCTGCTCCACCAGCACGCAGGTCAGGCCCTCGCGATTGAGGTCGCGCACGCAGCGCAGCACGGTTTGCACGACGGTGGGCGCCAGGCCCAGCGACGGCTCGTCGAACATCACCAGATCCGGCGCGCCCATCAGGCAGCGCCCGATGGCGAGCATTTGCTGCTCGCCGCCGGACAGCGTGCCGGCGAGTTGATGGCTGCGCTCGGCCAAGGCCGGAAACAGCGCATAGACGCGATCGAGATTGCGATCGCGCTCGGCCCGCGCACGCGGCAGCATGGCGCCCATGGCGAGATTTTCGGCGATCGACAGCGTGGGGAAAACCTGGCGCCCTTCGGCGACCTGGCCGATGCCGAGGTCGCAGACTTTATGGCTGGGCCAGCCGGCGATATCGGTACCGCGATAGAGGATGCGCCCGCGCGCCGGCGGATGCATGCCGGCGATGGTGCGGATCAGCGAGGTCTTGCCGGCGCCGTTGGCACCGACAATGGCGACGATGGCGCCCTGCTCGATCTCGAGCGAAACGCCATCGAGCGCCTGGGCATCGCCGTAGAACACGTCGAGGCCCTCGACCTTAAGCATCGATCGCCTCCACACCGAGATAGGAGTCGATCACCGCGCGCTCGCGCATGACCTGCTCCGGCAGCCCTTCCGCAATCGCCGCGCCGTGGTGCAGCACGAGAATGCGCGAGGCGAGCGCCATCACCGCGCGCATTACGTGCTCGATCAGCAAAATGGTCAGTCCGGTTTCGCGATTGAGCCCCTGCAGGATCGCCACGATGCGGTCCATCTCGGTCGGCCGCAAACCGGCCATCACCTCGTCGAGCAGCAGCAGCTTGGGATCGGTGGCGAGCGCGCGCGCCACCTCCAGCCGCTTGCGGTCTGGCAAAGTGAGTGAGGAAGCGCGCTGGTCGCGTTTGTCGTAGAGGTCAAGGCGCCGCAGCACTTCGTGCGCCCGCACGCGGGCGTCGACCACGTGTTGGCGATGCATCAGCGCGCCGACGATAACATTGTCCGCGACGCTGAGCGCCGGAAACGGCCGCACGATCTGAAAGGTGCGGCCGATGCCGCGCCGGCAGATACGGTCGGGCGGCAAGCCGTCGATGCGCTCGCCGGCGAAGGTGATGGTGCCGGCGTCGGGGGCAAATACGCCGGCGATCATATTGAACAAAGTGGTCTTGCCGGCGCCGTTCGGGCCGATGACCGCGAACACGCCGCCCTCTTCCACGTCGAAGCTTGCCCGGTCGACCGCGACCAGGCCGCGGAACCGCTTGCTCACGCCATTGACCGACAGGAGAGCGCTCATGGCTTGCGCCTCCCCAGCCCGATCCGCTTGCTGACCCATGGCCACACGCCGTCCGGCAGCGTCGTGATCACCAGCAGCAGGCAGATGCCGTAAAACACCTGCTTGGCCCCGGGCAGATCGATCCCCGCCGCCGCCAACGCGGCCGTCAGCGTCTCGGCCAGACCGGTCAGCAGGGCGGCGCCAAGGATGGGTCCGAACAACGTGCCGATGCCGCCGACGATCGGCCCGAGGATGATCTCGATCGAGCGTGAGATGTGAAACACCTGCTCGGGAAACAGGTTGTTGTAATAGAACGCGTAGATCACGCCGGCGAAAGACGTCATGGCGGCGGAGATCACCACCGCGATCATCTTGTAGCGGAACACGTCGATGCCGGCCGAACGCGCGGCCTCCTCGTCCTCGCGGATCGCAAGCCAAAAATAGCCAACGCGGCTCTGCAGCAAGGCGCGGCAGAAAACGAAGGCGAGCGCGGTCGCGGTCAGCAGGATGTAATAGAACATCGCCGGATGGCCGCGCAGCAGCCAGAGATCGTTGTGGGCATATTGCCTGACCGGCAGGAACAGGCCAGACGATCCGCTGGTCCAGCTCAGGTGATCGAAGCCGACGCGGGCGAATTCGGCTACCGCAATGGTCAGGATGGCGAAATAGACGCCGGCGACGCGGAAACGGAACGCCAAAAAGCCGATGAAGGCGCCGGCCAAGGCCGCCACCGGCACCGCGGCCAACAAGCCGAGCCACGGGCCGATGCCGAAATGCACGTAGAGCGCCGCCGCGGTATAGGCGCCTAAGCCCACATAAAGCGCATGGCCGAGCGACAACTGCCCGGCAAAGCCCATCATGATGTTCCAGGCTTGGCCGATATAGGCGAAATACAAGATCAGGATCAGCACGGTGAGCAGGTAGTCGCTCGCCACCAGCGGCGCGGCGATGAGCGCCGCCAGCAGCGCGCCGAGCAGCGCCAGGGTCCGGCGCGGAACGCCCTCAATCAGGCGCGCGATCATGCCGGCCTCGTCATGTGGTTCTCTTGCCCATGATGCCCTGCGGGCGGAACAGCAGCACCAGCACCAGGACGGCGAAGGAAAACATGCTTTTCGCGGACGGCGTGAACAGCAATCCGGCCATCGCCTCGGTCAACCCGATCAAGACGCCGCCGATGAGCGCGCCCGGCATCGAGCCGAGGCCGCCGGTGATGACGATGACGAAGGCGAGCAGCGTATAGGCCGGGCCCAGCGACGGCGTCACGTCGGCGATCAGCACCAGCATCACGCCGGCGGCGCCGACGCAGGCCGCGCCGAGGCCGAAGGTCAGGGCGTAGAGGTGCTTGACGTCGAGCCCGACCACCAGCGCGCCGGTATAGTTGTCGGCGCAGGCGCGGATCGCGGTGCCGATGCGGCTGTACTGGAAGAAGGAAAACAGCGCGAAGGCCACCACGATGGCGGCAAGGCCGGCATAAAGCTTGGTAGCGTCGACGATCAGCGGACCGATCTGGTAGCTGTCGAAAGCGTAGGAGGCCTGTACGGTCTGCGCGTCGGGACCGAACGCGATCAGCAGCAGATTGACGATGATGATCGCGACCGCGACCAGCAACAGGAATTGGGTGTATTCGGGCCGGGTGATGAACGGATTGATCAGGCGCACCTGCAGCACATAACCGAAGGCGAACAGCACCGCGGCGATCGGCACCAGCATGATCAGCGGGTCGAGGTGGAAGGCGGCAAACAGCGTCACCGCGATATACATGGCGATGGTCATCATCTCGCCGTGGGCGAAATTGACCACGCGCACCACGCCGAAGATCACCGACAGGCCGAGCGCCATCAGCCCATAGACGAGCCCGGTCAGGACCCCGCCGACGGCCACATTGAGATAGAGATCAAACGGCACGGAGAGCTATTTCCTCACCTGTCATCGCCGGGCTTGACCCGGCGATCTCGTTTAGGGACGCAAAGCGTTGCCTACCTAAGCGGCATGGCATGCGCAACTCCGGCCTGCCGGAGTTGCGTCACTTAAATAAGACACCGCAAGTCGGGTAACCCGACTTGCGGGTGACAAGCCCGGCCATGACAGCTTTGCGGAGATGACGCGCGCCTTAGCCGCGCTTGTCGTAGGGCTTCAACGGCCATTCCGGCTTGCCGTTGGCCGCTTCCTTCGGTGCGACGGTGATCAGCTTGCCGCCGCGATTCTGCAGCGCGCCGCCCTTGATCTTGTCGTTCTGGCCTTTGGCGTCGAACTGGATGCCGGGGCCGATGCTGACATTGTCCTTAATGTCGGTCTTGCGGATGGCGTCGGCGAGCGCCTTCGGATCGCCGGAGCCGGCGCGCTTATAGGCGTCGGAAGCGATCAGCAGCGCCTCGAACGTGTAGACGTGATTGACGTTCATATTGACGCCGGGGTGCGCCTTGGCGAGGGCCGCATCGAGTTGCTTGGACAGCTTCTTGTTCGGATCGTACCAGGGTGCGAAGCTGAGCGGCCC
Organism: uncultured Alphaproteobacteria bacterium; assembly: GCA_963749625.1. Lineage (GTDB taxonomy): Bacteria > Pseudomonadota > Alphaproteobacteria > Rhizobiales > Xanthobacteraceae > Pseudolabrys. The sequence continues at coordinate 160,307 of CAVVNY010000004.1, read as the reverse complement.
GTCGGACAGCTTGCTCAGGGTCTTGAGGTACTGGTCCTCGTACCAGCCCGGGCCCATGCTCATGATCGCCATCGGCGTCCAGCGCTGCTTGACCATTTCGCGCGTGAGCAGGATGGCGTCGTTGAGGCGGCTGACCATCAGCAGCGCGTCGGCGCCGGTCGCCTTGGCTTTGGCGATTTCGACCGACAGGTCGCGCGCCGCCGGATCGTAGGCGATCTCCTGCACGATCTTGTAGGGCATCGGGAATTTCGGCATCACCGCGCCGATGCCCTTGGCCATCGCCGTGCCGAAGGTATCGTTGACGTGCATGAACACGACCGTCTTCGGCGCCCCGCCGACGGCGGCGAACACTTCCAGCTGATCGATGAAGGCGTCGCGCAGGATCATCGGCGCGGTCGGGAAGTTACGGAACACGAACTTGTAGCCCTGCTCGGTGATCGGCGGGGCGGCGGCGATATTGATGACGAAGGGGATGCCCTTCTGCTCGGCGACCTGCGCGATGGCCGTGCTCTCGCCTGAATCGAAGGCGCCGACCAGGAGCTGCGCGCCCTCGCCGATCAGCTTCTCGGCGCGCGCGCGGGCGACGTCGACGCTGGATTCGGTATCGCCATTCATGATCTGGAGCGGCGGCAGGCCGAGATCCTTGAGGACGCCCGCGGTGATATCGACGCCGCGCTGGCAATCCTGGCCGATGCCGGCGAGGTAGCCGGAACGCGGCAGCAAAACGCCGACTTTGAGCGGGCCGGTCGCCGCGCGCACGATGTTGAAGGGCGCGGTCCCGGCCAGGAATCCGGCGGCGCTTAAGCCCGCGGTGAAGGTGCGGCGGCTCGCGTCGCCACGGCTTCGATTGCGATTTGCGTTTCATTGACAGTCCTCCCAGGCCCAATACGCGGGCATTGGCTCGATGATGCCGGATTAATAGCAGCTTTAACAGGCTCGAAAAGCGGCGCAGTGGGTTACCGCCGGCTATGCCGCCAGCAACCTTTCGACCGCTGCGGCGATGCGAAACAGGCGGCGATCTTGCCCATTACGCGCGACCAGCATCAGCCCGGTGGGCAGGCCGCCTTCGCGCGGCAGCGGCAGCGAGATGGCGCAGCAATCGAAGAAATTCCACATCGCGGTATTGCGCAGCAGCATGGCGTTCTTGCGCGCGAACACATCCGGCGGCGTCATTTCCTCGATGGTCGGCGCGACCATCGGCGTGGTCGGCAGCGCCAGCACGTCGATATCGGCGAGGCGTGCGTCCATCGCGGCGATCAGCGCGGCGCGTTCGTTCACCATCTCGATATAGTCGGCCGCGCTAATGCTGCGCGCCCGCTCCAGCCGCATCCGTACATTCGCATCGATGTCGGCGCCGCGGCGGTCGAGCCGGTCGCGATGCACGGTGAAGGCTTCCGCCGGCTGGATGCCGCCGCGGCTGTTGACCTTCGCCATGCCGTCGAGCAACGCCAGCTTCTCGTTGGACAGCCGGCAGCCGGCCTTTTCCAAGGCGTCGATCGCTTGCGGGAAACGCTTGGCCACCGTCTCGTCCAGGTTTTCCAGCGGCAAGCCTTGCGCAATGCCGATGCGCAGGTTGGCGAGCGGCGCGGGCTCGAGGGTTTTGAAATCGTCGCCGGCCATCACTGCGTCGGCTTTGGCGCAATCCGCGACCGTGCGCGCGATCGGCCCGATCGAGTCCATGCTTTGCGACAGCGGAAAGGCGCCGGCGGTGGAAATGCGCTGCCGGCTCGGCTTGAAACCGACGAGGCCGCAAAGCGCGCCGGGAATACGGGTCGATCCGCCAGTATCGCTGCCGATGGCGATCTCGCACATGGCGTCGGCCACCGCCACCGCGCCACCCGAGGTCGAGCCGCCTGGAATGCGATTGCGGTCGGCCGGATTGCCGGGCGTGCCGTAATGCGGATTGATGCCGACGCCGGAAAAGGCGAATTCCGTCATGTTGGTCTTGGCGACGATCACCGCGCCGCCCGCGCGCAGCGCGCGCACCGGTGGCGCATCGGCTAGAGCCGGCTTGCCCTCGTCGGCCAGCACCTTGGAGCCCGCGCGCGTCACCTCACCGGCGACGTCGAACAGATCCTTGATGGTGACGATGGCGCCGTCGAGCGGCCCGAGCGTTATGCCGGCGCGGGCGCGCGCGTCGGCGGCCTCCGCCGCGGCCTGCGCGGCCTTGCGATAGACCGTGAGGCAGGCGCGCATGCCCTCGCCGCTCAGATCGTCGATGCGCATCAGCGCGGCGTCGAGCCGCTCGCGGGCGGATAGGACCTTCATGGGCTTAGGCCACCTTTTTGCTCGATGAAGCGCGCAATCTCGTCGACGCCTTTGCCTTCGCGCAGATTGGTCATGACGAAGGGCCGCGCCCCGCGCATCTTCTTGGCGTCGCGCTCCATGACTTCGAGCGAGGCGCCGACATAGGGCGCGAGATCGATCTTGTTGATGACCAGCAGATCGGAGCGCGTGATGCCGGGGCCGCCTTTGGACGGGATCTTGTCGCCGGCGGCGACGTCGATGACGTAGATGGTGAGATCGGCGAGCTCCGGCGAAAACGTGGCGGCCAGATTGTCGCCGCCGGATTCGATCAGCACCAGGTCGAGATCGGGAAACTTGGCGCGCATGTCGGCGACGGCGGCGAGATTGATCGAAGCGTCCTCGCGGATCGCGGTGTGCGGGCAGCCGCCGGTCTCGACTCCGGCGATGCGGTCGGCCGAGAGCGCGCCCGAGCGCACCAGATATTCGGCGTCCCACTTGGTGTAGATGTCGTTGGTGATGGCGGCGATTTCGTAAGCACCGCGCAGTTTCTTGCACAGCAGGTCCATCAGCGCGGTTTTGCCGGAGCCGACCGGGCCGCCGACACCGACGCGCAAAGGTCCATGAGGATTGGGGCCGTGGGGGTTCTTCATCGGGCGACTTTCTCTTTCCGCCAGCATCCGCGCAAGCGTCATCGCCCGTATTCTTTAACGGCGCCGGGTACGCCGAAGTCCGCTTCCTTCCCCCGCTCGCGCGGGGCGATGGAGCGCCGGGAGGCGCCAGGGGTTTGCGAGACCCCTTTAGCGGGCTTTGCGAGAGCCCGCTGCACGCCCACGGCCCGGTCCCTGTTACCAGGGCAGGCCGCTTGCGGGGCGTGCGCGCCCAGTGACGTAGGGCGCAGCGCCTCCCGGCGCTCCACCTTGGCCACCGCCCTTAACCGGCCGGCGCTCGAGACGCCGCCCAAGCAAGGGGCACGAAACGGAACATGCTTATATTCCTATAGGAATAAAGTCAAGAGCGAAACAGCCGGGTGTATTGCGTCTCGTGCCTTGCGCTGGCGAGGTCGGCGCGGAAGGCCGACGAGCCGATGTCGTCGAGCGCGGCGGTAAGCGCGCGCTGCGCGGTCAAGGCGACGGCGGGCTCCAGCGCCGCCAACACGCGCTGGCCGTCGCTCTGCCCGAGCGGGATCAGCCGCACGCCGGCCGAGACCCAATTGGCGGCGACGGCCTGCAGATAGGCCGCGAGTGCCGGCGTGAGCGCGATGCCGTGGCCGGCGGCAGCGGCCGCCACGGCCACCGGGTAGGCCACTGGCCCAGTCCAGAGCGCCTTCAGGCGGTCAATGGCCGAGCAAGGCCAGGCGGCACGGGCCGCCTCGACGAAGGCATTGCCCTGGGCGGTGGTCTCCAGATGGCGCTCCTTCGACGGCGCGAAGGCAGCGGCAAGCTCGGCGACGGCGTGCAAGGCCTTGTCGTCGGCACCCTCGGCCGCGCGATGGGCATGGGCGAACAGCACCGCGTCGCAATAGCCGCCGCCTTCGGCGAGCATGACGGCGAGCCAGGCCTTCAGCGTGTCGGCGTCCTTGATGTCGCCCGCCTCCACCGCCCATTCGATGCCGCTGGAATAGGAGAAGGCGCCGACCGGAAAGGCCGGCGAGAGCCAGGCCATGAGGCGGTAGAGGGCGGGTGCCTGCGGCCCCTCATCCTTCGAGACGCCGCGCTTCGCGCAGCTCCTCAGGATGAGGGCGCTTTGTTTGCGCGGTTTATGTTCCGCCTCATGGTGAGGAGCGCCGCGCGGCGGCGCGTCTCGAACCATGGGGCGGCCCTTGGCTCGCAACAGCGCGGGTCTTTTCTTACGCGCCATGATCGTGCCCGTGTTCATGCCCATGCGGCGCGCCCGGCTTCCGGATCGAACGGCGCCTCGAGCGGCGTGAGATGCGCGCCGAGACCGCGCAGCATGTCCTCCAGCACGTGGTCGCGCCGGATGCGCAATTTGTCGCCGATCACCTGCACATCGGTGTGGCGATTGCCGAGATGCCAGGCGAGCCGCACGGCATCGAGCGCGCTGCCGGCGCAGACCTCGATCAGCCTTTCCGGTTCGCCCGCCACCAGCACGATCGAACCGTCGTCGAGCAGCAGTCCGTCGCCGTCGCGCAAGCTCACCGGCTTTTCGAAGTCGAGCATGAATTGCGTGCCCTGCTCGCCCTTGAGCACGATGCGCCGCCGGTTGCGGTCGCCTGCGTCCAGCACGACGCGGTCGCTCGCGGTGGCAGCGAGCCACTGACCGGAAGGTTTGATGGCGGTGACGCGGTGCATGAAAGAATTCTACTCCGTCGTCTCGGCGGCGACCACCTTTTTGCCCCGGACGCGGTGCAGCACAAAGTGATGCACCGCAGAGCCGGGGCCGTTCCACACGCCGAATTTGGAAAGGTCCCGGTTCTGCAGCGCATCACCGAGCGGTGCTGCGCTGCGCCCGGGACAAGAAGCTATCAAAACAAAAAATACCGTTGCGCCATCGGCAGCGTTTCGGCCGGCGCGCAGGTGAGCAACTCGCCGTCCGCCCGCACCTCGTAGGTTTCCGGATCGACCTCGATGTCGGGCGTGGCGTCGTTGTGGATCATGCTCTTTTTGTTGATGGTGCGGGTCTTCTCGACCGCGACGAACTGCTTGTCGACGCCGAGACTGTTGCGCAGATTGCTGCGCGCCGCTGCCTTGGAGACGAACACCAGCGACGAGGCGGTCAACGCCTTGCCGAAGGCGCCGAACATCGGCCGGTAATGCACCGGCTGCGGCGTCGGGATCGAGGCATTGGGATCGCCCATCTGCGCGGCGACGATCGAGCCGCCCTTGATCACGATCTCCGGCTTGACGCCAAAAAAAGCCGGCGCCCACAGCACCAGGTCAGCGAGCTTGCCCTTCTCGACCGAGCCGATGTGCTTCGACACGCCATGCGCGATCGCCGGGTTGATGGTGTATTTGGCGATGTAGCGCTTCACGCGCATGTTGTCGTTGTTGCCCTTCTCGCCCGGCAGCGAACCGCGCTGCTTCTTCATCTTGTCCGCGGTCTGCCAGGTGCGGATGATGACTTCGCCGAGCCGCCCCATGGCCTGCGAGTCCGACGACATCATCGAGAGCGCGCCGAGATCGTGCAGGATGTCCTCCGCCGCGATGGTTTCCTTGCGGATGCGGCTTTCGGCGAACGCCAGGTCTTCCGCAATCGACGGATCGAGATGGTGGCACACCATCAGCATGTCGAGATGTTCGTCGATGGTGTTTTTGGTGAACGGCCGCGTCGGATTGGTCGAGGACGGCAGCACGTTCTTCAGCCCCGCCACCTTGATGATGTCGGGCGCATGGCCGCCGCCGGCGCCTTCGGTGTGGAAGGCATGAATGGTGCGGCCCTTGAAGGCCTTGATGGTGTCCTCGACGAAGCCGCTTTCGTTCAGCGTGTCGGTGTGGATCATCACCTGCACGTCGTATTTTTCCGCCACCGAAAGGCAGCAGTCGATCGCCGCCGGCGTGGTGCCCCAGTCCTCGTGCAGCTTGAGCGCACAGGCGCCGGCCTTGACCATTTCTTCGAGCGCCGCGGGCCGCGAGGCATTGCCCTTGCCGGCAAAGCCGAGATTGACCGGAAACGCATCGGCGGCCTGGATCATGCGGCCGATATGCCAGGGTCCGGGCGTGCAGGTGGTGGCATTGGTGCCGGCCGCGGGTCCCGTGCCGCCGCCGAGCATGGTGGTGACGCCGGACATCAGCGCCTCGTCGACCTGCTGCGGGCAGATGAAATGGATGTGGCTGTCGAAGCCGCCGGCGGTGAGGATTTTTCCTTCGCCGGCGATGATCTCGGTGCCGGGGCCGATGACGATGGTGACGCCGGGCTGGATATCGGGATTGCCGGCCTTGCCGATGGCGGCGATGCGGCCTTCTTTCAGGCCGACATCGGCTTTGACGATGCCCCAGTGGTCGAGGATCAGCGCATTGGTAATGACGGTGTCGACCGCGCCCTGCTTGTTGGTGATTTGCGATTGACCCATGCCGTCGCGGATCACCTTGCCGCCGCCGAACTTCACCTCCTCGCCGTAGACGGTGAAATCCTTTTCGACCTCGACGATGAGATCGGTGTCGGCCAGCCGCACGCGGTCGCCGGTGGTGGGCCCGAACATGTCGGCATAGGCCGCGCGTTTCATTGTGACCGCCATATTTCATCCCCAGTGTTATCAACCGCAAATTTTAGGCTCTTGCCTCACCCGCGCAGGTGGATAGGCTTACCGACAGGTCACCCATCTTCGGCTCACGCCGGACACGGATGGCCGCCATGACCGGAGCGGGCGTGGGACGTGGGTGCTGCTTGCAGTATTCGTGGTCCATGTTTGCCGGTCCGGGCTCTCAGTAACTGGGTACCGTGTTGTGCGCTCACGCGCGCGGCCCGGAAATGGATCCGAGAGCGTGTGACGGGTGGACGACGGTCCGCCCGTTATGGCTTTTGGGGTGTGACGCCATCAAAGTTTCCCCATCACGTCCTGGCGGAACCCGTAGATCGTGCTCTTGCCGGCGAGCGCGACCAGCGTGACCTCGCGCGTCTGTCCCGGCTCGAAGCGCACCGCGGTGCCGGCGGCGATATCGAGCCGCATGCCGCGCGCTTTCTTGCGCTCGAATTTCAGCGCCGGGTTGGTCTCGAAGAAATGGTAATGCGAGCCGACCTGGATCGGCCGGTCGCCCGAATTGGCGACCGTGAGCGTCACCGTCTTGCGGCCGGCGTTGAGCGTGATGTCGCCGTCCTGGATGAACATTTCGCCGGGGATCATCGTAACACTTTCTTTCGTCATTCCGGACATGCATCGTCGGCCGAAAACCGGTTCGCGCGGCTTCCGCCGCGCCCCGGATCATGCCAAGCACCCCAGCGTAAAGCCCGGCGCCGATCAGCACGCAAACCGCGCCGGCGACGCGGATGAGCGGGCGCAATTGCGCGCGCGTCATCAGTTGCGCGAAGCCGATGCCGATGCCGTGCAGCGTCGCGGTGGCGAGGGCAAAGCCGGCCATGTATTCGGCGCCGCTCATCGTCTCCGCAACTTCGCTGCCATGCGCGTGGCCATGCAGCAGTGCAAACACGGCGACGATCGTAGCCCCGGTCCAGACCGGCAGGTCGACCGCGAGCGCCACCAACAGGCCAAGCGCCACGACCGACGCGAGAATGCCGGACTCGACGAACGGCACCGCCACATGCGCCATGCCGAGCGCGCCGCCGATGAGCATCACGCCGACGAAAGCCGCCGGCCAGACCCACAGCGCGCGGCCGCCTTTGAGCGCCGCCCACAGGCCGACCGCCACCATGACCGCGATGTGATCGAGGCCCGACAGCGGATGCGCCACGCCGGCGGCGAATGAATCGGTCAAGCCGTGGCCGGGATGGGCGAAGGCCGGGCTCGCGCCGAGCACGAGCAGCGCGGCGATGGATAGAATTTTTTTCATGGTTGGGGTCCTTTCATCGGATCGGGTTGTGCACGGTGACAAGCTTGGTGCCGTCGGGAAACGTCGCCTCCACCTGGATGTCGTGGATCATCTCAGGAATTCCATCCATCACCTGGGCGCGCGTGAGAACATGCGCACCGTCGCGCATCAGATCGGCGACGCTCTTGCCGTCGCGCGCGCCTTCCAGGATGAAATCGGAAATCAGCGCCACCGCCTCGGGGTGATTGAGCTTGACGCCGCGCTCGAGCCTCCGGCGCGCCACCATGGCGGCCATGGCGATCAGCAGCTTGTCCTTTTCGCGCGGCGTCAGATTCATTAGTTCTTCCTTTTGCGCATGATCTTATCCGAAAGCCGGTTCCCACTTTTCGGGATCATGCGCGGCCTCAATTCAACCAGAGCCGCGGCACGCTGGCGCCCAGCGCCGCCAGCACGGCGATCAGATCGTGACGCAATGCGGCGCCGTCCTTGGCGCAGAGCCGCGCCACTGCGATGCCGTTCCAGGCCGAAATGCCGACCTCGCCGCTGAATTGTTCGCTCAGCGCGCGCACGGCGGCGAGCTTGCCGTCGTCGCCCGGCGCCATCAGCACGGTGGCGATGGCGATGCCGCCGCCCGCCGCCGCGGGCCGGCCAAGTTTGGCGGCGATATCGCCATCAAGCCGCGCGCTGTCGGCGAAGATCAGCTTGCCGGCGCGGCGCACGCGCCAGCGGTCGGCGAAATAGCCCTGCGCCATCGCCTCGCCCATGGCGGCGCGCCCGAACACCACCGCCTCCGCCATCAGCAGCGAGGCGCCGTCGGCAAGCTCCACGTCGATGCGGCGTGCGAGCCGCGCGCGGTCGAACAAGATGGTTTCCTGCGGCAGCCAGCAAAGCTCGGCGCCCTCGCCGATGTCGAACGTGACGTCCATTTCGGCGTCCGGCCCGGTCGAGCGATAGATTTTTTCCGCCGCCGCCGTGCCGGCGACGAGGCGCGCGCCGGCGCCGAGCGCGATCTCGACGGCGAAGCGGTCGCCGCCGGTCATGCCGCCGCCGGTGTTGACGATCACCGCTTCCAGCCTATCGGCCGGCGCGTTCGGAAAACGCACGCGCAGCGAGCCGTCTTCATCGACGCGCGTGCGCCGCGTGCGGCCGGCGCTTTCCGTCACGCTGAGCGCGATGTGTCCGGTCGCGCGATTGGCGGCGAAGATACGCGCTTCGTGATTGGCAGCCGCTTTGGAAAGCACCCGGTCCCCCTACCCGTCATGCCCGGCTTTGTCCGGACCTGACGGCAACACTCCTCAAATCGCCATCGCCCGCTTGAGCGCGCCTTCGTCCATCGTCGCCTTTTCGCAGGAATAGACGATCGAGCCGCGGTCCATGACCACCAGAGTGTCGCCGAGCTCCTGCGCGAAGTCGAGATATTGCTCGACCAGCACGATGGCCATTTCCTTCAAGCCGCGCAGATAGGAGATGGCGCGGCCGATATCCTTGATGATCGAGGGCTGAATGCCTTCGGTCGGCTCGTCGAGCAGCAAGCAGACGCGGCCGCATCACCAGCGCGCGGCCGATCGCCAGTTGCTGCTGCTGGCCGCCGGACAGGTCGCCGCCGCGCCGGCCGAGCATGCTGTTGAGCACCGGGAACAGCGAGAACACGTCGTCGGGCACCGTGCGCTGGTCGCGCTTGAGCGGCGCAAAGCCGGTCTCCAGGTTTTCCTCCACCGTCAGCAGCGGGAAGATCTCGCGCCCCTGCGGCACGATGGCGATGCCGTGGCGCGCGCGCTCGACGGTCGACAGCTTGGTGATGTCCTTGCCCTCGAAGGTGATCGTGCCGGCGCTCACCGGCCGCTGGCCGACGATGGCGCGCAACAGGCTGGTCTTGCCGACGCCGTTGCGGCCAAGCACGCAGGTCACCTTGCCGGGCTCGGCATGAAGCGAAATGCCGCGCAGCGCCTGCGCCGCGCCGTAGTGGAGGTCGATGTTGCTGACTTCGAGCATCGTTCAACGCCCCAAATACACCTCGACCACGCGCTCGTTTTGCGAGACCTGGTCGATCGAGCCCTCCGCCAGCACCGAGCCTTCGTGCAGGCACGTCACCTTGACGCCGAGCTCGCGCACGAAAGCCATGTCGTGCTCGACCACCACCACCGTCTTGGTCTTGTTGATCTCCTTGAGCAGCTCGGCAGTCTGCATGGTCTCCACGTCGGTCATGCCGGCGACCGGCTCGTCCACCAGCAGCAATTTCGGCTCCTGCGCCAGCAGCATGCCGATCTCCAGCCACTGCTTCTGCCCGTGCGACAGGCTGCCGGCCACGCGCGAGCGCACGCCTTTCAGGCGGATGATATCGAGCACCTCGTCGATGCGCTGTTCCTGCGGCAGCGACGGCTGCCACAGCAGCGTGGCGCGCACGCTCCGGTCGTTCTTGAGCGCCAGCAGCAGATTGTCCTCGACCGTGTGCATCTCGAACACGGTCGGCTTCTGGAATTTGCGGCCGATGCCAAGCTCGGCGATCTGGGTTTCGTCGAGCTTCGATAGATCGTAGGCGCCCTCCTGGAAAAACACGTCGCCGGAGTCGGGCCGGGTCTTGCCGGTGATCACGTCCATCATGGTGGTCTTGCCGGCGCCGTTGGGGCCGATGATCGCGCGCATTTCGCCCGGCTCGATGACGAACGACAATTCGTTGAGCGCCTTGAAGCCGTCGAACGAGACGCTGATGCCGTCGAGGTAGAGCAGCGCGGAGGTGGTCTGCTTGCCGATTGTCGCATCGGTCTGCATGGCGGTCTTGGATTCGGTCATGGCATCGGTCATGCGCCCTACTCCGCCGCGTGCGGCGCCGCGGCCGGCATCGCGCCGCCGGTTTTCTCGGCACGGTTGGCGCGCCAATGATTGTAGGTGCCGATGATGCCGCGCGGCATCAGCAAGGTGACGCCGATGAACAGGCCGCCCAGCATGAACAGCCAATAGGGCGCCAAAAACCCCGAGGTGAAATAGGTCTTGGCGTAGTTGACCACAAAGGCGCCGAGCACCGCGCCGGTGAGCGTGCCGCGGCCGCCGACCGCGACCCAGATCACGGCTTCGATCGAGTTGCCGGGGGCGAATTCGCCCGGATTGATGATGCCGACCTGCGGCACGTAGAGCGCGCCGGCGACGCCCGCCATGCAGGCCGACAGCGTGAACACAAACAGCTTGTAAGCTTCGACGCGATAGCCGAGAAAGCGCGTACGCGCTTCGGCGTCGCGGATCGCCACCAGCACCTTGCCGAATTTCGAGGTGACCAGCGCCCGGCAGATCAGGAACGCCGCCGCCAGCGCCAGGCAGGTGATGACCAGCAGCGCGTTGCGCGTCGTCTCCGTCTGCACATTAAATCCGAGGATGTCCTTAAAGTCGGTCAACCCGTTGTTGCCGCCGAAGCCGAAATCGTTGCGGAAGAAGCCGAGCAGCAGCGCATAGGTCATTGCCTGGGTAATGATCGACAGATAGACGCCGGTGACGCGGCTGCGGAAGGCGAACCAGCCGAACACGAAGGCGAGCAGTCCCGGCACCAGAAGGATCATCAGCGCGGCATAGGCGAAATGCTGGAAGCCGTACCAATAGACCGGCAGCGCCTTCCAGTTCAGGAACACCATGAAGTCGGGCAGGACGGGATCGCCATAGACGCCGCGCGTGCCAATCTGGCGCATCAGATACATGCCCATGGCGTAACCGCCGAGCGCGAAGAACGCGCCATGGCCGAGCGACAGGATGCCGCCATAACCCCAGATCAGGTCGATCGAGAGCGCCAGCAGCGCGTAGCAGAGATATTTGCCGAACAGCGCCACCAGGTAGGTCGACACGTGCAGTCCCGAACTCGGCGGCACAGCCAAATTCAGCACCGGAATGGCGATGGCGAAAGCGCCGAGCAGCACCAGAAAGACGACGGCGCCGCGATCCAGAATGCGGATGAGCGGGAACGCCTTCATGCCTCGATCGCCCTGCCCTTGAGCGCGAACATGCCGCGGGGACGCTTCTGGATGAACAGGATGATGAAGACCAGGATCGCGATCTTGCCGAGCACGGCGCCGGCGAAAGGTTCGAGGAACTTGTTGGCGATACCGAGCGTGAAGGCGCCGACCAGCGTGCCCCACAGATTTCCGACTCCGCCGAACACCACCACCATGAACGAGTCGATGATGTAGCCCTGGCCTAGGTTCGGCGACACGTTGTCGATCTGCGACAGCGCCACGCCGGCCATGCCGGCAATGCCGGAGCCGAGCCCGAAGGTGAGCGCGTCGATGCGGGCGGTGCGGATGCCCATGGCCGCCGCCATGGCGCGGTTCTGCGTCACCGCGCGCATCTCCAGGCCGAGCCGGGTGAAGCGCAGCATAGCGAGCAAGGCGACAAACACGACCATGGTGAAGACAATGATCCACAGCCGGTTATAGGTGATGGTGATGCCGCCGAGGTCGAAGGCGCCGCTCATCCAGGACGGATTGCCGACGTCCTTGTTGGTCGGACCGAAGACGGTGCGCACCACCTGCTGCAGGATCAGCGAAAGGCCCCAGGTGGCGAGCAGCGTTTCCAGCGGCCGGCCGTAGAGGAAACGGATGATGGTGCGCTCGACGATGACGCCGGCGCCGCCCGCGACGATGAACGCCAGCGGCACCGCGATCACCAGCGAGTAATCGAACAGCGCCGGATTGTGCGCGCGGATGAGGTCCTGCACCACGAAGGTGGTATAGGCGCCGAGCATCACCATTTCGCCGTGCGCCATGTTGATGACGCCCATCACGCCGAAGGTGATGGCAAGGCCGATGGCCGCCAGCAGCAGCACCGAGCCGAGCGACAGCCCATACCAGGCGTTCTGCACCGTATTCCAGATCGCCAAGTTGCTCTGGATCTTGCCCCTGGCGGCGGCGACGGCCGCGCGCACTTGCGGCGATTGGTTCGCCGCGACGCTATCCAGAAGACTGAGCGCGTCCTGGTCGCCGCGGTCGCGGATCACGGCGATGGCGGCGATCTTGTCGGGGTCGGTCGAGTTCCCGTCGGTGAGCACGATGGCGGCATGCGCCTCGCTCATTGCCTTTTTGACCCGCGGGTCTTTTTCCGCGCCCAGCGCCTTGTCCAGGGCCGGCAGCGCGCTGGCGTCGCGCGACTTGAAAACCGCCTGCGCCGCGTCGTAACGCTGAGTTGAGTTGGCAGACATCAGCGTCAAGCTGCCGATCATCGCGTCGATGATGCCGCGCAGCCGATTGTTGACGATGACGGTGTCGATATCGTCGGGGGGCGTGCCGGTGAACGGCTTGCCGGTGGCGGCATCGAGAAGCTTGTCGTCTTTGGTCTTGATGAAAACCTTTTTCTGCTCGGCGCTGAACATCAGCCGCGCGTCCTCCGCCGCCTGCAACAGCGGCGCGGCCAGCGGATTGCCGCTGGCGGCGACTTTGTTGATGGCGTCGCCGGTATCGCTCAGGGAGCCTTCGGTAAATCCGACCAGCGCGTCCTCATAGGGACCGGCGTGGGCCATCGCCGTGGCGGCGACGACAAAACCGAGGGCGCATACGAACGCCAGCATGCGATCGTGGAAGCTACGCATTGCATTCATTCCCGGCGTCAGTGTTGTTGATTGGGAGGCGGCGGCACGCCCGCCGCCTCCGCGGAATCCGTTAAGGGTTCCGGCCGATAGGCGGTCGCCGCGCGATCACGACGAGCCGCTGCACTTCTTGGTCACCTTGTTGTAGTGGCCGCACTTGAGGGTCACCCAGTCGGAAATGAAGTCCTTCGAGCCAGGCAGGTATTGCGACCATGCTTCGCCGGGGACCAGACCCTTGGTCTTCCACACCACGTCGAACTGACCGTCGGCGCGGATTTCGCCGATATAGACAGGCTTGGTGATGTGATGGTTGGGCAGCATGGTGGACATGCCGCCGGTGAGGTTCGGCGCCTTGATGCCGGGCAGCGCGGCGATCACCTTGTCGGGATCGGTCGACTTCGCCTTCTCGACCGCCTTCACCCACATGTTGAAGCCGATGTAGTGCGCTTCCATCGGATCGTTGGTGGTGCGCTTCGGCTTCTTGGTGAAGTCGTGCCACTCCTTGATGAACTTCGCGTTGGCCGAGGTCTTGATCGACTCGAAGTAGTTCCAGGCGGCGAGATGGCCGACCAGCGGCTTGGTGTCGAGACCGGCGAGTTCTTCTTCGCCGACCGAGAACGCCACCACCGGGATGTCGGTGGCCTTGATGCCCTGGTTGCCGAGTTCCTTGTAGAACGGCACGTTGGCGTCGCCATTGATGGTGGAGACGACCGCCGTCTTCTTGCCCGCCGAGCCGAACTTCTTGATCTTGGAGACTTCGGTCTGCCAGTCGGAGAAGCCGAACGGCGTGTAGTTGATCATGATGTCCTCGTCCTTCACGCCCTTGGCTTTGAGGAAGGCTTCGAGGATCTTGTTGGTGGTGCGCGGATAGACGTAATCGGTGCCTTCCAGCACCCAGCGCTTCACGTTGCCGCCATCCTTGCTCATCAGATATTCGACGGCCGGGATCGCCTGCTGGTTGGGCGCGGCGCCGGTATAGAACACGTTGCGCTCGCTCTCTTCGCCTTCGTATTGCACCGGATAGAACAGGATCGAGTTCAATTCCTTGAACACCGGCAGCACCGACTTGCGCGACACCGAGGTCCAGCAGCCGAACACGACGGCGACCTTGTCCTTGGAGATCAGTTCGCGCGCCTTTTCGGCGAACAGCGGCCAGTTGGAGGCCGGATCGACCACCACCGCCTCGAGTTTTTTGCCGAGCAGGCCGCCCTTCTTGTTCTGCTCGTCGATCAGCATCAGCATCACGTCTTTCAGCGTCGTTTCGCTGATCGCCATGGTGCCGGAGAGCGAGTGGAGGATACCGATCTTGATCGTATCCTCGGCCTTGGCGGGCTGGACGGCCGCCGCGGCCGCGAAAGCCATTCCCGCGGCGGCGGAAAGCCACCGGCGTGCATTCGGTCGCTTTACGACCGCCTGTATCAAGTTGAGCATGAGCGAAGTCCCCTGCGTTTGACGCGCGCGATTGTTCCCGGCGACATTTCCGCGCGTCACCGAGTTCGCAAGGCCTGTGCCAAGGCCGCAATTGGCACCTAACGCATTGGAAGAACAGATAGATTTCTCGGGCAGCCTGTGGATTGCCTAATTTTCAGGCTTGAGCCACTGATTAAATAATAGGCGGTTTGCTGCAGATTCTCTCAATCGTACACAATTCCCTGCCCAGCCCGGGTATTGCCTACCAAAGCTCATCGGCCGTGAACCGGCGCGGAATCAAGCGTTGCTGAACGGCGTACGAGATCAGGAGTTCGAGGCACGGCCGGTTGGCCGCCTTGCCGAAAGGCGCGGTATCGACGCCGCCGCCAGCCGGCAGGCCGGACGCCACCTTGCCCGCCTCCAACAGCCGGTAGAGTTCGGCGACCGCCTGCGGCTTCGCCCGCGCCAGACTGTCCGTCACCACCACCATATGATTGACCGGCACCAGGCCGTGCTGACCGTACCAGGCGCGCGCCGCGGTCTCCGGCTCCGGGACCACGCTTTGCAGGCGCGGGTCTTTTGGCAGGTCGGCGCCGTAGATCGCGGCGTCGAGTTCGCCGTCGATCAGCATTTTGGTCATGTCCTGGCCGCTGCTGGCGCGGATCACGCCGGGAGGATCTTTCGCTTCCGCGACATGGCCATCCTCGAAAGTCACCCACTGCACTCGGGAAAGATCGACCGCATAGTCGTTTTCGAGAATGCCGCGAATCCACGCGCCGGTGGTCTGGCTGTAGGCGCGCACGCCGACGCGGCAGCCCGGCAGATCAGCGGGTTCGAGTTTGCCGCGTGCGGCATTGAACAGCATGGTCCCGTGCTGGAAACGCGCCAGCATCGCGGCCGGCAGCAGCTTGAGACCCTTGTTGTAAGCTTTCGCCTGCAGATAAGTGACGAGCGCCATTTCGCTGGCGTCGTAAGCATGCTCCCGCACCATCGGCTTGAACGCCTTGTGCATCGGCTTGATCTCGACGAAGTCGAGCTTGAGCCAGGGCGAGACGATCGCTCCGCGCTTGAGCGGCAGCGTATGCGGATAGTCGCCGATGGCGATACGCAGGACGGTCGTCTCGGTCATCGCGTCTGACTTTCTTATTGTGCCCTATCGGCGGCGGCACTCAGAAGCCTTGATAGACCGCCTTGATTTGTTGGCGAAGCCACACGTGTTTCCTGTCCTTGTTGCTGCGGGCATGCCAAACCATATTAGTGGCGATTTTTCCAACGTCGAGCGGCAGCCGCCGCTTGACCAGGCCGAACGAACGTTCGAACACTTCCGACGCCAGCTGCGTGAAAACCCCGATCATGTTGCTGCGCGCCAGCATGTGCGGCACCGCCGTGAAATTCGAAACCGCCACCAAGGCGTGGCGGCTCAGCTTGCGGCGCGACAGCAGGTCATCGAAAATCGCGATCCGCCCGCCGGTCGCGCTGACGACCAGATGCGGATAGGACAACACCGACTTGATATTGAATTTCGATTTCAAAATCGGATGGCCGCCGCGGAATACGCAATTGAGATCCTCCGCCAGCAGAAACTCCGCATTGAGATGGCGCGGCTTCTCTTCGAGCCAGCCGAGCGCCAGATCGACCCGGTCCTCATCGAGCAAGTCGAGCGCCTGCTGCCGGTCGGCCGTCAGCACATGCAAAGCCATGCCGGGCGCCAGCCGCTGCAGCCGGTCGAGCAGCGGCGGAACGACGGCCAACGTCAGGCGATCCGGCATACTGACACGGTAAACGCCGCTGGCGACCGCCGGATCGAACGCGACTTCCTCGAAAATGCCGCCTTCGAGCGACGCCAACGCTTCGCGCAGCGGCTGGCGAATGGCCTCCGCGCGCGGCGTCAGCACCATGCCGTTGACGCCGCGCACCAACAGATCGTCGTTCAACAAGACGCGCAGCCGGCGCAGCGCGTTGCTGATCGCCGGCTGCGACCGGCCGAGCTGTTCGCCGGCGCGCGTCACGTTGCGCTCGGTGATCAGCACATCCAGCACTTTGAGGAGATTGAAATCGAAATTCTTGAAGTTCATCCGCCCCGCCGCCATTCACCCCGTGAATGAGCCGCATTTGTACTATCGATTTTGAAAATAAAACAGGCTGGCTGACAAGGTCCCGCCACAATCAAAATCAGGGGGGCCGGTCTATGTCATTGTCACGCCGCGCAGTTTTAGGCGCATCCGCAGCCGTTGCAGCCTCCATGGCGGCGCCGCCGGTTCGCGCCGCCGCGCCGCAGACCGGCAAGCAAGCCCCCGCCTTCTACCGCTACAAGGTCGGCAGCATCGAGATCACCGTCGTCAACGACGGGGTCAGCCGCATGCCGATCGGCGAGGGCTTCGTCAGCAACGCCAGCAAGGACCAAGTCAATGCGGCGCTCGAAGCCGCATTTCTGGAGAAGGACTTTTACGCCGGCCCGTACAATCCCATTGTCGTGAACACGGGCAGCAAGCTTGCCCTCATCGATACCGGTACGGGCGAGTTGGCCTTCCGGGCGAGCAAGGGACTCAACGGCCGGCTGCTGCTCAACCTCGCGGCCGCCGGCATCGACGTGAAAGACATCGATGTCGTCATCGCCTCGCACTATCACGGCGATCACATCAACGGCCTGCTCAAAGCCGACAATTCGATCGCCTTTCCGAATGCGGAAATTTTGGTGCCGGCCAAAGAGCATAATTTCTGGATGGACGACGGCGAGATGAGCCGCGCCTCCAAGCCCAGGGTCGTCGCCGGATTCAAGAATGTGCGGCGCCTGATGACCGCCGAGGTCCTCAAGCGCGTGCGCACCTATGAGTGGAATAAAGAAGTCATCCCGGGCGTGACCGCCATCGGCACGCCTGGCCACACGCCCGGCCACACATCACACGTCATCGCATCCGGCGCGAAGTCGGTGTATGCCCAGGCCGATGTCACGCATGCGCCGTTCCTGTTCGCGCGCCACCCCGATTGGCATTTCATGCTGGACGTCGAACCGGTCGAGGCGGAAGCAACCCGGCGCAAGGTCTACGACATGCTCGTTGCCGAGCGGATGCTGGTGCAAGGGTTCCATTATCCATTCCCGTCGGTCGGTCACGTCGAGAAAGCCGGAACGGGCTATCGCGAGGTTCTCGTCAATTGGAGCCCCACGATCTGATCGCGGCCTCGCCTGCCGCACCAAGAAACACTCCACGCCAGCAAGGATATGAACGATGCGAATTATGTTGCGAAGCTTTGCCATATTTGCCGCGCTCGCCTTCGCCGTCGCCGGCCTCGGCGGCGCCAACGCCGCCGATTATCCCGTCCGCCCGATCACGCTGGTGGTGCCTTATCCGCCCGGCGGCGGCGTCGACACCATGGCGCGGGTGGTGGCCATGAAACTGTCGGAAGCGCTCAAGCAGCAGGTCGTGGTGGAGAACCGCGGCGGCGGTGGCGGCACCATCGGCACGCGCATCGCCGCACGCGCCAAGCCGGACGGCTATACTCTGCTGCTCGGCCACACCGGCACGATCTCGATCAATCCGAGCCTTTACGTCAACCTCGGCATGAACCCGCGCAAGGACTTCGCGCCGATCGGCCTGGTGGCCTCCATGCCGGTGGCGCTGCTGGCGCATCCCTCGTTCAAGCCGAAAACGGTCGCCGAAGTGATCGCCCTCGCCAAAAAAGAACCGGGCAAGCTCAATGTCGGCACTTCGGCGCTCGGCACCGGCGGCTATATGTGCGCCGAGCTGTTCAAGGCCGAGGCCAATGTCGACGTCGCCATCATCCCGTACAAGGGCACCGCGCCGGTGATGAACGACCTGCTCGGCGGCCATGTGCCGGTCGCCTTCGGCGTGTTGCCGCCGGCGCTCGGCAATATCCAGGCCGGCAATCTGCGCGCCATCGCGGTCACCAGCGCCAAGCGATTCTCGCAATTGCCGGATGTGCCGACGTTCGACGAATCCGGCATGCCGGGCTTCGAGGCCGTGTTGCATTACGGTTTGCTGGCGCCGGCCGGCACGCCGAAGGACATCATCGACAGGCTCAGCGCCGAGCTGCAGAAGCTCGTCGACACCGACGACGTCAAAAAGCACATCCGCACCGAGGGCGGCGATCCCATGACGTCGACCGCGGCCGAATATGCCGCCGACATCGACAAAGAGGAAAAGAAGTGGTCGGCCCTCGTGCACAAGCTCGGGCTGAAGGTGGAATAGCAAAACGCTTCTTTGATCGAAGCCGTCCGGCGCGCTAAAAGACGGCCCCGAGGCCGACCGAAATGGCCCGCCAAGGCGGGCGGGTAATCGATAGAATTGAAGGGCAGGACGCTTATGGAGCAACAAAAGACCGGGCTCGTCATCACCGCCCACCCGGGCGATTTCGTCTGGCGCGCGGGCGGCGCCATCGCGCTGCACGCCAAGATGGGATACCGCGTCAAGATCGTCTGCCTGTCCTATGGCGAGCGCGGCGAAAGCCAGTTCGCCTGGAAGGAGCCGGGCGCCACGCTGGAAAAGGTCAAGGCCGGCCGCAGGGACGAGGCCGAACGCGCAGCCAGCCTGCTCGGCGCCGAGATCGAATTCTTCGATTGCGGCGACTATCCGCTCAAGCTCAACGAGCAGCATTTCGACCGCACCGTCGACATCTACCGCGAGCTCAACCCTTCCTTCGTGCTCAGCCACGCGCTGGAAGACCCGTATAATTTCGATCATCCCAACGCCGCGCATTTCGCGCAGGAGACCCGCGTGGTGGCGCAGGCCATGGGCCACAAGCCGGGCGCGAAATACAAATACTCGGCGCCGCCGGTGTTCCTGTTCGAGCCGCACCAGCCGGAAATGTGCAACTACAAGCCCAACCTCATTCTCAAGATCGACGAGGTGTGGGAGCAGAAATACAAGGCGTTCCAGATTCTCGCTGCGCAGAAGCACCTGTGGGCCTATTACGAACGGGTCGCGCTCAACCGCGGCATCCAGGGCTCGCGCAACACCGGCGTGCCGATGACTTACGGCGAGGCCTATCAGCGGCTGTTCCCGACGGTGGAGACCGAACTGAAGTAACGAACCTTGTCCCGGGCGTAGCGCAGCATGAAATGATGCGCTGCAGACCCGGGACCGTTACGAATTCCGAGTTTGCTAAGGTCCCGGATCAGCGGTGCACCGCGTCGGGACAAGTAAGGAGAAACAAAATGAGCCCGTCGTCGTCCGCAATATCAAACGCGCCGATCCCAATGCCATCGGCACGCTCGCCGCCGTCGGCGTCGCCACCGCGCACGAGGCGCTCGGCCGCTCGGGGCTGATGAAGCCCTATATGCGCCCGATCTGGGCCGGCGCCTCGATCGGCGGCCCGGCGGTCACCGTGCTGGCGCAGCCGGGCGACAACTGGATGATTCATGTCGCGGTCGAGCAATGCCAGAAAGGCGACGTGCTGGTGGTCGGCTGCACGACCGACAATACCGATGGCATGTTCGGCGAATTGCTGGCGACGGCGCTGCATGCGCGTGGGGTGATCGGCCTCATCCTCGACGCCGGCTGCCGCGACGTGAAGCCGCTCAAGGAGATGGGCTTTCCGGTGTGGTCGAAGGCGATCTCGGCCAAGGGCACGGTGAAAGCCACGCTCGGCGCGGTCAACATTCCGGTGGTCTGCGGCGGCGTCAATGTCGAACCGGGCGACGTGGTGGTGGCCGACGACGACGGCGTCGTCATCATTCCGAAAAAGCTGGCGGTGGACACCGCCGCCAAGGCGCAGAAGCGCAAGGACGACGAGGACGGCAAGCGCCAGCGCCTGGCCTCCGGCGAGCTAAGCCTCGACATGTACAAGATGCGCGAAGGCCTGGCGAAGGCGGGGCTGGTTTACGTCGACAATCCGGAAGACGCCTAAGCCGCGGCGGTAAAGACCGCTTAGGGTTAAAAAAATATGCAGCGTTTCCGCCAATGCGACCGTAAATTACGCCGGCCATAAAGAAAGTGCTTGGAATCGATGGCCTTTTTCTATCGGCATCGCCGGAGTGAAGGATCGCCGAAAAACTTTCCCATAAAATTGTAGCAACGCGTGTGAAGGTATCTTTAAACCCAGGGAACTAATGTTCCCGCGCAACCCAACGCGGAGCTCCATAATGTCAAAGTTCGTTGCGTTCTTGAAGAATGAGTCTGGCGCCACCGCCATCGAATACGGTCTCATCGCCGCCGGCATCTCGGTCGCGATCATCGCCGTGGTCAACGGCTTGGGCACCACGCTGAACGACAAGTTCACCAGCATCTCCACGCAGCTCAAATAATCACCGGATCTCTTCCGGTCAGAACGAAGCCGCCGGCGACGGCGGCTTCTTTTTTGGGCATTCGACGATTCGGGCTCGCCGCACGCGTCTGCGCGACCCGGACAGCCGCGCGCCGCGCCGGTATTTGTCCACTGCGACAATTCGCGATCTGGTCAAAACCAAACAAGCTTATATTGCTGTACACGCCGGGCTGACGGAGGGCGTCGTCATGGCAGTAGCAGCTTCTGCCAAGCGTCAAACAATCAATCTATGTCGTATGATGGAGCGGCTCGGTGTCGAACCGGCCGGCGGCGTGGTCACGCGCTGGAGCTTGAGCTATGCAACGGCGTTGCATCGCTGCCAGGCATGCCCGTCCAAGAACGCATGTCACACTTGGCTCGACCACATGCCGAATGCGGTGAGTTTTGCGCCGCGCTTCTGTCCGAACGCCGATATCCTGTTCGAAATGCAGGTCGATCAGCCGCCGGACGCGGCCCCCGTGCATCACCACTGATCGCGCATCACCTTTGATGATGCGCTAGGCGTATTGCTGAGGCGGGCGGAATTTGAACGCCGCGAGTAGCCCGAGCACGGCGAGGACGACCAGCGCCACGCCCTGCGCAATGGCGAAATGCGTATTGACGGGTTCGGCAAACGGCGGTCCGACCTGCGGCGCCGCCGCATTGAGGAAGGCAAGTTTTTCGAACGACTGCACGATCAGAACGAAGATATTGAACCAAAGCGCGATCACCGCGCTCGCCACATAAATCCAGCGCCAGGCGCCGGCGAGGTGCTTGCCATAAAGCGCCAGCAAGCGCGATCACCAGCATCACCATCGAGATGATGCCGACGCCCAAGGCCGGCGTGAAGCCGTGAATGGGAAACATGAAGCCGGTCACGCTGGTGAGCACCGTGGTGAGCAGAAACAGCGCGGTCAAACCGGGCAGCCGGCGCGAGCCGAGCATGCCGAGCAGCACGATCAGCCCGCTGGCGATTGCGATCAAAGTGATGATGACGTGAAGCACGGTGAATGCGTGTAGCGACATGCCGAGGGTCATGGTTCCTCCAGGACAGCGATCAGCACTGGTGGTATCATACTACGCCGGCGGCGCGACGAAAAGCCGTCGCGCTCCGCGCAAGTCGAGCCACAGCCCGGCCGGCGTGTGGGTGAGGCGGAGCATCACCGTGTCACAATGCGCGCAGCGCAGGATCGCGCCCATCGAGCCGCCATAGGCCCGCACCGCGCCGATTGCGGCAACCGCGCCGCAGCCGTCGCAGATGATTTCCGCCGCCGTCACGTCGAGCGCGAACAATTCGTTCAACAACCCGCCGGCGGCATTACCGTCGAGCGTGCCTTGCCCCTCGCTTTGCCGGTTCATATTCACAGTCGCCTCCTGCGTTATGCTCCCGTCGGTCCGAAGCGTTCGGTCTTGATCGCATGCGGCTCGTGGCCGATGTCGCGCAAGGCTCGCGCGGCGGCCTCGACCAAAGGCGTCGGCCCGCAGACGAAAATGCGCGGGCCCGCGGCCGGCGCAAAGCCCGTGCTTTCCAGCATGGCGCGGTCGATGCGGCGCGCGAACCCGCGCCAGCCGGCGGGGCGTTCGCGCGTCAGCGTGTGCACCACCGTCAGCCCGTCGCCCTGCCCCGCCAGCTCGCCCCAACTCGGCGCGGTAGACGATGTCGTCGAAGCTTCGCGAGGAATAAAGCAGCGTCGCCGGCACCGTGCTTTGCGCCGCGACGCGCTGGCGCAGCATGGCCATCAGCGGCACCACGCCGGAGCCGCCGGCGACGAGAAACAGCGGACCGCCGAGTTCGGGCGTCCAGACGAAATAGCCGCCGATCGGCCCGCGCAATTCGAACTGGTCGCCGGGGCGCGCTTCGCCGGCGAGATAGGGCGACACCTCGCCTTCGGCGATGCGCTCGACCGTGAGCGTAAGCCGCGCCGCCGCAGGCGCCGAGGCGATCGAATAGCTGCGCTGCGCCCGATAGCCGTCCTCGGCGGTGAGCCGCACGTCGACATGCTGGCCGGCGCGGTGCCCCGGCCAATCCGGCACGTCGAGCACGAGGCTGCGCACGCGCGGCGTCTCGTCGATCACATCCCGCACGGTGGCGGTCATCCAGCGCAAGCGCTGTGGCGAAGTATTCTGTTGGCGCATGATCGAATCCGAAAACCGGCACCCACTTTTCGGGATCATGCGCTAGTCTCCAGCATAGCGCTGCTCGCGCCAGGGATCGCCGTAGATGTGGTAGCCGAGTTCCTCCCAGAAGCCGGGCTGCTCGGTGTCGATGAATTGCAGGCGGCGCACCCATTTCGCGCTCTTCCAGAAATACAGATGCGGCACCAAGAGCCGCGCCGGCCCGCCATGCTCGGGATCGAGCGGCGCGCCGTCGTAATGGGTCGCCACCATGGACTTGCCGTCGACCAGGTCTTCGGCCGGCACATTGGTGGTGTAGCCGCCGTCGCAGTGGATGAGCGCGAATGGTGCCGGCGGCTCGCTCAAGCCCGCGGCCTCCAGCAGCGTGTCGATGGAAACCCCGCTCCAGGTGGTGTCAAGTTTCGACCAGGTGGTGACGCAATGGATGTCGACCGTCACCTCGGTCTGCGGCAGCGCGTTGAATTCGGCCCAGCTCCATTCGCCGACCGGGCTGTCGCCGTCCTCGAGCGTGAAGCGCCAGCTCTTGAGATTGGTTTCCGGCGTCGGACCCGCCGACAGCACGGGAAAGTCGCTGACCAGATGCTGGCCGGGCGGCACGCGCGCGCTTGCCGCGCCTGGCCTGCGCCCGCGAAAGCCGCGCGAAATCGGAGGATCGCTCATGACAGGAAGCCCGTTGAGCCGGCGCGCCAGTCTCGCGCGCGGTCAGGACAAAGACAATATGGCAAAGGCGGCCGGCGCCTACCGATTGCCATAGTTTCGGCGCGCGATCTTCCGCATCCAGGATCTCGCATGTTCGAGCTCGTCGCGATGGATACGGCGGCCCAGGATCGCCGCAAGCGTCCGTGCGGCGTGTTCCCGTTCCGCCCGCGAGCGCTTCCCTTTCGGGTCCAAGATGCGATCGGTCAAGCCCTCCATCGCTCGGGATTTTTGCGTGGCAAGGAAACGGACGACGCGATTGCGCTCGCTCGCGTATTTCTGGTCGACCTTGTCGGGCGAAGACAACACCACTTCGTGGCGGCCTGTTTCGTACAGACCGGCAAGCCGGCGCTCGCAGAATCCGCGCAGCCGATCAAAAAATGCGGCCCGCTTTTCCTTCGTGTATTCAACGCACCGCGCCAAAAAGCTAACGACCTTCGGCGCCGTCTCAAAGGCGGTCTCCTTCGTCTTCTCCCATAGCGCCGACGGCAAAAATTCGGCCAACCGCTTCAGCGCCACCTGATGTTCGGTCTCTTTCTCGACGGCCTTGTCTTCCAAATCGGGGGCAGCCGGCTTTAGTTGGTCGGGACTGAGCGTGATACCTCTAGGCGTATCGGTGCGCTCAGCTTCTTCCGTCAACGCCACAGCGATGCTTTGGGCATTTCTGACACGCACGCTGTCGAGCTCCCGCAAATTCCATTTGTCGGTCACGAACCTGAGCAACGACGTGTGGTCGAACTGCGTGTGCTCGACACCCGCCTTGACCCAAGGCGAAGCCAGGATCGCCGGCACGCGAAGGCCAAGCTGATCGAAATTGAATTCCCGAGGGCCGTCTTTGTACGGGATTGTCGCCACATGGCCGTCGGGCGGATCGGCTTTCGGCGGCACTACGTGGTCGTAAAAGCCGCCGTGCTCGTCGTAGAACACCACCAGCAGCGTCGAGCGCCAAAGCGCTTCGTTGCGGCGCAACGCGCTGTAGACGTCGGCGATCAGCTTTTGCGCCCGCATGATATCATGCGGCGGGTGGTCGTCGTTTTGCAGGTAACCGAAGTAGTCAGGCTCGATCAGAGAAAATTGCGGGAAGTCATCGGGATGACCGCGCGCATCTTCGTAGAAACGGCGCATGTAATAATACTGGGCCGCGTTGTGCGGCGCGCGTAGTTGTTTCATCGTCCAGCTTTGCGGCAGGTCGTGGAAATATACCTTCCAACTGATTTGTTTTTCGTTCAGGCGGTCGAAAATCGTGTCCTGCGTCTGCTGGAAGTAGCCTGCGAGGTCCGCGTTGTGCGTGCCGTCGTTCGGCATGTCGACGTGGCCAAGGCACGTGCCGCTGAGCGCGAAGAAGCGGTTCGGCCAAGTCGGGCCCGGCAGCGACGAGAACCAATGGTCGCAAACCGTGAAATTTCTGGCGAGTTGATGCAGGCCGGGCAGGAAATCGAGCGGATAATAGCCCATCACATACCGCCGCTCGTCATGGGACGGCGGCGTATCCGGAAAAGCCTCCACGAAATCCCGGACAAAACCGCCGTTGTTATTCTGGAGCTGGGTGGCGACGTGCTGGACTTCGTGATGCGGGTCGAGCGTCATCTGGCGCTCGGTGGTCTGCTCCTGAGCAATCGGAGGACCGCCGATGTCGTCATTGCTGCGCTGGTGCGCGGGATCAATTCCGTCCAGCCAGTCGCGGCCTTCCTTGCCGTCGTAGACCGCACTCATGCTGCCCAGCATCTGGTCGAACGAATGGTTTTCCAGGATCAATACGACAACGTGCTCGATCTTATCGATTGCCGACATGCTAGCCCCCATGCCGCAGCCAATAGCCAGTCGCTCAGTGACAGCCGTCCATCATAGAGTGCTAATCGCGAGTTCTGCAATCGGAAGTTACGCCGGGCCGCCGCTCAGCGATTGGCGTGGCTCCAGGGCGCGATGCGCCGGCCGACCCATTTCAGCGCCGAAGTGAGCGACACGCCGAGGATCATCAGCACGATCACCGGCACGAAGGTCTTATCCATCGCAAACTGATTGGCGTATTTGGTCAGCATGAAACCGAGGCCGGAGATCGTCGTGTAGAATTCGGCGATGATCATGCCGATCAGCCCGCGGCCGATCGCCAGCCGCACGCCGGCGATGATGTAAGGCAGCGCGAACGGCAGCAGCACGTCCTGCCACACGCGCCATTCGCTGGAGCGGAACGAGTGCGCCACCTCGAGCATGTTCTTGTCGCATTCGCGCACACCTTGATAGGTGTTGATCAGCACCGGGAACACCGCGAACAAGAAAACGACGATGATCTTGGCCTTCAGAAAGATGCCGAACCACAGCACCAGCACCGGCACCAACGCGACCAAGGGCGTCGCGTAAAACGCGTTGATCGGCAGGTCGAGCGCCCAGTCGAGCCAGCGAATGCGCGCCATGGCAACGCCAATCGGAATGCCGACGAGAATGGCGATGACAAGGCCGTAAACCATGACCTGCAGGCTCTGCCCCAGATAATACGGCAGCTCGCCGGAGACGGTCGTCTCGTAAAAGGCGACCGCGATTTTCGTCGGATAGGTGAACAGAATCGGACTGATCGTCGGCCCGACGAGCTGCCAAACGATCAGCAGCAGGGCGACGAAGCCGTAGCGGAACAACGCCCGGTGTTCCCACCAGCGAGCCTTCTTTGCCGCCGGAACCGCTTCCGCCGGTTGCGCGGTCGCGAGTGCGCCGGCGTGAACCTCGTTGGCGACGCTCATTGCCGTGTCTCCTGAACGTTCGACTCTGGCGGCCGGGCGCGGCCGTCACCGGCGGCGCCCGGTCTACCCAAGTTGGTCACTCGTACCCTTAGAACACCGCGGTCGGGCAAACGGGTCCCTTCCATTCGCCGAGTTGCTTGATCGATTTCTCCGCGAAGCTCTTGTCGACGATCTGGTCGTAGGTCGGCGTCTTGCCGGCGTCGATATTGCCGACCTTGGTCATCAGGTTGGCGGTGAAGTTGATGCGCTCGGGCGACAGGCCGGTATTGGCGTCCCAGATGCAGCTCTTCACCAGGAAGTCGTAGGTGTCGGAGATGATTTTTTCCGGATAGCCGGTCTCCTTGACGATGATCGGCAGCACCCTGGCCTTGTCGGTGTAGAGGATGCGCGTCGCCTCGATGGTCGCGGTGACGAAGGCCTGCAAGGCAGCGGCCTTGTTCTTGAGAGTATCCTCGCGCACCGAATAGACGGTGTAGACCTGCTTGGGCTGGACCTCCCACATGCGGGCGATGGCGTGCAGGCTCGGCACTTTCTGCTTGGCCAGCATTTCCTGTTCGACGTGCAGGATCGCGGTGTCGACCTGATCGGCCACCAGCGCCGGCACGTCTTCGCTGGCGATGCTGATGAAATTGACGTCCTTCGGATTGATCTTGGCGTTGCGCAGGATGGCCTTGCTCAGAATGTCTGCAAAGCCGCCGGGTTGCTGGATGCCGATCCGCTTGCCCTTCAGGTCGGCCATGGTCTTGATGTTGTCGTGCACCACCATGGAGGCTTCGAACTTGTACAGCGTCGCCAGTAGGCTCTTGACCGGCGAACCCTTGGAGATCGCGACGATGGTGGTGGCGGCAGGCGCCTGCGCAATATCGAGGCTGCCGGCCAGCATGGCGCGGAACACCTTGACGCCGTCCTCCAGCGCCACGGTCTCCACGTCGACGCCGTATTTCTTGTAGATGCCGAGATCCTTGGCGATCAGCACCGGCATGTGCACGACGTTCGGCGGCGTGGTCGGCATGCCGACCACCAGCTTGTTGGCTTGCGCATGGGCGGCGCCCGGCAGCACCAGCGCGGCGGCGGCGAACGCGGCCAATGTCAGATAAAGTTTGCGCATGTGAATCCTCCCAGATTCTTTTTTTAAAGCCTGTCCGAAGCGCCCCACGCCGTCGAACGGATCGCGGGGTAACCCGCAAGAGGCGCGATATTGCCCGATTGTCCCGATGAAAACAACGAAGGGGGCCTGCCTCATCCCGCCTGCTGCCGAAACATTTGGCCTTTGACCGCAGGCGCGGGCGAAGGTTAATTGCACCACGCACCGCAACAAGGCCGGTTAAGGTTATGGCGGAATTCGTCGTCGAATTCGGGAATTCAGCAACACCGGCCGTGCCCGACGGCCGGCTGGATGGCCCGGCCTTTCACCGCAACCACGATGCTATTTGGTCGGCTATATCCGGCTTCCTGGGCGCGCAGAGCGGCAACGTCTTGGAACTCGGCAGCGGCACCGGGCAGCACGCCAGCACGTTTGCGGCGCGCGCACCGCAGCTCACCTGGTGGCCGAGCGACATCTACCCGTCGCATCTCGCCAGCATCGAGGCCTGGCGGCGGCATGCGGGGCTCGCCAACCTGCGCGCGCCGCAGCGCATCGACCTCGACGATCCTGCTTGGGTGTGGGCGGCGGATGGCCAAGCCGGAGCTGCACTCACGGCTATGCTCTGCATCAACGTGCTGCACATCGCGCCTTGGCGCGTGGCGCAAAACCTCATCGCCGGCGCCGGCCGCTATCTCGCCGCCGATGGCCGGCTGTTCGTCTATGGTCCGTTCATGCGCTCCGGCCAGCACACGGCGCCGAGCAACGCCGAATTCGACGCCAGTCTGCGGGCGAAAAACCCCGAATGGGGCGTGCGCGACCTGAACGATCTGGAGGCGCTCGCGCAAGACGCCGGCCTGACGTTGGCCGAGACCGTGCCGATGCCGGCCAATAATCTGGTGCTGGCCTTCGCCCGCGCGGCCCAGCGGAATTGATCAAATGACGGCGGCGCACTAGAACCTGTCCCATGCAGCCGGAACCTATTCGCGACATCGCCCATCTCGGTCACGTCGAAGTCCTGACGCCGAAATTCGAGGAAAGCCGCAAGTTCTTCATCGACGTCATGGGCATGACCCAGAGCGGCGAGAAGGGCGATAGCGTCTTTCTGCGCGCCTGGGACGATTACGAACGCTACACGCTCAAGCTTACCGCCTCGAAAACCTCCGGCATGGGGCACGCGGCCTTCCGCACCCGCTCGCCGCAGGCGCTGGAGCGGCGTGCGGCGGCGCTCAAAGGCTCCGGCTTCGACGTCGGCTGGAGCGACGGCGATCTCGGTCACGGCAAGACTTTCGTGTGCAAGGATCCGGACGGCCACGTCATCGAGCTTTACTACGAGACCGAGTGGTACGATCCGCCGCCCGAGCTGAAGCCGGCGCTGAAGAACCAGGCGCAGCGCTATCCGGCGCGCGGCTGCAACGTGCGGCGCATCGATCACTTCAACGGACTGGCCGCCGATATCAAGGCCAACCGCGAATTCTTCGAAAATTATCTCGGCTTCATGCTGACCGAGCAGATCGTGCTCGACGACGGCACCGAAGCCGGCATGTGGCTGACCGCGACCAACAAGACCTACGACTTCGCCTATACGCGCGACCACACCGGCACCAAAGGCCGCTTCCATCACGTCACGTATGCGCTCGAACTCGCGCGAGGACGTGCTGCGCGCCGCCGACGTATTTCTGGAGCACGGCGTGTTCATCGAGACCGGGCCGCACAAGCATGCGATCCAGCAGACCTTCTTCCTTTACGTCTACGAGCCGGGCGGCAACCGCGTGGAGGTCGCCTGCCCCGGCGCGCGCCTGGTGCTGGCGCCGGACTGGAAACCGATCCGCTGGAGCGAGGCCGAGCGCAAGAAAGGCCAGGCCTGGGGCTTGCAGACCATCAAGTCGTTCCACACCCACGGCACGCCGCCGGTGCCGGGCGTGCCGGAATCCTGAGCGCGCCCATGAACGACGACGCGCTCCGCGCCGACCGCGCTCTGGTAGCCGCGCTGGCGAATGGCAATGTCGCCGCCGCGGCGTTACTCGATGACGATTTCAATTGGGTGGATTTGAACGGCCGTGTTTTTGACAAGGCGCAGACGCTAAGCGCCCTGCCCAAGCCGCCGCTCGGCGACGAAGCTGGCCTCACGCCGACATGGCATGACCATGGCGAGGTGGCGACCGTTGCGGTCGAGCGCGACAAAGTTTTCGTGCTGCGCATCTGGGTCAAGCGCGCCGCCGGCTGGCGCCTCATCACCTATCACGAGGTGTCGCAGAATTTGGCGGCGGCGCCGCACGGTCCCGGCCGCAAAGAATGGGACAATCCCTGCCACACGCTGCCCTATGAGCCGCGCAATGCCGACGAGCGCGATTGTCTCTCCTCTTGGCAGCGGCTGGAAATTGCCGTGATGCAGCACGAGCCCGAGATCTGGGCGCAGCACGTGGCCGACGAATTCATGGTGGTGGGCGCGGCGCGGCGCCACAGCAAGGCCGACCGCAAGGCGGTGCTCGAGGAGCAGTTACGCACCGGCGCCAATTCCGCCCCTGCCCCGCTGGTGTCGGCGAAGCTGTCCGGCTTTAAAGATGCGATGGTGATGCTCTGCGAGCACCAGCCGTTCCACGGCAAGGCCGCGCGCGTCTCCCGCGTCTTCGTCAAGCGCGGCGGACAATGGCTGATGGCGGTGAGCTTTCAGACCACACGGCAGGACGCGGAAGTCAAAACGATTTAAAATGGGAAAATCATGACCCGCCGCAACACCCCACGCGTATCCTTCATCGGCTTCGGCGAGGCCGGACAGGCGATCGCCTCCGGCTTGCGCGAAGAGGGCATCCAACAAATCGCCGCCTGGGACATCCTGTTTCCGGTCGCCGAAGGCGCGCGGCTGAAAGCGGCGGGCGAG
This sequence comes from uncultured Alphaproteobacteria bacterium, assembly GCA_963749625.1. GTDB lineage: Bacteria > Pseudomonadota > Alphaproteobacteria > Rhizobiales > Xanthobacteraceae > Pseudolabrys. Next base: position 129,862 of record CAVVNY010000004.1, on the reverse strand, counting down.
AGCATGGGCGTGCGGCTCGCCAGTTCGGCCGCCGACGCGGTGCGCGAGACCGACATGATCATTTCTGCGGTGACGGCCGCCTCCAGCCTGGAGGCCGCCCGCTCGGTCGAGCCGCATCTTTCCGGCGCGCCCTATTATCTCGACATCAATTCGGTCTCGCCCGGCCGCAAGCAGGAAACCGCGAAGCTCCTCGGCGCGCGCGCGCGCTACGTCGATGTCGCGGTGATCGCGCCGATCCATCCGGCGCGCCACAAGACGCCGCTGCTGATCGCGGGCCCCCACGCCGAAGCGATCGCGCCGCTGCTGAGCGAGCTGGAAATGAAACTGCGCGTGGTCAGCCCCGACACCGGCCAGGCCGCCGCCATCAAGATGATCCGCAGCGTAATGATCAAGGGCATCGAGGCGCTCACCGCCGAATGCTTTATCGCCGCCAGCCGCGCCGGTGTGCTCGAGGACGTGACGGCCTCGCTCAAGAACAATTACCCGTCGCTCGATTGGAGCAAGATCGCCGAATACAATCTCGAACGCATGGCGAGCCACGGCGAGCGCCGCGCCGCCGAGATGGAAGAGTCGGCCGCGACCCTGCGCGAGCTCGGGCTCGACCCGTTGATGGTGGATTCCACCGTCAAGCGCCAGCGCGAGATGGGCGCGCTCGGCAAGGACGACAAGGTGCGCGCCACGCTCCACTCCGGCCGCGCCGCCATGCTCGACGCCATCAACGCGGCAGCCAAGAACCGGCGCTGAGCCGCGGCCGCCGTCTTTATCCGATCATATTTCACCATCACTATTGGAACGGAGTTCGGCACTCGCGGTTTTCAGTCGGCGAAAACAAACTTTCCCGGAGGAAGCCATGCATTCATCCAGACTTGCTTTGGCAATCGCCACGATGGCGTCGCTGCTGGCGGCGCCTGCTAGCGCGGAAACGATCGATGGCGCCTATCGCGGCAGCTATGTCTGCGAAAAGACCCAGGCGACCAAGAATATCCTGCGCGTTCCGCTCGACCTTGCCGTCAACGGCACCGATGTCCGTTTCGGACGGCCGCTGTTCAACCTGCAAGGCACCCGCGTCACCGGCACCGAGATGGCCTCGGGCACAATCGACGCGGCAGGCAAAACGCATCTCAACTCCGAGTATGCCGTCCTCGGCTTCGCCGTTCGCGGCGCCTATGACGGCACCATCGGCGCGCACGGCGGCACTTTGACCGGCACGCAGTCGTGGCAATGGCCCGACGGCAGTCCCGGCAGCCGCACTTGCGTCGCCGCCTTCGTGCCGGCGCCGCGCGCACAACGGCCCGCGCCGCCGGAGCATTGAAGCGGCGGATCGTCGCGGCGACGCTTACGCGGCCGGCGGCGACATGAACATGCGTTCAGGTTTGGGTGCAGCGCAGCGGCGTAAATTTCTTGTAATCGCCGCGAGTTCCTTCCTACTATGCCGCGTCAATTAACGTCGGGAGGGAACGATGAACCTGAAAAATATCGGATACGCATTCTTTATTGCCGCCAGCGCTGCTGCTTTCGTGATCGGCTCGGGCGGACCCAGCGAAGCAAAGGCCAAGAAAATGGCGCCGCCGCCGCCGCACGCTGGTCCCTGCTTTGAAATCGCTGCACCGGTCTGCGGCGTGAAGGGCGGCATGAAGTTCACTTACGCGAACGCATGCTTCGCGGCCAAGGACGGCGCCAATGTGGTTTCGCAAGGCGCCTGCCCGGCCAAGAAGGCCATGAAGCACCACAAGAAGGCCGGCAAGAAGAAAGCGGCCAAGCCGGAAAAGAAGATGGAAAAGAAATCGGACATGAAGAAGCCGGCCGCACCGGCGAAGAAAGCCGACGAAAAGAAGAAGATGTAGCCGCCTCGATTCTTTAACGGCTAAAAAAACGGGCCGCTGTCATGCAGCGGCCCGTTTCCAATTTCGCGACCTCGCGCGCTTGGTTTATTTCTTGCGCGGCGGAATCTGCATCATGTCCGCGATCTGCTCCTTGGTAAGCGGCTTTTCCAGGAATTTCAGCTTGACCGCGTCGGCGATGGCGCCGTCGAGATCCGCAAACTTATCGGTCTGCAGCGCTTCCTTCGGCTGGAACTTTGCCATCGACTCCTTGAGCAAGTCGACCGAGCGATGAATCTTCTTGGAATACATTTCGACCGCCTTCGGATCGGAATACATCCAGTCCACCGCCTCGCGATAGGCCTCCATGAAGCGCATGATGGCGTCGTGCTTGGTCTTCAGCGAATTGGCGTTCACGATCAGCGTGCGCACCGTCTGCCCGCGCAGTGACGGCACGTCGCTGCCGCGCGCGATGATGCGGATCTTGCCGTCCTTGATTTCCTGCAGGCCGAACGGCGGCGCCGCCCAGCCAATGTCGATTTGGCCCGACATCACCGCTGTCAGCGTGGCAGGAGGGCCGCCGGTGGCCGTCGGTTTGGCCTTGGCGCCGAGCTCGCTGATGAATGCGACCACGATATTGTTGGAGCTCGAGCCGTTGGTCGAATAGGCGATGGTGGTCTCGGGCGTGGCGTCCTTCAGGCTTTTGATCTTGGAGTTGGAGCGCACGTACCAGAACAGATCGCCGGTGCCGGTGAACATCGGCGCCAGGATCCGCACCGGCGCGCCCTTGGAGTAGGCCCGCATGATGCCGGCGGCGCCCACGCCCGCGCCGATATCGGCGGAGCCGGTGATCACCGCCTGGATGGTTTCGCCGGCGCCTTGCGAGCCGGTATTCACCAGCACAAGCCCGTGTTTCTTGAAGATGCCGGCGTCCTGGCCCAGCGTCGGCGCCTGGTTTTCCCAGTTGTTGATCTGGCCGATCACGAGCTTGAGCGTATCTTCGGCGGAAGCCTGGGTGCCGGCGAACGCGAGCGGCACCATAAGCCCGAGCGCGGCGGCGACCGTCTTGAAGGTCTTCATTCGGTATCCTCCCATTTGTTATTTTCTATCGTTGTAAGCCGTGGGCGGCATTCAACACCGAGTACCGCCCAAGGGGAAAGCATAAAATCTCAGCGCCGCCGTGATTTTGTGCCGCGGCGCCGTTTGGCCGCTCTTGCGGCCTTGGCCTGCTTGGCCTTTTTGGGCGCCGACGGCGCTCCGCCGGCTTTGGCCACCCGCATCGCCCAGAAATCCCACGAGCGGATGAGACCGGTCGTCTTGGTGGTGATTTCGTCGGCCAACCGCACCTCGCCTTCCGTCAACGAGGCGACCGTACCGATGCTCATGCCGCGCACTTGGAATTCGGCGTTGCGGCAGGTCTGCACCGCCCGGTAGACGCAGTCGCGCACGCTTGTGCCGATGACGGTCACGCCGTGGCGCTTCATCAACACCATGCGGTGCTGCCCAAGCGCCCGGGCAAGCGAACGGCCCTCCTCCGGCGTCCGCACCAGCATCATGGTGTCGCCGAATTCGTCCTGCTGGTCCCAGTAAGGCGGCTTGATGCCGCCGACCGAGCCGAGATGGAAGATCGGCACGTAGTCCGTGCAGGTGGCGAGCAGCGGCATGAAGGACGCCGAATGGTGATGGCATACCGACATCACGTCCGGCCGCGCTTTATAGATCTCGCCGTGAATCACCCGCTCGGAATATTGCGCCGCGCCGGGATCGCGCACCGGCTGCGAGTCGAGGTCGTATTCGATCAGGCCTTCCGGCGTCACCATGTCCGGCGCGCTCGAGCGCGACAGGAAATAGCGCTGCGGATTGTCGGGATGACGCATGCTGACATGCCCGAACGTGTCGAGCACGCCTTCGTTGGCGGCGATGCGGTTGGCGAGCGCAAGTTCGGTAAGCGCATCGGCGATTTTCTTATTGGCCACAGACGTTTCCTCATGGGTGGGGATGGTTGGGTGTCCTACAATACAGGACATCACATCGCTGAAACAGCGTCCGTGCCGCTTGACAGACGGCGGCCATTAGGGACGCTTCATGCCGCCATGACCGCACCCGCACAGATCGTCGTCGAAGGCGTCAGCCACATGTATCGCCCGCCGCGTGGACGCGAGGTGCTGGCGCTCGATCAGGTGTCGCTTGCGGTGCAAAACCGCGAATTCGTCGCCTTGCTGGGGCCCTCCGGCTGCGGCAAGTCGACGCTGCTCTATCTGATGGGCGGATTCCTGCCGGTCGAAAAGGGCACGATCACGGTCGACGGCAACCCGGTCACCGGGCCCGGCCCCGACCGCGGCATCGTCTTCCAGCATTTCGCGTTATTCCCGTGGAAAACGGTGCGCGGCAATATCCTTTACGGCCTGGAACGGCAGGGCATGCCGAAGCAGGAGCGCGAAAAGCGCGCGCTCGACTTCATCCAATTGGTCGGCCTTTCCGGCTTCGAGGACAGCTACCCCTCGCAGCTCTCCGGCGGCATGCGGCAGCGCTGCGCGATCGCACGTACGCTCGCCTTCGATCCGAAAATCCTGTTGATGGACGAGCCGTTCGGCGCGCTCGACGCGCAGACCCGCGGCCTCATGCAGAGCGAGCTTTTGCGCATCTGGCAGCGCACGCCGAAGACGGTGATCTTCGTCACCCATGACGTGGCGGAGGCGGTCTATCTCGCCGACCGGGTGGCGGTGATGTCGGCGCGCCCGGGCCGCATCAAGACCATCGTCGATACCAAGTTCGACAAGACCGATCCGCACGTCCACAAGGCCAAGGCCTTCGTCGAGAAGGTGGACGAGATCTGGGACCTGGTGAAGGACGAAGCCCTCAAGGCGCAGGGGGTGCGCGCGCCATGAAGCAGGTCGTGCGCTATCTGCCGCTCCTGCTGCTGGCTCTCGCCTGGGAACTGGCGTCGCGTCTCGAACTGGTGTCGACCACCGCGCTGCCGCCTTTGTCCGACGTGATCCGGGCCTGGATCGAGCTGCTCAAGGACGGCGATCTCGCCACCAACGCGGCGTCTTCGCTCTACCGCGCCTTCGCCGGTTTGGGGCTGGCGATCCTGGTCGGCGCCACGCTCGGCATCTTCATGGCCTGGTGGAAGCCGGTGAACACCCTGCTCGCGCCCCTCGTCGAGATGTTCTATCCGCTGCCGAAATCGGCGCTGATCCCGGTCACGGTGATCTGGCTCGGCTACGGCGACGGCTCCAAGATCCTGCTGATCTTCCTCGGCTGCATGCTGCCGGTCACCATCGGCGCCTTCAACGGCGCGCGTTCGAGCGAGCAGGTGCTGGTCTGGTCGGCGCGCAGCATGGGCGCCAACAGGCTGCGCATGCTGTGGGACGTGGTGGTGCCGAGCGCCATGCCGGAAATGCTCAACGGCGTGCGCACGGCGCTGGCGCTTTCGTTCATCCTGCTGGTGTCGTCCGAACTGATCGTGGCGCAGAAGGGCTTCGGCTATCTGATCGGCTCGCTCGGCGCCAACGGCTCGTATGACGCGATGTACGCGGTGGTGCTCACCGTGGCCTTCCTCGGCTTCGCCGCCGACCGGGTTTATCTCATGATCACCAAGCGGACGCTGGCATGGCGCGAGTGACGCAAACCATCCCGGGCGCGCCCGAGGCGCCGAACGGCCTGCCGGAGAAGGCCGCGCGCTTCGTCTACACGCTGTACTGGGCGTTCACGCGGGTGTTCTCGATCGTGGCGTTGCTGGCGGCCTGGGAAATCCTGGCGCGCAGCGGCACCTTCACCCATTTCCAGCTGCCGGCGTTCAGCGATGTGATCGAACGCATCTGGAGCGACGCCTGGACCGGCGATCTGTGGATCAACACGGCGCTGACGCTGTACCGCGCGCTCACCGCCTTCGCGATCTGCGCGGTGTTCGGCGTCATCATCGGCATGGCGATGTCGCGCAGCGTCATCGCCAACTGGTTCTTCGATCCGATCATTTCGGTCGGCTTTCCGATGCCGAAGATCGCCTTCCTGCCCGTGGTGATCCTGTGGCTCGGCGTCTACGATGTGTCGAAGATCACCATCATCGTCATCGATGCGATCTTCCCGGTGATCGCGGCGACCGTCATTGCCATCCAGGGCGTCGAGCGCCAGTTGATCTGGTCGGCGCGCAACATGGGCGCGAACAGCCGCGAACTGCTGACCCAGATCGTGCTGCCGGCGGCGAGCCCGCAGATCATGACCGGGCTGCAGGTGGCGCTGCCGCTGTCGCTGATCGTGGCGGTGGTGGCCGAGATGCTGATGGGCGGCTACGGCCTCGGCGGCGCCATGATGACGGCCTCGCGTTTCGCCAATTCCACCGGCGTGTTCGCCGGCATCGTCGAGATCGCCGTGGTCGGTTATTTGCTGGTCAAGGCCATGGCGCTGGTCCGCCGCCGGCTGTTGGTCTGGCACCAGGAAACCAACGAGCCGACGACGGCGTAAGATTTTCTCTTGCGCATGGCCCTTTCCGAAAACCGGTACCCACTTTTCGGGGCCATGCGCTGTACCGCATGGCGGGTAAAACGCCGCAACGGTAAGGCTTGCTAAAATCGGTTGGACCCCCGACAATCTTTGCATTCGCTGCGTGAAGCTTGCCAAGCCTAAGCGCAAGTCCGGCGAAACGGGAGGAATCAATGCGCTTCATGAAACTCGCGCTGGCCGGCGTATGCGCGCTCGGCCTTTTCGGCGCCGGCACCGCCCATAGCGCGGAGCCGGTGAAGATCCGCATGTCGTGGGTGGCCCCGATCGCCAACTGGGGCTCGATCATTCTGGAGAAGAAGGACCTCGCTCAGCATATGGGCAAGTCCTATACGCTCGAGGCGATCCACTACCAGGGCACGCCGCAGACGATCGCGGCGATCGCCAACAACGAGCTGGAAGTCGCCAGCCTCGCCTATTCCTCGCTCGCCATCGCCATCGAAAACGCCGGGCTCGACGACATCCGCGTCATCGCCGATGAATTCCAGGACGGCGTGCCCGGCTACTACAGCGGGCAGTATTACGTGCGCAAGGATAGCGGCATCAACAAGGTCGAGGACCTCAAGGGCAAGGTGATCGGCACCAATGGCGGCGGCAGCGCCATCGACGTCGCCATCCGCGCCATGCTGAAAAAGCACGGCCTCGAGGAGAAGCGCGACTACACCATGCTCGAAGGCCCGCTGCCGGCGATGCCGGCCATGCTGCTGGAGAAGAAGGTGGACCTCATTCCGGCGGTGCTGCCGTTCTCGTTCAATCCGAAGCTTCGGGCCGACGGCAAGGTGCTGTTCGAACAGCGCGACATCCTGGGCGTGACCCAGATGATCATGTTGACCGCGCGCAAGTCGTTCATCGACAAGCACCGCGCCGCCATGGTCGACTACATGGAGGACATGCTGCGCATCGTGCACTGGTACCTCGACCCGAAGAACCACGACGAGGTCGCCAAGATCGCCTCCAAGATCACCAAGGCGCCGCCCGAGCGGTTCGGCTGGCTGTTCACCAAGCAAGACACCTACAAGGACCCGAACATGGTCCCCAACCTCGAGGCGCTGCAGCGCAACGTCAACACCACGCAGGAGCTCGGCTTCGTCAAGAAGCACATCGACATCACCAAATACGCCGATCTGAGCATGGTGCGCGAGGCCGCCAAGCGCATCAAATAGCGATCGAGCGCAAGACAAAGCCGCCGCGCCGGATGACCGGCGGGCGGCTTTTTTGTCGTCTCGCGAAGCGGCGGCTATCAGAGCCGCTTGATCGGAATGGCGCCCAGGAAGTCGCGCTTGCCGACCTCGACGCCGCAATGGCGCATGATGGCGTAGGCGGCGGTGAGATGGAAATAGAAGTTCGGCAACACGAAATGATTGAGGTAGTCGCCGCCCATCATCTGCCCCTTGGCCGGCCCGAGCGGAAAGGTGATCTCGCGGTCGGCTGAAGCGTCGATCGCCTTGGCGTCGAGCGTCTTGAGATAGGCGACGGTCTTGGCGATGCGCTCCTTGAGCTGCTCGAGGGTCGTTTCGGTGTCCTCGAATTTCGGCGCTTCGGTGGCGGCGAGCCGCGCGGCGCCGTTCTTGGCCTGGTCGCAGGCGACCTGCACCTGGCGGGCCAGCGCGAACATGTCGGGCGCGAGCCGGTAGCCGAGCAGCACCGCGGCGTCGACTTTCTTCGCCGCCGCGAAGGCGACGGCCTTGTCGAGTACGCCCGACAGCGCGTTGAGGCCGATCTCGAAGGTCGGCAGGGCAGTCTGGGACATTGAATAAGGCATGGGAACCGGGTCCTTGCAGGATAATGAGGGCCGGCCTCATGCCGGCGCGGCGGACGATGGCATGTAACGGGTCCGCCGTTCAATCGGCTGCCCGCCGGAGTGGTCTTGTCTTCGCCCAGATACGCCCGCTATCTAGAGGCGGCCCTCGGCCGCAAACCGAAAAACCGGTCGCAATGGAAGCCAGTCGCGAAATTGTCACGGCACCGCGCCGCCCGGAAACCGGGCGCTGGGCGATCTGTATCGCGCTGGCACTTGGCATTCACGCCGCCGCGGCGGCCGCCTTGGTTGCGCACTGGAACGCCGAGCCAGATCAGGTGGCGAACGCGCCGTTGATCCTGGTCGAGTTGGAAACGCTTCCGGTCGCCCCCGACACCAAGCCGGCCGAACAGCCGCCCGGCCCGCAGCAGCAACAATCCGCCGCCGCGCCGGAGCGCCCGAAGCCGCTGGAAAAGACCGCCGCGGCCCCGCCTCTGCCGCAGCCGGCCGAAGCGCCGCCGCAGCCTGCCCCGCAAAAGCCGGTCGAGCGGATCGCCGCCTTGCCGGCCGAGCCGAAGGCCGAGTTGCAAGTTGCCGCGCCGCCGCCGAAGTCGCTCGAAAAGCCTGCGGAAAAGCCCGCCGAAAAGCCGGTCGAAAAGAAACAGCGGCCAAGGCACGCCAGCCTCGCCAGCGCACCCAGTTCGGCCGAACACCGGGCCGAACGCGCGGCAGCGCCGACGCCGGGCGCCTCCGCGCGCAATCCCGACGCGGTGCCGAGCTGGAAATCGCAATTGGCCGCCCGGCTCGAACGCTTCAAGCGCTACCCGTCCGAGGCGCAGTCGCGCGGCGAGCAAGGCGTGGCGCAACTCGCCTTCAACGTCGACCGCAGCGGCGGCGTGCATCGCGCCCGCATCGTGCACAGCTCGGGCTCGAGCCTGCTCGACGCGGCGACGCTGGCGCTGGTCGAGCGCGCCGCACCGCTGCCGCCGCCGCCGCCGGAGATTTCCGGCGCGCAGATCGCGATCCAGGTGCCGATCCGTTACAATATGCGCTGAAGTTCAGCTGGCTTTCTGATCCGCGCGCGTGACGCTTGATTGCACGCCGCCATGTTCGCCGAACACGCGTCCCAGCATGACCAGCACCGGCCCCGGCAAAGCCGCTCGCGCAAGACGCGCCGGCAGTTCGCCAACGGGAGCGGAAATCGCCGCCTGGTTCGGCCGCGTCGCGTTCGAAATCGCGACCGCCGGCGTCTGCGGATCGAGGCCTTCGGCGGTGGCTTTCTCGACCAGCGCCGCCAAAGTGCGGATCGGCATGTAGATCGCTGTGGTCGTGGCCGGATCGGCGAGGCTCTGCCAATCGAAGTCCGCCGGCAGCGCGCCGTTATGCGCGTGGCCGGTGACGTATTGCAGGCGGCGGGCATGCGTGCGGTCGGTCAAGGGAATGCCGAGCCGGCTCGCCGCGCCCTGCGCCGCGGTGATGCCGGGCACGATGTCGATCGCGATATCGGCCGCCTGGCAGGCCGCGATTTCCTCGGCCGCGCGGCCAAAGATCAGCGGATCGCCGCCCTTGAGCCGCACCACGCGCTTGCCCTGCTTGGCGAGGCTCACCATCAGCGCATTGATGTCTTCCTGTTTGCAGGACGGCCCGAAGCCGGTCTTGCCGACCAGCATCTTGCGCGCCTCGCGGCGGGCGAAGTCGAGCACGTCGCGCGACACCAGATCGTCGAACAGGATGACGTCGGCCGATTGCAGCGCGCGCACCGCGCGCAGCGTCAGCAATTCGGGATCGCCGGGGCCGGCGCCGACCATAGTGACGGAGCCGTTCTCGACCGCAGTCCCGAGGCCTTGTACCTCGGCGACAAAGCGATCGAAATCGCTCTGCGTCGGCTCGCTGTCGGGATTCTGGACCGCGTGCGCGGTGAACAATTGCCAGAACTTGCGCCGGCCCGAAAACGGCAGGCCGGACGCCTTCACCGCCGAACGCCAGCGCGCGGCAGCCGCCGCCCAATCGGCAAAGCCTTTCGGCAGCAGCGCTTCGAGCTTGGCGCGGATCGCCTGCGCGAACACCGGCGCGGCGCCGTCGGTGGAAATGCCGATCACCAAGGGAGAACGATTGACGATGGCGCCGAAGGCGAAGTCGCAGAATGCCGGCTTGTCGATCACGTTGACCGGAACGCCGCTGGCGCGGGCGGCGGCCGCGAAACCCGCGGCGCCGTCGTCGTTATCGAAGGCGCCGATGGCGACCGCGGCGCCTTTCAGATCCTCCGCCGTCCAGCCGCGGCGGCTCACGACGATTGCGCCGCGCGGCGGATCGCCCGCGATCTGCAACAGCTCGTCGGACGGCGCGTCCGCGTAAACCTCCACACGCGCGCCGGCAGCCGAGAGCAATTCCGCCTTCCAAGCCGCTGCCGCGCTGCCACCAGCAACCACCGCGCGCTTGCCTTCAAGCGCCAGGAACACCGGCAGCCGCGCCAGCGGCTCCATTTTCCCCGGCTGGGCTTCGGCGGGGGTGCGTATCATGTCCACGATTACAATCCTTTTTGGTTGCGCATGGCCTTGTCCGAAAACCGGTAACCGCTTTTCGGGGCCATGCGCTAGTAAACATCCGCCTGATAGCGGTCGTTCTTCTTCAGCTCGGCGACGTAACGCGCGGCGTCTTCCGGTGAGCGCTTGCCGTGCTCGGCGACGATGTCGATCAGCGCGCGCTCGACGTCCTTGGCCATGCGCAAGGCATCGCCGCAGACATAGATATGCGCGCCCTTGCTCAGCCATTCCCACAGATCGCGGCCGTCGTCGCGCATGCGGTCCTGCACGTAAATCTTTTCCTTGCCGTCGCGCGACCAGGCCAGCGTCAGCCGCGTCAGCAAGCCGCTCTTGCGCATCTCCTTCAACTCGTCCTCGTAGAAGAAATCGAAGTCGCTGCGCTGGTGCCCGAAATAAAGCCAATTGGGGCCCGGCGCATCGGTCGCCTGGCGCTCCTGCAGAAAGGCGCGGAACGGCGCCAAGCCGGTGCCCGGGCCGATCATGATGATCGGCTTGCCCGGATCGGCAGGCAGCGCGAAGTGCTGCGCCTTCTGCACATAGACCCTGATCTTGTCGCCGGGATTGACGCGGCCGGCGAGGAAGGTCGAGGCGACGCCGAGCCGGGTGCGCTTTTCGACTTCGTAGCGCACCGCGTCGACCGTGAGCGAGACGCGGCCGGGGTTGAGCTTGAGCGACGAGGAAATGGAATAGACACGCGGCTGCAGCGGATCGAGCGCTTCGACGAAGGCTTCCGGGTCGGGCCTGGTGCCGGGAAACTTCTGCAAGGCGGCGAGCACGTCGAGTGTCGCCGCGTCGCCATCCGGGTCCTGACCGTCGGCCAGCGCCTTGGCTTTCTTCTTACGGTCGCCGCCGGTGAGGTACGAAATCAGCAGGAACAGCATGTCGGGCGCCGGCGACAGCGACACGCCGTCGGTCAGCACCTCGCGCAAGGTGCGGCCGCCGATCGGAAAATCCGGCGGCGCCTCGAGCGCGGCGATGACGGCCTCGACCAGCGCGCCGTCATTGGCCGGATAGACGCCGAACGAATCGCCGACCGCATAGTCGAGCCCGCTGCCGGCGAGATCGAACTCGACGTGCCAGGTCTCCTTGGCCGAGCCCTCTTTGTTGAGGCGGCGGCGCGACAGGAACGTCGCGGTGACCGGGTTGTCGCGCGAGCGGCCGGGCGCCGAGGCAGGCACCGGGACAGGCGCGGCTTCCGCCGGCGCCGCCGCCGCGGGAGCGCCGAGCTCGGCATAGAGGGTCTTGAGCGTGCGCGCCGTCTCCTTGCCGCCCGGCACGCACAGGTTCAGGCGCAATTCCTTCTTCGTGAACAGCGCGTCGGCGTAGTCCTTGCAGTTATAGCCGCACTGGCTGCAATCCTGCTGCGCCATCGCCGCCATCATGCGGCGCGGCAGCGGCTTGCCGTCGGCAAGCTTCATGCGGTCCGGCAGCGGCATGGCCGGATCGTGCCAGGGCGCGCCATCGTCCGCTTCCGCCGGCCCACCGCCATCGAGCAGGCCGGGCAAGAGCTTCGCCGCCTCCGCGTTCGACAGCGGCGTCACGCTTTCTTCCAGCGAAATCATGCCGGCGAAAAGGCCGTTCAGCCACGTGCGCTGCTCATGCGTGAACGGCGCCGATTCCGGAACGAGCGAGGGGATGCGCGGCGTGATGCTCATCCCACTGCCTCCAGTTCCATCATGGCCTTGAGCGCGTCGATCTCGTGCCGACGCGCGAAAGCGATGAAGCTCTCGGCCGGCGACTCACGGTGCGCCAGATAGGCCTTGAGGATGCGCTCGATCGTCTTCGGCGCGTCTTCGGCTTTGACATCGCGATAGAGCTCGCGGCCGAGCGCCGCATAAGGGCCGAAGCCGCCGCCGATCAGCAGGTGATAGCCCTCGACCGGATCGGCGTCCTCGCCGACGTCGACCTTGCAGGCGAGCAGCCCGATCTCGGAAACGAAATGCTGCGCGCAGGAATGATGGCAGCCGGTGAGATGGATATTGACCGGCGTGTCGAGCGCGACGCGCGTCTCGCACCAGCGCGCGATTTCCTCGGCATGACGCTTGGTATCGGAAGCGGCGAACTTGCAGCCGGTATTGCCGGTGCAGGCGATGAGGCCGGCGCGCAACGCATTGGTTTCGATGGCCAAGCCTAATCCTTCGATCCTGGCTTGCGCCTCGTCCAGCTTATGGGACGGCACGCCCGAGATCAGCAGGTTCTGCCAGACCGTCAGCCGGATATCGCCATCGCCCAATTCGCGCGCGATATCGGCAAGCCCCTTCATCTGCGCCACCGTCAGACGGCCGACCGGCACGACGACGCCGATCCAATGGAGGCCGTCCTGCTTCTGCGGGTGGATCCCGAGATGGGCGGTGCGCGAGAACGCGGGCCGCGGCTCAAGCGCGCCTGGCACGGCGCGGTCGAGCTTGCGGCCGAGCTTCTCCTCCATCAGGCCGACGAATTTTTCCACGCCAAGTTTGTCGAGCACGTATTTGAGCCGCGCCTTGTTGCGGTCGGTGCGGTCGCCGGTCTCGATGAACACGCGCACCACCGCGTCGGCGACCTTGGTGGCGTCGGCCGGCTTGACCAGCACGCCGGTGTCGCCGGCAAAACTGTGGTGGCCGGTGAGGCCGCCGAGGCAGAGCCGGAACCAAACGCCGGGCTCAAGCCCGAAGCCGTCGTTCACCTGCACCGCCTGGAAGCCGATGTCGTTGGTGTCTTCCAGGACCGGAATGATGCCGGCGCCGTCGAAGCCGACGTTGAACTTGCGCGGCAGACCGTAGAGTGAGCGGTCGTTGAGAATGTGGAAGTGCCACTCACGCGCATAGGGGCGCGTATCGATCAGCTCCTGGCGGTCGATGCCGGCGGTGGGCCCGCCGGTGACGTTGCGGATATTGTCGGCGCCGGAGCCGCGCGAACACAGCCCCAAGTCCTGCACGCCTTCGATCATGGCGACCGCGTTCTTGGCTTCGATCTCGCGCACCTGCAGATTGGCGCGGGTGGTGACGTGGGCGTAGCCGCCGCCGTAGCGCTCGGCGAGATCGGCGACGCCGGCGAACTGCGCCGCTTTGAGAATGCCGTTCGGCATGCGCAGCCGGCACATATAGGAGTTCTGGTTCGGCGCCACATAGAACAGCCCGAAGTAGCGCCAGCGGAAATTATCCGCCGGCTTCGGATATTCGTTGCGTGTACCGAGGTCCTTGAGCCGCTCATAGGCGTCGAACGGATGCTGCTCGCGCTTGAACTTCTCCGGGTCCGAGAGCTTGCCGCCGGCCTTGAGCACGCGGTCCTGCGCCTTGAGCGCGGCGGCATCGGGACCGACCGGCTCGGGCGCCGGCGCGGCCGCCGCCCCCATGGAGCCGGCAAACCCCTTCGCCGTCTTGGCGATCTGCAGGCCGGCGGCGAACCCTTCCAGGTACCGCTTCTGCTCGGGCTCGAAATCGCCGGCCGCTGTCTCACCGCTTACTCTCACATCGTGTCCGGCTTCAGTCGTCATTCGTTGGCGGCCTTGATGATACCATGTGAGCCTATGCCAGCAATGACCGTGCCATAACGTAAGTATATGATATTGTAGATATTTTTTCTCTATTTTGACCCTCACTGCATACTAATTAGCCGCCCGAGCGACAAAATTTTGTGCAGCGCAACGAAAGACGCCGCGTCGCCCGCTTTACGTCCAATCCGGCAATGTCAGCGCAAGCCTGCAAACACGGATGTTTTTCTGCGCCGAAAGCCCAAAGCGAGGGCAATGACGCACACCGGCGCGGCAGTTGGCATGTCTATTGCTCAGGCAAGTCCGGAGAACGCAACGAACGTAAAAGGAGGTCTCGTGTCTTATCTTGTCCCTTCGGAATTCGTCACCAAGATGGTCGACGCCGGCGAATCGAAAATCTTCATGTCGACCCGAGACACGGTCGTCCGCGCTTACATGGCCGGCGCCATTCTGGCCTTGGCCGCGTGGTTCGCTGTCACGATCAACGTGAACACCGGTCAGCCGATCATCGGCGCGGTTCTGTTCCCGGTCGGATTTTGCATGCTGTACCTCTTGGGCTTCGACCTGTTGACCGGCGTGTTCATGCTGACCCCGCTGGCCTGGCTCGACAAGCGGCCGGGCGTGACGGTCATGGGCATTCTGCGAAACTGGGGCTTGGTCTTTATCGGCAACTTCGGCGGCGCTCTCACCGTGGCCTTCATGATGGCGTTCACGACGACGTTCGGCTTTACACAGGCGCCAGACAAAGTCGGCACCGTCATCGGCAACATCGGCGAAGCCCGCACGCTCGGCTACGCGGCGCACGGCGCGGCCGGCATGGCGACGCTGTTCGTCCGCGGCATGCTGTGCAACTGGATGGTGTCGACCGGCGTGGTCGGCGCCATGGTCTCGACCAACGTCAGCGGCAAGGTCATCGCCATGTGGATGCCGATCCTGGTGTTCTTCTACATGGTGTTCGAGCATTCCGTCGTGAACATGTTCCTGTTCCCGTCGGGACTGATGCTGCACGCGAAATTCTCGATCATGGACTATTTCATCTGGAACGAGATTCCGACCGTGCTCGGCAACCTGGTCGGCGGCATCGCCTTCACCGGGCTGACCCTCTATGCCACCCATGTGCGGACCGCTCCCAAGCGCGCCGCCCTCAAGCAAGTCGCCTAACAAGACTGGCTCGTGTAGAGAAAGAGCCTCAACCCACCCGGGTTGAGGCTCTATTCTTTGGTCCGCCCCATGGCACGACTCGCGATATCGCTCGGGCAGCACAGCGACAAGGGCCGCAAGGAGACCAACCAGGATTTTCACGGCGGCATGATCCCGGAGGAGCCGCTGTTGAGCCTGAAGGGCATCGCCATTGCCCTGGCGGATGGGATCAGCACCAGCGATGTCAGCGCCGTTGCCAGTGAATCGGCGGTCAAAAGCTTTTTGACGGACTACTACTGCACGTCGGATTCATGGTCCGTCAAAACGTCGGCGGTGCGCGTCATCGCGGCAACAAACTCATGGCTGCATTCGCAAACCCGGCAAAGCCAGTACCTCTACGAAAAAGACCGGGGCTATGTGTGCACGCTCAGCGCGCTGGTCATCAAATCGACCACCGCGCACATTTTTCATATCGGCGATGCCCGCGTCTACCGCGTCGTCGGACATAGCCTCGAGCAGTTGACCGAAGACCACAGGGTCATCGTTTCATCCGAGCAAAGCTATCTGGGCCGCGCTCTGGGGGTTAATCCCCAGATCGAGATCGATTACCAGCCGCTCCCGATCGAGAAAGGCGACGTCTTTCTGCTGGCCACCGACGGGGTCTACGAGCACGTCAGCGGCCGTTTTATCGTCGACACGATCAACGGCAGCGCGAACGAATTGAACGGCGCCGCCAGAACGATTGTCGACGAGGCGAAGCGTCAAGGCAGTCCGGACAACCTGACCGTCCAGATCGTCAAAATCGACGACTTGCCGGACGGCGAGGAGAGCGAGGTCGCAAGGCAGGCGTCGGAATTGCCGTCCCCTCCGCTGCTGGAAGCGCGAATGGTGCTGGACGGGTATCAGATCGTCAGGGAAATCCACGGCAGCAGCCGAAGCCACATCTATCTGGCCGTCGACAGCGCCGACGGCACGCTGGTCACCCTCAAGACGCCGTCGATCGATCTGCGCGGCGATCCGGCCTATCTGCAACGTTTCATGATGGAAGAGTGGGTCGCGCGGCGCATCAACAGCGCTCACGTCCTGAAGCCGCGCGCCCTGTCGCGCAAACGAAATTACTTGTACGTCGTCACCGAGTTCGTCGATGGACAAACCTTGACCCAGTGGATGATCGACAATCCGAAACCCGACCTGGAGGCCGTGCGCGGAATTATCGAGCAGATCGCCAAAGGCCTGCAGGCGTTCCACCGGCTGGAAATGCTGCATCAGGACCTCAGGCCGGAAAACGTTATGATCGACAAGACCGGCACCGCGAAGATTATCGATTTTGGCGCAACGAGAATTGCCGGCATTGCCGACGATGCGCCGTCCAGCATTCATGAGGATATTCTCGGAACGTTTCAGTACACGGCGCCGGAATACTTCCTGGGCGAAGGCGGCTCGTCGCGTTCCGACATCTTCTCGCTCGGCGTTATCGCCTACCAGATGCTGACCGGGCGGCTGCCTTTTGGCACCCAAGTGTCAAAGGCCCGGACGAAATCGCAACAACGAAAACTGCGTTACAAATCCGCGCTCGACGATAATCGCGAGATTCCCGCGTGGATCGACGGCGCGCTCAAGAAAGCGGTGCATCCCGATCCGTATCAGCGCTACGGCGAATTATCCGAGTTCATGTTCGATCTTCGCCATCCCAACAAAGACTATCTCGAAGCGTCGCCGGCGCCGCTCATGGAGCGCGATCCGCTGCTTTTCTGGAAAGGCCTCTCGGCCGTTCTCTTCGTTATCGTTTTGATACTTTTGTTCTGGCTATTGAGCCAAGGCGGAAAGCTGTAGCGCCCGCCGCAAGGATTTTCGTTCTATCTATTTCGGCGTCTGAGCGCCGACATTGGCGTGGAAATCGCGGCCGTTGCCGGTGGCGGCGACGAAGCCGGCGCGAATGGCGAAGTCGCCGAAGCGCTCGCCCTTCTGCCGGCCGGCGGCATAGGCCGCAAACATCGGAATCGAGCGTGGCGACGATCGCGTCGTGCTCGAGGTCTTCGGCATAGAGCTTGGACAGGCGCGAGCCGTCGAAGGCCGCGCCGAGATAAAGGTTGTAGCGGCCCGGCCCTTTGCCGACCAAGCCTATTTCCGCGAGATAAGGCCGCGCGCAGCCGTTCGGGCAGCCGGTCATGCGGATGACGATGTCGTCGGCGGCGAGCTTATGCGCGGCAAGCCGCTCGTCGAGCGCCGTCATGAGATCGGGCAGATAGCGTTCGCTTTCGGCCAGCGCCAGGCCGCAGGTCGGCAGCGCGACGCAGGCCATCGAATTGCGGCGCAGGCCCGACCACGGCGCCAACAGCCCCGCCTCTTTCGCGATCCAGTGAATCTCGTTGCGCCGCTCGGCCGGGATATTGGCGACGATCAGGTTCTGATTGGGCGTGATGCGGAATTCGCCGTCGTGGTTCTGCGCGATCTGGCGCAGCGCGGACAATTGCTTGGCGTTGGCGCCATCGAGCAGCCGGCCGTTCTGCACGAACAGCGTGAGGTGGCTGCGGCCCTCGGCGCCCTCGCTCCAGCCGTAGCGGTCGCCGGTCGAGGTGAACTTGAACGGCTTGGCCGGCTCCAGCTCCACGTGAGAGCGGCGCACCACCTCGGCGCGGAAAAAATCGAGCCCGCGGTCCTCGATGGTGTATTTCAGCCGCGCGTGTTTGCGGTTCGCGCGGTCGCCCCAATCGCGCTGCACGGTGACCACGGCCTCCGCGATCTTCACCGCGTCTTCGGTCTTGCAGAACCCCATCACGTCGGCGGTGCGCGGATAAGTATCCTCCTCGCCATGGGTCATGCCCATGCCGCCGCCGACCGTCACGTTCCAGCCCGCCAGGCCGCCTTTGTCGTCTAGGGATGGCGATGATAGCCGAGATCGTGCGCGAATATGTCGACATCGTTCGACGGCGGCACCGCCACCACGATCTTGAATTTGCGCGGCAGATAGGTCTTGCCGTAGATCGGCTCCACCACGTCGTCCTCGCCGCCGGCGATGCGCTCGCCGTCGAGCCAGATCTCGCGGTAGGCCGGCGTTTGCGGCGTCAGATGATCGGAGATGGCGCGCGCCAGATCGAGCGCCGCGGCATGGGCTTGGCCCTGCTCGGGATTGGCGCCGCACATCACGTTGCGGTTGACGTCGCCGCAGGCGGCGATCGAATTGAGCAGCGCGGCGTCGATCTTCCTTCAGCGTCGCCTTCAGGTTCGACTTGATGATGCCGTGCAACTGCACCGTCTGCCGCGTGGTCAGCCGCATGGTGCCGTTGCCGTAATCGCGCGCCACCTGATCGAGCGCCAGCCATTGCGCCGCGCGTCAGCACGCCGCCGGGAACGCGCACGCGGATCATGAAGGAGAAGGCCTTCTCCATCTTCTTGCGCGTGCGCTCGGGCCGCAGATCGCGGTCGTCCTGCAGATACATGCCGTGGAATTTGACGAGTTGCTGATCGTCCTCGACGATGGCGCCGGTGATCTCCTCGCGCAGGCCCTTCGGCCAGCGTCCCGCGCAGGTAATCGCTCGCCTCTTTGATGCGCTCGTTGCGCGAGACTTCGTCGGTCATTGGACTTCCAATTAATGCAGGCTCAATAGGTGTCCTGCAGGTAGCGCTTGTCGCGCTCCAAGCCTCGCCACCGCCTGCTCGGCGGCCTCCGGCGAGAGCGCCTTCACGTCGGCGTAGGCGCGCACCAAAGTCGCGCGCACGTCTTTCGCCATGGCTTTGGCGTCGCCGCAGACATAGAAATGCGCGCCGCCGTCGAGCCATTCGATCAGATCGCGGCGCTTTTCCCAGAGCTTGTGCTGGACGTAGATCTTCTCGGGCGTGTCGCGCGAGAAGGCGACGTCCATGCGGGTGAGCGCGCCGTCCTTCAGCGCCTCCTGCCAGTCGAGCTGGTAGAGGAAATCGTGGGTGAACTGGCGGTCGCCGAAGAACAGCCAGTTCCGGCCTTTCGCCGCTGTGGCGCGGCGCTCCTGCACGAAGGCGCGGAACGGCGCGACGCCGGTGCCGGGGCCGACCATGACGATGTCCTTGTCCGCCGCCGGCAGACCGAAATGCTTGTTGGGCTTGAGCTTGACCCGCACGCGGGCGCCGCGCTTGAGCCGCTCGGCCACGTAATTCGACGCCACGCCCTTGCGGGCGCGGCCGTGGCTGTCGTAGCGCACGGCGGAAATCAGCAAATGGGCTTCGTCGCCGACTTCGCGGCGCGACGAGGCGATCGAATAGGCGCGCGGCGCCAGAGGCCGCGTCACCGCGCGCAGATGATCGGCGGTTAAGCGCGATCGGGAACGCGGCGATCAGGTCGATGAGCTGGCGGCCGGCGATCCATTCCTTGGCCTCGCCGTCCGCGATCAGCGCCTTGACGAATTGATGGCCGGTCTGCGCCGCGTAGGTTTCCACGGTCTTGAGCGACAACGTGGTCACGTCGCGCGTCTTGATGAGCTCGGCGCGCAACTTGTCGTCGCCGGCAAGGCCGGCGAGCGTGAGCAGCTCGTCGACATAGGCCGGATCGTTCTCGGCATAGAGATCGAGCGAGTCGCCCGGCTCATAGGCCGGCGCCGCGCCGTCGAAGGCGAGCGCGAGATGGATCGTCTCCTTGTTCGAGCGCGAGGAATTGAGGTTGATGTGCTCGCTGACCTCGGCCTCGACGATATCGGTGTTCGGCGACGCCGTCGGCTTGCCGAAATCGACCTCGATCACCCGGCCGTTGCCCTGGCCGCGCTCCGCATCGGGCGGGGTGAGAACCTTCAGCGCGTCGCCGATCCAGGCCGCCGCTGGCGCGGCGAAATCGAGATCGCAATCGACGCGCTCGACCACGCGCTTGCCGCCCAAGGCGGCCAGCCGTTCGTCGATCTTTTTGCCGATGGCGCAGAATTCCGCATAGGCCGTGTCGCCGAGCGCCAGCACGCCGAATTCGACGCCGTCGAGGCGCGGGGCGCCCTCGCCCATCAATTCGCCATAGGCGCGTGACGCGCGCGCCGGCGGATCGCCCTCGCCCCAGGTGGCGGCGATGAAGACAAGGCGCTTGGCTTTCGTGAGGTCGGCCAGTTCGAGATCGGCCATGTCGATGAGCGTCGGCTTCAAGCCGTTCTTACGCGCCGCCTTGGCGAAATCGTTGGCGAGCTTTTCGCAATTGCCGGACTTGCTGGCGTAAACGATGGTGATCGGCTCGGCCGGACGCGGCGGCGCCGCTGGCTGCGCCTGGCCGCTGAAACCGATTCGACGCCGGCGAGGAAGCCGGCGAGCCAGGCGCGCTGCAAGGCGTTGGCCGGCCCGACCACGCGGTTGAGCAGATCGATCTCCTCCTCGGCGAAGGGGGCGGTTTTCGGGATGGTGGCGAAGGCGGACATGGGCTGCGCCTCACCAGAACATGCGCGGCAGGATGCCGAGAAGAACAAGACGCCAGCAGCGCGGTGATGATGCGCGACGAGCCAATCTTCCGGCGAGACGTGCGCCAGAAGAGGTCGTTGTTCTTGGGGAAGATCGGTCAACGCTTGCAAGCTCCCGCATGGCCGTCAGGAGCCCTTAAATAGAAGCTTATTCTGTGCAATCGCAATAAGCCCCGGAAAATAAGAAGATATTTCCTGTTTTTAGCGCAAGAGGCGCAACAATTTCCTGTCGCGGGCGCCTTCGGCAGAACGCCGGTGCTGCCGGAATTTGCCGCCAAACCCGCGGCAACTTAACTGTGGAATCCTTGGCACTTAGCCCCTTCCGTCCCCATCGTCCGGATAAAGTCGCCGGCCTAATGACAACAAAAGCCTACCGAAATCGCCTCCGCGCATTACTAACGCCCGCCGAACATCGCGTGCTCGCGCGCCTCAATACGCCGCATAAGATTCAGACCTTCATCGAAAAGCTGCCGCCCAATTTCGAACTGCAGGGCGACACCTGCATGTCGCCGCGCATGGTGCTCAAAACACGCACCGCCCATTGCGCGGAAGCGGCGGTGCTCGCCGTCGCCGCCCTCGTCTATCACGGCAAGCCGGCCTGGCTGATCGATATCCGGGCGCTGCCGAGCGACCAGGACCACATCGTCACGTTGTTCCGGGAGCACGGTCTGTGGGGCGCGATCAGCAAGACCAACCACGCCGTCCTGCGCTGGCGCGATCCGATCTACCGCAGCCTGCGCGAACTGATGATGTCTTACGCCCACGAATACAATCTGGATGGCGGCAAGAAATCGATGCTGGCTTACTCGCGCCCGTTCTCGCTCGCGCGCTATGCGCCGGCACGCTGGTTTATCGCACCCGACGAACTCGACTGGGTGATGGAGGCGATCGATGATTCGCCGCATCTGCCGCTGGCACCGAAACACGTCCTGCACCGGCGCCGCCGCACGACCCGGGTCGAGCTGAAATCGCAAGACGTCACGGAATGGCCGGTGCCGCCCAAGCGCCGCGTCAAGCGCACGAAGTAATGCTATAACTTGCGGCAAATAGCCGGAGGCAATTCGCGTGGCGTCTTTCACATTCCGCAGGCAGTTCACCGTCGAATGGGGCCAGTGCGATCCGGCCGGCATCGTGTTCAACAGCCGCTTTTTCGAGATGTTCGACATCAGCACCTGGATGCTGTTCGAATCCGCGCTCGGCGTGACGGCGCACGAACTGGCGGAAACCTTCGACATCATCGGCATTCCGCTGGTCGACGCTCGCGCCAATTTCGTCAAGCCGGTAAAATTCGGCGACGTGGCGGAGATTGCCTCGCGGGTGACCGAGTTCCGCCGCTCCAGCTTCGACGTCGAGCACCAGCTCACCGTCGGCGGCGAACTGGCGGTGGACGGCGGCGAAACCCGGGTCTGGGCGAGCCGCGACAAGAACGATCCGGACAAGATCCACGCCGTCGCTATTCCGGACGATGTCATTGCCCGATTTGGGTAATCGGCCGCGGCCAATCGTCCTAGCCATTCCCGGTATTTGGTCTGGAGGGGGTGGGCGCGCTGGTGTGTCGTAATCGGCATAATCAGACGAAGCGCGAATCGCTAATACGCGCCGACCAGGGAAGAAGCGTTTTGACCCGGCTTCTTGAGTTCACGCTCAATGGGCGTGACCGCGCCGACGCGGTCGCGGACAACATTCTGTTACTCGATTTCCTGCGGGAGAAGATCGGGCTCACCGGCACCAAGACCGGCTGCGACGGCGGCGAATGCGGCGCCTGCACCGTGCTGATCGACGACAAGCCCGTGCTGTCCTGCCTCACGCTGGCGGCGACCGTGCAAGGACGGCGCATCGACACCATCGAATCGCTTGGCACTGCCGGACAGCTCTCCGCCGTGCAGCGCGGCTTTCACGAAAAGCTCGGCTCGCAATGCGGCTATTGCACGCCCGGCTTCATCATGGCGTCGGCCGGTTTGCTGCGCAAGAATCCCAATCCGAGCGAGGCGGAAATCCTGGATGCGCTCGGCAGCAATATCTGCCGCTGCACCGGCTACGTGAAAATTATCGAGGCGGTGAAATACGCCGTGGCGCTCAACGCGCAAGGCGTGGCGCCGTGAACAATATCGTCCCGGCGCATAATATCGGCGGCTACGTGCCGATGATCGACGGACCGGAAAAAGTCTCCGGCCGCGCCAAATACACCGCCGACATTCTGCAACCTGGAATGCTGGCCGGCCGCATCTACCGTAGCCCCTATTCGCACGGCGATATCGTCGACATCGACGTGTCGGAAGCGCTCAAGGTTCTCGGCGTGCGCGCCATCGTCACCGGCGCCGACTGCGACAAAGGTTTCGGGGTGCTGCCGATCGCGCGCAGCGAATATCCGCTGGCGCGCGACAAGGTGCGCTATCGCGGCGAGCCGGTCGCAGCGGTTGCCGCGGATGACGATGCCGCCGCGCGTGAGGCACTACGCCGCATCAAATTCACGGTGCGCGAACTGCCCGCCTATTACACATCCAAGGCCGCATTGGCGCCGGACGCCGTGCAATTGCACGAGAAGAAGCCCGGCAATGTCGAGCGCGACGTGCTGTTCGAGCTCGGCTCGGCCGAGCAGGGTTTCGCCGAGGCCGATCTGGTGCGCGAAGGCAGCTACAATTGCGCCGAGGTCTGCCAGAACCAGATGGAGATGCACGCGGCCATCGCCGAATACGATACGTTGCGCGACCGCATGACCGTGCATGCCTCGACGCAGGTGCCCTACTACGTGCACCTGATGCTGTCGCAAACCCTCGGCATGGATATGTCGCGCATCCGCGTGATCAAGCCGCATGTCGGCGGTGGCTTTGGCTGCCGCACCGAGACGCTCAATATTGAGCTGATCGCCGCGCTGCTGGCACGCAAATGCAACGGCACCGTGCGGCTGGTGACGACGCGCGAAGAAACCTTCATCACCCATCGCGGCCGGCCGGAGACCGATATCAAGCTCAAGATCGGCATGCGCAAGGACGGCCGCATCACGGCGGTGGAATGCGATTGCGACCAGCGCGGCGGCGCGCATTCCGGCTACGGCGTGGTCACCATCCTCTATGCCGGCTCGATGCTGTACGCGATCTACGACCTGCACAACGTCAAGATACGTGGGCAAACGCGTGCTCACCAACACGCCGCCCTGCGGCGCCTTTCGCGGCCATGGCACGGTCGATATTCGCTTCGCGTTCGAGAGCCTGATCGATGAAATGGCGGCCGAACTCGGGCTCGATCCGTTCGCGGTGCGGCGCGCCAATTTGCTGCACAGCGCCGACCTTCACCGACAACGACATGATGGTGAACAGTTACGGCCTGCCGGAGTGCCTCGACTGGGTCGAGAGGGAAAGCGGCTGGCGCGCAGCGCAAGGGCAAATTCGCCGAAACGGCAAAGGTCTCGGCATGGCCTGCTCGCATTACATCTCCGGCGCTTCCAAGCCGGTGAACTGGACCGGCGAGCCGCACGCCACGGTGAAGATCAAGCTCGATTTCGACGGCTCGCATGGTGGTGCTGTCGGGCGCCGCCGATATCGGCCAGGGCTCGACCACCATTCTGGCGCAAACCGTGGCCGAAGTGCTCGGCCTC
Source organism: uncultured Alphaproteobacteria bacterium (assembly GCA_963749625.1). Classification (GTDB taxonomy): domain Bacteria; phylum Pseudomonadota; class Alphaproteobacteria; order Rhizobiales; family Xanthobacteraceae; genus Pseudolabrys. The sequence goes on along the minus strand of CAVVNY010000004.1, from coordinate 105,652 downwards.
GATCTCTCGCGCGTGCGCGTGGTGACCGGCGACAGCGAGGTGGTGCCGAAGGACAACGGCTCCTATTCGTCGCGCGTCACCTTCATGGTCGGCAATGCCGCGCTCGATGCCGCGCGCAATCTCAAAGCCGTGCTGGTCAACGCCGCCGCCCGCAAGCTGGAAGCACGCCCGGAGGACATCGAATGCCTGGGTGAGGTCTATCGCGCCGGCGCGCAGGACAAGGGCGCGACCTTCGATGAAGTGGTGGTCGAAGCGCTGAAGGACTCCGGCACCATCACCGTCACCGGCAATTACTCGACCATCCCGAAATCGCACGGCGGCAAGAAATACCGCGGCGCCGCCATCGGCGGCACCATGGGCTACAGCTATTCGGCACAAGTGGTTGAAGTGAGCGTCGACGAAGAGACCGGCGTCGTCACCGTCGACAAGGTTTGGGTCGCGCATGACTGCGGCAAGGCGCTCAATCGCTTGACGGTGGAAGGCCAGGTGCAGGGCTCGGTCTGGATGGGCATGGGCCAGGCCATGAGCGAGGAAGCCGCCTACCACGACGGCCTGATGCTCACCGCCAACATGCTCGACTACCGCGTGCCGACCATCCAGGATTCGCCGCCGATCGAAGTCGGCATCGTCGAAAGCAATGACCCGCACGGGCCGTTCGGCGCCAAGGAAGCGGGCGAAGGCTCGCTTGCCGCCTTCCTGCCGGCGCTCACCAATGCCATCGCCGACGCTATCGGCATCCGCTTCAACGACCTGCCGGTGACGCCCGACCGCGTGTTCGAGGCAATCGAGAAGCGCAAGCGCGCGCTCGACAAGAAAAACGGGGACGCCTGATGGACGCCCTGCCCGACTTCCGCGTGCTCAATCCGGTGACCCTCGATGAGGCGCTGGCCGCGCGCGCCGCCAATCCAGGTAGCGCTCCGCTCGGCGGCGGTACTGATCTGGTGGTCAATATCCGCCGCGGCATCGTGGCGCCGCCGGTGCTGATCGACATGAACCGAGTGGCGGAACTCGCGGTGATTAAGGCGGACGCGGATTCGCTCGAGATCGGCGCCTCGGTTCGCCTCAGCGAGATCGCCGAGCATCCAGCGATCGTGAAGCATTATCCAGTGCTGGCGCAGGCGGCCTCCCACATCGCCGGCCCGACCCACCGCAACATGGGCACGGTCGGCGGCAATCTCTGCCTCGATACGCGCTGCATCTTCTACAATCAGAGCGAATGGTGGCGCGACGCCAATCACCATTGCCTGAAGACCACCGGAACCGTCTGCCACGTGGCGCCAAAGAGCCGCGGCGTCTGCTTCGCCACCTTCGCCGGCGATTTGGCGCCGGCGCTGCTCTCACTCGGCGCCGAAGTGGACATCGCCGGGCCTGCGGGGAAGCGCACCATCCCGCTCAACAAGCTTTATATCGGCTTTGCGCGCCAAGATGTGCCGGTCAGCGAGACCCAAGGCGACGGCAAATATTATCTGTCGTTGCGGCCGGGCGAGATCATCGTTGCGGTGCGGGCAAAAAATACGCCTGGCCTGCGCTCAGCCTACGACAAGATCCGCATCCGCAAATCGATCGAATATCCGGTTGCCGGCGTTGCGGTGGCGCTCAAGCGCGAAAGCAACACGCTGGCCGACCTGCGGGTGGCCTTCACCGGCACCAATCCGCGCCCGGTGCTGCTCGATGGCACCGCCGAGCTGTGTGGCGGTCCGTTCAATGAGCGCGTCATCAAGGGCCTCGACGCGCTGGTGCGCGACCAGATCATGCCGATGAAGACGACCTTCACGCCCGGCCATTACCGCCGGCGCGTGGCCGGCGTGCTGGCGCGGCGGTTGCTGGCGCGACTGTTCGAAGGTTGACGGGGAAAACGGCGATGGGCTTGTCCGACAAATTTACCGAGCGCCGCCCCTACAACGCCGTTTCCGATTTCGTCGACGCCAATGTGGCGCGCGGACTTGCAAAGAAGATCGCGTTCATCGATCCCGACCGTACGCTGACCTACGGCGAGTTGCAGGCGCGCTCAATCCGCTTCGCCAACGTCCTTCGCGCGCTCGGCATCGCGCAGGAGGACCGCGTCGCGCTGCTGCTGCATGACACGGTCGATTATCCGGTGGCGTTCTGGGGCACCGTGCGCGCCGGCCGCGTCGCGATCCCGCTCAACACCTTCCTCACCGTGCCGCAATACGCCTATATCCTCGGCGATTCCCGCGCCACCGCGCTGGTTGCCGCCGCGCCGCTGGCGCAGACGATTTGGCCGTTGATCGACCGGCTGCCGCATTTGCGCACCGTCATTTTGGTCGGCGCCATCGAGGACGACAAAGCGGCGTTCCCCGGCCGCGACGTCCATCTGTTCGAGGACGTCATTGCCGCCGCCGATGCGACGCCGTTCACCGCCGATACGGTTTCCGACGAAGTGGCGTTCTGGCTCTATACCTCGGGCTCAACCGGCGATCCGAAAGGCGTCAAGCACGTTCATTCCAACCTGATGGCGACCGCTAGACTGTTCGGGCAAGGAGTGCTCGGCATCGCCGAGAACGAAGTCGTTCACTCGGCGGCGAAATTGTTCTTCGCCTATGGGCTCGGCAACGCCATGACCTTTCCGCTGTCGGTCGGCGCTACCTCGGCGCTATGGCCCGAACGGCCGTCGCCGGATTCGGTGTTCGAGATGATGCGCAAGCATCGCCCCAGCATCTTCTACGGCGTGCCGTCGCTGTTCACCGCCATGCTCGCGCATCCCGATATCGGCAAAGGCGCCGGCTCCGATCGCTTGCGTATTTGCGTCTCGGCCGGCGAAGCGCTGCCTGCCCATATCGGCGAGCGCTGGCGCAAGGCCGTCGGGGTCGATATCCTCGACGGCATCGGCTCGACCGAGCTGCTGCAAACGTTTCTGAGCAACCGGCCGGGCGATATCCGATATGGCTCGACCGGCAAGCCGGTGCCGGGCTACGAAGCGCGGATCGTCGATGAGAAGGGCCGCGAACTTCCCGCCGACGAAATCGGCGAATTGATCGTTCGCGGGCCGTCGGCCGCCGAAGGCTACTGGAACCAGCGCGCCAAAAGCCAGCGCACCTTTGCCGGCGAATGGACGCACACCGGCGACAAATTCCGCCGTGACCGCGACGGCTATTATTACTACTGCGGGCGCACCGACGACATGTTCAAGGTTTCCGGCATGTGGGTTTCGCCGTTCGACGTCGAGGCGGCGCTGACCTCGCACGAGGCGGTGCAGGAAGCCGCCGTCATCGGCAAAGAGGACGCCGACGGGCTGATCAAGCCGAAGGCCTTCATCGTGCTCAAACAAGGCTACGTCGCCGACGACATCCTGCTGGAAAAGCTGAAGACTCACGTCAAGGAGCACGCCGGAGCGTGGAAATATCCGCGCTGGATCGACGTGCGCACCGCTTTGCCCTACACCGCCACCGGCAAGATCCAGCGATTCAAGTTGCGCGACGAGGATTTGGCGGCGCAGCGCACCGATTAAGCGTCGGCGATCTTCACATACTCGAAATCGCCCGGCTTGTTGTCGATACCGACCCGCGGCGGCGCAATCCAGCTGGCGAATTTGCCGGTCTCGAACTGCGGCTGCATCAAGCTTTCGATGAATTCTCGGTCGCTATCGGACGGCAGGAACTCCCCGCGACGCCTCTCCCATTCAGCCTCGCTCAGTATATTGCCGTTCACGTCCGCATGGATCGACGCAAATTCGCCGATATGGCGGTGGAAGGCGACATGCGGCAGCTTGATCTCGAACGGGATGCCGAGTTCGGCGATCACCTTGTTCCAACGGCCAACGCCGACATTGGCGTCGGTGACGTAATCGTCACGCAACCGCATATTGAGCGCGGAGAGCGCGGGCGTATCCGCGTTCTGGATTTTGCCGTCGATCAGGCGCAGCACCGGATAGGTGACGTTTTCGAGCTGGTGGTCGTCCTTGAGCCGGTCCTCGCGGTAGCGGCCTTTCAGGCCGGCATGGAAGGCGTTCGCTGCGTTGGTCGAGATCTCGTTGCCGAACAGGTCTAGCGTCAGCGAGAAATGCATGTTCGCCTTTTTTTGGATGGTCGGCAGGTCGATCACGCCGAGCTTGCGCACCGCTTCGATATTGTTGGGATCGCTGATACCCGCCGCCTTCATCGCTTCGCAGGTGCGTTGGACGACGCGCGTGACGCCGGTCTCGCCCACGAACATATGGTGCGCTTCCTCGGTCAGCATGAAGCGGCAGGTGCGCGAGAGCGGATCGAAGCCGGATTGTGCCAACGACTCGAGCTGCATCTTGCCGTCGCGGTCGGTGAAATAAGTGAACATGAAGAACGAGAGCCAGTCCGGCGTCTTCTCGTTGAAGGCGCCCAGCATGCGCGGCGTGTCGGCATGGCCGGAACGGCGCTGCAGCAGGGCTTCCGCCTCCTCGCGGCCGTCGGTGCCGAAATATTTCTGCAGCAGATAGACCATAGCCCAGAGGTGGCGCCCTTCCTCCACATTGACCTGGAACAGGTTGCGCAGATCATAGAGCGAGGGCGCTGTCTTGCCGAGATGGCGCTGCTGCTCGACCGAGGCCGGTTCGGTGTCGCCCTGGATCACGATCAGCCGTCGCAGCATGGCGCGGTATTCGCCCGGCACTTCCTGCCAGGCATCCTCGCCCTTGTGCATGCCGAACGGAATCTTGCGGCCCTCCTGCTGCGGGGCCAGCAGCACGCCCCAGCGGTATTCCGGCATGCGCACGTAATCGAACTTCGCCCAACCCTTGGGATCGACGCTTATCGCGGTGCGCAGATAGACGAGCGACTCCTGGAAGCCTTCCGGCCCCATGTCGTTCCACCAATTGATGTAGCCGGGGTGCCATTTCTCCAGCGCGTGCTTGACGCGCAGGTCCTGTCCGAGCCCGACATTGTTCGGAATCAAGCCGTCGTAATCGACCTGAGCGATGTTCATGACTACACCCTTTCCTTATTAAATGTCGGCGACACGCCGCTGCCGTAGAGCTTGAGCGCGCCCTGGTCGCCGATCGCGTTCGGCCGCTGGAAAATCCAGTTCTGCCAGGCGGTCAGCCGTCCGAAGATCTTGGTCTCCATCGTCTCCGGGCCGGCGAAGCGCAAATTTGCTTCCATGCCGGTCATGGCGTCGGGCGAGAAGCTCGTGCGCTCCTCCAGCATGACGCGCAATTCGTCGTCCCAGTCGAAGTCCTCGTAGGCGAGCGTGACCAGGCCGAGCTCCGCAGCCTCCTCGCCTTCGATGGCTTGCCCGGCTTTCTCTTGAACGCGGCCGACCTGCTCCGGTTCGCCGAGAAAGCGGGACTGCAAACGCGTGAGTCCATTGCCCATCGGATACCAGCCGAAATTGGCTTGGCCGAGCGTGATTGCCGCTGGCGGGCGGTTGTCGCCCGCGCGGGTTCCGATCAGCATCAACGAGCGGTCGGCAGCGAAGGCGAGTTCGGCCAGCGTGCCCGGCAAAGCAGGAGCCCGGCTCGATCAGCGCGATGATGCTGCGCGGCGTGACATCCACGCGCTTGAGCACGCGCTTGAGGTAATGGCGGATTTCGCGCATCAGCCAGTCGCCATTGGCCTTGCCGAGGAACTCGTCGTGATCGAGCACGCCTTGTGCATTGCCGTCGGTGCGCAGCAGCAGGACGCCGATGGATTGCTCGTTGGCGCGCAAGTGCAGGATGGCGTCTTCCAGCTCGCGCGCCACCGTGAGCGGCCAGAACTTGGCGCCGAGCGCATGCGCGGCTTCGATCGATGCCGGCACGGCCTGCGACGGCCCGCGCACCGTGACGGTGGCCAGCCCGCGGCCGCGATCGATTTCGACGTCGACATGCGAATAGGCCACCCGGTCGCCGTCGATCTTGCGCTCGAGCGGGGTGAACGCGATGCCCTTGGCGTCTTTCGGCCGGTCCGAGCGCGCGGCGATTTCGTGTGCGCGCGCGGTCACCGTGTCTTTCCACTTCGAATTGGGCACCACCTCGTCCACCAGCCGCCATTCGACCGCCTTGCTGCCGCGAATGCCCTCCTCGATCGAGCAGAACAGGTCGGCGCGGTCGCGCCGTACTTTGCGCTTGTCGGTGACGCGGGTGAGGCCGCCGGTGCCGGGTAGAACAGCGAGAAGCGGGGTCTCCGGCAGCGCCACCGCCGAACGGCGGTCGTCCACCAGCATGATGTGATCGGCGGCGAGCGCCAGTTCGTAGCCGCCGCCGGCCGCATTGCCGTTGATGGCGCAGACATAGGCCTGCTTGGAATTCTCCGACGCGTCCTCGATCGCCAACCGTGTCTCATTGGTAAACTTGCAGAAATTCACCTTCTGGGCATGCGTCGACTTGCCGAGCATGCGGATATTGGCGCCGGCGCAAAACACATTGTCCTTGCCGGATTTGATGACGACGCAACGCACTTCCGGATGCTCGAAACGCAGCCGCTGCACGGCGTCGTTGAGCTCGATATCGACCCCGAGGTCGTAGGAATTGAGCTTGAGCTCGTAGCCGTCGAACAGTCCGCCGGCCTGATCGACGTCCATGATCAAGTAGGCGACGTCGCCATCGCACTCGATGCGCCAATGGCGGTAGCGCGACGGTTCGGTCTGGAAATCGATGATTTGCATGATTTAAACGGCGCCGGCGCGAAGCCGCCCGGCGGCCTTCTCCCTTTATGCATTATTTTGCATATCAATATCACGTTTGCCGCACCTCGACAACAGGGACGGCGGCCGCGGAACCGCCGGTTCCACAGGCGGCCGGAGCCTACGCGAATAATGCCATAAAACAAAGGCATTTCTTGGGAATATCCACGCCAGACCAAGGCCGCCCAAATCTGCCGCGGCACCCCTTGCTTCGCATTATAATGCATGTTAGCCGGTAAGCGATGAAAGCCGTGCGCGCCAAACCAGCCCCAAGCCGCAACGCCGACGCCTATCTGCACCGGCTGGGCGAGCGCGTGCGCACCCTGCGCCACCAGCGCGGCATCACGCGCAAGGCCTTGGCGCAGCACGCAAAAGTTTCCGAACGCTACCTGGCCCAACTGGAGGTCGGACGCGGCAATATCTCGATCGTGCTGCTGCGGCGGATCGCGCGCGCCATCGGCCTGCCGGTCACCCAGCTTGTGCATGAGGGCGCCGAACCGCCGCTCGATCTGGTGCTGCTGACGCAATTTCTCGAGCGGCTACCGCCGGAAATGCTCGTAGAAGCCCGTAACCTCGTCACCGAGCATTTTTCCTCGCCATCCGAGGATCGCCGCCGCGTCGCGTTGATCGGCCTGCGCGGCGGCGGCAAGTCCACGCTCGGCCGCATGCTGGCGGAACGCCTCGACGTGCCCTTCATCGAACTCGACCGCGAGATCGAACGGCGCAGCGGCGCCAATCTGAGCGAGATCTTCGACATGTTCGGCCAGGAGACCTTCCGCCGCGCCGAACGCGAAGCGCTCGACGACGTGCTGCGCCGGCACCCCCATTTCGTGATCGCCACCAGCGGCAGCATCGTCACCGAACCGGGCACGCTTGAATTGCTGCTGGCCTCGTGCTTCACGGTCTGGGTGCGCGCCGAGCCGGAAGAGCATATGAAGCGGGTGATGGCGCAAGGCGACATGCGGCCGATGGCCAACAATGCCCGCGCCATGGAGGATTTGGTATCCATTCTCAAGAGCCGCGAACCGCTTTATGCCAAGGCGGAAGCCGTGCTCGCCACCACCGGCAAAACGCCCGAACAGAACTTGGCTGAGCTGCTGCGCGTCGTCGCGGTTCCCGCAACCCGCATCGCGCGCAGGTCGGCCTGACCATCGGAAACTTGCAGTAAGGAGCCGGCCGACGCCGGGACGAAACGAATGAGCGAAACAATCAAGACCGACGTTCTGATCGTCGGCGCGGGGCCGGTCGGCCTGTTCGCGGTATTCGAGCTCGGGCTGCTCGACATCAAGGCCCACCTGGTCGACATCCTCGACAAGGTCGGCGGACAGTGCGCCGAGCTTTATCCGGAAAAGCCCATCTACGACATTCCCGGCATCCCGCTCATCACCGGGCATGGCCTGACCGACGCCTTGATGGAACAGATCAAGCCGTTCAAGCCGACCTTCCATCTCGGCGAGATGGTGACGACGCTCGAGAAGATCGGCGAGCCGCTGTTTCGCGTCGGCACCGACCGCGGCCAAGTATTCGAGGCCAAAGTGGTCGTGATCGGCGCCGGCGGCGGCTCGTTCCAGCCCAAGCGTCCGCCAATCCCCGGCATCGAGCCCTACGAGGGCAAGTCCGTGCACTATGCCGTGCGCAAGATGGATGCCTTCCGCGACAAGAAGCTGTTGATCGTCGGCGGCGGCGACTCGGCGCTCGACTGGACGCTCAATCTGCAGCCGATCGCCAAGCGCCTCACTTTGGTGCACCGGCGCGACGAATTCCGCGGCGCGCCCGATAGCGTCAACAAGATGCGCGAGCTGGTCGCGTCCGGCGCCATGGACCTCAAGATCGGCCAGGTCTCGGCGCTGGAAGGCGCCGACGGTCAGCTTGCCGCCGCCTCGATCAAAGGCAAGGACACGGTCGAACGCATCGAGTGCGATACCATGCTGCCGTTCTTCGGGCTGACCATGAAGCTCGGCCCGGTCGCGGACTGGGGCGTCAAAATGGAAGACGAGCTGATCCCGGTCGACACCGCGGCGTTCGAAACCAATATTCCGGGCGTGTTCGCCATCGGCGACATCAACACCTATCCGGGCAAGCTCAAGCTCATTCTGTCGGGCTTCCACGAAGGCGCGCTGATGGCGCAGAAGGCCTACCACTACATCTATCCCGACAAGCGTCTGGTGTTCCAATACACGACGTCGTCGACCAGCCTGCAGAAGAAACTCGGTGTCGCATGAGCGACGTGCAGGACGTCTCCCCCTCCACCGCGGCGAAAAGCGAAACGATGCCCAAGATCACTTTCATCGAGCACGATGGCACCGTTCACACGGTCGACGCTGAGATTGGCTCGACGGTGATGGAAACGGCCCAGCGCAACAACGTGACCAGCATCGTCGCCGAATGCGGCGGCTCCTGCACCTGCGCAACCTGCCTGGTGCATGTCGACGAGAAATGGTTTCCGGTGGTCGGAGCGCCCTCGCCCGAGGAAGAGGACATGCTCGACTTCGCCTTCGAGGTGACGCCGACCTCGCGGCTATCGTGTCAGATCAAAGTGACAGAGGCCCTCGACGGCCTGATCGTGCGCACACCGGCCTATCAGGGGCGCTGACCAAGGCACCGGCTGCATGTGGCCGGCGCGGGCCCGCCCAAGGCATCGCCGGTATTTTCGCACAGCCTTGCGCAATTTGTCTCTTTTTCGCCGCAGTGTATTCACCGTATTAAGGGTTCTGATTTCGGCCACGCTTCATTCCGAATTTAACCGTGCTGGATAATCAATCCAGATTTGGTTTCACGATTTGGTCTGGAACAAAGTATGGCAGCATCGCCATAATGCTTGTGGCTTTTGCGCCATAATAATACCGGACTGAGACGAGGAACATTTTGGCCAAATGCTGGTGAACCTCTTAGCCGTATTCGCGCTCGCGGTGTGGCTATACCTGATTGCAGGACGTGGCGGCTTCTGGCTCGCTTGTGAACGCGACGATGGTGCCGCGGCGCCGGCGGCGTGGCCCGCCGTCACGGCGGTCATCCCGGCGCGCGACGAGGCCGAAGGCGTCGGCGAGACCGTCGCCTCGCTGCTGCGGCAGGATTATGCCGGCGCATTCGCCGTCATCCTGGTGGACGATCAAAGCAGCGACGGCACGGCGGACGTGGCGCGGCGCGCCGCGGCGGCAGATGCCGACCGGCTGACCGTCGTGCCGGGCGCCGAACTGCCAGAAGGCTGGACCGGCAAGCTGTGGGCGATGAAGCAAGGCGTCGAACGCGCCCTGCCCGGCGAACCCACCTATCTTCTGTTCACCGACGCCGACATTGTCTACGCGCCCGATGCGCTCACCCGCCTCGTTTCGGAAGCGCAGGCGAACGGGCTCGTGCTCAATTCGCGGATGGCCAGGCTGCGCTGCGAGAGCTTCGCCGAGCGCGCCTTCGTTCCGGCGTTCATTTTCTTTTTTCAGATGCTTTACCCGTTCGCCTGGGTGAACGACCGCGGCCGCAAGCTGGCGGCGGCGGCGGGCGGCTGCATGCTGGTGCGCCGCGACGCGCTCGTGGCCGCCGGCGGCATCGAGGCCATCCGCGGCGCCTTGATCGACGACTGCGCGCTCGCGCGCGCGCTCAAGCCGCAAGGTCCGATAAGGCTCAGCCTGACCGACCGCGTGCACAGTATCCGCGCCTATCCCGCGATGCAGGACATCCGGCGCATGGTCGCACGCTCCGCCTATGCGCAGCTCGGCTATTCGCCCGTGCTGCTGGCGGGCACGATTGCCGGCATGGCGCTGGTCTATTTGCTTCCCGTCGTTGCTGGCGCTATTCGGCCACGGCCTGGCGCAGACGCTTAGCCTCATCGCCTGGGCGGCCATGGCGATCGCGTTCCAGCCGATGCTGCGGTTCTATGGGCTGTCGCCGCTCTGGGGGCCGTTTCTGCCCGCGGTCGCACTCGCCTACATGGCCTTTACCCTCGACTCCGCCTATCAATATGCCCGCAAGCGTGGCGGCCTCTGGAAAGGCCGCGTTCAGTCGAATGTGAACGGCGTGCGATGACGGATGCCCATTCATTCCGGTCCGGCAAAGGCCACCGCGACGAGAATTTTCCCGTCGCGTCGTGGCTGATCCAGCCGCGCCACCGCGCCTTGATTCTGGCCTTCTACGAATTCGTGCGCTCGGCCGACGACATCGCCGACCATGCCGCGCTGACGGCGGCGCAGAAAGTCGAAATGCTCGACCGCATGGAGGCCGACCTGCTCGGCCCCGGCGACGGCAGCGCGGAAGCGGCGAGGCTGCGCCGCGCGCTGGCCGAGCGCAGCCTATCGCCGCAGCACGCGCAGGATCTGCTCAAGGCGTTCCGGCTCGACGCCACCAAGCTGCGCTACCGCGACTGGGACGATCTCATGGGCTACTGCGCCTATTCCGCGATGCCGGTCGGACGTTTCGTGCTCGACGTGCATGGCGAGAGCCGCGCCACCTGGCCCGCCTCCGACGCCACCTGCGCGGCGCTGCAGATCATCAACCATTTGCAGGACTGCGCGGCGGACTATCGCAATCTCGACCGCGTTTATATCCCGCTCGACGCGCTTGCCGCCTGCGGCATTGGCGTCGAGGCGCTCGCCGCGCCGAAAGCGTCGCCGGATCTGCGGCGCTGCCTCGCCAGGCTTGCCGAGCGTACCATGGTTCTGCTGCAGCAAGGCGACGCGCTGCCGGGCCTGATCGAGGATACGCGGCTGGCGCTCGAGATTTCGGTCATCCAGGCCCTGGCGCAGCACCTCACCGGCATGCTCCTGCGGCGCGATCCTCTGAGCGAACGCGTGCATCTCGGCAAGCTCGGCGTCGCCGGCATCAGCCTCGTTGCCATGCTCAAGGGGCTCACGCGCCGGGCCGGCCGTCACCACGCAACGTCGGCGGCGCAGCCATGAGTGCCGTGGCCGAGGAGCCCGCAGAAGCCAGCGAGCAGCGCGCCAGCGGCAGCTCGTTCTATCTGGCCATGCGCATCATGCCGAAGTCGCAGCGCGCGGCGATGTTCGAGATTTATTCGTTCTGCCGCCGCGTCGACGACGTCGCCGACGAAGCCGGCCCGCGCGACGTGCGGCTCAAGCAATTGCAGGACTGGCGCGCCGACATCGCCGCGCTCTACGCGGGCACGCCGCCGCGCCACCTGAGCGCGCTCGCGCGCGCCGTGCGCGATTTCGATCTGCAGCGCGAGGATTTCCTCGCCGTCATCGACGGCATGGAGATGGACGTCGTTGCCGATATCCGCGCGCCCGATTTCGCGACCTTCGATCTTTATTGCGACCGCGTCGCCAGCGCGGTCGGCCGGCTGAGTGTGCGCGTGTTCGGCATGGAGAAGGAAGCGGGCCTGGCGCTGGCGCATCATCTCGGGCGCGCTTTGCAAATGACCAATATCCTGCGCGACGTCGACGAGGACGCCGCCATCGGCCGGCTCTATCTGCCGCGCGAAGCGCTGGCCGGCGCCGGTATCGCCGGCGATGATCCGGCGACGGTGCTGGCCAATCCGGCGATCGGGCAAGCCTGTGCGACGGTCGCCGCGGGTCGCCGGACGCCACTTCGCGGAGGCCGAGGCCATCATGGCGCGGAGCCCGCGCCGAATCGTGCGAACGCCGCGCATCATGGCGACCGCCTACCGCATGATGTACGACCAGATGCTCGCGCGCGGCTGGCAGCCGCCGCGCATGCCGGTGCGGCTGCGGCGCTGGCAATTCCTCTGGATATTGCTGCGCTACGCGATTCTGTGATGGCACGCTCGGTCCACATCATCGGCGCCGGTCTCGCCGGCCTCGCCACCGCGGTGCGGCTGGCCGAACGTGGCGTGCCCGTAACCGTGTACGAGGCGACCAACCAGGCGGGCGGGCGCTGCCGCTCCTATCACGACCCCGCGCTCGGGATCACGATCGATAACGGCAACCATCTCCTTTTGTCCGGCAACCGGGCGGCACTCGGCTATCTCGAGACGACCGGCGCAAGCGACCGCCTGGCCGGGCCGCCGGACGCGAGCTTTCCGTTTATCGATCTCGCAACCAAAGAGCGCTGGACGCTGCGCGCCAATGCCGGACGCGTGCCGTGGTGGATCTTCGACCGCACACGGCGCGTGCCGGGTACGCGCGCGCGCGATTATTTGTCCATCCTGCGCCTGCTGCGCGCCGCACCGGGCGCGACCATCGGCGAGGTGCTCGACTGCCAAGGGCCGCTCTATGACCGGCTGGTCGGGCCGCTGCTGCTGGCCGCGCTCAACACGGAGCCGCCGGCAAGCTCGGCCAAGCTCGCCGCGGCGGTGATCCGCGAAACGCTGGCCGCGGGCGGGCGCAGCTACCGCCCGCTGTTCGCGCGCGACGGACTGTCGGCGGCATTCGTCGAGCCGGCGCTGAAATTCATCGAAGCGAACGGCGGCAAGGTGATCTTCGGCGAGCGGCTGCGGGCATTTACGTTCGAGGCGGAGCGCGTGACCGGGCTCGATTTCGGCGATCTCTCGGTTCCACTGCGCCCGGGCGATGCCGCCGTTCTGGCGGTGCCGCCGGTGGTGGCGGCCTCGCTCGTACCGGATTTGACGGTGCCGAGCGAATTCCGCGCCATCGTCAACGCCCATTTCCGCCTCGCGCCGCCGGCCGGGCTCGCGCCCATGACCGGCATCATCCATGGCACGGCCGAATGGCTGTTCGCTTTCCCGGACCGCCTGTCGGTCACGATCAGCAGCGGCGACCGGCTGCTCGATACGCCGCGCGAGGAACTCGCGGCCCTGATCTGGCGGGAAGTGGCCGAGATCGCGGGCATTGCAGGCCCGCAGCCACCGTGGCAAATCGTGCGGGAACGGCGGGCGACCTTCGCCGCTTTGCCGCGCGAAGACGCCAAACGCCCGAGACGCGCGCACGCGTTGGAACAACCTGCTGCTCGCCGGCGATTGGACGGCGACCGGCCTGCCGGCGACCATCGAGGGCGCGATCCGCTCCGGCAACCGGGCGGCCGCGTTGATCGAAATAACGACCTGACGATAGGCGCAATGTCTGAGACCTCGAATGATCTGACCGGCAGCAAGCCGACGGCGGCCTCCACGCTGGAGCGCGCGATCGGCGCGGCGAGCGATGCCCTGCTCGCACAGCAACGGCCGGACGGCCATTGGGTGTTCGAACTCGAGGCCGACGCCACCATCCCGGCCGAATACGTGCTGCTGCGGCACTATCTCGGCGAGCCGGTCGATGCCGCGCTCGAAGAAAAGATCGCCGTCTATCTGCGCCGCATCCAGGGCGCACACGGCGGCTGGCCGCTGTTTCGCGACGGCGATCTCGACGTCAGCGCGACGGTGAAGGCCTATTTCGCGCTCAAGATGATCGGCGATTCGGTCGACGCCGATCACATGCGCCGCGCCCGCGAGGCGTTGCGGGCCCGCGGCGGCGCCGAACGCGTCAACGTGTTCACGCGCATCATGCTCGCGCTGTTCGGCTTCATTCCGTGGCGCGCCGTGCCGATGATGCCGGTCGAGATCATGCTGCTGCCGAAATGGTTTCCGATCCACCTCGACAAGATGTCGTACTGGAGCCGCACCGTCATCGTGCCGCTGCTGGTGCTGATGGCCAAGCGCCCGGTGGCGCGCAACGCCAAGGGCGTACGCATCGACGAGCTGTTCCTTGGTTCGCCGGCGGACCTCGGCCCGGCGCCGAAGGCGCCGCAGCAGAAGGCATCGTGGTTCTGGTTCTTCCGCGGCGTCGACAACGTGCTGCGGCTGATCGAGCCTTTGCTGCTGCGGCGGCTCGCCTCGCATCAGCGCGCCATCGACCGCGCCGTCGCCTGGGTCGGCGAACGCCTCAACGGCGAGGACGGTCTCGGCGCCATCTTTCCGGCGATGGCGAACAGCGTGATGATGTACGACGTGCTTGGGTTTCCGGAAAGCCATCCGCAGCGCGCCATTGCGCGCAAGTCGGTGGAGAAACTCCTCGTCGTGCATGAGGACGAAGCCTATTGCCAACCGTGCGTCTCGCCGATCTGGGACACCGGCCTCGCCTGCCACGCGCTGCTCGAAGCCGGCGGCGAGCGCGCGGCAGCGCAGGTCAAGAAGGGCCTCGACTGGCTGGTGCCGATGCAGGTTCTCGATGTGCGCGGCGACTGGATCGCGCGGCGGCCGAACTTACGTCCCGGCGGCTGGGCGTTCCAATATGCCAACCCGCATTATCCCGACGTCGACGACACCGCCGTCGTCGCCATGGCCATGGACCGTGTGCAGAAAGAAACGGGCCGCGAAGATTTTCGCGTCCCGCTCGAACGCGCGCGCGAGTGGATCGTCGGCATGCAGAGCGAGAACGGCGCCTGGGGCGCGTTCGATGCCGACAACGAGTTCTACTACCTGAACAACATCCCGTTCGCCGACCATGGCGCGCTGCTCGACCCGCCGACTGAAGACGTCACCGCGCGCTGCCTGTCGATGCTGGCGCAGTTCGGCGACACGACTGCCGACAGCCCAGCGGTGGCGCGCGGGGTCGACTATCTGCGGCGCGTGCAACTCGCCGACGGCAGTTGGTACGGCCGCTGGGGCATGAACTACATCTACGGCACCTGGTCGGTGCTGTGCGCCCTCAACGTCGCCGGGCTTGAGCCCGGCGAGCCCATGATGCGCAAGGCGGCCGATTGGCTCGTCGCCATCCAGAATCCCGACGGCGGCTGGGGCGAAGACGGCAGCAGCTACAAGCTCGATTACCGCGGCTACGAGCCTGCGCCGAGCACCGCCTCGCAAACCGCCTGGGCGCTGATCGGCCTGATGGCGGCAGGGCGCGATCGATTCGCCGGCGGTTCAGCGCGGCATCGACTATCTCCAGCGCACGCAAGGGTCCGACGGCCTCTGGGCGGAAGAGCGCTACACGGCGACGGGCTTCCCGCGCGTGTTCTATCTGCGCTACCATGGCTATGCGAAATTCTTCCCGCTGTGGGCTCTGGCGCGCTACCGCAACATCACGCAGCAGCGCTACGCCAAATTTGGCATGTGACGCTTCGGCACAGCCGGACAGCCGTCCACTGGCCTCACTGCAAGCTCTTGGTGCTTCCGGTGCGCGGCGGCCCCATGCCCTTCGTCGCCGCCCCATCGTGTGGTTTGCGCAGCGCGAGCCAGTACGGCACCAGGTTTGGCGGCATCTGGTCCAGCGGCATCACGTCATTGGGAAGCCGCCGCCACGTCTGGTTCTGGCCCAACAGTTCAATCGCGAGAAAGCCGCGCACGATAAGCTGCTGGCCATCCGGGCTCAGCGTCAGTTTCGCCTGGTAAACGTTGCCGTCGCGCGGATCGAGGATGCTTCCATTCTCGTAGATCAAGCCGTGACGCTGCATGCCTTTGATAATGACGAGGCCGAGCGACGGCTGGTTCTTCTGATCGCCCGTGCAATGGGCGCAGATCGGATTCGGGTCGTCGCCGGGCTTGAGGAACATCTTGGCGATGGCGCCTTCGTAGACGCCGTTGTTCTCAAAAATAAGAAACCAACCGCCGACCCGCCCGTCCGGATAAACCTGCGCCCACATGCCGGCTGCGGTTGGCTCGCCCGCGCTCTGCGGCACGGCATTGGCCAAGCCCGCCATCAGAAAAGCCGCGATCAGCGTGAGAAGCCTTAACTTCATAATGCAGCATCCTGGTTGCCGCAGTGGAAGCACGCCCGGTACATCGTTCGGCAATGTGTTCTTTTCACGGAATCAAACGAACACATCTGCTTCATCCGTTAGCACAAGTTTTAGACGTATAGTTGCTCTAACAATTTGCAACTCCTGACCGCCTCGCAGGCAGCGCCAGCCGGTTCCGTTACTGCCCGTGACTTTCCAGCACCTCGCGGCAGGCACGGCGGAGTTTCTCGCGGTGTTCCTGCAAACAGGCGAGAATAACGCCATCGCCCTGCCCCACGAGGGTGTGGCAGAACCGGCGCACGTCCGGACGGCAGGCGGCCTCCTCCTGAGGCGTGCCACTCGAAGCGAATGCCGCCGATGCGGCAGCGGTCAGGACGGTCACCAGCACGACTGTACGAATCATCTCAGCTCTCCTTGCGTTCCTTGCCGGCGACGCTCCGGGCGCCGCGGCGAGCGTTCCCTGTCAAGATTGGGAATTCGGCGCGGCTTTGCGCGCCTTGTCATTTGCGCCACTTGTTGGTCACTTGTGCAGTCACTTGCCGTTGCTCTGCTTCCGAATGCGCGACTCATTATCGCCTAGCATAGCGTCGCCCGGTTCGTCCGTCGCCAGCCCGCCATTGCGCGGCTTGCCCATAAGAACCGGCTGGAACAATACCGCCGCCGCCAGCGTGCTCATCAACGACAGGGCTAACAATTTTCCCATGCTGGCGGTTCCAGGGTGGCTCGAGAACCACAGGCTGCCGAACGCCGTGGCGGTCGTCAGTGCGCTGAAAAATACGGCGCGGGTGAGGCTCGTCTGCAAGAGGTTCGTCTGCCCCTCCCGCCACGCCATAATGTAATAAATCTTGAACGCGACGCCGACGCCGAGCAGCAACGGCAGCGCGATGATATTGGCGAAGTTGAGCGGCAGGCCGATCAGGACGCAGACTTCCAGCGTCACGACGCCGGCCAACATCAGCGGAATGAGCGTCAGCAGCACGTCGCCGATCCGCCGCAGCACGAGCCACAACAGGATGCCGATCGACAGCAGCGCCCACAGGCCGGCCTCGACAAAGGCGCGCACGATCGTGTCGCCCGCGTCGAGGATCGAGATCGGCCCTTCGATAGCGTTCGGCTCGACCGCCAACACGGAACGCGCAAATTGACGCATCGCCACGTTATCGCTGGGGTTGCCGTTTGGTGCGGCCTGCACCCGTGAGCGGCCGTCTGCTGTCGTCCAGTCGCGCACGAGAGTCGTCGGCAATGATTTCTGCGTTACCGGTTCCGCTTGAAGCGCCGCCTGCAGACCGCTCAACACGGTCTTCAACGGCTGAATGAACGCGGTCTCGGCCTTGGCGCGCGTTTCCTGGTTCGCGTTGGCGAGCGCGGTGAGCGCGGCGGCCAGCCGCTTGGCCGCGGCAGCGCCCGGGCCGTTCTGATTGCCGGACGCTTCGATGAGCCGGCCGGCACCCTCCTTCAGCGCATCGACGTTTTCCGCGTCGGTCGGCGGCGGCGACATATTCTTGGGGTCGAAGGCGGGCTCGAGCGTCTTGGCCGCGCTGCGAATGAGCGGCAGTTTTTCCGCTTGCAGAGTGGGAATGAAGCTGGTGAGCGTCAGCACGCGCGACACTTCCGGCAGCTTCGACAGGCGGCCGGCGATGACGCCGGCGTCGCTGAGCGAGGGCGCCAGCACCTCGACGGCATTCGTATTATTGGCCGGGTCGCGGCTGAGATCGAGATAGGTCGCGACCGATTCCGTTTTTGGATCGCGCAAATTGATCGGGTTGAAGTCGAAACTGAGCCAATAGAGCAGCGGCAGGCCCGCGATCACCACGATCGCGGTGCCAATGATAATCGGAACGCGCTTGCGCTCGAGAAAACTGTCGACCGGCGCCAGCGCGGCAAAGCCGAGTTCGTCCGGCTCGCCCGGCGGGTTGAGCAAGCGGATCAGCGCCGGCAAAACGGTGATGCTGGTCGCGAAGGCGATCAGCATGCCGAAACCGGCGATCAGGCCCAATTCAGACACACCGCGGTAGTCGGTCGGCAGGAACGACAGGAAGCCGGCGGCTGTCGCGCCGGCGGCGAGCGTCAAAGGCGCGCCGACATGCTTGCCGGCCTGCAGCACCGCCGCCTTAAGATCGTTGAGTTCGTGGCGCTCGGCGCGGTAACGCACGCTGTACTGGATGCCGAAATCGACGCCGATGCCGACGAACAGCACGGCAAAATAGACCGAGATCAGGTTCAACGTGCCGACCATCAGCAGCCCGAGCGCCGCGGTCATGGCAAGCCCGATGAACAAATTGACGAACACGGCAACGATGAGCCGCGCCGAGCGCAGCGCCAGCCACAGGATAACGAGCACGATGAAAACGGTGATGAGACCGTTGCGCACCGCGCCTTCCTTGATGGTGGCGAATTCCTCGTCCGCCATCGCCACCGGGCCGGTGAGCCGGACGGTTGCCTGGAATTGCGGCGCGATCTCGGCCGCGACTTGGCGGATCGCCTGGGTGGCGACGTGGCCGGGCTCGATTGCGCTGTAGTCGAGCACCGGGCGCACCTCGATGAAGCCGCGCAGCTCGCTCGGTTGCGCCGGATGACCCGCGACGAGAACGCGCCAAGAGAAGCTCGCCGGCTGCCCCTTGAGCACCTTTTCCAGGGTATCGGAGGCCATGTTGAAGACGCGCGTGAAATCGTCGAGCTTGACGTGCTTGGACTGGATCCCGAGCAGGGCGTCCTCGAGCCCGCTGATGAGCCCGCGCAAACTCGGATCGGTCGCAAGATCTTGAATAAGCGGTTCGGCCTGCACCAGTGGCGCGAGGCTGCGCTTGAGTTCTTCCGGCGGCTGAAACAGCAGCCCGTTGCGGGCGAAAAACTCGCCGCCGCCGGATTGCGTCACGCCGCGGAACCGTTCCTTGTTCTTTGCCAGCGCCTGTGTCAGCGCGGCCGTCGCCTCGCCCGTCAGTTCCGGTGTCGGCGCCTCGACGACGACGTAGATCAGCTGGAAGCGTTGGAACGCCTGCTCGAAGGCGAGTTCACGTTTGCGCCAGCCGAGATCCGAAGAGAGCAGCGTGTTGATGTCGGAGTTGATGGCGAAATGACGCGCAACGTAGACGCCCGACGCGATAGCCAGCAGCAATCCGACCGCGACTATGCGCCAGGCATTGCGCGTGCAGAAATCGATGATGCGAACAATGATAGAGGTGAGCATGAAGCTGGGGTCATCCAATCGCCCGATCGCACTTTATGGAAACGGCGGCAGCGCACCGGCTGGCGCAGCGCCGAGGATCGAACGCGAATAGACCGGGGCCTATCCCGCCGCGGCCGTAATCTTCGGTTGGGCGGGCTTGGCTCCGGATGGGTCGACCCCGGCCTCGGATTTGGCCTCGTGAATTTCGTGCAGCATCTTGTCGACGTGGCGGGAAAAGACGTACTGCGCCGGCCGTTGCTGCGTCAGGGAGATTTCCGGCGCCATCGGTCCCTCGGTGCGCACGCCACGGATGGCGGTCCATAGCGCGCTCAGCGGATTGCTGATGGAGGCTTGCGCCGCGGTCGGCTCGTAGCCGCAATGCGCCATGCAGTTCGCGCACTTCTCGTACTGGCCGGTGCCGTAGGAATCCCAGTCGGTGGTTTCCATCAGCTCCTTGAAGGTCTTGGCATAGCCCTCGCCGAGCAGATAGCAGGGCTTCTGCCAGCCGAACAGATTGCGCGTCGGCATCCCCCACGGCGTGCAGTGATATTCGCGATTGCCGGCGAGGAAATCGAGGAACAGACCCGAGTGCATCAGCTCCCACTTCTTGCCCTTGCCCAAGGCGAACACGCGGCGGAACAGTTCTTTCGTCTTGCGGCGGTTGAGGAAGTGATCCTGGTCGGGCGCGCGCTCATAGGCATAGCCGGGCGAGATCGATACGCCGACGCCGAGGTCCTTGGCCTGATCGAGAAACGCGGCGATGTCCTCGGCGGCGTGGCCGTCGAAGATCGTGGCATTGACGTTGACCGTGAAGCCTTTGGCCTTCGCCGCTTTGATGGCGCGCACGGCGATGTCGAACACGCCCTTCTGCGAAACCGACTTGTCGTGATGCTCTTTCAGTCCGTCGAGATGCACGGAAAAGAACAGATAGGGCGACGGCTCGAACAGGTGCAGCTTCTTCTCGAGCAACAGTGCGTTGGTGCAAAGCGAGACGAACTTCTTGCGCGCGACGATGCCTTTGACGATCTCGCCGATCTCGCGATGGATGAGCGGCTCGCCGCCGGGGATCGCCACCATCGGCGCGCCGCATTCGTCGACCGCGTCGAGGCAATCCTTGACCGACATGCGCTGGTTCAGGATCGGGTCCGGATAATCGATCTTGCCGCAGCCGATGCAGGCCAGATTGCAGCGGAACAACGGCTCCAGCATCAGAACGAGCGGATAGCGTTTGCGGCCCATGATCTTCTGCTTGAAGAGGTAGGCGCCGATGCGCATTTCTTTGAAAAATGGGATTTTCATAAGTCGTCGGTTCTCGTTCGAATTGTCGCGCCTCGCGCAACGAATATATGGGGGTTAAGCCGACTAGGCGGAAGCCAACTCCGTCGGCAGCCGGAACTCGATGGTCTCTTCCCGGCCATCTAGGACCGAAACTTCGACCGGACCAAGGCGGGCAAGGGCATCGACGACGCCCTCGACCAGAACCTCTGGCGCCGAGGCGCCCGCGGTGAGGCCGACGGTCCGCGCATGCTGCACCCATTCCGGGCGCAACTCGCTGCTGTCGGCAATCAGATAGCTCGGGATGCCGGTCTCCAGCCCGATTTCGCGCAGGCGGTTTGAATTCGAACTGTTCTTCGCGCCGACCACCAGAATGACGTCGACCTGCCGGCTCAACTCGCGCACGGCCGCCTGGCGGTTCTGCGTGGCGTAACAGATATCCCGCATTTCGGGCCCGACGATATCGTTGAAGCGTTGCTCCAGCTTTGCAATGATTCCCCGTGTGTCGTCCACGCTCAGCGTAGTCTGGGTGATGTAGGCGACCGGGGCGTCGATCGGGATATCGAGCTTCTCGACGTCTTCCTCGGTTTGCACCAGCACCACCGGGCCTGAGATTTGTCCGATCGTGCCGACGACTTCCGGGTGGCCGGCATGGCCGATCAGGATAAGGGTGCGGCCCTGGGCGACATAGCGTTTGCCCTGGTTGTGAACCTTGGTGACCAACGGACAGGTGGCGTTGAGCACCGGAAGGCCGCGTCCCGCCGCCTCTTCCTCGACGCTGCGGGCAACGCCGTGCGCGCTGAAGATGGTCACCGCGTTTTCCGGTATCTCGGAGACCGTCTCGACGAAACGCGCGCCCTTGGCCTTGAGGCTGTCGACCACGTGTTTGTTGTGCACGATTTCGTGGCGCACATAGACCGGCGCGCCGTATTTCTGCAGTGCGCGCTCGACGATCTCGATCGCGCGCACGACCCCGGCGCAAAAGCCGCGTGGCTGCGCCAGGATGATCCGCAAGGGCGTCTTCTCGATCATCGGGTTCTCCGGCAAATTCTATCGGTCATGCGAGGCCGAGCTTGAGTGTTTCGGCATGGACATCCCTGCCGAGCGCCTCGAACACCTTGGCGACGATGCCTTGGGCGTCGAGGCCGGCTTTGGCGTACATGGCCGCCGGCGTGTCCTGGTCGAGGAACAGGTCCGGCAGCACCATGGTGCGGATCTTCAAGCCCGTGTCGAGCACGCCGTGGTCGGACAGCGCCTGCAGCACAAACGAGCCGAAGCCGCCGACCGCGCCTTCTTCGATCGTCACCAGCACCTCGTGCTCGCGCGCCAGGCGCAGCACCAGATCGGTGTCGAGCGGCTTGGCAAAGCGCGCGTCGGCAACCGTCGTGGACAGGCCGAGCGCGGCCAGTTCGTCGGCCGCTTTGAGACACTCACCCAGCCGCGCGCCATAGGACAACAGCGCCACCTTGTGGCCCTCGCGTAAGATGCGGCCCTTGCCGATCTCCAGCGGAATGCCCTCCGCCGGCATCGGCACGCCGCGGCCCTCGCCGCGCGGATAGCGCAGGGCACTGGGTCTATCGTCGATGGCGACCTGCGTCGCCACCATGTGCACCAGATCGGCTTCGTCGGCCGCCGCCATCAGCACAAAGCCCGGCAGACAGCCGAGATAAGTCACGTCAAAGGAGCCAGCATGCGTCGGCCCGTCGGCGCCAACGAGACCCGCGCGGTCGATGGCAAAGCGCACCGGCAGCCGCTGGATGGCGATGTCGTGCACCACCTGGTCATAGGCGCGCTGCAGGAAGGTCGAATAGATCGTCGCGAACGGCTTGAAGCCTTCCGTCGCCAGGCCGCCGGCAAACGTCACCGCGTGCTGCTCGGCAATGCCGACGTCGAAGGTGCGCTTGGGGAACTCCTTCTCGAACAGGTCGATACCCGTCCCCGACGGCATCGCCGCGGTAATGGCGACGATCTTGTCGTCCTTGCGCGCTTCCTTGATCAGGCTCTCGCCGAACACCTTGGTGTATTGCGGCGCGCCGCCCTTCGATTTGGCCTGCGCCCCCGTCGCCACGTCGAACTTGACCACCCCGTGGTACTTGTCGGCGCTCGTCTCCGCCGGCGCGTAGCCTTTGCCCTTCTGGGTCACCACATGAACCAGAATCGGCCCGATCTCGGCGTCGCGCACATTGCGCAGCACCGGCAGCAAATGATCGAGATTGTGCCCGTCGATCGGCCCGACGTAATAGAAACCCAACTCCTCGAACAGCGTGCCGCCGGTAACGTACGTGCGCGCGTGCTCGACCGCCCGCGTGATGGCGCGGTCAATCGGCTTGGGCAGATGGTGCGTCAGCTGCTTGCCGATGTCGCGCAGCTTCAGATAGGCGTGCCCCGAGCCGAGACGGGCCAGATAGGCCGACATGGCGCCGACCGGCGGCGCGATCGACATGTCGTTGTCGTTCAGGATCACGATCAGCCGCTCGTTGCGGGCGCCGGCATTGTTCATCGCCTCATAGGCCATGCCCGCCGACAAAGCGCCGTCGCCGATCACCGCGATGACGTTGTTCTTCTTGCCCGCCAAATCCCGCGCCACCGCCATGCCCAGGCCGGCCGAGATCGAGGTCGAGGAATGCGCCGCCCCGAACGGGTCGTATTCGCTCTCGGCGCGCTTGGTGAAGCCCGACAGCCCGCCGCCCTGTCGCAAGGTACGGATACGGTCGCGCCGCCCGGTCAAAATCTTGTGCGGATAGGCCTGATGCCCGACGTCCCAGATCAAGCGATCCGCCGGCGTGTCGAACACGTAATGCAGCGCCACCGTCAACTCGACCACGCCCAAGCCCGCACCCAGATGCCCGCCGGTCGCCGCCACCGCATTGATCGTCTCGTAACGCAGTTCGTGCGCAACCTCACGCAGCTGTTCCAATGACAGGTTCTTCAGATCGCGCGGCTCTTTAATCGACTCCAACATTTCGCTTCCAATCCGTGTCGTGAGGGGCAATTTAGCGCATGAATCCTGAGAGGTAGGCAATTATGTGGACAAAAGTATAAGGCAAGAATTATACCAGTTCCATATCTCGTCTCCCAAACGGTTAAGCGTAACCGCGCTATAAACGGCCAGTTTCTCAAGGCCGATCAACTCACCCAGCATCCATTTAAACGTCTGAATCGCTAGGAACCTAGGTATCCGGCGTCGCGAAACCAGCGTACGGCGTCGCTAATCCCCTCGGTATAAGTCCTTGAGCGATATCCGAGTTCCTGCTCGGCCTTGGTCGATGCGAAGAACATACGGTATTTCGCCATATGAACGCCGTCTAGGGTCGCAAATGGCTCGCGGCCCGTGACCTTTGCCACGGCCTCGGAGGCATAGGCAAACGGGATAAGCGCACGCCACGGCAGCCGCAGCCGCGGCGCGCGCCGGCCGACCAGGCCGGAGATATCGCGCAGCATCTGCGAGAACAGAACATCCTGGCCGCCGAGAATGTAGCGCTCGCCGATCTTGCCGCGCCGCAAGGCCGCGAGATGGCCGCCGGCCACATCGTCCACATGCACGAGGTTGAGTCCGGTGTCGACGAACGCCGGAATGCGCCCCTTGGCGGCTTCGACGATGATCCTGCCGGTCGGCGTGGGCCGCACATCGCACGGGCCAACGGGCGTCGAGGGATTGACGATGACGGCGGCGAGACCACGTTCCGCGACCATGGACTCGACCAGCCGTTCGGCCGCGATCTTGCTGCGCTTATAGGCGCCGATGCCCTGATCCTCGCGCAGCGGCGTCGCTTCGTCCGCAGCCGTCCCATCGGGCCGCAAGGCGATCGTCGCCACGCTGCTGGTGTAGATGACGCGCTCGACGCCCGCTTTGATCGCCTCCTCCATGAGGATGCGGGTGCCTTCGACGTTGGAGGCAAAGATCTCGCTGGGGTCACGCGCCCAAAGGCGATAATCCGCCGCCACGTGGAAGACGTAGCGCATGCCGGCCAGCGCAAGCTCGACGGATTTCCGGTCGCGCAGGTCGCCTTCGAAAAACTCCAGGCCCAATCCGGCGAGGTGCGCACGCGGACTTGCACCCCGAACCAGCGCCCGCACCGAAAACCCGGCCTCGACCAGCTTGCGGGCGACGGCGGAGCCGACGAAGCCGCTTGCACCGGTAACGAGAACCTTTTCCTGATTGCTCATGCGGACTGCCGCGGCCTGCCTGCCATATTATCGGTCGTCTATTCAAGTTGCGGGCAAAGGGGAAGCTACACCCAAGTGCAGGATCGCAGGTGGCTTTTACGCCCGTGCGACCGGCAAAATCCGGCTCGGAATGCGTCGAGGCATCGGTATTCTGTGCAATTCCAACAGTTTTATTCTGGCCCGGCATGAAATTTGCTTTATACAGAAGGCGCTAGGGGCCGATATGACGCAAACCGATACGATCGATTCATGGGCATCCCCATTGGCGGGGGCCCGAGTGCCATTCGCTATTCCTCCGGCCGCGGGTGACCCCACCGACCCTGCAAAGACGGCCAACCCGGAAGCGGCACGCGCTCCGGCGGATGGCTCGGTCATTGCCCTCGTCGGGCTGGCGTTTGAAGCGCGCATCGCGTCCGGGCCCGGTGTGGTCGTCATCTGCCGCAATTCGGAACGCGAGGTCGCCACGTCGCTCAGCCAGGCCGTCCAAAAAGGCTGCCGCAGCATCATCAGTTTCGGCGTGGCCGGCGGGCTCGCCCCGCATTTGCGCCCGGGAAACTGGGTCGTTGCGTCGTCGATCATCGACGCGCAGCACAATCGTCCGACCGACCGTGTCTGGTCGGAAAAGATCCTGGCAATGATCCCGGGCGCCGAACACAAACCGATCACGGGCGTCGACTACGCGGTCGCCGCCCCCGAAGCAAAACGGCGAATGCACGCCGAGACAGGTGCGGCGACGGTCGACATGGAGTCGCATCTCGTCGCCCGGCTCGCGTCCGTCCACGGGCTGAGTTTCACGGCAATCAGGGTGGTCATCGATCCAGCGCATCGCGTCGTGCCGGATGCCGCACTGGCCGGCATGCGCCCGGACGGCGGCACCAGCGTCACAGCCGTCATCCGCGAACTGATCGCGGGGCCGTCGCAATTATCCGGCCTGCTGCGCGTCGCCTATGACGCCTATGCGGCGCGCCGCGCCTTGCAGCGCGCCCGCCGGCTGCTGGGGCCGGATTTCGGCCTGCTCGGGGTCAGCCAAGCCTGATCGTTAAGGATACCCCTGTCGCGGAACCGTTACCCGCCCTTGGTATTGGTGGCGTTGACGCCTTGGCGATGGAAGGCGATATAGTTCGCAGGCGGGCCAAAAACGGCTCGCCAGGGCCCCCTATAAGAACGACTTATGAGCACCGCAACACAAGAACGTCATAAATCGATTGCCGTGGACGTCGGCGGCGTCATGGTCGGCGGCGGCGCGCCCATCGTCGTGCAGTCGATGACCAACACCGACACGGCCGACGTGGAGGGAACCGCGCGCCAGGTGGCGGCGCTGGCCCGCGCCGGCTCGGAGCTCGTTCGCATCACGGTCGATCGCGACGAGGCGGCGGCGGCGGTGCCGCACATCAAGGAGCGGCTGCTTAAGATGGGCCTCAATGTGCCCATCGTCGGCGACTTCCATTACATCGGCCACAAGCTGCTCGCCGATCATCCGGGCTGCGCCGAAGCGCTCGACAAATACCGCATCAATCCCGGCAATGTCGGCTTCAAGGACAAGAAGGACCGTCAGTTCTCCGCCATCGTCGAGATGGCGATCAAGCACAACAAGCCGGTGCGCATCGGCGCCAATTGGGGCTCGCTCGATCAAGAGTTGCTCACGCAATTGATGGACGAGAATTCTCGCGCCGCGGAGCCGCTCGATGCGCGCGAGGTGACGCACGAAGCCATGGTGCAATCGGCGCTGCTGTCGGCGGCGCGCGCCGAGGAGATCGGCCTCGCCCGCAACCGTATTATTCTTTCGGCGAAAGTCTCGGCGGTACAGGACCTGATCGCGGTCTATAAAATTCTGGCGAGCCGTTCCGACTATGCGCTGCATCTCGGCCTGACCGAAGCCGGCATGGGCACCAAGGGCATCGTCGCTTCGAGCGCCGCCATGGGCGTGCTGCTGCAGCAAGGCATCGGCGACACCATCCGCATCTCGCTCACACCGGAGCCGAACGGCGACCGCACGCGCGAAGTGCAGGTGGCGCAGGAGCTGTTGCAGACGATGGGGCTGCGGACCTTCGTGCCGCTGGTGGCCGCCTGCCCGGGCTGCGGCCGCACCACCTCGACCACGTTCCAGGAGCTCGCCCAGGACATTCAAAGCTTCATCCGCGACTCCATGCCGGCCTGGAAGACGCGCTATCCCGGGGTAGAGACGCTAAACGTCGCGGTCATGGGCTGCATCGTCAACGGCCCGGGCGAGAGCAAGCACGCCGACATCGGCATTTCCCTGCCCGGCACCGGCGAGCAGCCGACCGCGCCGGTGTTCATCGACGGCAAGAAGGCAGCCACGCTGCGCGGGCCCACGCTATCGGCCGATTTCAAGACTATGGTCATTGACTACATCGAGCGGCGGTTCGGCACGGGCGGGCGGAACGCGGAAAGCGCGCTCCATCTGGATGATGTTGAACCGGTGCAGTAGTCTCTCTGCCACCGCTCAAGAAGATTCTTCAGGTCATTATCGAGGGGGGCTGAAAAGCCCGAAATTAATGGGTCTGCCTTCGCAAAATTCGACCGCCGCTTCTTCCGGCAAACGCAAACAGCCAGCGGATTCGACAGACCGCTTCAAACACAGCCTGGATCAGGTCGCCGCCGACACCGAGAGCCTGCTCGACCGGCTGCTGGCGCCCAAACCGGTTGCCGGTGAGTTGGCGCGCCCTGCCCGCCTCGTGGAGGCCATGCGTTATGCGAGCCTCGGGGGCGGCAAGCGGATCCGCCCTTTTCTGGTCGTTGAAACCGCGAAACTTTTCGGGGTGCCGCGGCGGCAGGCCTTGATGGTGGCCGCAGCGCTCGAGTGCGTGCATTGCTATTCGCTCGTGCATGACGACCTCCCTGCGATGGATGACGATGCGTTGCGGCGCGGCAGGCCTACCGTTCACAAGGCTTTCGACGAAGCGACCGCGATCCTGGCGGGCGATGCGCTTTTGACCTTCGCTTTCGATATCCTGTCGCGCCCGCAAACCCACGCAAAGGCCGACATCCGGATTGCGCTCACCGGCGCGCTGGCGCGCGCCGCAGGCGTCGGCGGAATGGCCGGCGGGCAAATGCTCGATCTTGCGGCCGAAGGCCGCTTTGCCCGGGCCCGCCGGCTCGATATCGCCGGCGTCAAAACGTTGCAGGCGATGAAGACCGGAGCACTGCTGAAATACGGCTGCACAAGCGGAGCGATTCTCGGTGAAGCGCCCCGCAAGGCGCGCGCGGCACTCGAACGTTACGGCTCGGCGGTCGGCGAGGCATTTCAGGTGGCCGACGATTTGCTCGATATCGAGGGTGACGCGGCGACCGTCGGCAAGGCGACCGGAAAAGATGCGGCCGCACACAAGGCGACTTTCGTGAGTCTGCTGGGTGTCGACGGTGCGCGAAAGCGCCTTCAGGCGCTGGTCGGCGAGGCCGAAAAGGCGATCGCGGCGTTCGGCAAAGATGGCGCAATCTTGTGCGCGGCGGCGCGATTCATTGCAAATCGCCGCAGTTGAGCCTGAGCCCTATACATGCGCCGAAGCGCATGCGATTGTCGTCTGGCGCACAATTATGGACGACCCCTTAGAGCGCCGCCGTGACCAGTACGCCGCCACCCGAACTCGAATTTCTGGAAACGCCGCGCAAGGTCGTTCCGCGAAATCTGGCGCTCGGCATCGAACGCATCGGGTTCTTTCCGCTCTCGCACCGGCTCATTTCGGTCATCGTCTTCGTCATCCTGTGCGCCCTGGCCGCGGTCGGCTTCACGCGACTGAAGGTGGATGACTCGCTCAGCCAGCTGTTCCGCTCCGACACCGCGGAATTCAAGACCTACGAAGACGTCACCCAGCGCTTCCCCTCGACCGAATTCGACGTATTGGTCGTCATCGAAGGTCCGACGCTGCTCGATCGGTCCTCGCTGGAAAAATTGCGCGACCTGGTCATCGACCTGCAGCTCATCGACGGCACGCGCGGCGTTATTTCGCTGTTTTCGGCGCGGCAACCGCCGGAAAACGGTCAAATTCCCGCGCCGCTTTTCCCCAGTCCGCTGCCGACCGGCACCGAATATCAAGACCTGATCGCCAAGGTAAAGGCGAATGAAATCATCCGCGGCAAACTGCTGTCGACGGACGGCCATCTGGCGTTGATGGTGCTGGCGCTCGATCCGGCGGCGACGCAACACAACTTATCCAAGGTCATCGGCGAGGTTCGCCAATCCCTCAATGAGAATCTGGCCGGGACCGGACTGAGCGGCGAATTGTCCGGCGTCCCGGTGATGCAGCTCGAAACCCGCAATGCGATCGAGCGCGACCGGCTCTATTACAACGCGCTCGGCTTTCTCGCCGGCTGCCTGATCGCGGCGCTGTTCTTCCGCCGCATCGCATTCATGATCATCGCCGCCGCGCCGCCGCTCGCCGCCATCCTGCTCGCGCTGGGCACGCTCGGCTGGCTCAACTTCAGCCTGAATATTTTCTTGAACGTGATGACGCCGCTGATCATGGTCATCAGTTTTTCCGACAGCATGCAGCTCACGTTCGCGGCACGCGACCGGCTGATCATGGGCGACGACAAGTTCACCGCCTTCCGCAATGCGCTGCTCATCGCCGGGCCGGCTTGCGTGCTCACGCACGCTACCGCGGGGATTTCGTTCATTGCGTTGCAGTTCTCGTCATCCGACCTGATCCGCACGTTCGGCGAGGCGGGCCTGATCGCCACGCTGATCGCCTTGGCGGCGGTGATCATGATCTTGCCGCTGCTCGGCGTCCTGCTCATCCGTAACGAGGCGGGCTTTGCCGCGAGCGTGCGCGGCATGGACAGGGCGCTCGACGTGTTGCGCCGGTTCTGCAGCTGGATCGCCGTGCGCATGGTCACCCATCCGGGCCTCTACACATTGGCCGGCTTGATCGTGGTGATCGGACTTTCCGCCGGCTATGCGCAGTTGCAGCCGCATTACCGGCTCGCCGACCAGGTGCCCGACCGGCAACAGGCCGTCGCCGCCAGCCGGCGGCTCGACGTAAAGCTGACCGGCGCCAACCCGATCGACGTACTGATCGAGTTTCCGCAAGGAAAATCGCTCTACGACCCCGAAACGCTCGCGGCCATCGCCGATGTGCAATCGACGCTTGAGCACCAGGAAGGCGTCGGCAACGTCTGGTCGGTGGAGACGTTGCGGCGATGGCTGGCGGAAAAGGCGGGCAAGTCGGACGTCGCCACGCTCAAGCAATATGTCGATCTGCTGCCGCCCTATCTGACGCGGCGGTTCATCTCGGCCAAGCAGGACGCGGTTATCGTCAACGGCCGCGTCCCCGACGCCGACGCCAACAAGCTGCTGCCTATCGTGGATTCGGTTGATAAGAAACTCCACGCCCTCAAAGCCAAGTATCCCGGTTATACGATCGCCGTCACCGGCCTGTCGGTGATCGCCGCGCGCAACAGCGCGGGCATGATCGACAAGCTTAGCGACGGTCTGACGATCGAGATCGTCTTTGTCGCCGCCTTTATCGGCCTCGCCTTCCGCTCGTTCATCGTCATGCTGACGAGCATCCTGCCGGGGCTGTTCCCCATTGTGCTCGCCGGCTGCTTGTTGTGGGCGAGCGGCATGGGATTGCAATTTGCCAGCGTCATCGCCCTGACGGTCTCGTTCGGCTTGGGGCTCAGCGCGACCATTCACTTCCTCAACCGGCTGCAGATCGAGGACGTCGACCCAGATCCCGCGGTGGGCGTTGAACGCGCGACCATTCTGGTCGGGCCGCCACTGATCCTGACATCGGCCGTGCTGGCGTGCGGACTGGCGATGACGGTTTTTTCCAGCCTGCCGTCGCTGCGCTTGTTCGGATGGCTGAGCGCGTTTGCGATGATTTCGGCGCTGGTTGCCGACTTGCTCATTTTGCGGCCGACGGCGACGTTTCTTACCAAGATCGCACGCCATATAGCCATGCGTCGATCCAGCCGCTCCCCGGCCGAATAAACCTTTCGCGATCAAAATCCCTTCGGTCTAACCGCGGCGCCGCAGCCTGATAGTGGCGCCCTTGATGCCGGCACTCGGGTCGGCGGTCCGGATCGAAACCGATTGGCTGTTGCCGTGCGTCGACAGACCTAAATTAGCGGTGAAACCGGGGCTCTCGGCGTGGACCTGGATGTGATCGCCTTCGGCCGTACCGGAGATTGAGCCGCCGACGCCGTGCGTGGATTCGCTCCACGTCCCGCTGACCGTGCGGCCTTCCAAAAACGCGCTGCTAAAGAGATTGAAATTGTAGCTGTCACTGGCGCAGCGAATGTTGATCTGGAGATTGCGCCGCTCCGCCGGCACATCGTATGCCGCCCGGCACTTTAACGGCTCATGCGTGCCGTTCGACAGGTCGATGGTGCCGGACCCGGTCCATTGCCCCACCAGCCGCTCGAATGGTCCCGCGTGGCGCTGCGCATGACCGCTGGCAAGGCTAAAAAGCCAAGCCGCAAGGACGACGATCATGCCGCGCGCCAGATGAGCCGCCGGCCGCGCCCGCCCCGCCATGATTGAATTCCAGGCTCCCGGAACGACGGCCCGGACAGATTGCTGATTGAACTGGCTCATGACATGCACCCCACCGCCGGAAAGACGATGCCCCCTCGTCTTCGCTTCGTTCGCATTATTTTTGCCGGTTAAAACAAGACATTCCTGCCGATCGACACCCACGGCTGAAATGCGGCCTCCCGAACCGAAGGAAATTCTAGCCTATTCCGACGACAGTGTCCCCCTCCACCAACCGCCACCTGTGCGTGCCGAGCGCGTCAGCGGAATCGAAAAGCGCGAGAAATTGCCTAAGGTTAGCGCACAGCGATCGCAGAACCTTCATCGCGTGCACGCGCGGTTAGGCCGAAACGGCCTCGCTGCGACACCTTCGTCACTTGATTGAAATCGCCTATTGCCTGCTACCGGTCCCGCTTATAGGCCATGGCCCGGTTTGATGGAACGAAAGTCTCCATTCTAAAAATTCCAAAATTTAGGAACCGCTAAGCATTGAAAGTTATGGTTGCAATATTCTGGAATACATATGCATCATTGTATTGCCAGCACAGGCCGAACAGGTTGAAAAATGAACTGCACTGTCTACTCAGTCATTGCCATTAATGGCAGGTGGTTCGCGGATTGCGGGACCACGCGGCATGGTCCGTACATGTCCGCCGAAATAGCGACACAAGTCGCAAAAGCCGAAGCCAGCGCGCTCCGCAGAAAAAATCAGCCGGTAAAAGTTTCTGTCCAGGATGACCACGGACGCGTTTGCGCCGAATACTGACTTCGCGCCGAGTTTAGAATCGGCACGCGCATCGGCCGCCCCCGGGGGCGGCCGATTTCACTTCAAACCGGCTGCGCGATCGATTGCACGACGCACAGCAAGTTAGGATTTCCAGCGGCAGCGCCGTAACGGTCCCACGATTTCGCAGTGCGGCAAATCGGACGCGCGCGTTTGACATTTAGCAAGCGCCGGCCGTCCCGCTGTCGGCGTGGAGCAAGCTTGACCCAAGTCAAGGACGCCGGCGCACCGGATATGGAGTAGTCGTTGCAACATTTAAAAAAATCATAGCGCGATCTTGACCGCCGCATCGGAGAGGAAGAACGCCCATGAATATTGCCGTCACCGACAATCGCAAATCGCGGGTGCGCTATGACGATCTGCGCGAATGGATCGTCGAAGCCGACAAGCTCGGCGAGCTGGTCCGCGCCGACGGCTACTCGTGGCAGGAAGACATCGGCATGGCGGCCGAACTGCTGCAGCACGATGACAAAGCGCCTGTCGCTCTGTTCGACAATATTCCGGGCTACCCGAAAGGCTTCCGCGTCCTGACCAATTTCTTCGGCGGCCGCCGGCAGAACATGACGCTCGGCCTGCCGACCAACCTCAATAAGATCGAACTGTCCGAGGCGTTCCTTACCGACTTCCAGAAGATCTCCGACAGCCCGCTGCCTTACGAAGTGGTCGACACAGGCCCGGTCATGGAGAACGTGATCGAAGGCGACGCAGTGGACGTGACCCGCTTCCCCACCCCAGTCTGGCACGACCGCGACGAGGGCCGGCGCTATATCGGCACCGGCAGCTTCAACGTCACGCGCGATCCCGACGACGGCTGGATCAACGCCGGCACTTATCGCGTGATGATCCATGACGCCAAGCGGCTCGGCTTCTACATATCGCCAGGTAAACACGGCCGCATCCACCGCGACAAATACCAGGCACTCAACAAACCGATGCCGGTGTGCATCGTCATCGGCGGCGATCCGCTGACGTTCCTGATGGCCTGCACGGAAGTGCCGCAAGGCATCTGCGAATTCGAAATCGCCGGCGCCTATCGCGGCCGTCCGCAGAAAGTCGTCATCGGCAAGCACACCGGCCTGCCGTTTCCGGCCAATGCCGAGATCGTCATCGAGGGCTTCGTGCAACCCGGCAACTCGCTGCCGGAAGGCCCATTCGGCGAGTGGACCGGCTATTACGGCTCGAAGATGCGGGCCGAGCCGGTGCTCGACATCAAGGCCATCTACCACCGCAACAACCCGATCCTGCTCGGCTGCCCGCCGCAACGGCCGCCGGAGGAGCAGGCGCGTTATCGCGCCGTGGTGCGGTCGGCGCTGCTCAAACAGGAGCTGAAAAAAACCGGCCTGCCCGATGTGGTCGCCACCTGGTGCCACGAGGCCGGCGGATCGCGCCAACTCACCGCCGTGTCGATCAAGCAGCGTTACCCGGGCCACGCCCGCCAGGCGGGACATCTCGCCGCCATGTGCCGTTCGGCCGCCTATGCCGGCAAATATGTGATCGTGGTCGACGACGACATCGACGTATCCAACCTCGAAGAGCTGATGTGGGCGGTCTGCACGCGTTCGGACCCGGCGACGTCGATCGACTTTATCCGCGGCGCCTGGTCGACGCCGCTCGATCCGTCGATCCCGCCCGAACGCAAGGCGCTGGGCGATTTCACCAATAGCCGCGCGATCATCGATGCTTGCCGGCCATTCCACTGGAAAGACCAGTATCCGATTGTGAATATGCCGCTGCCTGAAACGGCGCGCCGCACCAAGGAGATGTTTTCCTGGATGCTGAACGGTGAAAAAGCGAAAACAAAGTCAAGCTAACCCTGATTACAGCCCAATCTTTGTTTTCCGCTCATGACGGTTGTGCGCGGAATCATCTTGGTCGAGGATGCCTCTGATTTGCGCATAGGCGAACTTGGAGCAGCCGCATGGCCGACTTGAACCAGCTAAAGGAAGACCTCGTCACCGCGAACCGGATTCTCGCCACCAATAATGTCGTCGATTCGTTCGGCCACGTATCGATCCGCCATCCGGACAACCCCGGCCATTTTCTGATGGCGCGCGCGCGCGCGCCGATGTGCGTCGAGACCGGCGACATCATGGAGTTCACGCTCGACGGCAGCATCGTCGGTCCCGAAGCCCGGCAAACCGTATTCGGAGCGGTTCATCCACGGCGCCATCCTGGAGGCCCGTCCGGACATCATCTCGGTCGTGCACAACCACAGCCCGAACATCGTCCCGTTCACTGTCGTGAAAAAGCAGTGCTTCTGCGCGGTCATGCACATGGCCGCGCCGGTCGGGCGCGACGTTCCGAATTGGGACATTCGCGACAAATTCGGCGACGCCACCAACCTGCTCGTGACCAACATGGAGATGGCGCGCGACCTCGCCAAGTCGCTCGGCACGCGCACCGTGGCGCTCATGCGCGGGCACGGTTGCGTGGTGGTCGGCAAATCGCTGCGCGAGGTGGTGTTCACTTCGATTTACGCCGAACTCAATGCGCAGATTCTCGGCAAGGCGCTGGCCATGGGCGAGGTCACATTCCTGAGCGACGGAGAAATCGCCACCGCCACCAAGGGCCGCGCCGGCTTCACGCTGGAACGGGGCTGGGAGAATTGGTGCCGCCAGGTGGATCGTCCCTATTACCCGCAGGCCTGGGACATGGGGCCAGGCTTTTCCCGCAGCGACAAGTAGACGCGCAACGAGCCGATATGAATGCGAACGCTTCGACGGCGCCAACCATAACGCCGAAGCGTCCTAGGGAGAGAAAAATGCGCACGCTTCTGGCTTTGGTTTCCGCCACCGTACTTTGCGCATCCGGCGCATGGTCGCAGGCTTTAGCGCAGGACGCCGCGGCTAGTTATCCCAATAGACCGATCCGAATCATCGTATGCGTGCCGGCTGGTGGCGGCGTCGATACGGTCACGCGCATCGTCGCCAATGGGCTGCAGCAGAAGCTCGGCCAGCCGGTGGTGGTGGAGAACCGGGCGGGAGCGGCTGGCAATATCGGCTCCGACGTCGTGTTCCATTCCGATCCCGACGGCTATACCCTGCTCGCGGCGCAGTCGTCACCGCTCACGATCAATCCGCTGCTGTACAAGAAAATGAATTTCGACCCGACGCTGTTCGAGCCGGTCGCCATCATGACGGTGATCCCCAATGTGCTGCTGGTGCGTCCGGATTTCCCGGCCAAGACAGCGCAGGAATTCATCGCCTATATCAAAGCCAATCCGGGCAAGGTCAACTATGCCTCGCAGGGCATCGGCACAACATCGCATCTGACCGCAGCGTTATTCGAGACGGTAACCGGCACCAAACTCGTGCACGTGCCCTACAAAGGCACTGCTCCAGCGCTAAACGATCTTATCGCCGGCCATGTCGATATGATCTTCATGGAGCTCGCCTCGGCGATTAAACTGCACGAGGCCGGCAAGGCACGCATCTTGGCGGTGGCTACCGAGAAGCGAATTGCGAACCTGCCTGACATCCCGACGGTGGGCGAGGTCATCGCAAAGAGCTTCGATTCCCGCGCATGGAACGCAATCGCCGCGCCGCCGAAAACGCCCGCGGCCATCGTCGCCAAGCTAAACAAGGCGATCAACGAAGTATTACAAGGCTCCGAAGTGCAGGCTCATTTCGCCAAACTCAATATGCATGCCGCCGGCGGCAGCCCGGCCGAGGCCGCCGCTTTCATCAAGAAAGAGACGGCCGTCTGGGGCGATGTGATCAAAGAGGCGCACATCCCGACGCATTGAGGCGCCGGCAATTCCGGCGCGCATAAATCCGCTCTGCGCCACTCTTCGGCTTCCGTGCCTGAGGACAAGATGATAGCGTTTTCATCGATCCTCCGTCAGTCCGGAATTTTCTATTGAATACACAGGTTCTCATCGTCGGCGCCGGCCCCGTCGGCTTGACGCTCGCAATCGATCTGGGCCGGCGAGGCGTGCGCTGTATTCTGCTCGAGCAAAAACCGGCGCCGCAATTTCTCCCGAAAATGGAGCGGTGCAACGCCCGCACCATGGAGATTTACCGCCGGATGGG
This sequence comes from uncultured Alphaproteobacteria bacterium, assembly GCA_963749625.1. Taxonomy (GTDB): domain Bacteria; phylum Pseudomonadota; class Alphaproteobacteria; order Rhizobiales; family Xanthobacteraceae; genus Pseudolabrys. The sequence goes on along the minus strand of CAVVNY010000004.1, from coordinate 69,563 downwards.
CATCGCGGAAACGATTCGCGATGCCGGATTTCCGCGCGACGTGCCCATGGACGTATTCATCGTCACGTCCCTGATCGAGCCGCCGCTGCTGCATCTGCCCTACCCTTCGGTGGCGCAAGCGCAGGCTGAGATCGCCGCCCGCAATGACGGCACGTTGCCGCGCGAGCCGTATCAGCTCATTTCGCAATATACGCTCGAGCCGCTGCTCAAATCCGTCGCCGAACGCATGCCCACTGTGGATGTGCGTTACGGCTGTGAGTTTATCGCTTGCGAGCAGGACGGCGCTTCCGTCCGGGCGCGGGTCAAAAACAGCGATGGCTCGACCACGGAGCTTGCGGCGCAATACCTCGCCGGCTGCGACGGCGGCTCAAGTGCCGTGCGCCGGCAACTCGGCATCAAGCTGCAGGGCGAAGCCAACCTGATGCAGCTGCGGCAGGCCTTGTATCGCTGCGACGATCTGTTCGAGCGTATTCCGATCGGCAAGGGACGGCATTACCACGTCGCCGATGCGCATTCGACCTTCCTGATCGTTCAGGATTCGACCAAACATTTCACGCTGCATGCGGTCGTCGACAGCGACGCCGATATGAAAACGATGTTCGAGCGGACCGTCGCCATGCCGGTCCAATACGAGATGCTCTCGGTCGGCCAATGGCGGCAGAATTTGCTGGTGGCGGACAGCTATTCGCAAGGCCGTATTTTCCTCGCCGGCGACGCGGTCCATCTGGTGATCCCGACCGGCGGGCTCGGCATGAACAGCGGCGTCGGCGACGCCGTCGACCTGTCGTGGAAGCTCGCCGCCACGCTGCAAGGCTGGGGCGGGCCCGGTCTACTGGCCTCCTACGAAATCGAACGCCGGCAGATCGGCGTCCGCAATGTGGAAGCGTCACGGCAAGCCTCACGCGGGCGGCGGGCCTGGCGCGCGGCCTATAAGCCGAATATTCGCGACCAAACGCCGGAAGGCGCCGAAACACGGGCCAATCTGACCCGGATCGCTGACGTGGAGCAACGCAAGAGCAACGAGATGATCGGCGCCGAACTCGGCTACCGCTACCGAGGCTCGCCGATCCTCTGGCCCGAACCCGGCGACGGCCCCGAGGATAACTTCATGAAATACGTGCCGACGACCTGGCCGGGCGCGCGTTTGCCGCACCTCTGGCTCGGCGACGGCACGGCCCTGCACGACCGTATCGGCGACGGCTATACGCTGCTGCGGCTGGCGCGTACGCAGGCCGATACAACCGCGCTCGAACGGGGTTTCGCCGCGCTGGGCGCGCCGTTGACGATCCTCGCCGTCGACGAGGAACGCGCGCGCGAGCTTTACGGATATGATCTATTGCTGCTGCGGCCGGACCTGCATGTGGTCTGGCGCGGCAACCGCCTGCCCGACGACCCGGCCCGCTTGGCGGCCATCGCAACCGGGCGTTAGAATTTCACCGGCCTAGTCAGGAAGCCGTCATGCCGAAGAGACTTCCGCTCACCTTTGCCTGCGGTAACTACGAAATCGTCCGCCCGCTGATCGACGGCACAGTCGAGGTCGACGGCGTCGACCTCACCATCCTGACCGACATGGATTCGGCGACGCGCCATTGGCGCTTTCTGCGCGACGGCGAATTCGACGCCGCCGAAGTATCGGGCTCGTCCTATCTCGCCGCCCGCGACAACGATTGGCCGTTCCGGGCCATACCGGTCTTCTTGCATCGCCGCTTTCGTCACGGCTTCATGTTTATCAATACGGGCAAAGGCATCGCCAAGCCGGCTGACCTGAAAGGCCGCAAGATCGGCGTGAAGACCTTGATGACCACCGCGGTGCTGTGGATGCGCGGTGTCCTGCAGCACGAATACGGCGTGCCGCTGAATTCGATCGAATGGTTCGCCGAACTCGAGGACGATGTCGAGGTGTCGCTGCCCAAGGATCTCAAGTTAACGCGGCTGCCGCATGAGAAATCGGTCGAGACCATGCTGGCCGAAGGCGAACTCGACGCGGTGCTGCATTCCGACCTGATCAAGCCGTTCCTCGCCAAGGATGCGCGCGTCGCGCGCCTGTTCCCCTCCTACAAAGACGAGGAAATCGCCTATTACAAGAAAACCGGCATTTTCCCGATCATGCATGTCCTCGGCCTGCGGCAGTCGCTCGTCGAGCAGCACCCCTGGGTCGCCGTGAACCTGTTCAAGGCGTTGAACGAGGCCAAGGCCGTCGCGATGAAACGCATGCAGAACCCGCGCATCGTCCCGCTTGCCTGGTATCGCGAGGCCTGGGAAGAGCAGGAGAGCATTCTCGGACCTGACCCATGGGAATACGGACTGACCGACAAGAACCGGAACAACCTGGAGACGTTGATCGGCTATTCGCACGAACAAGGCTTGATCAAGAAAAGACCGACGCTCGATCAGCTCTTTCTCAACGTTTCGCAAGGCCGCAAACGCGGCACCGAATTCCGCATCTAGCAACGCCGGAGTTCGCAATAAGAAGTCTGATGTGGAGGAAAACGCTCATGACCGGACATTCAAGATCATTGGCACTTGCAAGATCATTGGCACTTGCCGCCATCCTCGTCGCCTGCAGTCTTTCGATTGCGAACGCGCAAGAGAAGATCTGGAAGCATGGCATTCTCGAAGCCAAGAGCGATTCCGGCTTCATCGCCATGGTCGACAAAGGCGGCTTCGGCGCCAAGCACGGGCTGAAGATCGAACTGTTGCAGATCAAGGCCGGCGCCACGCTGATGAAGGCATTGATCGCGGGTGAAATCGACAGCGTCGACATGGGCGCGGCGGAATTGATCGTCGCCGGCGTGCGCGGCACCGGCGTCAAGATCGTCGGCTGCACCTGGCCGGGCGTGCCGCAGGTCGTGCTGGCCAAGACCGAGATTAAGACCTTGGCCGATCTCAAGGGCAAGAATGTCGCGATTTCCTCGCCCGGCTCGCTGCCCGATCTGCTGTTTCGCGGCATGCTGGACCAGGCGAACGTCCCGTTCTCGGACGTGAAACTGGCGACGCAGGGCGCCGACCTCGACCGCTATAAGTCGCTCGCCGCCGGCATCACCGACGCCGCCGTGGTGTCGAACGAGTTCGAAGCGATCATGCCGCCGACGATCCATGTGCTGGCGAAGGGCAGCACCGCGGTTCCCAAATTCATCCGCCTGTGCCTGGCCACCAACAGCAAGGTACTCGCCACCCGCCGGGACGACCTGGTGAAATTCGTGGCGGCGGAAATGGACGCTTACCAGTATGCCGCGACCCACCGCGATGCGACCATCAAGCTCGCGCGCGAAATGACCCACGCCAAGCCGGACGACAAGCGGGCCGAATTCATCACCGACGAAACGCTCGCCAACAAGCTGATCGACCCCACGCTCGCGATCCCCGTCGATCGGATCGACTGGATGCAGAACCTGTTCCGCAAGGCAGGCGTGATTCCGAAAACCGTGCCGCCGGCCTCGCTGATCGACGCCAGCGTGCACGACGACGCGGCCAAACTAGCGGGAAAATAGCCGTTTCGCCGGAAAGCGGAGGTTCGTTGTACTTTGGTTGTGGGCACCTTTGAGCATGCCTTTCACGCTTGCAGTTGGCCATTATTAGCTTAACTAGCCATTTTGAGCGGCGGTCATCGCGGAATCGGGACCCCATCTCGCCCCGGTGAGCGCCGCAATATTGCCGTTGCTCAACGTCATGACGCTGAGACTTGCGGCCGCCAACGCGTTCGGCCAGAACCCGGCCGGGTCTCAGCCTGAAGGGCCGTAGAGGACGTTTAAATGCTCAAGCGAATGCTCATTATGCTGGTTGCGGTCGGCCTGGTGTTCGGCGCGGTTTTCGGCTTCGAGGCCTTCAAGACCAAGATGATCCAAAAGGCGATTGCGGGCTTAAGCAATCCGCCGCAAACCGTGTCTACCATCACCGCCAAGTCGCAGACCTGGTCGAGCACGCTCGAAGCCGTCGGCAGCGCGCGGGCGATAAACGGCGTAAGCTTAAGTTCGCAGGTCGCCGGCACCGTCTCCGCCATTCATTTCGAATCGGGCACCGACGTGAAGAAAGGCACGCTGCTAATCGAGCTGAGTTCGGCCGACGACGTCGCTCACCTCAATGCGTTGAAGGCAACCACCGAACTGGCGCGGATCACCTATGAGCGCGATCTCACGTTGCTGAGCACCAAAGCCGTCAGTCAGCAGACCGTCGATTCCGACAAGTGGGCGCTGAAGAACGACGAGGCGCAGGTCGCCCAACAGCAGGCGCTGGTCGACTACAAATTCATCAAGGCACCGTTCTCCGGCCGCATCGGCATCCGCCAGGTCGACCTCGGCCAATACATCGCGGCCGGAACCGCGTTCGTCGCCCTACAGCAGCTTGATCCGATCTATGTTGATTTCTTTCTGCCGCAGCAGTCGCTCGCCCAGATCAAAGTCGGGCAGCAGATCACGGCCAAGGTGGACACTTATCCCGGCATGACTTTCAACGGCGAAATATCGGCCATCAATTCGCTGGTCGATGCCGCGACGCGCAACGTCCAGGTGCGTGCCACGCTGAAGAATCCGGAGAACAAGGTATTGCCGGGAATGTTCGTCACCGTCGATATCGACGTCGGCAAACCGCAGAATTACGTGACGCTGCCGCAAACGGCGATCGCCTATAATTCGTACGGCAACATCGTCTACCTGGTCGACGACAAAGGTAAGAGCGAGAACGGCCAGCCGCAGCTTTTCGCGCGGCAAACGTTCGTGACCACCGGCGCCACCCGCGGCGATCAGGTCGCGGTGCTTTCGGGCGTCAAGGACGGCGACACCGTGGTGACCGCCGGACAGGTCAAATTGCGCAACGGCGTACCGCTCGTGATCAACAACGCCGTGCAGCCGTCGAACGATCCCAATCCGAAGCCGGCCGATCAATAGCCCAAAGGCAGCCTCAGCGATGAATTTCACCGACATCTTCATCCGGCGGCCAGTCCTGGCGACGGTCGTCAGCTTGATGATCTTGGCGCTTGGCCTGCGCGCGATCGGCTCGCTGCCGATCCTGCAATATCCGCGCACGGAAAATGCGGTGGTCACCGTGACAACGACCTATTACGGCGCCGACCCCGACGTCATTGCCGGCTTCATCACCACGCCGCTGGAAAACGCGATCGCCCAGGCCAACGGCATCGACTACATGAGTTCGACCAGCCAAAGCGGCGTCAGCACGATCACCGTTTATCTCCGGCTGAACTATGATGCCGACAAGGCACTGACGGAAATCGGCACCAAGGTGAGCTCGGTTCTCAACCAGCTGCCGTCCGGCTCGCAGCAGCCGATTCTCTCGGTCAAAGTCGGGCAGACCATCGATGCGATGTATATGGGCTTCGACAGCGATGTGCTGGCGCGCAACAAGATCACCGACTACCTCGTGCGCGTGGTGCAGCCGAAGCTACAGGCGGTGAACGGCGTACAGACCGCCGAGATCCTCGGCGGGCAGAACTTCGCCCTGCGCGCCTGGCTCGACCCGGCCAAGCTCGCTTCCTATGGCCTCACCGCCGCCGACGTCAGTACCGCGCTGGCGCAGAACAATTACATCTCCGGCCTCGGTACCACCAAAGGGCAGATGGTGCAGGTCAGCCTGACGGCGTCGACCAATCTGCACTCGGCCAGCGAATTCGCCAATCTGATCGTCAAACAGGCCAATGGCGCCATCGTGCGGCTGAAAGACGTCGCCAATGTCACGCTCGGCGCCGACAGTTACGAAGCCCAGGTCGCGTTCGACGGCAAGCAGGCGGTCTATATCGGTATCCAGGTGGCGCCGGCGGCGAACCTGCTCGACGTGATCGCCGGCGTGCGCAAGGTATTTCCGGAAATCCAGGCGCAACTGCCGAACGGGCTGCATGGGGCGATCGTTTACGACTCGACCGAGTTCGTGAACAGCTCGATCCGCGAAGTGGTGCGCACGCTGATCGAGGCGTTGATCATCGTCAATCTGGTCGTGTTCGCGTTTCTCGGCTCGGTGCGTTCGGTTTTCATCCCGATGGTCGCCATTCCGCTGTCGCTCATCGGCGCCTTCACCTTGATGCTGGCTTTGGGATTTTCGATCAATCTGCTGACGCTGCTGGCGCTGGTGCTGGCGATCGGTCTGGTGGTGGACGACGCCATCATCGTCGTGGAAAACGTCAACCGCCATCTCGAAGAGGGCAGCAACCCGATCGAGGCGGCGACGCAGGCAGCGCGCGAGCTTGGCCGGCCAATCATCGCCATGACCGTCGTGTTGATCGCCGTCTATGTTCCGATCGCGTTCCAGGGTGGGCTGACCGGCGCGTTGTTCACCGAATTCGCCTTCACGCTGGTCGGCGCCGTGACCATCTCGGGCATCGTCGCGCTGACTTTGTCGCCGATGATGAGCTCGCGGATGCTGAAGGCGCACGATCAGACTGGCGGGCGCCAACGCCGGCTGATCGACTTCATAGACCGTACGTTCGAAGGGCTGCGCCGCCGTTATGAACGGCGGCTGCACGGCAGCCTCAATTATCTGCCGGTGACCACCGTGTTCGCCTTGCTCGTGCTCGGCAGCATCTATTTTCTCTATAGCGGTGCGAAGAGCGAACTGGCGCCGCAAGAGGATCAGGGCGTCGTCATCTCGTCGGCAACGCCCGCGCCCAACGCCACGCTCGATCAGAAGCTGCTCTATTCGCGCCAGATCTACGACATCATGGCGAAGTTCCCCGAAACGGCACACGTCTTCCAAATCGACGCGCCGGGCGTCTCGATCGCCGGCCAGGTATTCAAGCCGTGGGACGAGCGCTCGCGGACCGCCAACCAACTGCAACCCTTGCTTCAGCAGCAGCTCAATGCGGTCGCCGGCGAGCGCGTCGCGGCATTCCAGCCTCCGCCTCTGCCCGGCAGCCAAGGATTGCCGGTGCAATTCGTGATCACCACCACCGACTCTTTCGACCGGCTCAATACGGTCGCCCAGCAGTTCCTGCAGGACGCGGTCAAAAGCGGGATGTTCATCTTTCTCGACACGGACCTCAAGATCGACAATCCGGAATCGGTGGTCGAGATCGATCGCAACAAGACGGCACAGCTTGGGCTGAAGATGAGCGACGTTGGCAGCGCCATGGCCTGGATGCTGGGCGGCGGCTACGTCAATTATTTCAGCCTGGACCAGCGCTCCTACAAGGTAATCCCCCAGGTGCGGCAAAGTGACCGCCTGAACATCAACCAGTTGCTCAACTATTACGTCGCCACCGTCAACGGCGTGCCGATCCCGCTTTCGACCATTGCGCACATCACCACCAAGACGGTGCCGGAATCGCTCAATCACTTCCAGCAGCTCAACAGCGCCACCATCCAAGGCGTCGCGACGCCTGGCGTTGCACAGGCCGACGCGCTGGATTTCCTAAAGAATCTCAGCACGCGGTTGCTACCGCAAGGCTACACGGTCGACTACAGCGGCCTGTCGCGGCAATACGTGCAGGAATTGAGCGGCTTTATCGTGACCTTCGGCTTTGCGTTGGTGATCATCTTCCTGTCGCTGGCCGCCTTGTTTGAAAGCTTCCGCGATCCGTTCATCATCCTGGTGTCGGTGCCGATGTCCATTGCCGGCGCGCTGTTGTTCATCAGCGTCGGCATCGGCGGAGCGACGCTCAACATCTACACCGAGGTCGGCCTGGTGACGCTGATGGGCCTGATCAGTAAACACGCCATCCTCATCGTGGAATTCGCCAACGAGTTGCAATTGACCGGCAAGTCGAAGCGCGAGGCGGTTGAGGAAGCGGCCGGAATCCGGTTGCGGCCGATTCTGATGACCACCGCGGCTATGGTGCTCGGCGTGGCGCCGCTTATCACCGCGAGCGGCGCCGGCGCGGTATCACGCTTCAATATGGGCCTGGTGATCGCCAGCGGCCTGTCGATCGGCACCTTGTTCACGCTGTTCGTGGTCCCAGCGGTCTACGTGCTGCTCGGTTCGGACCATTCGCGCCGCACCGAGCTCGCGGCGGATGCGCATCCCGCCCCGGTCAGCTGACGGCAGGTTTGCCGGCAAAAGGCGTTGGCTCAGGCCGTCTTTTCTTCGGCCAGCCCGAGGTCACGCATCGTCTCGGCGCGCATCATGAATTTCTGCACCTTGCCGGTCACCGTCATCGGGAAGGCATCGACGAAGCGGATGTAGCGCGGGATCTTGTAATGGGCGATCTGGCCGCGGCAGAAGTCCTGGATCTCCTCCGCCGTCGCCGTCTCGCCCGGCCGCAGTTTCACCCAGGCGCATAATTCCTCGCCGTATTTGCGGTCGGGCACACCGATCACCTGCACGTCGGCGATCTTCTTGTGCCGGTACAGGAACTCCTCGACCTCGCGCGGATAGACGTTCTCGCCGCCGCGGATGACCATGTCCTTGAGGCGCCCGACGATGTTGCAATAGCCGTCCTCGTCGAGCGTCGCGAGATCGCCGGTGTGCATCCAGCGCGCGCGGTCGATTGCCTCCGCGCTGCGCTCGGCATCGCCCCAATAGCCGAGCATCACGGAATAACCGCGCGTGCACAGTTCGCCGGGCTTGCCCGGCGGCACGATACGGCCCTCGGCATCGATGATCTTGACCTCGACGTGCGGATGGACCCGGCCGACCGTGCCGACGCGGCGCTCCAAAGGATCGTCATGCGAGGTCTGGAAGCTCACCGGGCTGGTCTCGGTCATGCCGTAGGCGATGGTCACCTCGCTCATGTGCATCTCGTCGATGCAGCGCCGCATGACTTCGATCGGACAGGGCGAGCCCGCCATGATGCCGGTGCGCAGCGAGCTCAGATCGAAGCGCTTGAACTCGGGGTGGCTGAGTTCGGCGATGAACATCGTCGGCACGCCATATAGCGCGGTGCAGCGCTCGGCTTCGACCGTCTCGAGCACGGCCAAAGGCTCGAAGCCCTCGCCTGGATAGACCATCGCCGCGCCGTGGGTGACGCAAGCGAGATTGCCCAGCACCATGCCGAAGCAGTGATAGAGCGGCACCGGGATCGCGACCCGGTCGCGCGGCGTAAGGCGTTGCGCCTCGCCGATGAAGAAGCCGTTATTGAGGATATTATGATGCGTGAGGGTCGCGCCCTTGGGCGCGCCGGTCGTGCCGCTGGTGAACTGGATGTTAATCGGATCGTCGAATTGCAGCTTTCCAGCGAGTTCGCCGAGCCGCTTTGCATGACGTTCGTCGCCGGCGGCCATGATATCGGCAAAACGGAACATGCCGGGACGCTCGTCGTCGCCGATGCGGATCACCGCGGCGAGCGACGGCAGCCGCGCCGCCGACAGGCGGCCCGGCGCGCTGCGGTCGAGCTCGGGCGCGAGTTCGCGCAACATGCCGACATAGTCGCTGGTCTTGAAATGATCGGCTGTGATCAGCGCCTTGCAGCCGACTTTGTTGAGCGCGTATTCGACCTCGGTCAGACGATAGGCCGGATTGATATTGACCAGCACCAGCCCCGCCTTGGCGGTGGCAAACTGCGTGATCACCCATTCCGCATTGTTGGGCGACCAGATGCCGACGCGGTCGCCGGGCTCCAGACCTAAGGCCAGCAGTCCGGCGGCGAATTGATCGACCCGCTGCGCGAGTTCGCCGTAACTCCAGCGCACCTGTTGATGCCGCACCACCAGCGCCAGTTCGTCGCGCCAGCGCGCCACGGCGCTGTCGAAATACGCGCCCAGCGTCGCGCCGATGAGCGGCACGCTCGACGCGCCATGGACATAGCTTTGCGTGAGCTTGGACATTGCTCGAGCCTTCCGGTCGGGCGTGTAGCCCGGCATCCCGCCGATTTATCGAGGCATTGAAGTGATTTTCCGCCTCCAGGAGCGCAACCGCAACGAAATTCGACTTTGCCGTGTCATGAAAATAATGACCCGCGCCGCGACTGTGCAGATGCGGGCAAGCGGTCGTCTATGATCTTGGCCGCGCGCGGGTAGTAGCCGAGCTTTTGCACTATTTGAAAACTCGGTCAGCCGTTCTTCTGAACATCGTGGAAATATCAATATCTTTCGCCACACCAACGAGTAAAGTTCGGCAGCGGCCTCCCCGGCCGGCCTGCTTTCGTCAGCCACGATGCTTAGAAACCGCCGGCGCCGAATGACTAGGTGGCGCGGCCGGCCGCACCGGAAGTCGCCAACGCTGCGATCAATGCAATTAAAGCGAACCGAAGGTCGAGGAGCCCATGGATTATCGTGAAAAAAGTGAAATCCGCGATGGCATGCGGATCGACTGGGATATGCCGATCAAAATGGATGACGGCCTCGTGTTGCGCTGCGACATTTACCGGCCGATCGCCGAGGGCAAATATCCGGTGATCATGACTTACGGCCCCTACGGCAAGTGGCTGCATTTCAACGATCTCTATTCCGACCAGTGGCGCCGCATGTGCGCCGACCAGCCCGATGTGCCGACCGGATCGACCAACAAATATCAATGCTGGGAGGTGGTCGATCCGGAGAAATGGGTGCCGGACGACTATATCGTCATCCGCGTCGACAGCCGCGGCGCCGGCCGCTCGCCCGGCGTCATCGACATCTGGTCGCTGCGCGAGGCGCAGGACCTGGCGCTCTGCGTCGATTGGGCAGGCCAGCAGCCCTGGTCGAACGGCAAGGTCGGCCTCAACGGCATCTCCTATTACGCCGAGAACCAGTGGCAGGCGGCTGCGCTGCAGCCCAAGCACCTCGCCGCCATCTGCACCTGGGAAGGCGCCGCCGATTTCTATCGCGACATGGCGCATCACGGCGGCATCTTCTGCCGCGGCTTCGTCGAGGGCTGGTCGAAGGCGCAGGTCTATACGCTGCAGAACGGACGCGGCACGCGGGGCTTCAAGAGCCGCATGACCGGCGACTGGGTGTCGGGACCGGAAACTTTGTCGGAAGAGGAACTCGGCCAAAATCGCCGCAACTTTTACGAGGATTGTCTGGCGCGCAAGCTCGACACCGACGAGTTCTGGCAGTCGCGCATGCCGGACTGGAACAAGGTGAAAGTGCCGCTGCTTTCGACCGCCAATTGGGGCGGCCAAGGCCTGCATCCGCGCGGCAATTTCGAAGGCTTCGTGCGCTCCGCGTCCGAACACAAATGGCTGGAAGTGCACGGCATCGAGCACTGGACGCACTTCTATACGAACTACGGCCTCGATTTGCAGAAGCGGTTCTTCGGCCGCTTCCTCAAAGGCGACGAATCCGGTTGGGCAAAGCAGCCGGCAGTGCAGCTGCAGGTGCGTCATCCCGGCGAGAAATTTGTCGAGCGGCACGAGAACGAGTGGCCGCTCGCGCGCACGCAATGGACCAAGCAGTACATCCACCCAGTCGACCTGACGATGTCGGCCGCGCCGCCGACGTCGGAGAGTTCGGTCACCTACGCCGGCCTCAGCGAGGGCGTGACTTTTCTGACCGAGCCGCTCGAACACGATACCGAGATCACCGGCCCGATCGCGGCGAAGCTGTGGGTGTCGTCGGCGACGGAAGACGCCGACCTGTTCCTGGTGGTGCGCGCCTTCACGCCCGACCTCAAGGAAGTCACCTTCCAGGGCGCGCTCGATGCCCACACGCCGATCGCGCAAGGCTGGCTGCGCTGCTCGCATCGCAAGCTCGATCCAAAGCTGACGCTGCCGTACCGGCCGTATCACGCGCACGACGAAGAGCAGAAGCTCACCCCCGGCCAGGTCTACGAGGTCGATGTCGAAGTCTGGCCGACCTGCATCGCGCTGCCGAAGGGCTACCGGCTGGCGCTGTCGGTGCGCGGCAACGATTACGTGTTCCCGGGCGAGCCGGGCGAAGGCCTCGAGACGCTGGGCAAAGTGTGGACCGGCTGCGCGGTGTTCACGCATGACGACCCGCGCGACCGGCCGCCGGCGGTGTTCGGCGGTAATGTGACGCTGCACGCCGGCCCGGACCGGCAAGCCTATGTCCTGCTGCCGGTTATTCCCAAAAAGTGAAAGCCTCCGCTCGACGACACAATGCCCCAATGTTGCAAGCGAATTTTCGGAGAAGGACGCCATGAGCTATCGTGAGGTCAGCGAAGTCCGCGACGGCATGCGGATCGATTGGGACATGCCGATCACGATGGATGACGGGCTCGTGCTGCGCTGCGACGTGTTCCGCCCGGTCAAGAAGGGCCGTTACCCGGTGCTGCTCAGCCACGGTCCTTACGGCAAGTGGCTGCACTTCGAAGACGGCTACAAGACCGCCTGGGATCGCATGGCCGAGAAGCACCCCGATGTGATGGGGGGCTCCACCAACAAGTATCAGAGCTGGGAAATCTGCGATCCGGAGAAATGGGTGCCGGATGGCTATGTCGTCGTGCGCGTCGATTCGCGCGGCTGCGGCCGTTCGCCCGGCTACGTCGAGCATTGGTCGCCGCGCGAGACCAAGGACTACTATAATTGCGTGGAATGGGCCGGCGTGCAGCCGTGGTCGAACGGCAAAGTCGGCTTGAGCGGCATCTCCTACTACGCCATCAACCAATGGCAGGTCGCCAGCCTGCAACCCAAGCATCTTGCCGCCATCTGCGTCTGGGAAGGCTTCGCCGATTTTTATCGCGAGCTCAGCCACAACGGCGGCATCTACAACACGTTTGCGCAGAATTGGTACGACATGCAGGTCAAGACCGTGCAGTACGGGCTTGGCGTCAACGGCCATCGCAGCCGCATGAACGGCGACTGGGTGTCCGGACCGGAAACGCTCACCGACGAACAGATGGGCGCCAACCGCTACGATCTCGGCAAGACCTATTTCGCGCATCCGCTGGACGACGAATTCTACAAGGCCATGTTGCCGGATTGGTCGAAGGTCACGGTGCCCCTGCTCTCGGCCGCGAATTGGGGCGGGCAGCCGCTGCATCCGCGCGGCAATTTCGAGGGCTACTACCGCTCGGCGTCGAAACAGAAATGGCTCGAAGTCCATGGCATCGAGCATTGGACGCACTACTACACCGACTACGGCGTCGGCTTGCAGAAGAAGTTCTTCGGCTACTTCCTCAAAGGCGAGAAGAACGGCTGGGACAAGCAGCCGCGGGTGCAACTCAACGTCCGTCATCCGGGTGAGAAGTTCGTCATCCGCCATGAAGACAGTTGGCCGCTGTCGAGCACCCAGTGGACCAAGTTTCACCTGGCAACCGGCAGCCAAAAATTGGCGACCGAAACGCCGAAAGGATCCGCGGCGGTCACGTTCGATGCGCTCGGCGACGGCGTCACGTTTCTGACCGAGCCGATGGCCGAGGCAACCGAAATCACCGGCCCAGTTGCCGCCAAACTACACGTTTCATCCTCGACCGCGGACGCCGATATCTTTCTGGTGCTGCGGGTGTTCGCGCCCGACATGAAAGAAGTCGTGTTCCAGGGCGCGCTCGACCCGCATACGGCGATCGGACAGGGTTGGCTGCGCGCCTCGCATCGCAAACTCGACAAAAAACTCTCCTTGCCGTTCCGGCCCTATCACAGCCACGACGAGAAACAGCCCCTCCAGCCCGGCCAGGTCTACGAACTCGACATCGAAATCATCCCGACCTGCATCACGGTGCCGAAGGGATACCGCGTGGCTTTGAGCGTGCGCGGGCGCGACTATGTCTATCCCGGCGGCTCCGGCGGCAAGCTCTCCAACATGAAGAACGAATTCACCGGCAACGGTCCGTTCCTGCACGACGACCCGCGCGACCGCCCGCCGGCGATCTACGGCGGCAAGACCACGCTTCATCTCGGCAGCGGCCGCGAAAACTATCTGCTGCTGCCGGTCATTCCAAAGAGAGCAGGCGCAAAAACCGCAAAGGCCAAAGCGGGCAAGCCGGCAATGCGCGCAAAAACATCAAGCAAGGCTATAGAAAAATCAAAGCGGCGAAGATGACTTTCATGCGGACGCACACCGAAAAAGACGTTTCACTTGGCGGCAGCGGCGGCAAACTCGGCGTCACAGGCGGATGATACGAGCGCAGGCGCCTTGCGGTCGCCTGGCGTGGCAATTCGCTCAAGCAGCCAATTCCGGAATGTCATGATCTTCGTAACGTCCGCCCGATCCTTTGGGCAGACCAGGAAATACCCTTTCGGCCGGTTCAGGACGAAATCGAAGGGCGCGACAAGCTTGCCGCTCGCGAGGTCGCTGCGGATGTAAGCCTGTTGAGCGATAGCCACCCCCATCCCTTCGATCGCGCATTGATGAACGACGCCGAGATCCTCCAGGAACAAGTTGTTGGCGACCTGCAAGTGCTCATGTCCCGCACCGGCCAGCCAATCCGGCCAATCGTTGCGCCGAAGCTTGAGGTGAAGAAGCGTGGACCGGACGAGGTCCCTGGGCGTTTGCAGGTTCGCGGTCTCAACAAGCGTCGGACTGCAGACCGGCACCAGCGAATCGAGAAACAGCAAATCGCTTTTCAGATCGTTCCAGCGGCCGTAGCCATAGCGGATACCAATGTCGACATTGTCACGATCAAAATCGACCGCTTCGCTGGCCGAGACCAGCCGGACTTCGATATTCGGATGCTTGATCTGGAACTTGGGCAGCAGCGGAATAAGCCAGCGCACGAGAAAAGTCGTGTATCCGCGTATCGTCAGAACGGTATGGGTGCGGGCGGTGATGAGTTCGTCCGTCGCGCGCGCGATTCGTTCAAAAGCATCGGTAAGCGAGCCAACATAGGTGCGGCCGTTCCGGCTCAGTTCGAGCCCTTTTGGCGTCCGCTCAAATAGCGCAAAGCCGAGGTAGTCCTCGAGCACCTTCACCTGCCGGCTGACGGCTCCTTGCGTGACGTTCAACTCCTCGGCTGCCCTGGTGAAACTCATATGACGCGCCGCCGCTTCAAAGGCGCGCAATGGATTGAGCGGTGGCACCTGACGCTTCACGGCGGCCTCCCCTATGAGTTTTTTTCATGCTAATGCTAGATCATCCAGCCTATTCGTACAATTGTAGAGCTCGGGACCCTAGCAGCTTCGCTGCAAGGCTCTCATGAGTATTGCTCATGGTCCGAGGCCGAAAAAATCGTTTGTGGCAACCAAGCCATCCGAACCAAATGGAAAAACGGGCCTGAGGGCCAGTTCGTCCCAACCGAAACGCCTTGCGATGATCCTGTTTGAGCATGATGCGAAGGAACTGCTTGCCGAGAGTGGCATCCCCATTCCGCCCGGCTTCCTCGCCGTCAGGTCCGATGTTGCGCCGCCTGCCGCCGTTCCCGGGCCATGGGTGGTGAAGGCGCAGGTCCCGGTCGGTGGACGTGGCAAAGCCGGCGGCATCCAGCGGTCGGAAACGCCTGCGCAACTGCGGCAAGCGCTCGATCGGGTCCTCGGCATGACGATCAAGGGACAGACGGTCCGCTCATGCCGCGTGGAACAAACCGTCCAAGGGAAGGAATGCTATCTGAGCTTTTCTCTCGATCCCACCCGTGGCCGTCTGAACGTGCTGCTTTCGACCGAGGGCGGCGTCGACATCGAGGCGCAGACCGCAAAGGGCGCCGTGCTTTCAGCCGACACGGCCTTTACGCCCAATGCGGCGACCGAGGCGGTACGCAAGCTTGCCAGCTCAATCGCCAGCCCTGCGCGCGAGACGCTGATCCGGGCCGGCGAGCAGCTTATCGGCAAATTTTTCGAATTCGAGGCTACGCTACTCGAGGTCAATCCGCTGTTCATCCGCAACGACGGCTCATGGGTCGCCGGCGACATGAAGTTCGCCATCGACGACAATGCCCTCATCCGGCAGCCGCGCCTCTGCGACCTCATTCATCGCCGCGCCGATGCCTATCCGGAGATGGAGCTTAAACTCAACAACGGTTTCGATTTCATCGTGATCGATCCCGACGGCGAAATCGGCCTGGTGACGACCGGCGCCGGCCTCAGCCTGCAAATTCTCGACGAACTCGCGGAGCGCGGTCACAAGGCGTTCAATTTCTGTGACATTCGCACCGGTCAGTTGCGCGGCGATCCGACCCAACTCATTCATGTGCTGAAATGGATTGCCGCCGGGCCGGCGATTCGTTCGGTGCTGATCAACTTTTTCGCCGGCATCACCAACCTCGGCGAAATCGCCCACTTACTCGTCGCGGCGCTGAAGGCGGTGCCGGAGCTTCGCGTGCCGGTGACGGCACGCCTCATCGGCAACGGGTACGACGACGCCGTCGCCGTTTTCGCCGCCGCCGGAAACCCGCTGCGGGTGGAGCCCGATCTCGATCGCGCCATCGAATTGGCGCTCGCTCCGCTGGCCGGAGCCCGCCCATGACGGCCGCCGCCGCATCCCCGCAGCTGACGCCCTTCGTTGATCCGGACGTCAAGACGATCATCCAAGGGATGACCGGCCGCACCGGCCGCCGCCATTCGCAGCTCATGCGCGCCTATGGCACGCGCATCGTCGGCGGCATCTCGCCCGGCGGCAGCGTCGACGCCGTCGACGGCGTTCCGGTTTTCAAGACTTGCGCCGAGGCGGTCGCCGCAACGGGGGCCACCGCCAGCGTCGCCATGGTCCCGCCACTGGCCGTTCTGGCGGCGATTCAGGAGGCCATCGCCGCCGGCATCAAGCTGATCGTCACGATTGCGGAAGGCATGCCGGTCACCGACGCCGTGCGCGCGCTTGAGATTGTGCGAGCCGCCGGCGCGCACTGGGTCGGGCCGTCGACGCCCGGATTGGCAATTCCCGGCCGGCTCAAGCTTGGCTTCCTTCCCGACGTATCGCTGGTGCCCGGCCCGCTCGGCATCATGGCCAAGAGCGGTACGCTCTCGTACGAAATCTGCCATCGCCTCGTCGGCCGCAAGCTCGGCCAGAGCCTGTGGGTCGGTGTCGGCGGCGATGCCGTCAAGGGTACGCGGTTTGCAGATTTGTTGCCGTTCCTGCTGGCCGATCCCGAAACGAAGGCAATGGTCGTTATCGGCGAGATCGGCGGATCGGAAGAGGAAGAACTGGCGGCGGCCATGCGCGAGCTCGACTGCGCAAAGCCGGTCTATGCCTTGATTGCCGGCCGCACCGCCCGCGAGGGCGTCACGATGGGCCACGCGGGCGCGATGATTCAGGGCAATGTCGGCACGATCGCATCGAAGACCGAGGCGCTCGCCGGCGCCGGCGCCCACGTGTTCACGCGGATTCGAGATTTGGTGGATGCCGTGTCCGGCGATCTCGGCTCAAACAAAGGGAGATAGGGCGTGCTGCTGAGTCTATCAGAGGATCAACGCCGGTTTGTGCAGACCGTTCGCGACATCACGCAGAACGAGTTCAAGCCGCGTGCCCTCAAATACATGGACGGCACCTTTCCCTGGGAAAACATGCGGCAGCTCGCCAAGCTCGGCGTGCTCGGCATGGCGGTGCCGGAGGAATATGGCGGCCTCGGCCTGCCCGTGCTCGACACCGCGCTGGTGCTCGAGGAAATCGCCAAGGGCTGCTACGTCACGGCCATGGCGGTGCTCGGCGAAGTCGGCGTGCAGACCCGCATCATCTCGACCTACGCGCCCGAGCACATCCGCAAACGCATCCTGCCGGCCGTGGTCACCGGCGACTGTATCCTGGCCGTTTGCATGACCGAGCCGGACGCCGGCACCGACGTCGCCAACTACAAGACCAATACCGACATCGTTGGCGACACATTACGGCTCAACGGCGTCAAGACCCTCATCAGCCGCGCGGACGAGGCCGGCATGTTCGTCGTCTTCACGCGCATCAACAAACAGCCCGGGCGGGCCGGCATCGGCTGCGTTCTGGTTGAAAAGGGCACGCCGGGCTTCACGGTGAGCGGCAAATTCCACACCATGGGCGGCGAGAATCTGCACGAGATCCGTTTCGAAAATTGCGAGTTGCCGCTCGAAAATCTGGTGTTGCGCGACGACGGCTTCGTGCGTCTGCTGACGGCCTTCAACACGCAACGTTGCCTGAACCCGAGCATTTCGCTCGGCCTGGCGGAAGGCGCCTTCGAGGAGGCCGTCCGCTACGCGCGCGACCGCGAAGCCTTCGGCCGGCCAATCGGCGATTTCCAAGGCATGCGCTGGAAGCTCGCCGAAATGTACAAGGAAATCGAGACCGGCCGCAGCATCCTCTATCGCGCCTGCGCCACCGCCAACCCGTTTCCCGACCCCTATCTCGCGGCGGTCGCGAAGATCTTCTGCAACGAAATGTCGTTGCGCGTCACCAGCGAGGCGATCCAGGTCCACGGCGGCTACGGCTTCACCGACGAATATCCGGTGTCCCGTTTCTATCGCGGCGCGCGCTACGGAACGCTCGGCGGCGGCACGTCGGAGACGCTGCGGGAGCTGCTCGGCAAGCGGATCATGTCCGGCATGGATGAAAAGGACGGCATTCTCAGTTTCGGAGCCTTCTGAGCAGCAATGGTGCTGGATCGCGCCGCGTCAGGGCATGAACGATTGTCGTGGTGACGATGACAATAAATCATTTGCTGACGCGAGATCGCCAAGACTACCTTTTGGAAAAAGATTTGTGACGGGAGAAGCGAGCTATGAATAAAGTCTGTGCATTCCTTGCCGGCGCCTTCGTTCTCGCGAGTTCGGCGGTGTCCGCGCAGACATATCCGAACAGGCACATCAATCTGATCATTCCGTTCGCCGCCGGCGGCTCGAACGACATTGTCGGCCGCGCCATCGGCAAGAAGCTCTCCGAGGCTTGGGGTCAGGCGGTGATCGTCGAGAACCGTCCCGGCGCGGGCGGCATTATCGGTTCCGCCGTCGTCGCCGCCGCGCCGCCGGACGGCTACACGCTGCTGTTGGTGTCGTCGACCTTTACGATCAACCCGGCGATCCGGAAGAAGATGCCGTTCGACACGCTCAAGGATTTCACGCCCGTCGCCTTCATTGCCCGCTCACCGCTTCTGGTCACGGCGTCGAACCAGTTGGCGGTGAAATCCGTGAAGGACCTGCTCGACCTCGCCAAGCGCGAGCCGGGGAAGATCACCTACGCCTCGTCGGGGCCGGGCAGCATCAACCAGATTTCGGCCGAGTTAATCGCGTTGTCGGCAGGCATCAAGCTTACGCATGTCCCCTATAGGGGCGGTGCGCCGGCGCTCAACGATCTTCTCGGCGGCCACGTTGACATCTATGTATCGAGCCTGCCGCAGGTGCTTCAGATGGCTCGTGCTGGTCAAGTGAAGGCCCTGGCGGTGACTAGCCTCAAGCGAACGCCGATCCTGCCCAACGTGCCGACTCTCGATGAGTCGGGCATCCCCGGCTTCAATTCATCGTCCTGGTGGGGCATCGTCGGCCCGGCCGGGATGCCTCCGCAAATCGTCAATGCGCTCAATACCGAAGTCGGCAAGATGCTGACGGCGCCCGAACTCGTCAAGTTCCTGGAGACCGAGGGCGCCGAGGCGCAAACCATGATGCCGCAGCAATTCGGCGACTTGATGCGCACCGAGACGCAACGCTGGATTAAAGTCGGGCGCGAGGCGAATATTTCGATCGACTAGGACGCCACGAGCGTTCCGGTGAGACGAGAGGCAATGCACGGCCGGCGGGTCGATCGAGCCGCCCGGTGCACACGGCCGCAAAGCGGGTTCGTCTATGCCGCAACTTCGGCGCCTTTGGCGGCGCCGCTTTTACCGATCAGGTCGAGTTGGTATTGCATGGCTGTGATGTCGGACGAACGCAGCGGCAGGTTCACAAAGATGCCGATACGGTTCGACAGCATGCGAAACGCGTCGGCATAAGCCAACCGGATCTGGGCTTCATTGCCTTCAACAAAGGCCGGATTGGGCACGCCCCAATGCGCGACGATCGGGCTGCCCCGCCAAACTGAACGTGGCAGCAGCGCAGCCCCTTCGCACACCGTGAAGATGAAATCGAAGCGCGGCGCATCGTCGCCAGCGAACTCATTCCAATTCTTCGGCCGCGCGCCAACGATATCGATATGTGACCGCTTCAGCAGATCGGCCGCGCGCGCGTCGATCTCGGTATGCGCATTGATGCCAGCCGAATAGGCGTGGAATTTTTCGCGGCCTTCGCGATTAAGAAGCGATTCGGCCATGATCGAACGGGCGGCATTGCCGTTGCCCAGGAAAAGGACATTGTATTTCGTGCCGTGGTTGTTCATGACGGACTCCCCCTTGACCCTTTGACGAGACGGTTGCGAAACGCCAGCCCTCGACCAAGTCGTGATCCAAGAACGGATGGATTACGTTGCGGCGGCGGATTTGTGGGTATGCTGATAAGCGCAAAAAGTTAAATGCGGATTATCGGACAACGATACGAAACTCTTTTTTCGAAAAATTTAGCGCTTCGATTGTCACAACCAGCGCAACTAAGATTGTGACAAACAATACAGTTATGTGACTTGCCGATTAAGAGCGCGGGAAGGAATGCGGAATACACAATGTTCCAGTCCCGCACTTAAGGTCTTCCCATGCAGCAACGAATGTCTTTCCATTTGCCGATCGCGGCAAAGGCGATGTTGTTTATTGGCGCGCTCGGCGTCCTGTCGGGCGCCGCCAACTGGTTTTGCCTGCGCAGCCTGCATGAGATCGACCGGATCAATGCGCAGGTGACGGAACGGGTGGAGCCGGCGCGGCTCACGCTGACGGAAGCGCAGATCGCCGTAGAATCGTTCGGCCTTGCCACCTACAAGATGGCCGGCACCAACGATCCCGACACCATGCGCGAGGCAACCGACGAACTGGCCGGCCAATATGCGGCGGCCAAGGCCTGGCTCAACGTCGTTGTCGACTATCTCCCCAGCCATCGGGAAGATGTCGACGGCATGTTGCGCAGGCTCGATTTGGTCAATGCGATCGCGGATTCCGTGCACAAAATGGCCGTTGCGGGCGACCGCGAGCGCGCCCGTGCGACGCTCGAATTCAAGTTCGACCCCGCACTGGTAGACGCGGCCACCAGCATGAACCGGCTGATCGACATCCTGGGCGGCGAAAATAAAATAACAATGGAGGCCGCCGCTGACGGCAAGGCTTGGACCTACAATGTCCTGCGGGCCGAGCTGCTGGGCGGCACGATCGCGACCTTGATCCTGGCGATGTTTCTGGCGCACCGTTCGGTGGCTCGCCCGCTGCAGCGGCTTGCCGGCGTCATGTACCAGATTGCGCAGGGCCAGTTCGACGTGCTGATCGAAGGCCTCAAGCGTAGCGATGAAGTCGGCGTGATGGCCCGCGCCGTGCTGGTATTCCGCGACAACGGCGCTGCCTTGCGCGAGGCACAGGAGCAGCGGGCGCGCGCGCGAGAACAGGCCGCCGCCGAAAAACGCGATGCGCTCGAACGGCTTGCCCGCAGCTTCGAAAGCAAGATTTTGAGCGTGGCCGCAGCGCTTGCTGCCTCGGCCGCCCAGCTCGACGGATCGGCACGTTCGATGAGCGGAGCGGCCGACAATTCCGGACGCTCGGCGCAAGCGGCGGCGGTGGTCGCCGAGCAGAGCACTGCTGCTGCCGGCACGGTGTCGGAGGCCATCGACGAGCTGTCCATGGCCATGCGCAATATCGACAGTCAGCTCGCCAACGCATCGGGTGTGGTCGTGGAGGCGACGCGACGCGCCGACATCGCGGTCGCCAATGCCGACGGCCTGATCTCGACCGTGAGCGAGATCGACAAGGTGGCGGCCATGATCCATGCCATTGCCAGCCAGACCAATCTGCTCGCGCTCAACGCGACGATCGAGGCAGCACGCGCAGGCGAAGCTGGCCGCGGCTTTGCGGTGGTGGCGCAAGAGGTCAAGAGCCTGGCCGCGCAAACCACGCAGGCGCTCGCCAATATCAAGAACAAGACCGGTGCCGTCGGCCACATCATTGAAGGCGTGCGCGGCGCGACGCAGTCCATGTCGTCGGTGGTGGCGCAAATCGAGGAGGTCTCGCACGCCATCACCGGCTCGGTGCGCTTGCAGAGCGAGGCAACGCAGAAGATCGCCGAAAGCGTGGAGGGCGCCGCCGCGCGCACCCGCCAGGTCGCCGATACCATTGCCGGCGTGAACGACTTCGCCAGCCGTACGCGACACGACGCCCAGCAGATTTTGCAAGCCGTCAGCTACCTCAACCAGGAAGCCGCCGCCCTGCAAGAGGAAGCCCAGCAATTCGTCGCCCGCGTGCGGGCAGCCTAGTTGCTCCCGAACGCACCCGATCTGCACCAATCACAGTCCAAGTCCGGCCCCCGACGCATTCTCGGACATGTTTCGCACCGCCGCGCGGTCCGCACGCGCAATGCACGGTCCCTGCCCTGCAAGCCTCACGCTGTTACGCCCCTCGCCGCCGGCAACGGCCTGCAGTTGGCCAGTTGCCGGCAGCAAGGGTTCGCATTTGGCAAGAAACGAGCTGGGCCCGAGCCAAAGATGTAACCAGGGGCACTGGAATATGCTCCCCGCGTTTATGTTCTTCGGTCTTGGCGCCTCTTGTTGCCCTGCTACTTGTCAGTCTGGAGATGCGCCTTGTTCACAATCGCTTCGTTTGCGCTGGTGTCGCGTTTGATCCGCTGCACGAACTCCTTCATATTGTCGTCGCCTGGGATCGCGCCGAAGGCCGCGAACTTCGTGGCGACATCCGGTTGCACGAGAATGGCGTGCACGTCGGCTTCCAGCTTGCGCACGATGTCGGCCGGCACGCCTTTTTGGGCGAAAAGGCCCGACCAGACCGTGTAGTCGAAATTCGGCACGCCCTGCTCGGAAACGGTTTGCCAGGTGGGTTCCGAAGCGATGCGTTTGGCGCTGGCCAAGCCGAGCACCTTGACGCGCCCCGATTTGATCAGCGGAATGACACCCGCCATGGCATTGAATCCAAGCGGCACCTCTTTGGTGGCCACGGCAACGCCGGCCGGCGATCCGCCGCGATAAGGAACGTGCTGCAGTTTAGTGCCGGTCTGCTCCTCGAACATGATGGCCGCGAGATGCGGCGCCGTGCCGATACCAGGCGATGAAAACGATATCGCGCCCGGCTTTGCCTTGGCGGCCGCGATGACGTCCTGCACGCTTTGGTACGGGCTGTCTGCGGCGGTCACGACAACCAGCGGATTGATCGAGACCAACGATACCGGCACGAAATCGGTATCGAAAAACCTCTGGGCGTTTTTCTGGATAAACGGCGTCGTGGTGACCTCCGGGCTGGAGGCCAACAAAAGGGTATAGCCGTCAGGTTCGGCGCGGGCGGCGACAGCATCGGCAATCATGCCGCTGGCACCGGAGCGATTTTCGACGACGACCTGTTGGCCCCATTTTTCAGACAGCTTTTGCGCGACGATACGGGCGGCAACGTCGGTGATGCCACCGGGCGCCCAACCCACCATGAGGCGGACTGGCTTGGTTGGATAGTCTAGCGCATGCGCCGAATAAACAAAGCAAACCGAAGCAACGATAGCCCAAAGCAGACGCATATTGTCCTCCCTTTTTGTATTCGCTTTATGTATTTTTATTTCCGGCGGCCGTCGATCGAACGCCGGCAGGCAAGCTTTGACACCGTTTGCAAGGAATGGGTCCGCGGCGACGACCCCCGGCGGGTCCGCTGCGGACTCGTTCCTTTGTCATTCAAAGATCCAGATAAGGATCGTTCATGCGCTTGTCATTGCGCCTTTTTCCGACCAGTTCTTCGCCGGTTTTCCAATATTCGCTCCGCGCAGCACGGTCCGCCTCAACCTGGAACTCTTCCGGCCACTGGCCGAGCGAATAGCCGAACCAAGGCATTTCCGGCTTGAGCGCCGGCAGGCCAAGCTCCTCCCAGATCACCTTGGCGTCCTCCATGTACTTCCTGGCCGGCAGCGAAATCGGCGGGAACGGACGCTTCAGCATGGCGTTGATCAGCATCGCCGAGTCGGTGGCCTCGTAGTGGTTGTCGTCCGCGCCGGTTCTTGGCCCATGGCCCATGTCCTTGTGATCCAGAACGCGCATGTCCTGGTGCGGCCGCATCCGGTAGGCCATCGCCCAGAACACCATGTCCAGATTCTCGGGATCGATATCCTCGTTGACGGCGATCGTCATTTTGCCGACCGATGAGGAATAGGCCGAGGCACCATAGAGGGCGCGCCAGACTTCCGCCTCCAGCGTCCCGGTTTTCATCTGGATGATGACCAGCTTGCGCAGGTTGGTCAGCGGCTCGTGCATGAACACGCGGCTGACGCCGCTGATGTTGAGGTGGTGGCGCAAGTGGTGCAGGAACGCCGGCTCGTAGGCGACCCGCTTGATAAGGCTGCTTTCGCTGGGCGTCACCTGGCTGATGATCGAGACCAGAACGGCGTCCTTGCGGCGAGTGATCGCCGTTACGTCCATGAAGGAGTTGTATTCCTTCAGGTTCATGTAGCCATGCGACTCGCCGAAGCTGCCTTCCGGCTCGAGCCATTCGGTGTCGATATAGCCTTCGACCACGATCTCGGCTTCCGCCGGCACGATCAGGTCGACGGTTTTCGCCTTGCAGACGCGGATCGGGGCGCCGACCAGCCCGCCGGCGACCGCGAGCTCGTCCATATGCTTTGGCAGTTTATGGACCGAGGTGAAGGTAATGGCCGGCGGCGCGCCCAGCACCAGCGCGACCGGCATTTTTTCGCCGCGCGTTTTGTACTTTAGCCAGTGGTCGTAAATGCCCTGGTTCAACTCGACTTCGGGGTTCATGCCCAACCGAGTCTGGCCTTTCACCATGGCCCGGTAGTTGCCGATGTTTTGCAGTCCGGTGTCAGGGTCCTTGGAAATGAACATCGAGCAGGAAGCATAGGGGGCATTGTCGAAGCCAGGAGTCGAAATCGGGATCGGCAGGCTGTCGACGCCTTTGCCTGGCTGCTTGAGCGCCTCTCCCTGCACCACGATTTCGTGGCAGCGCGGATTATCGACCATTTCCGGCGTAATCGGATTCTGCTCGGCGTGGTCCCATTTCTCCTGGATCTTGTCGACCGGGCAGCCGATGCCGATGCTGTAAATCTCCCGATTGGAGGCGAGAACCCCCACCGCCACCGGAATGTCGTAGCGCCGGCCGGTGCCGTCGGTCACGTTTTCAAACAAGAATGCCTTTCGCTCCGACTCCGGAATGCCGCCACGAAATTGCCAGCGCACCAGAGGGTGCATCTCGGAATCCTTGTTGATCGGCCGCTTCACGCGGATCAAAAGGCCGGCCTTCTCCAACGCGGCGATGTGGGCGTGCAAATCCGGGTATCCTGATTTTTCCATATTTTCTCTCCGCCGGGCCTCCGGCAAATTTGGGTCAAGCACGTTCATTTTATCGGTCGCTCCGGTATCATCGTCGGGGCTCGCGCTGAAGACGCTTGACCCGTCCAATTCTTCACTTCCTCGATTTCGATTTCGATTTCGGTTTCGATTTCTTGACGGTGCGAACCTCGGTATTCATCGTCACGTCCTTGCGCCGACGTTTCTCCAGCTCTTTTCCGGTCACGAAGTAATCGCCGCGCGTTGCGCGCGCCGCCGCTTCGTCGAACTCCGGCGACCATTCGCCGAGGGAATAGCCGAACCACGGCGACTCCGGCTTGAGCGTCGGCAGTCCGAGTTCTTCCCAGATCACCTTGGCGCGTTCCATGAATTCACGCTTGGGCAACGAAATCGGCGGAAAGTTTTCCTTGAGCGTCGCATCGATCAGAACCGACGCGTCCTGGCCGCCATTGCGCTGGCTGCGTGGACCATGGCCTTGGTCGCGATGCGGCAGGATATGGAAGTCGAGGCTCGGATTGGCGCGATACGACATCGCCCACAAGATCGCGTCGGCATTATCGGGATCAATGTCCTCGTTTACGGCGATAACGTATTTTCCGGCCGCGCGATGGAGTACGGCCGCGCCGTAGAGCGCCCGCCACACTTCCGTTGCCGGCGCATCGCGCTCCATGACCAGCAGCAGCACCTTTCGGATGTTGGTCAGCGGCTCGTGCATCGAAACCCGCTTGACGCATTTGATCCCGAGCGTGTTGCGCAGATGATTGAGGAACAAAGGCTCCATGCCGATTCGTTTGATCAGGCTCGATTCCGAGGGCGTCACCTGCGAAATGATGGAGGTGAGCACCGCGTCGTGCCGCCGCGTAATCGCGGTCACATCCATGAAGGCGTTGAATTCCTGGAGGTTGATGTGGCCGTGCGATTCGCCAAAGGGCGCTTCGGGCTCGAGATATTCGGTGTTGATGTAGCCCTCGATGACGATCTCGGCTTCGGCCGGCACCAGCAGATCGACGGTCTTTGCCTTGACCACATTTATGGGCGCGCCGACCAGAGCGCCGGCCACGTGCAGTTCGTCGAGCGTCTCGGGCAATTTCTGCACCGAGGCGAAGGTGACGCAGGGCGGCGCACCGAGCACGACAGCCGCCGGCAGCTTTTTGAAGCCGCGCTCACGCAGTTTTTCCCAGTGGTTGTATATACCTGGACGCAGTTCGAGCGACGGATTCATGCCGAGACGCCGCCGCGACTTCACTTGGCCGCGGTAGTTCCCCATGTTCTGGATGCCAGTATCCGGATCCTTGGTGATGTATTGGGAGAGCGTCGTGTAAGGCGAGATGTCCCAGCCGGGCGTCGAGATCGGAAGCGGAATGCCATCCAGCCCCTGCCCCGGCTTGTCCAACGCCTTACCGGTGATCACAATTTCGTGGCAGGGCGCGTCTTTGACGATGTTCGGCGGGATCGGACTCTGCGCCGCACGTACCCAACGCGCATCGATCTCATCGAATTGGCAGCCAATTCCGATGCGGTAGATCTCGCGATTGGCGGCCAGCCCGCCGACCAGCACCGGAATGTCGTATTTGCGGCCCTTGCTATCGATAACGTTCGTGAACAGGAAGGCCTTGCGATCCTTCTCCTCGATGCCGCCGCGGAATTGCCACCGCACCAGCGGATGCATCTCGGTATCTTTGTTGATCGGCCGATCCACCTTGATCAGCAATCCCGCCTCGTCCAGTGAGCGGATGTGATCATGAAGATCTGGATAGGGCCGACCCAGAGCATGGGACGGTGTCCGCTTCGGCTTGGTTCTGGTGTCCATGGTCCACGTCATTTCTAGTCTTTGTTACGGCGCTTGAACGAACGGCCGCCAATCTGTTGCTGGAAGGCGGATCGAAATTGCGCGAGCAACACGAACGGTGCTGCTCGCGCAGTTAATGCTTGGCAATTCCGGCTGCTTCGGCGAGCTCCGCGTTTGTCCGGAGTTCTTCCCGTATGAACGCGTTGAACCGTTCGATGGTCATCGGCTCCGGTTGCACGCCGATTTTTTCCAGTTTCTGCTGAACAGCCGGACTTTCGAGGGCCTTCGATATTTCGGCGTTGAGCCTCTCGACGATGGCGCGCGGCGTCTTCGCCGGTGCAAATACGCCGATCCAGAAGTTGTAGTTTGAATTGGGGTAACCGGCCTCCAGCGTGGTCGGCACGTCAGGCAGCGCCTTCACGCGCTTTTCGCTGCTGACCGCCAGCGGCAGCAGATTGCCGTTGCGAATGAAGGGTAGTGCGGCGAGGAGCGGCGAGTAATAGATGTCGATCCGGCCAGCGATCGCCTCAGTCAGCGCCTGCGGCGCGCCCTTGAACGGAACGACCGTCGCCTTGAAGCCGGCGGCCTGCCGGAACCGCTCCATCGTGAGATAAATGGGACCACCGACCCCGGTCGAACCGAAGGTGATCGATGTCGCCTTCGCCATCGCGACCAGTTCCTGAACCGTACGAATGTTTTTGGATGGAGCGATGACAAGCACGTTGGGCATGTTGCCGAGCGTCGAGATCCCGACAAAATCCTTGATCGGGTCGTAACCCAAATTCGGAAAGGTCGCCGGCGCGATCGTGTAGCCTGACGATGCCGCCAGCAGGGTGTACCCGTCCGCGGACGCTTGGCTCGCGATGTGTGCGCCAATTGTACCGCTGGCACCCGGCTTATTTTCGATAATGATGGTCTGGCCGAGTTGTTCCTTCACCTGCTCGAACACGATACGCGGAACAATGTCGGCCGCGCTGCCGGGGCTGTAAGGGACGATGACGCGAATGGGATTGCTCGGCCAGTCTGCAGCACGGGCTGCGCCAGCCATGCTCAACGACACGCCAAGTGCCGCGGCAAACATCCATTTTAAGCTACAATTGCCTCGGCGAGGCGTCCGCCTTGCGCCAAGCCCATGCGAAGTACGGCGCTCAATTACATTGCGCGGTGACCGGGTCTCCACGTCAGTCTTGGGTTTCGCAGCTATCCAGCAAGCACAATCACGCTGCCGGCGTCGCGTAAAAATGGCGTTGCTCACGGCGTTCCCCATTTCTTATTCCGAACCGCACTTTTTTGGCACCGAGCTAAGACGCATTTTTGAATCTTCGCTAATCGACAAGATCGGCCTTTTCGACCGCATCCCCGCCAGCCGAGCGTCCGGCCGGCCGAGGCCGGCGCGTCCCCTTTCCACCCGTCCAGCGTCGGACCTTGCCGATATCGATATCGAACAGGTCGAGCACACGGCCCAGCGTGTGATCGATCATGTCGGCAAGCGATTTCGGCCGCGCATAGAAAGCAGGAACCGGCGGGTAGACGATCGCACCCGCTTCGGTGACAGCCGCCATGGTGCGGATGTGCCCGATGTGGAGCGGCGTTTCTCGCAGCAACAAGACGACGCGCCGACGTTCCTTCAACGCCACATCCGCCGACCGCGCGATGAGGTTGCCGGTGGTGCCGGTTGCGATCTCGGACATGGTCTTGATCGAACAAGGGGCGACGATCATGCCCATCGTCCTGAACGACCCGCTCGAGCATGCGGCGCCGATGTCGTTGTACGAGTGCACGACGGTCGCCAATTTCTCGACGTGGGCGACCTTCAAATCGGTTTCGTATGCCAATGTCGTCTGCGCCGCGCGCGACATGACCAAATGGGTCTCGATGCCGCATTCCTTCAGCAATTCGAGCAACCGCACCCCATAGACGGCGCCCGATGCGCCGCTGATACCGACAACGAGCCGGGGCCTTTGTTTGCCGTTCAGTTTGATCATACGATCTTCTCGGTTGCGTCCGCTGAATACCTACTGCACGGCAATTCCGGCGGCCTTGGTAAGCTCGGTATTGACCGTCAGCTCGTGTTTGACGAACTCGGCAAACTGTTTGTCGTCCATCGACATCGGTTGAACGCCGAGTTTGGCGAGCCTCTCCTGAACTTCCGGTACCAGCAGCGCCTTTTCAATTTCTTTGCTCAGCCTATCGACAATGGCGGCGGGCGTTTTTGCCGGCGCGAAAATGCCAATCCAAAACCGATAGGCCGAATTCGGATAGCCGGCTTCTTCCGACGTGGGAACGTCGGGAAGCACCGACGAGCGGGTCGGGCTGCTCACCACCAACGGAACTAGCTTGTGGTCGCGGATGAGCGGTAGCGCGTTTGTAACGGGTGAATAATAGGCATCGATACGCCCCGTCATTGCCTCGACTATCGCTTCCGGCGCTCCTCGGAATACGATCGTGCGCGCCTCGAATCCGGCGCTCATACGCAGGCGCTGCATCGACAGCTGGATGGGATTGCCGACGCCGATCGAACCGAAGGTAATCGGCCGCTGCTTACCGAGCGCCACCAGATCCTTGATCGTCTTGATGTTCGTCGACGGCGAAACAACGAGAACGTTCGGTAGATTGCCAAGAGCAGCGACCGGCTTCAGGTCCTTGATTGGGTCGTAGGGCAAGTTTGGCACCGTCGACGCCGCAATGACCAGCGCCGATGAATGCGCCAGGATCGTGTAACCGTCCGGCTCCGCGGTTACGACCACGCGGGCGCCGATTGTGCCGCTCGCACCCGGCTTGTTTTCAACAACGATCGTCTGCTTGAGCTGCTTCGACACTTGTTCGAGCACGATCCGAGGCACGACATCGACCGCGCTGCCGGCGCTTAGCGGCACAATCGCCCGAATGGGACGGGTCGGCCATTCCTCAGCCTGCGTCGCCCCAACTGTCGTAAAGCCGGCAAGCGCGACCGCGAAAACCAGCGCCATTTGCCTGTACATTTTCTTCTCCCCTGGACCAATTCTTGTTGGACAACTCAGTCAGTTGCTGGAATGCAAAGCTGAGGAGTTTCCCCGCTCGAACGGTTTCTGCGCCGTGGCGGAGTATCGCGTATCGAATAGACCGAAGATGGCTACGGAAGCACCGGGCGGATTATTGGTTTAGCGCTCCTGGCCACCATCACTGCACGCCTAACTAACGTCTCCCTTGCTGGCATATCTGCCGGCTCACGCCGACACCTTCGACCTCGCCGCCCAGTCTTCGCGAAGCTTGTCGCGCAAGACTTTACCTCGGTCATTCTTCGGCAAATCGGGCACGAAGAAGATCTGTTTTGGCGTCTTCGCCGGCGTGAGATATTGCTGGCAGTGTTGGCGCACGCTGGCCTCGGTCAGACCGGGATCTTTGACGACAACATAGCAGGCGACTTCCTCACCGTAGATTTTGTCAGGCACGCCAATCGCGGCGCCGTCGAGAATACCGGGGTGCTTGAGCAGCACTGCGTCGATCTCCAGCGGGGCGATGTTCATGCCGCCACGGATGATCAGGTCCTTGGTCCGGCCAGTAATGCGGACGAAGCCGTCTTCGTCCATAGTGGCGAGATCGCCGGTTTTGATGCGATTGGGCCGGATCGCTTCGATCGTGCCGTCATCGCGCAAATAGCCGACCGCGGTCTGCGGGCCGCAAGCGGTCACCTCCCCTTCGACGCCGACCGGGCAAGCCTTGCCCTCGCCATCGACGATCTCGAATTCCTGATGCAGCGCCGGCACGCCGACAGTACCCAATCTGAATTTGTAATGGCGGTTGCCGCAAACCCAGCCCGCCTCGGACATTCCATAGAGCTGCAGCAGATGGACGCCGTACATCTCTTCGAACTGTTTCCATTGCTGCTCGGTGAGCGGCGCCGTGCTGCAGGTCATCAGGCGCAGCGTCGGGATATCCTTGGCGGAATAGCCCAGCGGCTTGTTGAGCAACATGTTGAGCACCGTCGGCACCCCGGCGGAGAAGGTGATGCCGTAGTTCTTGATCCATTCGAAGAAGCGGCTATGCGAGAAGCGCTTGGCGATGTGCATCGTCAGGCCCTTCTCCAGGAAGGGCATCAGGCTAAGCACCTGCGCCGAGTTCCAGCCGAAGGAACGGTATTCGAGCGTGCGATCGTCCTCGGTCAGACCCAAAAACTCCAGCGTCGACAATCCGCTGAGCCAATAGGCGGCGTGATCGTAGACCACGATCTTGGGCCGGGCCGTGGTCCCGGAGGTGCAGAACATGCACGAGATGTCTTCCGGATTGTTCCGCTCGGGCAAGGCATCGCCGCTCGTTCCCACAGGCAGGGCAGCGAAGAATTCGTCTCTCGGGTCTTTGCTGCCGCCCGCCGACCATTGGCCGAAGCGTATGCGCGGCGCGGGGTGATCGCCGACCAGGGCGGCAATGTCCAAATCCTCGTGGCACAGGATCAGCGCCGGATTGACCGCCTGCGTCAGCTCCACCATCATCTTTTCATTGATCTCGATGTTCAGCGGGCACACCACGGCGCCAATGCGCCATGCGCCGAACCAGATCAGCAGCTTCTCCAGATATTCGTCGGAGAGGAGCAGAATGCGGCTCCCCTTCCGGATGCCCCTGCTCTTGAAGAAGGCGGCGATGTCGGACGTGACCTGATCGAGTTCACCGAATGAAATCGACGAACCCTGATCGAGGTCGACGATCGCGGTCTTCTTCGGATCGCGCGCCTTGTACTTAGCGAACAACTCGGCGATCGGCTGATAGGGAATGGCCAGCTGATGATTTCCGAAAACGCCCGCCATACAAAACTCCCCGACTCCGAAGGCTTTAGCGCCCGGTCTTTGCCAGCAGCTTGGTCCATCCCGCCAGACGCCCCGTCGCGTTGGCGATCTGATCCTTGGTGAAGAAGTCCTCGAGCTTCACGCGATCGACCGGATAGACAGGCCGCATGAAATCCTCCTCGTAGCCATAGGGGACGGTGGCATCGATGCCCATGCCGCCCTCGTAGCGCGTATTGGTCGCGGTCCATTCACGGTCGCCGGCCGTCATGCGCTCGGCCGGCATGAAGGTCTGGCCGCGGCCGCCCGGCGTCGGGTTGAGGATGTCTTTTTGCGGGTTCACACGCGTTGTGATCGCCCACATGATTTCGTCCATGCTGTAGATGTCGGTGTCCTCGCTGACCGCGATGGCGACGCGCATGCCTTGCGACGTCGCGAGTAGCGTCGTGAGGAAGTTACGCTGCCAGCCCTCCTCCAGGCGGCTGCGTTTCTTCACCTGAATGATGACGCCGCCCCAGTCGGTCATGCAGTAGGGAATATTGACATCCTGGATGACGCCGGGCTGCAACCGATGGCAGAGCTCGAACATCGCCGCCTCGCGTATCGAGGTGTCGATGTTGTGCTCGTCGAGGGTGTGCGCACCCAGACAATAGATGATGCGCTTGGCCTCCTTGCGCATGGTGATGGCGGTGACATGGAAGGTCGGCGCCTTGTAGGCCTTGCCCATGTAGCCGGCCCATTCGGGGTGAAAATGGTGCCGCCCTTGCGTCTGGTCGGCTTCGGATTCCGCCGTCTCGAAGCGCCGGTCGCGCGGATCGACATAGCCTTCGATCACCACCTCGGAGTCGGCGATAGCCCAGGCATCGACCGTGCGCGCCTTTACCACCCGCACCGGGAAGCCCTGCGCAGCGCCGGCCACGCCCAATTCATCGCAGCCGTAAGGCAGAATGACATAATCGAAGGCGGCACCAGCGAGCAGCGTGCAGGCCGGCGGCACGCCGAAGCAGAACGTCAGCGGCACCTTCTCGTTACGCCGATATGCCTCGGTCACCACCTGCCACATATGGGAACCGGGAGAAATCTGAAACGTGCCGACATTGCCCCAGCGGAAATTCATCCGGTTATAACCGACGTCCGTGCCATCGCCGAATTGCGCGCCCGACACGCAGCGGATGCCCGAGCCGACGGTGAGCTCTTTTTCCAGCGCCGTATGCCGGATCGGCACCAGATATTCGTTGACGTCGTTCGGCTGCTCGATGACGATTTGCTGACATGGCGCTTCGGATTGCGGGATTTCCTGCGGCGGTAGCGGCTTCGACAGTGCCCGCGCCAATTTCCGTGTGCGGTCCTTGTCGTCCGTCCAGCCGAACATGGCGTTGACTACTTTGATGTCGCCAAACAGGTTGGTCAGGACCTGGTGGTTCGGCTTGCCCTTGACGTTGTTGAAGATAACCGGACAGCCGCCGTCCATCAGCTTCTGCAGGCCGGTGACCTCGAGGTCGGGGTTCACCTCCTTGTCCGTCTCGACCAGATCGCCACGCGCTCTGAGCCAAGCAAGCGTGCTACGCAGGTCGCGCAGGTGGGTCGGTGTGCCGGTCGCCGGCGTTGCAATCTTGGCGCTCACGCCCATCGTCATTGTCCTTTTCTAGTCACAGGCATGTTCGCCCGGATCAGTTGAAAAACGAGGCGACCCGAACGTCGCCGATTGGCCTCAGGAAACCGGCCAGCGAAGCTGGACCATCTGATCCAACTTCAAGTGCTTGCCGAAATGCGCCACAGCTTCGGGTATTTTTGAATAGAGGCCCATTTCGTCGATCTTCGTCAGCCGCCCGGCGGAAACGACTTGCTCACCGGCAACGAACACGTCGCGAACCGAATCGCCGGTGGCGCTGTAGACAAGATTGGCGACCGGATTGATCAGCGGCTGCCATTCCGGCCGTTGCGTATCGAACAGGACGATGTCCGCTTCCTTGCCGACCTCGATGCTGCCGATCCGCTCCGCCATCAGGGCCGCTTTCGCACCGTTGCGCGTCGCCATTTCCAGACCGGTCTCCGGCGGCATCACGCGCGGATTGATGCGGGTTTCCTTGTAGCAGCAGCACGCCAAGCGCACCTCCTGCGCCATGTCGACGATGCCGGACGACGCGTGATCGGACCCGATCGTGACATTGACGCCGAGCGCCATCAGTTCCGGCAGCTTGCCGAATAGGAAATTGCCGTAGCCGTTGTGCAGGCTCGAACTCGGCGCGCAGACCAGCGACGGCTTGCGCTTCGCCAGGATCGCCACCTCCTCCGGCTCGAGCCAGCCGGAGTGGACGATCAACATCTTTTCGTCGATCACGCCGAGCAATTCCAGACGCTCGATTTCCGCCATCTTGGTGCGCGCAACGCTGGAATCATGGGTCGAATAGCTGAAGCAGGCATGCGTCTGCAGCAGCGTG
Organism: uncultured Alphaproteobacteria bacterium; assembly: GCA_963749625.1. Lineage (GTDB taxonomy): Bacteria > Pseudomonadota > Alphaproteobacteria > Rhizobiales > Xanthobacteraceae > Pseudolabrys. Next base: position 35,581 of record CAVVNY010000004.1, on the reverse strand, counting down.
TCGTAGCGGCGGGCCAGCTTGTGCAGTCCGAGGATCAATTCGTCGGAGGCGTTGTTGAGGCCGCGGAACGACGCGCTGGCGCCAAGGCGCGGATTGCCCGACTTGGCGTATTTTTCCAGCACCGCCTCGGCGCGTTCGAGCGCTACCTGCGTCGACTCGATCATGCGTTCCGGAAGAATGCCGAGCACCGACTTAGTAAGGTCGAACGATGATCGCGACACGACCGCGCGAATGCCGGTGGACATAATGCCTTCGACCGAAGCCTCCGGATGGTAGTTGCCCGGGTCGATGAAGCAGGTGACGCCGTGCTTGAGCAGTTCCGCCGCGGCGAGCGTCGCCGAGAGGCGCACGTCATCGCCGTCGAGCGCGGCTTCATAAGGATACATCCGGTCGAACAGGAACGACTGCGCGTTCGCTTCGTCCGCCAGCCCGCGCGAAAGCTGGAATGAGGAATGCAGATGGCAGTCGACGAAGCCCGGCGTCGCCACCGTATTGGCGGCATCGACCGTCCGCGCGGCGGAATAGGCCTTCGCTATCGCCGCGGACTTGTCGATGGCGACAATCTTTCCGCCTTTCACCGCGATCGCCGCATCGCGCATGATGCGGCGGCCGGGGTCGACGGTAATAAGCCAATCGATATTGGTGACGATCAGATCAACGGATTGCACGTGATTCCCGCTTACTTTTTCTCGCCGACATACGTGAGTTCGTCGGCAATTTTGAGCTCAATGAGGACATTGTCGTCGGTCGAGTCTTCGCAGAGCATCGAGCGATGCGCGATGCCCTTGGGGATAAACAGCATGTCGCCCGGATGCATGACGCGAACGCCCATCTCGGTCTCCCACTTGAGCGCGCCCTGCACGCAAAAGATGATTTCGTGGGCGTCGATGTTGCGATGCCAGAAGCTCATATCGTGCTTACGCCGCTTCGAGACGTCCACCTTCACGCTGTCCGAGGTGTACAGGCGCAGCGGCGTGCCGTCCGCCTTGTCGATATTGCTGGGCGAGAACTTCTCCGCGAAGATATTGATCATGCGAAAAATATCGCCGTTCTCGAGAACACCGGCGTTGATCACCGGCGGCTCGCTGTGCGACAGCACGACATTCTTGCCGTTGATGGTGACGCGCTCCTCATACACCTTCTTCGCGGTCTGCGGCGTTTCCTGCGGCTTGTTCATGGCTTTCCTCCTTTGTTCGAATCCTGGGTACCGGCCGCTTCGAGGACGGCCGAAACAATGCCGGCGTAACCGGTGCAACGGCAGATGTGGCCACTCAGCACATCCACGACCTGCTCTTCCGACGGCTTCGGGTTACGGCGCAGGAAATCGGTGAATGACATCAAGATGCCGGGCGTGCAGAAGCCGCATTGCAGGGCGTGATTGTTGCGGAACGCTTGCTGCAATGCGTTGAGCGCGCCATCCTCGCCGGCCAGGGATTCGACTGTGGTGATCTCACGGCCATCGGCCTGCATGGCGAGTGTGAGGCACGAGCGCACGGCAACGCCGTCAAGCAGCACGGTGCAGCAGCCGCAGACACCGTGCTCGCAGCCGACATGCGTTCCTGTCGCGCCCAGCGCCTGGCGGATAAAGTCGCTCAGCAGCATGCGCGGTTCGGCCTCGGCCGAAACATTGCGGCCGTTGAGCTTCACGCTGACTTTGGCATGCTGGTCGCTGGTCACTCGGCGCATTGCAGGGCCTCCTCGATGACGACGGGCCCAACGCGGCGCAGGATATCACGGCGCATATGGCTGGTGGCGTGCATGTCCTCGTAGCCCTCAAGCTCCCAGGCCAGCGCGTTGATGGCATCGCGCAAATCGGTCCCGGCCGTGAACTCCCGGGTGGCCGGTCGGCCCGCCATGCCGCTGACCCCGAGCCTGACTTTGTTTCCATTGGCAACCGCGGCGATGGCGACGATAGCAAAATCACCGTGCCGGCGCGCCACTTCGCGAAAGGCGACGCGGCCAGACGTTTGAATGGGGAAGCGGACGGCCGTGACCAGTTCGTCCGGCCTGCGCGCCGTCATCAGCATGCCGCGCTGGAATTCGCTGGCGGGCAGCACGCGCGTGCCGCGGCGCGAACGCAGCACGACCTCGCCTTGCAGCATGGCCAGCGACAGCGGGATTTCGGAGCTGGGATCGGCATGCGCGATCGAGCCGCACACGGTACCCTTATTGCGTGTCTGGAAATGGCCAACGAACGGCATCGCCACCGCCAGCAGCGGAAGCTTCGCCTTGAGGCCCGGCCAGGCCAGCAGGCGGTTCTGCGTCACCGCCGCCCCGACCTCGACCTTACCGCCGACTTCGCGGATTTCGGAGAGTTCAGAGATGCGGGCGATATCGATCAGGACCGCGGGCTCGAGCAGCCGTAGATTGAGCATAGCCAGCAGCGACTGACCGCCGGCGAGCACGCGAGCTTCGTCGCCATGCTGGGCCAGAAGTTCGGTCGCCTCGTCCGCCGTATCGGCGCGCACATAGTCAAAGGCATGCGGTTTCATGCGCCGCCTCCGACCAGCGAGCGCAGCCAACCAACCAGTCGCTGCCACGCCGAACTGCGAGGGGGTGCGGCCTCCGGATTCAACTGCCGCGCCAGCCTCTCGAAGAACTGCCGGATGATGATCGCCGCAGCACCGTCAAGCAGGCGCCCGCCGACCGAGACGACCTTGCCCGTGGCGGTGACCGCATAATCGTAGTCGATACGCGTGCCGGTGGCGGTCGCTTGCAGACGGAGATTTCCCGCCCCCGAGGCGCCGCCGAGCGGCCCGCTGAGGGCGCCGACGATGCGGCCCGATTTCTCCGTCACCAGATCGCTCAACTTGACGGTCGCCTCAAACTTGCCGCGCACCGGCCCAACGCCGAGCGAAACCAGCGCGCGATAATCGTTCTCGCCGAGCCGCTGCAAGTCGTGGCAGCCCGGGATCACCGCCTTGAGACTTTGCGGATCGAGCAACGAGCGCCACACCGCCGCCGGCGGCGCCGGCACCTCGAACGAGCTCTGGCCGTGCAAGTTTCGGCCGCCCTCCGCCGTAGAGGCAGCAACGGCTTCGCGCGCGGGCGCGGCGACAGGTGACGGCGGTTCGGGCTCCGCCATCAAGGCGTGGATACGCCGCGGCGTCACCGGCATGGGCACGTGCTTGATGCCGAGCGCGTCGGCCACCGCATTGGCGATGCAGGCCGGCACGCTCATGCAATTGCCTTCCGCCAGTCCCTTGGCGCCGAGCGGCGTAAACGGCGACGGCGATTCCATATGAAGAATCTCGACCGGCGGGATTTCGCTCGCCGTCGGCACCAAGTAATCGGCGAAGGTGCCGGAGAGAAACGCCCCCGTCTCGTCGTAGATGAACTCCTCGTACAATGCGGCGGCGATTCCTTGCGCGAAGGAGCCGCGCATCTGACCTTCCGCAATCATCGGATTGAGGATCTTGCCCGCGTCATGCATCGACACGTAGCGGTCGACGCGCACCTGGTTGGTCAGCGGGTCAATCTCGACCCCGCACATGTCGAAGACGAAGCCATAGGTAAGCGACGTGTTGATACGGTCGTCGTTCGACGGCGGTTCGAGTTCCGGCGGCGACCACACCGCAGTCTCGCGCAGGCTCGGCGCCATGCCTTCCGGCAGCATAACGGGCGACCAGTGGGCGGTGCCGGCGACGCGGCCGAACGGGATGGCATTGTCGGGATTGCGTTTGCTGCCGATCTTGCCTTTGGCGAATTCGATATCGTCGGGAAGCGTGTTGAGTTGTTTCGCCGCGATCCGGCCGAGCTTGTCGCGGATCAGGTTCGCGGCCATATGCGCGGCCACCGCGGTGCCCGGCGTGAAACGGCAGGAATAGGTGCCTGCGGCGATCGACCACTGGTCCTTTGCCGTGTCCATTTCGAGTGTGACGTCCACGTCGTCCGGCTCAAGACCGAGCTGCTCGGCGACGATTTGGGAGAGCACGGTCTCGTGCCCCTGGCCCTGCACTGTGACGTCGGCGGTCACCGAAACCGCTCCGAGCGGATCGACGTTGACCGTCACCATCGATACGGCGCCGTTCTTCGGGCCGGCCTTTTCCCGCGCTTCGGCGGTCAGCAATGTCGAAAGATACCCCATGTTCGACATGCCCGGCTCGACAATGGCTGCAAAGCCGATGCCATAATGCCGGCCGGCCGCTCGTGCCGCTTCGCGCCGTTTCTTCAATTCTTCAAGCCGACCGCCGCCGACAGTGGTTTCGACGGCCTGCAGATAATCGCCCGAATCGTAGAGCGAACCGGCCGCAGTCTTGTATGGGAACTTGGCTGTCGGAACGAGATTGCGCTTGATGACGTCCAAGTGATCGAGATTGAGCTCGATTGCGATCCGTTGCACCAGCCGCTCGATGGCTAGATAGAGCTGCGGTCCGCCGAAGCCGCGGATCAGGCTTGCCGGCATCTTGTTGGTGAGGACGACGCGGTTGGTCACGTCGACATTGGGAATATCATAGGCGCCAGTGACCGAGCCGTGCATGCGATAGAGCGGCCCGGGCATCGGCGCACGCAAGAACGCGCCGTAATCCTCGAGCTGATCGAGCTTGAGAGCGAGAATCCGGCCTTCTTTAGTGACAGCCGCCTCGATCTCGGTGACGCGGTTCGGCCCGCAACTTGCGGCGATAAGGTGCTCGACCCGGTCCTCGACCCATTTCACCGGTCGGCCCGTGATGCGCGCGGCAATCGCCATGAGCACCATGTAGGGAAACACGGAAAGTTTGATGCCGAAACTGCCGCCGCTGTCGGGAGGAATGCGCACCCGAAACTTTGGACCGGGCACGCGCAACGCGCGCGCCATCACCGGGTGGGTGCTGAACGGGCCCTGGAAATTCGCCAGCACATCATAGCTGCCGTCGGTCGGGTCGAATTGCGCGACGACGACGTAGCATTCCATCGGTGTGTAGGAGAGCCGATGATAATCGGTCGTGAGCTTGACGCAGGCGTGGGCTTGCGCAAAGGCGCTCGCGGTGTCGCCATAGGAGAATTGGCGGACCGATACCTCGTTGCTCTTCGCTTCCGGGTGCAGGAGTGGAGCGGATTTTTCACGCGCCTTGAGCGGATCGATCACCACAGGCAGATCACGGTATTCGATGCGCACGAGATCGGCCGCGTCCTCGGCGAGATATCGGTTATCGGCGACGATGAGGACGAGCGGTTCGCCGACATAACGGACCCGGCCGACGGCCAGCGACCACTGATGCACAGGCGCCTTTAGGGCAATCAGAAACGGGTCGGACAGGCGTTTGACGTCCTCGCCCGTAATCACCGCCCAAACGCCGGGTCGGGCCAGGGCCTCGGCCGTGTCGATCCGCACAATCTCGGCATGCGCACGGCTCGAGCGGACCACGTGCGCCTGCAGCGCGCCTATCGGAACAGGCAGATCATCGGCGTAGCGGCCGCGGCCTGAGAGCAGGGCCGGATCTTCCTTCCGAAGCGTCGATTTACCGAGTAGCCGTGACACAAATGTCCCCAAGCAAACGCAACAGATCAAGGCACAGCCGGCCCCTACGAACACAACCGCCTAGGCGGGCATACTGGACCACCTCGATGCAGCAGCGATGCTATTTCCGTCTTCTGGGGAAGTAAAGGTATTCATGCATCATAATGATTTTATTTCCCGCCGCGCTGCGATATGATGGCACTCACCACAGGGTTGTAAGATGACACTCGTAACTCGGCGATAAATCGGGGACCTTATGAAGAGCACGACTCGGGCTAACGGCGGCGACGGACAGCACGGCATCGCCGTCGCCGAAGCCAATGCCGCTGACCTTGCCGAAATCATCGCCCTCGACGCGCGGATCACGGGCTTCGCACGCGCTGATTTTTGGAAGGACCTTTTCCGTCAATTGAAGACGAGCGAGACCTTGTGCGTGCTGGTCGCCAAGAACGGCGGCAAGATGATCGGCTACGCGCTTGGCGAGGTCCGCTCGTGGCCGGTGCGTGCCCCGGCTTGCGGCTGGCTCTACGCCATCGGGGTCGAAAAGGAGCACCGGCTGCATAAAAGCGCCTCGGCTCTCATGACCGAGCTGATTTCAAAATTCAAGAAGAGCGGCGTGAGTACGATCCGCACGGTCATCGACGTGGACGACAATTTGTTGATGTCGTTCCTGCGCAGCTTCGGAATGACGGCGGGACCCTTCGTCGAACTCGAATTAACCTTGGACCGCCACTGATTGTGACGAGGAATCGATGTACAGGTCTCGATCCAGATGAAATTACAGCAAGCAACACGATACGCCATTTGGGCAGTTATAGAGCTCGCCTCGCGCCCCGATGAACAAATCCCGGCGCAAGAACTGGCGGAATCGTATCAAATTTCCAAGAGCCACCTGGTGCGAATCTTGTATGCGCTGACGCGCGCAAACATCGTCACCTCGGCGCGCGGCCCGGGCGGCGGATTTGCGTTCTGCGGCAACGCGAAACGTCTGACCCTCTACGACATCATTTGTCTCTTTGAAACAGGATGGCCCAACGAAGAAGACGATAACATGCGGACCGGCAATCCCTTGGCCGGAGAGTTGAGCCGCGTTTTGCATGAGGTCGATCGAATCACGTCGGCGACGCTGAAATCGGTGACGGTGCAGACGATCATCAACAACGCACGCCGTACCTCACCCTTCCGACCGGTCTCCAAACATCTCTCACAAGTCTTGTAGAAGACCCACCGACCGGTTCCTGCAGGACACAGGCAGGCCGGTCCGCTGCCGCGGCGGCTCGACGAACTGTCGGAGCCCGGCACGGCTGGCGCGTAACAACGGAGAAATTTCGTGACTTTTGAACTTCCGGCTCCCAGCGCCGTATTCGACGTCGATCTCGAAGATGGCGCCAAAATTCGCGTACGCCGGCACGGCAATCCGGACGGCATCAGGATCCTGCTCTCACACGGCAACGGTTTTGCCGTTGACGCCTATTTCCCGTATTGGCGCCATTTTCTCGACCGCTACGACCTGGTGATATTCGACTTCCGCAATCACGGGCAAAATATCCCGGTCGAGCCGTCCAACCACACTTACGCGCAGCTCAGCCGCGATCTAGAGCGCGTCGTGCAGGAAGTCCGCGCCCGCCTAGGAGCCAAGAAGACGATCGGCATCTTTCATTCGTTCTCGGCGCGCACGGCCATGAAACACGCCATTGAGATCGGCTGGCGATGGGATGCGCTGCTGCTGTTCGATCCGCCGGACGTCCCACCGGTGGGCCATCCGAACTATGCCGCGATGGAAGTCTTCGAAAAGCGTCTCGTCGAATTCGCCAGCAAGCGGCGGCGGCATTTTGCGTCAATCGACGACTTGACGCAGGAGCTTATGCAGTCGCGCGCGACGAGGAATTGGGTTGCCGGCGCGCACGAATTGATGGCGCGCTCGGTGCTACGGAAGAATCCAAACGGCGATGGCTACGTCCTGGTCTGCGCGCCGGAGAACGAGGCGAGCATTTATGAGCAGGCCCTGACCTTGAACCTGTGGCCTGCGGCGAGGGAGTTCGGCGGCCCGGTGAAATTGACCGGCGCGGACCCGGCGGTCAAAGGTGCGCCGGCAACCGCTGCTGCAAACCAGGCGCTCGGCACGGAGGGCGGCTACGACTACACCTGCGTCGAAGGAACGGGGCACATGCAGCAGATCGAAAAGCCCGACGAATGCTTCCGCATCACGATGGAGTTCTTGGCCAAGCACGGGCTTGGTTAAACGAACTCGATCGTTTTTGCCCGCGTCGGGCTCGCTCACGCTGCGTCAAAAAGCCGTAGCGCCCGCCGCAGCACCCATGCCTATTTCAGAAGATTGGGCAGCGCCATGGAAATGATCGGCACATAGGTGATGACCATGAGCCCGATCAGACTGATCAGCACGAAAGGGATCACGCCGCGATAGATTTCCGTAATCGGCCTTTTGAACAATAGATGCGCGGCAAAGATATTCAGCCCGAACGGCGGCATGAACATGCCAATGCTGAGATTGACGCAGAAGATGACGCCGAAGTGAATCGGATTGACGTGCATGGCTTCGGCAACCGGCACGCATAGCGGCGCTAGAATTAGGATCGCGGCGGGCGGCTCGAGAAAGCTTCCGATGAACAGCAGGATGATGTTCATCAGCAGCAAGGTCGCGACCGGACCCGCGTCGAGTGCGCGAATGAAGTCGACCACGTGCTGCGGAATGCCGCTCGTCGTCAGCAGCCAGGAATAGACTCCCGCGGCCGCGACAATCAGCAAGATTTGCGTCGTCAGACTAGCCGCACTCATGACGATGCGCCCGAGGTCCGCCCACGTCACTTCGCGATAAACGAATTTGGCAATGAACGCGGAATAGACGACGGCGATGCCGGCCGCTTCCGTCGGCGTAAAAATGCCGCCGTAGATGCCGCCGAAGATGACGGCGATCGTGCCAAGCGCCCAGACGGCATCCTTCGTCGAAGCTGCAATGTTCTGCCAGCGTGCCTTTGCCGTGATCGGCACGATCTTTATGCGGGCATAAACCAAGACATAGGCCGCTTCCATCAACCCGATCAGAATGGCCGGGATGATGCCAGCGGTGAACAAGATGGTCAGCGACTGTTGCGCGGTGACCGCGTAGATGATCATCGCGATCGAGGGTGGAATTATGATCGCGATCGCGCCAGAGCTGGTAATGAGGCTCACCGCGAAGCGATCCCCGTAGCCGTTATCGCGCAGAGCCGGGAACAGGAGGCGTCCGACGGCCGCGACGCAGCCGACCGCCGAGCCCGACATGGCGCCGAACAGTTCCGAGGAAGCGATCGTCGCCAGCGCCAGCGAGCCCTGCACTCCGCCGACTATGGAGAGGACCCAGGCGACGATCCGCTTGGCGATGCCGCCCTGCCCCATGATCTCGCCGGCAAGGATGAAGAACGGAATTGCGACCAAGGGATAGCTGCCGAGGCTGCCAAACATGACAGTCTGCACAACGCTTGGCGGCATGCTGGTGGCCACCAATAGGATGACCAGGGCAGAAGTCAGCAGAATCAGAAAAATGGGGAATCCGAGCAGAAGCAGGACGACCGGAACGACGACGAAAAGAGCTTGCTGCAACACGGTCCACAGCCTTCCTAATTATTTTCGCGAGGCGGATTCATGCGGCCCCGAGACGACGTCGCGACGGCCAGCACGTTGCAGCGGCGTAATCATGTCTGCGCCCGGTATGATTCAACCAGGCGCACGAGAACTGCGATCACCATGAGAGACAAACCGATCGGAATGACGCTTTGCGGAATGGCGACCGGGATCGCGGCCGCGTCGGTGACTTGGCCGAAGTTGATAAATTGAATGATTACCGGAATGCCAAGCCAAATAACCGTGCAGCAGACAACTACCAGAGCAAGTTGGCCTATGACATCCAAAATGGTGCGATACCGCGCCGGAAAGATCATCAGGATCATATCCATGCTGATATGGGCTCGCTTGAGCGTGACCATCGGCGCCCCGAGGAACACGCCAGCAATCATGAGAAACTGCATGATCTCTTCGGCCCAAACGATCGGGGCATGAAAGAAATAGCGTCCGACGATATTCGTGAAATTGATTGCGCAGGCGGTCAGCAGGCAGCCCGCCGACGCAAACTCGGCTGCGCGAATAATGCGCCTACCTGCAATCAGCAAATGGTCCAACATGAGTGCCTGCGTCACGTCGGCTTCCCGCGCGCGGTTCGCTCCACCTTCACCGGTTCCTTACCGAAGCGGAATATGAGACGCCCTGTTTATTGGGTCCGTTTGGCAGCGCCCTCTAGAACGCCATACATCGCCTTCACTTCTGGCTTTGCGTTCGCCACGCGATTCGCCACGGCGACAAGTGAAACCAACGCGCTCGCGCGTTCCGAACTCGGTATTGTCAGGACCTGGCCGCCGGCACCGGTCCAGACTTTCTTCTGGGCGTTGTAGAAGTCAACGACCCACGGGTGCATTTCGTCGCCGATGCGGGCGGCATCGTCGGCCACGATCTTTTGCAGATCGGGCGGAAGCCGATCGAACCATGTCTTACTAAGCACGAGCGTGCTCACCGCGAAGGAAAGGTCCGTCTCTGTGACGTATTTTGCAGTATCATAGAAGTGCATCGCAGACAGCACCGGCATAACGGCAAGAACGCCGTCGATTGCCCCCTGCTGCAGCGCGGGCAGCACATCGCCAAGCGGCAGCGGGACCGGAGTTGCACCCAAAGCTTTGAGCGGCTCCATCTGCATCGGCGAGGCCAACACGCGCAACTTCATGCCTTTCAAATCTTCGATATGATTGACCGGCTTGCGGCTGTTAACCGCCGTCGGTCCGCTCAGGAAGACGGCAGAAACGCGCAGCCCACGAGTTGCGCCGAGTTTGAAGTATTCGCGGCGAAATTCGGGATCTTTGACCGTGCGCCCGACGTGATCCATATCCTTGAACAGACCGGGAGCGCTGAGCACCTGAAACCGCGGATCGACACCTTCAAGAAACTCGGCCGGGCTGAGAAAGCCCTGGATAGCGCCCAATTGCACCGCTTCGATTTCGCGCGGAATCGGTCCCAGTTGGCTTGCCGGATAGACTTCCGCCTTGATGCGGCCGCCAGAATCCTTACCCACCGCCGCTGCCAATCGTTTCAAGAATTCATGCTGCCCGTCATTTAGTGTCGGCGTACCGAGCTTCATGACAATGGGGTCCGCCGAGGCGGGCGCGGCGAAGAAGGCGCACAATGTTGCTGCAAGAAAAAGACCGGTTGCAAGCAGCGCGGCTTGGCTGCGGCGGCATTTCATTGAACTTTTCCCCCGTCGTTGTTCTTCTTGCCTGACGGGCGCCTGGAATTACGCAAACCAAGCCCTGACGCAGACAATATTTTCGGACCAGTCTCTAAAGTGCTGGACCTTATTTGTATTATAGCATTATCGTACAATATAGCAACAATTCGTATCGACCAACGTTGGTGCGCTGAGGGGCTCGCTACTTTCGCGCTAGGAATTCATGGCTGCGTCTTTGCGCTGCGCTTGCCGTACTGCGCCGATCATGTCCTGTATCTATCATTCAACATTGGCCAGAGCCGATGAAAGCCAGGAGAGCGGAATGACCGTGGAGAGAAAGCCGGTTGCGTTTGGAGACCTTCGCGGGTGGATTGCCGCGCTCAAAGCCGCCGGCGAATTTCAAGAGATCAACGCCGAGGTTGACTGGAATATCGAGCTTGGCACCATTTCGCGACTGGCGCAGGGCGCAGGAACCGGTCCGGCGCTGCTGTTCAACAACATCAAAGATTATCACAATGCGGACAGCCGCTGCCGCCGGGTCTTCAGCAATGGCCTGTCGAGCTACCGGCGCGTCGCCATGATGTTGGGACTCTCACCCGATACGCACCCGCGCGAGCTCGTGAAGATCGGGCGCAACGTTCTCACCGGCAGCATTCCGCCGAGAGTCGTCAAGACCGGCCCGGTCAAAGAGAATGTCATTACCGGCAAAAACATCGACCTGTACGACTTTCCGATTCCGCATTGGAACCGGGCGGACGGTGGCCGCTATATTCTCACTTACGGCGGCGTGGTCACCAAGGATCCAACGACGAACGTGATGAACGTCGGCATCTATCGGGGCATGTTGGGAAGTCGCGATCAAATTCCGATCCTGATGTGGCGGGCGCAGCATATCGGCCAGCACGTGACCGCTTGGCAGAACGGCGGCAGCGCCGAGATGCCGATCGCGGTGGCGATCGGATGGGAGCCGGCGCTCGGCTTCGTCGGCGGCACACCCGTGACGAAAGGCGTCTGCGAATACGACGTCATGGGCGCCATCCGTGGGGAACCAGTCGATCTCGTCAAATGCGAAACCGTCGATCTCTACGTGCCAGCTTCCGCCGAAATCGTCATCGAGGGATATCTCGGACTCGACCCAGCGACCCATACCATGGAAGGACCGTTCGCCGAATTTACCGGTTACCTCGCCGGCGACCGTTCGCCCAAGCCGACGATCCGGGTCACCGCGATTACCCATCGTAATGATCCAATTTTGCACGGCAGTATTGAGGGCTCATTGCCCGGCAGCTACTCCGAGAACGCCATCTGTTCATCGATCATGCGCGCGGGCACGGCCTGGAACGTGCTCGATCGCGCCGGCGTTCCGGGAATTACCGACGTCTGGTGCCCGCCGGTGCACGCCGGCATCAACTTGCTCATCGGCATGAAGCAGAGCTACCGCGGGCAAGCCAAACAGGCGGCAAATGCGATCTGGGGTTCGTCGGCGGCCCATGTGCGCTACAAGCACATTACCGTCGTCGACGACGATATCGACATTCATGATTATGCAGCGGTCGACTGGGCCATCGCCTACCGGGTCAACGCCGGCGAAAACGACATTGTGATCATGCCCGCGACGTTCGGCGCCGGACTCGATCCATCGACGCGCCGGCGCGACCGTAATCCCGCGCTGTTCGGCACTGGCAAGTGGAACCGCATGCTGATCGACGCCACCATGAACCTCGATTACGACCCGGATCCCGATCTCGGCGGGGCCCGCTTTCCGCCGATGGTGTGGCCGGAGCCGAGCGACATCGAAGCAGCCTACGCGCGTTTCGCCGAATTCGGGCTCCGCAAGCCGCCCAAAGCGGGGAAATGACCGGACGGATTCGGTGAATCGCGGCGAACCTCGCCAGCAGATCGATCACGAGCCGTAAGGATATTTCATCACGGTCGAACGTCATGAGCAATCCGCTGTACCGTACGCCAACGCCTTATGACGATCGTATCTATTCGCAAGAGTGGCACCACTGGCGCGACCCCGAAGTCCCCGAATGGCTCGATCCGGTTGGCTGGCTGCTCGATCGCCATCTGAACACATCGGTCGCCGAAAAGACGGCGATCGTCTGCAACGACGAGAGCATCACCTATTCGGAGTTGTCCGAGCGGGTGGCTAAATACGCAGGCGCGATTGCGGCGCTTGGCCTTGGCCCCGAAGAGCGTTTGCTCTTGTTCGGTACCGATAGCCTCGACTACGTGACGGTTTGGCTTGGCGCCATACGGCTTGGCGCCGTGCCGGTCGTGATATCCGATCTCTATAAGGCGAAGGATCTCGCCTACTTCCTCGCCGATACCGCGGTCCGACTCTTGTTTATCGACGCCGAGCAAGTGCCGAAACTCCTCGAGATCGCCGGCCAGTTGCCATCGTCGCTGAGGACAATTCTGGTGCGCGGCGACGTTTCCGCCGATCTCGCCGCGCAATTTCCAGGGCGCAACGTCGTGCCGCTGCATGCGGTGCTGGCGACGTCTGTCCCCGCGGTCGTTCCGCACAAGCGCCATGCCAACGACCTCACCTATATGTTCTATTCAGGAGGTACGACCGGTACGGCAAAGGGCATTACGCATCTTGCACATGACTTCGTGCTCATTCCCGAACGGCAGGGCCACTTCTGGGAATACATCGCCGAAGACGTCGTATTCGCCACGTCGAAAAAGTATTTCACTCACGGCCTGTGGCCAGGCGTTTTGATCCCGCTCTACTGGGGCGCCACCGTCGTGCTGGACCGCCGTCCGCCCACTCCGGATGTCGTCCTCGCGACCCTGACGAAGCGGAAGGTCAGCAAACTGATTACGGTGCCAACCGTCCTCAAGAACGTCATCGAGGTGTTGATGCGGACAAAGCAATCGGTCCAGTTCCCAGCGCTTCAGCTCGTCATCAGTGCTTCAGAAAAGATGCCGCCGGAAATGTTCGAGCGTTTCCACGCTCTCACCGGCGTCGAGGTATTCGACTCAATCGGCAGTTCGGAGATTACTTACGAATGGATCGCCAATCGTCGCCCGGCCTTCAAGCGGGGTAGCCTCGGTAAGCCGGTATTCGGCTACGAAATCCGGCTCGTCTCAGCCGATGGGCAGGACGTCACCGAGCCAAACGTCCCGGGCGAAGCGTGGGTCAAGAGCCGTACCGCCTGCTTTTATTACTGGCGCAAATATGACAAGTCGCGCGAAACGTTTTTTGGCGATTGGACACGAACCGGCGACATCCTTGCATTCGATGAAGAGGGGTTTTTCTGGTTCAGCGGCCGCAACAACGACTTGTTCAAGGTCAAGGGGCTCTGGGTGTCGCCGATCGAGATCGAGGCGGCATTGACGCGTCACCCGGCGGTGCGCGAGGCCGCAGTGGTATCTTTTGAGGACGCGGACGGACTTACCAAGCCGCGCGCGTTCCTCGTGTTGCGCGACAATTTCGAGCAGAGCTCAGCGCTTATCGAAGAGTTCAAACAAGCGGTCGCGCCGCTCGGTTCCTACAAGATCCCCGCCTCGTTCCGCGTTATTCGACCAGCTCCCGCGCACAACGCTACTCAAGATCGATCGCAAGGCGCTGCGCGATTGAGACAAACGGATTGCCGATCTCCCGGTCGGATGTTGATGATGGAGCCGCAAGGGCACGACGAATTCGAGATTGACTGGTCAATTTGGCTTTTGATGTGAATTGTAACATGCAGATTTCGATTGATGCGATGTCGATTGAGGGCACGTGGTTTGGACCAAAGCCTTCAGTGGCCCCCACGATCGTGATGTTGCATGAAGGACTGGGATCGGTCAGCACATGGCGCGATTTCCCGCAGCAACTGACGGAAGCAACCGGCGCCGGCGTGTTCGCTTATTCGAGACCGGCGCACGGCCATTCCTCTTCGATCATTTTGCCCCGGCCTCCCGATGCCATGCATCGCGAGGCGCAGGAAGTGCTGCCGCGGGTTCTCCAAGAGATCGGATTTGAACGAGGTCTCCTCCTCGGCCACAGCGATGGTGCGTCGATAGCCGCCATATATGCCGGCAAGGTGCAAGACCCGCGCATCAGCGGCCTTGTTCTCATAGAGCCGCATTTCAATGTCGAAGAGAAGAATCTCGATGCGATAAGGCAGATGATCATAAACTACGAAACGACCGATTTGCGCGCACGGCTGGCGCGCCATCATGCCAATGTCGACACTATGTTCGCGGCCTGGAGCGGCATGTGGCTCGACCCACACTTCAAATCTTTCGATCTGACGCGTGAACTTTCGCAGATTGCCGCTCCGATGCTGATCGTCAAAAGCGAAGACGACCCGTACAGCACCATGGCTCAAGTCGACGTGGCGGAAGCGGCATGTCGTTGCCGGCTCGAAATTGCCGTTATTCCCGGCGTCGGCCACGCGCCGCATAAAGACAATGCAAAGCCAACGCTCAAAGCCATTGCTGATTTTGCCGGTAGTGTTCTCTGACCCCCCGATGAAACAGAGCCAACTCGCGAACGAGGAAACGCAACATGCCGATGGATGACCTCAACGACCAACAGCGCATGCTTCGCGACTCGGTCCGGAAGTTCGCGAGCCAAGAGTTGGCTCCCAATGCCGCACAATGGGACCGCGACTGCAGCTTGCCGGATGCGGTCGTCGGCAAACTCGGCGCGATGGGACTGCTCGGCATGATGGTCGCGCCGGAGCATGGCGGCACGTTTTCCGACTATGTTTCGTTCGGGCTAGCGGTGGAGGAGATCGCCGCCTGCTGCGGCGGAACTTCGGTCCTGGTTCAAGTGCATAACGCTGTCGGCTGCGCCCCGATCGCCAATTACGGAACTGAGGCGCAGAAGCGCGCTTTTCTTCCCGACCTCGCCTCCGGCCGCAAGATCGGGGCATTCTGTCTTACCGAAGCACAAGCCGGGTCAGAGGCGAACAACCTGCGCACGCGCGCCGAACTCAAATCCGGCAAATGGGTTTTAAACGGTGAAAAGTTGTTCATCTGCAACGGCCGGCGCGCCAGCGTCGCAATCGTGTTCGCAGTCACCGATCCGAGCAGCGGCAAGAAGGGCATCTCGGCCTTCATCGTGCCAACCGATGTACCCGGCGTCGTCAAGCATCCGGCGGAACACAAACTCGGCATGCGCGCATCGGATACGTGCGCCATAAGCTTCGACAACTGCGCCATCCCCGCCGAGAACCTGCTCGGCGAGCCAGGGCAAGGCCTTTCGATCGCGCTCGGCAACCTCGGAGCCAGCCGCACGGCCATTGCCGCGCAGGCAACCGGCATTGCACGCGCGGCGCTTGATGCGGCGGTGAAATATGCCAAGGAGCGAGTACAGTTCGGCAAGCCGATCATCGAGCACCAGAGCGTGGCCAATCTGCTCGCGGACATGCAAGTCAAGTTGAACGCGGCGCGACTAATGTGGCAGCACGCCGCGCGTTGCCGCGATGCCGGCGAGCCCGCAGTGGCGGAGGCCTCGCAGGCCAAGCTCTTCGCCAGCGAAGTGGCCGAATGGATCTGCTCAAAGGCAATCCAGGTTCATGGCGGCTATGGCTACATGTCCGACTTTCCGGTGGAACGCATGTACCGGGACGCTCGCCTCACCCAGATCTACGAAGGCACCAGCGAGATACAGCGTATGGTCATCGCCCGCTATCTATGAAAGACGCAACGATAGCGGCCGCCGCTCGCTAAAAACATATTGTATTTTTACAATATATAGTAAGCTCGCAACGGATCGGCACGCTACGCCGGCCCAATAAGAGGCGTTCTTTCGAGCGCTCAAAAATAACCCAGGGAGAAATTCGCCAATGCCGAACGGGCAGCATCATCAGGTTCTTATCGTCGGCGGCGGGACCGCCGGCATCACGGTGGCCGCGATCCTGCGGCGGCGCAGCCGCGGCCTCGACATCGCGGTGGTCGAGCCGCAGCAGGAACATTACTACCAGCCGTCGCTCACTTTGGTCGGGGCGGGCGTTTATCCGCTCGCAAAAACCCATCGTCCGGAAGCGAGTGTGATGCCGTCCGGCGTCACCTGGATCCGCGGCGCCGCCAAGACCTTCGAGCCCGAACAGAATGCCGTGCACCTGCTCAGCGGCGAGGCGCTCACTTACGATTATCTGGTGGTCTGCACCGGCGTGAAGCTCGATTGGAACAAGATCGTGGGCTTGAGCGAGACGCTCGGGCGCAACGGCGTGTGCAGTAACTATTCTCCGAAAACGGCGAGCTATACCTGGGACTGCGTGCAGACGCTCAAAGCCGGCGACAAAATCGTATGCACCCAGCCGCCGATGCCGTTCAAATGCCCAGGCGCGCCGCAAAAGATCGTTTACCTCATCGCCGACCGCCTGCGCCGCCGCGGCATCCTGAAAGATTGCAAGCTCGACTTCTTCACCCACGCGCCAGCGATTTTCGGCGTGCCCTATTTCGCGCGCGCGCTGGTCAAGGTCGCCGCCCGCTACGGCATCGGCGTGCACTATCAGCAGAACCTGGTGGCGGTTGACGGAACGGCGAAGACCGCGACCTTCGAATTCGTCGGCGAAACGCGCAAGGGCGAACGCGAGAGCGTGCCGTTCGACCTGCTGCACGTCTCGCCGCCGCAGTCGCCGCACGACGAGATCAAATCGAGCCCGCTCGTCAATGCCGCCGGCTGGGTCGAGGTCAACCAGGCCACCATGCAGCACGTGCGTTATCCGAATATCTATTCGCTCGGCGACGTCTGCTCGACGCCGAATTCAAAAACCGCGGCGGCGGTGCGCAAGCAGGCGCCGGTGGTGGCCAACGAAATCGCCAGCGCGGCCGCCGGCAAACTCGTGCCCGGCGCCTATGACGGCTACGCCTCGTGTCCGCTGACGACGGCGATCGGCAAGACCATCCTGGCGGAGTTCTGCTACGGCGGCAAAGTCACGCCGACCTTGCCGCTCAATCCGTCGAAGGAGCGCTGGGTCGGCTGGTGGATCAAGCTGACCGGCCTGCCGCTGATGTATTGGCACTACATGCTGAAGGGCTACGTCTGGTTCCCCAAGCACAACACGGAATTTAAGGAAGAGGCGCCCTGAGGTCGTGCAATGCGCTCGTAGCGCCGATGCCGCCGCGAAAGAAAGAGCGGCTTCGGCCACTACAAAACAGACTACGGGATCAGACCTTGCGGAGCCTTCCCGTGGAAGACCCTTGAGATATTGGCCAACACCGCTTCGGATTCGTTGATCATATAATTTGGGTCACCACCGCTGATATGCGGGGTCCACAGAACGTTGTCGAGTTCAAGCAGAGGCGTATTCGAAGGAACCGGCTCGTACCGATAGACGTCCAACGCGGCGCCGCCCAAATGTCCGGCTTTGAGGCTTTCGTACAAGGCCACTTCATCGAGAACCCCGCCGCGCGCGGTATTGATCAAGTGGGCGCCGGGCTTCATCTTGGCAAAAAATTCGCGCCCCGCGAACTTCTCGGTGCTTTTTTCGTATGGGATATGCAGCGATACAAAATCGGATTGCGCCAACAATTCATCAAGCGGGGCGTAGGAAACGCCGCCAAAATTCGCTTCTTCTTCCGGGCTCAGTCGCGTTCGTTTGAAATAGAGCACGCGCATCCCCATGCTGCGCATCCGCCGAGCGACAAACCCGGAATTCTCACCGAGCCCGATGAACCCGAGGGTGCTGCGCGAAAGGATTTTGAAATTGCGAATCCCCGCCCAGTTGAACTTGTTCCGCGGCGGATCCTCGGCAAAGGCGGGCGACGCCGCCGGATCCCGGCGCCCAACGACCGAGCGATGCGCCTCCATCAGATTGCGGGCAAGCGCGAGGATAAGCGCCGTAATATGGTCGGCGCTCGATTGACTGCTCAGTCGAGCAAGGTTGGCGACGGGAATGTTCAGCTTGTGCGCCGTTGCGACATCGATATTGCCGTAGGAACGGCCGAATTGCTGGATGAGCCGTGTTTTGCTCCCACAGGCCTCCACTTGTTTTTTGCCAAGGGTTGAGGCTTCCACAACGACAAAATCCGCAGACGGCAAAGTCCGATCCAGTATTTCTTCGCTCTGACAGACGGTGGTCTCGATTTCCGGCGGCAATTCGAGCCGATCGGCCATCGTTGTCAACTCATTAAGTGGCGCGGAGAAATCCTCGCCGAAGAAGTAACGCAATGTCTTTTCGCCTTCCGGCGTCAGCGCGCGCCGCAAACCCATTTCCATCAGCCGGAACAGGGCGTCTTCTTCGGCGAAAACGACGTGAATTTGTTTTTGGCTCATTGCGTCATCCCGCTTTTTTGCGATTTCTTACCGATGTCAGTCTTACTCGGTCATTTCACGCGGCTGGTGGCGCGCCGCGCAGCGAGCGCAGCTTCGGTCCATTCGGCGTTGCCAAGCGCTGCGCTGCGGCCCGCCAGGCGGCCCGATACGAAAGCCCAGCCGAGATGATGCCCGTGGCCTTCGAGCAGCACCCCGCCCTGCCCGGCAGAGCCAGCTGCGTAGAGCCCAGCGATCGGCTGGCCACCGCGGTCGACAACTTGAAATTTGCTGTTGATGCGGGCGCCCCCGTCGGTAAAGACGATCCAACTTTTGGCCGGGCCAAGCGCACAATAGGGCGCGCGATCAATCGGCGGCAATCCTGTGGGGAGATTGCCGTTGTACTCGGCGACTGTCCTTTCCAGCGTACCGGCCGGCATCCCAAGCTTTGTGGCAAGTTCGGTGAGTGTCTCGGCTTCGAAGAAGACGTCCTTGCGGTTGCGCCGATAGTCCGCGAGGTAGGCATAGGCCACTCCGGGCGCTGTGGAGATGAAATTCGGCCACGCGCTGAACTCGGCGGCGATTTTTTGGTCCATCAGGACGTAGGCGATGCGTTCGGGCTGGCGCGGAATTGCGAGCTCAGGCCCGTTGCGTTCGTCGACGAACCGCATTCCTTCCTTGTTGACGAGAATCGCGCCTTTTTTAAACAGATTGAGCGACGGCGCCAGATTGGTCGTAACGAACATCATCAGAAACGGCCGTAGCAGCCACGACGGCAGATAATTCATCGCCCAGCGCATGACGAGCGCAATCGGTTTGATCGGCGGAATGAGGTCTATGAATTTCTTGCTGGGCGGCGCGACGAAGCGAATCTCCGGTCCCAGCATGATCTCGCCGTTCACGATGTCGCCGCCCGCCTCCTGCACCATGCGCTGACCGTCGCCTGTGCTGGTCGGATTGATGCCTTCGATGTCGGCGAGATCGGCCGACATGAACTGAGCCTTGATCTCTTTGGCCGAACTGTAGTCGCCGGTGGCAAGAATGACGCCGAGCGTCGCACCAATACGGCGGATGCCGCCCTGACCGGTCAAGACCTCGGCGCCAACGATTGTCGCATTGTCGCGCAACAGCTTTATCGCTCGGACGCCAACGCGTATCTCCACGCCGAGCTTTCGCGCGCGCTTCTCCAGGTGATAAAGATACGAGCGCGCATGGGGCAGGACATTGTGCATGCGCGGCAGGCGGTGCGGCGGCTCGGGCATGGCGCCGAAGAACACGACGCCCATGTCCATCAGCCACTGCACCATGTCCGGCGAATGCTCGACCAGCAGCCGCCGCAGTTCGAGATTGTCTTTTTCGGCAAAGCCGCGATTGTCGGCAAACAGCGCCATGTCCTCGAAGTGCGCCTGCGGAACATCGTGAATACCTTTGTTCCACTGCAAAGGCGTACAAGTCGAGGTCACCGAGCCAACCGAACGAATGGTGGTGCCGCCAAGCGCGGGATTTTTTTCGAGCAACACCACTTTGCGTCCGAAGCGCGCCGCTTCGACCGCCGCGGCAAGGCCGCTGCCGCCGCCGCCGACGACCACGACATCAAAGGTCTCGTCGTCCTGAATGTTCATTGGCGCCGCGCGGCCTATTTCGTCTTTTTCAGGCGGACCGCGCCCAGATCCTGGTCACCATCCGTCGTCACAACGGCACGGAAGCCTTCGTAGCCTTCCTTCTTGATCTCGACGCTGTACTTACGGTCCTTGTCCAGATCCCTAATCCAGAAATCGCCAAACTCGTCCGAGCGCACGGTGACGGCGCGATCGTCAAAGAGGTCGGTCGATGTGATTGCGGCGCCTGAAATCACCTCGTCGGCGCCGGCGTCGATGACGATGCCGGCGATCCACGGCTTGGGCAAACCCCTCCAGTGAACCCGCGGCTCGGCCTGATACTCCGGGTGAAAGATTTCGAGCGGCTTAGCGTCACCCTTTTGCTTGAGAATGCTGTCGGCCTCGTCGGCAAACAGAATAGCGTCATGGGGACACACTTCGGCGCAGCGGGGCAGTAGTCCTTCGTCAACGCGGTGCGCGCAGCCCGTGCATTTCTGCGCAATGCCGAGATCCTCGTTCATATAGATGACGTCGTAAGGACAGGCGTCTTCGCAAAGACCGCAATTGTTGCATAGGGCCGGATCGATCCAGACCAGCCCGTCGGGGCGGCGCTTGATGGCATCCTCGGGACAGGCCTTGATGCAAGGCGCGTTCTCGCAGTGCTGGCAGAGCAGCGGCAGATAAGACATCTTAACCCGAGGTGTCTCGCCCCGCTCGACCGGGATCACGTCGATCCAGAAATGGCCGGTATCGGGCTGAGTCGCCGTCCACGGCGCATAGCTGTTGCCGACATGCTCGTCTTTGCAGGCGATGATACACAGGCTGCAACCGCTGCATTTGTCGACATCAATCAGAAATGACTTCTTACTCATTTGTGCAATCAACCTTTGCCGATCAACCCTGCAACGCCGAGCCGCGGTCGATCCCCACGCCGGCCACGATTTCAGTGGTGTCGATTTTCTCAACCTGCGCCAAGAATCCGCTGATGTTCATTTCCGGAATGCTGATCTCCTTGCCGACGCCGTATTTTTCCGTCGGCGACGGGGAGATGAGGTTTATGCAGCCGCCTCTATCGACCAGCTTGTTCCGCAGCTTCGCCGTGTCGATGTTGGCGCCATGTTCGATGGACAAGGCGCCCGGGATAATCCGTTCCGTCACCACGGCGCCGCACAGCACGCTGCCGCGGTCGTTGTGAACCATGATGATGTCGCCCTCGGCGATGCCCCTCGGCGCCGCATCGCTCGGATGAATCCAACACGGCTCATACATGTACCCGTCCGGCCCGCGGACCTTCGAAATCTCGCGAATCCAGTCGATATCGTCGCCCTGAACGTGGAACCTAAATCGCGGATGGTTCGACATCACCGCCAGAGGATACTCCTGCGACCTGACGGAGCCCTGCTGTTCGGAGTGCGCAATCCATCTCGCCAGCGGCGGCCGTTCCTTGTTGTCAGGATCAAGCGCCGCGATGCGTCCCGATACGAATTCGATCTTGCCCGACGGTGTTTCCAGCCCTTTCGCCGTGGCCCAGTACCAGTGAAGACCGCCCTCATTCGGGCCGTAGCCGTGGTCCTTCTTGATGTCCACCCATTCGTCCCAGGTCGGGCAGTCATAGACGACGTATTGCTTCTGCTTGAACTCGTCCCAGCTCAGCCCGAGCTTGGTCTTGGCCAGCGTCCGCTCATAGGTCTTCTGCAGCCATTCGCCAGCAGGCGGGAACGCTTCGTCCAGGCCCAGCCGCTGTCCGATCATGCGGTGAATTTCGTAGTCGCTCTTGGAGTCGCCCACCGGCTCAATCGCCTGCGCCTGGTAGAACATGGCAAGGATGTCACTGCGCTGCACCGCCAGCAGATCCTCATGCTCATAGTTCGTCTGCGCCGGCAGGATCAGATCGGAGAACGGGATGTCGTTCTCGAACCACGGATGCACGCCGACAACGAAATCGATACGCGGCGCGCGGAGCGCCTCCAGCCATTGGTAGCCGTTGCCCCAACTGCCCGGCTGACTGCCGTTCTCGTTCCACACCATCCGGATGCCGGGGTGGTCCTTGTTGGGAGGGAAGTGATAGCTCTTGAACTGGTCCTCGGTCTTCGCCAAGGCGGCGGACGTGCTTTTCCACTCGACCGAAGGACAAAGAATCGCTTCCGTCGCAAGCGTGCGTGGGATGAACACCGGCGATTTCGGCCCGTGCCCGATCGCATACTCGATCATGGGATTGAAGGGTATGCCGAGCCGGTCGACCTCAGGATAGCGCGGCACTTGCGCCAGCGATTTCTTGTAGAAGGACGGCGCTCCCGTCCGTAGAAACTGCCGTCCCGGGCGGCCGATGCCTTGCATCGCCAGCACATAGGCCTCCAGCCGCCCGACCAGATGCGACAACGTGCCTCTGATTTTCGCACCGCCGAAATAGACCGACAGCGTGGTCTTCTTACTGGCCCACTCTCTGGCCAAGGCGCGAATCGTGTGTGCCGGCACGCCGGTCATCTTCTCCGCCCAGGTTGCCGTCTTGGCAATGCCGTCGTCTTCTCCCAGCACGTGCTTCTTGAACTCGTCGAAGCCGGTGGTGTGCGTCTTGACGTATTCCTTGTCGTAATTGCCCTCAACGATCCAGGTATGCGCCAGAGCAAAATAGAGCGCCGCATCCGAATTCGGCTTCACCGGAATCCATTTGTCGGCGTGAATGGCGGCCGCGTAATTGAGGTCGGGAGAGATGGCGACGATCTTGATGCCGGCGCGCTTGAGCCATTTGGGCATTTCTAGCGCAATCGATCCCGACATGCCCAACCCGGTCGCCTCCGGATCGTTGCCGGAGAAGATCACCATCTCGGCATGCTCGAGCACATCGTCCCAAACCGCGTCCTGATATGGCTCGCCCAGGGTATTGTCGAAGCCCCAGACGTGCTTAGCGCCCCAGTAGTAGCCTTCCCAGCTATCGGGATTGCGCACCTGCTGGGTCCACCATCCCCAACCCAGGCGTTCGCGCATCATGTCGAAGAGGTAATGTCCCCAGAAGTGCAGCGACTGCAGATAGCCGCTCTGGCCGTGACCGTCCGCCTGCACCAGGACGGGCTCCATCGAGCCGTATTTTTCGCGAATGCGCTTGAGCTGATCGACGATAATATCCAGCGCCTGATCCCAACTGATCCGCCGGTAGCCGCTCTTGCCTCGTTGCTCCGTGTTTGGATTGTCGGGGCTCCAATCAGTTCGCAGCAGCGGGTATTTGACGCGCGTGGATGAGTGCACACGCCGTTTGGCCGCAAACGCAAAGGGCATCTGCACTTCTTTTTTGGGGCGCGAGAAGTTGCCGCGTGACGTCTTGATCTCATAGAGCCGGACATCGTCAGGAATATAGAAAGGCAGTGACCTGACGATCTTCGAACCGGATACGTGAGAGACCAGAGGAAAATTGGATCGCGCCAAGCCGCTTCCGGGGTGAGAAACGTAAACGACCTTGTGCTCTTCATGGTCAGACATTGTCAGTTACACCCCAGCTTGACTTGCATTTAGCGTATCGGCCGCGCGTCGATCGCCGAGCGCGATCTTTCCAATTGGACGATCATCGCAAACTTACATCAAGTCTTCCTGTATTTCCCGCACAATAGCACTGGGAAATTGCATAGGTGCATTGACGTTGGTCAATCGTCTCAGCTTTCGCAGGGCCAACATTTGAACGCTGTCCGCGGTTTCTTGCACCGAAGGTTGAAAGTTAGAGTTCTCTGAGTAGCACAACAGTAAAGTGAGACAGGTTCGCTAGCCGGACAATGGCAATGCGCTCCTATTTTGTTCCGATCCCGGCGCGCTCAACCACCTCTTTCCACAACGGTACTTCGCGTGCGATACGCGCACGCAGCGCATCCGGCCCCTCGTATTTCACCAGGAAGCCGGCCTTAAGCATTTTGGCCTTTACCTCAGGATTTTGCAGGACAGCGTTCGTCGCCTCAGTGAGACGCTTCACGATCGGCGCCGGCGTGTGGGCCGGCGCAAGAAAATATTGTTCGGTTTCGACCACGGCATTCGGAATGCCGGCTTCCGCCATCGTCGGAACGTCAGGCATGTCCACCCAATGGTCGCTGCCGGTCTGGACCAGGGCCTTCAGCGTGCCGGCGCGGATGTGACCAATCAAATTGGCAATCGGGACGGAGGCGATGTCGGTCGTACCGGACATAGCAGCCTGGAGCGCCGGCACCGCGCCGCTGTAGGGAACATGAATCATTTCGATGCCCGCACGCAGCTTCACGAACTCAACGGCGAGATGCGAGAGGCTGCCGACACCGGCCGTGGCATAAGTGAGCTTGCCCGGATTTGCTTTGGCTTTTGCGATCAGATCCGGAATGCTGGTTATGCCCGAGGCCGGCCGGGTGATGATGGCGTTGGGCGAAGCGCCGAGATAAGCAATCGGTTCGAAATCCTTGACCGGGTCGTAAGTCACTTTCGAGACGTTCGGATTGATCAGTAGTACGCCAGTGACGACCATCAGCGTGTAACCGTCGGGCGTCGCGCGTGCGGCGGCGGCGATCCCAATATTACCCGCCGCGCCGGCACGATTTTCGACAATGACCGTGTTTCCAAGCCTCGCGGACAGCTCCGCTGCCAGCAATCGACCCAGTAGATCGGTGGGGCCGCCGGCGGGAAATGGGACGATAAGCGTGATCGTATGCTCGGGCCATGCGGCGCGAGCTTGACCGGCCGCCAGCGCCGCCAGCAAAACGACAGCCGCTCGCAGCGCCTGAACAGAGAACCGTCCGAATTGTCTATATTTTTTATTCATGCTTCCACCCCCTATGCACTCAAGCACCCTTTTCGCCGGCCGTCACCGTGTTGAATCACGGACCTTGTTCACCGTTCCAGACCGCAAAGATTAGAGTCCCTCGATTCCGAAAGTAATGATGTAGCCACCTCCGTTGCCGATGTTGGAACTGATGTACGTAAATTAAGACTCCAAGTCGATACTCGGAATCGTTGCATCGATCACATCCACAACGGCTGCGGATAATCGAGTGAGCGATCGATGCGCCGGATCAGGAACGGCAGTGTCGCCGTGCGGCCTACGACAACCGTAGTGCGGCGCGTTTGGAACGGCGATCAGCGCCGACGCATAGAGGTGCGTAGTGTGCATCGAATGCGCACAGCAAAAACGTATAAGGGTTTGGCCTTTGTCTCCTGCCGCCTAGTCGACGGCGGCAATCCGCGAGCCGAATGGGGGCCGATGCGCCGCGCCGCTAAAGAGCCTTCTCGCACTCGAGGTATAGCCGTTTGCATGCCGCAAGCACTAACGCCTTGCAAGAACCGCCTGGGCCGCGACCGGTGCGGTAAAATGGATCCATCTCGGAGTTAGAACTAACGCAGAGTGACTGCCACCGGGAAGCGCTATTATTTCGGTCGTCTCGCGATCCAGAAGGCCGGCGAGTGTCATTGCGGCGGAGTGCCGCGGTGATCCAATTTCATAGTCTGGTTGAACATATTTTCTCGCCTCAAAACCGCAACAGCTAGCCGATTGGCACGGCATGTTGGCGAAAGGAGTGAGATTTGAACTCGGGTTTCGGTTTGCGCTCCAAGTATCCCTATCAATTTATTCGCTGCCACCTCAATGCTACCCTGGCACGCCAAATTCGGTGAAATGCGGCGCTACCCCAATACGGGCGCCCGCTAGCACCTTGTATCTACGGGAGTTTATTGTCGGGAAGTGGTGGGCGCACCAGGGCTCGAACCTGGGACCCGCTGATTAAGAGTCAGCTCAGATTCGTAAATCAGCATACGTTAAGGGGCACTTATGGGAAGCTTAGGCCGCTAAGCTTCCCATTGATATTAAATGATATTCGCTCATACAGAGTACTTTTCCTTGATCTATTGACACTACCGCCCCGTCTGCGTTTCTTAGCCTATGTGTGACCAACCCTGTGACCAAGGCGAGGCGTATGCGTAAGTGTGACCAAGCACAACTGCCGAGGGCGGCCTGACCATGCCGGCCGCCCTCACCGCCGCAACCGTCAAGGCCGCAATCCGCGACAGCCGCGCCGGCAAGCGCTGGGCAAAAGCCGACGGCCTCATGCCGGGCCTGCAGCTTCGCGCGCAGCCGACGGGAGCCCGATGGACGGTGCGCGGCCGCCTCAATGAGCTGCAGCGCCGCTGGGACATCGGGGGTGTATGCGAGGGCGACGAAGACGTGGACGGCCTCGCCTGTCTGGCGACCGCGCGCAGCCGAGCGATGCTGGTCAAACAGATGTGCCGGAAAGACCTCAATCCCGATAAAGTCGTCCGCGAATTCACGACGGGAATGTCGATCGCCCGGCAAGAAGCTCTGGCAGTAAAGAAGGGGCCGCCGTCTTGGCCATACGAAAAGGCCAAGGAAGAGTTTCTGGCCCATGTACTTGCCAAGAAAAGAGCGGACACCCACCGCGATTATGCGGGCAAACTCAGGCCCCCGGAACTCGATCGTTTCAACGGCCTCCCCGTCGCATCCATCACCCGCAATCAGATCCTGATGGCCGTCGCCGCAATACACGGCCGCGGCGCCGAGACGATGGCCGAAGGCGTTTTACGCGTGCTGAAAAGCATGTGGACCTTCCTGGCGGATGGCGAGCGGCAGGAGGAAACCTCGGTCGTACCTAATCTCCTGCTGCGGGCCAAGGCTCCGGACCGAACGCGGAACGAGATCGGAGATCCAAACCGGATCGACGAAGATAGAGAGCGCGGCGACGCGCCGCCGGAAATCGAACTTGGCCGCGCACTGGCGATTGCCCGCGCCGGCGTGCTGCCTGACCGAGTTTCGCTCGGCCTTCAACTTCTGTTCGCCAGCGTGCAGCGCCGGCGGGCGGTGATCGGCGCAAACCGCTGGCGCTTCAAGACATACGCGGAAACTCCGGACGAGGAGGCGTGGTTCGTGCCTCCGTATTACAGAAAATCCGGCAGCAAGCGCGGCAACCGGAGCCATCTGGTCCCCCTCGTCGGCTGGGGCGCCGAAGCGGTCAGGAAGCTCGACCGGCTATCAGATAGTGAAGATGGGCCTGGCTGGCTGTTTCCCGGCCAGGCGCACGCGCGGCATGATCTCCGAAGGTGTCCCGGCCGGTCATGCCGACGTCGGCCTGCTCAACAACTATCTTAGCGCCCTGCCCGGCGTCGATTTCTCGCCGCACTTCGTGCGTTACGCTTTCAGCACCTACGGCGAACGGGACCTTGGATTTCACAAGTCGGAAGCAAAGGTCATTTTGGACCACATGGAAGGGACTGAGCCAGATGACGTGACTGGCAAGTTCTACTCCTCCGACCCTGCCATCCGTCGCAAACGGGAAATGATGACGTTATGGGCCGACTGGCTGGACGAGTGGTGTGCCAAAGCCATCGGCGCAGATCCGATGCTCTCGGATCGCGAGGCGCTTATCGAAGCGATCTACCGCGAACGCTACAGCGAGGAACAACTCGCGAGGCGGATTGAATACCGCAGCCGGCGCGACCGGCCGCTGTGGAATCATCTGCGGCGCGTCGAGGAAATCGACGCCGCCGAGTGATGACAAAATCGGAACAAACCGCTATTGCGACATCCTCCAACAAGGACGCCTGACCGACGACGGGCGGTGCTCATCGGGCACCGCCCCTCTTGGCCGGAAGCCTAGGCGACGG
Organism: uncultured Alphaproteobacteria bacterium; assembly: GCA_963749625.1. Classification (GTDB taxonomy): domain Bacteria; phylum Pseudomonadota; class Alphaproteobacteria; order Rhizobiales; family Xanthobacteraceae; genus Pseudolabrys. The sequence goes on along the minus strand of CAVVNY010000004.1, from coordinate 7,457 downwards.
CCTGTGCGACTGGCTTCGGCTCGATCGCGCGGATGACAAGCTCGGCATCGGGGGAGCGCGGGATGAAGTTAGCCGCCAAGTGTTTCACGGTAGTCGTCCGTTAAGAAGCCGATTTGAGCTCGAGATGGACAGCGAGCGAGCGCCATAGCGCTTCCAGGATCAGGCGCAAAAGCATCCTCAGCCAGGCGAGGACGAGGCGGAGGTTGTGGCCGATGGCGGTGAGGATGGCGTTGGCGGCATCGCCGGCGGTTCCCTTGAGATAGCAGCGGCCAAGATGGCCCTCGGCTTTCATATGGCCGATCACGGGCTCGATGGCGGAACGGCGTCGCAGCTCGCGCTTGATGGCGCCGAACACGCCGCGCTTCTGCCCGGAGATGAAGACGCGATGTGGGTTCGGCGCATCGTGGCCGCGGTATCCTTTGTCGACATAGGCGCGCTCGATCTCGCGCCCGGTGAGCCTTTCGGTGTCTTCGATGGCAGCGCGTAAGGTATGGCCGTCATACGGATTGCCCGGCAGCGCCTTGGCGTACAGCACGAACTGGCCGCCCGGGGCGCGGGCGTTGGTGGTGACAATCGAAGCCTTGACGCCGAACTCATAGGGCGCGCTGGCCTTGCCCTTGCCGATGCATTCGACCTCTGGGGCATGGAAGGAATACAGCTTCCAGCCGCGCTGGCGCTGCTGCTGCGAACGGATCTGGCTGGCGCGAGCCAGCGGCCATTGGAATGCCTCCTCCAAGGCCGGCAGGCCGACAATCTTGCGGCCGATATCGCGGATGATGCGGCCGAGCCGCGTGCGCAGGATGCGTAACTGCCGCCGATGGCGGTTGAACTGCTTGGCGTGGGCATAGCGCCCCGCCATCATCGCCGCCTGCTTGGCGATGCGCAGATAGGATTGCCGCAGCCGCACGCCCATGCCGACGGGCCAGGCGGTTAAGGCCCCTGATCGCCGCATGCAGCAGCTTGGCGTCAGTCGGGAAGGTAATAGCCTTGGGCTGTACGGTTGTATCGACCGTGACCCGTGCCAGATCCTTCGTGCGCAGCGCGCCGCTCGCATGCGCCACCCGCAGGCTCTCGGCCAGCAGCAGTTCCAGCTTGTCGCCCAGCCGCTTGCGCCAGTGGCTCAGGTCCGAGCGCTCGTGCGGGAACTCATGCTGGAAGAACTCTTCCCCGGTGAAATACTGGAAATACGGGTCATGCACCCAGCGCTCGCACACGCCTTCGTCGGACAGGCCGTAAATGTGCTTGAGCAGCAACAGCCCGATCACGAAGCGGGTCTCGACCCCCGGCCGCCCCTGGTCGCTGTAGAGCGGCGCAATCTCGCCGTCGATCCATGTCCAGTCGAGCTTGCCGGCGAGCTGCACCAGCTCGTGCTTCATGTTGATGATCTGCTCGAGCCTGGCCCGGAACAGATCGCCTGATCCCGTCGTCTCGTGTTGCTTCGGCCGCATCGTTGCCTCCGATGCAGCCAAGGAATCATGGTTCGCGCAGAAAGAAAATCGAAAAACGAAATTGCAGCCTTCCGCCCCCTCAGGGGGCAAACCCTGCAATCTCAAATCGACCAAAACTGCAAAAAGAGACTCACATTCAATCGCTTAGCCGTTATTCACGGACGACACGGTAACTTTGTCAGATGATCAGAATTTACCCGAATGTAATGCCGCAGCGAGGCTACTTGAGGCGTTACGCCGAGACCCAGAGAGGGATTCCGTTTCAGCGGTTGCGGTCCATTCGACCAGCTTACGCCTTTCGCTCTAGTATCGTTCGCGACGTGAGCATCCGAAAAGCAAACTCAATGACGCCGAGCGTTAATTCAGAGGGACGGAGCACACCCACGTGAACAGCCAATAGTCGGCTGAAGATGAGAGGATGCGCTGCTAGCGTTCGTAACGCGCGTCGCCGCAAACCATCCTTGCCATCTATAAGGAGCAATAGACGCGCCATTAACCGAGGCATCCGGCCTATCTGGCGATGAACGGCATCATACGAACTGAGATCTCCGCTAGCGAGAGCCGTTGCGAGGGAATTTGCCTGGCGAAACGCCAAGGCGAGCCCGTCCCCTGTAACGGCATCGACTGACCCGGATGCATCTCCCACCAACGCGATTCGGCCTCGGGTCACGGCTGAAAATTTGACGGACATCGAAATTGCGCCGCGCTGTCGACCGATCGGCTCTGCGCTCCCGAGGCGGCTCGCAAGCACTGGAAACAATATCGGCAGTTCCGATAAGCGCACCCCCGTTGCACTTCCAAGCATCGCAATGCACACCTCGTCCGCTCCTATAGGCGTCACATATGCTTGGCAATGATTGTGCCAGTAAACCTCAACAAAATCGGTCCACGGTCGTATGCGAAAGTGCTGACGCAATCCGATCCGACGGGCGCCATTCCAAACGGCCTGCAGCCCGGCCCACTGGCGCACCCGAGAATGAAATCCGTCAGCTCCAATGATCCATCGGCAGCGCACCGTTCGACCGCCAATCTTGACCCCCGAAGGATCGAGACCTTCTACCCGCGATTGCCAGCACGTTACGACGCCAGCGTTTTCCGCGCGTTCCGTCAGGATTCGATGGAGCAAGGTTCGACGAATACCGAGCCCATAATTTTCAATGTCTGGAAAGACCGCTTCAGCTTCGATCTTATTGTCGAGAAACCGTATGCCTCTGAATGGTATCCCATGCTCGGGCCCCAGCCCCACGCCGATCCGACGCAATGCTGCGACTCCATCTGGCATCAGGCCCTCACCGCAAGCTTTGTCGATAGGCGGTCGTGCGCTATCGGCAATCACGACGTTATAACCGTTGCGGCGAGCAGCAATCGCAGAAGCGAGGCCGGCTGGACCACCGCCAACTACGAAAACGTCAGTTTCCGATGGAATAGCGCGCACGATCACCACCGCATCAATACTATTTCCGAACAGAATCCCGGCCCCATTGCAAGCAGCACACCATAGGTCCCTGGTTCAGGCGCATGATTTATTAGTACCTCCTCAAGCACGAGGAGAACTGACGCGGAGGAAAGGTTGCCGAACCGCTTCAGGCTATTCCACGATTGTTCCAGATCGCTATCTTGCAGCCCCAAAGTGTCCTGAATAGCGTTCAACACTTTTGGTCCACCCGTGTGGATCACCCAGTTGCCAATATCGCCACGACGTAGATTGTGCTTGCCTAAGAATGTGTCGACATCTCCAGCCAGATTTTGCTTGATCAGTTCCGGCAAGCGAGGCGATAGCACGACCCTGAATCCGTTTTCGGAGATATCCCAACCCATAATTTCTTCCGTGTCTGGATAGAATACCGAACCACAGGCCACAATTTTTGGTCCCTCACGCGCCGAGGTTCGCGAACCAGCTGATGTGGGATTGTCCGTCTTGGAGCCCCTCACGACCACCGCCGCAGCACCATCGCCGAAAAGTCCCGCCGCTATCAGATTTACCGTCGACATATCGTCGCGTTGCATCGTCAGCGAGCAAATCTCCACTGCAAGAACCGCCGCGGTATGATCGGGATAGGCTAGCGTGTAATCAGCCGCTCGGCTCAGACCGACAGCACCGCCCGCACATCCAACACCAAAAATTGGAGTACGTTTGATATCAGGTCGTAACTGCATACGATTAATCAATCGCGCATCCAACGAAGGGCTTGCAATACCTGTTATTGACACCACGAACAGCGCATTCAGATCGTGCCGGGACATCCCCGCACGATCGAGCGCTGCATCAATTGCACGAATTCCCAATTCCTGTGCCACCTCGAACCAGGCGGCGTTTGTCTCGCCCCACGAAGCAAACTGGCCATATCGCTCCAGTGGAAAGGCCAAATGGCGATAGTCCACTCCGACGCGGGAATGGAGCTGTTCAAGCCTCTCTGGCCTTTCCAGTTTACCGTCCCAAAAAATGCTTTTGAGCGCCGCAGTGATAGTGTCCTGAGAATATCGATGCTCGGGCATCGCACTCGCTACGCCGGCTATCCTCATAGGAATTGCCTCGCTCCGCCGCCGCACATACGAATTTCCATTTGCATCTCCTCAATGAAACGGTACTTATTTTTCACTTAGCCACGCAGACGCTCGCCTGCACCGCCGCGTGATGGTTGGTTCGCTCAAAAAAACATGAATCGCCGCGTGATCGGCCCTGCTCATATGGATCCGACGACGCGTTGTGCGATACCGATTGCTTCGGTCCAGAAGCTGCTGGAAGTGTGCATCAAGTCCACAGCCTGCCCGATAGCTGACACATAATGATCGAGTTGCTCGTCATTGACCATAAGCGGTGGAGATATTTTCAACACCATGAATTCGTTGCCGCAGACCTGGCTTAATATTCCATGGTCACGAAACATACGCATGACCAGAATCTGGCCGAATATTGCTGGATGGATTTTTGCGAATGTCTCGAAAGGAATTCGATATTTGAGTGAACGAGGCGCCTTGAATTCTATTGCATTGAGTAATCCAAGGCCGCGGATCTCGCTAATCATTTCATATTTTGCCAGACGCTCGACGAGTGCGTGACGAAGATTCTCCCCGGCTATTGTCGCGCGCTGTCCGAGCTTCTCGTCCTCGAGGATATCGAGGGTGGCCAAGCCTGCCCGCATCGCCAGGCTGTTTTCGCCGAAGGTAGATGTGTGGATCAGCGCGCGCTTGAGCGAGCTATAGACCGAATTGCAGATGGCATCTGACATCAGCACAGCGCTACATGGGACCAGCCCGCCGCTGAGGGCTTTGGCCAGAACGACCATGTCGGGCTCGACGGCAAAATGGTGTGCGGCGAGAAATGCACCGGTCCTGTACAGACCAGTTTGGACCTCGTCCAGGACAAAAAGTGTATTGAAACGGCGGCAAAGTGCCTGAACCTTAGAAAGATACTCCCGCGACGGCACGATAACGCCGCCCTCACCCTGGACCGGCTCTAGGATGAATGCGGCAAACGCTTTGGTGGCGAGTTTCCGCTCCAGTTCCTCGGTGTCACCGAACGGAATGAATTCTGTATTGGGCAGCAGCGATCCAAATCCTTCCTTCCAGAAGGCATTCGACATCAAGGAAAGCGCCCCGCATGTGAGACCATGAAATCCTCCCGATGCGGATAAAATGCCGGAGCGTCCGGTGTGGGCCCGGGCGAATTTGATGGCGGCTTCGATGCCCTCGCTGCCCGAACTTCCGAAGAAGGCTTTGGTCAGGCGGCCACCGGCGAGTCCGCAAAGCCTCGCAGCAAGTTTACCGGCGAGGTCGGCGACGTGGCTTTGCAGCATCGCCGGTCCTGACTTGTCGAGCTCATTCTTGAGAGCTGCGATGATCCGGGGATGATTGTGCCCGACATTGTGAACGCAGTACCCCGAATTGAAGTCCAGAATGGTTCTGCCGTCGGCGGTATGAAGTTCGGCTCCGCTACAGCGGACGTAACTTACATTCATCTGCAAAACGTCGAGCATTCTGACCCATTGCGGGTTGATGTAACGCTCGTAGAGATTCTCAGTATTATTGTCGATCTGCATTGCTTGGAACATCGAAACCCCTTTAACCGCCGCTCATGCATCGCCGCAGGCTACTGGTAGGCGGACTATCAGCATCCAATCCGGAGCCAGAGTCCGATTTCAGTCTGGATCTCTGCGTGGATGACACTTCAGCGGAAGCATCTCTGGCAAGATGCGCTTCATTCACATCCCGTGTGTTTCCTTGCGTATTACGGCAAGGAGACCCGGGATTCGAAAGGCGAGCGTGATGGAAGCTACGGAGATTTCATCGCTTGAAAATCCCCCATTCAGAATAAGCGCGACAAGATCGTTGTGATCAAAGATACGATGAGTTTCAGCGCTAACGAATTTCCAGCGAGCCATCACTGATTTGTCAGTCGCATAGATTGCCATTATGCCGCCGGGACGTAGCACGCGTCTGGCTTCGCGTATTTCCGCACCATCTGCGCGAAAGAAATAGGCAACGTTGACAGCAAGGATCTTGTCGACTGTCTCCGCAGCCCAAGGAAGCTTATCGAAGCAGCCTAGCTGGAGCAGAAGACGCCCATTTCGAATGGCACGTCTATTGTATTGAGAAGCTTGACCAAGCATTGCATCGGAATGGTCCACCCCGAGGACCTTCCCGCGCGGAACCATCGAGGTCAAAGTTCTTATGGCCCTCCCCGGACCGAAGCCAAGCTCAACGACGGTATCGTCGGGCGAAATATTCAAGGCATCGATGGCGACCTGGTTCGGCCCGCGATTAATCAGGGCCATCCCCGCCCGACAAGCCTTCCAGCAGCCCCGCGCGGCCGACGCAACTGTTGTCCAATTGTTTTCCATGGGCTGAACCGAGTGTGCATAGTGATGCGAAACTGCCTGACCCTGTTTTATGGGGTTCGTCTTCAATTATGAACATAGTTTTGCATCTTCGCGAGCAGCTCTTGAATCACCAGACGTCGCGACTGATCCCAAAGCGGCCGATCGGGATGGGCCGGCACTGTGAGTGCGCGTTTGAGAAACTCCACGGCCTCGGGGTACTCATGCTGCTCATAGAGAAAGTCGCCGTAGAAATAATTTGCATCCAAACCATCCGGGGCATTCTTGACTGCTTCTTGGAGGTAATGCCGAGCTTTTGACTTGTCGCCGAAGCCCAAAGGAAATGCGGGGACCCTATAGTAAAGCACACCAAGACTTGTCGGCGCGCCTGCGTCCACAGCTACGGGATCGATTTTCTCTGCCTTTTGAGAATATTGCGGGCGCGTCTTGCGTATATCAGAGCCTTGATGGGGCTACTGTTCTCATTCGCCATCGAAGCCTGTTCGCTGGTGATAATTCCGACCCAGATCATTGCCGCCGGGGCATTCTGAAATTGTTGTTCTTTATTGACCGCATGCTGTGCAATGACGGCCATCTGTTTTTCCTGTTCATCACGATTGTCGACCTGAAACTTGACGTGTTCCCATTCAAGCGCAGAGTTGCAATATTGCGGCGTTGAGGGCTGGATTTCCGGCAGCTCGAACACTGTTGCAACCCCCAATAAGTAGAAGCACAACAAGTGCGGCGGCAGCTGATTTCACTATTTTTGACATCTCGGACTTCTCTCTTAGTGCCAACGGTCGGATTCAGGATGCGAATATTTTTCTTGCTTTGCGATCGTTCCCTGCAAGCGCGGCGTCGACAATCCGCGGCAGGAGTGCATTGAAGCGGGAGAAGATATTCTCCGGAAAGCCGATACTGATGTCCTTTTTGCGCTGTTTGATCGCTGCAATGATTTTTGAGGAGACGGCAACAGGGTCATCAATCCGCATTCCGGTAATTTCCGCGTACTTTTGAAGTGCTGGAGTTATCAGGCCAGTTTGCACCGCCCGAGGAGCGATGTAGGTCACCGCCCAATCGTATTTTGCAAGTTCCCGCCGAACAGCGCTTTGCTGCAAAGGTTGGCAATTCGGCTTTTGCGCTCGAGTAGGTGGCAAAGTGAGCTAACGCGAGCGATCCCAGCACTGAGCCG